>JBCCOS010000011.1:0-133754 GCA_039025235.1 Pseudomonadota bacterium
CGAGGGTCAGTCTGTTAATATAATACCAAGCATGGATATGGTGGTCGTGCATTTAGGGCGAACGTTTTGGGATGATCGGGAATTTATCCCTGTTAATGCCGCTCTGGAGGTGATCGCCCCCACGCTTCAACCGGTTAATCAATAGAGAGAACGATTTCTGAAGCTGCAACGTTCGAGAGGATATCATTCTAATCCTTGGCGGTTACAATGGACGGCATGATACAGTTATACGTAAAGTCGCAACCATCACTCGATAAAGTTAGCCCCAGGGTAAGCCCCGCGGAATACCGATTTATGTCCGCATCGGCCGGTGTACCGGAAACAACGAAACAGCATGTTCACGATGTTTTAGAGAAGCATTCATCGGCGTTTTGCACGTATTTTATGGATCACGAACCACGGGATTGGCACGACATCCTTGAACATCACGACTTTGAGTTTGACAAAACCTACAGAGATGCCTGTGTGCGTAGTGGCGTTTACCATCTGCCATTGGTCTGCAAGCAAAGCTCAATCAGCTATGCTCATACTGAACAGATATTAGCTGATGTGCTTGATAAGACCCGGCGGGTTTTAAAGAGCTTGTGATTTTGGATCACTAAAACCACGCCATTCAGGCATTGCAGGGGAACTAGGAGGGTAAGTTGAGGTTGTTTCGGCATGGCAACAAAGGTCATGAGCGCCCTGGTGTTCTAGATGATGAAGGAACCATGCGCGACCTTTCAAAAGAACTCCCGGACATATCTGGTGATATTTTATCTGCGTCTTCACTTGGGCGTCTTAGAGATATTGATTTTTCAAATCTTCCTGAAATCGACTTTGGCACCCGTATAGGGCCATGCGTTGCCGACATTGGAAAAATCGTCTGTGTGGGGCTGAATTATAAGGACCATGCTGAAGAGGCTGGCTTAGAACCGCCCAAAGAGCCGATTCTTTTCATGAAAGCGACAACCGCCGTGTCTGGGCCAAATGATCCAATCGTTTTGCCGCGTGGTTCAGAAAAAACTGACTGGGAGGTGGAGCTTGGCGTCGTCATTGGCGAACCAACAAAATATGTCGATGCTGCTAACGCGCTCGATCATGTTGCTGGTTTTTGTCTTGTGAACGACGTGTCAGAGCGCAGCTATCAGCTAGAGCGGTCTGGCCAATGGCTTAAGGGGAAAAGTGCCGACAGCTTTGCGCCAATTGGACCATGGTTAGTGACCAAAGATGACGTTGCTGACGTTCAAAATCTCGATTTATGGCTGGACGTGAACGGCGTTCGAAGACAGGCGGGAAATACGCGCAATATGATTTTCCCTGTTTCTTTTCTCGTCAGCTATATTAGCCAATTTATGTCTCTGCAGCCTGGCGATATCATCGCAACGGGAACCCCAGCTGGGGTTGGGATGGGGTTTTCGCCTCCAATTTTCCTAAAGGACATGGATAATATTAAGCTTGGTGTTACAGGCCTTGGAGAACAAGCATCACGCGTGGTCACTGAATAAGTAGCAGCCTGACGATTTTGATTGCTGTCGCGTGGATATGCAGCTTTTGCCCGTAAGCTGATATAGTTTCTTACGGGTCAGGTTATAAAGGAGCAAGTATGACTAAACGACAACGCCGCAGTCAGGCTTGGTTTGGTGTTAAGGGACGCCAAGGCTTTGAGCATCGATCGATGATGCGTGGTTTGGGTCTACCAGACAGTGCGTTTGATGGTCGGCCTATCATTGGGATTTGTACTGTTTGGTCCGGGTAACCCCTATCAGGGCACCCCTTCAAGAATGAACCCCCGTTTTGGGGTTTTGCCTCACTGCAGCGAACATCTCGTTAAAGATTGCCCATATACGGTTCAAGTCTGCACGTTTAAAATGTCTACTTCTTGAACAGTTTGTTACCATCTAGGTGTTTATGGATACGATCTTTTCGTTAGTTGACGCTGTGGTTTCTGCAGGTAGGTGGATTTATAAATAGTAATTTTCGATAGGAGAAAGACATGGCAAATAATAAGTCTAGCCACGAAAAGAATCGCGACGGTAGCGCTGCGGAGAAACAGCATCCCGTCTTGAATAATGAATTGTCGACGGAAGCTGTCGATTCCAGCGCTGATCAATCATCCCAGATTGTTACATCGAGCAGCACCTCAGCAGAATTCTTAGATGGTGTTGCAATCGCAGATGCCATAAAAACGGGCGATATGACACCCGTCGAGGCAGTGCAAGAGGCGATCCGGCGAACGAAAGCGACCCAATCTCAATTGAATGCTGTTGCGTTTGAGGGATTTGATTCTGCTTTAAAAGAGGCTTCTGAACTTACGGACCTCCGCCCAAGGTTCGCAGGCGTTCCTACATTCACAAAGGACACTCTTAACGTTAAAGGGCAGCCAAATTTTCTGGGAAGCAGATCACGTGCTGAAGCTCTGCCGGAAGAGGAAGACGAAACGTTCATTAAAAAGTGGCGCGATGCCGGTATCGTATTTGTTGGTCGATCGACGATGCCCGAGTTCGGTATGCTCCCTTGCAGCACAAACTTGCTCCATGGCAGTACGCATAATCCTTGGGGGAAAAATCTTGATGCGGCGGGGTCGTCGGGCGGCGCCGCCGCTTTGGTGGCAGCACGAGTCGTTCCATTCGCTCATGCATCGGATATCGGCGGTTCCATTCGCTTACCCTCAAGTGTATGTGGCCTCTTTGGCTTCAAGCCATCCCGTAACAGGCTTGGTGTTGAGGCTAATGCATCAAAACTGGACATCGTTGTGCATCACGCGTGTACAATTTCTGTTCGGGATTCAATTGAGCTTTTCCGAATTGCAGAAGGCGGTGACTTTCCACCGATTACTCCTTCAATTGAGCCGATCGATCGACCTTTGCGCATTGGTCTTTGGCTCGACAGCCCCAATCGCACTCCTGTCGACCCCGAGATTGAAAAAATTGTGAACGAAACAGCCAAGCTTTGCGAAAGTCTCGGTCACATTATCGAAGAATTTGTTTTTGACCTTGAGGTTGCTGATCAGTTCAGGGACCATGCTGAGCTGGGATTCGCTGCTCGTGCAGCTGCTCGTGTTGCAACACATTCCAAAGCAATGGGTGTGCCCGTGACGAAGGATTATTTTGGTCCGTATACGTTGAAACAGGTGGAAGTCTATCAACAGCGGCAAGCAGAATTGCCCGAGGCCATCCAAAAAATCCTATCATTCCAGTCATTTTATGAAAAAGAGCTTGGCGTATTTGATCTCATCCTATCCCCAACAAACGCTATTCCCACCCCGCCATTGACGCATATGGACCCCCGTGTTGACGTCGATACTCTGAACCAACGCGTGGAAGAGTTTTGTCAATTCACAATAGGCGCAAATCTATCAGGCGCACCGAGCATGTCCGTTCCGCTAGGAACAACGACGGGGGGGCTCCCTGCCGGATCTTTGTTCAGCGCAAGAGAAGGCGACGATGAGCTTCTCTTCCGCCTCGCATTACAACTTGAAGAAGCATCCCCATGGATCAACATCATTCCACCGTTAAACGCCCTCGAGTTCAAGAATAAAGTATAGCGAAGCAATAAACGTCAGTAAGCTTACTGTTAAGTGAAGAAAGAGAAAATCAATGCCGGATATGCGAAAAATAGCTTTTGGTGTCGGTGCTACTGGGGTGCTCGTTCTCGGTGGCTTTGGGATCAATCACTTAAATTATATGGCCAAGCTAGGTGCTGGAATGAAAAGCTTGACTTTTTGCAATGAGACTTTCGTTGCAAAGCGAGCGTTGGAAGACATTAGTTCTACTGAACTGACATACGCATCAGAGCTCTTTAGGAAAGTAGTATCCGTAAAAATCGATCGCGAAAAGAAAGTAGTTACCGGCAGTATCGGACCGCTTGGTCATAGAAAATCGGTATATCGAGAAGGATACGGATGCACGCTTGTTACGGGTGAACTCGTTGATGTGCCGACATTATCGCCGATAGAGCCGAAACCTTGGAAAACCGCGTCGCCGGCAAACTATGGTATCGATGGTGATGCATTGAATATGCACTCGATACGGTTTTTCAAAAAGCCATTGATACGAAGTCAGACGATCACCGTGCGATGGTTTTCATAAAAGGGGGAGAGCTTATCGCAGAACGTTATGCCGACGGTTTTGACATGAACTCTCGGACGTATAGCGCTTCCATGGCAAAAACCGTAACGCAAATGATGGTCGGAGCAGCAATTAATAAAGGGCTTTTCGAGCTCGATGACCGTGCGCCAATTAAGGAATGGTCAGGGTCAGATGATCCACGTCGTGCCATTACTTGGCGTGATCTTTTGCAAATGCAGTCGGGTCTTGAATTTAATGAGGACTATCTAAGCGCTAAAGATGATTTTCCCGTATTCCATTTGCTAACGCACTCCATGGCTCAGTATCCTATCGAAAAGCCACTTATCCATGAGCCAGGCACTTATTGGGCCTACGCGACGGGCACAAGCCAGATTCTCCAACGAGCCCTGAGGGTGGCATTGGAAAGCAACGGGATCAATTATCATTCATTCGGTCGTGCCGAGATTTTCGAACCCCTCGGTGCATCAAGTGTGGTCTTCGCCACGGACAGCTCTGGAGAATTTGTTGGTGGTTCCATTGTCTATGCAACGGCGCGGGATTGGGCAAAATTGGGGCAGCTTTTCCTGCAAGACGGTGTTTGGGAGGAGACACAGATTTTCCCCGAAGGCTGGTCGGAGTTTGTGTCAACTCCAGCTAACGCATCGAAAGGCATCTATGGCGCCCAGATGTGGTTAAATAATCCATCCGTAAATAGTAACAAGAAGCCTTTCCCTTCACTTCCTGCTTCGATGTATCATTTTGAAGGTGCGGAAGGGCAGGTAGTTTTCATCATCCCATCTATAGACATGGTGATTGTACATTTAGGGCGGACGTCTTTTGTTGATGACAGACAGAATGTACCGATAAACGCTGCGCTAGATGTAATCGTTCCCACTCTTCAACCGGTTAATCAGTAAAGCGATGGTTTCAAAGGTGTTTCATCGTTGTAATACAGAAGAGTTGCTAAGATAAACAAACATGCCGCCGATCTGTTACGCAATGAAGCCGCTGAGGGTTTTTTGCAGTGCAGTTAAGAGGCTAGCCTTTTTTAGAGCGATAGCAGCATTTCTATTCATACGTATGGTGATGTTAGATTCGCAGTTTTGCGAAAATAGATACGAACAAAGAGTAATCTATAGAGATACAGACAGTATTCGCAGCAACGCAGAAATAATTCGGATACCATGCTTAACGGTCCTCATGCAAAATGGAAAAGGAATTGAAAATTGAACGTCAAGCAAATCATCCGAGCGCGATACGCGGTAACATGTGTTTTTGTTCTGTCCTTCTTTAATTTCTTTTCGCTTGGGTCAGTGGCCCAGGAGTTGCCAGAGGTGCTAGGAGTGTTTGCGCCCGGCCAAGGCACTCAAACGAGTGAAGCGGCGGCTGACCGCGCTGGGGCATTTGATAGTCAGCGAGATATGTTCGCCGCTCTCCTAAGCGATGTTCAAAGCATTAGGGATGATAAACAGCTATTAGAGTATTACCGACCGATTTCGTTCGAGCCGTTAGCGAAGGAGGATATTGCTTCAGAAATACAGCCAAGACCCGATGTAAGAATTGTTCGAGACAAAATCCATTTTGTTCCGAGAGTTTACGGCGAGACGCGCGAAGCGGCAATGTTCGGCGCCGGATATGCGCGTGCAGAAGATCGTCTATGGCAGATGGATGTGAACCGTCATATCTGGCGCGCAAAACTTATTGAACTTCTAGGGCGGGGAAAAAACGATAAAAACCTGAAACAGGATCTGATCGTCGCCCAACGAAACGATTACGATGAAGACGAGCTTCTGAAAATGTTCGAGCAGTTAGACGAACGTTATGGGAAATGGGGTGCGATAGTCCAGCAAGACCTCTCGGCCTATGTCGATGGTATCAATGCCTATATTGAAAAGGTGAAAAATGATCGCAAATTTCTGCCTTCAGAATTCCGGGAACGCAGTATTTACCCTAACGATTGGCATGTCACCGATTTTATCGCAGAGGCCGCTCACTCAGCATTAGCGTATCATAAGGGGTACGGAAAACTTTTAGGTCTTCGTGAAGTTGGTAACGCACGATTGCTGCAACAATTACAGTTGAAATACGGGGAGGAGAAAGGTTCTAAGGTCTTTGAGGACATTCGAAATCGCGATAACCCTGATACGATCACGCTATTAGAAAAACGGCATAAAAACAATCGCTACAAAGACGACCCAGATGCATTGGCGCTTCCTGATCTTGGCAGTTTTGAGTTACTTGACCCCTCAAAAGGTTTTGTGCCGCTTGGTAACTCGCTTCGTAAACGCGAATCCGGGCGATCAAATGCTTTACTTATTGGTGGCCAACACACGACAACCGGGCGACCGATCTCCATTCAAGGTCCGCAAGACGGTTTTAGCTACCCTCATTTTTATGATTCCGAGATTCAAATTTCTGCACCGGATCTGGCGGCCCATGGACTTCTGGAACACTACGGACCTTATCCTTTCAATGGCGGTAGGGGCATAAATTTTGCCGTTTCACTAACCGCTCAAGCCCCCGACACTGCAGATATTTTTGTTTTAAGAACTTGCTCGGATGATCAATCGGAAGGGCAAGAGGCGAAAATCCGCTATTTGTATAAAGGCAAATGCATTCCTGCTGATGAAAAATATCGCACCCGGAATATATTTGGTGAAAATGAACCTATTGTATTTCGCACGTTACGATCTGTTTATGGGCCTATCATCGGCCGCGCCACCGTAGACGGAAAAACCGTCTTCCTTACCCAGGCGAGATCTACGTGGTTTCAAGAAATTGGTTCGTTGATTGGCTATGCCCGTCTTGCAACGCCTTCAGCAACCAAAACGGTAAAGGACCAACTGGCAGCTATTGAATTCGTTCAGAACCAATTATCGCATTACTTCATTACAAAAGATTCCATCGCCCATGCCGAAGCAAGTTTTGTACCCATACGAGCAAAGGGTGTTACGGGTGATTTTCCGGTGTGGGGTAATGGACAATGGGATTGGCAAGGATTTAACCCAAAGACCAAAGAGTACAAGCGTGTTCCGTTCAAAGATCACCCAAAGATTATTAATCCAAAAAACGGGATTCTAGCGGGTTGGAATAGTCAAATTGCGCCAGGTTGGTCTGTTGCGGATAATGTTTTTACGCGTGGCCCCTACCATAGAAAGCCGATTCTAGAGCGTGAAATAAATAGAGTTCTTAAGACGGGAAAAGCATCTCGCGCCGATATTGTGCGCGCTCATACACTTGCGCAAGTCGTCGATACCACCTGGGCCCTCTT
Source organism: Pseudomonadota bacterium (assembly GCA_039025235.1). Taxonomy (GTDB): domain Bacteria; phylum Pseudomonadota; class Alphaproteobacteria; order Caulobacterales; family Parvularculaceae; genus MED-G105. The sequence continues at coordinate 7,321 of JBCCOS010000011.1, forward strand.
ATGGCCATTGATTCAGCCAATGGTCGGCGAGGTTGATGACCCACGCCTAGCGAAAGTCCTGCGGCTCCTTGAGGGGTGGATTGAAGACGGCGCTTACAGAGCGGATTTCGATGGCGACGGATTGCATGAGCATGGGGCGGCTATTCACATCGCAGATGGCTGGCGTGCAGCGCTGTCGCTTTCCTACTCAGAACATATCTTTGGAGAAAAAATTGTTAGCGAAATGGGAAGATTAAATAACCTTCCCAGGCTTCGAAAAACGGGCGGCTACTACGATCCGTCTAGAGAATATGCGCAGTGGCAAAGCACACTGACAAATGATCTAATGTTTTATCTAGATAAGTCTCGAAATGGCGATCTTAATTATCGTTATTGCGGCGAAGGAGACAAAGTAAGATGCCGGACATTCCTGATAGAGACACTTGCCAAAGCAATAGAAATACGGAGCAGTATTTTGGGAAGTGATTTTCAAAATTGGACCGTCCCAGCTGTCTGTACCGGCGCCTGTGCTAAGCGACCGTTTGCGGACACCTCATTACAGATTGAGTTCCAACCTACGAGTAATGCGCCAAAGCTCGACCCAATTCCATGGCAAAATCGTGTGACCTTTGAGTTCACAGCAACGTTCAATGATTGATAGGACCTTTTGAGTGAATTCCGTTTAGTGTCGACACCATTAGAGAACTGGGTACTAATTGGGCGATTGAGCCTTCTCAACTGGTCTGAGACCGCGTAAAAAGAAGGCAATGTAAAAATCGGTATACACATTATATTTCAATTAACGATCGTGTCCTTGTTCAGCCTTTAATTTGCGCATTGCGACGAGCATGCTGTCACGGTCAACTATGGCATTGTCGACATCGCGTACGACCGCCAGGTTTAATGCTTGTCCTTGGGCAAGCGACATGGCTGTGGAATTGGGGTTTCGTCAGATCAAGGAATGCACCTATGGTTCTAATGTGAATAATATCTGGATCGATTTAAGCTTATTTTATTGATATACCGAAAGTGCAGTATTTCACGCGTCGCTCCGTAGAGAAGTGGCCAAGCTTATGGCTTGTTTTCTATGGACTCATAAGTTGTGTTATTAAGCCGGCCTAAAACTGGACCAAGTTCGGAAACGGAAGACAATATGATTTTAAAAAGAAAAACTGGCCCGGTGCAACTAATTGATGTTGCTAAGAGGGCGGGAGTGTCAAAATCGACGGTCTCAAATGTTCTTAATAGTCGCCCGGGCTTTAGTGAAAAGACCCGCCGCAAGGTTGAAAAGGCAATTGCGGATTTAAATTATGTGACAGATAAAGCGGCAAGCAGTCTTCGATCCTCTAAACAATGGACAGTAAGCTATCTCATTCGCGATACGGCAGGCGAATTTCTATCAGATACCGTTACGGCTCGGATCACTTCAGGATTGAGCGAGACCTTAAGTGAGCGGGGCTATGATTTGCAAATTCAACTGTGCACAGATAAAGTGCTAAATCCAAATGATATTTTCAGACGTCGGTCGACGGACGCGGTTGTTTTAACTTGTTCTGGAACTCCCTCGGAAACCAATACAATATTGAGTTCTCTCAGGCAAATGAACGTCCCAATTATTTTGATAAAGAATAAATGTATTGGTGCATTGGATGATCTTGCCATTATTGATCAAGATGACTGTGAAGCTGGACGCCTGATTGTTGAGCATTTGGCATCTCGAAATGCACGAAACTTTTGGTATATATCAAGCAAGGTTAAATGGTACACTCTGGAAGGTAGATTTTCTTATATTAAAAAGGCACTAGCTGATTTGGACGTTGACAGCAGACTTCGTCTCATAAGAGCGGACTCAGAGAGTTATCATGATGTAATAAGAGCTGTAATGGCTTTTGCCGAAAATGACCCGCCCCCTTTGAACGCAGCCAGTTTGAGGTAGTACGAATTGGCAAAGGAGACGTTGGATGTCTGGGAAAAGGTACGGGCCTGAAGAGGCGATCAATAAATTACGAGAAGCCGATATTTTGTTGGGCCAGGGCAAAACGGTTGGTGAAGTCATCCGCCAGCTCGGTGTCAACAAAGTTACCTACTATAGATGGCGCCGTGAATTTGGCGGTATGAAGGTGGAACAAGCCAAGAGGCTGAAAGAGCTGGAAAAAGAAAATGGCCGGCTGAAACGTCTTTTGGCTGACGCTGAACTCGACAAAGCGATCCTCAAGGAAGCCGCTTCGGGAAATTGGTAGGGCCTTCACGCAAACGCGATTTCATCGAACATGCGTGCGATAAGCTTGGCGTTTCTGAGCGCCGGGCTTGTCGCCTGCTGAAACAGCACCGCTCGACACAATGGCGCAAGCCGCAAAAAGCCGATGACGAAGATGCTTTGACTTTCGCCATTATCGAATTAGCGAGCATTTACGGTCGCTATGGCTATAAGCGGATTACGGCGCTCTTGAAGGCGGTTGGCTGGGATGTAAACCACAAACGCGTGGCGCGTATCTGGAAGCGTGAAGGCCTGAAAGTACCGAAGAAACAACCCAAACGCGGCAGGCTCTGGCTAAATGACGGGTCGTGTATTCGCCTGCGGCCCCAACATCGCAATCATGTTTGGAGTTACGATTTTGTTCAAGACAAAACGCGTGATGGGCGCAAGTTCCGCATGCTTACTGTCATTGATGAATTCACCCGCGAATGTCTGGCGGTCTCTGTCGCACGGCGGCTGAACAGCCAGGATGTTCTTGATGTCCTGACCGATCTCATAGCGACGCGTGGCATCCCAAATCACATTCGCTCAGATAATGGCGGGGAATTCCGGGCCAAAGCAGTCCAAAAACTGCTCGGCAAAGTAGGCGTAAAAACACTTTATATCGAGCCCGGGAGTCCGTGGGAAAATGGTTATAACGAATCTTTCAATGGGCGGCTGCGGGATGAATGCCTGAATATGGAGCTCTTCAATAACTTGATGGAGGCGAAAATCATCATCGAGCGATGGCGGATCCAGTACAACACAATCCGCCCACACACATCTTTACGATACAAACCGCCAGCGCCTGAAACAATCCGCCCGGCCGATCTGGCTCCCGCTATTTGGGGGCTCCCGCCAGATCGGCCTTCCATCGAAGGCAAGATTATGGTTGCATAGAAGATGGCTGCGTCAACGGGGTTTCGTCAATACTTTTATCTGCGTTCCGAGTTACTATCTCTTGCGGCCAGCTTCTTCGCTTCTTCTCTGACAAGGGCCATGCCTGTTGGATCAAGCGGCATGCCATATTCCATCCGTGCATGCGCATGACCGAGATTGTGCATTGCCAGGGTTCCGGTAAGCGCCTGCGCCTGTCCTTGCAAATCCATCGAATAGTTCACAGCCTGCTTTGCCATTTTTAAAGCAAATGCCGGCCGCGTCGCAATGCGCCGCGCTTTTTCCAAGGTAAACGCTTCAAGCTCATCACGCGGAACGACATGATTGACCAGACCTAGGCGATGGCACTCTTTGGCTGATAGAGCCTCGCCAGTAAAAAGCATTTCCTTCGCCTTTCGCGGCCCAAACTCCCAGGCATGCAAAAAGTACTCATGGCCCGTGCAGCCGAATGCAACAACAGGATCCATGAACTTTGCGTCATCGCTGGCGATGATGATATCCATCGGCATTGCGAGCATGAGGCCACCAGCGATAGCTAAACCTTGAACCTGCGCAATCGTTGGCTTACCGATATTCCGCCAACGCCAGTGTAAGCCAACATAATACTCTTCTTCGCCTGCGTACATGCCCGCAATGCTGGCATCTTCGTGGCCAACAGGCTGCGTAACCGGTGTCAGGTCTTTTTCCGCTAGGCCAGGCATCTGAGTGAGATCGTGACCAGAAGAAAACATTGGTCCGTCCGCCGCTAGGATTATCACCTTAACCTTCGGGTCGCGCGCGGCAATCTGAAATGCCGCGTCAATTTCATAGAGCATGGCATAATCTTGAGCGTTGCGGGTCTCAGGCTTAGCGAGTACAACGCGCGCAATATTTTCCTCAGGCAACTCATAGCGAATTCGAGTGAATTCCATTGGTTCATAATTTTTTGCCATAAGCTTTGTACCTTTTTAAATGATCACTCACCAAGACGCCTTGACTTGAACTGTTAGATAGTCATCGCAGTTGATGCTGAGGACGCTAGAAATGATTAAGAGTTAATCTAAATGCTGATTAAGTTCGAAAGAAATAACCAACACAAACGATATCATTAATTTTCTTTTGTTTTTTCGTATGCGAATAACGGGTTCGGTTACTTCGCCGATAGTCCGCCGTCCACTGTAATTTCAGTACCCGTAATGTAACTGGCTTCATCGGATGCTAAGAATACAGCGGCACACCCTACCTCTTCTGGTTCGCCAACACGTTTCATTGGAACATTACGTACCAACTTTCTCTCAGCCTCTTTATTATCGCCCAAGAATGTTAAAAGTGGATCGAGCATCGAGGTGCGGGTAAAGGCTGGGCAAATTGCATTACATCTGATATCTAATTTTTGCTTAGTACAATGCAAGGCAATCGATTTTGTCATCATGACAACTGCGGCTTTTGACACGCAATAGGAAACCATATCGCCATGAGCAATCCATGCCGCAGTTGATGCTATATTAATTATTGATCCGGGCATAGATTTTCTTAGATAAGGCAAACATATTTGTGTCCCAATAAAAATCGAATCGACATTGATACTCTGAAGTTTCCGGAATTCCTCAAAGGGTTGAGTTTCAATATTGCCAGCTCCGCTAATTCCGGCGTTATTTACCAAAATGCTTAGTCCATTAAAGCGCTTGTCGATTTCGACTAGGATATGCTTCCACTGTCCCGGATCAGTCACGTCGTGCTGAAAAGCTACCGCCGTATCAGGATGTTTTTCGGTTATCGAAGCAGCCGTTGCCTCCGCTCCATCGCCATTAATATCCGTAATTGCAACCTTTGCACCTTCATCTGCAAACATTTTAGCAAAGCAGGCGCCCATACCCTGAGCCCCGCCAGTGATAAGTGCTTTTTTTCCATCAAGTCGTCCCACAGAGTTATCCTTTTCATTGAGTTCTGATCCAAACATGCGCCCCAGCAATCAATTTAAATCCCATGCTTAATTTAGAAGTCATTTTCCCTGCAATCATTATACGGAAATTATGTGATTATGGTACTGTAAATATTTTGCGAAGTGACATTCAAAAATAAATACCGTGCCATCTCTATTAAATACTTTGGGCCATATCCTACGTAGATAACAAAACGTTGTGTTGGTGCGTCTATTTATAAAGCTTTGAAGCTGGATTGTTTTAAGTATTCGAATTTTTTGACTCTCAGTAATTGGATTACATATTTTAAAAAATTTGGTAATCTTGCGGGTCGTTGATTTATGCTGAATAACGCTCGGTTAGCAGATTATTTTTCAATACTTCCTCAAATAAAAAAGAAGGTGTCGCTGGACCGATAGCGTCTGTAAGCACGGATTTTGTATTCTGGTTCGGCTCTATCGGGGATAGCGCATCTACAAACCTAGTGGTCAATAGCGTTATCTTATTTTCATAAGCAATTTTTTACTTACTACAAAATGCAGTTTTGTAGCAAACCGCCGATAAAACCACGTCTAATCGTTTCCGCTCTTGCGATAGGTTTAATTTTGCAGTACGTATAGCATAAAAAATTAAGACCGCAATAGCTCCAAGGAAAAGTGTATGATAAATCGTACTTTATATCGTGACGAACACCTCATGTTTCGTGATAATTTTAGGAAATTTGTGGAGAAGGAAATTGTTCCGCATCACGCGCGTTGGGAGGACCAACAACATGTCGATCGATCGCTGTGGGAAAAAGCGGGCGAACAAGGCTTTTTATGTACAGAGATGCCAGAAGAGTATGGCGGAGCTGGGGCTGATCGATACATTAGCGCGATAGTTATAGAAGAGCTTGCTCGTGTCTGCACGAGCGGGCCAGGCTTTACTGTACATTCCGACCTTGTCGCACCGTATATACTTAATTACGGGAATGAAGAGCAAAAGAAGAAATTTCTTCCAGCGATGGCTCGAGCAGAGATGATAGGAGCCATTGCTATGACAGAGCCTGGTACCGGCTCGGATCTTCAGGCGGTTAAAACAACCGCGGTGGAAGACGGGGACGAATTTGTTGTCAATGGCTCAAAAATGTTTATTTCAAACGGTTACATGTGCGACTTTGCAATCGTTGTTGCAAAAACTGGCGATTCTAAGGGGGGTGCTGATCAAATGTCGCTTCTATTAATTGAGGCGGACAGAGATGGTTTTAGAAAAGAAAAGCCCCTTAAAAAAGTTGGACTGAAAGCGCAAGACACAACTCAATTACACTTTTCTGACGTCCGAGTGCCGAAAGCAAATTTATTGGGTGCCCAGGGGGGAGCATTCATGATGCTGATGAAAGAGCTGGCCTGGGAACGTCTCATACTTGGTATAGGCTGTGTTGCCGGGGCCGAAGCAGTACTAACAGAGACTATCAAATATACTAACGACCGCCAAGCTTTTGGTAGGCCAATTGCCAAGTTTCAAAATACAAAATTCAAGCTTGCGGAGATGAAGACTGAAATAACTATCGCACGCGTTTTCATCGACAAGTGCATGCAGCTGGAAGCGGAAAAACAACTCACCGTCGACACTGCTGCGATGGCAAAGTATTGGACCTCCGAACTTGCGTGTAAGGTAGTTGATGAGGCGGTGCAACTTCATGGTGGGTATGGATACATGTGGGAATATATGGTCGCAAGGGCATATGCCGATGCTCGCATACAGAGAATTTACGGCGGCACGACGGAGATTATGAAAGAAATTATCTCGCGGTCATTATAGTGTTTAGATCAATCGAGGCCGGCATGCGTGCAGATTCCTTGTATTGCGACCTTTAATTTGGGTAGGTTTTATTGATGGATAACATTATTGTTGAAGATGTATGTGAATTGTCAGCTGTTAGTGCTCTACGTAATGCTGAGGCTCTGAAACAAACTAGACACCGGACGCACACATTGAGACATATCCAGCGGCTTTGAAGTACGTTGCGCATTCATCGGGTTGGTAGAGCAAACAGATATCGCCGATGGCGCGTGACCTGCGCCCCATAGGGCCCGCACTCTTTATGAGAGTCCTGCTTTTAAATAATGCATTGTTTGTGTTTTTGCGAGCGCGGTGTGCGCGGAGCCAAACAATAGCTCAAGCGCACGCCGCGCGGTTGCGGGTGATTGTCCGTTTAATGCCGAATGCGGCCTGATATTGTTATAGTCATATCGCCATTTAGAAATTTTGCGCCGAGCGTCAGCGAGGCTCGTAAACACTTCTTCATTCAGCAACTCGTCGCGCAGTCGGCCGTTGAATGACTCGATGAACGCATTTTGTGTCGGTTTGCCCGGTTGAATATAATGCCACTCAACGCTGGTGTTATTTTGCCATTCGAGTATCGCTCGAGATGTCAGTTCCGTGCCGTTGTCAGAAATGATTGTTTGTGGCGCGCCATAAAGACGAATGAGCGCATCCAGTTCTCTTGCGACACGGTCGCCGGAAAGTGACGTATCAGGCACAAGTGCCAGGCTTTCTTTTGTGCAATTGTCGATGACAGCAAGAATGCGGAAACGTCGCCCAGGCTCGAACACGTCTGATAGAAAGTCGAGTGACCAGCATTCGTTCGGGCGTGTCGGCGTTACAAGTGGTTTGCGTGTTCCCGTCGCCCGTTTACGACCACGCCGCCGCTTCACGGCAAGACCTTCTTCTTTGTAAAGTCGACGTAGTTTCTTGTGGTTCATGTTTATTCCTTCACGTTCCAGCATGAGACCGATGCGACGGTAGCCAAACCGCCGCCGTTCTGACGCAATCTCGCGCATGCGTTGTCTTATCTTGGGACAATCAGGTACGCGCCTGCGGCGCACTGTTTTCGGATCGACGCTGACCAGCCGGCAGGCCCGCCGCTGAGATATGTCGTGTTTAGACATCTCCATCAGCGCAGCCACCCGCCGTGCGTGGGGCGTCGTCAGTTCTTTCCCAGCAGATCTTTCAGAACGACATTGTCCAACATTGAATCAGCCAAAAGCCTCTTTAAACGCGCGTTCTCCGTTTCAAGAGATTTAAGTTTGCGAGCATCCGACACATCCATGCCACCGTACTTGGCTTTCCATTTATAAAAACTCGCTGGGCTGATCCCATGCTTGCGGCAGACCTCAGATGTGGCCATCCCGCGTTCCTGTTCGGTAAGGATCGCGATGATCTGTTCTTCCGTGAATCTCGACTTTCTCATGTCCGTCTCCTGATTGACGGACTCTCCTTTCAAATGAGGGAACAATCGGGGCGCAGGTCACGCGCCATAGAACATCAGCGTGTTCTTGTTCCGACGCCAACGGCGTCTTTTTTCGTACCCAAAGCGGGATAAAAACGCGATATGCTCGCGGGAGCTTCGTAAAGGCAGTGACCTCTCTAATCCAGAACGTTAATTCCGGCATAGTGATGTCAGGTTCGCCTTCCACAATTGCGACAATCCCATCACGCGAGCGGGCCAGTTTGCGACGAAGCTTTCGTTGAATGACAACTGCAGCATTTGCATTGACGCCGTGGACCTGAAAAACGTTCTTCGCAATATCCAATCCACATGTGGTAATATCTTTCACGGATGGCTCCCTGTTTGAGTGTGATGACAACAACCACACTTTGGCACCAAGGTGCCGCTGGCGGAGGTTGTCCACCCCATCAGGTCAGATAATCTCGTGCTTACGTAACAACTGGCTGCGTCATTGGGGTTTCGTCAAAAAAAATGAAAGCCCCGACGCAATTATTGGTGGAAATGATTCTCTAGCAATTGCTGCCATGCATGCGATGCTAACTCGTGGACTGAGTATTCCAGATGATAGTCTTATTGCCGGGTTTAATGGTCTAGAGACGGCAAATGTTGCTTATTTTAGTCTGACGACAATTGTAAGTCCACTTAAAGAAATGGGGTGCGAAGCGGGTCGTTTGGCTATTGAAAGGCTTGAAACAGGTATATTTCCAACTCACAAAAAGGTTTTTCCGGTAACCTTGAGGCGCGGTGGGTCGACTTAGCTCATAACCATGCAGACTTTACTTATACCATCTCCTCTCAACTATCCCAAATATTTCAACGATGGACAATTGGTGAGGTGCTCTTGAAAAAACGAACGATGTTTACGCATGTGCGTATTAATTTCGCTGTTCGCATTTATTGTTTCCCTGTTTAGGCACAAAAATTCCCTGTTCTTGAGTTTAGGGAAAGCGCCGCGTAACCCACTATTTCCGCAGCATTATTACCATGAGTGGACGTTAAACACATCAGATTTTGCAAAATTCCCTGTATTTTCCCGTGTATCAGGGAAATCGGGCATGGAGACTGTTTGCGCCCAGACTGGTCCGCCCACCAGGGAATCATCGAATCGCTGTGAATATTAATCGCAAGCTGATTTGAGCTAAGCTCGAAAGTGCACCACTCACATGTATGTAAAGACTCAGCAGCGCTCGCATACGGTCTGGCGATGGAGTGTTGTGTATCGTCGGCTCCACGAATTTAAAATTTACTTCGACACATATGCCATACAGAACTGTTGCAACGCCTTTGCTAAAAGTCTGTTGCGCTGTCATTGGCAGGCAGCGAACGGAAAGCCCAATGCGATTTTAATCTGATTTGTTTGGGTGGGGCGCTGGAATATTTTTCCGTGCTGTAAAGACATTCCGCAATTCGCTTTGGATTGAAAACTAGGTCCGCCGTCCAGTTAAATAACAGGTGCGGCTCGTCGGCATGCTCATCAAATACATTGACGCTGAGTTTAGCCGCTTCGATGAGTTTAGACCGAACACCGGATTCACTTGAGCGCTTCGCTAATAAGTTTGATCAGTTGATGGTTCCTGTCCATCAACTCGGCAATAGGTCGAACAATTGTTCGACCGACAAATCAAAGAATTAGAGCGGCGTTCCGATTTCATCGGAACGCAAAAAGCTCTAGTACGCTCGTAGAGTTTTCGGAATTCATTCGCTGTGCTCTTTTCAAGGATCTGAAGGGGGATAAGAAACCGTAATCACGAAAAAAAACAAGCTGATTATTTGTGAATATACCAACTGTATTTGTGCGTGAAGTTTTACCATTTGATAGAACCACTTGTAGTCAATCCACTAAGAGTTCGCTGAATAGCTTTCGCGATATTACTGCGGCGTACTAGTCAGGATCCTTTGATAAACATCCCGTACAGAGTGTTTCTTAGTGCGTTTAATAAAATGTCGAATGCTCGTTACCACGCCCAACTATTTCTACACTTCATAACGTAGCTCATTGAAACGCCAGCGTCAGATCTAAAGATTATGCCGTTGAATTTTGTAAAATATCAAACGTTTTACAATTCGAAGCTCCAAGAACCTCTATACACGAATGATGACGTAGCGGAAGAGGGCGCTGACGCGGATGATGTGGATCCGACACCATTAGGTGGCTTCAAACAGTCCTGAAACGGACGTGACGGTTGCGCAGAAACCATGCTGGAATAAACACAAACAAATTCCGTTTGGACTGAAATTGATGAATAAATTGGTCTTGTTCGTTCGTATCACAAGGCAAAAGTAACATGACTGAACTTCGATCAGATACCGACATAGCGTCAGATGCTATCGCTGAGCTAGGGGAAGACCTCGTTGTTTGGGGCGACGACATGCGCGCTCGGTTTGATACTGGTGTGGACAACACATCACTTGAGTGTGGTGTCGTTATTTTGCCTCGATCCGTAGAAGACGTGCAACGCGCGGTGAAATGGTGTTCTCGCAATAGCATTTCAATCGTGACCCAGGGTGGAAGAACCGGATTGACAGGAGCGACATCAACTCAGTGCGGACAAGTTGTACTGGATTTACGACGACTAAAATCTAAGCCAAAAATCAATGTCGATTGCGAGATTGCCGTCGTTAGTGCCGCAATCACGCTTGCTGAATTGGAAGATGCCTGCGAACCCTACCAATTACACCCTGGTATTGAAATTGGATCCCGCGGCTCATGCACCATTGGTGGTTTGATTGCCACAAATGCTGGGGGGGCCGAAGTCTTTCGTTACGGTATGATGCGTCAGCGTGTGATTGGTCTTGAAGTCGTGTTGGCCGATGGATCGATTGTCTGTGACATGCCTCATGTTGGGAAGTCGAATATGGGTATTGACGTAAAGCACTTATTTATAGGCAGTGAGGGTACTCTTGGCATTATTACACGTGCGGTTTTGCGACTTGAACGCCGTCTTCCGTTTGTTCGTACTCTAATGATTGCATTTGATAATTGGGAAACTGCTGTCGATACAATTACTGAACTTCGCTCTTTGTCCGGCATTGAAATCGCAAAAGCCGACATCATGCCTTGGCGTGAATTCGCGCTTAAGTCGATTGCTGCGGACAGCCAGATTTGTTTGGGCCTTGCTAAAACGGCTTTGGCTGAAGCTGGAGTTGACGCCGGCAATGTTCTTTCGAAAGAAGCGGCAATTAAAAATCTAAAATCACCGGTTTTCATGATTACCGAATTTGAATCATCCATTGAGCCTGACGATAGTGGGATTTGGCCGGAGGTATTTTCTGCGCTGTCGTCCGATGGTTTTATTGATGCGATTGTTGCTAAGAATGAAAAAGAGCGCCATGAATTATGGATTGTTCGAGATGAGTGGGCAACAGATGATTTTTATGAAAATTATATAGGGTTTGACCTCTCTGTCCCAATGTCTGAATTGCCTCGGCTGATTGATTTCATGGATACGCTTCCCAAACGCTTGGGCATTCCTGTAGAGATGTTCTTTGTCGGTCATTTATTGGATGGCAATGTCCACATCGATTATTATTCAAAAAGCGATCTGGGTGCCGTAAAACCGAAGATGACAGAGCATGTTGTGAAGAAGATTAAAGACCTCAACGGATCATTTTCCGCAGAACACGGCATTGGAGTAGAAAAGAAGGACATGTTGGATCGATATGGAGACCCTGGTCATGTTGCGCTCATGAAAACTGTAAAAAACGCGTTAGACCCTAAAGTAATTTTGAACCCCGGTGTTATTGTTTGAGCCAAAGAAGTATTTCTTAGATTTGATTTCATCGTGTCTCGCGCGATGGACGTTTTAGAGAAAAATTATGAGAGTACCATGCAGAAAATCTTTATCGGTCTGATATTATGTTTTGCATCAGCTAAACTTGGCTTCGCCGAGTATAGTGTTGACCGTTACGGTCCCGATCAGCGCGTAGAGATCACCGCGGATACAATGTTTGACCTTGGCGTCGCCCTTGCCGACGTCCAAGCCGATGAAAATTTCTGTAAATTAGCACAGGCAATGGTTTTTTATGGCGGGCAATCGGCTCGCTATCTGACGCCAAGCCCCACCAATATTGCCCAGGATATCATGGAACGTGCCCGCCGTCCGGAACGCGAGCGCCTTCTCACTCCTGCTGATGGTCCTGATCAGTTTGTTGATGGACCGACCCATCATAAGGATGAATTGGATTTCCTGGCCGGTTATGTTGAGGGATATAATTCGTACAGGAAACAAAAAGACAGGTTGCGCGAACGCCATCCGGGCTGTGCGGACGCGCCGCTTGCTGACTTCAATCTAGAGGTGCGGCATTTGGCTCACAGTCAGCCGCCTGATAGCTGTTCACCGTCCTATGACCGTGAAATTGTCGCAGCTGCACCACCCGGGCGACGCCGCAAGGCAGCCCTTGAGCCTTCTCAATACGTTCAAATTTCGCCACGGCGCCGACAGGCGAGTACCAATTGGGCTTTTGGGCGTGACGTCAGCACCGGAGCGAAAAGCCTGTTGTTTGATGCTCCTCATGATTATACCGCCGTACCTGAAACGGCGTTCCGCCTGCGTGTTAATGGCAAATTTGACTCCTTTATTCGATTGTATGCGGATTCTCCTACCTACCATTCCTGGACGAATGGTAAGGTTGCCGGCGGCATTACGTGCCATGGGGGGCAAGTGCATGCTGTTTATCGATTGACCTTGGCACCCGGCGACCCAACGCGATACGTTGTTGATGGTGTTGCCAAACCGCTAGAGGCGCGAGAGGTTTCGATAGGGGTTCGAAAGCCAGACGGCAGTTTAGAAAGCCGTACGCATACGGTCTATCGCTCAGAGTTTGGCTTTGTGATAAGCAATAAAGACTTCCCTTGGGATGATCAGTATGCATTTGCGATTCGTGAAGTGCATGAGGGGCTGCCAAGCCTGTTGCTCTACCCTTACCATCCGATGATCTATGATGCGGAGAGTGCTGAAGAGCTTGTTGAAGCCTATCGAACTCTTGAAAGAAATGAAGCCGTTCAGCTCTCTGCTATTGACCATCATGGCACCGTGGGCTCAACGCCCAACGGTGTTGTGATTAATCTAGACAATGATCAGTGGTCAAAATGTGCTGTTTATAAGGATCGCGGTTCGCCAAGTGATCTTGAGGGGCTGCCGATTTTGGATGGCGCGCGGTCTGACTGTGCATTGAAGACCGGAAAAGGCCGCCATGCACCGGGCACAATGGCATTGGCAGAAATTCCCTACCATATCACCCAAGCAGCCTTGATGGATAATAATCAGACGGTTGCTTGGACGAATCCTCTGAAGCTGCTTGATCAAAAGTTTTCGCCGCTGATTGACGGTTATGACCTCTACCGAACGGGGGATGGGCGGTATTTAGGGCATCGGCGGATCCTTAATTCGCGGCGAGATGGATCCGATGGGTACCCAGGAAACAAATGGAGTTTTGATACTGTTTGGGCTCGGTATACGGACGGTGAGTCCCATTGGGCAAAGCGTTTCAAGGACCCCGTCGTTGACTATTGTTTCAAAGTCGAGCGTGTGCTGTATCAGGGTGTTTTCGTTGATATTCGTGATGCATGTCGTATTTTAGAAGCTTGGAATGGTCGGGCTCGTGCTGAAAGCCGTGGTTATCTTCTCTGGAGCTTTTTTTGGAGAGAGTTACCGGATGACGGTAAACAGCTAAATGTCGAAGATTTTTGGATCCCCTTCGGTGGCGGGAAACACATAAAGAACATTTTTACTGATCCGTTCGACCCTGACCATCCATATGATACGCCGAGTAAACTAGACGCAAAAAAACTTCATTTCATCGGAGACGCTTTAGCACGAACGGTTGAAGCATTCAGATTGGAAGGTGTACCTCTCGATATATCAGTGACGGAAGGCCAGTTTGTAATCGTTAATGGTAAAAAGATCGCCCTTCCTGGCTGTCAGCCTACCGATGCTTGCGATAATGTTCAAAAAGGAGTTTTATCTGGTGTTATTAGGCAGTACACAGATGGAATATATCTGAATAATGGTAAATACCGATATCGCGGGAGTGGAACAAATTCTGTCATTGGATTATTAGGTGATGGCCGTGTGCGCGTGCGGTATGGCGGACCTTGGTGGGGGGCTGCAACACACCCTTCACGCGGAATACGGTCTCTAGCGGCAGAACGATGGGCGCGTGGAGAAGGCTTTGACGTTGAGTTTGAGTTGTCTGAGTGAGTGTCGAACAGTTTGACGCAATCAAGATTATATCTGAAGCGACAGCGTTTTCAGGGCAAGTAACTATAGTTGAGCGCCGTTTGGTTGATGGTGCAAACACGTAAAAATAATAACTTAAATCGTCGTCGCTATTCCAATCGAAGTGACGACGTTTTAAAATGCGTCATGCATAAATGTGCGCGATTTCCCACAACGGCCGCAAAAAACCTTTAAGCTCGGAGCTGTTGAATGTCGTAGATCGAGTCGTGCTCAAGCTCAGGTGTCGGTGCCGGTAAGCGTACATCGATACCTTCCATTCGCGGTGTCCAAGAGAGTTCGCCGCTTAGCATGATAGGACCATCTTTCCCAATTTCATCGGACATGAGTGGCCAGGCGTCCCCCGCCGCACATTCCAGAAACAACATTCTGCGCGATTTGTCTGAACGGTTGACGGCTGATCCATGCACGGTATGGCCATGGTGCAGCGTCACACTTCCTGCCGGACCAGTTAGTTTCGTTCCCTTAGCCGGGTCAAGGCCGCATTTTTCCATATTAATTGATCCACAAAAAAAGCCATTATGATGGTGGTCAAGCACCGGCTGTTTGTGGGTGCCAGGAAATGCCATCAGTGGTGCATTTTCTTCGTCGACATCATCGATTAGAATGCCAAGTGCGGTGACGCTATTATTTGTATGGGGATAAAAAGCAAAATCCTGGTGCCAATCAACAAGAGCGCCGATACCAGGAGACTTCACATTCAGTTTCATCCGTTGGAGTCGAACGGAATGGCCCAGTACGGATTGAAGGGTGGAAATCACTAGTGGGTTAGAACATAGATCAGCGAATACTTTCGACATCTGGTTTGGTTCCTGAATACGTCTCAAGATACTTGGGTCGTCTTTCTCAAATTCAAAAGAAGAAATAGGAAAACTATGGTCTTTGTTTTGTCGTGCGGAAATTGCTTGTCTCGTCAAACCGTCGATTTCCTGTCTCAGGCCTTCTATTATGTCCTGACTGAGTAACCGTTCCACCAGGACGAAACCGTTCCTATCATACTCCTGTAACTTCGCATCGGAAAGACCTTGTGTCATGGCTGGTTCCTTCTCTTTCAATTGTCATCGCAAAAGAAATAAATTTATAGATCTGGATGCGCATTAATATATCTTAGATACGCGATGACCTTGTTTAAGACGTGTCCATACACAAACTGAAATTCAGTTGAACATCGCCCGCAGTTTTTTAGGGTTGTGTAACTGGATATGTCCATATCGCGTCTCAATTATTCCCTCTGCAGACCAACGCCGTAGGATCGAATTGATAGTTTGTCTAGACACGCCAACAAGCGCTGCCATATCATCTTGCCGCAGTGGAATTTCTTCACCTTTTTGAACATTTTCAAAAAAGTAACTGATACGCCAGGCGAGCATTTGCTCCGTAGAAAACATAAGTATCTTATCGAATTCGTCATATGTTGCCCGAACTGAGTAGCATAACATGTTGATGAGTATGCGATAAAAGTCGGGAAATTTTAATGAGAGTTCACTAATTCGAGTGGTATTTAGCCAAGCCACCCTGGTAAGACCGATCGCATGCGCATCATGGGTTCGTCCCCCCCCGTCGATTGATGAGAGATCCCCCGCCCAATCACCAGGCCGCAAACAACCAACGCTTACTTCATCTCCAGAAGCAGACACCGTGCTGAATATCAGGGCACCAGATAACACAACAAATATACCGTCTCCTTTTTTTCCCTTTTTTTGTACGGCCTCCCGATCGGCAAATTCCTTCATAACAGACGCTTTGACGATTGCGTCTGCCGTCTCCTCAGAAAACTCCGAAAGGAATTTCGATGATCGTAGGAATTCTCGTTCAGTAGGGGTCATACATCTTTATCAAAATGAATTTTTTTAAAATGTCAAACTTTTAATATTTTGAACGGATTTAAAGATCAAGTGTAGAGAGCGTTGTTATGATGCGCTTCAATATCTGAAAGAATTAGCCGTACACATCTTTGGTTAAGGATGGTTGGGTTGCGTCATTGATTATCTCAAAACCAGGTTTCGCTAAACAACCGTTGGGGAGAGAGCACTACTATAGAAAGCTTCGGTTATGAACGGTGCTGACACAATAGCTCATATTCTTAAAACTGAGGGGATCGAGATACTCCCTTCGTTTCCGCACAGCGAAATAATTGAAGCGGCTTCCAAGCAAGGAATTAAACCAATTATTGTTCGCCAGGAACGGCAAGCGTTTCATATCGCAGATGGCTATGCGCGAGTAACGGGCGGGAAAAAGATTTGTGCTACGACGGTTCAAGCCGGCCCTGGTTCTGAAAACGCCATAGGGGCTGTTGCCCAATGTTTTGGCGATAATGTTCCTGTATTGCATCTTCCAGGGGGATATCCGCTCGACCAGCAACAAATACGGCCAAATTTCAATGGCACGCGCAATATGCAGTTCATCAACAAATACTGCGAAATGGCGGCATCGGCTGATCGTCTTCCGCAACTTTTGCAAAATGCGTTTGCAATGTTGAGGAATGGGCGGCCAGGTCCTGTAACCATCGAAGTGCCGGACGACATTTTTTACGCCGACGTTGATCAGAGTATGGTTAATGCTTATCGCGTCCAACGCCGCAGTACGCCGTATGCGGATCCAGCGGATATCAAGGAATTTGCTGACGCGCTTTTGAATGCCAAATGCCCAATTATTGTGGCCGGTCAGGGCATTCTTTATGCAGAAGGTTGTGGTGAGTTGCGTGCGCTGGCTGAGCTGACCCAAACCCCGGTCATGACAACCCTTAATGGGAAAAGTGCATTCCCGGAAAATCATCCTCTTTCACTTGGGTGTGGAGGTCGATCGCGTCCTGATCACTTGATCAATTTCCTCGATCAAGCCGATTTAATTTTGGGGCTTGGTACAAGCTTTACACGTTCAACTTTTATCACACCTTTGCCCACACAAGGCCGGACATTCCTTCAGCTCACTAATTGGGAAGGAGACATTTCTAAAGACTATCCCGTCGATCATGGAATTATTGGTGATGCGAAACACAGCGTTGCTGCATTAGTCCGTGAAATTAAGGGGCGCGCTAGTCTTCCTAACCGCATGACGGGAAATACAACGGCTGAGGAAATTGCAAAAGCACGCAACTTGTTTATGGAAAAATGGTTGCCCATTTTAACCTCCAATGAAACGCCGATAACGCCGTATCGTGTCATTTGGGATCTAATGAAGGTTATAGACCGTGAAAAGTCGACGGTAACCCATGATGCGGGGTCACCTCGAGACCATGTGACAGCGTTCTATGAAGCGATTAATCCTCATACCTATCTAGGGTGGGGAAAGACAACACAGCTGGGAACGGGGCTCGGTCTCGTTCAGGGGGCGAAGCTCGCTAAGCCGGATTGGACCTGTGTGAACTTTATGGGTGATGCCGCTATCGGAATGGTTCTTCCTGATATTGAAACTGGTGTTCGTTACAATATTGGAACAACGTCCATCATCTTCCGCAATAGTATCATGGGAAGTTACTCGGATTATCATCCAGTCGCGACGGAACGCTTCGCAATTAATGAGTTGGGGGGAGATTATGTTGCTGTTGCTGAAGCACTTGGTGCTTATGGCGAGCGGGTTACGGCGCCGAATGAGATTAGCGCTGCTTTGACACGCGCTTTTGCAAAGAATGCTGATGGCGTGCCCGCGGTCGTTGAAGTCATAACGCGAGAGGAAAAGCGTTTTGCCAATACGGTGGCACAGGGAACAGTACAGCCATAGTCTTCTCACATCTAAGCTAGTAATGGGTCGCTATGTCCGTAGACCGCAAATATCTTTCATTTGCCGATTTGTGCAAATCGGCGAAAAGGCGCCTTCCACATTTTTGTTATGAGTATCTAATGGGCGGCGTAGGCCCCGAAGTAGGCTTAAAACGCAATCGGGTAGCGTTGGACGAAGTTCAACTCGTTCCACATCAGTGGACTGATGTTAATGAAAGCAATTGCAAGTCAGAAATTTTTGGCAAAACCTATGAATATCCATTTGGTGTTGCGCCGGTTGGAATGTCCGGTCTGATCTGGCCGAAATCCGCAAGGATGCTGGCGAGAGCTGCGAAAATGTTTAATGTGCCTTTCACGTTGAGCACGACGTCCACCTGTAAGCTAGATGATGTTCGCGCTGAAGGCGGCGAAAATACCTGGTTTCAGATGTATGTGCCAAAAGATGAAGAGATCACGAGGCGTTTCGTTAAGCAACTGACAGCCGCTGCATATTCTGTGTTACTCGTAACGGTCGATCTCCCCATTTATGCATTTCGAGAGCGTGACATAAGAAACGGTTTGAGCCTACCACCGAGTTTTGGTGCTAGATCGCTTTTCGAAATTATATCTAATCCTTCATGGGCATTGCGCTCAGCGGCCGTTGGCGTGCCTCAGTTTGTTAATGTCTTAGCACTAGCGCCAAATGGTTTGTCGGCCAGCGAACGAAATAATTTTGTCGATGAGTTCGGCGAAGGACGCGTCACGCTTCAAAAGTTGAAACTACTAAGGGATCTGTGGCCGGGAAGTTTAGTTGTAAAAGGCATCTTAACGCCTGACGACGCCAGTCAGTGTAAGGCAATGGGGGTTGATGGAGTCGTTGTATCGAACCATGGTGCACGGCAAATGGATGCCGCTCCCGCGCCTATTGAGGTTCTGCCTCAAATCCGTGCTGCGGTCGGTGAGGCGTATCCGCTTCTTGTCGACGGCGGATGCCGCTCGGGGCTTGATGTCGCGCGAATGATCGCCAGTGGTGCTGATTTCGTCCTTATGGGACGTGCGCCTTATGCAGGTGTGGCGGCCATGGGTGAGCGCGGCGCCCTACACACATTTCAGATAATTGCTGATGAATTTCAGCAGACGCTTTGTCTGACGGGCTGCGAAAATCCAAAAGATCTGCGGAAAGTCCTTTGGGAGAGAAGCGATGATAAGCGGCCTGTAAAGCCCGTATTGATTGAAGGATTTCAACGCGCCGTTGGTGGAACCTGATACTTCGAATACTTGGTCGATTATTATTCGGTCTACAAACGGAAATGGATAGGGTGGATTGTAATGGCTAAACAACATTCGCGAGAAGATTGGGAAAAAAAGGCCGCTGCTTTGTCCTTCGAAACGCAGATGTTCATCAATGGGCA
Organism: Pseudomonadota bacterium; assembly: GCA_039025235.1. Taxonomy (GTDB): domain Bacteria; phylum Pseudomonadota; class Alphaproteobacteria; order Caulobacterales; family Parvularculaceae; genus MED-G105. The sequence goes on from JBCCOS010000011.1 coordinate 26,951, forward strand.
ATACCGAGACGCCAAGGAGGGAGGACGATTTGAAACGATAAACCCTGCCACTGGCGATGTGATTACATCCGTTTCAGAAGGGAAAAGCAGTGATATAGAAGATGCCGTCGCTGCCGCACGAAAAGCTTATCGATCTGGTGTTTGGGCTCGAAAAGAACCGCGCGAACGAATGCGCATTCTATATCACTTTGCTGAATTAGTCGAAGCGCATACGGAGGAATTTGCATTACTCGATACGCTGGATACGGGAAAGCCTATCGTACCAGCCCTGCAAGGGGACATACCGCTTTGTGCATCCACAATTCAATATTTCGCAGAGCTCATTGATAAACACGAAGGTCTCGTAACGGCAACGCGCCACGATGCGCTTCATTATGTCGTTCGACAGCCCTTCGGTGTTGTCGGGCTCATTGTGCCCTGGAATTTTCCTCTTCTGATGGCCGTTTGGAAAGTGGCACCAGCATTGGCGACAGGTAACTCGATTGTCCTGAAGCCTGCGGAGCAGTCACCTCTATCGGCTTTGTTACTTGCGCGGCTTTTTATGGAAGCGGGCGGTCCAGCTGGTGTGTTGAATGTCGTTCCTGGTTTCGGTGAACACGCGGGAAAAGCATTAGCGCTTCATAACGACGTTGACAAAGTGGCTTTCACAGGGTCTGCAGAAGTGGGCAAACTCATGATGGTCTATGCTGGCCAGTCCAATATGAAACGTGTGACAACTGAATGTGGTGGGAAAACACCGCAGATTATTCTTAAAGATGCACCGGATATCGATAAAGCCGTTACGTATGCCGTAAACGGGATATATGAAAATCAGGGCGAGGTCTGTAGTGCAGGGTCGCGTATCCTTGTTGAGCGGAGTATTTATGACGAGGTCGTTAACCGCTTTGAGATTAAGACGCGCGAAACGATTTCAGTGGGGCATCCTTTCGATCCATCGACAACGATGGGATCCCTGATTACGAAGCAGCACCAAAAGCGCGTTCTTGATTATATCGAAATCGGAAAACAAGAAGGCGCTCAGCTAAAGTTTGGCGGTAGCGAAGGAACGGGTGATTTAGCCAAAGGGGCCTATGTGGAGCCAACATTGTTTACAAATGTCGACGGAACGATGCGGATTGCGCAAGAAGAAATTATTGGACCTGTGGCCGGAATTCTTCCTATCGATAACCTTGAGCATGGGTTGGAAGTCGCCAACGATACGACCTTCGGCCTCGCTGCGTCAGTATGGACGAGTGACGTTAGTCGCGCCCATTCCTTCGCCCGTGATGTTGAAGCTGGCATCGTTTGGGTCAACTGTTTTGACCATGGAGATGCAACAAGCCCATGGGGCGGATTCAAACAATCTGGCAATGGACGCGACAAATGCCGAGAGACGTTTGATCAATACACACAGACGAAGTCGGTTTGGGTGGAGTTAGGTGACTAAAAAGAGCCGTAAACTGATTGTATTGCTAATACATAATCATCAAGCAGTATTTGACTTCTTCGCTAGTGTGAAGAGCATCTTAAAGCTGTGAGTAGTGGACCTAGATATAAAAACTATGTCCTCGTGATATTGATGCTTGTCTATGCATCTAACTATTTGGACCGTAGCATTGTTGCTGTCATCTCACCGGGGATTAAGGCTGATCTCGGCTTGTCGGATACGCAGCTTGGTATGCTGAAGGGATTAGCCTTTGCTGTCTTTTATTCGGTATTTTCGCTTCCTGTAGCTTGGCTCGCTGACCGTTGGCATCGCGTGAACATTATCGCGATTTCGATTGCGCTTTGGAGTGTGTTTACGACGGTTGCTGCGTTCACAACAAATTTTGTCCAATTGTTATTGTTGCGAATCGGTGTGGGTATTGGAGAAGCAGGTGGTGTTGCGCCGGGGCACTCATTGATTGCAGACTATTTTGCTCCAGAAGAACGCGCTCGGGCGTTGGGTTTCTATATGCTCGGTATTTCGCTTGGTGACGCTGTAGCATTTTTGATTGGCGGATGGGTGCTTCAGGAATTTGGATGGCGCAATGTCTTCCTTGTTATTGGCATTCCGGGACTTATTCTCGCGGCTATTCTTAAACTGACGGTTCGTGAACCCGTCCGTGTTGCTGATAAGATTGCACTATCATCTAACGAGAACGCCAAGGAGACGTCGGAGACTACATTTGGTTTCCTTGAAGGGTTTTCCCAAATGTTGCGTATACCGAGTTACAGACTTCTAATTTTTGCTACAATGTGTGCGACCTTCGCAGCGAATAGTGTCGCGTACTGGCAGGTGGATTATTTCGCGCGCAGTTTTGATTTAACATTCACAGAAATCACTGTGCCGATGGCAGTAATTTCTATCATTACATTTGGCTCTGGCGCCTATCTGGGTGGAGTCGCATGTGATTTCTTCAGTGTAAAAACGAAAGCAGCATACGGTTTCGTGCCGGCGGCCGGCATTATTCCTGCGGCGGTTTTCGGTCCACTTTTTGCGTTTGCGCCAACACCATTTTGGGCCTTTCTATCGCTCGCCATTTTAGCCTTTACGTTCAGCTTTTTTTATGGGCCGGTATTAGCCGGCGCTCAATTTCTGGCGCCGATACGTTTGAGGGCGCTTGCTTCTTCAATATTGGTTTCTTCAGTCATGTTAGTGGGTGTCGGGTTAGGGCCCCTTGTGGTTGGTATTATTTCTGACGTCATAGCTAACCGATATGGAGAAGTTCTTAGTCTCAAAATTGCGTTATCCTTAGTCGCTATCCCGGTTTTGCTTGCAACCGTACTTTACGTTTTGGCAGGAAAGGCGGTAGCAAATCATCATGGCAAGAGTTAGTTTTATCGATGATTACCCGCAGTTGCGTCGCTGACTGTCTAAGAGACGATAGCGCAGGTTTGTGTTTGTGACTGGCGATCTTATAGTACTTTCGTCGACTTTGAACGCAACGTTTCTATATCGCAGTCCAATTGGCAATTGATACAAATAATGCCATACTCTCGTAGAGTGAACTATGGCCGTTTTCTAAAAAATCAATTGTCCTAATGCATCACGTGCTACACTACTTCCGAGCCCGGCCAATTTTGAGCGTTGTTACAGCTCTTCTGGTAATCATTGGCGCTTCCGTCGTTGTAATGCTAAAATTGACAAACGAAGAAGCGACCATTGCAAAAAGTGGATCCACAAGTTTTGAGGCTACTAGCTCGAAGACAGGCGACGTCATTATTTCGAATGTACGCATTATTGATGTGGCGCTTGAAACGGTCTCGGCTCCAAAGACAATTTTGATTGAGAATGGTGCGATCAAACGGATCGAGGCATTCAGTCCAAAGGCGCCGCTTGCTCGAAATAGCATTGACGCCGGCGGTGCCTTTGCGATGCCAGGTATGTTTGACATGCATGTCCATCTTACCGGCTCAATTGCTGCAGCGGGACAGATGGGGCCACTATATGTTGCAAATGGCGTCACCTCTGTTCGTGAATTGTGGTCTGGATGCTGGAAGCCATGCGGTCCTGGCGAATATTCTCTCAGTGATTATCAAACGGTCGTCGCAAAGTTTGATACTGGCGCGCTTATTGGCCCACGCGTTCGGTCGCTTTCATCGCCACTTGTTCACGGGGCCATTCGGCTTCGAATGCCGCCAGATCAGTCTGACGAATCGTCTGACGAACCTTTTTACCCGCCAAAGACAAAAGCCGACGGGCGTATGCTTGCCGATTGGGCAAAAGAGACAGGGTATAATGAAATTAAAGTCTATAACAGCGTTCCGCGTGAAGCCTATTTTGGTATTACGGAGCGGGCAAAAGAAATCGGTATAACGGTGATGGGTCACTTGCCGCGTGCGGTACAGTTTGAGGAGGCAATAAAGGCCGGACAACGAACATTTGAACATGCACGGGCACCAGCCGTTGGCTGCAGTCACTTCGCTGAAAAACTCTCAACTCTCGCTGACGATATCATTATGGAACGCTCACGCTGGTCAATCAGGGGGCGCGTTACGAGTCATCTTTCGGAAATTATGGAAGGATATGATCCCGAAAGATGCAAGAGACTGTTTGCTCTTTTGAAAGAGTATAATGCCTATCTAACGCCGACCCATGTGACGCGCGCCTTTGATGCTGGCGCAACGAAAAAAGACTTCGTGGAAGATTCCCGTCTCCGCTACATCCCGTCAATGATTCAATTAGGTTGGTTTGATGATGTCGTTTCTACACGCATTATCGTAGAGCAAATTTCTCCTCCTTATGATGAGTTTTATCAACACGGCTTGAAAATTACGAAACTTGCATATGATGCTGGCGTTTCAATTATGGTTGGATCGGATGCTGGCGACAGTTATATCTTTCCAGGGTTCTCCCTGCATGACGAGTTAGAAGCGCTGGTGAAGGTCGGGGTTTCAGAAGGCGATGTTCTGAGAAGCGCCACGATTGTTCCGGCGGAATATCTTGGGCTTGATCCGATAAATATTGCCGAAGGGAACACCGCCGATATCGTTTTAATGTCTAGTAACCCGCTAGACGATATAACAGCAACAAGGCAAATCGAAGGTGTCTTGCTGCGTGGTCGTTTCTTTAATCGTGATGACCTCGATCACATGTTGACGAAAAGCGAGAAATTGGCCTCCTCCCCGAAATTTAACTTGAGTATGATGCTCGAGCTCATTCAATAAATCATTTAATCCTGCCGGATCACGCGACAAGATTAAGCAACATTGATTGATATTCGATGCCGTGGATCGGCGGGGGGCAATTTATTATAAAGCTCCTGGCTCCTGGCTCCTGGCTCCTGGCTCCTGGCTCCTGGTTTTTAAATTCTGGTGAAAACGGTCTAGCGTTTTCAACGGTAGACCCTGGCGCATGTTTCCGGCACAATTAGCAGAGAAAGCTGAGGATATCGTAACATGACCGAAAGAATATACGAGCCGATGACGAAAGCTGAGGTCGTCGCGGCACAGCGCGCTTGGGCAAAATACGTGACCGAGCGTGATGTGGAGAACTTGTTGGATCTTTATGATTTTGGCGGGGCTGAAGAACCGCTTCTTTTTAAGCCAACGCTCGCAGATGTAATACGCTTAGACCGGGCTGGTGCTCGATCCTATTTTGTCGGCGGCAATCCAGACTATCCTCACGATGATGGTTTCCTCTATCGAGGTTGGAAGAGCGTGGAGTTTCAGAGTGCTGCAGGACCAATTTTAAAGGCCGGGGGCCTCGGTTACAAAGACATGGGGCACTATACCTTTGTCGATGGAGAAGGAAATGCCACGCGTGCAGATTATACATTTGCTTACCACAAACTAAACGGTCAAGTTTTGATCTCTTTGCATCATTCATCTCTCTCATGGTTGCCCCCAGTTGAAGGGGCAAACAGCAAAACCGAGTGATTCGGCAAGGTGGATCTTCACCATCTTAAGCACCAATAATTGTCGATCGCTATTTCTGCTTAGCGTTGTTTGACACTCTTTCCATGTCAGGACAGGCCTGATCTGCTAAGTCTTAAAGCGCCGTTCTGATTCCAATTGAAACGGAGGCGCTTTAGGGCCAACAGGAAGAGTAGCTATCGATATTTTTGCGATATAGGAAGGCACAGGCCAATATGAAATTGCCGCAGTTTACCGTAACGGGTTCGCCTGAAGAAATGGGTCATCAGTATGGATCTCTTTGCCGGGATATGATTCAGGAATTCGTCGCTGACCGTGTCTCGGCAGTTGAGATATATATGGAGGAGAGGGGGCATACAGATTTAGCCCGACTCTTCGATGCTGGCGCGCAGTGTTTGAAGCAACTTGAAGTGTTCGACGCGGCAGCACACGCTGAACACCATTCAATTGCAGCGGCCGCCAATATCGATCCTGTTCAATTATTCACGACAGCGAATATGACCGACATTCGCGATATTATCCTTCTGCCTGGAGAAACACTTGTCTTAGAGGACGAAGGATGCACAGCAGCACTCCTACCGCCGGAGAAAACGCTGAGTGGTCATAGTCTTCAGGGACAAACTTGGGACCTAAACGGGCCTGACGTGCAATACGTCATTGCCTTGCATCAGATACCAATGAACGGACCTGAGACCTGGACGGTTACGTGCGCTGGCTGTCAAACCCTTATGGGCATGAATGAATACGGTGTAACGGTCGGCACCACGAATCTCAAAACCAGGGGTGCCAAAGTTGGCGTGCCATATCTTTCAGTTCTTCATCGGGCACTGAGGGAAACATCGTTGGACGCAGCAAGCTCGGTCATAGAACATGCGCCTGTTGCCGGCAGTCACTCGTACTGGGTTGGTGATAAAAACAGCGCCATCGAATGGGAACGCACTCCACTAACGGCCTACTCTCGAACAACGGATCATGGCGCCGTTGTTCGATCAAACCATTGCTTGTTTGACGAAAATAAAAGCCGAGAAACCGATCGCCCAGAAAGCACAGAGAGACGGTTTGATCGTATGCAGATGCTTCTTGAAAGATCTGACCAGCATACACTGGCATCGCTCATCGATATTTTTTCAGATCGCTCTGATGGCCGTCTAAGTATTAATCGGTTTGCAGAGGATCAATCGGGCGCTACAACAAATGCTGTTGTTGCGATGAACCCTGCTGACTTGGAATTTCTCGCTTGCCGAGGAAACGCCGATAAAGGGGAATGGATCAAACTTCAATTTGATGGGCGCTTCCGGCAATCATAATTCATGTCAATAGTTCCTCATGATGCCTTTTTGTCTAAAATGTCGGCACTTTAATTGACATCAGAGCGACGCTTTAAAATTTATCTTTCCGAACAACTTCGATCGGGGAAAGATAAACAATCCCTGAATAGTCTTTAAAATGGATTTTTGTAATTTCCTCTGCTAACGCGCGTGCCGTCGCTTCGTCTGCTAGAATTGCTTCGATACGAATGATGGAGAAGGCTTTGATAACAGTTGCGCGATCCCCAGGCCGTACGAAATGCTCGCCTTTTCCGCTACCATCAACAATTGTATATCCCTTGGCGCCAGCTTCTTCGATCTGCGCGATGAGTTTTTTCTGCAGAAGGCGCTCGGCGATGATAGTAATTTTGCTTACGGCGTGAAACATTTTAATCCTCCTTATACAGTTTATTTGAGCCGTTTAAGCGAATATAATATCGGCAAGAGTGATAAATAATGGGATACACACGGCAATAGCGACCGGCGTCCCGATGGCGGTCGAAGAGCCAATATAAGCACTCGGGTTTGCCTTGGGGATCCCAGCACGAAGCGTTGGAGGTCCCGAAATATCAGAATTCGAGGCTGCGATGATCGCCAGCAGTATAACCCCTCCAGGGCTAAACCCGGTGGCTAAATGAGCAAGGTAGCCGAAGCCAAACCCCAAGAGTCCATGTATGATGGGAGCTGCCAGCGCATATATCGCGAACCAATGAGCAACTTTTGCAAGTTCAGATAATCGGCCCCATGCTTCGATTCCCATGATGAGCATCAATATCGATAAAAGGCCTTTGAATGTTGGGTCATAAAATTCCTCAAATACTTGTTCAGGTCTGGTGATCAATCCTAAAATCATTCCCAGGATTAGGGCTGACAATGCTGAACCGCGCAAGCTGTCCACGAGAATTGGCCATGCCTTTGGTCGTTCGGTATTTTTACCATTTGTCTTCTGTTCGCTCATGTGTGCCAAGACAATCGCAACAACCAAAGCTGGGATATCCATAAAAGGGTAGAGAGCTGGAACCCAAGCCTCAAAAAAAATCTCGTTTTCTTCAAGGACAACAAGGCCTGCCGCCAGTGTTGATGCACTAACAGCACCGAACAGACCGGCTGTCGCAATACCATCCGTCTTATTCACTGCGGATAGTGACGCTAAAGAAAAACGACCAATCAAGACGATCGCGCAACCGATGACGACGGCGAATATTGCTGGTAACAGGATAGCGCGAAAATCGGCTTCTCTGATTTCCATGCCGCCCTCAAGACCAATCCGCATCAGAAGCATAAAGACAATGAAGCGGTAAACTGAATCAGGAATGGAAAGTTTCGACCCGAATGCAGCCACGGCCATACCACCGAGCAAAAACGCCAGTGTTGGCTTTTGTAGCTGTATTGCGAAGGTCTGTGCAAAATCTAAGAGAGTATCCATGTAAGGTTCCAGGCTTTCTTTAGACGTTTCGATTTGCCGATTTAGATGCGTCGCACAAAGATATGAAATATATTGAGTGGTCGATATCGTTCTAAAAAAAGAACTTTTCTGAGGTTTAGGGGAAAGATAACCGTTCTCTTAATAAGAATAAAAGGGTTTAGTTCTTCTATCTTTTATAGGCTAAGGTTCGTGATACTCGGTCCCTGGTGTGATGTTGGTGCGTAAATTCTTTTGGGCTTTACGCGGCGGTCTTACGCCTTATTGTTGTTAATTTCTGTCTTAAAAACAGGTATCGAGCCCAAGAGGAACCATGATGGAGAAATTATTTTTAAGCGCCGTCGCGGTAATCGGCTTGGCTGCCTGCACTATTGATTGGTCGGCGATAAGCTCATTAAAACCGAACGGAACATCCGCTCCGATTTATAGCAAAGCATGTATCACTGAAAAAGAAGTGATCGAAGCGTAAAAGGCTTGGGGCAACGGTATTATTAAGATAGGCGAAGTCTATAGTAGTGGAGGCGATTATGAAGTGGCGGCCGCTGACCATATCGATTGCTTCTATGCTTGTGACTTGAGCTTGGTCCTTTTTAAGCCAATGCTTGCGGCTGTTGAGCCGTTCGGGTCATCGTTTGATGGGGCTCTATCGTATTTCATTGGTAAGATTCCTTCGTATCCAGAGGACAAAGGCTTTGCACTGCGCCCTTGCGCTGCGCCTTTGGGCTAAGGTTCGGTGGCAGAGTGCTGGCATGGTCAATAATGGCTGTATAATGGCTGTGGCATTTGGTAACTATTTCTTCACACCGGCAAACGGGGATCCGGAAACAAAAGTCGAGTATACTATTGCTTATATAAAGGACCCTAAAGGTGATCTAAAAATACTCGTCCACCAATCATCCTTGCCCTATAGTGGATCATAATCAGTGCAAATATTGTTATCTAGAGCGCTTCGCTGATAAGTGTGATTGGTTGATGGTTCCCGTCCATCAACTCGGCAAAAGAAGCGCGACCAAACAAACACTTAAAGCCGCGTTCCGATTCCATCGGAACGCGAAAAGCTCTAGATGTGGAGCCTCATATGTTTAGACTGAAGCAAACCGATGCTCCAGATTCTATATTTTTGAGCGCCCAAAACTATTTTGTCACGATCTTACCATGAACCAATCTGATCTTCCGGCACTCTGGAAATTCCTATGAGGTATTGTTTCGTCGATGATTTATGAAGGTTGAAGGACTAATCGTCGAGCGTCAATTTGATTATGCTCATTTCTCTGTATTGACTGATTAAATTACCTGGCTGAATTCTTTTAGCACTTTGGCATTGTGACACGTCGGAACCGATACATTCCGGCGTGTCCTATAATCAGCTTAGATTGGAATAAGGTTGGCTTAGCCGCCTAAAATAAATATCCGATCAGTGTGCTGAATTCAATCGATTGGTGTGACCGACGCTTCAGAGTTGAGTTGGGTTAGGCGCATCGCCATACACAGCTTTAGGATCGAAGGTTTTCTCCGTTTCTTCAAATACCAGCTGTGTCGGTTCGCCAGACCCTTCACCGAGTTTAATAGTTCTATAGAAGCATGAACGGTAGCCAACATGGCAACTGGCGCCTGATCCAGCAACGCGCACACGTAACCAAACGGCATCTTGGTCATCGTCAATGCGCATCTCAACGACTTCTTGTGTGAGGCCACTTGTGGCGCCTTTATGCCAAAGGCATGACCGGCTTCGACTCCAATAGTGTGCCTCGCCAGTAGAAATTGTTTTCTGAAGAGCTTCACGATTCATATAGCCGAGCATAAGCACTTCGCCTGACGCCTCGGCGGTCGTGACGCATGCTATCAATCCGTCGTCGTCGAATTTGGGTGCTAGCGTTGATCCTTCTTCGACCTGTTCGATCGACGTTCGTTCGGCGAAGCCGTCTTTGGCTTCTTTATTGTTATCTCCAACCTTCATGGGTCGTACTCCGTGGGTTGCCGATCATTATTAGACGTTCTCGGCGGGTCGTTGTGTTATTGCGAAAGGTATCAAGCATACAGCTAGTGACCAGGCTCACACGAGGTTTATGAATGCCGCGTATTGTTATGCTTTTGGTGCACGGCGTCTATCACGACATAAACGCCATGAAAGCCTAGCACTGTTTGGATCCTATCTGCAATTTGTGCTGTCAAGGTTTCCTGGATCTGCATCTGTTTTGCAAACACGCTGACAAGACGAGCGAGCTTAGAAATGCCAACAACACGCCCAGCGGGTAAATAGCGAACATGCGCCTTACCCGAAATAGGAAGATATGCGGCCAGCAATGCGTTTCAAGGCCAATGACACGCACGACGATCCTCTCTTCATAATCGGCCGTTTCCGCAATCGCATTTGCTTTAGCTGGCCCTTTTCGCGGTTTTGTCTCAGCAAATATTTGTTCTTCCGGTCCGCTACCGACGAATACTGACCCGATAGTGACAATTCCCTTTATGCATAAGGAAAGCGGTTAGCAGTTGGTTCTTGTCATTAACGCAGGCATCGGTATTACAGTTTACGATCGACAGACAAGTCGAGCCTCGACAATGTTTAAATGATCCTCTCCATCTAACCCTGGCATTTATCTTATATGAATAATCCAGATCTTTCGCCAATTGCCGACGTCGAACGCATAGCGAAGCGTTTGCCGATTTCAGTACTGACTGGGTTTCTCGGCTCCGGAAAGACGACGGTGCTCAATCATCTGATCAACCAACCGGACCTAAGTCGTACCTTGGTGATCATCAACGAGTTTGGTCGGATCGGCCTGGATCATGATCTCATGACGCATAGTAGTGATGACGTTGTCGTCGAGATGTCGAGTGGATGTCTTTGCTGCACGATCCGAGGTGACTTGGCCAAAACACTACGTGAGTCGACCTGGCGGTTTGCCCGGGGCGGTAAGACATGGTTTGACAGAGTGGTGATTGAGACCACGGGACTGGCGGACCCCGCACCGATCATTCACACACTCATGACCGAACCAGCTATCGCGCAGCGTTTTCGCTTAGATGGCGTTATCACCGCTGTCGATGCCGTCAATGGTGCTGATACGCTCGATCGCCAAATTGAATCCGTTAAACAGGCGGCGATGGCCGACGCTTTGCTCATCACAAAGACGGACCTTGTTGATGAGAATGCTTTGCATGCCTTGAAGGACCGACTACATGCTTTGAACCCTGCTGCATTGCAGAGAGATGTCAAAGACGGGATTGTGGATCCTACTTTTCTATTCGACATAGGCCTTTATGACCCGAAGACAAAGAGCCATAACGTCCAGAACTGGCTTAAGGCAGAAGCCTATGCCGAGTCACATGACCATCACCATGGTCATAGTGCAGCGGACGATCATCATGCTCATCATCATCACCACCACGACCACGCCCACCACCACCAAGATGGTGATGACCATGACCATCAACACAATGATGTAAATCGTCATGACGATCATATCAAAGCGTTTTGCCTTACAATTGAAGAGCCAATTCAAGAAAGGGCTCTAGCGCGTTGGCTCGACGCGCTTTGTCAATACAAGGGGGCTGATCTGCTACGGATGAAGGGTATCGTGAACATAGCGAACATGGATGGGCCCATGGTCGTTCATGGTGTTCAACATATTCTCCACCCTCCAATCAGGCTAAAGGAATGGCCCAGTACGGAACATCGTACACGAATTGTTTTCATTACCCGTGATATCGAGGAACGGGAACTGCAAGAGACTCTGAAGGAACTAACCAACGCGACAAATCCGTAGCTCGGCTTTCGCTGGATACTTAATTTGAAAGTCGATCAGGTTCTTTTCTGTGATGGATCTCTATCTAAAGCTTGGGGTAATAGCCGCTTTGTCCAAAGCGTTTCCAGCTAGGATAGTTACTTATTTGGCGGCTTATTGGCTCATGCACCAGCAAATCCATAAGAGCAAAGGCGTGAATGTACTCGTCAATTCGATTTGAAATGGAACGGCATTAGAGCGCTTCGCCGATAAGTGTGATCGGTTATCGGCAAAAGAAGCGCGACCAAACAAGGACTTAGAGCGGCGTTCCGATTCCATCGGAACGCAAAAAGCTCCAGTTTTCCGTCTTGCTATTTATTTCACTTGCTCTTTTCTTGGGTTGGGAAATCAAGCGGTTAAGGTTAACTTTACGGTCTTGTTGGCTCGCTGTTATGGGGTCTTTTTATGTTTAAAGCTCTTCTCATCTCTTTTGCCATTTGCCTTATGGTATCCGCCGTCAATGCGCAGATCTTATATCGTGGCAATGACGGTGACCCAGAAACGCTTGATCACCACGGCACATCCATAATCTCTGAGGCCAGATTGATGCATGACTTATATTCTGGATTGGTCGACTTCTCGGCCAATGCGACGGTCGTGCCGGGTACAGCAGAGCGGTGGGATATCTCTGAAGGCGGACGGAAATATACTTTCAATCTTAGAGAAAATGCTACCTGGTCTAACGGTGATCCTGTGACCGCCCATGACTTTGTTTTTAGCTATCGTCGTCTTATGGACCCAGCGACGAACGCCCGGTACGCTACGATGTTGTATTCAATTAAAAACGCAGAAAACGTCAATGCTGGAGAACTCGACCCCTCTGAGTTAGGAGTAAAGGCAATAGATGACCGGACGTTGGAAATTACACTGGAACAACCAACCCCATACTTTCTTGATCAGTTAACGCATCAAACTGGAAAACCCCTTCACCCACCGTCTGTCAAAGCCTTCGGTGATCAATTCATTAAACCCGGCAATATGGTAACAAATGGTGCCTATATGCTGGAGGAGTTCACATTAAACAGTCGCATTGTTATGCGGAAGAACCCTTATTTTTATGATGCCAAGAATGTTGCAATCGAAGAGGTTCACTATATCCCCTTCGAGGACCGATCGACGTGCGTGCGGGCATGGGAAGCCGGCGAGGTACACGTTTGTTCTGATCTGCCGGCTCAAGATCTTGAGCGATTAGAGCAATATGGAGACTCATTGAAAATCGATCCTTATCTTGGAACATATTACTATGCACTGGACACCACTGACGAGATTTTAGCAGACCCTGAAATTCGATTGGCCATGTCAATGGTCATTGATCGTGAGTTTCTCGCTGAGGAAATCTGGCCTGGGATGATCCCAGCGATTAGTCTTATCCCCAAGGGAATAAATAATTACGCAGGTGGTTCGCCCGTCACGAAGTATTTTGGCATGTCGATGTTAGACCGCGAAGATGAAGCGGCTGCGATGATGGCGCGGAAGGGCATTACAAAGAAAAACCCCATCACCATTGAGCTCATGTACAACAGTGGCGAAAATCATAAGAATACCGCGACGGCCATTGCAGATATGTGGTCGCATATTGGAATCAATGTGAAATATAAAATTCGTGATGCTACTGCACACTATGCCCACATGCGTAATGGTGGAAGAATGCAAGTCGCTCGCGCTGGTTGGATCGGCGATTACTCCGATCCCCATAGTTTTTTGTTTCTCCTAGAATCTAATAATTTAGGGTTTAACTATGCCAAGTATAATAATCCGCAGTATGATGCGATTATGGTGCGTGCTGCGACCGAGTTGGATCTCGTGAAGCGCGCGGATATTCTGCGTGAGGCCGAACGGTATGTCATGCGTGAAACACCTTTTTTGCCTATATTTTATTATTCGTCTTTTGGCCTTGTATCGCCCAAGCTTAGCGGATGGGAGAGTAACGTCATGAACAAGCATGCCACGCGTTACCTGACGTTGGATCATTAAGTTTGGTGATCTCAATACAATTTTTCGGCGAGAGCAGTGGCGAGGGTTACTCATGCTGAATTACACCCTGAAGCGACTCCTTACGATCATTCCCACACTGTTTTTTATCATCACATTGACGTTTTTTCTAATGCGTGTGGCGCCTGGAGGACCATTTGACAAAGAGCGGCCGTTAACCCCTACTATTCTCGAAAACATTCGTGCTAGTTATGGGCTCGATAAACCTTTGATTGAGCAATATTGGACCTATATGGGCAATCTCATACAGGGGGATCTTGGGCCGTCTTTCGTCTATCGGGATAAACGCGTACACGAAGTATTAGGTGAGGGATTACCCATATCTTTTTCCCTTGGCACAACGGCACTGACGATTGCTCTTTTTCTAGGGGTCCTCCTTGGTACAATTGCGGCGCTGAACCAGAATAAGCGCGTGGACTATATTATTGTCACCTTCGCCACGTTTGGCATCACCATTCCCAATTATGTCATTGCCCCCATACTAACACTTATTTTTGCACTGACATTCAAACTGCTGCCAGCCACGGGATGGGGGACGGCATCGCAAATGATTTTACCAGTTCTTTCACTAGCATTGCCCCAAGTCGCTATCATTACACGCTTGATGCGCGGCTCTATGTTAGAAGCGTTAAAATCAGATCATATCAAGACCGCTCGGGCCTATGGACTCCCTCTGAGCCGTGTGGTTGGTAAGCATGCATTGCGATCGGCATTTATTCCTGTGCTGACTTATCTTGGGCCTGCCGCCGCCGCATTATTGACGGGCTCGATTGTCGTTGAGCAAATCTTCAACATTCCTGGGATTGGTCGCTATTTTGTCCTAAGCGCTTTAAATCGAGACTATACAATGGTCATGGGGACAGTTGTTATCGTTGCGACTTTTGTTTTAATTTTTAATCTGATTATCGACCTATTGTACTCTGTTCTCGATCCGCGGGTGCGGTATGGTTAGTCAGATCATATTGGAAGACACACCCCAAAAAGGCCGTTCGCTTTTCGATACAGCCCTCTTGCGCCTCAAGAGAAACCGCGCTGCAATGGTATCGATTTGGGTTATTGCTGCTATTGCACTTTCGGCAATAGTTGGTCCCGTCGTATCGCAGCATCCTTATGACGAGGTATATAATAGCTTCGTTGGTGCAAAGCCGTCTCTCACACCTTATCCGAAAGATCATCAAGTTGTTCCCATCGCCGAAATGGCCATGAAGCGCGCGCGCGTTGATATGACAGCGATCGACTTATCGAATAAACGGATCGAAATAACTATTGTAAATCGGACCAATGAGCCGGTTGATCCTCGGATTACCCGATATCTTGTTCGATCTGATGTGTTTGCCGATGTTGAAATGGTGCTCGATACAGAAGATCCGACACGCGCTTTGATGACGGCTGATGTTCGGTCTCTTTATTTTCTAATGGGAACGGATCAAAATGGGCGTGACTTGCTTTCCCGAATATTAATTTCTCTGCGTATCTCACTTCTTGTCGCCGGATTAGCAACAGGCGTCGCTTTGCTGATCGGGGTAACCTACGGTGCCGTTGCGGGGTTTATTGGGGGGCATCTAGATAACGTTATGATGCGTTTTGTAGACGTATTGTATTCGTTACCTTTCGTATTTTTTGTTATCTTATTGGTGGTCTTCTTCGGAAATAATATCGTTCTAATCTTCATCTCTATTGGCGCGATTGAGTGGCTTGATATGGCTCGCATCGTCCGGGGCCAGACGCTTCAACTTAAACAGAAAGAATTTGTACAAGCGTCAGAAGCGCTTGGCGTTAGTAAGACCGATGTTATCAAGCGCCATATTGTGCCGAATATCGCAGGGACGATTGCGATCTATATGACACTTCTCATTCCTAAAGTAATTTTGCTGGAAAGCTTTTTGAGTTTTCTGGGGTTAGGCGTTCAGGAGCCTTTAACGTCTTTGGGAGTCTTAATATCAGAGGGGGCACGCTATATGAGAAATGATCCGTATATGTTGATATTTCCAGCATTAACGATGTCATTTCTTTTGTTCGCACTTAACTTTTTAGGCGATGGGTTGCGTGATGCCCTTGACCCAAAGGACCGGTGAGGTGGTCAATTTGAAAGTCGCATCGCCGGTTTTAAGTGTCGAGAACCTCAAGGTACACTTTGATACACCTGACGGCGTCGTTCAAGCTCTGAACGGGGTGTCTATTTCTGTAAGCCGCGGTGAAGTCGTTGCGATTGTTGGTGAAAGCGGCTCTGGTAAAAGCCAAATTGCAATATCGACTCTTGGAATTCTTGCGTCTAATGGCCATGCGTCCGGCAAGATCGTTTTTCAAAAACAAAATCTCTTAGGCCTGTCACGGCGTCAAATGAATGGGATACGTGGGTCGCGCATCGCAATGATCTTTCAGGAGCCAATGACCTCGCTTGATCCTTTATACTCCATTGGCGATCAAATCATTGAACTATTGAAGGTGCATAAGGGACTGACAAAAGCGGATGCAAAGGCGAAGGCTCTGGAACTTTTAAATCTGGTTCAAATCCCTGAACCGGAACGGCGCATGCGCTCTTTTCCAACGGAGCTATCGGGAGGACAGCGTCAGCGTGTCATGATCGCCATGGCGCTTGCCAATGAACCTGATCTTCTCATTGCGGATGAGCCCACCACAGCACTCGATGTAACAACCCAGTCCGAAATACTTCAGCTTTTGGCCTCTCTTAATCAAGAAATGGGCATGAGTATTATCTTGATCACCCATGACCTTGGGATCGTTGAGGCGTTTGCCGATCGGGTTTATGTGATGAATAAAGGCGAACTTAAAGAGCAAGGAAAAACCAAAGACGTTTTTGAAAATCCACTTACATCTTACACTAAAGCGTTGCTTTCAGCGGACCCAGAAGGGGCCAAGATGCCCGTTGACAGTGCCGCTGATATTATTCTCGATGCAAAGGATATCCAGGTCGTTTACGGAGACGGTCCTGGTTTCATGAAAAAAGATTCCCGCTTTCGAGCGATACATGATGTGGCTGTCAAACTCAGAGAAGGTCAGACGATCGGTGTTGTTGGAGAGAGTGGATCGGGAAAATCGACACTTGGACGCGCACTGCTAAAGCTCACGGATAGCGTTGGCAACATTGTTTACCTTGGAAAAGATCTCCAAAAGCTGACAGACAATGAAATAATGCCGTTGCGCAATCAACTCCAGATGGTTTTCCAAGATCCGTACGGGTCTCTTTCTCCACGAATGACGGTTCTCGACATTGTGGAGGAGGGCTTGCGAACGCACCTGCCACATCTGACGAAAGATCAACGAAACGCCAAAGCCCTTGATATGCTTGCTAGGGTTGGGCTTGACGCCTCTGTTCGGAACAGGTTTCCCCATGAATTTTCTGGTGGGCAGCGCCAACGGATTGCTATTGCGCGTGCAATGGTTCTGAGGCCTAAGGTTGTCATTCTTGACGAACCAACGTCAGCCTTGGACCGGACCGTACAAAAAGAAGTTATTGAGTTATTGCGAGACCTGCAGTCTGAATATGGACTATCTTATATTTTCATCAGTCATGACTTGGCTGTTGTAAGGGCTATGGCCGACTATGTCATGGTTATGCGAAACGGAACGATTGTTGACGAAGGGTTAACCAATCAAATCTTTGCTTTTCCAAAGCATGAATATACTAAAAGCTTAATCGCAAGTTCGTTCAATCTAAAAGAACTTTTACCCCCGAGAGATGGACCCGTGTTAACAGCATAGCTTGAATTGTGCGGGACGAAGACATGAGACTTTTCATATCGATAGGGCGCTTCGTTAACACCACTTCGCGCCCACGGAGTGCGATCTTCTTTTGTTATTTGGCCCTATTGGCTGCGATAATGTCCTTCACGACTACCTCTGTATACGGTCGTGAAAGTGGACATGTCACAACTATTCCAGCGTCGGATGGGTTTCGATTTGGAATTTCCGTGACGGATCTGGACGGAAAAATCCTTGTAGCTAAACGCGCAAATGAAAGGTTTGTTCCGGCCTCCAATGCAAAATTGCTCGTTACGGCTGCAGCCTTAGCAGATGAAGAGAAATTGTTGGCGCTGAAGTCTGATCTACAACTCGTTTTAGAACCGTCAGCTTCAGGGCCACCAACACTTATTCTGATGGGGCATGGTGATCCGACTGTTGGGATCGGAGCTGATTGTAAAGTTCGTTGTTTAGAAACGCTCGCCGACGCTGTCGTAAAGTATGGGGTTACCGAGGTTAGTGATATCGTTGGTGACGATCGTACTTTTGCTGATGAGCCTCGGCCATTGGGGTGGGGGTGGGATGACCTTAAATTTGGTCATGGAACATCAATTTCGGCTCTTTCAATAAATGATAATGTCCTTGTAATGAGAGCCTCGCCAGGAGCCAAATCAGGAGCAAGTGTTACAGCGTCTTGGTTCGGCGTCAGTGCAGATTTTTTTGGACTTCTCAACGAAGCAACAACCAGCGACGCGAGAACACCGAAAGCGCTGCGATTAGAGCGACGTATCGGAACACAGATTGCGCGGCTCTATGGTGAATTACCCGTTGGATCTGGACCGGTTAGGCTAAAGCTTGGAGTAGATGATCCAGCATATTTAGCCGCTTGGTATTTGAAAAGAGCATTGGAAGCCAAAGGGGTATTGGTATCTGGCCAATTACGAACGCGTCATCGACCGCTTCAGTATCGTGATGAGCCAAAGGTAAGTGATTTAGCTAAACAACCAGCCAGGTCACAGTGTATGAGTGACAGTCAACGTTCGACTGAAGGTATCATTATAGCATCACTTCCGGCAGCCCCCGTTCAAGAAATTGTAAAAACGATCAATCGTAAAAGTCAAAATCTGTATGCCGAGGTTCTGCTTCGACAGCTTGGACGCTCTGGGGGAAGGGGGTCTTCTTTTTGCGGGGTATTACAGATTGAACAGTTTCTGGAAGATATTGGGATCCCACGTAAAGCGTTTGAGGTCGCGGACGGTTCTGGGCTGTCGGCTTATAACCGGGTGACGCCCGCCATGATGACAACACTGCTACGCCATGCTGCTGCGACGCCTTGGAGTGAAGCCTATCGTTCGAGTTTGCCAATAAGCGGTGCATCGAGCGGTTCCCTTCGGTACCGATTTCGAGGTTCAGCTTTGGAGGGAAAAGTCTTTGCAAAGACAGGGACATTGAACCATGTTGATGCGTTATCAGGGTATGTGCAGGCGAGCAGTGGCAAAATGCTGGTCTTTTCCATTATCGTGAACGATCGGCCCTTCAACGCACCATCCGCGATCGGCTGGATCGATGCGACGCTATTAAAAATCGCAGAGCAGTATTAAAGTGATAAAGCATTAGAGCGCCGAACAAAGAGTGTTTAACGGTTTTGCGTTAAACGGCGCGACCATCATAACCTTTAGCGTAATGCAATGATGCAAAATTATTGCATTACGCTATATTTTCTGCTTTTCCTATAGTGCTTTATAAAATCGAGGCGTCGATAAACCGGGATACCAGCTTCCTTTTTATTGAGGCGGTATTGCGCCACCAGTTGTCCAAGGGCCGCCCGCGTCGATCAAAGCTATTTCAAATGCTGGGATCGTAGTTTGCATCAAAGTATTCATTCGTGTTCGCACAGCATCGAACGACTCTTCAGCGTAACTCAGCTGCTGTTCATGGGTCGTTGTTGGCCCGTAGGTCGAATAGCCAATGCCGATCATCACCCGGCCGAGACGGCTATTGATCGTTGCTTGAGGATCCTGTCCGACCTCGGCCATTGCCTGATTGCCGTTCAAGAGTTCGACGATATCTTGAAGTTCGGTATTGATAACGGACCATTGATTATCAAGAGCCTCGGGCGCCGAACGTGTTCGATCGAGGGCGAGTTTCAAGTCTTCTATCTTTTTCGTTATGTTCGTGGTTGCCGCATTTGCGGCCGTTACGGCGCGTTGTAGCTTGGACGCGCGTTCCCAGAATGCAACAACGTCGTTGGGGCTTGCGCCTGGGATTGCGCCGTCGCGCATACGTTTGACGTTAAACTGTTGCGCTTCGACAAGCACAGTCGTTTCTCCGCGTACGCGCTTTGACAAAGAAACCGTATAGGACCCAGGAGGCGCCATAAAGCCTTGCGGTGGATCTTGCCCCTCTTCTAAGGGGACAATCGCATCCATCGATGGGAAGCGCAGGTCCCAAGCGACGCGGTGAAAACCTGCTTCCGTTGGTCCACTGATGCGTCGAACGACATTTCCTTCTGTGTCTCTAACAGTCAGCCAAATTTCTGGTGATGCCTCGCGACGCTCTTTCTCAGCCGCATCAAACCCTGCGAATGGCGTATCTTGCCAGGCTTTAAGCTTGTCTTTCTCAGACTCCTGTCGAGCATCTGCCAGCGTTTGAAGACCGTCCTTGAGATAGTAGGTGAAGACGGCTCCAAAAGGTGGATTCGGCGCTTGGTAGTAACCGTGACCTTGAACGCCACGTTCGCCAAACGATAATGGATGCTGCTCCATATACCACCACGCGTCGCGGCCGGGGAAGAGCATTGCCTCCTGTTCTAAAGTTTTCGCCGTGACATCTCGTAAGGGTGAATAATCGTCAAGGATAAAAAAGCCGCGACCGAATGTTGCGCCAACAACATCATTCTCTCGACGTTGAATAACCACATCACGGAAAGGAATTGTCGGTGCGTCTCCGGAGAGTTCCACCCATTTATCGCCACCGTCAACCGTAAAGAAAAGGCCAAATTCGGTGCCAAGAAAAAAGAGTTCTTTGTTCACGTGGTCTTGTACAATGCGCCATACCAAATGGCGATCAGGTAAATCGCCAATCATCGACCGCCATGTGCGCCCGCGATCCGTACTTTTGTATAGATATGGTTTGTAGTCGCCGTATTTATGGTTATCCAGTGCCACATAAACTGTGTTCGCATCGTAAAGGTCGGCGCGAATATCATTGACAAAAGCGGTCTTTGGAACATCGGGTAAGGACCCGACGTCGAAACGTGTCCAGTTTGCTCCCCCGTCGGAGGTTGCTTGGATGATCCCATCGTCTGTTCCGACATAGAGCGTATTTTCATCGATTGGTGACTCGGCGATTGATGTGATCGTGTTATATTCGGACATCGCGAGAAAATCCCAGCCCGAGTCCCACGACCATTGTCGTCCCATCACCGGCAGCAGCATCCGTTCTTCATCGCGAGTGAGGTCACCCGACTTAGCCTGCCAACTATCGCCGCGATTGTCCGAACGCCATAGCCTCTGCGAGCCAAAATACAACCGCTTTGGATCATGAGCGCTAACAAAGATCGGGGCGTCCCAATTGAAACGCTCTAGGGGTTCTCCTGGTGCTGCTTGGGGTTGGATGTAAACAATTTCACCTGTCGTACGGTCAACGCGAACGAGATTACCCTTCTGCCATTCTGCATACATAATATCTGGATTGCCGGGCTCAACAGCAGACTGATGACCATCGCCAAAGAGCGTTATAAACCAATCAGAGTTTCGTATGCCGTGTTGGTTGTCCGTGCGCGATGGTCCACCTTGCGAATTGTTGTCTTGGGTCCCTCCGTATACAAGGTAAAATGGTTCTGTGTCGTCCACAGCAACCTTGTAGAACTGTGTGATCGGTAAGTTATTTATAAATCGCCATGATTTTTTGTTATCATAACTTTCGTAAAGGCCACCGTCGGATCCAAACAAAACATAGTCTGGGTCATCGAGGCGAAACGCTATCGCGTGATCGTCCACATGTTTATTTTCGATATTGATCGTTTGCCAAGTTTTGCCGCCATCGTTGGAGACCTGACTATAGTTGCTGACGAGGTAAATGAGATCGAATTGGTGAGGGTTCGCAAAAACCTCTGTGTAATAGTGCGGTCCAGTGCCACCACCAACAGCATCGGACATTTTCTCCCAAGATGCGCCACGGTCTTCTGAACGCCATACGCCGCCTGTTCGACGGTCCAGCTCAATGGCCGCATAAATCACATCGGGGCGTACCGGCGACACCGCAAGGCCGATTTTGCCCATTTTGTCTTCGGGCAGGCCATTGGTCAGTTTTTCCCAAGTTTCGCCCCCATCGTCTGACACATGAATTCCGGACTCGGGCCCACCACCGATATAAGCGGCAACGGTTCTGTGACGTTGCCACGTGGCGGCATAGAGACGGTTCGGGTTTCGGGGGTCGATAACCACGTCGGTAACGCCGGTCCACTCGCCTGCGGATAAGACGTTTTTCCAAGTCTTGCCGCCATCAAGCGTTTTAAATAGGCCGCGTTCACCTCCACTCGACCAAAGCGGGCCTTGGGCTGCCACCCAAACAATATCGGAGTTTTCAGGATGAACAATGATTTTTGAGATGTGTTCGGAGCTTTTCAGGCCAAGGTTCTCCCAGGAACCGCCACCGTCTTTCGAGCGGTAAATTCCGTCGCCGAACCCAACATGGCGCCCGCCGACATTCTCGCCGGTGCCGACCCAAACCGTTTTGGCGTTTTGAGGATCGAGCGTTACAGCACCAACCGAATAAGATGTTTGTTCGTCAAATAAAGAGGTCCATGTGGTGCCTGCGTTTTCCGTCTTCCATACCCCGCCTGAGCCGACTCCCACATACCAAGTGGCCGGGTCGTCTGGAACGATAGCGATATCAGCTATACGGCCAGCCATAAGCGCAGGGCCGATGTTTCGAAGTGGCAACCCTTTGAAGGTTTTCGCTGACATGACGCCGTCGTTTTCATTGACGCTTATTGTCCCCCCATTGGTTGCGTCGCGGTCATTGGTGGCAGGTTGTGCGCACGCCGTGAGAGGCGCGAGAAGCATAGCAGCGAGAAATGCAGCGAATCTCATTTAAAGCTCCAAGTCGAATTACGTTGAGAAATCGTACCGTAAGCGGCGCGTCTGTAAACACCAAGACCTAAAACGGTCGTGAATATCGTCTATTTTCTTGAATAACCGGTTTTTACCTGGGCGAACTTCGTTTTTTGCGAAACCGTTTCCAATATGGCAGGAAGAACAGATATATTCCGGAGCCCCACAGAACCAGCAATACTATTCCCGATGGGAAGAAGACATAGAGTTTAATCCAGTCAGCGAAAAATGAGCCATCGTGCAATTGTTCAATGATATCGGATCGCCGGTAAGCAACCTGGAGCGTTTCGCCTGTCGTTAGATCGATTTGTACCTCCCAGTTATTGGCAGAGACAATTTTAACGATTCCCTTTTGAGGTTTCACGTCAACGCGCGATAGGTCGCGCCATTCATTCAGTTCTAATTCAGGAATTAATCGAGCAATTTGAAACAATTCTTCAATTGATTTCGTTGGTAAGGTGTCAGGTGTTGTGCCTTTTATGGTCGGTGGCTGAATCCAGTCAATTTCTTTTTTCAGCATAAGGAGTAAACCAGCGCTGATGACGATACCCATTTGAAGCATGACGAGCAGGGAACCCCAATGGTGTATCTGTCTTAACATAACTTGTGTTTTCATTTGGCGTACTGTCAACTATGTTGGTGTAAGATGATTTTTGAGCATTTCTGTATCGGGGCAACAATTGTTTCCTAAGTTTTTGTTGCTTTATGCTGTATGTTTAAAAGACAATACCGGCGACGCATGATACATTGAAATGCATGTATAGTATTCTAAAAATAGCCGTATGCAAATTTTTTGTTGAAACTGATGGTATTGTAGATTGCCGACCACGTTGTTGCCGAATGATTGGTTGACATGACACCACCAACGGTAAGCGTTGTCTGAAAGTTCCTGAATGCGTTTCCCGTTTGCACCTAATCTCGACAATCATTCATCGCATAGCAGGTAAATCAAAAGTGCAATCAACATATTTTTATCCGAGCGCGATATGAACGTTGCGATACTAAAGCACTTCTCGCTCTCGTACCGACCGGCTCACGCGTCCAGAAATTCGTGAAATCAAAGATCTAAAACTGCTGCGCGATTATATTTGAAACCCAGGGCTTTAGTCTATTAACAGGGACTTTGGTCTATTAAAAAGCATGGCTGTATGGTGAGGTACCATAAAGAGTTTTAACTGGTGCAGACTGCTTTCATATATGCGGGTATTTAAATGAAATTGGCTCGACGACGCTAAGCGCTTATCGCATTCAGATTTTGCTCGCCGATCGTCCATTTTTCTAAAGCATCGTCTACGTCTTGTTTCCTGACGGGTTTAGCAACATAATCGTCTATACCGCATTCCAATATGCGAGCTCGGTCGCCTTTCATGGCGTGCGCGGTCAGTGCCACAATTGGCGTCGCAGTACGTCCCATTTCATGCTCACTTGCTCGGATCGCTTTCGTTGCGTCAATGCCGTCCATCACAGGCATTGAAATATCCATAAGAATGACATCGTATTGCTGCTCACGCGCTTTCTCAAGGGCTAGACGCCCGTTTTCAACAAATTCAACAGTATAAAGATCAGTATCGACCATATTTGCCAAAACGAGTTGGTTCACAAGGTTGTCCTCTGCTACCAAAACCTTAAAACGCGATGACTGTGAAACCGCTGTGCTTTGATCCTGACTGGGTGAAGTACTTATTAGTTCTTGTGTTGCACTATGCGCCTCATCAGGTTCTTCTTCTGAGTGTTTTAAGAATCCCAGTGCTTTATTAATTGTCGTCTCTAACAGTCGCATTCTACTCGGCTTAATCAATACTTCTTCTACCGAGTACAGTTCAAATTTGCGCATGAGCTGATCGTCACTAACCGAAGAAAGTACAACGACTTTTGTTTCGGTAAAGCGCTCATCATTGCGCATTGCTTTAACGAAATCTAAGCCGTTTTCTTCCGGCATGTGGAAATCCGTTATAACGAGATCGATATCTTCTCCGGATTCTTGACACTCATTTAAGACCTTAAGACCTTCGCGGGTTGATTCTGCGAGAATGGGCGTTGCGCCCCAAAGCTCTATATTTTCCCGAAGAACGATGCGATTGGTCTGATCGTCATCGACGATAAGAATTCTCTGACCATCAAGAGTTTGAGTGTTTACTGCTTTGGGAACGATGACGTCAGTAATCGGCAAAGAGAGACCAACCGTAAAGACAGACCCTACGCCAAGCTCAGATTCCGCGCTGATCGTTCCCCCCATCATTTGTACGAGGCTTTGTGAAATTGATAGCCCAAGTCCGGTGCCACCAAATTCGCGGGTTGTTGAACTTTCGGCCTGAGTGAATTTATCGAAAATGGCTGAAATCTTATGCTCTGCGATGCCAATTCCTGTATCAGAGATTTTTATAGTGATGTCAGCTCTGGTGTTGTCTGGATCATCAGTAACGGTATTACCATATACGTCTATAAGAACATGACCATTATGTGTGAACTTAATGGCATTTCCCGCGAGATTAGTAAGAACTTGGCGAATGCGTCCGGCGTCACCGATTAGAGTTGTCGGTGTTCCTGGGCGAACACGGATAATTAGTTCAAGGTTTTTTTCTCGAGCCGTAACGCCCAATAACGAGCCAACATCATCAACGGCCTCGCTAAGGTCAAATGCGGCTGGATCAAGCTCGAGTTTACCCGCTTCAATTTTTGAGAAATCCAGAATGTCGTTAAGGATCGTGAGAAGTGCTGATCCAGAACCATATATTGTTTCGGCGAACATGCGTTGCTTATCTGTGAGGTCAGTAGACTGTATAAGTTCCGACATGCCGAGAATTCCGTTCATCGGCGTTCGAATTTCATGGCTCATATTGGCAAGAAATTCTGATTTGGCGCGACTTGCCTCTTCAGCGTGTTGACTTGCTTGCCTCAAACGCTCTGCAGCGATTCCCATGGCTTCAAAGAATATCCCGGCGCCTAATACGATGGCAACTAGCGCTAACGATATAGTGAGGTAGAGGCCAAACCAATCAAAATCAAGTTCGGTCTTTGGGAGCACGAGATATGTTGAAAAGTAAAGATAGCCAACAACGCTGATACAAATAGCGCCATAGAATATTCCCCACCGTAGGCCGAGCGATAAAGTAATGAGTAATGCGGCGATAAAGAAAAATACAACTGGTACTGAAATGATTATTTGCGCTTCGATGGCAAGATACGCACAGCATGCAACATTTAAAACTGCTTTTACATGTGCCAGAGGGCGATAATCTCTCATTCGGTGTAGAAACAATGCAGAAATATAGCTAAACGCTATCCCGCCCCAAATCATTGCGTAGGTTGGAGCGGCCATAGAAAAAGCGTCTGGACCTTCTTGCCAAGCGCTGATCATTCCACGAGGACTGACGATTAAAGCAATTGTGGCAACGAGCACCAAGTATGTAAACAAAATCCGGCGCGACGCTATTTCAGTGGGATCAAGATCTGACCCAATATACCAAATCTTCTTGATAAAGTCTCTCATCGTGTCGCCTTTGTCCGAACAATGTTTATTCTTGATCACTTAGCGTGGTGGTGAAGCCTTTCAAGAACATAGTAAATGGCTTACATACTATTCTTTACATTCGGGTAAACGATGCGTGGTTCGAACAAGGCCGACTACGGAGCGATTATATTCTGTTTGTTCATTCAGGTTGACATTCCGTAAAACTGTTTCATGCGTAGTTCGACAACAATTTAAGTTTAAGGTGTCAGTCTTGCCACTTTGATAAAGTGAAAACCTTTCGACTTAAGTGAAATCATTTCTAGCTATAGCTCAACACTTAATAGGAACTTCGCTTTTGTTGTTTCTGACTTGGTCATCACACTATGTTGCGGCGCACAAAGATCGGTTAAGTGATCATTAAGCATGTTGTGGATATTGGAATTACTTTATTCAAATTGACAGCAGAGGGAGGCTGTTATCTTGGCTATTTTATATTCGGACAAACGTTCTTTAAAATCATTCGCATCTTCTTTTCCTTGGGCAGTTCTTCGTCTGAAACCGTCGTTACAAAAATGATACACTGTGAATGTTTAAGCCGAACCTAGGTTTAAAAATGCCGACGGTCTTGTAGTTTTTGTGTCAATATGGCGACGAGGCGGTTGTCACGAGCGCGCTCGCAAAGTTTGATCAAGACTGGTGGTGTAAAGAGTATTCATCCGAAAAATGAGGAACGAGCGCATTAATGAGGTAGAGCGTGCTTCAGCTGAAGAGGTAGCGCGCTTACAAATCCGAGCGGTTTAGACAAGAAATCAATAACGCGGGGATCGCGGAATAAAAGAATGGGCGTTGATAATGAGTAAGAATAAAAACTTTCACTTTGCCAAAGGCATGGCCACTTCGGTTTTTGCATTTATTGCAACATCGCAAGCGTCATTTGCGCAGGACGATATTGATCTTATCGATGATGATACGATCATTGTGACGGGGACAAAGCAGGGGCTTACGACGCAAGAGGCGGAAGTCTCCGTGGATATCTTTGACGAGGCACGCCTTGATGAAGAAGCGCTTTTTCGATTGGACGATGTTTTATCGCGTGTGCCAAACGTTGATACCACGGGTGGCGTGGGAATTACGATTCGTGGCATTGGCCGTCAGGGCGTATCGGGTGTTGGCGTTACGTCTAACGTATATTTGGACGGTGCCCCAATTGCTAGTGCCGCCTTATCCACTGGCTTTGATACTGTTTGGGATATTGCCCAAATTGAGGTTTTGCGTGGTCCACAGTCTACTGTTCAAGGACGTAATGCTCTTGCTGGTGCGATTGTTCTGCGCACCGCCGATCCAACCTATGAATGGGAAACAAAATTACGAGCGCGTTATGGGAGTTTTGATTCGCAACAATTTGCAGGCTCACTTTCCGGTCCTATCATTGAAGATCAGCTAGCATTCCGATTGGCCGCAGATTATCAGTCCGACGACCGATTTATCACCAACGGCCTAACGCTTGAGGATCAAAACAGACGCGAAAACCTAATGATCAGGGGGAAGCTCCTTGTTGAGCCTGAAGCTGTGCCGGGGCTGCGTGCTGAATTCACAGCAGACTACAATGAAACCAATGGTGGTGGCCGAAACTTTGCCGTAACCCCACCCACAAATATATTAACACCAGAATTCTACGAATTCGATTTCGATGAATTTGTAACGTTTAATCTTCCGTTCACAAATGATGCTGAAATTTTAAGAATATTGACGGATGTCGAGTATGAATTAAACGACAATTTGGATTTGCAGTTCATTGGTACGTTTGAGGATAGCGATGTTGTAAATACAGGGGGAGATGTAACTAATCCTCTCCAGTTTGATGGATTGATCGCTGATAATTCGACGTTCATCGATAGTACCGATACGGAAACATACTCAGCTGAGTTGCGGCTATTTTATGAGTATGGTCGCTGGTCAGGTTCTATAGGTGGTTATTATTTTGAAGATAGCAATGTCGTGGGCGCCGGATTTGGTACTAGTCTCGCCAGAAGTGTGGGGGGATTTGTTGATTTGGACCCGCCGGGTTCCGTGACTGTTGGTAGTAGTACGTTTTTCAACGAGACACGAAACTATGCATTTTATGGTCAAACTCGTTTCGAGATGAATGAAAAATGGACTTTCGACTTCAGTATTCGTTATGATAACGAACGGTTTATTTCACCTGGAGAGACGATTAATTCTTCGGTTGTGCCTGATGACTGTCTAGTTGTTATTGACCAAGCTAGGATTGACTTATTTATACCAGGCAGCGGCCTCACGGCACCACTTAGTTGTAATGCTTTGGTGGACTTCTTCTCAGATGATCCAGACGGCGAGTCGTCAACAACATTTTCTGCAATTCTGCCGAGGGGCGCTATCACTTATAATATCAATGACGATTTATCGGTGTTCTTTTCTGGTCAGCGCGGATATCGCTCAGGTGGCGTGACGACATTTGTCGAGAACAATCAATTTCAAGTGCAAGAATTTGGTCCTGAATTCTTGACAACTTACGAGGTAGGGTTCCGGTCTCAAATGTTGGACGGTGATCTAACCTTTAACGGCAATTTTTATTATAGCTTGTATAATGACCAACAAGTAACTGTTGCTGGTGCAACAGATTTACAAACTCGTACACAAAATGCCGGTGAATCTCGGCTTTATGGTGCAGAATTTATCGGAAATTATCGCGTATCTGATGAGCTTTCGTTAAATGCTTCTGTTGGTTTACAGCGGGCGGAATTTGTGGATTTTGAATTCCAGAGGTTTGAACCAGACGCGGAGGTTCAGTCACAATTCCAAAACTTGGAAGGAAATTTATTTCCAAACGCGCCGACGCTCTCTTTTAATATTGGAGCAAATTACGAGCATGCTTCCGGTTTTTTCACAAATTTCAGTGTCGCGTATTCAGGCCCACGCGAAACAGATATCTTCAATCTAGATGAAGAAGATTTCACGCAACTCCAAACGGAGCCAGCTTTCAACGGGGCTTTCGATGACATTCCTCTGAATACGTTTACCGAACGCTTGGGTAGTCGTGTAGTGGGTAATGCGCGTATTGGTTATTCTGAGGACCGTTTCACATTCTATGTTTACGGAACAAACTTGTTTAACGATAACACGCCGGTAGGTGTTGGTGGCGGAATTGTTGTTGCTGAGCCTCCAGCAGTGGCAAGTACTCCTGAAACGGGTACATTAACCAACGGGTTACAGGCTGCCATTGCTGCCGGCCGGTCTTTTGCGCCGCCGCGTGTTGTAGGTATCGGTCTCGATCTGTCGTTTTAATCTTTATACATAGTAAGAAAATTCAAGAAAGGCATCGACTTCGTTCGATGCCTTTTTTTCTGTAATGCCCTGTTGTTAAAATTTTAGCCGTTGACGTGGAACGATTGCCGGGCCCACTGTCCTGAGGGTGTTTTCAGCTTGAATGATTAGAGCATCAGTCGTCTAAACTGAATCAAACCAATGCTCTAAAGTATTTCCAAGCCAAGTGTGTGCGGTTGGCGTTAAGGAGATGCGTTAAATCAAAAACTTAAAGTGCCCTTCTGATTCCAATTGAGACGGAGGCGCTTTAGATTATCTATTTCTGAGCGCCGACACGATCTTACCTTGAACCAATGTGATCGTCCGGCGCTCTACCAGCCAACGCGACCAGAAACATAAAAACAATGACTTAAAACATCTTCGGTCCATTTGACGAGACGATGCTTTAAGTGACGATCCTGAAGTGCAGTGCAACAGATATGGCTAAATTCGGTTTGGATATTAGATCAGCAACGACTGAATTCGGTCAGACCTATTTGGGAGTGATGCGGTAAATCAAGCCGTCAGTATTGATAGCACCTTCAACCTTATTCGTTCCCTCGGCAAGGAGATAGATTTCTCCATTGGGATTAATCACTAAATGCCGTAAGCGCTGATTGAGTTCAGTGAAAAGTTTTTCTTGTTTAACAACGTCACCATTTTCCATATCGACGCGTCTGACGTGCCGACCTTGATCCCATCCTAACGTAGTGACCAAGACATCGCCGTCCCACTGTGGAAATGCATCACCTCGATATATCGCGACGCTGGAAGGCGCAATGGATGGTACCCAATATACGACTGGCTGCTCTAAGCCGGGGTATTCTGTATAAGGTGTGATGGTGCTTCCATTATAGTCCCGACCATAACTCGTGACGGGCCATCCGTAGTTCTTTCCCTTTTCGATATGATTAAGTTCATCGCCCCCCCAAGCGCCGTGTTCGGTTGAATAAATCTCCTTAGTCAAAGGGTCTTGAGCGATCCCTTGGGGATGTCGATGGCCATATGACCAAATTTCTCCGCGTGCCTCATCACGGTTCACAAAAGGGTTATCTGCCGGAATTGTTCCGTCGTCATTCATGCGTAAAATTTTGCCCCAATGATTATCGAGCCGTTGTGCATATTCGCGATAATCGTAAGCGTCACCAGTCGACAATAATAAAGTACCATCGGCGAGAAACGTCATTCGTCCGCCAAGTTGTGTGGGTGTTGGGGTTGGGGGACCAGCGTCAAAGACGACTTCAAGGTCTAAAAGGCGATCACTGCCAAGACGCGCCCTCACAATTCGTATACAATTTACGTCGTTTTCTTTGTGAACAAAGCTGAGATAGATTAGTTTGTTTTGTGAAAAATTTGGATGAGCGACAACATCGTAAAGTCCGGTTTGCTTTTTCAATTGGACGGGCGGCACACCTGCAATCGGCTTTGGATCTAAAACACCATTTCTTATTATCCGCAGCCTTCCACCGCGTTCGGTGAAGATCAGTTCGTTATCCGGAAGTAGGGCGAGGCCCCATGGATGATCTAATCCTTCTGCAACAACCTCAATATTATACGCCTTATCTTCAGCGGCGAAGGAGGCAGAAAACACAGCAACGACGATACACGGTATCGTCAGCATCGTGCGAAACATCATTCGTTTTGTTCCGTTCATCATCTTATTCACTCTCCGGAAAATCGTATATTCGATATGGCCTAAAGCAATACGCTAAATATTTAATCTAGCCGAAATCGTTCGCTGCTTTGGTTCTGACGAGCCTCAAGGCAAATGCCGAGAAGACAAGTCCGCCAACACCGCCAGCAAGAATTTGGAGCATCAAACCAAATGGTCCCCGAGCACCGGAAAAAAATGTTCCGGCCGGATATTCAGTTTTTAGAGAATAGTGAATAGACCAAATGGCGACGGCACAAGCCGCGGGATAAGCGATACGCTCTAAAAACGGCTGAACCACTGTAAATCCAGGTATCAGTTTAAGGATATTCCGTGTTGCGATCAACAAACGAGCCGTCGGTAGTGCGAAGGCAAATGCAGCCAGGATCAATCCTAGATAGCCGGAGAAAAAACCAACGGACCCACCGACGCCCATGCCCCAAAAATCGCGCAGTGCCGTGCTCACCCTAACAGTAAGAGGAATATCAAAGCCAAGATTTGTAATGCCGTTTATCAGCATTTGTGTTTGAAAAAATGATCCTAAAACAAATGCAGTGAGAACAGCCGCACAAAACCCCATCACGTATCTAAAGAGTATCTCTTGAAACGAACGACCTCCAAATTGTCCCATTATCTTTCAACCTTTGCACTAAAAGTGGTTTTCTTTTCGCGTTTCAAAGTTCAGCCCTCGCTTTAAATTTCCACGGTTGGATAACGCTATAATTTGGCACGAATAGTTTCTGTTCGTTGCCATTCGATAAAATGCCGGGCCGTATGATTTTATCTTAATATTAACATAAACGCGCACGCGAGTAAAATCGCATTGCTTCTATTCAAAGTATTAACAGCTCAAATGGCTGTTGGCCCACTCTTAATGAAACTGGAAAATTATAAGCCCAAAGCTGCTAACCGCTTCCATTTAACATGGAGCGTTTTTGCGACACGGCTTTGCTATGGAAATCTATTGCACGGTCGGCCGCACATTGGCGCTGCCTATTCAACGAGTGCTAATTCCTTCAACTCCGCAGCAATGTTTTCAAACTCAGCGATGAGCTGTGACGCATCGGTCACGTCAAAGTAGTAACTTTGGCTCGTAGCGCACTGCTCCAGCATTTCTTTGGTGGCTGTATCTGTTACTTCGAGGGCAATGGTATAAAGTTCAATTTTTCGTGCTTTGATAACATCACAAATCTCGAGAGTCTTTGTATTTGCCGTGGGAGTAGAGTTTTGATCGTGTCGAGGGTAGCTGGCTGATTTTGTATTCGCGCCATCAGTCATCATGACGATCGCCTTTTTCCCGTCTTGCGCTAACACATCAGCAATTGGGGTTCCTTCCGTATAGGGTGCCGTTGCGGAAATCACTCGGAGCCCCCACGTCAACCCAGCAGGAATATATGTTTCTCTGTCAGCATTCATGTCCCTAATCTTTGCTTTAATATCGGACTTATTGGATGTGAGAGGCAACAAGGTGCGCGAGCAATAAATATTCCTAAGACCCGGTACGGGGTTTGCCGT
Organism: Pseudomonadota bacterium; assembly: GCA_039025235.1. Taxonomy (GTDB): domain Bacteria; phylum Pseudomonadota; class Alphaproteobacteria; order Caulobacterales; family Parvularculaceae; genus MED-G105. The sequence continues at coordinate 59,558 of JBCCOS010000011.1, forward strand.
AAACTGATCATCAGTAGCGTCGAGATTTAGCGAACCAATCGGTGATCTCGATCCAACACACCCTCGAAATTTTACATCATAAGGGCTACATACTTCGACCGGGTCGCCTCTTACCTCATCGCACTTTCTTTCTGTGCAAGGAAAAGAGCCACCGCCCGCTTCTCTACTTCGGTAACATGTTTTAGGAACATCGCGGCAGTTGGAGACTACTCTATCTGGATACGTATTTCGACAGTTTATTCTGGTCTCGTCTGGTGCAACTTGTAACCATGGCGCGTTCATGTTTGCTCTTCCAACATTCACATATGTTGAAAACGGTACCACGCCAACTTTGCTATTCGCTCCTTCAGTCATAACGCTATCGACGAAAGCGTTAGACGCATTCTTCAATGCCGTTAAACGTGAACCTTTCATTGAGCCTGTGTTGTCCAACACCAAAACAGCTTCCAATAATCGGGGGGGCGCAACTTCTGCTCGTGAATTAATTGCAAAATCAATGGTTTTATTGCCGATAATACGCATAAAGGCGGTTTTATATCGGCCAACAGTATTTGCAGAAAATCCGCTGTCAGAAGATTTGAGTGTTATTCCGTCAATATCAAACCCCCACACCCCTTCGATATTCGCTTTGAAAACCCCGTTGGCAATATCATTCAATTGTGCTTGCGTCAGACTTTGGTCTCGCATTTTAGCACGAGCCGCCGCCAAAACAGCAGCATCAGTTGCTTCTGCTACACGCGTACGCCCGGAACTAGACTGAACAAAATCAACTCCGATGCCGACCGCTGCGACCAGTGGAATCAAGAATAATGCAAACATCATCGCGATATTTCCATTTCGATTCTTTAATAACGATCTTAGCATGTAATATCCGCTCTTATACAAACGCAGTATGTTAATGACCATCACCGACAAGTTGATTGTTGAGTAGGGAGAGTATGAGCCACCGGTATTTCATTCACTCTAATCAAAGCAATCGACCCCGGACCAAGTTTTGGAAAAAGCCTCACTCTTTGTGGATTAGTAATTACGATAATTCGATTATGGAATTGTAAATTGCCAAGTAATTTGGCCTATCTGATCGACTGGAAAACCGACATTTATCTTTTGACACTTTTGAAGATCAGTATTCCGTTTACGGTAAATATTGATTAATAATAAATGAGCATCTAGTGAGGTATTCCGATGCTGACTTAACGCTATCCAATTGTAAGTATGATCAAATTGACGGATGGTTTAGGTTAACGGTTTTTGACGAAATTGTCACAAGTTCAGCGCGTCACGCGTGGTAAGCTTATTTACACATTGACGGGGATTAGAGGCGCCCAGTCTTCGAACTGAAAAGACCAGTTTCGCTGTTCGTGCGCATTAGCATGAAAAAAACCGGCGATCGTCAATCGCCGGTTTATTAGTAGATATGAAGTTGATTTAATCAATTTATGTTCGGTGATCTCGCCATTAATTGATGCAGCTCTTTAAAAGCGCGCGTTGAACGTTGCAAGAACGGTGCGTGGCTCACCAAAGTTAAACCCGCCAGAGACGTTACCGTTATTTCCGGTGCTCTCTAAATAAGTCTCGTTGAGAAGGTTGTTGGCGTTAATCTGCACTTTAAATCGATCACCCAATGGGTAAGATGCAAATAGGTCGACCAATGTATATCCATCAAATCTAAGGTTGGTTCCCTCTGCACCAGGACGTTCTGAGAGAAAGCGAACACCGCCACCGATTTGGAATTGGTCTAAAGTCCCACCATCGAAAGTATACGACGTGTAGCTACTAAAGGTATTTTCAGGAGCAACTGTTGCGCGGAGGCCGATTGCTTCCTCAACCCCTTCGGTAATTTCTGCATCAAGGTAGCCATAACTGATAAAATACTTCCATTGCGGCGTGATATCGCCATTTATAGAAATTTCAAATCCCCGGTGACGTTGCTCGCCGATCGGCTGTGAGAATGTAAATCCGGTAGCGGTCGTTACCGGCGTAGAAACATTCTGACGGAGCGTATTAAACAATGCCGCTGTTATATTCACGCGACCGTCAAACAGCTGAGACTTAGTTCCTACCTCATAACTGACCGCGGTTTCAGGGCCAATAGGGCTTCGATCTGCCAGCAAACCGGCTTGAGGAATAAACGATTCAGCAAAGCTAGCATAAAATCGTACACCTTCCGTCACTTCAGCGGTTGCACCGATGCGGAATGACACATTGTCAAATGTTTCTCTGGTATCCTGAACGCTGTCATCTGCAGATATGTCATCACCATCCGCGGTTGGATCTACAATCTCGTTTCTGAGGTCGTCATAGCGAACACCGCCAATAACTGTAAGCCAGTTGACTGGTCTTACAACAAGTTCGCTATAAACTGATAATGTACGTTGTTCTAAGTCGAAGAAGGGTGTTGGAATCCCGGTATTAAGAGGCCGTGGGTCCGGAACAAGCGTGGGATTAAAATTAGTTATATCGACAGTTGTGTTTAAATCGTCAAATACAAATGTTGAAAGCGTATCTGTCAGTTGATACGTACCCCCAACAACTATATCAAATGTGCCTCCGAAAAGTGGGTTCTCAGTCCAAGCAAGTTGAGTATCAACATATGTAACATCTTCATCAAAGGAACCTGTTGACGCATAGAAGTTCCCAACTGGATCTGTTGGTGAAATCCCTCGTTCTTTCTGGTCATTAAAATATTGGTAAAGACCCTGCGCATTAGTGTAATCTAGGTTGGTATCTTGATAGCTGCCGCGAACTGTTAGTTTCAGATTGTCGAGGAAGTCATGTTGGATTTCACCGTCAGCCAGTAAATCATTCGCATCGCCGGCAACGCCAACGATTGGACCGAAAAACGTGTCATTGGTGAATGATGCCGGAATTGTTCCATCCTGAAAAACGGCAAAATTTAAGTCAGGGACGGTGTTTGCCTCACGATAGGCAACACTGAATACCGAGCGCGTACGTGGTGAAATATTGACTTCGAAAACGGGCCGAACGGCAAAGATTTCTCGATCTGCAATATCATTGGCAAAGTCTGTATTTTCATAAGCGAAGGTTATTCGTCCACTGACGACATCAGAATCGAGTAGGTAACCACCGTTAGCGTCGAGTTCGCCTCTAAAGGTCCCGAAGCTGCCGCCTCTAAGTTCAAGGTCTATAAAGGGATCGGCTTCCGGTGATTTTGTAACTGTATTTATGATGCCGCCAGGTAGGACAGGCCCTAAACTAATAGACGCTGGACCTTTCAAGACTTCATAGCGTTCTACAAAAGCATTATCGCGACGACCAAATCCACGACTGCCCGATTCTGGCCTATTGTTTACAAGAATTGAAGCGCTAAAACCCCGTATGAGAAAATCAATATTCCCCGATGAGAAACTCTCTCCGATTGGGACAACGTTTGGTATTACCTGCAACGCTTCCAAAGGTCGAATGAAACCGCGCTCGTCAAGAAAGTCACGGTCAATTACGTCAAGCGAGTAAGGCAGTTCGCTCGCTTCGACAGGTAGCCTGTTTATCAGTGAATTTTGGAAGCGACCGATGACAACGATTTCACTATCAACATTGGTAAGATCAACATCATCACTTTGGGCTAATGCGGAAATCGGCGCGCCTGTGCCCAAGGCCAATGCCGCAAATGCTGCGCGGTTATAAAGTTGCGTGCGCAGTGACCTCGATATTTTATGCATTAAATTGCCCCTCTCATAAAAAGTTCACAAAAAATATATTAACGACGCCGGAAAGGCTGTCAACACTATTGAGAGGCATTCTCAAGAAAGCTTACAGAAAGTCGATTTTTTATTGGTTGGGCGGTTCGGTGTCATCGCTTGCTGCTCCGTTCTTGCTAGGCCCAAAATAAACCTTCCTTCAGGCAAAGACTGCTTTTGCGATTTGCAATGCAGGAGACGACCGATCTTTAAAATTAGATAGATTGGTAAGTACCGCTAGTCCCGTATTCGTCTTTGGGTTCCAACCAACGAAACTCGAAAAACCCGGCACATCTCCGGCATGTCCTTCAATATTCCCATATTTTTCAAGAAAAAATCCGTATTCATATTTTTTTGAAACTTGAAGAAAATCCCTTTGCGCTGCTCGGGTTGTCGGTTTTAGTTTTTCACCTTTGATGATCTTTAATCCAGCAATGAGTAACTCTGGCAGGCGTGCATTTATATTCCCTGCTGCGTCAGCCCATGAAGCGCTAAAGGCTGTTGCATCAAAAAAGTGGTTTCCATACTCAACGCCGCCGCCCTCGGGCCCAAAGCGATACCCAGAGGCATATGGGGAGGGTAGTGCGGCGCTATCTGAAAATTCAATGCCGCCAGTGATCGTGTCTTCAAAAATATATTGTCGCAAAAGTTCTGGCATTGATGCGCCCGTTACCCGCTCCACAATATCAGCGACAAGGGCGGTATTGGCATTCGAATACAGGTGTGTGCCAATGCCTGAAGAGTTAGTCGTGTTTTCAAAGGCGACCTGCAGCATTTCATCTCGCGGGATCGTTCGTGACGGTGTTTCATTTATGGTTTTGCGAAATGCCTCTGAGTAAATTGGATTGTAGATTCCACTGGTGTGGTTCCCCAACATTTGCAGCGTAATGCGATCACCATACGGGACGTCATCTCGGAATTTTGAAAGTGGCGCATCTAGATCAAGGGCCCCTTCGTCAACAAGGCGCAGGGCGATGTACCCAACAAAGAGTTTGGTGACGCTGCCGACACGCATCCACATATCCGTTTCTATCGGTGTGTTTGTTTCCGCGTTCGCAATGCCAAGTGCCAGGAGCTTTTGCGGCGCATCGCTGACCTTGATGCTCATTATGCATCCAGGGAGCCCCTTGTTTTGGGCTAATTTAAAGGCTTCCTGCGCACGACTGTGTAATGCATCAGTGCTAAGACTATTTTCCGAGCTTGCTGTTTCACTCGAACATCCAAAGCTCGCACAACTGAGTGTTGCGATTGATGATAAGCCGAATTGCCGCCTATTCAGATGTCTTTTTGTTTTCATGAGGGTTTTCCTTTAAATGGTGGCAACTGACAAAAAACCGACCATAACAGGTGCATAAAGGAAATAGTACCGATCTGTGATTTCTGATCTAGAGTGTCTGATTGTTATTATGCCGCTTTTAAATAATTTTGTCTTTTGCTTTCAACGTGATGTCTCTGCCAGTAATTCTTGTAAGGCGTTGCTCAATAAAAAAGATGGAACCTTGTCCCCACTGGTCGCTGCATAACACAATCCACCATATCGTGGTCGCTGGAAGGTTGGCGATAAAATAAGTCTTATCTGTGTGAGAAAGAATGCCGATTTCCATACAGACGTCCAGACAATTGATGCTAGAAGTATCACTTCAGAACACTGACGGTTGATTCCCTGTATGATATTTTCGGTCCTCAAGACTTCCGACTGGTTCCAGATAAACCAGCTTTATCGATCACCGATATCCAGATATCTTTCTTATTAAGAAGAAGCAGCGATTAGTTCTAGAGCGCGTGTGTGCAGATTTGCACGGTCAATTTTTCCAGTACTCGCTAACGGCACTTCGTTGATGAAAAATATGCGTCTTGGATGGGCGTAAGCCGGGCCATGCTCCAACGCGAATTCTTTGATTGTTTTCTCGCTCAATGCGTGACCGGTGCGCGTGACAATGAACGCTACTGGCGCTTCGCCTTTTGTTGCATGAGGGATTGGGACAACCACGGACTGTAAGATATCCGGATGTTTTTCGAGGATTAGTTCTACCTCAGCGGGATAGATGTTTTCGCCGCCACATACGAACATATCGTCTTCGCGTTCAACGAAATAGTAAAAACCATTTTCGTCGCGGCGCATTATGTCACCGGTGTGATAGTAGCCATTGATAAATCGTTCTGCGGTTTTATCCGGATTATTTATGTATCCCTTGGTCATCATGCCTGTCTTGATCTCCAACACACCGCGTTCTGGTGCTTCGGGCCCGACGAGTCTCACGTCCACCTCAGATCTTGGGTATCCAATGCTGGATGGCGGTGTCGTTTGCGTTGGGTCGGGATGAGAACCAAAGGCGACGAAGCCGGTCTCCGTCGTCCCATATCCATTGCTTATCTCTACACCTGGGAACACGGTTTGAATTTCTGTATACAGCATTTTTGATAAAGGGGCTGACCCCAACGTAATCTTTTCAACTGAAGAAAAATTAGGTTTGCTACTGGTCTTCAATCGTCGCATGGCCAAAGCCATCATCGTTGGGACACCAGTTATTTGCGTTACTTGAAATTCTTCTATTGCTGAAAGGAATCCATCCGTGTCGAACTCACGCATCACGATGACCGTGCCGCTATACCGCAAGGCAAGCAAAATAGTGCACTGGGCATTCATATGGAATAGGGGGGCCGCCGTTAGAAAGCGTGTACGCCGCATGAGTTCGGCATCGGATTGGAAGCACTCAATACCCCATAAATAACCACTATGGGTGATTGGTACGGCTTTGGGCATGCCAGTCGAACCTGAGGTGAACATAATGCAGGCGATATCGTCAGTCGTTGGAAGGCTAGCGATCTGTATCGCTTTTTTGTTCGAATCTTTATGGTAATGCGCTTCACCGAGAATTTGTTTTTCGACTGTCGTCGAAAACTTTTTTGCTCGTTTTTTATCCGTAAACAGAAAACGGATATCTGTGTCCCTGGCCATATGGTCCAGAGTTTCGCTGTTGAGTTTCCAGTTTAAAGGACATGCGGTAAAGCCAGCAAGCATAACTCCAAGGAATACAGGAAAATAGTCGTCATGATTTGCGGCAAGAATGCCAATGGCGCACCCATGGGGCAAGCCGCGGGTCTGGAGATAATTTGCAATATCATTCGCTTTTTGACGAAGGGCGGCGTAAGTTAGGGTTTGTGTCCCCTGTCCGCCGCCACAAATAATCAATGCTGGTTTATTGCCATCAGCAGAGGGATCAATACAGCTACCAAGGTTTTCAATAGTCTTATTCATCATGTAGCGTAATGATCGACTTTCCAAAAACCTGACGATCGACCATTTCTTGCATTGCTGTTTTAAAACCATCAATAGGCCGTACTGCATGAAGAGCAGGTTTCAATGTGCCTGACGCACACATTTCAAGGAGTGTCTTCTGGTCTTCCTTGGTCCAACCATCTGAACCAATGATCGACTGTTCGAAGCTCCAGATGTAACGGATATCAGTTTGCGGGTCATATCCAGCGGATGCACCGCACGTGAGCATACGGCCATGGCGTTTCAATACGCGTAATGATTTTGCCCAGGTATCACCACCGATATAATTAATGACAACATCGACGCCGCCCTCATTGGTATCGAAACGTGGCTTGCCAAATGTATTCCTTATCACTTTGACGAAGTCATCATTCTTGGTGTTGATGAGATGGTCAGCACCAAGCGCGCGGAGCTTTTCTAATTTCCAGTCATCGCTTGACGCTGCGATAACCTCTGCGCCAGCGAGTTTTGCCAATTGAACGCAGCAGGCGCCGACCCCACCGGCCGCCCCTAGGATAAATACGCGCTCGCCGTTTTCGATTTTTCCACGGACGTTCATCATGCGAAAGGCTGTCCCATAAGCAACGGGTATGGCGGCGGCTTCTTCAAATGAGACAGCATCAGGCATTAGGACGAGGTTGTCTTGTGGGATCACTGCATATTCACGGGCAAGCCCCACGGCAGTTTCCCCCATCATCCCGAAGTTGCCATAAGGCAGGACGCTAACCCGGTCACCAACTTTCCAATCGCGACTAACACCTGGCCCCAGCGCAGAAATTTCCCCCGCGCCGTCACCGCAGGGTACCATTGGCAAGGGTGTTTTAAGTCCCGTTGTTTTTTGTAAGATCATCGGATCGAACCCATTGAATGAGATAGCGCGCACCCTGATAAGAATTTCTCCGTCACCGGGCTCGGGTATGGGCCAGTCCTCTATGGCAAGTTGTTCAACGTCACCGTGTTGATGAAAAGCAACGACTTTCATAAGGTGTTCCGATCTGAAGCTTAAGAATAAGTGATGATGCCGTTAGGGGTTTTCAACGTCATACACAATTTTGTGTCATCGCCATCTGTAACAGATGACGGCTGAAAACCGAATTCGTTATAAAGGTTGACGACTGCATTTTTGTGCGGTGTTTTAATATCAATAGACATCAATTTAATGCCGCCTGGTGATGTCTTGGAAGGGTGCGTCGAATCAAGCCAGTCGATAAAAAAGGGGAGGGCAATCTCATATTTCGTATCCTCTGGATAAAAAAGCCGCCAGGTTAACTCATCTCCAGATGTTGTTTTGCGTGACCATTCCGCAGGCCCCATTCCAGAAATTCCCGCTTTTTTGCAGACATTAACAGCGTCCTCCAGTGTCGTCAGAGCGCGGAGGCAGAACGATAAAACGCGTGGCGCCCTGAATGTATGACATGCGCGGATCCAATGATGGCCGTCGGAAATACCAGGGAGAGGTGCGAATATTTCAAGATATAGGTCCTGCCCGATGCTCACGAGTGCATTGTGCGACAACTGATTAGCGTGTTTGCCGCCATACACTGGCGTTATCCCGGTCGTTCTTTCGAAGTCTTTACAGGCGCACTCCAAATCACCGGCGGCGAGGACAATATGATCTAGAAGGTTCATTTATCCCAAAACAAATGTAGCCCGGCCGATAGCAACGAGTTTGCCATTGTCATCAGTCACATCTACATCACTGATCCCGATTGTTCGTCCTTGCCGTCTCAAAGTTGCTTTTGCCGTCAAACTTGAATTCACGACCGGACGCAAGAAATCAACACGATAATTCGATGTCGGACATTGTGTTACGCCGGCTGCAAGAAAAACAAATGTGGCAGCGGTATCGACTAAGGCGCCAATCGCGCCGCCATGCATATGACCAGCACCAGCACCACCCTGCAGTTCGTTACGCATTGGCATGGTTAGAGTCAGTGATTGCTCTTTGTCGTCCCAAGCCGTCGCTTTTATGCCCATAAAAGCGATCATCCCCGTTTCATCAAGCCAATGTTGTACTTTGGTGAGTGTTTCTTCGGCCATATCAAATAATCTCAGTGCTGTAAGATAGGATTTTCTCTAAGACATCTGACATTGCCCTTTTTTCGTCAAGCTTCTTTTGAAGTGAGGTCGCTTTGTGTTGTTCCTACTTTCAGATTGTCCAGCAGAAATAGATAGTTCTTGTTCTTTGAAGCGGAGCGCTCTACCTTTCTTCCCGACTGGAGAATTATATGCGCATTATTGGACATTATTCCCTTCCATTGCACAGCATTCTATTTTGTTCCGCATGCATCCTTTCCATAAACGCTGCTTTTGCACAGCCAGAAACGAGTGTGATAGTACGGGATATGCCGTACTGGAGGTTAGCTTATGCCAGTCAGGCTAATAGCGTCACGATGGTAGCAGATGCTGGCGCAGCACCAAATCCTGATAACAACAGCGGTAAGGTTTATCTTCGGATTAATTTAGGGCTTGCTTCGACGGGAAATCTAACCGCTTCGACACCGGATGATTTTTCTGTATTTAGTAGCTCGCAGTCTGTCACGGAGGCTGAAATTGATCGTCGTGTCGGGATCACTGCAGGCGGCGCAGTAGGGTACGATATTTCTAAGTCGTTCAGTGCCGAAATTGAGTATCGGTTTTTGAATAACAGTTTTGACGCGGTCGAGCCTTTGAACGGTTTCGAAGATAGTAATGAAGCGGCGTCCGCAACGCTGGACAGTCCTGGTGGTGCCATTCGCTCCAATATTGTGCTTGCTAACATTATCTATGACTTCGGTGAGGCGGGTAGATTTCGCCCCTTTGTTTCTGCTGGTATCGGGGCAGCCAAGGGTAGCTTTGGCAGTGAGACCAGTTTTGTCGATCCAGACCTTTCGAGTAGCTGGGGTATTGCTTTTCAGGGACGCGTTGGTTTTGGTTACGAGCTGATCAGTAATCTTCAGGTGGGTGCGGACTATTCCTATATTGGCGCAACCTCGACCTCTTTTACTTCGGTTGAATTGATCTCACCACCACAGTCTCTTGAGCTTGAGGGCTTGCGAAACGGGACAATCAACATTTTTGTCGAGAAGCGTTTTTAGAGCCGCCCAGCGTTTTCATTTGAATCGGAGTGGTTGCCTTAAAGCGCCTCCGCTTCAATTGGAATCAGAACGGCGCTTTAAGTTTTTGATTTGACGCATTTCCTCAACGCCAACCGCACACACTTGGCTTGGAAATGCTTTAGGGCCGTTCGCCCTAAAAGCGGTAACGAACACGGACAATGAATTGTCTTGGAGGAATTAGCACGTCTCCGGTGGCGCCGACGCCGAATACATCGGTAAAGCGGGCGTTAATACCGTCAGTATCAGTTAGATTACGTATAACAAGTTCAACACCGAAACCGTTGTCTTTAAAGGTCTGAGATAGGAAGATATTGAAGAGATCGTAGCCCTCGACCTCGTCGACAATTGGGTTGTTAAATATGCGCTGTTGAAAAGCGCCGCGATGGGTCCACTGAAATGATGCAAGTGCTTCGCCGAGTTTGTTTGGTACGGTATAATTCAGACGAATAAAGCTTGTCACGTTTGGCGTTTTGGCTAGCTCATTACCACTTACATTGACAATTTGATCCGCACGCGCCTGTTCAATGGCCGGCCCAAAAAGGAATTCGCCATTGCCAAGGAGGGTGTTTGTCGTTTCTTCTGCATCGACATTATCCAGTGCTAGAAAATCTTCCGTAATCTCTGTTTCAATAAAAGCGATGTTGGCTTCTATAAAGAAATTATCAGTGATCGCAGCAAGAAACTCAGCCTCAATTCCGTAGATTTCACTTTGCGGTATGCTGTCGACGCCTCCTTGAAAAACATTGGGATCGGTCGCCTGGAACTGCAGGTTTTTATAATCGTAATAAAACGCAGCGAGGTTAGCGCGAAGGCGTCCACCGATATAATCGCCCTTCACCCCGAGCTCGTAGGCATTCACTGATTCTTCGCCGAAGGTTGGTTTTACGAGGGGCGGGGCTGCGTCACCATCGAAGCCGAATGTGAGGTTTGAGCCACCGGGCTTGTGGCCGCGGGTATAGGACAAATAGGCAAGTTGATTTGTTGGCAAAGTGTATTCAATGGCAACACGACCCGTGAATGCTGTGTCGTTCTGCTCTAAGATGACAGGATCAACACCGTTCGGCAGTGTAAAGAAATTAAATGTTTCACTATCAACGGCGTCGTTTGAATATCGCACGCCTCCCGTCAAACTTACCGTATCCGATAGGGGATAAGTTCCCTGGCCATAGAACGAAAAACTCTCTCGCGTAAGGAAGGATCGTGTCTGGAAGCCGAGGTCCGTTCCGTCGGGCGCGAAACCAAGCAAGAATATCGGATCGTTCGTATTGAATGGATCAAACTCATTGTCGGGAAGTGTTGTCGTATCGCCGTTTACGCCGATGAGATCCAGTAACTCAAAGAAACGAAAGTCGACATCCTCGTTGAAATAAAACGCGCCGACAACCCAATCAAGCTTTCCGAACAAGGGGTCGCGCGAAACCAGGTTCACTTCTCCAACCCACGCGTCAACCGTACTGGCGTTTGTTAAGACGAAGCTATCTACAAACGCGTTATCCGTACGATCGTTATCTTGCGCTTGCGCTATTTCGTTCCGTTGATAACTTCCGAGGGCTTTGAGCGTGAAACTTGGAAAGTTATAGGTCGCTGTAGCCGCATAAATATCCGAAGTCAGCCCAAAGGCAGATGGAGAATCCTGCGAAAATTGGCGATTGCCGTCCTGATCGCGCAAGGGGGTTGGGTCTGCCAAACCGAAATTGGCTGTTCCATTTGTGTCTTGATCAAACTGTTGAGCGGTGAAGTCGAACGACAACGCGTCCGTTGGCTCCCATCGACCGCGCACGCGCCATGAGAGATTATTGAGGTCGTCGCGTTTCTGGCCGATGGGGGAAATATCTCCCAGAAAAGCAAATTCGTCAAAACCAGCGACATTGGTGAACTGGTCGAAATTCAAATTGTTTGCCGTTGTGGTGACGTTGGTGGCTGTACCATCTTGGTCAAGAAAATTAACTGATGCCCGCAGCGCAAATGTTTTGGATATTGGAACATTGATTGAGCTACGGACATTAATATAATCGAAGGATCCATAGGCGACATCGGCGACACCCTCAAATTGCTCGGTATTTGGTTTTTTGCTGGTGACGTTAATTGCGCCACCGATAGAGTTTTGACCGAATAGCGTACCCTGAGGGCCTCTCAGCACTTCCACTTGCTCTACATCGAGAAAGTCCGTTTTCAATGCAAATTGTGAAGCGATGTAAACGCCGTCTAAATGGAATGATACAGAAGGGTTGACGATATCATTTTGATTGCCTTCATTACCGACCCCCCGGATCGAGATGACCGGACGAAAATCTTCACTGGTATTCACGGTTATTCCCGGCGCCAAAGCGCTGAGATCGATGAAGTTGCGAACGCTTTTGATGTCGAGGTCACGGTCAGAAAAAACGGACACGGACTGCGATAGGTCCTGCAGATTTTCATTGCGCTTTTCAGCTGTGACAATCACTTCTTCAAAAATACTATTTTCGTTTTGTGCCATCACGTGCGTGGAAATAGTGACATTAACTACAAGTCCAAAAGCCGCCACGCGCGAAGCGTAGTGCGACAATTCATTCACTGTATTTGGCGTGGATTTAATCATGATGGCCTTCGTTCGGTGTCGCCTTCTTGCGAAAAGAAACTCTTAACAGAAGGAAGCCCCTTTTTTCTCGAATTTATCAGTAACCCAATTGACTAATCCTTATCGGGCGAAGTCTTACTTTCGAGATCTGTGGCTTTCCAAGATGCGATAATATGTTTTGGTTCAATTGGCTATCAATTTAGGAATGTGAATTTTCCCAGAAACAACAGGGCGAGGACTGCGATGCCAACTTGGTCAGGTGCATACTTGCCAGACGCTATTTTTAAAAATGCATAACTGATAAAGCCAAAGCCAATCCCGGTCGCAATCGAGAACGTTAATGGCATCGACACGGCCATTATAAGACAGGGAATATAGGTGGTTTCCTCCTCCCAATCGATTTTGGCAATACTCGCTGCCATGACGCATCCAATGTAAACGAGTGCAGCACCGGTCGCATAACTTTCGATTGCTCCGGCAAGTGGCGCAAAAAAGGGTCCGAATAGAAACAGCGTGGCCACGGTTATAGCGGTAAGCCCGGTTCGTCCGCCGGCTTTGACGCCAGCGACACTCTCAACATAACTTGTAGTTGTAGAGGTTCCGACCACTGCGCCCGCAACGGTAGCGAGAGAGTCGGATAGCATCGCGCGGGAAAGATTGGGTATCTCCCCTTTATCATTTACAAGGCCAGCGGGCTGCGCAATACCGATAAATGTTCCTGTCGCCTCGAATGTATCGACAAACAAAAGGCTGATGACCACCGCTGCTAGCGTTAGGTCGAAAGCACTCACCGGGTCGAACGCAAAAAGGGTCGGTGAGATGTCAGGCGGTGCCGACATAATTCCATTAAAGGTTGATGCGCCGGTAAAGTTACCAACGATAGTGATGGCTAAGATACCGACCAAAATTGCGCCTGGGAACTTCCTTGTATCCAAGACAGCGATGATAAAAAAACACGCAATTGCCAGTAAAACGACCGGTGATGTTATATCTCCCAAGCTGACAAGCGTTGCAGGATTATCGACAATGATTCCGGCATCGGAAAGACCAATGATCACGAGAAATAATCCAATTCCTGACGCCATGGCATATTTCAAGTCACGCGGTATCGCTTTCACAATCCATTCCCGCGCCGGTGTGAGGCTTAGGATCACGAACCCAACGCCAGATAGGAAAACCGCCCCGAGCGCTGTTTGCCATGGGATACCCATGCCGATGACTACGCCATACGTAAAATAAGCATTGAGGCCCATACCGGGCGCGAGTGCAATAGGTAGATTAGCGTACAGCCCCATGATCAGTGAGCCGATCGCTGCCGCCAGGCAAGTTGCGACAAGCACTGCGTTGTCGTCCATACCGGCGTTTTCAAGGATCGATGGATTAACAAAGATTATGTAGGACATTGTCAGGAAGGTGGTCACCCCCGCGACTAGTTCCGTTTTTAAATCCGTACTGTTCTCTTTAAGTTTAAAATATCTTTCAAGAACATTCATCGATGATCAATTCAGCAAGCGCTATCCGTCGGGCCCATGCCACCCCGCTTCGTTGACAATTGTTGGCAGATTTCGATGGGAATAAAGCACTGACCGACGCGGAATTGCAAGGCTTGCTTGATTGCTTTTACCGGTCCTTGTACCTTTCATTTCATGGGTTTTGGATTATTGCCTTAACCTAAAAGTTGCGTTCGCCGCATGACGATCAATCGGACCACGCGCCACCCGGGTGCAGGTCAGTCGCCGAGATGACTGGTAATAGCATCGATTTAACCATTCTCAACGTCACGTGCCGGTTTCTCGCATTTCTTGATAGAATACGATTATGTCTAATTGGTGATGCCGCTTTTGAAAGTGAGGCGGGCTCTATTAATTTGTTTGAGTGATTATTCGACAAAGGCCCTCTATTATTTGCCTTTCACTTATCCGATCGAGAATAAGAAGTAAGGTAGCAAGGATTGAACATTCCTAGGATAGACTATTATAGCTAAAACCATCGCTGTTCATACTGAGCGAATATCCCTGGTCGATGGCCGTTGGCTAATTTTGCCTAAAACCGTAAGTGGTTCAATCAGGGAGCTCAAAGCTTAGCGTTAGGGTTTTGCGTCTTATTTCGAATAACGTCATGAGACAGATTAATTACGAGTTTTATTAGGTCATCTTGATGGTTGAGCATTTTCTTATTGCGGATATTGGTGGTACAAATGCGCGTTTCGCGATTGCGACGGCCCGTGGAGATGGGATAGAAGTCGATCAAGTAAAATCGTTTTTAACTAACGACTATGATACGGGCGTCGCAGCAATTGAGTCGTATCTGGTATCAGTGAAGGTTCGTCCGGATACTGCTTGCCTCGCGGCGGCAGGACCTCTGGTAAATGATACCGTGAGGTTTACGAACACCCATTGGGTTTTACAGTTGGCAGAGATGCGAGAGGCGTTCGGTTTTAATCATATCCGCATCGTTAATGATTTTTATGCATTAGCCTCGGGTGTTCATGCTTTATCAGACGATAATTTTCTTAAGTTGAACCCTGGTACGCCGGTGCCAAATGCCCCCCAATTAGTTATCGGTCCTGGGACTGGATTCGGCCAAGCTTTAATCATACCGACACAGAATGGAAATGAGATTGTCGCGACGGAAGGCGGGCACCTGACATTTGCACCAATGACAAAAATTGAAAGGGAAATCAATGATATCGTCGCTTTGGAGTGCGGCCGTGTGTCGGTGGAACGATTGCTTTCTGGCCCTGGAATCGAAGCTATGTACGCGGCTCTTTGTGAGATACACGGCACTCGAGGCACCCTTAACAAGGCCGATGAAATTACGCGTGCTGCACTTTCTGAGCACTGTGTGATAGCGAGAGAGACCCTGAACATTTTTTGCGGTATTTTTGGACGGGTGTGTGGCGATGCCGTGCTGGCAACGGGCGCCCGCGGCGGCGTGCTAATCGGTGGCGGTATTTCGCCAAAGATTAAGTCGCTCTTACTGAAAAGCCAGTTTCTCGACAATTTCTATGATAAGGGCAGATTATCTGATTATCTAAAAGCTGTCCCCATTCGCTTAATTGTATCGGAATCGATTGCCCTTTTGGGAGCCGCTCGAATTATCGCTCAATCAACTTAACCTGATCAGGTCTATAGACCTAAATCACCCTGGAAAATCCAATCTGTATATTATCGCACGGGATAATGGCACCAGCCTATTGCGACGGTCCCCTTAGGTGTTATTGGTTGAGGGCACTCGTCCCATCTGCGCGATTGAATTACTGCCAACTTCATTGGCTCCAGGAGTTTCATCATGACACTTGCCCTTAAACGCATTCACCATGTGGCGTACCGATGTAAAGATGCAAAAGAAACAGTAAACTTTTATCGGCGCGTTTTAAATATGGATTTCCAGTTGGCAATTGCCGAGGATCATGTGCCGTCTACAAAAGCGCCTGATCCCTACATGCACGTATTTTTGGATGCTGGCATGGGAAATGTGCTCGCCTTTTTTGAGTTGCCAACACAAGAGCCAATGGACCGTGACCGAAATACCCCTGAATGGGTTCAACATATTGCATTTGAAGTGGAGGATATCGATGCTCTCACTGAAGCAAAAGAACGGATCGAAGGCATGGGTATTGAAGTTTTAGGGCCTACCAATCATGGGATTTTTAAGTCGATCTATTTCTTTGACCCTAATGGGCACCGCATTGAACTAGCAGCAAACACTAATACGCCAGAGCAACTTGAGAGGCTGCGAGAGGTCGCTGACGTGATGTTAGAAGAATGGTCGGAAACAAAACGAGCGCCGCGTCATGCCGATTGGTTGCATGCGGATAGTTAGGTAATAAGAGATTCGCCCCACTCTTTTAACAACGTCAATTGCTCTGGATTATGTATTATGAAGTTGGCAAGTCTTAAGTCAGGCCGTGACGGTCATCTCGTCATTGTCAGTGGTGATCTTTCTCGATGTATGTCCGCTGAGCACATAGTGCCGACATTACAGTCTGCATTGGACAACTGGTCGAATGTTGGCCCTCGGCTGGCTGCCTTAGCCTCTGACCTTGAAGACGACCAGTCTATTGGCGAGACCTTTAAACAGGATACTTGTGCGTCACCTTTGCCGCGCGCTTATCAGTGGGCTGATGGCTCTGCATATGTTAATCACGTAGAGCTCGTACGTAAGGCGCGTGGCGCGACGATGCCGGAAAGTTTCTGGACGGATCCTCTTATCTATCAAGGTGGATCTGATAGTTTTCTCGGTCCCCATGATGATATTGTGTTTGCGGATGATAAGACCTTTGGCATCGATATGGAAGCAGAGATTGCCGTTATCGTTGACGATACGCCAATGGGCGTTTCAGCAGAAGAGGGGCTTGAACGGGTTCTGTTGGTGATGCTTGTGAACGACGTTTCCCTTCGCGGCTTAATACCAGCTGAATTGGCAAAGGGCTTTGGTTTTTTTCAATCAAAACCATCCAGCGCGTTTAGTCCATGTGCATTAACGCCAAGCGAATTAGGTGAGAATTGGAAAGAAGGAAAGTTACACCTTCCATTGAATGTTCGTTACAATGGTGAACCTTTCGGGTGCGCTAATGCCGGAATCGATATGACGTTTAACTTCGGGCAATTGATTGCGCATGCCGCGAAAACGCGTCCGTTGTGTGCGGGAACAATTATTGGTTCAGGGACGGTTTCCAATAAGCTTGGTGAAGGGCCTGGAAAACCAATTGCTGAAGGCGGCGTTGGATACTCTTGTATTGCTGAAATTCGGATGATTGAGACCATCGAAAATGGTGAACCCTCAACACGCTTTTTAACAAATGGTGACCGCGTCGAAATTGATATGTCTGACCTTAATGGCCGATGTTTGTTTGGACGTATTGATCAATTGGTTAAGGTTACTGGCGTGTAAATCAACTGCTTGAGGAGTTGTCTCAAGTATTACGACGAAATAGAAACTGTAATACTCGTCGTCCAATGACTGAATTAACAATTTTTCTGCTTACACCTAGTAGCGCTTAATACAAACAATAGGTTGACACCGACTTTGAGGATTAGGCGACTTCTGTTGCCGACGACTGAATTTGGTCATTTAACATATTCTCTTCGAGGAGCCTATCGAATTTAATGCCGGTTAACAAATAGTTATTCCGTACAACGTGCCCTGGTATGCCATCAAGTAAAACCGCTTGACCATCTGATAATTGGACGGTTGAAACGATCGCAGCGCCGGTCGCCGATATGTTTATAAGAGCAGCCATCTTTGTTTCATTGTTGAACTGAAGTGTAACAGGCTTGCCATCGCAATCGATCCTATCGTCATCATCTTTTTTATATAATTGTAGTCGTGAAAGTGTGCGCGGTGCGTCTGGGGTCTGGTCCAGCAATTCGTCAAGACGTTTCTGAATGAATAAAGGTTCTTCTAACTTGAGGCCGAGTCCAAAAAAGGACGTTCGTTTGACGGTAGCATTGAAAATAGCGCCTCCCGCGAATTTTATTTCAAGGTTATCATTAACCGAGGCTTTTAGTTTAGTCGCGACACCCAATCCGTTGCCGGAAATATTAATCACCATTCCCCGTGCAAAGGAACTAGTCTCTGTACGAAGAAGGATTGGTATCCGTGAAGCTTTTCTTTCAAAGAGGCGCACAGTGTATACTCCAACAATATATGAGAGTGTTTAGTCGAAACTAATTGCTCAACCGTAAAATCTGCCCAGAAAATGAGAAAACCGAACAAAATCAGACACTTTATCCGAAATACGCTCGCTATTCGAACGACCATGCACTCATTATAAAGATCGGTGAGATACAAAGTGGTGCGGAATTCTTTGTAGTAAACTAGAATTTAGGATTAATGCGATTTGATACTCATGTAGCGGAGGGAACCGGACATGAGCGTCAAATTACGACTAGCATTAATCGCAGGGATACCATTATTTTTTCTAATTGCGTCAGCAGGTCTTGCCATTTCCAATGCGTTTTTTACGCTCGGTAACGCGCGATCGGCAAAGACGGCTGTCGATAATGCACAAGTTTCAAGCAGTTTGATTGCTGAACTTCAGCGGGAGCGCGGCATATCTGCTGCATTCCTAAGTGCCAATGGGAAACAATTTGGTCAAAAAGTCGCAGCTCAACGCCGTGCTACAGATAAAGCACTTTCCACATTTAACGCCGCTTTTGTTCGGGAGGATAGTGACGCCATCCGGACCGCAAAAAACTCGCTGGAAACTCTAGAGAGTATCCGAGCCGATGTAGATCGTCTTAATACTGACCTAACAACCGAAACGCGCGTCTATAAAGAAATGGTCGATGCGCAGTTGGCGCTTATTGCAGGCAAAATGGCGATTTTGATCGAAGGTGGTTTTGGTGATGAGCCAATGGCGTATGTTGCAATCCTTCGGACGAAAGAAATGTCCGGGCTTGAAAGATCAATGGGCGCAACTGGCTTCGCGGCAGGATACTTTACGCCCGACGTTTACAAACAGTTTCTTGAATTCCGTGGTGCGCAAACTGCATCTCTAGCCCCGGTACTAAAGTTGATGCCCCCAGCTCAGGCGGTCGAAGCAGAATCCTTGCTTCGTGGTTCCAGGTCGCGTGACATTTTGAAATTTCGTCGTATTGCTGACACGGCGGGTCCGAATGTGTCGGTGCCAGAAGGTCAAGGGCAAGCGTGGTTTGATACAGCTTCGGCCCGTATCGATGGGTTTACCGAGGTTGAAACGCAGATCGCAGACGTACTTACTGCACGTGCAGATGAATTCTCAAACGCAGCTTTTATGAAGCTCATAGGCACATCGTTGCTGATGGCATTGATACTCGTTTCAACAGGACTTTTTGCTTTTGTTACGGCTACTCAACTGAGCGGCGTGATGAATTCTTTGGCTTCTGGGCTTGATCAGTTAGCGGAGGGAAAACTGGAAGCAAAGGTTGTTGGCGTTAAACGAAAAGATGAGCTTGGTGTGATGGCGCGTGCCTTTAAGAAGCTTCGGACAGAGCTTGCAGATGCCGAAGAACAACGCACAAAGCGGGCAAATGCGCTTGAGCTCGTTATATCAAGCCTTGGAACAGGTCTTTCAGAAATCTCTGAAGGAAATTTCTCTAATGAAATTGATGCAGATTTCTCGGAAGAGTACACGACCCTCAAGGATAATTTCAATACGGCCCTCCTCAAGATGCAGCAGGCTGACGCATCCACTCAAGAAATGAAGGCTGCGCAAGACTTTGTGGTATACCAACTAGAGCAAGCCCTGAATGCCCTTTCAGATGGAGATCTATCAGTACGTTTGACCGATCCGTTCGAGACGTCGTACGAAAAGTTGAGAAATGACTTCAACGCCGCAATCGAAAAACTAATGTCTACGATGACAACAGTCGATATAACCGGTGATGAAATAAAGAATGGTGCAACTGATGTAAGCCGAGCGGCAGACGACTTATCGCATCGTACTGAAAGACAGGCTGCGACGTTGGAGCAGACTACCGCTGCAATAACGGAAATCACGGCAACTGTTACGCAAAGCGCGGGAAGTGCTCAGAACGTCCATCAAATTGTAAGCGAAACGAAGGTGCACGCTGAGAAGGGAAGTGAAATTGTCGTCAATGCGGTGGGGGCGATGGGACGCATTGAATCCTCCTCGAACGAAATCGCCTCCATTATTAACGTGATCGATGATATTGCGTTTCAAACCAATCTGCTTGCGTTGAACGCCGGTGTTGAGGCTGCAAGGGCAGGGGATGCCGGAAAAGGTTTTGCTGTTGTTGCCCAGGAAGTTCGAAGCCTCGCACAGAGGTGTACGGATGCGGCGAAAGAGATCAAGCAATTGATTGCCTCGAGTGCGAAGAATGTGGCTGAAGGCGTTGATCTTGTTAATACAACCGGTGAGTCTTTACATGATATTGCAGGGCGCATCGAAAAGATCGCAAGCCTCGCGAGTGAGATTGCTACGTCATCGAATGAACAATCATCAGCGCTGGAAGAAGTTACTAAAGCGGTCAACGAGCTCGATATGGTGACACAGAAAAATGCGGCAATGGTCGAAGAGACCACCGCGGCAAGTCATCAAATGCGGCAAACGGCCGTTCGGTTATCGGAGCTGATGTCAAACTTTAAACTTGATGACCGTGCTCGAACTGAAAATCCAACACAACAAATCGAGAACCCTAAAACGGTTAAAGAACAACAGAAGCTTGTCACTCAACTTATGACGACAAACAGCACAGCTGTTATTGAAGACGTAAGTGAAGATGAGTGGAAGGACTTTTAGTCCGGTCACCGGATACTTGGAATACGATTGAAAAAAACGAGGCTCAAAGCGTTGAGCCTCGTTTTTTATTGTATGCTTTTTACTTTTTGTGTCGCCCGTTCAATTGGAATCCAGGCGACGCTTAAAGTCATTGTTTTTACCCGTTTCCGAACGGCCAACCGCGCACACTCGGCCTGAAAACGCTTTTACAGATGAACGCATTCCCTCTATTGAGCTCAGTTATATTTTTGGCGATGATCAGATAGTTGAATTCCTTGAACCATTGAATTGAAAGGCATCAAATGTGCGGTCGGTTTTTTAGGGAAAGTGTTTCCTGGGAGGAATACTATACAGGGCTTCGTTTGATTATTCCGGACGACGTGCACCCCCCTGAGGCAGCCTATAATATTGCACCGACCCAATTCGTTCCAATAATTCGTCGCCCTACAGAAGATGAATCAGGAACGAACGAAGATTTGGTTCTTGAACCTGCGCGTTGGGGACTGGTGCCAGGCTGGTGGTCAAAACCTATTAGTGAAATCAAATGGAATACATTTAACGCACGAGCAGAAACAGTTTCGGATAAACCCTTCTTCCGTGGTGCGTTCCGGCATTCACGATGTCTTGTCCCAATGAGTGGATATTATGAGTGGCAGAAAACTGGTTCCACAGAAAAACAGCCCTTCGCGATTGCTGTTGGTAATGTTCGTTGGTTTTGTTGTGCGGGACTTTGGTCACGCGCGATGATTGATGGCTCGGAAATAGATACGTTCACGGTGCTTACAACCATTGCCAACCCTAAGCTTGAGGAGATTCATAGTCGAATGCCCGTCATATTATCGCCTGATACCTATCAAGCTTGGTTAAATGGGACGGGGCATGAGAAAGACTTATTTGCGCCATTTCCATTGGAGGCGACTGTTGCCTGGAAGGTTAAACCAGATGTTGGAAATGTCCGTCACCAAGGGGATGCTTTGATTGAACCAATTGAATAATTATTGCTGGAGAAATAGCAAAAGCTGTTGAGCCAGAAAAACTGATGGTGGTATATTTTTCAGCAAACAGAAGAAGTATTATTCAATCAGAACCGATCGCGAGTGCGATTAAGCTTTGTTCGACGTCAACAAAAATAGTGTAACGACGGCGCCACATGCCAGGGCGTCGGGAAAATAAGAAGTTTCAAAAGCGATCGCTCAGCAACTCATGGTGATGAACTGCTCAAATAGTCATCCCTAAAAATTGACTGAATGCCTGACGCGTATGGCTTCCTAGGTGCACATTTGATTTCAGGTCTAGTACTCGGAAAATGACGACTACCGTGTAAACCGGTCTTTATGTATGCCCACATTTCACCTTATATACCGTCTGTCCAGTCTTATGGAGATATCGCATGAAATTTCGCTTGATTCAGCTTTTGCTGAGCATCGCACTATCTATGACATTCGTTTCAATTGGTCATGCTGAGCTACCAAAAGGAACGAAAAGCGGATTTATCGAAGTTGAGGGCGGCCCCGTCTGGTATGATATGATGGGGGACGGCAATGGAACACCGCTCATGGTGCTTCATGGTGGGCCTGGTTATCATACATGTGGTTTTCAAAGACTCGCGAAGCTTGGTGACGAACGTCGCGTTGTTCGGTATGACCAGTTGGGCTCGGGACGGTCGGGCCGTCCTCGTGACACCAGTTTGTGGAACCGCGATCGCTTTGTTCGTGAGTTAACGCGCGTACGAAAAGATTTGGGGCTCGAAGAAGTTCACATTTTGGGGGCGAGTTGGGGCGCTTCACTTGCAGCATACTATTTTTTGGAAACAGGCGGACCCGGCGTTAAGTCACTAATTTTACAGTCACCGTTAATTTCTACAAAGCGTTGGATTGAAGACGCGAATCGTTTGCGCAAAACGCTACCGCAAGATGTGCAGGATGCCTTAACGCGTAACGAAAAAGCTGGAACAATAAATAGCGAAGAATATAAGCGCGCGTCCGATATTTTTTATGATAACTTTGTTACCAGAGGTGAGGTCGTCGAAGATGTCGGATGTCGCATGGGTTTAGCATTTGATGTTTACGAATACATGTGGGGGCCGACAGAATTTAATGCGACAGGTACCTTGCTTGACTTTGATATATCAGACCGTTTGAAAGACATAGATGTTCCAACACTCTTCATGACCGGGGAGTTTGATGAGGCAATGCCAGAAACGGTCAAGGAATACGCGGCTATGGTTCCGAACGCCCGCGTTGAAATTATTAACGGCGTTGCACACTCTATTTTACCTCGAGTGCCCGATGAGTATCGGGCCATATTGCGAGATTTCTTGGCAAGCGTTGAAAAAGAGTAACGTCGAGAGTCTTCGCGCTGGATCCAAGTGAGTATGAAAACCACTGCGTTGTGGTCATTAAGGGTGGTCTTCTGTTTATTAAAACAGGTGCCGCCAATCGTTATCTGTTAATGCAATTCGCTGTTTATTCAAAAAAATGAGAATAATTATCAAAAGCTCTGCGCTGTTAAGAGAAAATGACGAGAAACGCAGTGGGTATCAGTTTTTTGGCATTAAAAAGCTCGAGTATATCATCTTAAATAGCCTTAATACTTCGTCTCGCATTAATTAAGTGGTGAGTAAAAGGCAGGGGCGCATAATTAAACTTTCTTGGCGTTGCGAAGAAATAAATTAGACAATTGTATATCTTGCCATTCCTAGCGGCTTGAAATAACCAAGCGGTAGATCGCGCTGGGTTGCCTCGTGCGTTGCAACCGGCAATACGCGCGCATTAGCCTTTTTCCAATTATTAACTATGTCGCGCGGGAATGTCATGAGTTTGTACAAAGACTATCTTAAAGAAATTGATGATCGAAAAGAACGTGGTTTAAACCCAAAACCGATCGACAACGGAGATCTGGTTGTCGAACTCGTATCACTGATTAAAGATCAAAATAGTCCGCATAGGAAGGAAGCGCTAGAGTATTTCATTTATAATACGCTACCTGGAACCACGAGTGCAGCAGCGGAAAAGGCTGAATTTCTGAAGTCAATCATCTTGGGGGCGGATGATGTCCCTGAAATTACGGTCGATTTTGCGTTCGAGCTTCTTTCTCATATGAAGGGCGGGCCATCAGTAAAGGTATTACTTGATTTGGCACTTGGTGACGATCTAGAAATCGCAACAAAAGCCGCCGCAGTTTTGAAAACACAAGTTTTTCTTTATGAGGCTGACACAGATCGCCTTGCTGCTGCCTACGCAAATGGTAATGAGATCGCCAAGAACCTTTTACAAAGCTACGCTCAGGCGGAATTCTACACTAAGCTTCCAGACATAGCTGACGAAATAAAAGTCGTGACATACATCGCTGCGATCGGTGATGTGTCGACTGATTTACTGTCTCCGGGAAACCAGGCGCACTCACGTTCTGACCGTGAGTTGCACGGTAAATGTATGATTTCCGAAGACGCACAGCTGGAAATTCAAGAGCTACAAAAGCAACACCCCGATAAGCAAATCATGCTCGTTGCTGAAAAAGGAACTATGGGTGTTGGTTCCTCCCGGATGTCGGGGGTGAATAATGTCGCCCTTTGGACCGGTAAACCAGCCAGTCGCTATGTGCCATTCGTCAATATCGCGCCGGTCGTTGCTGGAACCAATGGAATATCTCCAATCTTTTTAACAACGGTTGGTGTGACCGGCGGTATAGGGATCGATCTTAAAAATTGGGTCAAAAAACTCGATGCCGATGGCAATCCGGTGCTGGACGAAAATGAAGATCCTGTATTAGAGCAGACCTATTCGGTCGACAGTGGCACGGTTTTGATAATCAATACAAAGACGAAGAAACTTTATGATGAAAGCGGCAAGGTAGAACTTGCTGATATTTCATCTGCGTTGACGCCTCAAAAAGTCGAATTCATTAAGGCTGGTGGTTCATACGCTATTGTCTTTGGGAAGAAGCTTCAAAACTTCGCGGCTCAGACGCTTGGTGTTGATGTACCAACTGTATTCGCGTCGTCAAAAGAAATTTCCTATCAAGGGCAGGGTCTAACGGCGGTCGAGAAAATCTTTAACAGGAATGCCGTGGGGGTCGCAGACGGAACGATATTGCACGCTGGTTCTGATGTTCGAGTGAAGGTTAATATTGTCGGTTCGCAAGACACGACTGGTTTGATGACCTCGCAAGAGCTTGAGGCGATGGCAGCAACGGTGATTTCTCCGACCGTCGACGGAGCCTATCAGTCGGGCTGCCATACGGCATCCGTGTGGGATCTAAAGGCGCAAGTGAACATTCCAAAGCTGATGAGCTTCATGAATAAATTTGGTCTGATAACCGCGCGAGATCCGAAAGGCCAATATCATCCCTTAACGGATGTCATCCATAAAGTACTCAACGATATCACCGTTGATGATTGGGCGGTGATAATTGGTGGTGATTCCCATACCCGTATGTCCAAGGGAGTCGCTTTCGGAGCGGACTCGGGCACCGTTGCATTGGCTCTTGCTACGGGTGAAGCAACAATGCCGATTCCTGAGTCGGTAAAAGTGACATTCAAAGGGACCTTGCGAGATCATATGGATTTTCGTGATGTGGTCCACGCAACTCAAGCGCAAATGCTCAAAAAGTTTGGTGACAATGTATTTCAAGGGCGTGTTATTGAAGTTCACATTGGTACACTGATGGCCGACCAAGCATTCACATTTACTGACTGGTCGGCTGAAATGAAAGCCAAGGCAGCAATTTGCATCTCGGAGGATGACACACTGATTAAGTCCCTCGAGTTAGCGAAAAGCCGTATTCAAATCATGATCGACAAGGGCATGGATAATAGAGCACGTACCCTCCAGGGATTGATCGACAAAGCCGAAACACGCATCAAGGAAATTAAGTCAGGCGAAAAACCAGCATTGTCACCAGACGAGAATGCGAAGTATTTTGCTGAGTTTGTTGTTGATCTAGACCAGATCGTTGAGCCTATGATTGCCGATCCAGATGTCAATAATCAGGACGTATCTAAACGATATACCCACGATACCATTCGCCCAATCTCTTACTATAATGCTGAGAAGAAGGTTGATCTTGGTTTTGTTGGCTCATGTATGGTCCATAAAGGCGATATGAAAATTGTGTCGCAAATGCTGAGAAATCTTGAGAAAAAGGACGGCAAGGTTGAATTTAATGCACCGCTTGTCGTGGCCTCGCCCACTTATAATATCATTGATGAACTGAAGGATGAAGGAGACTGGAGTATCCTTCAGAAGTATTCTGGATTTGAGTTTGATGATGACGCGCCAAAAGATGCGGCACGCGTTGAATATGAAAATATTCTGTATCTGGAACGACCAGGATGCAATCTTTGTATGGGTAATCAAGAGAAAGCAGAGAGAGGTGATACGGTCCTGGCGACGTCGACGCGCCTTTTTAAGGGTCGAGTTGTAGAAGACTCAGACGAGAAGAAAGGGGAATCCCTTCTAGCCTCAACGCCTGTGGTCGTTCTTTCAGCGATTTTAGGCCGGACACCAAGTATCGACGAATACAAAGCAGCAGTCGAGGGAATTAACCTCACCAAGTTCGCTCCACCTCTTCAAAAACCACTCGATGCGAAGTCAGTTCACTATTAACTCTATGCCGGTAGATTATAACGCTTTTGCAACAGTACTTTTCTGCATGGTCATGCGGTTTATTGACACCTAAAGCGTTGCCACTTCAATTGGGCTCGGGGCGAGGCATTAAAGCGGTTCCAGGCCAAGTGTGCGTGTTTGGCCGCCCGTTTGGGTATTGGCGGAAACGCATAAAAACAAAGACTTAAAGCGTCGTCGCGATTCCATTTGAAGTGGCGATGCTTTAGAATCTGGTTTCATCGTCGTTGGGTAGAAATCCAGAAACGGTCAAGTTTCAAGTAAATCGGATTAAAGGATATTAGCACCGATGTCGGACCTTGTGGCTATTGTAGGAAAGATGGAGAGTCTTCTCCCTCCGCGAACTGACGAGGTACAGAATGCCTTGGCGCCTTCTGGTATTTTACGAGCTGGAATAAATCTCAGTAACTTTTTGCTGGTTACTGGTAAAACACCGGCGGGTGCTCCGGATGGCGTTTCCCCTGGAATGGCGAAGGCGCTTGGTCGCATTCTCAATTGTGATGTCGAGTATGTTTGTTTTGACTCGCCTGGTGCTGTGGCCGATGCAGCAGCACAAGAGCGTTGGGATATCGGAAATATCGGTGCCGATCCAGCGAGAGCAGAATTTATTACGTTTACGGATGCTTATTGTGAAATTGAAAGCACATGTCTTGTCCCTAAAGGCTCACCAATTAAATCATTTAATGACGTTGACAAGCCAGGCATAACGATCGCTACAAAACAAAGAGCGGCATATACGCTATGGTTAGAACGGAGCATCAAGCATGCTGAGCTAAAGCAATTTCAATCAATCGATGCTTCTTTTGACGCCTTTGTCGAACAAAAACTTGATGTTTTAGCCGGATTAAAACCGCGGCTGCTCGATGATTCAGCTCGGCTTCAAGGTTCCACAATCATTTCCGGAAAATTTACTTCAGTACAGCAGGCAATTGGCACGCTACGAAAGCGAGACATGACTGGAGCAGCGTTTTTACAAAAATTTGTGAAAGCAGCCAAAATTGCGGGTCTTGTTCAATGCTTGATTGACACACATGGTGTAACCGGCAAACTCTCTGTTGCTTCTTGACGCTTAACTTAAAGTCTTATTAACGTCAGCTAACAAATGATTTACGAAAAACATAAAGCATTTCCAAGTAAGGTGTGTGCGGTTGGCGTTAAGGAAATGCGTAAAATCAACAACTTAAAGCGCCCTTCTGATTCCAATTGAAACGGAGGCGCTTTAGTCCGTCAATTTTATTGGACAGATTTATTTACGTCTTCTTGTTTGGGCGCGTGAGAGTTGAGCCCTAATGCGATCTAAGTCCCCGCTTTTAGATAGTTTTTACGAGCTTTTGTTAACCTAAAGACGTATTAGGTGGCAAGTATGGTTCGACGCACTATTATTCCTTTGCTTATCACTTTCTGTGCGTTTTATTCAATTTTTGCACAGAAGGAGATCGAGCTATTTTATGAGCCGCTTTTGACTTCGCAAATAGCATCGGTGCCAAAACCACCTCAACAAACCAGCAGTAATGTGGCGGCGATATTTATCTTTGGTCAAGATGACGTAAGAAAACTAGGGGAAAAAACACTGCCAACGCTTTTGTCGTATGAGTCTGGTGTTGAAACGAGTGTCGATTGGTGTGTTTCAAACGATTTGAAAGTTCGTTCTTCTGGTTGGGGCATCAGCTTTGCGGCCCAAGTCGAAGGTATAGATACAGCGGACGTCGTTACACGCTATACCTATCGCTCAACACCGAGTCTTGAGATTAGCCTGCTTGTTGAAAATCAAATCTGGAACAGCAGTAAAGAATTTGTATCCAATATTTATCGGGCGAACTTCGGTGCCGCTGAGCCTCGCAGTTCTGCAGCATTTGACGTGAAACTATAGGTGGGGAGGGTGGAATGACATTACGCCCCAGGCACCAAGCGAGATGGTTCGTAAGCGGCGTGTTGACGCTCGCGTTCGTTTTGATGCTATTAAATCCCCAAATGGCTACTGCACAAGGCCGCAGGGAGGCGGATATCGCTGCCGCAATGGTATTCAATTTTGCACGTTTTACAACGTGGCCGGATGAGTACCTTCAAGACAATGATATCTTCAAACTGTGTCTGCCATCGTCGTCAAAGTCCTTGGAAGCATTTTCGGCATTGAAGGGAAGATCTATAAAAGGTAAGACACTTCAAGTAGCAATTCTAGATACCTCTCATCACGCATCACTAGAGTGTCATTTGCAAATTATCGATGCGAAAACAGAAACCACTGAAGAGGAGCCCTCTAAGGGAGTGCTGTATGTTGCCCTAGAGGAAGGGCCATCAGCCGATATGGCCTCTTTAGTCCTAATTCGAGTTGGGCGCCAGACAAGGTTTATTGCAAATCCAAAAGCTGCCAAACAGAGTGATGTTCAATTGAGCTCTAAGTTATTGGATCTGGCGATGAAGATCAGGTAGCCGTCTTTAACAGCCGCGATGTAGTGCCAAAAATACAATGTGTTTCTCAATAGTAAGACGCTTACAGATTAAAAACTAAATTACCGGCGTTTTCAGAAACACAGGAGGTTTGCAATCTCTCGGCGCGCCCAGGAGCATCGTGTTGTCTTGCATACCAAATTTCTAATGCCTTTAGCTCCCTGTAACAAAGCTAATTAGAATGTTAGGTCTTTTGGGTGTATGATAATTAATAGCAGGGACGATGCTTATGGCTGCGGAAACGGCAAAAAGCTGGTTTGAAAAGGGAGACGAATTAAAGCGCACTGGGGATCTTCCGGGAGCGCTTGATGCGTTTAGACGGTCTTTGAAAATAAACCCGCGTGCCGCGGCGGCTTGGATTGGGCTTGCTGATGTTTTGGATGCCAATCAACAACCCAGCGATGCGCTCGAATGTCTGAAGCATGGGGCCAAGGCCGAGCCAAAAAATGCGGTTGTTGCGACCCGGTTGGCCCGGTCCTTTCATTTGCAAGGAATGATAACGGAGGCTAAAGCCGCCTATGAGCGGGCGCTACAAATCGAGCCCGGCAAAGTTTCTGCGCTTCTAGGGCTCGGCAGTCTTTTTGAAGATGATGGCGATCCGCAACAGGCTGCTCGGTGCTATCGTCAGGTCTTGGCAAAAGAACCGGGTCATGGCGAAGCGCTCGGGAATATCGTTGGCCTTGGACGCGATGTCGACGTTTCCGCAGAAATTGATGCCGCAAAGCTTGCTATGGAGAGCGCTGATGATCAAAGCACGGCGCTCATCGGTTATGGCCTTGGTCTCGCGCTGGAGCGGGTCAAGCGATATGATGAGGCTTTCAATACAATGGCAGCGGCGAACGAAGCCCGCCGATCGATCGCTGGTCGCTTTCAGGCTGATAAGTTCGACGAGCGTATTCAGCGAATGACGGAGATTTTTTCAACGGCGTTTTTCGCCGAACGAGAAGGGTGGGGCAATCAATCAACTGCTCCCGTTTTTGTTGTTGGTCTTCCGCGATCCGGAACAACGCTTACTGAGCAAATTATCGGATCCCATCCGAAGTGTTTCGGTGCGGGTGAATTGCCCATACTAACGGACCTTGCGACAGGAACACCAGATCGCCTTGGCCGGGAAGACCCGCCCTGGCCAGAGACAGCATTGGAACTCTCGAGAACTCAAACCGAAGAACTGGGTTCAGACCTTGTAGAGCATTTACAAAAACGCGCGCCCGCTGGCGTTTGTCGGATTGTTGATAAGCAGCCATTAAATTTCTGGCATTTAGGGTTGGTCGCGATGGCACTGCCGAATGCTAAAATTATTCATTGTGTTCGCGATATAAGAGACAATGGTCTTTCGATTTTTTCACAGAATTTCAATCCACAGCAACGTTGGGCTACGGATTTAGGTGACATCGCCCACTATTGGCAGGGGTACCGTCGTTTAATGGCGCACTGGAGGAAGGTGACGCCGCTCAACATCATTGATGTTATTTACGAGGATACTATTGCCGATCTTGAAGGTCAGGCCCGTCGGATGCTGGAGTTTTTAGGCTTGACCTGGGATCCGCGCGTCTTGGAATTCCATGAGAACGTGCGCACCGTTCAGACACCCAGTAAATGGCAAGTGCGCCAACCGCTTTACACATCGTCGAAGGCGAAATGGCGACACTATTCCGATTATATTAAACCGCTCATTGATGCACGGTCTAATTCATCCTCCTGATAAATACTGAAATGTTTCAGTGAGCTTGAACGTGATAGCATCAGTCTGATTGAGTATCATTTGTTGTATCAAATATTTACTCATTTGAGTGCACTATGTCCATAGCACAGGAAGCTGACACTCAGATATCAACGTAAGCGGCGTTCGAAAAAGTCGATGATTTGCGGCACAGCGAACAATTCGTGACCAGCAGTCGGATCAATATATACTTCAACGTCGACACCTTGTTCCATAAGCCGATACCCAAGATCAATTGCAGACTCTACGTGACCGCCACGATCAAGCTCTCCCAAAGTGAATAAGATCGGTGTACGCCATTGTTCGGTCTTTGACGTGGGTGACGTTTCGTAAGCCAAGTCCTCTATGCGAAGCCTCTCCGATAATCGGGTATAGCGCGAAGGCCGGCTACTCCAGCCCTGGTCTTCTGAATCTTTCTTAAGTTCAACAACCCAATCACCAACCCCTACTTGCGAGACTGCAGCTGCAAAATCGTTAGGTCGTCGTGACAGTGCCTGTCCTAAAACATGTCCACCGTAGGACGTTCCCATGATGCCAATTTTTTCTTCATTGACATCACCCCTGGACTTGAGGTGAGCAACTAATGCGGTAACATCAAGAAGTTCGCTTCCACCGTTGATTCCGCTGTTCTCCGGTGTGCGATAGTCCAGACCAAAACCAAGGCCACCCCGATAATTAATGCTTACAAATAAATAACCTCGGCTTGCCAAATATTGACCGAGGAAAAACCGTCCCATTCCAGGCAAATTTCGCCATGCGGGCCCACCACGGACTTGAATAATAATGGGATAGCCGTCTTCCGGTGGTGACGTACTAGGTTCTATAAAAATGTGAGAGCTCTTAATGCCGTCTTTGGCTTTCAGATATTTTACGGTAGTCGGTACAAACTTCTTCCAAATCGTTTCGAAGGGTCTTTGTTCGATGCCTTTTAGCATCTTAAGTGATTGAGATGACCCGTCACTGTTTCGGATGACGACTGCTGGCGGCTTGTCAACTTGATACCGTGCAAGATAGGCCAACTGATCTTTGCCGATCAATGCTGGCTGCACCTCAACACCATCTCCGCTTGTCAGAGCAACAGGCTTTGCACCGCTTTCCAGCGCAACGCTCCAGATATGTTGTCTTCCGAGATCACCTTTGTTCCATTCAAAGAAAAGGGTTTTCCTGTCTTGACTTAAAATTGGGTTTCTTAACTCGCCATCACCGGGGGTGAGAAGTCTTTCCTCACCACCTTTCGATGACACGGCGTAGGCGAGATGCCACCCTGTTTTCTCCCATCCAAAAATGATTTCGTCTTCAGGCGTCCAAATTGGAGAAAAACCTGGGGCGCCGGGTTCGTACGCACTGCCCCGACCGCGATCTGCTTTCCAAATTGTCCGATGCACACCGCTATCGGTAGCTGCAACGATAAGGCTCCATGGAACACCGTCTCGACGGTGCGTGAAGCGATAGACCATGGGCCAGTTCCCTGGTGTACGGATAAATGCAATTTCTTTGGAGTCTGGCGACCAAACAGGCGATATATCTCTGTAAATACTTGGGTCGATATATTTTGTCTCTTGGGTGGCAATATCATGGATACCAACGTAGGATTGACCCGCGCGCCGTGCACTAACAAATGCGATTTTTTTGCCGTCTGGAGAATAGGCAACGTCGTAAATCTCTGTCCCCGCCATGTTCTTCGGCTCTCGTTTTGTAAGCCTTCTCCGTTGCCATTTTTTCTGCTGATTGCGACGAAACTCAAATAAAGTATTGCCATCTGAAAAGGCAAAAGCATCTCCGCCTGGAGCAAAGTTTAGATCAGGAGCAGCACGCGATCCAAAATGGAACCCAGCAATATCGCCTTTCGGAACATCAGCGCCGGTTGCAATCTGTTTTTGTTGGCCTAAGCGGACATCGACTTCCCACATCGACGGCTTATTGCCATCATCACACCCTTCCTTATGACCTGATGGAGCCGTGGCATCTGCAGGTTCATCCATCCTTGGTGGTTGAATCGATTCTCCGATGCAATTGCGACTCTGATCAGTAATGTAGAAAATAGACTTGCCGTTTGGTGATAGATAAATAGCTTCCGCCAAATGATCCGTGTCATTCCTAACGAGTGTTCGGGCCTCAAAATCTGACGTATTGGCAATGCGGATATTTCCACGGTCTATCCATGCAACAAAACCACCCGTAGCAGATGCTTGTACGCCAAAAGGTAAGCCATTAGCTTTTCTCGCAAGCATGGCTTCTTCAAGTGTAATTTTGTCAGCAGAGTTGGGTTGTGCAAAAACACTCTGCAAACCAGATATCGCTACCATAAAAATAGTCACTATACTGATTTTAAATTGAAATTGTTTCATTGATCCCTCGGTTTAAGGATATTCCAATCCATGCTGCTATTGCTACGTTTTGCAGTGAGCAGAGCTTGCAAAAGCTGTGAGCGACCTTAATGACAACGAACGCTTCCAAATGCAAATCTTAAGGGCGCGTTCAACCGAATAGCCCCCGATTGAACGATAAGTTCTATAGATAAACAGTATAGATCTATATTATTTGCTGGGCTTTGATGTTGAGCCTACTTGCCAGACTAAATATGGAAAGCTGGCGCTCCAGGGCTTTCCACAATCAGCGTATTACAAATAAAACGTACTAAAGCGCCTCCATTTCAATTGGAATCAGAACGGCGCTTTAAGTCGTTGATTTTACGCATTTCCTTAACGCCAACCGCACACACTTGGCTTGGAAATGCTTTAAATCATTCGCCTACGTTGGTAATTTTCGCGCGCGTCTCCTGGTGGACGGAAGCGCGCGACATCCTTGGCAAGAGTGTGGTGAGTATCCAGCGCTCAACGCAAGTGTCGTTCGAAAAAGTCGACGATTTCGGGGGCGGCAAACAAACTGTGGCCTGCTGTCGGATCAATATAGACTTCAACCTCGACGCCCTGTTCCAGTAGTCGGTATCCGAGATCGATCGCTGACTCTACGTGCCCAGCTCGGTCGAGTTCTCCCAACGTAAACAGAATTGGTCCGCGCCAGCGATCGACCATTGACGTGGGCGATGACGCATGCGCCAAATCTTCAATGCGAAGTCGTTCTGACAACCGCGTATATCGTGTCGGTTGACTTTCCCAACCTTGCTCTTCGGTGTCTTTTTTCAGTTCAAGCACCCAGTCAGCTACACCAACTTGAGATACGCCAGCAGCAAAGTCTTTCGAAAGTCTTGACATTGCCTGTCCCACAATATGTCCGCCATAGGAGGTCCCCATGATCCCAATTTTCTTAGGATTGACGTCATCTCGTGATTTGAGGTGAGCAGCGACCGCGGCGATGTCGAGGGTCTCGCTACCGCCATTGCCACCAGTTTTTGGGGGCGTGCGGTAATCAAGACCAAAACCAAGCCCGCCTCTATAGTTCATGCTGACATAGACATACCCGCGGCTTGCCAGATACTGCCCTAGGAAAAACCGGCCTGACCCAGGGAGTGTCTGATAGGTGGGGCCGCCATGAGCCTGAACAACGACCGGATACCCTCCGGGCGGTGGTGGTGTGCTAGGCTCAATAAAGATATGTGAACTGGAAACGCCATCTTTGGCACTGATATATTCAACCGTGCTGGAAGCAAACTTATTCCAGACCGCGGCTAGGATTTTTTGCTCATAGCCCTTTAGCATTTGGAGTGGACGCGTTGACCCATCAGCATTTCGGATCATGACCGTTGCTGGTTTATCCCCTCGGTAACGTGCGAGGTAAGCCAGCTGATCGTTGCCAATTGTCGTTGGACGAACCTCAACGCCTTCGCCGCTCGTCACCGCAACGGGTTCCGCGCCGTTCGTCAGCGCAACGCTCCAAATGTGTTTTCGGGCAAGATCGCCTTTATTCCATTCGAAGAAAACGGTATTCCCGTCTTTGCTCAAAATCGGATTTGTAATTTCGCCCTTGCCAGGTGTTAAGAGCCTTGCCTTTCCGCCATTCGATGGAACTGCGTAGATGAGGTGCCATCCGGTTTTTTCCCATCCAAAAAGAATTTCGTCTTTGGGAGTCCAAATCGGTGCGAAGCCAGGGCTAAACGGCTCATACGCACTGCCCGGACCCCGATCTGCTTTCCAAATTGTTCGGTGCTCACCACTATCGGCATTTGCGACAACAAGGCTCCATGGTGCCCCTTCGCGCATTTGCGTAAAGCGATAAGCCATCGGCCAATTTCCTGGTGTACGGATAAATGCAACTTCTTTTGAATTCGGCGACCAAACAGGCGATATATCCCGGTAGATGCTTGGGTCGATATAAACTGTTTCTTGGGAAGAAATTTTATGGATACCAATGTAGGTTTGCCCCGCACGTCGTGAACTGACGAATGCAATTTTCTTTCCGTCGGGTGAATATGTTACGCTGTCAATATCAGTTGCCCCCATATTCTTGGGCTCTTTTTGTGTCAGTCGGCTCCGGCGCCATTTCCTCTGTTGATCGCGTCGGAATTCATACAAAATATTGCCGTCTGAAAACGCAAATGCGTTACCGTCAGGAGAAAAGGTTAGATCAGGGGCAGAGCGAGACCCAAAATATGAATTGGCGATATTGCCTTTCGGAACGTCTGCTCCGGTTGCCACACGTTTTTGTTGGCCCGAGTTAACATCGACCTCCCAAAGGGCTGGCTTATTGTCCGAGTCGCAGCCTGGTTCTCCTGACTGTTGAGATGTGGCATCGGCTGGTTTGTCTAATCCTGGCGGCTGAACCGCCTCTGCGATGCAGTTTTTACTTTGATCAACAATATAAAGAATGGTCTTACCGTCGGGTGCCAAATAAATTGCTTCTGGCGAACGGTTAGCGTCTTTATTTACAAGTATTCGAGGCTCGAAATCGGGGGCGTCTGCGATCCTAATGTTTCCACGATCAATCCATGCAGCGAAATTACCTGCAGCTGACGCACGAACGCCATAAGGTAGGCCATTTGCTTTTCTGGCAAGCATCGCTTCTTCAAGGGTAAGTTTGTCATCGGAGCCCGATTGAGCTGACACACTCTGCACGCCTGATATCGAGATCGCTAGTAATGTCACCATACTGATTATAGACTGAAGTTTCTTCATTGTTACCTCGATTTGCAAATTTTCTCTTGCAGAAATTGTATCGATTACATTCTAGATGAGAAGACAGATAGCAGACTAAAAGAATTTTCTGTCATAAGCATCAGTGCTTCATTTATCAATATGTTGTGACACAGTTTAGGACTGTGCTCAGATTATTTGAGTGGCTTGTTTATTGTAAGGAACACGACGTTTTTATTCGTGTAGCAAGGTGCACTGGAACTGTTGGTGAACTTTGTCCTGACAGCGCTGCTATTTTGCAAATGAAATCCTGGATCGTCGCGAATAGCATTTTCCACCATTCAGTCTTTCTGTAACACCGGCTAATCAAACTCATGACGTCGCTTTGGACACCGTTGCCGAGAAACCTTCCGATATTTCTAATGCGACGCCAGTGACTGCTGAAAAAAGTGAACCTCCGATTTGTGAAGACTGAGTGAATGGTTAAAACGTTGCATTTCAATCGGATGCAGCTTCTTACAGTGTAAGTATTATTGATTATTTGACGGCGTCACTTGATCATGAGTGATGATACCGTCAGCGATAGTCAGTAAAACCTTTGTTTCCGCAATCTCTTCGACGTCAAGATCAAACAAGTCTTTTTCAAGCATAACGATATCCGCACGCTTACCAACTTCAATAGAGCCAATCTGGTCCTCGAGGTTGAGTTGTTTTGCGCCATTAATCGTGTAGGCGCGTAGCGATTCCTCAAGGGATAGACGCTGTTCAGCTTTGGGGCCTGGCTCTGCATCGGGGTTAACGAAAAAAACCCGTGTCATTCCCACCTGAATGTTGGCGAGGGGACTGGCCCAAAATGTACCACCGACTGGAAAATCCGACCCATAGGTAAACGTAACACCGCCATCGATGATGGATTTGAAGCGGTAAACGCCATCACCCTCATAAACGAACTCCTTACCGAGCGTGCCAACATAATAGTCGACGACGTATTTCGAGGTCCAATTACCTGTTGATGAAATCAAAATCCCTAAATCCTTGGCACGTTTAATATCGTCATTGGTGATGACAACGACATGGGACACCGTCGGCTGCCGATCGCGCTGACCGTTTGTCTGAATAGCGGTTTCCACGGCATCGATCGCAGCATTGACGGCGTTTTCGGATTCGGCATGAAAGTGGACGTCAAAACCCGCAGCGTCGACTTCGGTGACGAGCTTAGTGAGAACATCGCGCGGGACAACAAGTTCGCCGCCAACACCAACGCCATCAACAAAAATTTTCAATGCACGGATAGAAAATCGATCTGTATTATTGTTCTTTGCTACTTTTTTTAGTTTCTTCACGGCTGTTTTTGCACCTTCGGCATCGTTGACAGCCACGGTTCCGACCATTCGAAACGGCAAACGGCCTTTACGGGCTATATTTCTGAGGCGCCAGGTTAAAACGTCATCTATAAATTTTTGCTTGCGCGTCGCTGCATCAAACACTGAAGTGATCCCCACCCTTGGTGGCAATGTAAGCTCGTTCGGAAGCGGGCCAATTTTCAAAGACGGGCGGAACATCTTTGGAAGCGCTTTCATGAAGAAAGGCTCTGTTAGATCAATCGCTAAGCCCGTTGGGTTTCCGTCCTCGTCCCGGGTGAAATAGCGCGCTCCCGCAATAGGGTCCTCCGTATCGGCATCAATACCAACGAGTTCTGCCATTTTGCTATTAAACCAGGTATTGTGGTAGCCCATGCCTATTATAAAAGCGGGGCGGTCGGGCACGAGTTCATCAAGCGCTTCCATAGGCGTTACATCGCGGCGGTAGTTGATAGATCCCAACCCGATGATAATAGGAATTTTTGGGTGTTCTTCAGCGTACCGCTTGATCTTGGTTGCGACCTCTTCGGTGCTGTCTGAAAAATCAAGAATTAACGGTAATTCTTTGATAAATGTAAACGCCGCCCCCATGCTGAAATGGCTATGGGAATCGATGAAACCTGGCAAGGTAAATGAATCGGTGACATCATATAAGACGGTATTCTCAGACACATAGTCTTGAACACGGTCATTGCTTCCCACGAATATAATATTATTGTCTTTTATAGCTAATGCTTCTGCACGTGGATTTCGTTCATCCAGAGTATAGATAGATCCACCGGTTATGACCGTATCTGCGTATGCTTTTGCGGATGTCTCCTCTGTTGATCGGCTGCACGAAATGATCACTATGGTGATTAAAAGAAGTGGAAAAAATCTCATTAGATGAAACTGAGTTAATGGTGCTGTGATGACTGTAGCTGAATTTCTTGATGCTAAAGTCGAATAGCGAGCGTGTTTGCACCAATAGCCAGTATTAGAATTTGCATATAAATGTTGAAGGAAATCAATGATAAAAGATCAATTTTCCGACGAAATGGTTTTCTTATACGATGAGATGTTGTTGCTATTTCGCATTGGCACTTTTGGCATCTCAACACGAGATCGATGCATGATCGCCTATACTACTAGATCAATTCTGAAAGTTTGGCCTTGTTAGAATATTTAAATCGGATGTTTTGATTCTATGACGTGTTCGTCGTGTAATACTATTCAAGTACAGGATAGGCAATTTCGTTCTTGATGCGTGAGAGTGCCATGGCGCTTTTCACTTCTGCGACGCCTTTTAATGATGACAATTTTTCAAAGAAGAATTCCTGATATTCGTAAACATCTTTCACTGTTACCTTTAAGAAAAAGTCCTGATCTCCCATAAGGACGAAACACTCCAGAACTTGCGGTAGTTTTTTGATCGCATTTGCAAATTCTTCGAGATGCTTTCGTCCATGTGCGGAAAGCCTCACATGAGCCAAAACAAGTGTTCCGAATCCGAGTTTTTCTGGATCAAGCACGGCCACCCGTTTCAAAATATAGCCTTCGCTTTCAAGCCGTTGGATTCTTCTCCAGCAGGCGGCCTGGGATAAGCCGATGTCTTCACCTAGTTGTGCGGCGGAAATGTTCGCATTGTCTTGTAGCTGGTGGAGTATTTTCCGATCAATACGGTCAAGATCTTTTAGCATAAATTATGTGTCCATTTTTTGGTATAGAATAAAATAATGCAATAAAATTCGAATATATCAACAAAAAGTTGAATTAATTGCACATTTATATTGCTAATATGCACAGCAAGCATTTCTTCTATCTTGCTTTGGCCAATTTATCACGCTTGGGCCGCTTCACCATGCTCGTAGGCGCCTTATAATCTGTATGCGGTAGTCTAGTAGATGGGGAAAACATTCAGAGAAGAATTTTTATATCGAAAAATATTCAATGCTCTGTACTGATAAAAACTATGAACCCAATTATTGCTTAAATTGTTTCTGCTCATTATGGAATATAGAGAATAAAAATGTTCACCGACGCCGCATTTGACAATCACGAACGTGTCGAGTTCAGCTTTGATGCGGATACGGGCTTACGCACTATTATTGCCATTCACAGTACCGCGTTAGGACCAGCAGCAGGTGGCTGTCGTTTGTGGGAGTATAATCAGCCCGAAGAAGCCTTACATGATGCATTGCGACTATCCAAGGGCATGTCATTTAAAAATGCCGTTGCCGAACTGCCCTTTGGTGGGGGAAAGGCTGTTATTCTTGGCCCTGTGAAGGA
This sequence comes from Pseudomonadota bacterium, assembly GCA_039025235.1. GTDB lineage: Bacteria > Pseudomonadota > Alphaproteobacteria > Caulobacterales > Parvularculaceae > MED-G105. The sequence goes on from JBCCOS010000011.1 coordinate 98,872, forward strand.
ACATTTGAGGGCGCAGGTTTTTGAGGCCTTTGGAAGGACTGTCCAAAGATTGTCCGGCGCTTATTTCACCGCTGAAGATGTCGGAGTTTCGGTTTCCGATATGGAAAGCGTTGCAAGGAACACCAAATTTGTAAGTGGCCTGAAAAGAGACAAGGGGTCCGCCGGCGGTGACCCATCACCATTTACAGCGCGCGGTGTTTTGAAAGGTATTGAGGCGGCAGCAACAATTAAATTTGGACGATCAGACCTTGAAGGATTGAAGATTGCTGTTCAAGGGCTTGGCGGCGTTGGCGGAAACTTATGTCGGCTGTTAGCAAAATGCGGTGTTTCCCTCGTCGTCGCGGATATTAATAAGGATGTCGTTGATAAAACATGTCAAGAGACGGGTGCTGAACGAGCAGATATTAGTGAGATTTTATATTCTGATGTTGACGTTTTATCACCGTGTGCTCTCGGAGGCGTCCTCACTTCTGATAACGTTAAAAAAATCCGTGCAAAAATAGTTGCTGGCGGAGCCAACAACCAAATGGCCTCGATCGAAGTCGGGCAACAGTTGTTTGATAAAGGCATTCTTTACGCGCCAGATTATGTCATCAATGCAGGTGGTATTATTACTGTGGCGGCTGAATACCAAGGTGCTAATCGTATGGACGATGTACTCGCAAGAATAGACTATATTCGCGACCGTGTAACTCGAATCTTTGAGCAGTCCATGAAGACTGGAACGCCAACGCATATACTCGCCGACAATCTTGCTCGTAATAAAATAGCTATGGCGAGCCGTTGAACCGCAAAATGTACCATAAGGCTAACAAGGTCTTTCTTCCAAGAACCGAGCGGCCAAATCTTAACAATTTTCCTTTTTGATCATCACGCTACGGAATTGCTACATGAAACAGAAAAAAGTGAATGGGCTTTATGTTCCTGAACCCGACTTTCGTCCGGGTGATCAACCAAATTTTGAAGCAATTGAGTTTCCTGCAGCCGGCACTGCCCGCCGGCCGGAAATAGACGAGCAAAGTAAGGACTGTGCTGATTTATCGGATATGTTGATCAGTGTTCTAGATAAAGATCATCAGGCTGTTGGTCCATGGGCGGACGAAATTGATGATGAAGTGCTAAGGACCGGTTTGCGCGATATGTTGAAGGTAAGGAGTTATGATGCGCGGATGACGATTGCACAGCGTCAAGGAAAAACAAGTTTCTATATGCAAGCGACGGGAGAGGAAGCGATTTCATGCGCTTTCCAACGGGCTTTGCGTAAGGATGACATGAATTTCCCAACCTATCGACAGCAAGGCTCGCTTATTGCAGCAGGCTGCCCGTTATCTCGGATGATGAACCAGGTTTATTCAAATGCTGATGATCCGCTAAAGGGGCGCCAAATGCCTGTATTTTATTCAGAAAAGGAATATGGATACTTTTCCGTATCGGGAAATTTGGGGTCCCAATTTGTTCAAGCGGTCGGTTGGGCCATGGGACAGGCAATCGATAAGTCTGATAATATTTCTGTCGGTTGGATTGGCGATGGCGCAACGGCGGAGAACGATTTTCATTCGGCGCTCGTGTTTGCGTCGACATATCGTCCGCCAGTGGTTCTCAATATTGTCAACAATCAATGGGCCATCTCAAGCTATCAGGGAATTGCGCGTGGTGCCGGTGAAACTTTCGCGGCGAGGGCGCTTGGTTTCGGTCTGCCGGGTCTTCGTGTTGACGGCAATGATTATTTGGCGGTGCTAGCAGCTGCGACGTGGGCAAGTAAACGGGCCCGGGACGGGTATGGTCCGACACTTATCGAGTTCTTAACTTATCGTGTTGGCGCCCATTCCACCTCTGATGATCCTTCTGCTTACAGGCCTAAAGAGGAATCTCAGGCTTGGCCGTTGGGTGATCCTATTGAGCGATTGAAAATGTATCTCATTAAAAAAGGTGCGTGGTCTGAAGAGCGGCATACGCAAGCAGTCGCGGAAATAGAGATAAACGTTATTGAGGCCCAAAAGCAGGCAGAGGCGGTTGGTACGCTAACAAGTGGAGCGAAGCCATCTGCGCGCGCAATGTTTGATGACGTTTTTCGTGACTATACGCCCAACCTCAGTCGTCAGCGGCAAGAGTTAGGGGTCTAACATGCCCCAAATGACAATGATTGAAGCGATAAGAGACGCAATGGCCGTCTCAATGGGCCACGACGACGATGTTATCGTGTTTGGTCAAGATGTAGGGTATTTTGGCGGTGTTTTTCGTTGCACCCAAGGACTTCAAGAAAAGTTTGGAAAAGAACGTTGTTTTGATACACCGATCAATGAAAGTGGTATTGTCGGTGCTGCTGTTGGAATGGCTGCCTATGGTAAAAAGCCATGTGTTGAAATACAGTTTGCAGACTATATGTATACAGCCTACGATCAAATCGTGCAAGATGCAGCGCGATTAAGATATCGGTCAGGAGGGCAATTTTCTGCACCATTAACAATTCGTATGCCGACTGGAGGTGGTATTTTTGGCGGGGTTAATCATTCGCAAAGTCCCGAAGCGCTGTTTGCGCATGTGGCAGGTTTGAAGACGGTCATTCCGTCAAATCCGCGGGACGCGAAAGGCCTTTTGATATCGGCAATAGAGGATCCCGATCCCGTTATTTTTTTGGAGCCTAAACGGCTTTATAATGGTCCATTTGATGGGTATCATGATCGACCGGTCTCTTCATGGAAAAAACATCCGCTTGGTGATGTGCCAGATGGTTACTACGCATCCCCTTTAGGTGAAGCGACAGTGTGTCGTGTGGGAAATGATGTGACAGTTGTCACTTATGGAACCATGACACATGTCGTGATGTCTGCTGTCAATGAAACAGGTATCGATGCAGAAATAATAGACTTGCGGACCATAATTCCATTAGATCTCGACGCTATCGAACAATCGGTTCGCAAAACCGGTCGCTGCGTTATCGTCCACGAGGCGACATTGACAAGCGGTTTCGGAGCCGAGATCGGGACCTTAATAAGCGAAAACTGTTTCTATCATCTTGAGGCTCCTCTCGTTCGTGTTGCAGGTTTTGATACGCCTTATCCGCATGCTTTTGAATGGGAGTATTTCCCCGGTCCAGAAAGGGTTAGTGCAGCATTGCGGAAAGTAATGGAGGCCACGTGATGGGTTCTTAAAGAAACACAAAGTTCGTATCGTTGAAGGTTGGGCATCATGCATTCATGTTAAAAATGTACACGTAGAAACACAAAGCGATACAAAAACGATTCGAAAAAAATATCATTGTTGAAACAAGTTCTGCCCTGTTTGAAATACCTTCTTGCCTTTTCAGCAAGCCTCGAAGGTATTTCGGGCTCCATTCATCCGTATCTGACCTAAGGGGAAGCATTTCAGGACGCCGTGCTTAGAAGACTTTGCCCGATCTCTGCATACATGAGGGGCTCCAGAACACGGTAACACGCTTCCCTAGCTTTTGAATTCGCAGAAATTGAGTCGGAAACCGGTACTTTTTCTCAACTTGACCGTCAGCATAAAACCGGCATTTCCAGCGATCTAATGGATAAACTCTATTGAATCTAAATTGCGCATTCCACCTTCATTTTCGCGATACGCCCAGGGTTTCGCCCCGAACGGTTTATGTTCCGGCCAAATTTGGTCCAGCGTATCTGTCTCGTAAACGCGTCCGCCACGCACGACGTAACGCGTATCTGTACTCTCTCGAATTTTCTTTCTCGGGTCTTTATTCATTACAAGAAAATCGGCCAGCTTTCCGACTTCAATAGATCCGACGTCTTTATCAATTCCAAGAAAGCGAGCCGAGTCAATTGTGACCGACTCCAGCGCCTTTACAGCGCCTGAATGAAGCGCAAATGACCACATCTCCCAATGTTGGCTCAAACCTTGGACCTCGCCATGGCCGCCACTACCGTGAATCACGCCACGTTGCGAAAGTTCTTTTATATCTTGAAGAAGAATATTCGGCTCGTACGCTGATAGCGGTAAATTGTTATAATGGCGCAGACGAAATGCTGTGTTTGGATGGCTAAAGCGTCTTTCACGCGGGTCATGTGAAATGTCCGAATCCGCCATAAAATACTCCATTAAATATCGGCCCCGTCCGGTTGTCACCGTTGTGAGAGACATCCGGGTGTCGGTCTCAATAAGAAATTTTTTAAAGTCCTCATAATAAGGCCAATACGAATTATCATGCTCTAACGTCGTATGACCGTCCATGATGGCACTCAAAAAATAATGGAGATCCATCATTTCGCCTGTAAGCAATAAATCACCTTGTTTTCTTGCTGCCTCTGCCAACCACTGACGTTGATAACGATTGATTTGAAAGTACTGTTTAAGTGACGTTGCGCCTTGACCAGCCAAACGTTGAACGGTTTGGCGCGCATCTTCGTAATTATAAATTTCCTGTCGTTGCGGGGCCCAGCTACTTAAAATTTTCGATGTGCTGAAAAGACGTGGGCCAACAATCTTTCCCGCGCGTAAAAATTCAGCCTCTGGAAGGGATACATTTACCCTACCTGCCGGTTCCATAACACTTGTTACGCCATAAGCTAAGAATTTTGCTAGTTCCGGTTGACCGGGACGAAAAATATCTGGTCCGCCATCAGTGTAATGCTCATGGATACTAATAAAACCCGGTGTAAGAAACTTACCCTTTAGGTTGAATGTACGATCAGCTTTTTGGGTATCACAATCACCGACACAGCTTATGCGACCGTCCTTAACAACAACTGTCGCTTTGTTGAGCACGCCAGCATTGGCGCTTGTGAAAACAGTGGCATTCCGAAATGCTACGACGCCTTTGCCATAATCAGAAGGAATATTGAGACCAAGTGGTTCGTAGTCACATTTGTTGAACGGTGTGGTGCACGTTGCATATCGGTCTAAGCTAAAGAAATGTAGTTTTCCATCTGCGCCCCAATGAGGATAACGGCCATGTGGGTCGCTTACTTGCCGTTGTCGAGTGGCTGGACTATCCGTCATGATAATCTGAATTGGTACTTTATCGACACGTCGTGGTACAACATAAATATTATGGGCATACTGAAAGGCGAGCCATCGACCATCTGGTGATATCTGCGCATCGCCAGCGAGGCCATCAAATACCACTTTAAGCTTTGCTGGGGAGCCGTTTGAGGCAATTTCAAAAAGTCTTGTATTAACGTCGCCGCTTAGCGGCGGCGCCATAAAGCCAATTCCCTCATTTTCGCCAGTGTGAAGTATTGAGAATTGTCCAGCATCCGTTGGCATTGGTGGAATATTGGAGACGTGCATGGCTTCTCCTGAAAGAACCGATATCTTTATGATTTCTTGCCAACCATTATCTAAAAAATTTCGTCCGCGTAGCATCGAGCCCGCACCCTTAACAACAGCAATATGTCTATCGTCATCAAGCCACAAAGGATTGAGATAAGCGCCCGATTGTTGAGAAACGGTCCTTGGCATACTACCGTCCACGTTAACGACTTTTACGGCGCCCCCGGTTTCGTCACTCCACGTTGTAAAGGCGATTTGTTTTCCGTCGGAAGACCAGGCTGGGGACATTTGGACGTTTGGAGCATGATCACTCAGTAGCTGTTTGATGTTTCCATCAATTAAGTTTTTTATCCAAATGCGTCCAACCGCTTCAAAGGCCAACATTTCACCGTTTGGCGATAATGCCGGCCAACGTGGATTGACGATCTTAAAATCGTCTTCCTTTATAGGAACGTCTGGAATACTGATCTCGGACATTTCACGCTGAACACGCGCCTCGAAGGGGACTATGCGGATCGTCTCTTCCTCCAAATCGACTATTCTTAGCTTTCCACCTTGTGAGAAAATAAGTCCGGAGTCATCGGGAAGCCAAGCATAACCTGGTGAGGTCTTTATGTGGTACATGCTGTGGGATTGGAATTGCGCTGGCGTCATTGGCGCAGCAATAAGCCTTTCTTCTCCAGTTGTTAGATCGCGGATATAAAGTCCTGTTTGACCATCAATCACGGCTTTCTTGAAGCGTGTTTGCGTATTAGGAATCTGTCTCATGAAAGCGAGCTTGGTTCCGTCACGACTGAGTGCTGGTGCTGCAGCATAAAACGGTAAGGTTCTGAAATACCATCGGTACTCCGGCAACGTCACATGTTCTGACCGTCCCGTCTTCAGATCAAAACGACGGATATGGTGACTATCGCTAATCTTATAATACCCGTCTGCTGCAACAATCGGTTCGCTTGCCACATGGTAATATAGATATCTTCCGTCTGAAGAAGCTATCGGTGTCCAAGCTTGTATCGAATGATCACCAATAACCCGTTGTGATGTCGAACCCTTGACCGAAATCTCCCATATCTCGGCGGCCTTTGTCCAGCCGCCTCGCGCATTCGGTTCAAAGCGTGTTGCAAAGATCGCCCGTCCGTCAGCGGACCATTCTGGTTCAGCGTATCGGCCTACAAGATCGTCAAGGATAAGGCGAGGGTTAGACCCATCGTTGTTCATGACCCAGACGTTATTTTGTCCACTTCGATCAGAAATAAATGCTATTTTAGTTCCGTCAGGAGAGTATTTTGGATGATAGTTAGTGGCGATTCCGGACGTCTGCGTTATGCTTTTGGCTTTACCGCCAGAAACTGGCATCGAATATATATGACCTAGTAAGTCGAATACGATCGTTTCGCCATCGGGGGCTATATCCACTGACATCCAGGTGCCTTCATCGATGGTAAAATCAATTTTTCGCGGTGTTCCTCTCGCTTTTTGAATGTTCCATTTCGCACTTCTTTGTTTGAACTCTTGCTTTAAGAAAAGCTCTTCGAGAGCTGCATTTTTCGGTGCTGCGTATCCGTGATGAGCTAAAAAAATAACATTTGCTAAGACAAGAATGAAAAGCTCAAATTGACCATGACGCATTGTTTCCGTCCTTTGCATTGCCAGAATAGGAAGCACAGAAATGAGTTTTTTAATTTCAAAGTTAAAACTTTGATCATAGTTTATCGCAGACCTTCCCAAGTTAAGTCAAGAATGGTCGTGCCTAACGAAGATCTTGAAGGGCATCCGTTAGCGCCAGTAGATCTTGATCATTTGTATAGTAATGAACAGATGCGCGCACGAGAGACGGTATATTACGGCGACGGGTATCGATGAGGCTATTCCAGCCTGCAATTGAAGCAGTTGCAATGCCGCGTTGATATAAAGCATCACGGACTTTAATAGCATCTTGTCCGTTTACCGAAAAAGTAACGATGCCGCACTTATTTTTTCCTAAGTCGAGCAGCGTGATTTTGCGAATATCGGTAAGCATTGCCCGAAGAGTGTTCGCTTGTTCTCTGATTTTTTGATGTATTACTTCAAGTCCAATAGTGTTGGCGTTTTCGATGGCTTGTACCATACCACGCTTGCCGACGATATTTTGTTCCCAGTTTTCGAATTGTCGGCCGTCCTCGCGAACTTCATAGGAATCATCATCAATCCATTTGGCTGAATGGAGATCGAGAACAAAGGGTTCAAGCTTTTTTTGCATTGCTCGGTTTACAAAAAGCAGACCCGTGGCGCGGGGGGCTCGTAGATATTTTCGTCCAGTTGCAGAAAGCATATCGCAACCAATGGCTTTAACATCCACTGGAATTTGACCAACTGATTGACAGGCATCCAAAAGAAACGGCACGCCATGTTTTTTGGCAATGGCGCCAACTTCTTCCGCTGGCAGCACAATACCTGAACTGGTTGGGATATGGCTCATGGAAATAAGACGCGTCCGATCCGTGATCGCCGCGTCTAAGGCTGAGAGGTCGATATCTCCGTCGTCTTGCGCTGGTATGACATCGATTATGACGCCTTCGCGTCGTTTCCTTTGTAGATAGGCGATAAAATTACTGGCATATTCGGTCTCGCACGTAACGATGCGATCGCCTGGTTGAAAAGAAAACGAATAAAAAACGGCTTGCCACGCGCGTGTCGCGTTCTCCAAGAAAGCGACTTCATTCGCTTCGCAATTTAGTAGTTCAGCAACAGCGGGATAAAATCTTTCAAGTGTTTCACTTGTTTCTCGAGCGGCTTCATAGCCACCCAGTTGAGCTTCTAACTTGTTATAAGCCAAGACGGCTTCAATTACAGATTGGTCAGGCAGTGACGCTCCGGCAGCGTTAAGGTGCGTATAACCAGGTCTGCAGCCTGGGGTATTACGTCTTAAAATTTCAAAGTCGGGTTTCATGAAATCCCATTGCTATGAGCGTCATGTGACACGGATTGTTGTTCCGCATCGACATAAACGGAAGTCTGTCTATCGTGTCTAAATTACTTTAATATTTATTGGTTCACGATGGATCTGTGAAAGGCCGTGAATGCATATAAGGTTCATTGTTAGTCTGCGTAGTCCGGCTGTTTCTCTGCGAGAAAAGCCTTCATGCCTTCGAAGTATCCAGGTTCACCAAAACATTCTTCTGCTGCTAAAGATTCCACATCATCTAGTTTTAATTCTGCTATTCCTTGGCCGGAACTCAATGCTAGGTATTGTATCCGTGCAGCACGCTCCAGCGTGTATGCTGCCATAGTCGCTTCGGCGAGGGACTTAGCGGCAATGAGCACGCCATGACTTTTCATAAATAAGACCATACCATCACCTAGGGCTTCGACCATAAGCAGACCCTCTTCGGCACTTGAGCGAGGTATGCTGAAGTGATTTAGATACGCGACTTTCCCATAGAAGGCACCTGCCAGCTGGCTTGCGAATGGTGAAAACTCAGTATTCTTCATACATGCTAAAGCAACGCAATGGGGTGGGTGTAAGTGAAGAACGCACTGAACGTCAGCGCGGGCATTATAGACAGGCAAATGAATATCCAACGCATCGATATTGGGTTTTCCACATCCCGATATCAAAGTGCCACTGGTTGAGTAGTGAAGAAGTGATGTCGCCTTTACGATTGAAAAATGGGTATCTCCCGGGGAAACTAATATCCCGTTTCCATCAGTACACCGTGCCGTCAGATGTAACCATGTCCCTTCATTCAAACCCTCATACGCTAGAATTCGGTGAACGGCAGCCAGATCAGCACGAAGAGTCAAATCATTCATTTTTATCTCAAGTGTTTTCTGTTTTAGCATTCCACGCTCTGTTTTGCCTGTCGGTCCGTATAATTCGTGAGGTATGAAGCGAATAACTGGTCAGATGTTAATCTGACTTGCGATAATCGCAGCTGGTCCTTAAACTGTGATCATAGCCGAGCCCTAAGATAAATTCAATTGATTTATCATTTTTGGGGTCGTCTCTGACACTTACTTGAAAATTAGAGCTGTTAACGCCAACGAGGGGACTTACTTGAGAACCATCACTGAATCCACACAGTCTACGGATCGTTTAAGAGGAAATTTGAGCGGTCGGCAGTTATTCACTCTTGCATTCGGCTCAATTATTGGCGTTGGTTGGATTACGATGGTCGGTATTTGGCTATCGCAGGCAGGACCTTTGGGCGCTGTTTTAGGATTTGCCGGAGGGTGTGTGGTGATGTCTTTGATTGGCGCCACATATTCTGCCATGATGTCAGAATTACCTGTTGCAGGTGGTGAACTCGCCTATAGTTACAAAATCTACGGACTCGGTGTAGCGTTCGCAACTGGTTGGGCGCTTACCCTAAGCTATGTCAGCGTTGTCGCATTCGAGGTGATTTCCTTAGGGTGGGTATGGTCGGCATTGTTCGATACCAAAACAAGTCATGTTCTTTATCGATTGTTGGGTGCGGATATCACGCTTGAATCCATAATTGTTGGATATGCTGGTTTATTGCTTGTCGGTTGGTTTAATTTTAAGGGAGCGAAAAATGCAACTTTGTTCCAAGACGGCGTTACCTTTCTCTTGATCATTGTATCTCTATTATTTGTTGGCCTCGCCCTAGTGAAAGGCGATATTGTTAATTTGACGCCGATGTTCGCGGTTGAAGGAACAGTGTCGATCACCTGGAGTGTTTTCGGAATAGCCGCAACAACCTGTTATTGGCTCGCTGGTTTTGATACAATTCCTCAAGCTATGGAAGAAGCGAATGTTGAGCTGCGCGGTAAACGCTTGACGACAATTGTTGTTATTTCGATAATCGCTGCTGCAGCTTATTTATGCCTAGTTATTCTCAGTACCGCAATGATGGCGCCGATAAGTGATATTAAGACTATGAATCTCCCTGCGGCGGATGTTTTCAGGAGCGGTAGTGGGTCTTCTCTTTTTGTAAAAGTTGTTCTTTTCGCTGGCCTATTAGGGCTTATTAGCTCTTGGAACGCTTTTTTATTCGCTGCGAGTCGCATCGTATTTGCGCTTGGTCGCGCTAGACTGATACCACCTATTCTTGGTACCGCACATCACCGCTTTGGAGCGCCGGCAAATGCGGTTGTTTTTGTTTGTATCGCAGGCGGCCTTCTGGGCCTCCTTGGGCGCAATGGAATTTCACCGATCGTTAATGCAGCGACGAGTTGTTATGCCTTCGTTTTTCTTTTGACGTGTATTGGTGTCATTCGTCTGTATCAAAATAAAGCAGCCAAAAATATGGGTTTAAGCAAATTTATCGTCCCTGTCCTTGGGGCATGTGGCGCTAGCCTCATGCTCGCTCTGTCGTTATGGACCCCATATCGTACCGCTTTAGCGACGAATACCATACCACCCGAATGGGCTATAATTGTTGTTTGGACAATTGCAGGTTTCGTCTTCTGGAAGCTCGCTGAACCTTACCGAAACGGATTATCGTCTACTGATATTGAAAATATCATTGTATGTAACACCGTTGATAATAATCATCAGGAGACGATAGCCGAATAAGGCGTTGCACGTGACCTGTGTTTGAAGGAATGTTTTCTTTGGCGCGTCTCTTCCAAAAATGCTTCATCGGGCGCGACGTATTAATTGCCAGTCTTTATTGCTCTTTATTCTGGGAGCTATTGAGGGCCATTGATTTTTGTTTTATTGCCTCTGTTCTTGGGTTCGACGATTAGTCCTGTGGCGAGCCTAACCAGAGAGCTACAAAGACATGAAGCCTGTTCCCCGCCAATCCCGCCCTGAGCATGAACAGGCTTACGCGCTTTTGAAATCTGAAATTATGTCAGGTGTTTTCGCACCGGGAACGAAGCTATCAATTAAACGATTAAGCGATGCTTATGCGTTTGGCTTTACCCCAACGAGAGAGGCTGTGCGTCGTCTGGGTACAGAAGGTGCGGTTGAGATTGAACCCAAAAAAGCGATGCGGATTCCTATCCTTTCAAAGAAGGCTGCGGCAGATATTTATCGATTGCGCACATTAATCGAACCTGAAGTAGCCGCCCGTGCGGCTCGTGCGAGCGATGCGGTGTTCGTCAAAAAACTGAAAGTACTTGTAAAGACGATGGAGCAGTCACTCCGGAAAGACTCACCGCTCAAATACTTGCGTGCAAATCAAGACTTCCATTTTTCCATATATCGGCAAGGCGATATCCACCTCAGTATTCACATTATCGAAATGCTTTGGTTACAGATGGGACCACTCCAGGCTTATTATACAGCTGAAACAAGAAGCATGAGCCCTAATCTTCACCGTGATATCGTTGATGCAATGGCGACTAACGACGCAAGAAAAGCAAAGTCTTCCTTGAGGGAAGATATTGAGTGCGGCATCGATAGTTTACTCGTTTTCGTTCCGGAGTAGCTCTTGATATCAACGGGTAGAAATGTATGGCGCTCGAAGCAGGCATATAGAATTCATCGATTAAAGGTCGACCGTATGATATTGGCGTACTCGTCGACTGGCCAGTAGGTTTCTATCATCAAAACAGGTGCAGTTGAGACTTGGCTCAAGCAAGCACGAAATATATCGATAGCTTTCGTCTTAGCAATGTCGTAGCGTCGCGAAAATCACTTCAATTGATGGGAAAGGCGAGAGTAAGCCTAGTCAGGCATGATGATAGAGTGCGTAATTTTTTGTAATACATGACGATGTGTAGCCAACAAAATGTCGATTTTTTACTTCGAACTGTCTTCTTAGCGCCAATTGCGCTTTGTATAGTAATCGGTATTTAGAGGAAATTGAATTGATAGCATTATCAAGTAAGAAAGTCTATTCAATCGTACGTATGATATTTCTATAATCAGTATAAGAACAAAAGAGATATTTGGGCCGGGTTCTTGGCTGTTTCCTTAAAGATAAAGGTTTTTAAAATGAATGATACAGCTCCTCAACGTGTACTGGTTACTGGTGCGGCATCAGGCATTGGGGCTGCCGTTGCAGAGAAATTTGCTGCGACCGGTGCCAAGGTACACATATGCGATATTGACCGCTCAGCATTAGATGAATTTTGTTCGCGCCATACGTCTATCACAGGTAGTCAGACTGACCTTAGTGATCCGAGTGCAATCGCCTCTCTTTTTGAAGATGCTGATAAAGCCTTAGGCGGTCTCGATGTATTGGTGAATAACGCAGGAACGTCAGGGCCGATTGGACCAGCTGATGAGATATCTTTGGAAGCGTGGCGCGCATGTTTTGCTGTCAATGTGGACGCAACTTTTTTATGTGCGTCCCATGCTTACAAACGTATGAAGAATAATGGTGGTGGTTCGATTATTAATACGGCTTCGGGAATTGTTTTGAGAGCAGGGGAGCATCGTGCGCCCTATGCCGCTGCAAAATGGGCCGTTGTGGGTGTGACGAAGTCTCTCGCCGTTGATTTTGCGCCTGCCAATGTTCGTGTCAACGTCGTAGCGCCAGGGGCAATCGACGGAGATCGAATTGAACGTGTCATTCGCACTGAAGCGGAAGCGGCAAATAAATCTTATGACGAAATGCGACAAGAGATTGATAATGAATCCGCTCTTACTGGTTTCAGTAAAGCCTCAGATGTGGCTGAAGCCGTATATTGGTTATCGAGTTCATCGGCATCGCGTGTTTCAGGACACTTGCTTCCCGTCGACGGTTATACGTTATAGTTTAAATTTGGTCAGACAGACATCTAATACATCCGTGCTGTGGGGTTATCTGATAAAGCAGCTACTCATTCAAATGAGATCCCTTAACAGCTTTAGATCTATAGATTTAAGGATTTTCTGGTACGAGGGTCAATTCTCACTAATGTGGCCGCTTCAGCTGAAAAATCTTAATAAAATTGGAGCCGATTTTCATAGAATGAAATTTTCTAGCTGCATTACTTAAAAAATCTAATTCATGTGACGAAGGTCAATTGTTCCAAGTGGATCGAAAATTTAATCGGTATACTTAAGAAAATACGATCGGGCTTATGAGTGTGGAGGAGCGACACGATGTTTTTTGGATTTATTGCAAAGCTTTTGAGCCTAGTTTTTGAGAGACGAGTTGTTCGCCGCCATATCTTTAAGGTGTGTGCAAAGACAGGCGTTTATACTCTTGTTGCCGTCCCTATCTTATTTGCATCGTCTTTGAACGCAGCGCGGCTCCAATATGAAGGGAAGTGGCGAGCGACATCCCCTGAGATGGAAATAACCGGGTTTGTTTCGCTCGATATTAAAAAGTTGGATAATGGCTTCCAGGTCACGCTTATGGACCCTGGACAAGAACCGGACGTCCCGATGTACACCATTACTGCCAAGGAAGTAGACGGCAAGCTAGTGGGCCGCTTCCGTGCCGTTTTTTCTTATTTCGACCTGAATAAATTTTTGACGAAGAATGTCGATATGACTGCTCAGTTGAACGCCGATTCAGGGGCTCTCGATGTGAATTTGAAAGATGCTGCCGGCGTTGAAGTGAACCTCGAGTTTTATTCCAGCAATGATGCACGGTTTTTAAAGTTTGATGCGGCCCGTTTGAATGCGAATGGTGAAGTGGTTTCAAATTACCAATATGTACCGCCCGTGAAAACGAAGAATGGTTTTCCGGTGTCGACGCTAAAGGACGAAAATATCAGTCAAAAGCGTGTCGAGGAAGCGCTCAATGCTGTAATGAAGGGGGAGGTGGTTGAACGCCCCGCCTTTGTGCTCGTTGCTGCCAATGGAAAGCTTGTTTTAGAAGAATATTTTCATGGTACAGATAGAGAAAAGTTGTGGCTCCAATATTCGGTTACGAAAAGCATAACAAGTCTGCTAACCGGCATTGCCCAAGACAATGGCGAGATTGATGTTAATGAACCTATCAATTCATATTTTCCGGACTATCGTTCTTCGGTGTGGATGACGAGTAAAGCTGGGAAAGCTGGTGTGACGCCGAAAACACTGCTTTCCATGGGGAATGTTATAGGTTGGGATGAGCGGGCAATCGGTGAAAACTATATTAGTTATGGAAACATGATTTACCATGAGGATGGTTGGGTCGATTACATCTTCGGACAACCAGTCATCACACACAAGCCCGGCCCGTATCTAAACTACAATACTCTGATGACGAATGTTGCCGGGATGACGCTTGAACGAGCAACAGGCAAACATCTCTCTGATTATGTGCAAACTGAACTACTCACTCCAATTGGAGAAACAAGGTCCTACTTTGATAGTTACGCTGCGATCTATGGCGCTTCAGCGAATGAAGAATGGCCTGCGCTGGGGGGAAGCACGGTAATGATGCGACCCTTGGCAATGGCTAAAATTGGACAGCTAGTTTTGAACCGTGGTCGTTGGCAAGGAAAGCAGATTATTTCGGCAGACTGGATTGAAGAATCAACATCCGTACAAGCCTTGACTTTCGAAATTTCGGAATTTGGGTATGGCTACAGTTGGTGGATTCGAAAATTACTTTCATCGGGTGACGATGATGTGTGGTGTATATGGGCAAGGGGTTTGGGTAATCAAAATATTGTCATTATCCCGGCTTACAATCTGGTCGTGGCTGTGGGTGCCATCGATTTCGGCAGCAGTGCTTTTCTTTGGACTCCTTGGTTTGAAAAAACCTTATTGCCCGCTCTTACAATTGGTGAACCGTTTGAGAGTCAAAAGCTTGGTGCTGAAGACCTTGGAGCGGTCACGGTGAAATAAGCACTTTATGAGGTAAAACCAATTGATAAAACGCTTTTAGCGTTCCTTAGCGACTATAGTGCCTTCAGGAAATCAATTGCATCTTTAGTGGCTGTCATCGGGTCAGCAAACAAAGGTCGCCAAATCCGAGTGGCGGCCGCAAGTTCGGGTATACCTTTACCAAACATTTCGACAACGACCCAACCATTATAGTTCGTGTCGGATAGGGTTCGCGTAAAGTCTTTGAACGGTATATGTCCGGTCCCTGGCACGCCGCGATGGTTTTCCGAAATATGTACGTGATTGATCACGACAAGGTTTTCGGTGAATGCGCTTATTATGTTTGATTCTTCTATATTGGCGTGGAACGTATCAAAGGTAGCGCCAAAATTTTTCCGATCGACGGCCTCAACGTGAGCAGCGATTTCGTCAACTGACGAAAAGAGGCAGGCCTCAAAGCGGTTGAGGTATTCAACTGACAGCTGGATATTTGAGGCTTCTGCCCGATCGGCCATAGCGCGATGTGCCTCTACGCATCTGCGTCTCTGATCTTCCGACGGCGGTGCATCCGAAAAGTCCCCCACCGGCTGAAAGAAGGGACCCATTAAAACTTCCGCCCCTAATGCCGCTGCTTTGTCAACACACGTTTCTAAGTGCTCGACACCAGCCTTGAATACACTGTCCTGATCTGAGTAAGGAAGAACCGTGCGGTCAGGTATAAGGGCCGTAGCTGTTCGACGAAGCCCAATATCGTCACATGCGTCGGAATAAGCTCTACATAATGGCAAGCTCATATCCGTAATGGGGACTTCTACGCCGTCGTATCCTAAGGCTTTGATTGTAGGTAATAATTCAAGATGCTTCTCATCCGGCGAACCTGTCCAAAGCAACAGATTAATTCCGATTGGGTTTTTCAAAGGCATGGTGCAGTTTTATCCTTAAGCGGACCAATAGGATTGTGAAAATTTTCCGATTGCGGTTAGCCTTCAGCTTCAACCGATACGGAGACGATTAAATGTTATCGCTACCGTAATGGCGCCGATGGTCGTATTCAAGCCCGCACGTCCCAAGGTGCTGGTGCCTAACGCCGCTGGTTCAATGGGACTGATACAGTTTCTCGCTCAATAATATTGTAGGGTAAGGTAATCGTCTCGAACTCGGCCTGCTTTACTTTTTGCCTTCTCCCTAGGCGGTTCACTAAAGCAATTCCAGATGCTGCCATATCGGCGATTGGTTGACGAACGGTGGTTAAATTTGGCCATACAGTCGATGCAATCGGCGAGTCGTCAAACCCAACGATGGACAAATCTTTTGGAACAGATAGTCGATGCCGCGCCGCGGCGGCCATGGCGCCCGCGGCCATATCGTCATTGCTCGCAAAAATTGCAGTGGGTCGACGGTCTCGGTTTAAAAATACCTCTGCTGCATCCAAACCAGAGCGGTAGGTGAAGAAACCCTGTTCAACGTTTTTGGGGTCCGTCCTTAGGCCAAATTCGTTCAATGCGCGCTGGTACCCCAGGAAACGTTTTTCGCTCGCGATTTGAGTTGGGTGACCTTTAATAAAGGCGATATCGCGATGCCCTTTCTCTAGGAGCATTTTGGTGACGTCGAATGCTGCTGCGTCGTCGTTTATGCGAATTTCATGGCCGCGACCAGGTTCAGCGCCACTGGCAATGAAAGCGGTCGGAAAATTCCGGTCTGCTATCATTTTTCTCAATCCCGGCATTTCGCTTATTGGTGAAGGCACGATTAGCCCGTCCCAGTATGTATTCATGTTTAACGATATCTCATGAGGGGTGACCGTATCGTCTGTTTTTTCGACTAGAAGCTGAACCCCCAGCTCACTAGCAGCGCTTAAGGCGCCCATAAGCAATTCGCCGAGGAAGGCCGAAGAAGGGTTGCCGTAGAGGAGACAAATGCGAAGCGGATTAGCGCCCGCTAGATTACGCGCCGCAACATTCGGTGCATATTTTAGGCGCTCTATGACACCTTGGACTTTTTCGCGTGTGGTGCTTTTTACTTTTTGGTCTCCGTTGATGACACGCGAGGCTGTCATGGGGGAGACACCGGCTTCTTTGGCGACATCGGCTAATGTCACTTTACCATTTTTCGTCTTGGTCGCCATTCGTTCTCCGATATTCGTCATATCTACCTATTGGCACTTATTGAGTAATGAACGGGCCTTGCTGGGGTAAATTGAAACTCACTGGCCCGAACTAACGCGCATTCTGTAATCGAATTGAATTTGACTTGATAGACGGGAATTAAAATGATAGCGCTACCAAATTGGCATTGCGGTTTGGAGAGCCCGATTGTTTCTTGGGATCGATATTGGAACATCGAGTGTTAAGGCGGTTCTTATCAACGAGAGCGCGGCGATCTCCGGTACATCTTCAGCAGAGCTTAACATCTCACGTCCAAAGCCTTTATGGTCAGAGCAAGATCCATTGGACTGGTGGCAGGCGACAAACAAAGCTGTCTCAGGCCTTGATCCAGTTCTCCGTCGCCGAGTGAAAGGCATCGGGCTTTCAGGGCAAATGCACGGGGCTACTTTATTAGATGATCGACATAAACCGCTAAGGCCCGCAATTCTGTGGAATGATGGACGTAGCTTTGCTGAGGCTGCAAGATTGCAAAACGACGAACCAAGCTTTTTTAGTGCGACAGGTAATCTCGTAATGCCCGGTTTCACGGCTCCTAAGGTCGCTTGGATTCGCGAGCATGAACCGGAAGTATTCTCTCAGATAAACTCTGTTCTTCTGCCTAAAGATTATATCCGTTTGTGGATGACTGGCGAGCTTGCCTCTGACATGTCTGACAGTGCGGGAACGCTTTGGATGGATATTGCAAGGCGGTCTTGGGACACCAATCTTCTTGAGTCCTGTGGCTTGAAAAAAGATCAAATGCCGCAGCTTTTCGAAGGTCCGGAAGAAACTGGTTGCCTCCGTTTGGAAACGGCCGAGGCTTGGGGAATGGCAAGCGTTCCTGTTGTCGCTGGTGGCGGCGACAACGCGGCTGGTGCCATTGGAGCCGGTGTGGTTAATGACGGTGATGCGTTGATGTCACTTGGCACCTCTGGGGTTATCTTTGTGGCGGGACAAACCTTTCGTGCGAATCCTTCTTCGGCAGCGCACGCCTTTTGTCACGCGATACCGGAGCGGTGGCATTTGATGTCGGTGATGTTAAGCGCGGCCAGCTGTGTTGACTGGGCATGTCAATTGCTGGGGTTGCCGTCGGCTGAAGCGCTCGTTGATACTGCTCGCGTGAATAGCGAGTGTTCAAGTTCGGTATTGTTTCTTCCCTATCTTTCGGGTGAACGCACGCCGCACAATGACCCTCACGCGAGTGGTGTGCTATTTGGTCTGCACCATGACACTGGAAAAGCGGAAGTAGCTCAAGCAGTTCTTGAAGGCGTTGCGTTTGGTATGGGAGAGGGGCTTCAGTCTCTTACCAACACCGGTGTCGATGTTCATGCTCTCTCCGTCATCGGCGGCGGTGCGCAGTCAGATTATTGGGGGCGGATTCTTGCTGCCGTCCTTGAAAGACCTCTAATCTATATGGATGGCGCTGCCGCTGGGCCTGCCTTGGGAGCGGCACGCCTCGCTCGATATGCTTCTTTAAAGGGGACGCTTGACGAGGCATTTGAGGCGCCAGCGATAACAAATGTCATCGAGCCACATGATGACGATGTTGACTGTCTTGCCCCAAAAAAAGAGAAATTTTCGCGCCTTTACCAGGCTCTGCAACACGAATTCGAGAATAGTTATCATGCTTGATGATCAAATCGGCGCAGCACCGACGTCCATATTTTCCAATATCGCCCCAATAAAATTTGAAGGGCCTGATACGGAAAATCCGTTGGCATATCAGTATTACGATAAGGACCAAATAGTCCTTGGCAAGCGGATGGAAGACCACCTCCGGATGGCTGTTTGTTACTGGCACACATTCTGTTGGAACGGGGCCGATGTGTTTGGCGGTGGGACGTTTGATCGTCCTTGGCATCTAGGTAAAAACGATCGAGACGCGGCTGCGACAAAAATGGCTGCCGCTTTTGACTTCTTTTCTAAATTGGATCTACCATTTTACTGTTTCCATGATGTGGATGTTGCCGCCGCCGCTGATACGCCAGATGAGTTAGCGTATAATTTTTCTCATGCTGTGGAAAAATTGGGGCTATATCAGGACGAAACCGGTATCAGACTCCTGTGGGGAACGGCTAATCTTTTTTCCCACCCTCGTTACGCCGCTGGCGGACTAACCAACCCAAATCCAGAAGTGGCCGCTTGTGCCATCCGTCAAATTCGTGATTGCTTGAATGCAACGCATAAACTCAGCGGAGAAAATTATGTGTTGTGGGGAGGGCGTGAGGGCTATGATACACTTCTCAACACTGACTTAAAGCGGGAGTTGGGTAATTTTGGCCGGTTCCTTACGATGGTGGTAGAGCACAAGCATAAGATCGGATTTAAGGGAAAAATTTTGATTGAGCCAAAGCCTCATGAACCAAGTTATCATCAGTATGACTATGATACAGCGACAATACACGGATTTCTTCAGCAATTTGATTTGCTAGGAGAAGTCCACGTTAATATTGAGCCTAATCACTCTACCTTATCCGGCCATAGCTTCGCACATGAAGTTGCGACAGCTGTTTGTTACGATATGATGGGATCAGTTGATATCAATTGTGGCAACAGTCAGAACGGATGGGATACTGATCAGTTTAATCTCGATATCCGTGATATAACGTTAGCTTTGTTAGAGCTTTTACCGAGCGGTGGGCTTGATACAGGCGGATTTAACTTTGATGCCAAGGTGCGTCGCCAAAGCAATGATCCTATCGACGTCATTTACGCCCACATTGGCGGTGCAGACGCTTTGGCGCGCGCATTGCTTGCAGCCGCAAAAATCATCGAAGATGGAGCGTTGGAAACCTTCAAGAATGATCGATATTCGAGTTGGGATGGCACCCTTGGGAAAACCATGCTGGCGGATGCGGCTAACCTGGAGTCCATCGCATCGCTGGCTGCTGAGCAAAAACTGAATGGGACGCATACGTCGGGTCGACAGGAGTATCTAGAGAATTTGATCAATCGTGCATTTTAGGAGACCAAAGTTGTAATTTATCTTATTCGTGGCGGATTTAGTAAATTATATCTGTCATGATCACGGTACCACATATGATCATTTTCTAAGTAGGCTGAGTGCAAAAGACGTATCGATAGAGGGAACGCTGGAGCTATTTTGGTGGAAATTGCATTGCAAAAAGAGTTGTTCCAATTTTTCAGTGGGTGGATGGAAATCATCATCTACTTTGTTGTTGCGCTCGCCTTATTGGACTTTCTGTTGCTTCAATTTGTTTACAAGAAAAAAGTAGCGGGTGAACACCGGGCAATACTTATTGGTATTTTCTTCGGACAAGCACTTGCGTTTGCTACCCGGATACTCGGTGCAACGGGCTTCGCCTTTATCGGTTCCGGTCTGTCGCCGTTGGATTTGGGGCTATCGCCCTTGAGTTTTATTATTGGCTTTTTCATTTACGAGTTTTTCTACTGGCTGCAGCATTGGCTAGCCCATGTCGTGAGACTATTTTGGTGTTTTCACTCGCCGCATCATGCTCCCAAGCATATAAGTATGGGTGTCGGTACCAATCACCATTTTTTTGAACAGATCCAAATGCCACTCGTCATTGGATTTGGTTCAGGATTATTGGGTGTCGATCCCGCATTTGTACTCATTATTTCATTAATTGACGTTCTGTGGGGAAGTCTTCTTCATGTCAGTGAAAGTGTCGTACCATTTCGGTACGGACCACTTGAAAAGTTTCTTCAAACACCATCCTATCACCGGGCCCACCACGCAAAAAATCTTATTTATATGGACCGAAACTATACGTCGATAACACTCTTTTGGGATTGGTTCATGGGAACGCTTCAGCCATTAAATGATGGAAATGCCCCGGAGTATGGTATTACGCGTAATGTCGATACGGAGAGTTTTGTCGACACTCATTTTGGCGAATTCCGTGCTTTGTGGCAGGATCTAAGGTCTGCCGAAAATTTTCGGGACTGTTTGGGGTATTTGTTCATGCCACCAGGTTGGAAACCCGGCGATCCGTCCGACACTGTTTCAGAACGAAGAAGAGTTTCCGGAATGGAGCAGACGACCGCACCTATTAAAGTGCTATATTCGTTTATTCGAAATAGCGTATCGTATGTCTCTCGAGCTGGAAACGGATAGTGCGTCTTTAGATCAATGAAATATCTCAGTATAGGTGCAGATCGGAATAACGATTTTTTGCCCCTTACATAAAAGGGTTGAGAGATATTCGATAGGAGAGGAAAAATCTGTGAACCAACAAGTAGTTTCAAGTCGTGACGGTCCAGTAAGGATCGGTATGGTTGGTGGCGGCGAAGGCGCTTTTATCGGCGCCGTCCACCGGCGGGCTTTACGTTTAGACGGTACGTGTACTTTAGTATGCGGAGCATTTTCCAGTGACCCAAGCGCGGCTCGGGAATTTGGCGCGAACCTTGGCGTTGACGCAGCGCGCGCCTATGGATCCTGGCAGGAGATGCTTGAGATAGAAGCAAGTTTGCCTGATAGTGAACGAATGGAAGCCGTTTCAGTCGTAACGCCAAATCATTTACATCTGCCAATCGCGACTGCGGCCCTCCATGCTGGGTTTCATGTTGTAAGCGATAAGCCGGCGACGATCTCATTAAGCGAGGCGCGAGAGCTGGCTACCGCTGTTGAAAAGTCCGGACGCTGTTATGTCTTAACACATACCTATCTCGGCTACCCCATGGTGCGAGAAGCTCGGCGCCTTGTCCAAGAGGGTGTCCTAGGGCGTGTACGTAAGGTTTATGTGGAATATACGCAAGGTTGGCTTGTTGATCGTCTAGAAAAAGAAAACAAACAAGCCGCTTGGCGTGTAGACCCAGCACGGTCCGGCCCTTCGGGATGCATGGGCGATATTGGTTCCCATGCCCATAATATAACAGAGTTTATTACTGGCGCTCGCATGGAGACGGTTCGTGCATGGCTCCAATGTGTTGTGGAAGGGCGCGCGCTAGATGATGACGGTGCTGTCTTTTTTAAAATGTCAAACGGCGCAACGGGTGTTTTAACGGCCAGCCAGATTTGTGCCGGTGAAGAGAACTTTTTGGCCATTCGCGTTTATGGTGAAAAAGCAGGTCTCATCTGGAACCAGGAGGAGCCCAATACGCTGATGATTAAATACGCTGATGGCCAGCAAAAACGCGTGCGTGCTGGCGTTAATATGCCGCTTGGGGCAACGGCCCTCGATGTCTCGCGGACGCCCAGCGGTCATCCAGAAGGATACTTAGGTGCATTTTCGACACTGTATACAGACTTTGCGAAAATGGTTCGTAATAACATGCATGCATCGCCGGGACCTGATGAAATAGGATACACGCCCGGTATCGATGCGGCATTGCGCGGAATGGCGTTTATTGAAGCCGTTGTCGATAGTTCTAACGCGGATGGCGAGTGGAGAGACGTAGTTAATGTCAGATAGTATTTCTATTCAGTCTTCAGATGAGCTTGCGAAATTGAAGAAAAAGCAAGGCATGAAAGGTCCTGCGGTTTTTCTTGCTCAATACATGGAGGACACTGGACCTTTTTCGACACTAAGTTCAGCTGCACGCTGGATGGCTGAGGCCGGATTTATTGGTGTGCAAATTCCATCCTATGATTCTCGTTGTATGGATTTGAAGCTTGCTGCCGAGAGCCAAGACTATTGCGACGAGCTTACTGGTGTTTGCGCAGAGCAAGGTGTCGCCATCACTGAACTTTCCACTCATTTGCCAGGGCAACTTGTTGCCGTCCATCCAGCCTATGATGATCTGTTTGATGCATTTGCTCCTGACGCGGTCAAAGGGAACCCAACTGCTCGGCAGGCATGGGCTGTGGAACAGTTACACTATGCAGCAAAGGCAAGTCGACGTCTCGGCTTAACGGCACACGCGACCTTTCCTGGAGCGTTGCTTTGGCCAATGGTTTACCCGTGGCCGCAACGACCGGCTGGGGCCGTGGAGGATGGGTTTAAAGAGTTAGCCCGGCGCTGGCGACCAATTCTTGACGTTTTTGAAGAAGAGGGGATTGATCTGTGCTATGAAATTCACCCCGGTGAAGACTTGCATGATGGTGTTAGCTTCGAGTTGTTCCTAGATGCCGTCGATGGTCATCCGCGCGCTAATATTCTTTATGATCCAAGCCATTTCGTTTTGCAGCAATTAGATTACTTGCAGTTTATCGATTTCTACCATGATCGTATTCGTATGTTTCATGTAAAAGATGCGGAGTTTCGACCATCGGGTAAAAGTGGTGTCTATGGGGGCTACCAGAATTGGAAAAATCGACCTGGCCGTTTTCGTTCTCTCGGTGATGGACAAGTAGACTTTAAACAGATCTTTTCGAAATTCTCCCAATATGGATATGATGGTTGGGCGGTTCTTGAGTGGGAGTGCTGCTTTAAACACCCAGAAGATGGCGCGCGGGAAGGCGCGCCTTTCATCGCGAACCATATAATCAGACCCGCGGAGCGGGCATTTGACGATTTTGCAGGTTAGACATGATATCAGTTATTAGAACCGTAATCGCAAGATTCGTAAGCGTCTCTTTGAGACATTTAAATAGTCGTGAGACGGACGAATGGTTTAGAGTTAAAGTGTCGTCGAACAGGGTGTTAGACAACTTGTTGATTCGTCATCTTTGCTTATTCATCGGTGCGTTTTTGATTGTATCGTGTGCCAATTCAGATGACGGAAACAAAACTCTTGGTGGGGATCGAACCACCTTAGAAGAGAAACTTGATGGCGCTCGTATTTTGGTATTCAGTCGCACTACAGAGTTTCGTCATCCTTCAATTCCAACAGGCATTGCAGCAATAGAAAAGCTGGGAAGCGAAAATGGGTTTGAAGTTGTCGCAACGGAAGATCCATCTCAGTTCAATGATGATGTTTTGAAGTCGTTCGATGCTGTTGTTTTTCTGAGTACGACAGGTGATGTGCTCAATTCGCGGCAAGAACTAGCTTTTGAACGTTACATTCAGGCAGGCGGGGGCTTTGTCGGCATACACTCAGCTGTCGATACGGAATGGAAAGAAGATCCTTGGTTTTGGTATAGAGAACTTGTTGGTGCGGTTTTCTATGCTCATCCAATGAGTCCTAGTAACGTCCAATCGGGTCGATTACGGGTGGAGGATGCCAAACATATTTCTACCAATAAGCTACCGGCTACTTATGTTCGTGCAGATGAGTGGTATGATTTTGTTGATTTGCGTCCGCACCTTAATCATCTGATTTCAATTGATGAAAACTCCTATGAAGGTGGAACGATGGGGATGGGCGTTCGCCATCCTATCTCGTGGTATCAAGACTTTGATGGCGGACGATCCTTTTACACGTGTATGGGGGACACAATCGAGACCTATAGGGACCCTTTCTTTTTGGATCATATTTTAGGCGGTATTGCCTATGCCGTCGGCGAAGAGCGAACACGCAATTATGATAATGTTAGGCCTGCGGAAAGCCGTTTCAATAAAACGGTGCTTAACAGTGATCTTGCTGAGCCGTTAGGGTTTGACTTCCTCGCTTCCGGTGAAATTATCATCGTTGAACGTCGAGGCGGCGTGAAGCGCTATAATCGTGAAACCGGTGAAGCACCGCTTATCGCAACGCTTCCAGTAAGTTCTTACAATGAGTTCGGTCTTGTTGCTATTGCTATTCGTGAGGAGCAAGGCGAAGAAGTAGCCTATCTTCATTATACATATGAAAATAACGATGAAGGTTGGGGGCAGCGTGTTTCTCGTTTTCCGGCAACAGGACCATCGGCTTTCGCTTTGGATCAAGAGCAGATTATATTAGAATTTCCGTGGTCTGAGGAGTGCTGTCATACAGGTGGGGACCTTGCCTTTATGGCCGATGGCTCGCTACTGATTGCGACCGGTGATAATACCAATCCCCATGCATCAGACGGCTTTGCTCCGATAGACTTTCGAGATGGCGAAGCAAGCGGTGATGCGAGCCGTACATCTGGCAATCCATTTAGTTTTGCGGGTAAAGTTCTCCGTATATTACCGAATAAAGGTGAGCCTGGTTACACTATTCCTGAAGGAAATCTTTTTACCGATCAATCTTCAGGGCTTCCCGAAGTATATTTGATGGGGACACGTAATCCTTATTCGCTGTCTGTTGATATCGACGGAAGCGTCTATTTTGGTGATGTGGGCCCCGATGGCGGAGACAGCGACCCCTCGCGCGGCCTAAAGGGACATGATGAAATAAATCGAGCGACCGGGCCAGGTAACTTTGGTTGGCCATTTTTCATTGCTGCGAACAGACCTTATCGAGCTTATGACTTTGCGACGAAGGAAAGTGGTAAAGCCTTCGACCCACTTATGCCATATAATTTATCGCCGCGCCTTGACGAACCTACACTGCTTCCTCCGGCGCAGCCCGCTCTCATTGCATACCCTTACGCAATGTCGGATGAGTTCCCGGAGCTTGGTGCAGGTGCCCGTAACGCGCTTGTGGTCGATGTCTATCGCCGTCCGAAAGAACCTGCCGAAAATGCGTATCCGTCATACTATGAAGGCAAGCTGTTCATTTCAGACTTTATGCGACGTTGGATAAAAGTTGTTTCATTCCGAGAGAATGGGGAGATCGATAAAATTGAACCCTTTATCGATGGTGGTATTCTTGAAGCACCGATTGATTTAAAATTTGGTCCTGATGGTCAGATCTATGCCGTTGAATATGGAGAACAGTGGTTTACGGACAATACAAACGCAGCGCTAACCCGAGTTTCCTATATGTCCGATGAACAAATCCCACCAAAAGCTATTATATCTCTCGATAAAGGGCGAGGCGGTGCTCCATTTTCCCTTGTTGCATCGTCGGAGCAAAGCGCTGACGTGGATGGCGGGAAGTTAGACGTTGTTTGGCGATTAGCGAGATCGAATGACTCGGTAGACAGCAACCGCTTGATAACTGAAGCAATCGCGGACCCGCTTATCGAAGTTGCATCACCTTCGATAAATACCCTCATTGAAGAACCAGGCATTTATGTTTTGCAGCTTGAAGCTACTGCTAATAATGGCTTGAAGAGTTATGCTGTTGAAACGCTTGCTGTCGGCAACGAGCCACCGAAAATATCAATATCAATTGATGGTAATGCGAGCTTTTTCAAACCCCAACAGAAGTCTCTTGCCTACAGTGTTGACGTTATGGATACAGAGGATGGACGCCTCTCAATGGGAGATATCCCAGCAGAAGCGGTTACTGTTGCGCTTGATTTTGCGCCCTTAACTATCAATGGCGAGCCATTGGTTGAAGAGGGTGGGCATAAGTCTGCGAAAATAGAAACTATACCAATGGAAGAAGGCCTAGCGCTCATCACGGAAAATGGCTGCACCAGCTGTCATCAAGTCAATGATGATAGCGTGGGGCCGTCCTACCAAGCCGTTGCAAATCGCTACCGAGATCGTCCTGATGTCGTTAGCTATTTGAAAGGCCGAATTAAAAACGGTGCACAAGGAAATTGGGGTGACAGGGTCATGGGTGGGTTCAGCGCAATCCCAGAGGGAGAGCTTGACCGAATTGCGACATTCATTGCCGGCTTAGGAGGTGCTGATGATAGTAACGCCACAGCGCAGACGGTGGATGGACGCCTTATTCCTGTAAGCGGCGATGCCTTCATCGACCAGCACGACGATGCCATAGTCTCTCATAAATTCATTGGGACGACTCTTGCTGGTGAATACACATTGAAAGCGTCCTATACAGATAAAGGCGGTAAGGGAGTGCCACCCATTGAAGTTGCTGAAACAAGAAAGCTTTTGGCGCCTCGAGTTGCGACAGTTCCTCTAGCAGCTAAAGGTAAGAGCTATGGCGTTTCTGTTTATGCAGAAGGCGGCGGCAAAGTAACGCTTTTTAATCAAAATAACTCATATCTCGAACTTGGCACCTTCGATCTTACTAACATTGCCAAGATTAAAGTTGGTCAGTTCGATATACCTATATCCTTGCCGAAGGACCGTGTTTTCGAGATTCGTAAAGATGGGCCGGACGGACCGGTTATTGGCTCGTCCGTTTACGGTAAAGGTTTCTCTTTAATCCCTAAATATGCGCCGGTTACGGTTGATATCGACGCACAACAAGGTTTCACCAATTTATATCTTGTCATCCGCAAAGACGGCGAATTTGATGGTATGATGGCAGGGGTGCATCACGTTGAATTTGTTTTTGCTCAAGGTTAGTTAACGAATTTGAGAATTGTTATGGCGTAACAAAACACATCGAGGACCTGTATTGTCCTCCGTATGTGCACTGTTGTTGTTCCTATATCCAACTATGCATTTTTCGGTGAAGCATCTCAATCGTCGGCTGCAATTAGCCATTTATTTGATGGTACGCATGGCAGCAAGGGTCAATACGATATTAGCAGTTGGCAGAGAAGGGCGTTAACATTAGAGCGCCGTCATTTAAATTGGCATCTCGACGATGCTACAATTTTTCGTCTTTGCACGTTTCTTTTATGCATAATCGAAAACGAGTTATGCATGATACGCTCTTAGAGCGCCGAGCAAAAAGTGCGCAACGGTTGTTGCGTTAAACGGCGCGACCGCCATAACCTATTGCGGAATGCAATAGTGCAGAATTATTGTATTCCGCTATAAGCCGCTCCGTTTCAAATGGAATCGGTGAACGGCTTTAGGTCTTTTTTACGCATTTCCGGTCCGGGCGCTCAACCGGAAGCCACTTGAGCTGGAAATGCTTTAGTTTTCCTTCAGTACACCAAGATATTTACCACTTGCGAATACCATTGCTGCTCCAATGCATATGATAACAAATACGCCGCCGGTTGTTCCAACTAGGCCAAGAAATTCCCGGTAATTTAATACCACGGCATTCAGACCTTGTTCGCTTGGTACACCGCCTGCAAGGGACGCTAGAACACCAGCTGCATAACCGGACACGGCATAGCATGTAAAATGAATTCCTGTCATTGTACTAGCAAGTTTGGCTGGGGCATTTTTTGTTATGGCATTAAAGACAATTGGGAAAATAAACAGCTCCGCAGGCCCGGCAATTACTAAAGCAATGACAAGCCAGCTCCAATGAATTTTATTGGTTGCGTCTGTAAAAAAGGTGGAAGTGAAGAGCACGACGAAGCAAACCATCAACAAAGCGTATGAGACCATCAGCTTCCGGAGCAAAGCACTTAATCGTGCGGCGGCATCTGAGAACTGTCGTTTATCGAGCAGCGCCGCAACAGCGGGCGCACACACCACCAACATTATGGGAATAATCGACTGAAAATGTGAAGGGTGCAGCGTGAACCCAAACACTGCTCTGTCAACGACACGGTCCGCAAAAAGAACAAGAGACGACCATTGTTGCTCTTGAAGCGCCATAAATAAAAGTGATGCGATGGTGACAATCGTAAAGGTAATAAGGTATTCTTTTTGCTTCACTGTCCGAAACTGATCACGGTTTCGATACACGAAGTAGATCACCCCAATAGCGACTAGCGTACTGGCAATACCTGCTGTTGTTGGAAAAGAAATCATCACAAAAGCACATGCTATTAAAAGGGCAACAGCAAAACCTGCTGTCACTGGTTGAATGCTTTGGCTTGGTGAGGAAGGGATGTATAACTGGTGACGGTTCATAAAAATAATTGCACCTGATACGGTCATTCCAATTGTGAGTACACTAAAGATTGGGGTCCAACCAAACCGTTGAATAAATGTCCCTGCAATAATCGACGCCATCAGCGCGGCAATTGACTCGACCCAATAGTAGAGAACATAAAGCTTCTCACTCCTGGTGTCGGCTTCAGGCAGTGTGTGTTTTATGAGATTAAATCCAGATAATCTCACAAGAGAAATTGAGCAGATCTGTATTGCGAGCGCGCCAAAGAAAATCGAATTTACGATTAGTCCGTCTGTGCCAAAATCAGTGTAATCAAGTACAATACATAGTGATAAATAAGCTGGCACCATGAGAAGTAAGCCTACTAAGAGCGTATATCTCAAGCCAAGCAAACGATCCGAAATCGCTCCACTAATAGAGTAAAATAGAGAGTTAGCAGTCAGAACTGCACCAAGAACAAGCGCGCTATTGCTATCGGACAAACCTATTTGATCGGTAAAAACGAGGATGAGTAGGTATTTGATCGTAAAATTTGCTGTACGCTCACAAAAACTAAGTCCGAATAACCCAATGGCAACACGATTAATAAGTGTTCCTTGACCGCTCAACGTACTTTGTTCTGTTGCACCTGTTCGTTCCGTAAGAGCAGTCTTTTGCTCGTTATTTGTCTTGGTCACTAATCGATCTCATTGCTAATCTGTAAATCGTTTTACAGTATCACAATGTGTATTGAACGAATAGCCACTAAAGCGCCTCCGTTTCAATTGGAAGCAGAAGGGCGCTTTAAGTTGTTGATGTTACGCATTTCCTTAACGCCAACCGCACACACTTGGCTTGCAAATGCTTTAGAAGCAGCGGTTTTTCCATTTCCAATGGAGTGCCGCTCGTCACGAAGACTAAAAAGTCAGACAACTAGCGATGCCATAAAGTGTTTTCAGGCAGCGCGCGCACGGGTGGCCGCCTAGTTGTTTATTGGCGCCATCAATTAAAAACAAAGAACGAAAACATGCTCTCTTTTCTTATTGAAGTAACGACGCTTTAGGTGCTTTCGCGAGGGGTATCGGCACCGCGTTGACCGAGCAAAAAGTCAAAGTCTGCACCCCTGTCTGGCTGTAGAACATGGTTCATGAATAAGCTTTTATAGCCACTTGCTTCGTCGTCGTCTCTTCGACTCATCGAAAGAGCCTGTTCGCGTTCCTTCAATTCTTCAGCACTAACGAGTAGATTAAGACTCCCCTGTTCAACGTTTACGTCGATCATGTCGCCATTCTTTACAAGCGCAAGTGGCCCCCCAACGGCGGCCTCAGGGGAAACATGGAGAATAACAGAACCGAATGCTGTTCCACTCATGCGTGCGTCGGATATCCGTATAATATCATTGACGCCTTCCTTCAGCAGCTTTTGCGGTACACAAGCATTTGCCACTTCTGGCATACCCGGATAACCCTTAAGGCCACAATTGCGAATGATCATAATATCGTCTGCAGACACATCAAATGTTTCTGATGAAGCTGCCTCCATATAGTCTTTGATATCATCAAAGACGATTGCTTTGCCCTTGTGCTTCAGAAGTCGTGTGGAGGCTGCAGCGGGTTTAATGATAGCGCCGTCGGGTGCCAGGTTTCCTTTGAGGACCGCCAATCCGCCTTGCGGTGAAACAGGATTATCAAACGTCCGTATAACCTCATTATTGAAACACTTCGCCGATGGTAATCTTGCGGCCAATGGTTCGCCCAACACGGTCATTTCCTGAGCGTCAAATAGATTTTGATCCACAAGGCGTTTTATCACAACGCTTAGACCACCAGCGCCATAAAAGTCATCCATTAAAAACCTGCCTGCTGGCATAAGGTCCACTAGGCAAGGAATATCGCGGCCTAATGTATTCCAATCATCTAAGGTCAAAGGGATTTTTGCGCGTCCCGCGATAGCTTGCAGGTGAATAACCGCATTTGAACTGCCCCCGATAGCGGCGACCGTACGAATAGCGTTTTCAAAAGACTGTCGTGTCAGGAATGTACTGGGGCGCCTGTCATCATTAACTCCTTGAACAATAGCGCGTCCTGAATGGCGTGCCAATAAGGCACGTCTAACGTCTGGCGCAGGAATACACGAATTATATTCGAGTGATAGGCCCATTGCCTCCACAATGGAGGCCATAGTAGAGGCCGTTCCCATGGTCATACATGTACCATGGCTACGCGAATGGGCCGCCTCAGAAGCGGCAACATCAGCATGAGACATCGTACCAGCAGATGCATCTTGTTCGCTCTGCCAAATATGCGTTCCCGAACCTAAAGTCTCACCTCGAAATGTTGCGTTAATCTTTGGTCCTGAAGAAACGACGATTAAAGGAATGTCACAACTCAGTGCACCCATCAACAAGGCTGGCGTTGTCTTATCGCACCCTGCAAGCAAGACGACACCGTCAATAGGATTGGCACGAATGAGTTCTTCAACAACCATGCTTGTTAAATTACGAAACATGAGTGGTGACGGTCGCATTATTGGCTCGCCGATGGCTGGTGCCGGAAATTCTAAAGGTATGCCGCCAGCTTCCAAAACACCTGACTTCACATGGCCGATAAGATCACGTTGTCCGGCATCGCAAGGGTTAAATTCGGACCAGACGTTGCAGATCCCTATGATAGGGCGTCCGTCGAACGTGCTATCTGGCAGTCCAAGGCCTCGCATGTTTGAGCGATGCTCAAAGCCCTGGCGCCCCTTTATGGCAAACCAATCTTGACTTCGCAGTTTTCGTTTTTTCACGCACTAACCCCTATTGCTAATGTATTCACATCGTTTGCAAGAAATCGATCCTACAGGGAACGCAATGCCATTAACCCCTGAGATTACGTTCTAACAAGAATCGCGCTCTGCAATAATCATTCTTGCCGTCCAATAGTATCTTATCATTACACTGAAGGCGGGCTAAAACGGAAACACTAAAAGCGCTGTTGCAGAGATTTTTACTGCAAGGGCGACAAGGTATCAGTTTGTTATGTTATCGCCCTGATGTTTGGTTTATCAATCAACCGATATGACTTTTCGCGGTGTCAAGTTAAAGGCTTTTGAGAACGCTTTCTGTTTTATCAAGAACTTCATTTAAGATCTGTTCAGAGTGGGCAAAACTAATTGAGCTTTGCTTGCAGACCAAGGGCAGGTGATAGATCCCGCTCTCTAGACAGGCCTCTCGATATCTCTTATCGAAATCGAAATCATGATGTTCCAAAACATCATGCCAATCGACGGGTTCATGATCCATAAAAAACGTACAAAATGCAGAAGCATTTCTTACTGTCACATTTGGTCGACCGGTTTTGGCGAAAAGCTCATCCAGCGTTTTGCAGAAATAAGACGCGCGCTTTTCTAAAACATCGTGTACTGAATTATCTCTAAGGAAATTAATGGTTGCAAGAGAAGCGGCACAATTGAGTGGGTGAGCACTATATGTTCCACCACTAAAAACGCGTTTCTCTTGGTCGTGATGGTGGAAATATGACATCAAGTCTTTACGTCCACCAATGACGGCCATTGGATAACCATTAGCAATTGCCTTTCCAAAAACCGAGAGATCTGGCTTCACACCACAAATGGACTGGTGGCCTCCCAATGCGGCTCGAAACCCAGTTTTTACCTCGTCGAAGACGCAGACAGCTCCATATTCTTCGCACAGAGACTTTACACCCTTCAAATAGTCTGGCTGAGGAAGGATAACGCCGACATTTTGCATAGCCGGCTCAAGCATAACGCAGGCAATATCGTTACGTTCAAATACGTAGCGTAAGGACTCTAGATCGTTGAAATTGATGAGATGGACGCGTTGTTTTGTTGTTTCAGGGATCCCAGCAGATGCCGAAACAAAACGATACTCTCCTGGGCTTACCCGTGGACCAACTTCGGCTAACGTAGGTTGAGATTTACGAATAACATCGTCGTGGTTACCATTATAACCGCCAAGGATTAAGACGATATCTTCGCGTTTCGTCCATGCTCGGCTCAATCGAATAGCCTGAGCCGTCGCCTCAGAACCGGTGTTGCACATTTGCACTTGATCCATCGACGGAATAATCGTTGTCAGAGTTGAGGCGAGTGAAACCTCCCAAGGCACAGATCCACTTCCAATGAGAGACCAGTCGCTTTCCATCGCGTCTATAACGGCCTGGTTCACAGCAGCACAGTTGTGACCCAGGATGTAGGGCGCAAAGCCTGCATGAAAATCAACATATTGATTACCATCAATATCCCAAAGCATGGCGCCGTTGGCTTTTGTGAATACACGGCTCGGCGATACCTTTCGGTTTAAGGATGCAACGCCCCCCGCAATCACTTCCTCTGCTTTTGCTTCGAACGCATGCGCTGCTCCAACGTCTTCAGATATTTGTGCAAGGGACATCGACCTATTCTTTCATATGGCGGCTTTGATTTCAGTTGCTTGGCGAGTAAAACGTTTTACAATATTGAGGAGGCGCGTCAATAGGAATCTGTATATTTTACAGAATGTTTTTCTTTGAAATCACTGCTTTTGATTGATTGCTTCGATCGATTTACTTTGCGAATAATTTTATCAACGGTGAGAGTAAAAAACGAAGTAAATCATGACGAAAAAGCGTAAATCAGGTTCTGTGTTGTTAACGGACGTTGCCGAGCGGGCTGGTGTGTCAATATCCACTGTTTCAAACGTCCTTAACGGGCGCAAGAGATTTAGTTCAAAGACTCAAACGAAAGTTGAAAAAGCGATTGCTGACTTGAACTATATGACTGATAAAGCAGCAAGTAGC
Organism: Pseudomonadota bacterium; assembly: GCA_039025235.1. Classification (GTDB taxonomy): domain Bacteria; phylum Pseudomonadota; class Alphaproteobacteria; order Caulobacterales; family Parvularculaceae; genus MED-G105. Next base: position 132,225 of record JBCCOS010000011.1, read on the forward strand.
CTTCGGTCCGCAAAGCAATGGACGATCAGCTTTCTAATTCGTGATACGGCGAGTGAGTTCCTCTCTGATGCTGTAACAGCCGGGATTACTGCCGGCCTTAGTGAGGTGTTAAATGAACATGGTTATGATCTGCAAATAAAGCTGTGTGCAGACAAAGTCGTGAATATAAATGAGGTGTTCAGGCGTCGATCGACCGACGCGCTAATCGTTACGTCTTCAGGGACCCCAACTGAACTCAAACAGGTGTTTAAAACTGTCAGTCAATTGGGCGTTCCTATGGTGTTGGTAAAACATAAATACTCGGATGCATTCGAAGATCTAGCGATTGTTGACCAAAAAGACGACGAGGCGGGACGCATGATCGTGGAGCATCTGATTGCTCGTAACGCAAGGCGGTTCTGGTTCATTTCAAATAAAACGAGATGGCACACAATAGAAAGCCGATTTGCTGGCGTGAAAAAAGCCTTATCGAGCTTGGCGGTCGACAGTGAAATGCACCTTATCAGATCCGAAACGGAGCGATTCAAAGATACGAGGGACGCGGTAGCGGCATTCGCCGAAACAAATGATCCCCCTGATGCAATTATCGGGGGCAATGATTCACTAGCGATAGCTGCGATGCATGCCATGCGAGAGCGCGGCTTAAATCCGCCAACAGACATTCTCGTTGCAGGCTTTAATGGTCTTGATGCCGCAAGTTATGCTTATCCAAGTCTGACGACGGTTGTTAGCCCTGTAAAAGAAATTGGGCGTGAGGCAGGCCTTTTGGCTCTAAAAAGGCTTGAAAACGGTGAATTTCCTATTCGAAAAACGGTGTTCCCGTATATACTTCGGCTTGGTGAGTCAACATAAACGGTGTTTGCGATTTGTGAGAATGTAGCAGTAAATACCCATCTTCTGAAATGGAGAGCGGGTGCTGGTATAGCCACATTAAAGCGTCGACACTTCAATTGGAATCGAGACGACGCTTTAAGTCTTTGTTTTTAGGCATTTCCTTAACACCAACGGCACACGCTTGGCTTGGAAATGTTCTAAGGCAAAGAGGTTCGAGATTGATTTTGTTTCGTTGTCAAAGTGCTTTGCTAAAAAAGGCTGCGTCGACGTTAAATTTTTTCAGTATACAACTAATCTATTAGGGGTATTGATTTGCAAACCATGTTGTAAGTATTACAAGCTGACAAGAAAAACCAACCCGGTAACTCTCTTATAGTGGTAGAGTTTATTTATCGTCTTAATTATTTGCCTTCAAACGACACCGAATAGGAAAGGTAAAGACGGTATAGAGGAGGTTGAATGATGATTTTAGGGCTTTTGACCCTGTAGAGGAGATTACCCGTCGCCTGCTTCCGAACGACCATCTTAAGGCCCCGATTTATCGGGTGACCTTGCATAGGAGTTTGGTTTTGGCCGTTCATGCCCTTTCCACAGGGCTCCGCCTTCCAACAGGAGGACTATAGCCATGGCGTATATCGGTGTCGATCTTCACACAAATTCTTTCACCATTTGCCGGCTGGAGGTGGACAGGTCTGA
>JBCCOS010000012.1:0-106672 GCA_039025235.1 Pseudomonadota bacterium
AGAAGACCAGTTCTGGTGAACGGCCTCCGGCGCGGGTCCGGCCATAGGTAGCTCTCTTTCTCTGCTTTTTGTCTTTCTACCAGTCTCCTATTACTATTTGCTAGCGCAATATAACAGGTTACATTTTCATTCCACTGTCGTAGGATGCTTTACGCCGTTTTCCGGACACGAACGAAGAATTCTTGAGTTTTGCGTATAGGTAGAACTTTTGTGCCGTCAGTCTTCAAGATCAAAGCTATGGTTTGTGCCCGGTAGCATTAATAAGTCATGATCTTTACCGACCGTTTGTCATCGACCGAAACGCCAGAGCTTATTTTTTAAAACATCGAGTGCCGTGCGTCCCTGTCCTAACGTCCAATCAAAGCCCTTTTGTAAAAGGGTTGAAGACGGTTTCGCTCGCTCAGAGTCTCTTTGACGCCGAGCGTATAATAGCCAACCTGGTGATAATACATGACACGCGCCCGGATCTTTGCATCATTCCCTCGATACCCTAGATTTTTGAAGACTGAGCGAAGCGCTTCAATCCGAATATCGTCAACCTCGCGGACATGCTTTTCGATTTTAGCGTCAATACGCGCCCAATCGCGCATCGCTGCGTCAAAGGCGGGACTAAAGTCTTTCTCACTCACCCAAACATCCGTAACCGCAACATACTGGGCTTCACCATCAGGCGCATTGGCGGCGATAGCGTCCAAAATAGGCTCGGTGTTTTCAGCGCGCCACACGGCGACTAATTCGTCCAAAAGAGCCTTGCGATTTTTAAAGTAACCATAGAAACCGCCACGCGTGACCCCAAGCTTCTTAGCGATCCTATCAACGCGAACAGCATCTATGCCATCGGTTAACAACAAACGCTTCGCCGCCCTTATCCAGTCTTCTCTTTCGTGCTTCACAGCGTCTCCAAGTTTTTCCTTACTACCAGAACGTTAGAACCAATTTGGGCATCTTGCCACCAAGGAACCTCTAAAGATTAAGGCTCAATAAAAGACCGTCGCACTGGAGACGTGCTGTCAACGGAATAAATAATACGAGCCCTTATATGACCCGAGCGACGAAGATGAAGCCAATCAATTTCTTTGGCTTTGACAACCAACAACGTAAAATTCTCGCGTACCTTTTTGGTGAGTAAGCTGTCGTTCAGCTCACCTTTCTCAACGTTGTTTATAATGGTTCCGTCGTTCTTGCGATCTTGAACATAAGGGTCAGCCCGCTCAATCACCGTTCCGGGCGGATGATCCGCAGCATAGTCCCCCCAAGACCTCTTTGATAAGCAATTAAAATGCTCCTCCCACAAATCTCCTTCTTCTACAATGGTGGCATCACCGGCGAGGCGCACCTGTTGCATCTTCTTGGGGTCCCAAAAAGTGAAACATACATGCGGCACCTTCCGAATATCCTGTACTTTCTGTGATCTTTTATCCGTATAGAACATAAGTTGAGATGGTTTTGCCTGTGCTTTACGCAGAACAAGAATTCGGCCACTCACACAAGGCGGTCTCAGCGTCTCAGGCGCAGACTGAGACACCGTCGACAGAACCGGCCACCGCCAGGGATGGCGCGCATCAACACCTGCCCGGACCAAGCTTTGCCATATCGCTTGTTCGATTTTTACCAACGGATCGTTTACAGTTTCGTGCTCCCGCCCTGAAGATACGCTGTTATAATTGTCCATAAATGTAGACTTGATTATCTTGAACTGTTGAAAAAGACAGAAGCATTTGAGAGTTTCTTATTGCCGAAATACCCCATGAAGAAAAGCGCAACAACAAGATAAACCATAAGGGTCATCGTTGCTTTTCACTGTAACTATAGGCTCCTATTACTGTTCTCTTGGTAAGTCTTAGCGATAACATCGCCCCATGGTATACAGCTAACAGCTTCGACAATTTGACCTTCTAGTATCATTATAAATTACATAGCCTACTGAGGAAACATTGAGAATGGCTCTAAAGGTTATTTCAGTAAAGAAGTCTTACGACACACCAACAGGGAAGTTAACAGTTCTAGATGGCATAGACTTTAAACTAGAAGCGGGTAAGAGCTTAGCACTTACCGGAGAATCAGGCAGTGGCAAATCAACACTTCTCCATTTGATTGCAGGCCTTGATCGTCTCGATCAAGGAGACATTCTGGTATCGGGGCAAAGCGTAAGGGAAATGTCCGATAGTGCGCGCGCATCACTAAGACGATGCGACCTTGGGATAATTTTTCAACAATACAATTTGATTCCAAGTCTAACTGTGTCTCAGAATATTGCGTTCCAAGCGCGTTTGGCGCGACGCCATGATCAATCATGGGACCAAACACTGATGGACCGACTGGGGCTTAAGGGGCTGGAGCAGCGCTTTCCTGAGCAATTATCCGGTGGTCAGCAGCAACGTGTTGCCATCGCACGAACACTCGCCGCGCGTCCACCACTTGTTCTCGCTGATGAACCCACCGGCAATTTAGACGAAGCGACAGGCGACGGTGTACTTGACCTAACCCTTGAGCTTGCACAAACAACGTCTACTGCATTTTTGATGGTTACGCACAGCCTGCGTCTTGCAGAGCGGCTTGATGCACGCATACATCTAGCGAAGGGACGCATATTAAAAGGGAAAACGAATGCAGCTTGATAATCAGCTGTTGATCCTATTCTTTACATTAGCGAGCCACTGGAGACAAAAGCCATTACAACTCGCAACCATGATTGTTGGGCTTGCTGCGGCGACAGCCCTATTTTCTGGTGTGCAAGCACTCAATGAAGAGGCGCGCGCGAGCTATGCTGAGGCTTCTGATATTCTCGGGGCCAATCAATTTTCTTCGATCGTCGCAAAAGATCGTCAGACATTCCCACAAGAAAAGTACATTGACCTCAGACGTCGTGGATTACCGGTAACGCCAGTTATCCATGGCTCGGTAAAAATAGACGGCATCAGTATTAACCTTATGGGGATTGATATCGTTACATTACCTCAATCGAATGCTCCGGTGACGCTCATGCCGGACCCATCACAAGGCAGTGACAATGCAACAAACCAGTTTGATCTGGTAAAGTTCATCACCCCCCCCTGGCAGGCTGCGGCCTCCCCCGTACTGATCGATCGCTTAAGGATATCGCCCGACACAACAATAGATGCACAAGACCATGGATCATTACCGCCTCTTTTTCCCTTAAAAACCGTCCCCCCACAAACAATAATACTCGACATTGGCGCGGCCCAGTCGATCTTGGAAATGGCGGGGGTCGTGTCTGAACTTTTCTATGTTGGCGATCATATGTCACCGCAGCACAGAAAAACTATAATATCACTTGGGTTTGATATTTTGGACCCAGGACAGGAAAATGATATCGAACAACTCACCAGCAGCTTTCATCTCAACTTAGCCGCTTTTGGCTTTCTTTCATTTCTGGTTGGATTATTGATTGTTCATGCCGCCGCAGGGCTCGCCTTTGAGCAACGACGTCCAATCTTCCGCACCCTCATGGCCTGTGGAATCAATCGATCAACGCTGATGTTTTCTCTGACGTTAGAAGTCATGATCATCGCCATTGTCGCCGGAACCATCGGTATATTTCTCGGCTATATCATTGCGGCATCGCTCTTGCCCGATGTTTCGAAAACACTTCAAGGGCTTTATGGTGCCGTCGTCGCCGACACGCTTGTAGCACGCCCACTTTGGCTATTGCTTGGTCTCGGTATGAGTATCGCCGGGGCATTCATTGCATCGGCGCGGTTTGTTTTTCAACTCCATGGGTTACCCATTCTAAAAACAGCTTACCCCGAAGCTTGGCGCGCCAAACAATCCCAAAGCCTTCGTTGGCAAAGCATCGGCGCAGGTTTATTTCTCATTCTTCTTGTCATTTCCAACATCGTCGGCTCTGGCCTCTTAAAAGGCTTTGTAATGATGGGGTGCCTCTTGTGTGCGGCGGCTTTGTTGCTCCCCGCGTGTTTGACCGGAATGCTTGCACTCGCAAGTCGATTTTTCTCTAAAACAGTTCTTTTAGAATGGTTTTTCGCTGACACACGCCAGCAATTATCGGGCCTCTCCCTTGCCTTACAGGCGTTACTCCTCGCTCTCGCCGTTAATATTGGTGTGGGAACGATGGTGGGAAGCTTTCGAACGACTTTTACAAGCTGGCTTGACCAACGTTTAGCGGCTGAACTCTATGTAAATCCAGGCGATAACGTCTCATATCGTGAAATAGAGAACTGGCTATCGCGCAAAAAAGGTGTGAAAGCTGTGTTGCCAGCTGCCTTTAAAGAAGCACGATCTGGTGGATTACCGCTCTCAATCTTTGCCTTTACGCCCAATTCAATTTACCGCGATCATTGGCCTCTCCTAGACAAGTCGCCCGACGCGTGGGACCGCCTCAAATCAACAGAAAATGTTCTGATTAACGAACAATTTGCTCGACGCGAAAATGTCTGGGCTGGTGATAGTGTTGCCGTCACCTTAGCCGACGGGGAAAAGACAGCTCAAATTGTTGGCGTTTATTCCGATTATGGTAATACTAAAGCAGAAATAATGGTTCCACTATCCACCCTTACGGCATGGTATCCGGCAACCGAAGCATCGTTATTTGTAGTGCGCGCCGATCCAAGCCTCGTTTCTGAATTGGTAAACGACCTAAAGAACACATTTTCTCTCAATGATAAGCAGCTTATTGACCAACAAGCATTGAAGAGTTTTTCTGTCGCAGTCTTTGAACAAACATTCCTTATTACAAATGCGCTTAATGTCCTTACACTTATTATCGCAGGAATTGCACTATTTACCAGTCTTCTAAGCCTTGCAACGGCACGTTTGCCTCAATTGGCCCCTCTTTGGGCCGTGGGCGTTCCAAGGGCCATTCTTAGTCGTTTCGAACTCGCGCGGGCATTGGTCCTTGCGCTTATGACGTCTGTTCTCGCCTTACCACTCGGCATCAGCATTGCCTGGATGCTGACCGCCATCGTCAATGTCGAAGCTTTTGGGTGGAAACTCCCAATCATCATTTTCCCTGGGGACCTTTTTACTCTCATGGTGCTGGCGGCGGGGACAGCATTTGCCTCCGCTTTTGTCCCCGCATTACAACTTCGTCGAACATCAAACGCACAGTTGTTACGTTTGTTTGCACAGGAAAAGTAAATGATCCGTATTTTGTTCCTACGTTTCGCTTTAGCGATATGTGTCCTCGACGTTGGCAAGGCGTGCTTTGCGCAAAGTGGGTTTGCGGGGCTCGGCGACGCAGGCGACGGATACGAAAAAGTCAGCGCCAATCGAAAATTTTCTTTTCCTGTCGATCATGGTGCACATCCAAATTATAGAATTGAATGGTGGTATCTTACGGCCAATCTAACAGATACCAACGGAACCCCTATAGGGCTGCAGTGGACGCTTTTTCGTAACGCCTTACGACCGCCTTCCGACGATGCGGTCAACACAGAACAAGACAATGAACAATTCACCAATAAGCAGACAAGCGCAGGTTGGCAGAACAGCCAGTTTTGGATGGCGAATGCCGCTATTACAACGGTTGATCAACATCTGTATAAGGAGAAATTTGGCCGTGGCGGTATCGGTCAAGCAGGCGTAACCCTTAATCCGTTCAACGCATGGCTCGACGATTGGACCATGGTCGGAAAAGAAGGTTCAGGCCTTGAATTAGCTGTTCTCGAGGCAAATGGTGCAAATTTTTCCTATGAATTGGAAATAAAAGCCAACGGTCCTTTTGTACCGCAAGGAGAAAATGGTTATAGTATTAAATCACCCTACGGACAGGCTTCCTACTATTATAGCCAACCCTTTTATCAAGCAAAGGGACGTTTAATCATTCACGGAAAAGTTCATGACGTCATCGGCACCGCCTGGTTAGACCGAGAGTGGAGTAGTCAACCGCTCGCAGCGGATCAAACCGGATGGGACTGGTTTTCGCTCAACCTCAACAGCGGTGAAAAACTCATGTTATTTCGCTTACGGACCAAGGGCATCGATCGCAAATCAAAAAATAAGGGTTCTTCCGGCGAACCTGGAGACAAAAGTGCGTTGGCGGATACGCCAAAGGAATTCACATCTGGTACTTGGATCAGTGCCGACGGTAGTCCAGAAAACCTTCAAGGCCGCACGATTTTATTTTCACCAAAAACCTATGAGAAGATTGCCGGTAGAGATATTCCCGTCGCGTGGAGAGTGAGCATACCTTCAAAAGGACTTGATATTGATACGGTTCCCCTTAACGCCAAAGCATATATGGAGACAGTGTTCCCTTACTGGGAAGGGCCCATCCGCTTCAGTGGTACACATCATGGCCAGGGATATCTCGAAATGACCGGATACTGATTTATTAAAGCATTTCCATGCCAAATGTGTGCGGTTGGCGTTAAGGAAATGCGTAAAATCAACAACTTAAAGCGCCATTCCGATTCCAAGTGACACGGAGGCGCTTTAGAACTATAAAGCGTTTTCAGCCAAACTGGCTAATGGCCAACGCGCCAGAAAATTCAAAAATCAAACGCATAAAATCAAATGCGCAAAATCAAAGACCTAAGGCATTTCCCGACCTTCAACAGCACGGACTTTGCGCGGAATAACCTTAGGCACCAAACATCCATGCACTCCTCTGTACAAGGACCAAGATCAACGTTTAAACGAGAACGTATAGTCTACTCTGTCGCCTTGGTGACTGACGCTGGCGCCGTGACCTTTGCAATAGCACTTGCCGATGCGCCGACTTCTACGGGAGCCGGTCGAACATTAAAGCGACTTAAAAAACGTGTTCGTGCGCGCGCTTTAAGTTCCTCGGCGGCTGCGATTTGAGCCTCTTCTGTCTCAGCTTCTCGAATCGCATCAACAACTTCTTTGTCTTTTTCCTGGGCATACATCTCGTAAAGCCGCTGATAGCCCTGGTACCCATAACCAAAACTACCGTGCGCCGGACAAGCTTGCACCGATTGGACGGAAAAACTGGCTATCAAAAGCGCAACCGAGGTAAAAACTGGATTTTTCATAATCAACGCCTCCAAGCTGGCACGATCTTGTTTTGATCGCATTATGTGCCAGTCACGTCCTGACTATTTACCATTCGATAAAATATACCACTCTCATCTTCCCCCGTCAGCTCTAATATGCCCTCAATCGTTCTAACGTCGTCATCAACCTCGACGGGACTTGACGAGAGAACCTCGATAAATTGCGTTGGCGCTGGATTTAAATGAAAGGGGCAATCCGGCGGATAGGCCAAAAGCACGAAATGCGTCTGTTTATCGCTGGTCTGTAATGGCAAAACATACCCGTTTACCTTCACCTTTTTGCCCGACAGCGCCTTTACGGCCGGCGAAAAATCCGGTTTTGAATAGATTAAACCATCAACCAACCGCTGAATTTCCGCTGTAGATTCAAAGGTTTCCCAAGACGTACCCCCTTCTGGCGTGGGTGCCGGGGTCCAAACAGTCTCCGACGGGCTAATATCTGTGGGGCGTTGACCGCTGGCAGTTCCTGTAATCGCTAGCAAACCCAAAATAATGGCCGATGCAATCCTCAGCATGTACCGAGACCCTTTTCATGACACTGCCACCGACACATTTGCGAAAAGGGTCGCGTTATGTCAACCGCGCTAAAGTCTCTGCTAGATCATTCCGGAACACACGTATTGCGGGAATTACAGCCGAAATAACACCAATAGTGAGAATCGCTAATAGTAAAAAGAGTTCGCCTGGCAGCATCTTGAGCGGGCTTATCCCCAAATCGGCAAGCTGATCGAATTGCGACGCAGCGACTCCCAGAGCGATATGTCCGGTCAAAATACCGACAACGCCACCCGCTGCAGCGGTGATAAGCCCCTCCAACATAATCACACGGAACACATCTTCCCGTGATGCCCCCATCAACCTTAACAAAGCGAGATCACCTTCGCGAGCCGTTGCCGCGTTAAGCAGCGCAATGAAAATGGCGAGACCACCGGTCAATGCTAGAAGCCATGCAAAAAGCCGGACACTGTCAATGCCAACACCGAGGAGCGAAAGAAGCCGGGCCGTCTCAACGGCAGGAACGGCCGCCTGATAGTCCGTTTGTCGATTAATCAAACGAGGGACTTGCGTCGCCCCCAATGCAGCATTTCGATACTTAACCAGAAGAGCAGAAATCTCCGGCTGTAGCTCTTTTTCATCATGCAATTTTGTATCTTTTGAAGCCATCTCTTCGCCAACGCCATCGTCACGACTCACAACGTCACGTTCGTGAGCGTGTTTTTCCACGCTGGCATGATGATCGTCATCATGATCTGAAACGCCGTCATCATGACCCTTATCGTGGTGTTCATCATCATGGAGATCGTCGTGATCAGCGTGTTCACCATCGTGCTGATCATGGTCTGCGGCTTCGTCATCATGATGTTCATCTTGATGGTGCTCATCATCTTGATGCTTGCCATTATGTTCGTCATGATCATGATCTTCACCACCCTCTTCCTTGTGGTGACCTTGATCTTGGTGATCTTCATCATGATTATCATGAACGCCATGGCCATCGTGATGATCACCGTCACCGTCATAGTGAATACCGTGCGCCTCCCATACAGACTTAATTGAGGTGACAATCAAGCGATCAACCACACCGCCCGTCGGCCTCAAAATACCAACGACCATAAAAGGAGCATGATCATGCTTAGCACCGGCGTCCCCAAGGCCGTGGCTGCCGACAAATCGTTGCCCTAATTCCATGCCAAGTTTCCGCGCTACATCAGAACCGATCACGACTTCTGAAGGTTTCGAGAAAATTTGGCCCTCGGCGATTTTAGCATCATAGAGATCCAAGTAACGCGGCTCCGTGCCAACAATCCGAACACCGCGAAAATTGTCCCCTAAAGCAATCGGAATGGCGACGTCTACGGACGGCTGCCGCTCTAGCAAAGCCATTGTATCTTGGGGAATGTTTCCGGTAGGCGCATCGATTTGATAAAGACTTGAAAGGATCAATTGCAGTGGCGATCCCTTGGCGCCAACAACAAGATCGATACCAGCGGCATCACGAGACAGTCGCTCGCCTAATTGCGATGAAAACAATAAGAGTATAACGAGCGTGGCTGTTGCAAGCCCAAGCAAAAGAACATTAAGCGTCGTTGTGAGTGCGCGATCGCGCAAATAAGCGAACGTCAAGCCTAACATGCGTGGCTGGCCTCTGATGGTGTGAGATTGATTGTTTTCGTAACATGCGGGCGAAGCCGAGCATCATGCGTTGCAATCAGAAGTGTTGTCCCCTGGGCCTTCGCCGCGTCAAGAAACAACTTAGCGACGCGTTCAGCATTTGCGTCATCAAGCGCAGCAGTTGGTTCATCAGCAATCAAAAGAGCTGGTTTTGCTACCAAAGCACGCGCAATAGCACCGCGCTGAGCCTCCCCTTGACTGAGCTGGCGCGGTTTCGCATGTGCCCTTTCTGACAAACCAACCTGCTCAATTAGATCTTCAGCTCTTTGTTGATCGCCACCACCACCAAGCTTTTGCGCCAGACGGACATTTTCTCTCACTGTTAGTGCGGAAACCAATCGCACCTGCTGGGGCACAAGGCCAATATGTCGTCGGCGGATATTATCGCGCTGTGCACCCTTGGCTTTTGAGATCGCTTCACCACAAATTGTGATATCACCATCGTCTGGGGTCAAAAGGCCACAGATCAGATTGATTAGAGTCGTTTTGCCTGAACCCGACGGTCCTAGTAATAAAGTATGCTCCCCTCGGTTCAGGGTGAGGCTAAACCCATCAAGGACAGCACGGTCAGCATAAACATGACGAAGCGCATTGACCGATAGAACGGGATGCGAATGGTCAACATTGCAACCCTTTTGCTGGCTGCTATCACTTTCTATGTTAGAACGCTCATTCATGAATCAGCCTTAATTGCGATCGAAGCAACCTGTTTTCTACTCACATTTAACGGTCAACCAAATGCTCTCATACTTATGTTGTTACGATGCGTCGTAATAAGCGCAATACGTCGTAACAAGCGCAATACAATGGCCAATGTCGCTATCTTAGATGATCGCAAGTTTAAACCTCATAATTATCGTCATTTGGGTTTTTTAGCTTAGGAGCAGCAATGATTAGTCGCTTTCGAGCCGTTAAGCGTTAACGTTTCACTCAATCGACAATTAACGGTCGAGACTTACGAAACCAACCATTTCACGACGACCGATATTCACGCTCCGCCTGCTCAAACCATCCTATGACACGTTGAAGATGGTCTTCACCCCAGGTTTCAACAAATTTCTTTGTCCCATAATCAGATGGATCTCTTAAAGCAGCAAGGCGTTGCTCGACAAAAGAGTGCGTGAGCGGAATACCGCATGCTTCCGTAATGCAATGTTTCCAGTCGTCAAATGTTGTTAAAGACTTCAGATTCGTCATTTGTGTCTCCTGACTTTAGCAATCAATACTACATTTAATCGGGAAGCAACATCGTCGCCACCAGAGGTCTACCCGATACAATACGCGGAAGAGGATGAAGGTTCGATCATATGACAATACATCTTGAGAACCGAATCATCCACATGTACGGCAATGAAATTGTTCCATCTTCGTGTTCTATACTTTTGAAGACGCATCGCATTCAAATCCGTTAAACACGATTCAGGTGTCAGCGAGCTCTGAATGGGAACACGCAACATAAGAATTCCGGTTTTCAATGCGTCAAGCAAATTCAACAAGAACTCACCTAGTGGTATGCTGCGCGCCGCACACTTGCGGCATATTGCCAGTGCCCCGTCGACAGCATCACATTGCGCATTCAAACTTCAATGACTCGCTAATTGATCCCTTGATTGAAGTATAGAAGAACCCGATATCTTTAAAACACAATATTCTTGCGGTATACATTACGATGTAATATTCGCCCGAACAAGGTTACTTCGGATCGTCACCAGAGGAGAATAAAGGTTATGTCGGCGACGAATGATGAACGCCTACCCGTCACCGTTTTATCTGGGTTTTTGGGTGCCGGCAAAACAACTCTTTTAAATCGTGTACTGAATAATCGCGAAGGTCGTCGCGTTGCCGTTATTGTCAACGATATGTCCGAAGTAAATATCGATGCCGATTTAGTACGCGCGGGATCAGAGCTTAGCCGAACAGACGAGACCCTTGTTGAAATGTCCAATGGATGCATTTGTTGCACGTTACGGGATGACCTTTTGGACGAAGTACGGCGCCTTGCGAGCGAAGGTCGCTTCGATTATCTTCTCATTGAATCAACCGGCATTTCAGAACCGTTACCGGTCGCAGCAACATTCGATTTTCGCACCGAAGACGGTGAGAGCCTCTCCGATGTCGCCCGCATCGATACAATGGTCACGGTTGTTGATGCCGTAAACCTCCTTAAAGACTTTTCGAGTCACGATTTTCTTAAAGATCGCGGCGAGGTTATGGGCGAAGAAGATGAAAGAACGCTCGTGAACCTTTTAACCGAACAAATTGAATTTGCTGACATCGTCATACTCAATAAAGTGGACGACGCTACCGCTCAGCAGGTAGATGCGGCACGTAAAATCATTCGCAGTTTAAACGCAGACGTACGAATTATTGAAGCAAATTATTCAGATGTGCCATCGGATGCGATCCTTGACACGGGCCTCTTTGACTTTGAAGAAGCACATAAGCACCCCATGTGGGCAAAAGAGCTTTATGGGTATGCGGACCACAAGCCGGAAACCGAAGAGTATGGTGTCACTTCATATGTCTACCGAGCACGCCGTCCGTTTGATCCAGCCGCAATTCACAAAATATTAAATAGTCCGCTGCCTGGCGTCATCCGCGCCAAAGGCCATTTCTGGATCGCGACGCGTCCGGATTGGGTCGTTGAATATTCTTTGGCTGGATCGCTTTCGAGCGTTTCACCGATGGGCACTTGGTGGGCAAGCGTTCCTCGCGAACGATGGCCCGATGGCGAAGGCGTCGACGCCTACATACAAGAAAATTGGCAAGAACCGCTTGGCGATAGACGTCAGGAACTTGTTTTTATCGGCGCTGGCATTGATTGGCCTAAGTTGAAATCCAAGTTGGATGCCGCTTTATTGCCGGGCGAACAGGAATACTCCCCGGAAAACCCACCAACAATGCCCGACCCATTTCCACAATGGCGACGGGTCAACCCCGGCGCGTAAAGGTTTTTTGTGAATTCTAGAGTTTCTGTGGTCGATTCGACAGCGATCGGTCTATCAAGTTTATGCCTTGTACACTGTCTTGGCCTCCCGATTGCTGCCGCCTTTCTTCCGCTAGCCGGTGCGTGGGCAGAAGCGGAGTGGATTCATCAATTATTCGTGCTCATCACAATACCGATAACACTCTTTGCTCTAAGGCGGCATCGCGTAGCGAGTGTCCATTTGTCTTTTGTCATTCCGGCGCTTATTGGCCTGTCGTTTTTATTTGCCGCGGGCTTTATCGAAACAGTGCGTGACTACGAGACCCCACTGACAGTATTAGGTGCAATTCTATTAGGCTCGGCACATATATGGCGGTGGATCAAGCGGTATGCACCCACACCCTAAGTGCGTTGAGTTACAGGGCACGTTCAACGCACTTACGCAAATTTTTCTCTTTGCCTTTTGTGATTAACGAGTCAGTCGGACACTAAGGGCAAAGCGGCAATTATGCAGCCCAACCTTCATGCACATGTCATCAGAATGAAGTACGCAACGATCATGAAACACTTCCTTATCGTCACCGCTGTCGCCCTTTTTACTATCCTTGGAACCGCTCTTGCTCACGAAAATGACCATAAGCAACCGCCTTGGCAGAAGGCGACTGGTTGGCCGGACCGTATTGTCATCACCATGCCTGAGACACCGCAAACAAGTTTCGCTGTCACTTGGCGTACAGATGCGACGGTCGAAAAAACCTATGCCGAAATTTTAGAGGCGAGAGATGATGCAAGGTTTGACTTTGGAGCCAATCGATTTCCTGCAAAGACTGAAACCTTAGATGTTAGCAAACGAAATGCCTATGATCGCGTTATTTCTCTTCGTGATAATAAAGGGATACCCGCAGCCAATTTTCACTCGGTGATATTTAAAGGGCTAAAGCCGGACACGGTTTACGCCTATCGTGTGCAAGGGGCTGACGGTCTATGGTCAGAGTGGCTTCAAACACGAACAGCTTCGGAAAATGGACCCATAACGTTCCTTTACATTGGCGATGCGCAAAATGATTTACGTTCCCATTGGTCAAGAGTAATCAGAGCGGGCTTTCAGGAAGCGCCAAAAGCTGACTTCATTCTCCATGCAGGCGATCTCATCAATCGTGCTTCTCGCGATCTGGAATGGGCTGAATGGTTCGACGCAACAGGTTTCATTCACCGAATGCTTCCCGCTTTACCACTCGCCGGAAATCATGAATACGAGTTTCTTGGTATTCCGAAAAATGCGCAAGAGCGTCTTTTGTCAATCATGTGGCGGCCTCAGTTCACTTTACCTGAAGAGCCAACCTTGCATGCAGATTTACAAGAGGTCACCTACGACCTTCGCTATTCGCAGGATGTTCATTTCTTTGCTTTATCAACCCAAAGCTTGCGGATAGATGAGCAAGCGCAATGGTTGGACACTGCATTGGCCGCTAGCGATGCAAAGTGGAAGATCGTTACCATGCATCACCCGGTTTTTTCATCCGGCGCTGATCGCGATAGTCCGGAGAAACGAGCGGCTTTCCTTCCAATCATCAATAAGCACAGTGTGGATCTCGTACTACAAGGGCATGATCACACCTATGCCCGTGGTGCCATCAGTCAAACGCCAGAACGTATTGCTTTCGGCTCGAAGGGTGCAGACATCGATACCATGTTTGTCAATTCCGTCAGTGGGCCGAAGCAATATGAATTTCGCGACCAGGGTTGGGATGACTATGCATCAGATAGGGTTGTCCTAGAGCGAAAGGGCGAAAATACGCAATTCTTTCAAGTTATTTCAATTGATGATGACCGCATAACCTATGAAGCGCGCACCGCAACCGGGAAACTCTATGACGACTTTGTAATGCGCAAAAATAAACGTGGTCAAAAGCGAATAGTGCGCGGATCAACGAGCACGATGAATGAGCGCGAATTTTCAAATACTGGCACCTATGAAAAGCCATAACGTTCAAGCGTTTCTAGGCCAAGTGTATGCGGTTGGCGTTAAGGAAATGCGAAAAATCAACAACTTAAAGCGCCGTTCTGATTCCGATTGAAACGGAGGCGCTTTAGAGCTTTTAGCGTTCCGATTCCATCGGAACGCTAAAAGCTTTAGGTGAATTTCGGCTCAGCAATATGAAGAACAAAGACCAGTCGAAAGCGCTTTTTCGATACCACTTTGGCCTCATTTTATCAGATAGAGCTTGCCTGTTTCTGGATCTTCAAAGACACGACCAACAGCTTCAAGTCCAGTACCGTCAGCCGCGGCATCAGCAGGTATCTCCGGTAATTCCGCACTCGTCTCAACCGGTTCCGGTACAGAATTACCGTCTTTCGCTGCAGCAAGGGCTGCGATCAACCCAACGGCAAAGACAAGCATTAAGTCAGCAAGGTTAGGCAAATCACCGACGCCACTGATCGATGTTTCTTCATCGAATCGCGTGCCGGTAAACTCACGCATGCGCCACCTCGATCTCTGATAACAGACGATCATAAGCAATGCGACGCCAGCGACCAATGAGAAATCCCGATATACCAATGACAAGTCCGAGTACGGTCGTATCGAATGCCGTGGTGATGGCCGTAGCAAGGGTTTGAAAATCACCGCGTCCCATTGCGGAGATTCCTGGCCCAAGAGGAATAAGGGTCCCCATCAGACCAAGAGAGGGTCCAAGGCGCGTTGCAAGGTCTGCACGGGATATACGAGCACGAGCAAGACCTTCGACATCAAGAACAGGTTTATCTTTTAACCGAGCAAGGCCACCAAAACGTTCACCTAGTACGATGCCGATATCAATCGTAATGAAGAATGTGAGGACAAGTAACGCCGCGATCACTGGCAAAAGAAGATGATCAACAACGACATGCAGGATCTGGCCGAGGTCAATGACGGCTAAGTCAATCATAGGGGTGACCTCCGCCCAATGACAATACCAGCCCCCATGAGGATCATAAGCATAATCCCAAGCCCCCAGCCCTGCCAGGTTGACCCTTGCTCTTCTGTTGACTCTTTGGCAAGCATCAGCTCACGGACGACCTCAGGCGGTGCCGTGCTATCAGCGACCGGCATGCGGGCGGCATCACGTACGGCCGTCAATTGATCCGCAAGATCCGTCGGCAGCTTTTCAGTGACCCAATCAAGCATAGGATGGTCGGGCCTAGTATGACCACTACCCGGCAGTCCCGCTTCAGCAACAACACGGGCAAAGGCTTTGGATAGGCCTTCAATCGTCGCATCATCAGTTTGCCAAAAGCCTTTGTGGGCCGCAACCAACATGATCGCAAGAATGTTTGCCTGGACGGGCTGCATTTGCGAATCGTCAAAAAAGTCATCGACACCAATATCGTAGCGGTCATCGATATAAATTGCTTTTGCTTCCTCCCAGACCGTGTCAGATAAAAGTTCCGGGTCTGACGCTTCCCACCCCCAAAGATTCTCAAAAAAGTTCGTGTTCATCGTACGCGCACCAGCATAGCCGTGCTGCATCAGCGCCTTAATCCAGGCTGGGTTCAACTGCCGGCCCCGCAATTCCTGCAAGATGGCGCTGGCCAAGGGCGCTATATCCGGCTGGTCTGGGTTACTAACGTCAATCACATAGCCCTTTGACGGATCACCGCTTAACGCTTCAACAGCAAGGTTTAGACCACCGAGATAATCATAGGCGTCATTGTTATCCACGAGGCCATAGAGATTACTGGCCCGACCCAGATAGCTACGATCTACATCAGCAAGGCGTATTCTAAATTGCTCCTGTTGAGCCTCACCATTGATCCCCACACCATAGGCATGGCCGATGCGGGCAATGTATGTTCGCGCCAGATCAGACCGGTCTTGCCAAGCACCAGAGCGTTCCGCAAGGCGGTTGACACCAGCGCTATAACGACCGGGCGCCGGAGCGAACAGACGGAGGCTCGCCAGGCGTCCGGCTGTTCCGTCAATGTTGTCTTGCCCCAGCATTTCATCAACCCAAGCAGCGGCAACAGCGTTGCGAGAGAGTAATTCGCTTGCGGGACTTCTAAGCTCTCCTAAAGGCGCAAGCGTCACCGCAAGAGCATCAGCAAGCTGAGGATATTTCTTACTTATTGTTTCCGAAGCACCATCGAGGGCCATTAAAACCGCTTTATCAAGCCACTTCATTTGTTCGCCATAGAGATCGCGAAAAAGGCCAGATGCAACGAATGTCACATCCCTACGTACACGCCTTTTATCGAGTGGCAACCGCTCAAGGCCGGTTACGATGCCCCGGCCATTCCATACCGGTCGAACCCCCAAAAGCTCTAGGCCAAATGACATCATAACCCCGCCATCGCGAACAGTATCTGACGCCCAAAGGATAACGGCCTCCCCAGCTTCGCTTTCTTCCGCTGTGGGATCGTCGGCTTGCGGGCTCTGACGCGCCATCGCAGAACCGATATCCCAAGCAACACTATTAGGTACAAGGCTCGCATCGAGCGCATAAAAATTTCGCCCCGTTGGTAGGGCATCAGGAGAACGCAAAGGATCATTGCCTTTTCCAGGCTGAATGAAACGCCCCTCCAAACCCGCAAGCAGGGCGTTCATTTCAGCTTCTGGCGATGCTTTTAGGGCCGCACGCGCGTCCTCGCTTTGCATGGACTCAATCATTGTTTCAATCGCAGCATCACTCCAATCACGGCCAAAAACATGAAGCCCTAATGGCATAAAGTCTTCCTGCATTTCCGTAAGAAAGTGACCGACTTCGTGAACGAGCAAAGCTGGATCAATTGCCTCGAATTCAATGGTCTCACCGCCGCCATGGTCTGCTTCCAATTCAGCCACCAAGGCCTCGCGAATGCCGAGCGCTTCCACTTGGGCCTTAATCCGTTTTAGCGCTTGAGCGCGCGCAATGTCACCGGCTTCAGATGGGTCAGCCGCTTCAAAGCTCTCGACAAGCTGGCGCAATCCGAGCAATTCATCGTAAAATGGCGTTGCCTGTAATGGCGGCGTTAGATGGTCAATAATCACTGCAAGACCCCGGCGTTTTGCCTGCAATCCTTCGCCAATACCATCGACAATATAAGGGTAGAGCCCTGGCACGTCGCCAGCGATAAGCCGCGGATAGTCGCTTTCACCGAGTCCAACGCGTTTGCCTGGCAAAAATTCATAGGTCGAATGCCGCCCAAGATGAACCATCGCGTGCGGTTGAAATTCAGTATGCAGCCAATGGTAGAAGGCAAGATATTGATGCGTCGGCGGTACACTGAGGTTTGCGTGAAGCACCTCTTCATTCACCTCCCACCCCCGAGGGGGTTGCGGTCCGATGACCACATTACCAAACTGTAGTCGAGGAAAAACAAATTGGTCTTCCACGGTCATGACACGACCTGGCGGCGGCCCCCATCCTCGAAGCCCCTCAATCCCTTGATTTTGTAATGCGCGGGTTAAGGCATCTAGTGCGTCTGCACTCGTATCAGCATTTTTCTCTGTACTGCCCCCGTTGTCTATCAGAGCGGTATACGCCGCTTCTAATTGATCGAGTAGCGCTTCAGCGCGCTCATGATATTCGACAGGCGCCCCTTCAATAACGAAGGCCATATCATGCACCGTGTCCGATACAATCGCACGGGCCTCATCGAAAGCTTGCTCTGCCAGCGCAGCCTCGACCCGGAGACGAAGAGCGGCCAAGGGTCCCTCGATCATTTCGCCTTGGGTCAGTTTGGGAAGCGTTGACAGCCATTTGGCGTAACCATCAGCTGGCCACCCAAGGCCAATTCCATGCAGCGCCTGTAGTGCTTCATTGTTCTCAGGCAAATTGACGGCACGTGCCTGAATAAGGGCTAATAAAGCTTCGGCGCTTTCAGGCAAATCTCCCACATTGTATCCTTCAGCTTTAAGCTTTCTCAGTATGCTGATAAGGCTTTCCGGAACGTCGAGGTTATCCGCACCGATATTGTGACGTCCAGGTGGGTGATTATAATAAACAATGGCAACACGCTTTTCAGCGTTTGGCGTTATTTGGAGGTTTGTCCAGCGACGCGCTCGACGCGAAAGACTTTTGATTTCGGACCTAATCGGGTTAAGCACCTTAACCTCGATACCAGAAACCGGATCAAGTTTCGGCGGTGCACTCGCAGCAAGGATTTGGGCCTGCCCCGCCCCAGACAACTCAGGCATCGCAACGCGGTAGTAAACGCTATCCGTTGGAAGACCATCAACACTCTTGCGCCAGGTTGCCTCGTCAAATTCCGTTAGCCGAATGCCTTTGAGGACCGGAATATCGAGTGCTGCTAAGGCCTTCTCTGCGCGTTCGCGATCACCACCGCCAACAGCAAAGTCCTGAAGCATAATAAGCGCTTTAGGGCTACTTTCCTCAAGGTGCTCTAATGCGTCAGCACTTGCCTCACCCCAGTCAGCAAAAACAGACTGACAGGCCAAGCCTTGATCGGTTAGGTCCCTACATAAAGCGGTATGCAAATCATTGTTACCCGCCTGATCTCCTGTTTCATAATCAAAAATAGTGACCAGGGGAGCCTCACTGGCGCCTCGTCGTTTACCAATCCGTATAGGCGTCAAAGGGACAGGCGGTGTTAAAGAGGCGCGTTGATTTTGATCCGCAAGCGTAAAAGAAAAAAGATTGACAAGGTTTTCAACACCGCGCCCTTGCCAATAGGCATTTGCTGTGTCCCAAATTGATGAGGCGTCGCCAAACCGCTCCTTCGATAGTGCAACAAGACCGCTTGCCGAGCTGACAGCCAAAAGTGGCGTATTTGAATCGAGTTCCGCAATAAGTCGGGTTATTCGTGCTGCATCGTCTCCAAATACTCCAGCAATCAAAAACGCATCAGCTGATTGTAAATGTCCGTCAACCGTTGAGTCATCCATTGCCGCTATCTGTAGCGGCGTCCTTAGCGCGATGTTGGCCTCAGGATATCGATCGCGGAACAGTTTCGCGGCTTCGGCCGCAACCGCGGAATTTCGTTCTGAGATAACACCAAACAGTGTCTCAGCGCTGGCGGTATTTGAGCCGACGACGGGAAAAACCCATGCCAACATAATAAATAGGATAGAGTACTTTAGCATCCCCTGTTGAGTCTCCATTCAATAATCTGATTGCAGCCAGCGAGTTTTATAAAACGTCCCAACATATTCGATCGGCCGTTGGCAACGCTTTAGAGTCCCTTGGTTCGTTTGCCTATGTTCTTGAACGTTCAAGGCTGTTAAATAAAGCGGTATGTCAAATGCCATCTTCATTCTCGGGGGCGCTCGATCTGGCAAGAGCCAACGCGCCTTGAGCTCTGCCGAAACGATTGGCAAGCGCCGGGTTTTTATCGCAACTGCCGAAGCTTTTGACGATGAAATGGCAGCACGTATTGCTCGCCATAAGAGTGAACGTGGAGAGGGATGGACAACACTTGAAGAACCACTTGATGTTGTTGCAGCGCTGAAGAAAGCGAGCGACCAAGGCGATGTTTGCGTCGTTGACTGTTTAACGCTTTGGCTCTCAAATTTGATGCACCATGATCGCGACCTAGACGCAGAAACCGAAAAGCTTTGCAAGGCCGTCTCGGCCAGTGCCCAACCGATTATTCTGGTCTCCAACGAGGTCGGCCTCGGCCTTGTACCGGAAACGCCTCTTGGACGATCTTTTCGCGATGCACAAGGACGATTAAACCAAGCGATTGCCGGCGCGTGCGACAGGGTGGAATTTATTGCTGCGGGCCTTGCTCTCATACTAAAATCCCCCTCGTGATAGGCCGTGAACTGCAGCGGCGAGGCGCGCTTCTTCCTCTGAGCCTGACGGTAGACCAACTCTCAAATAACGATCCGACCAACCGAATCGACGCACATAAATGCCATGCCGTGCAAGATGCTCCCATACCGTATGGGCATGATCCACATCGATATATTGAAAAAGGTCGGTCCCGCCGACAGGCTTCAATCCACCAGCTTGAAGTAAAGACTTCAGCTTTTTTGAAGCGTCCCTCAGCCTACTGCGCGTTTCCATTTGCCAGGTTGTGTCGGCATAAGCACGTGTTGCGATTTCAAGTGCAGGACCAGATACTGGCCAGGCGCCGAGAAGGTCGCCTATACTTTTAACGAGCTCTGGTGGTGCGATCAAAGCACCAAAACGCAGACCAGCAAGGCCGAAGAATTTCCCAAATGATCGCAATAAGACCAAGCCGTCCACGCCGCCTCTCGGCGCCAGACTATGTGTCGGATCAAGATCACCATAGGCCTCATCAACAATCAGCCAGCCGCCACGACGCGCGAGTTGCTGACGCGCCTCTTCCAATGCCTGTGGCTTATATTTCCGACCATCGGGATTGTTGGGATTGCATACAACAATCGCATCCGCTGAGGGCGCCATCGCCAATGGATCAGCGGTTTCAATGACCTCTGCATCAGTCCATCGCCAAACCTCAGGGTGATCACCGTAAGTCGGGGATAGAATCGATATTTTTGATGATTGAATTACGGTTGGCAGTAGACGAATTAAAAGCTCGCTTCCCGGTGCAAGCAGTATTGTGTCTTCCAATGCACCAAGAGCTTTGGCCATCGACTGCCGACAGGTACGATAAGCCGCATGTGATGGCAAACGTGACAAGCAATCATTCGATATTTCAGTATGAGGATACGGCCAAGGGTTTATCCCGGTAGAAAGATCAGCCCATGGCGTCGGCGCATCGGGAAACGACTTACGCATATGGTCAAGGGCACCACCATGGAGAAGGTCGTTCGTCATCGCCCAGACCCCCAAGACGATATTCCAACAGCGATAAGCACAAGTAGCGCTGCACCAAGCGCCATCGCCCGAATATAAAATACCAATCCATTACGCACATCATCTGCTTCTGGGTCATGAGCCCACTGATTAAGCCACGCGTCATTCGTTACTAAATCATTATAGGTACGAGGACCAGAAAGCCGAACACCAAGCGCGCCTGCCATGGCCGCTTCAGGCCAACCGGCATTCGGTGAACGGTGAAAGCGAGCATCACGAAACATCAGGGTGAAACTAGCTGTTTTGATACTAGCAGTGGCAATAAGAAGCCCTGTGAGCCGTGCAGGGATAATATTTGCCAGGTCATCAAGGCGTGCAGCACAACCGCCAAAGGCGGCATAGCGATCATTTTTATGACCTATCATCGAATCCAGCGTATTGATGGTTTTGTAAGCAGAAAGTCCGGGCAGACCAAAAATTGCCCCCCAAAACACTGGTGCTACGACACCATCGGATGCGTTTTCGGCGAGGCTTTCAAGGCTCGCCCGGGCGATACCCGAGGGGCTTAACTGCGTCGGATCCCGTCCAACGATCATTGAAACAGCCTGACGCGCATCATCCATATTTCCCTCCGCTAGCGGACGGGCGACCGAGACGACATGGGCATAGAGGCTTCGGGAGGCGATGAGGCTTGACGCAATCATCGCCTCTAAGCCTATTCCCCACCAAGTGGGTGGCAGGACTTGAGCAATAATGACAGCAACAGTCGTGACGACTGCAACAATCAGAAGCGTCGTCATGGCGCCTGCGATGTAACGAACCGCATGGGACCATGCGTTCCTATTTAAGGTCTGTTCAAAAAACGAGATGAGCGATCCAATCCAAACGACAGGATGACCGATGCGCTTGTAGAGCCTATCGGGCCAGCCAATGGCCACTTCAAACACCCAAGCCAAGAGAATCAAGATTGGCGCATTGGCGGCGAGGCTCATGGGGACACCTGTTGGAAGGTCTGGGTGCAATCAACAGGTTGCGCTAAGGCAAATAGTCCGGCCACGTCAACAGCGGTCTCAACTCCATCGGCGAGTTCATCAAGCGCGCGGTCAACTTCAGCCCCATAATTAAGTAATTTGTCAGGTGTGCCACCGACGTCGGTAAGCCAAGCCCTGCGAAATCCATCGCTCGAAAATGCACCATGTATGTAGGTGCCTTGGACGAGACCGTCAGCACTGGTTGCTCCATCTGGGCCGGCCTCAAGTCTGGCAAAAGCGCGATCAGTATCAAGACCTACGGTCTGGCCTATGTGGATCTCATAACCATTGATCGGCGCTCCAGAACGCGCGTAAGTTCCCATAACCGGTGCAACTTGCTTATCGCCTTGCATCACAGTCTCAACGTCCAAAAGCCCAAGACCTTTAGCATCCCCTGGCAGACCATCGATACCATTGAGATCGGAAACGCGTTTCCCAAGCATCTGATAACCGCCGCAAATGCCGAGCACACGCCTACCGGCTCGTGCATGGGCAATAATGTCATGATCCCAGCCTTGCGCGCGCAAAAAGGCGAGATCACCGAGCGTTGATTTGGTCCCAAACAAGATGATGATGTCAGTCTCACGTGGGATCGCCTGCCCCGGCGGCACCCAGTGAAAATTCACATTAGGTTCGAGCTTCAAAGGGTCCGCATCATCGAAATTTGCGATACGACTTAACATGGGGGCAGAAATATTCAGCACACCCCTATTGGGTGCCTTTAAACGATGAAGGTCAACAGCATCTTCAGCCGGCAACCGTGCACTTGCCGAAAGCCATGGAATAATACCAAAACAAGGCCATCCTGTACGACCTTCGATCTCCATTACACCGTCATCGAATAAACGCGGATCACCACGAAATTTGTTGATAAGAAAACCGCGGATCATCGCTGCATCATCGGTGTTGATCACCGATTTCGTGCCGACTAGGCTTGCAATAACACCGCCTTTTTCGATATCGCCAACCAGACAGACAGGAACGCCAGCACGTCGGGCGAAACCCATATTCGCAATATCACCAGCCCGCAGATTAATTTCTGCCGGGCTTCCTGCGCCTTCGACAATCACAAGATCATATTGCGCTGCCAAGCGGTTGAAGCTTTCCATGACAGGGGTCATCAACTTACCCCGGTTTGCCATATAATCGGCGGCGTCCATCGCTTCCACGGCCCTGCCATGAACAACGATCTGTGACATGCGGTCGGTTTGCGGCTTGAGAAGGACAGGATTCATATCCGTATGAGGATCTAACCCGCTTGCGCGCGCCTGTAGCGCTTGGGCGCGCCCGATCTCACCGCCAGATTGACACGCGGCCGCATTATTTGACATATTTT
This sequence comes from Pseudomonadota bacterium, assembly GCA_039025235.1. Taxonomy (GTDB): domain Bacteria; phylum Pseudomonadota; class Alphaproteobacteria; order Caulobacterales; family Parvularculaceae; genus MED-G105. The sequence continues at coordinate 23,163 of JBCCOS010000012.1, forward strand.
GTGGCTTAAAAGGGGCGACGTTTAACCCTCGCCTTACAGCCAACCGACAAAGCGCCGCACACAGAACAGACTTACCAACATCGGACCCCGTCCCCTGTAGCATTAATGCTCTCGCATTATTTGTTGATCCGGACGTCATACCGGCCGATCCATTTCAACCTTCGTTCCATCAACCGTTGCGCGAACACCATAAACCTCACTAAGCCGCTCAGCGGTTAGTGTCTCGCTCGGGGGACCATCGGCGATAATCTGCCCTTTGTTCATCCAGATCAGGCGCGTCGCGTAACGCGCAGCGAGATTGACATCGTGGAGCACGACAAGCGCACCACCGCCCTTTTTCACAAAATCAGCGATGAGATCCAAAATCCGAAACTGATGGCGCGGATCGAGCGCTGCAATCGGCTCATCGGCGATGAGCAACGGCGCCTCTGCGGCAAAAGCCCGGGCGCAATGCATCCGGGCCAGTTCACCACCGGAAAGAGTGTCTACGGCACGGTGTTGAAGCTGTGAAAGATCACAAGCGGCGATGGCCCTGTCGACAGCCTCGGCATCGGGCCCGACGAGCCGTCCAAGCGCGGCGCCATGGGCAAATCGGCCAAGAGCAATCACATCACGAACCGTATTCGGCCAAGCCAGTGGTCGGATTTGGGGCAAATAAGCGATACGGCGTGCACGGACCGCTGGACTTAAACCCCACGTCTCGTCACCGCCTAACAATGCTGAGCCTGAAGATATCAATTCTAGCCCCAAACTTGCGCGGAGAAGACTTGTCTTCCCCGCCCCATTTGGTCCGAGCACAGCAACGAATTCTTTAGGTGCTAAACGAAAACTTGCGTCATCCACAAGCGTGGCAGCTTTTGCTTTCACTGTAAGGTTCTTGACGACCATATCAGTCATGGAGAGAACGCCTTTGCATTGCGATCCAGACAAATACTGGCGCGCCAATCAAAGAGGCAACCACGCCGAGCTTAAGCTCATTATCTGTGGGAATGAGCCGCACACCAATGTCCGCAATCACTAAGATCAACCCAGCAAGGAGTGCGGATGGGACAAGCGAACGTGCGGGGTCATGTTTGACAAAAGGACGAACAAGATGCGGCGCGACAATGCCGACAAATCCAATAACACCGGCAAGCGCGACCGACGCACCAGTTGCGAGGCCTGCGCCAAGTACAGTGGCAATGCGTTGGCGCGTAAGGTCTAGGCCGACACCGCTTGCTGCCTCTTCGCCAAGCGTCAACGCTGACAAGCCGCGTCCGGTCGCAAGTAGAACAGCACTGCCAATTACAAGAAAAGGAAGAGCAAGGATAATCTCATTAAAACTTCGATTAGCAACGGATCCAAGCATCCAGCTGACCATATCAGACAGAGAGAATGGATTAGGCGCCAAGTTCATAAGAAGGCTCATGACCGCCCCAGAAAAGCTCGAAAGGCCAACACCAATCAGGATAAGGGTAACGACGGACAGTCGGCGGATCGCGGCGACCGCTAGGAGCGCCGTTGCTGCGAGAGCACCGAGAATAGCCGCAACCGGCATGACCCAAGGGCTGATGCTGACGAGCCCATAATAAAGGGAAAACGTTGCCGCCAGTGACGCTGTTGCCGAAACACCGAGGACGCCTGGCTCCGCCAACGGATTCCTGAGAAGACCTTGAAGTGCCGCCCCACTGAGGCCCAACGCCGCGCCAACAAGGAATGCCGCGAGGGCACGGGGCAGTCTGATCGACCACACAACAAGCTGGTCGCCCACATCGCCACCATCAATAAGCACAGCAAAAAAGGCGGCAAATACCCGGTCCAATGGCAACGGTGTTGAGCCCAAAAGGCAAGCAACAAAAATCGCAACCACACATAAGACGGCAAGTGCGGGGGTCAACCACTTTACGATCAGTTGTTCAAAATCCCGAGACGCTTGGTTCACTGCGATGCCCCTTCCGCGAGCGCTTCAATGGCATCAAGAATGAACCATCCACCGCAGGCCGTCCACGCTCCCTGAAGCGGCACCGTGCTCGGTTCTACAAGCTGCGCCTTAGCGACAGGGTGCCGCGATGCACTCCACGCGTCAGGGTGGTTGGTGAGCGTTTCAAAAAAAGCGGCGGCGACAAGGTCTGGCTGCTCATAAGCGAGCCGTTCTAGGGGGAGCGATCCCCAACCAGAACGTTGTTGAAAATTTTTAAGGCCAGCTGCCACAAGCATTTCATGCACCAGGGAGCCTGGCCCCGTGGTTACGCCTGCTGGGGTCATATAAAGCGCGGTATCATTACTTTCTCGAGCGCGAATGTTTGCAAGGCGTCTATTATACTCTTCGACTAACGCCTCACCGCGCGGCGCATGACCAAGGCCGTCCGCCATACTCTTTATTAAATTTGGGATCGATCCGCTTTCTTCTCCGTCGACTTTTGACGCCCAACCAACCTGCAAAACGGGAATCCCCGCGCGCTTAAAAAATGCCGTAGCGTTCGGACCGCCACCATAGCTGCGCACAACGAGATCGGGCTTTAGAATGATGACATCTTCCGCAACGGGACGAACGGTTGGAATACCAACCGATTCTTCACGCATGTAAGAGAAATCCCTTCCCGCATCTGGTGAAACCGCGAGGACCTGAGCCCGATCAGCCAGTTTCAACACATATTGATCTGCACAGAAATCAAGGCTGACGATACGTTTTGGAAGATTTTTTTTCGCTACCACGCCCGCCTGTTTGACATTGGCCGGAATAGACTTTTGACCAGAATACTGGTCCTGATTTGGAGCACTACAACAAGCGAGGGAAGCAGCAGCAGCAAAATACGCAAATGCCGCCACTCCCCCATGCTTGTTGACGCGCCACGCCATTAAAACCGCGCGCGCACGCCGCCAAAGCCGGAAATTGAAGGGGTATTAAACCCACTATTGTCAATATAATCGGTATCGGTAACGTTATCGATACGGGCAAAGAGAGAAAATGCATCATTTAATGCGTATTCACCGCGCACATTTAGCAAGACAAAACTATCGAGCGGGTCGCCAAAACTCTCAGTCTCATCGCCATTGTAAATCACTTGAGCACCAAGGATTAGTCGAGACACTGGCGTCCAATTCACGTCAAATGTGGCCCTATTTTCAGGACGGTTATCCAACTGAATGCCCGTGGCAACATCAATTGCCTCAAGATAAGTGTAGTTTGCTAAAAGTTCGAGGTCATCACATGGTCTTAAAGTCAAGGTTAGCTCGACACCTTCGATATCCACTTCCTCTCGATTAAAGAATGCGGCCACAAAATCTGGGCCAACCGACTCAAAATCGATCAGGTTGTTGATATCGGACTGAAAATACGTTGCCCCGAAAATACCACCCCAGAACGGGAGCGTTTGTTGGATACCGATATCCCAACTAGCGGATGTCTCAGGAACGAGTGTAGGGTCAAGCCCAGCAACTAAGATTGCCTCGAGGCCGTTCGCATTCGCTCCAAGCTGCCCTGGTGACGGTGCACGAAAGCCTTCGGAGTAACTTCCTCGTAAGATTGTCCCGGTCTGGTCAATGCGTATATTACCAGCACCATTTGCCGTGGTTGAGCCGCCAAAATTCGAATTGGCATCGTGGCGGACACCAACGGTTAGATCAATCCAACTCGTTGGTTGAATGCGCGCAAGGCCATAACCAGAGGTCTGATTGATTTCTCCAGAAAAAGGTACCGACGATATCGGTACGTCGGCATCAGCTTCTTCGCGCTCTGCCCCTATGATAACGTCCAACCAATCTGTTGCATTGAGCGAACCTTGGTACTCATACGATAAGCGTTCCCCTTCTTGTGCAAAGGTTATTTCGCTTGGCACCCCATCACCACCTTCTTCATCGTTGAGATTAATTGACTCCAATGTGGAATAAGTAACGCCGAACCGATTGGTAAAACGTCCTCCTAAGGTCTCGTGGGTTGCGAAAGCAGCCACATTTAGTTCTTCTGTATCCGATGTGGCAAAGTCAGTGGGGAAGCCGTCGAACTCTAACTGACTATCAGAGAATCTTGCGACGCCATCAAAGGTGAGAGAATCAGTCGGCTTAAAACCAACGCGTGATGAAACCGTAATGTTTCTATACCCGTCGCTTTCGTCATTATCACTTTGAGCTGAGAATCCATCTGTACTAAGACCGCTTATAGTTGCACGAGCGTTGAAGCGCTCATCGCCGCCACGCAAAGTTGCATGTCCACGTAACGTCCCAAAAGAGCCACCTTCGAGGCTGGCTGACCCACCACTACCCTCTGCTCCTGACCGCGTAATAATATTGACGACACCGCCGATCGCATCAGACCCATAAATGGTCGATTGCGCACCACGAATGATCTCTATGCGCTCGATATCGCTTGTATCAAAATTAGCAAAGTTGAACCCCCCGCTGGTTGACGCCAAACTGTTCAATACAATGCCATCTTGCACCACCAGTGTGGTATTACTGGGCGCCCCGCGTAAAAATACCGTAGACGTTGTCCCAACCGGACCAGATCGGGATGTCTGAACGCCAGGCACCAAAGAAAGCGCATCAAAAACCTGAACTTGCTGGCGCTGTTCAATCTCCTCTGACGTGATCACCGTGACTGACTGGCCTAATTGATCCAGCGGCGTTGCAAATCTCGTCCCCGTAACAATGATCGTATCTGGAGGAATAGACTGTGTTGACCCCGTCACTGAAGGAGACGGTAAAATTCCATCCTGGGCTGCCGCCTCAGCTCGAATAGGTGCACCGCAAAGAATGGAAAAAGAGACCGCACCAAGAAGCGCGGATTTCGTCAGTTTATAAGCCATAGGCTTCCCCTCCCGCGCACCGCCGCCCACATTAAAATAGCGCGCATCAAAACGACATTACTGGCCCTATGGAACAAGATCCCATACGGACGGCCAGGGCCTAATCAGGTTGTCGCTTAAAAGAAGAGACCCAAATAGTCGCGTCTTGTACTCATATTTGGCCTTCCCGCCGCAAGAGAACTGTTCCCGGTCTCAGGGCGAACGACGCGATGGCAGGTCTCCTGGCTCGCCGATTAATGCCTCAGGCCGCCTTCCCGAAACATCTCCCCTAATTAAGGGATAAGCTCCAGTGGCATTGTGGCCATCAGCTCCTGGCTGACAGTTGCGGGTACAGCACCGGATTCACACCGGCTTCCCTCTTAGCACCGATTAAGATGCACCATCTGCTAGTTTTCTGCTGTGGGTGTCGAAGGATGTCAACGAATTTTGATGGCGAAGAGACGCTCGGTGGCGCATTTCATTAGGTGTGGTTGCTCAACATCAGAAGATTGAGAAAACGACCGTCCGAAAGGCTTGCAACTTTTCAGCAAAATCAATAAATAATAATCATTCTCATTAAGATACGGTGCGGCGACTTTCGATGACAGGTTTAAAAGACCATACGACCGAATTTCCAAAACAAATAACGCGGTATTTCCGTCATCCGTCGATGCCTATCAATGGCACGATGCCCAGGTCAAACCGTCATGCGAGGCCGTGTTGGCAAAAACTTTGCTCCGCGACACGCCGAAACGCTAACCCGACAAGATTACGCGGTTCCCACAAAAAAGACTAAAAACTGACACTATGAAAATTTATCCAGTCATTGTTGTCGGCGCAGGGCCAGCCGGTATCGGCGTCGCAGCGCTATTGTCGCAATGTGCCATCCCAGCGCTTATTCTCGAACGAGGGACGATCGGAGAAAGCTTAAAGCGCTGGCCAAAAGAGACCCGATTTATCTCGCCATCCTTCACAGGAAACTTTTTTGGCGCAATTGATTTAAACGCGGTTACCCCTGGAAGCTCCCCTGCTTTTGGCTTGCAAACCGAACACCCTTCTGGTCGTCAATATAGCGACTATCTCAGCGACATTGCCGAGCATTATGAATTAAAAATTGATGAGGGTGTTGACGTCATAGAAGCTTATGTTGATAGCGCCGGCCTTATTGAACTGACCACCAGCGAAGGTCCGGTGCGATGCCGAACGCTGATTTGGGCTGGCGGAGAATTTCAATATCAAAAGACGATACCCAATACGATCCGTGTACGAGGTTCCTACAAAGACCTTCCAAAAGGTTACCATGTTATCATCGGTGGAGCGGAAAGTGGTATGGAGACGGCGTACAATCTCGTGAAGCGCGACTCCTCAGTTACCGTCATTGACCCATCAGCACCATGGGCCACACGCGTAAGTGATTCAAGCTATGGCCTTAGCCCCTATACATTTTCACGTGTACGGTCGTTACAAAAAAGTGGCAAAGCTGAATTTCTACCAGATTTCGCAGAACATATCGGTGAAACAGAGGTCCGCACGGAAAATCGCGTCTTGAAGTTAGACCATCCAGCAATTGACGCTACCGGGTTTGATATCAAGCAAGGTCTTGCCGGCAAACTCTTTAATTTTGTTGACGGCCACCCTGAACTGACCGATTGCGATGAAAGCACAAAGCATAAAAACGTCTTTCTGGTTGGTCCAAACGTTCAGCACGAAAAAGCGATCTTTTGTTTTATTTACAAATACCGACAGCGCTTTGCGGTCGTCGTGCGGGAGATATTGAATCGTTGGGGCGAGACGAGTCCTATCATTGCGGACTATGCCCGAGCAGGTTTCCTGCTGGATGATTTAAGCTGTTGCGATGGTGAATGTGAATGCTAACCAAATTACTCCACAAAACCGGGGACTTTATGTCCGGTCAAGGAGCTGCCTTTTTACTCATTTCAGCGATCATTTGTGGGTCAGCAATAGGCATTAGAGTGCCGCAACTTGCTGATCAGCTTCCTATCAATATCGACGTCACAATCCTTTTACTGGTCTTTTTAGTGCTATTTGACGTTCGTATTCAGAGTATTTTATCGAGCCTCAATAGAGTAGCGTTTATCATCGTTGCGCTGCTGATAAATTTTGTGATCATCCCAGCACTTGGTTTTGGAATCGCCTATATCTTCCTTAACAACCATCCTCTATTTTGTATTGGGCTCGTAATCTATTTTATGGCGCCGTGTACCGACTGGTTTCTTGCCTTTACGCGCTTGGCAAAAGGCAATACAGCGCTTGGCGCGGCACTATTGCCCGTCAATATGATTGTCCAACTCTTACTTTATCCCGTCTATCTCCACATATTCGGCATAGATGCGATTGGTACTGACACAAGCAGTATTTTCAACACGCTGAGGCAGTGGTTTCTAATCCCACTCCTTATCGCCGTTGCAGGACGATTGGTCTGCGAACGGGTGTTGCGCGAGCAACAGTTCGCCGTCTTGCAATCTCTTGTGTCAACAGCAATACCGCTCTTATTAGCACTCCTGGTTTGGCAACTAACCGTCACCAATATCATCACCTTGTTGTCTCATACGGCTGTGTTTCCCCTAATACTCGCGGGGATCATTTTGTTTTTCGTGGTGACCTACTTCTTAAGTGAAGCAATCTCGAAACTCATGAAGCTACCCTATGAAGATAGGGTGTTATTGACAATGACAACATCGGCGCGGAATGCACCCCTTATGCTAGCCCTGACGGTGACCGTTGTTCCAGATCAGCCGATCATTTACGCGGCAATCATTACTGGCATGCTTATCGAACTTCCCCATTTAATCGCGTTAAAGAGTGTACTGATGTTAAAGCGAAATCAAATTGAGTTTAATTGCAGTGCTCCCCAAGCAACGTCCATCTGATCCAAAGTCGGGCAGTCGCCGTTCGCGGCATTGATAGACAAATATCAAGGCTTTCGCGCCGGTTCGATAACGCGCTGAATTTAGGGTCGATAGGCGAAAAGACGAGTCCCCTTATACCGTCGGGACCGCTGCATCTCTTACCGTGGCGTTCGGCTTGAAAAGCGAACCCAGAAACTAAGGGCGATCGCGCTTCCAGAGATCAAAGTCATCAGTGTACCTGGGATGAAATTCACAAAGCCAGGAAGATCAACAAAAAGAAGATATCCAACGTCAAGCAACCCACCGACCATTGCTGTGACCCAAATAGAGGTCATATTTTGACGCCAAATAAAGACCGCACCGATGATTGTTACGAGACCGCCCCAGAGTAAGTTCCAACCATGTTGATCGAGGATACCATTGACAGCGGGGTGATAATCCTGTTGAAGCGCCGCGGCATCAACCCCGTCCGCAATTGCTGCAAAACCAGCACTGGCATCTGCCGGGATAACGATAACGCCTGCAAGCACATGGACCGCTCCCCAGACCACCCAGAGGACTGCCGCACTCTTAAGTGCTAGTCCTTGCGTTGATGTCATATTAAAATCCTTATTTTTAAATCATGTTATTGGGCGATATTATTTCGCTTTAAACAAACAACAAGAAAGTGGACTTTGTCAACTAAATGGCCCATGGTCGTCCTGAAATTGCAACGATTGCACTCAACATTGATCGGCTGATGCGTCGTATCCATACTGAATTGCAGCGCACCGCCGAGACGTTTGATACATTTAATGTTGGCCCAATTGGCGGTATGGCGCTATTGACGATTGCTGACAACGAACCGGTTGATATACAAACCGTATCCCAGGCCCTAGGGCGAGATAAATCTCAGATCTCTCGCTTACTCAAGCGGCTTGACGAAAAAGGACTTATCAAAAGAAAAAGATGCCCCAGCGATGGTCGGACAATACTCCTTGAGCTGACAAAAGACGGACAGCGACAGCTCAAAAGTATAACGCAAGCGCTGACATCGATTATTGGCGACGCGCTAGAACCATTATCAACGTCGGAACGCAAATCTTTGGGTGACGCGCTCGCCAAAGTAGTACTGTCTAGAATTGACTGAATCTATTCTGAGGCACATATAGGCTTTTGCAAAACATGCGCTTTCAATAGCAATCAGTTCGACGTCCAATTCAAAAATCAATGCCGCGCTGTGCTTTGATACCAGCTTTGAAAGGATGCTTCACTTCGCACATTTCGCTGACAAGGTCAGCATAATCACACAGTGCCGGTTTCGCATCCCGACCGGTCAATACGACGCTCGTGCGGCTTGAGCGGCCTTTTAGAGCGCCAATGACCATCTCTACACTGAGATAGTCGTACCGTAAGGCGATATTGATTTCGTCGAGCACAATAACGTCATAATCACCGTTTTTCATCATTTCACATGCCTGGGTGAAGGCCGCTTCCGCCGCGGCGACATCGCGGTCGCGGTCTTGCGTATCCCATGTGAACCCCTCGCCCATCGTATGCCAATCAACCAATGAAAATGTGTCAACCTTAGCGAGTTTTTGGAAGAACTGACGTTCACCCGTTATCCAGGCACCTTTGATAAATTGGACAACACCAACCTTTTGTCCCCAGCCAAGCGCGCGGATAATGACGCCGAACGCAGAGCTGGATTTGCCCTTCCCATCGCCAGTATGTACGAGCACAAGTCCACGCCCCGGGTCACTTGCTTCAGCGGTTTTCCGTTTTTGCTCCGCCTGAAGCTTCTCCATTTCAGCCTTATGGGTCTTTGCATCGGTCATGGTGTCGTTCCCTGTTTTGATGAAAGTGTGATGAAACCCCCGAAATCAATATTTGTACTAAAATCATTCGCGGTATCACCCTTTGAAAGGGCAGCACGGATGACGCCGGAATGCGTGATGATCAGTGTGGGATTGTTCTGCTGCAATGCACCCGAGCGCAGCTCCGTCCTAATCTGACCAAGCGCTGCCGTCACGCGTTTCCGTAACATCGAGACGCTCTCACCACCATGGGGTCTTGCATGAAGGAAATCCGCAGCCCATGCGTCAAGTTCAACGCGCGGTAAAGCACCCCATGGACGTCCTTCCCATGTACCAAAATCCATTTCCTTGAGGCCGGCTACTTCTCGTAAAGGAACAGAGAAACGCACACTAAGATATTCAGCAAGCTTTCGACACCGACGAAGAGGACTCGTCACAACGCCCGCGAAAACGGACGATGATGTGCAAAGCGCTGCAGCGACGGTCTCCGCTTCCTCCAGAAACTTCGAGGTTACATCGAGGTCAGTCTGCCCATAGCAGATGCCCGGGGCAATTTCTGGTGTCGTATGCCGAACGAGTATCAAGTCACCCATTACTAGTACCCTTTTGCCAGTGCCCTGTGTGTAGTGCCCTGTGTGTCGTGCTCCGTGCGTAGCGCCCGATCATCAGTGGACAATCATTAGTGCCAAGCCGCTAGCCCCAAATAGAATCCAATCTCACTGGCCTGCTGCACGGCTCCAAGTGTATCACCTGTATAACCGCCAAGCTTTGGCTCAAAGAACAACCGCATTAAGATGTGCCCAGCTAACAGCCCCATAAAAGACCAAACAAGTGCCATCAAAGGTTGGATGAAACACCACCCCACCAAAACCAACGCGCCACTTGCAACTGCTATAAAGAGACTTGCAGCAGAAATGCCGCCTGCCACTGGTTTGCCGGTTCCTTCATCGCGCACATATCGGCTTGTCGCGATCACCAGGACGCTTGAAAGCCGAGACAGGCAGTGACCAGCAATGAGGCTGGCCATGACCGTATCGGGCGCCAAAGAAAACAAAGCTGCGACCTTCAAAGCCAGAGCCACAACAATCGCCACTGTTCCATAGGTGCCGAGGCGAGAATCCTTCATAATTTCCAGCGCTTTTTGTCGGGTCAGGCCACCGCCAATCCCATCAAAAGTATCAGCCAACCCATCCTCGTGAAAAGCACCTGTGAGTATAAGGCCCGTAGCAATCGAAAAAAGTAATGCGATGATAAAAGGGAAAAGTGATAAAGAACTGATGAAAACGAGTGCCGACACGCCACCGACCAGAATGCCGACGAATGGGTAATATCGAACGGATGCTGCCATACGTTCGGAGGTGTAGAGATTAGCCGTTGGTACCGGCAACCGCGTCAGAAACTGGACCGCAAGCAGGAAAGACGCAACCTCAGCTTCCAAAACGCTTTTCACTATTGATCCATATCTGTCGCGACGGCACCACTCACATTCGCGCTTTCAAAACTCGCCATATCACTCAGCATTGCCGCAGCCGCTTTGATAAGTGGGAACGCTAAAAGTGCACCGGTGCCTTCACCAAGCCGCATATCGAGGTCAAGAAGTGGATAGACGCCGAAGACTTCCAGTATTTTTCGATGACCACTTTCAGCGGAGCGATGAGCAAAAACAAAACACTTTTCAACACTCGGTGATAATTCCTGTGCGCACAAAGCGGCAGCGCTCGCTATAAAGCCATCGACCACTACGACGCGTCGGGCCTCCGCCGCGCCGATCATGGCGCCAGTCATCATCGCGATCTCAAATCCACCATATTCCATGAGCGCCGTAGACGCATCTAACCGTTGTGGTGAGCGATCAGCAGCACGTTTCAACAAAGCAGACTTGCGGTCAAAGCCTGCATCATCGAGGCCGGTGCCGCGACCAGCAAGGTCGACGATGGGCCGTCCCATGACCTTAGCCGCCACCAATGCCGCCGCCGATGTATTTCCGATCCCCATTTCACCGAAACAGGCAACATGGGCTTCGGTTTCGGCACCAAGCGCATGACCAGCCTTAACCGCGCGATCCAATTCGTCCGCGGTCATTGCCGGGGTCTCGATTGAATTTTTTGTACCGGCCGCCATGCGCCGGCCAATGAGTTGAGGATGATCGATCGGCGCACCAGCGATCCCTGAATCCACAACCCGGATGTTCGCCCCCACAACTTGTGCAAATACATTCGCCGCTGCACCGCCCTCAAGAAAATTCAATACCATTTGTCGCGTTACAGCCTGCGGAAAAGCCGAAACGCCCGCCGCTGCAATACCATGGTCACCGGCAAAAATACTGAGAGAACAGCTTTCAATCTTTGGCTTCAAGGTTCCCTGAATCCGAGCAATTTGAGCGGCGAGCGTCTCTATCCGTCCGAGAGACCCGACCGGTTTCGTTTTACCATTGATCGCGAGCAGTAAGCGTTTTTCAAAGTCTTCTGTTTTTAATGCCATGCTCATAGCCATTAATGCCGCCACATAATTTCGCAAGATGACGAATGAATTCCCAACACCCCCAAATGGGACGCTGCTCTTCGGCCAAGAGATAGCGCAAGCGCCCTGAGTGTAAAGGGTCTCAGGTCTATTCCTATTGGAGAATTCAATGCGACAATGTGTTAACCTTGGAGGTCAGACTAACCCCTGCTTTCCACTCTATGCAAAAAAGAGAATGCATGTCGGTCAAGAAGGAAAAAAACAAACGGTAACTGACCGTCACCAACCGGTATAATATTTCTCTTTATACGTACGTTACTTGACTTCAAACTACTATATAAAAGTCGATTGACCCAACGTCCGCCCCCTATTCGCTGACGCCATTCACTCGTTATTTCACGTAGGCAAGTTATGCGTATGTCCGCTAAGTTATATTTGAATTCCCCGACACCATTATTCATAATACGGTCACAACGCTAAGGACGACATGTCGTCACTGGAAAATTAACCATTACACGAACGAGTACAACAGATCGCTGGGATCGCCCCATGAATTTCATTAAATCACAACACTTTTCCCAACTGTTCACCGGGCACCAAGGACTCATCGTCTTTGTGAAGGACCTAGAAAGTACACTCGTAAACTGCAATCAAGCGCTGGCGGAGCATTTGGGTTTTTCTGATGTTCGGAGCATTATCGGTAAGAATGACTTTGATCTCTTTCCACACGAATATGCAAATCAATATCGAGCCGATGATTCAAAAGTCATGGGTTCCAAAAAACCAAAACTAAATATTGTTGAGCTGTTTCCGACCCCAGCAGGGGAAATGCAATGGGTCGTATGCAATAAAGTCCCAATAATTGAAAATGATGGGAAGGTTCTAGGGTTATGTGGAGCACTTCAAAAACTTGAAGATGCACCAATTGTAATAGAACCGTATAAAGAAATTTTTGTAGCACTCGCGCACATCCGCGATCACTATACAGATAAAATCTCGAACGAAGAATTAGCAAATATGGTCGGCTTATCTGTTCGTCAGTTTGAAAAGCGTTTCAAATTACTTTTCCACATAAGTGCTCATCAATACATTTTGCGACTGAGAATTCTGCGGTCCTGCGATATGATCATCGCACGAGAATTATCGCTTTCCGATATTGCTATGACACTCGGATTTTATGATCAAAGCGCATTCACCGCAAAATTTAAGCAGATAATGGGCGTGACGCCGTTAAAGTACGCAAGTCTGCACCGTGCGTAAGAACAAATAGACTTCAAACCCCTGCCATGTCCGCCCTCTGACGATCAGGTAAATCTTACAGTTCTTTATTTATATGATACTCTGTATACAATTTTTTACTGCTACTGTTACGCTGATTGCATCCCATCGGTTTCTAAAGCGCCTCTATTTCAATTAGAATCAGAAGGGCGCTTTAAGCTGTTGATTTTATGCATTTCCTTAACGCCAACCGCACACACTTGGCTTGGAAATGCTTTAGTCAACCCAGCCTGCAAAACATCTGAATGGAAAATTGCAACTATATGGGCGGAATAATCGATACCGGCGCGATAACTATTGTAGACGAATTGGTAGACGAGTAATGGCGGTCATTGTCCCGTTAACGCTATGAGATGGGAGCACATCTCGTACAAATTAATTCTCTTCGGCCATGCTATCTAAAAAAGCCATGATATGGGTCTCTGGTTCCAACAACCAACATCCCACCTCAATTTCACGAGTATCGGCTTTTTGCGAAGGAAGGAATAAAAATTTCTACAGCATTGGCTTTAAGCGAACTGATTTAGGAAAATAGCGTCATTCCATCTTCTTGTCAGATACATAACATGACATTAGCGTAATGGATCCTAACGTTAAGTAGTGTTACCAGAATGATAGCATGTATAAAGATTAGATAGTAACCACTCGGTCGATATAGGGTATTTAGTGAGCGCTTATTCAATGCTATCGGAAAACCTCTGCCATTTTTTTAGTTTGTATGCAGTTTTTTTCGAAGGGTAAAGAAAACCAGGAGACATGTCGCAAATGCCAGCAGCAAGGGTGTTACTGGATCCATAGAATATCAAAGATATCTTAGCACATCTTTTAACTCTGAAAGCTGATCCGGAGCACATGGTCCAATGATCTTTCGATCTCGATTAAAGAAGTTTTTGCTTTGACTAGACAAGCCTCTCTTCTTTTTCTGTATAGCAACAAATTTGAAATAGTTAGCGCTGAGTAATACCTAATGAAACACCATCTCTGTACATTTATAGCAATCAGTCTTATTTCGACGCCAAGCTTTGCCCAAGACGAAGAGCCATTTTCAGATATCGTTGTATTGGGGTCGCGACTTTCGACCCGCGAGGCTTTCTCAAGACCTGAGACCATTACTGCGACGGATATCCAACGATACGCTGGTCCCACAATTCTAGATGCCATCGACACTGCCCCAGGCGTTAGAGCCTTCAACAATGGTGGTGCAGGTGGACTGTCATTCCTTTCAATAAGGGGGGGCGAGCCGAATTTTACCCAAATATTCCTTGAAGGCATAAAACTTAACGATCCGACGAATTCCGCTGGTGGCGCATTCGACTTTGCTCAGATCAATCCCTTGGCATTGCAATCCGTTGATGTGTTAAAACTTGGAGCGTCCGCTATATCGGGTGCAGATAGTCTTTCTGGTTCGGTCAATCTCAAACTCAAACGACCGGAGAATGCCCGGGCTTCCCTTTCTTCCTCTACTTTCGTCGAGACAAGCGGCGCTATTAATCAAAACGCTGCGGGAGAATATGGATGGACCAGCGGCGGCGTTTTATTAAGCGGCGGCTTTTACGATAGCGGTGACCTTTATGAGGGTAGCGACCTGCGACGGTCGACAGGCCTGACACGTGTTGTCCAAGATGTTGGTTTTGCCGATGTTGACCTCATCGGCCTTATCGCGTCGACGGATCGAACACTTTTTCCAGAAGATAGCGGCGGTTTTGAGTTGGCGGTCAATCGTGAAAGAGAAGATAGGCAAACCGAACTTGGTCTGATCGGCCTGAAACTCGCTGGTCGATCCGTAGGAATTTTCAAGCCCAACATGGCGATTAGTTGGTCATCCCAGACGGCAGATGTAAACACGCCGCGTATCGAAGCAGGCATTCTTGATAGTGTACCGGCTATCGAAAGCGACTTCACATTCGAACGTTTTGAAGCAATCGGCGATATACGCACCGAAATCAACGACGATCTTCAAGTTGTCTTTGGCGCAGCTTATTTGAACGAGTCTGGACAAGGCGACAGCATCGTTGACTTTGGCGCGCCGGTGCCAGCAAATTTCGATATAGAGCGCTCTATCGCCAGTGGCTTTGCTGAAGCATACTATCGCCCCGTCAATTGGTTGAATTTATCGGGTGCGCTGCGCTACGATCATCTTGATAATGATGATTCAGAATTCTCTTATCGTCTTACCAGTGCATTCAACAACATCGATGATGCTTGGCGGCTATCATTTTCAACCGCGAGAAACTTTAAACTGCCTAGCCTTTTTGCTCTGGCATATCCCTTGATCGCTAATCCCAATTTGGAAGAAGAGCGCGGGACGTCATACGAAATTTCATTTCAACAACAGATTGGAACAAACGGGCGCCTAGAGGTATCAGTCTTTAGAACAAGGTTCGAAGATCTCATTGACTTCGATCCTGAGACATTCACGAATGTGAACCGATCAGAGGTTGTTAGCAAAGGCGCTGAGGTCTCAGCAAGTATCGCTCTACACCCTCGGTTATCTTGGGTTGGGTCAGGTACTTTTCTTGATACCGATAATCGTGATGTGGGAGCGGCGCCATTGCGCGTTCGACCTCGTTGGCAGGCAAGGTCTCAGTTTGATTTTACAGTTACCGAGAACATGAATTTTTATGTTGCGGGTTCATATGTAGGCGATTTTTTCAATAGCGCCGTTCCAACAGGACTGATTGAAGTTGACGGACGGTTTGTTGTTGATGCCGGTATATCTTGGCGCATCTTCAAGACTGTTGAAGTGCTACTTATTGGTAGAAATCTTTCGTCTGCAGATTATCAAAATGCTATTGGCGTCCAAGAGCCAGGGACAGTATTGCGTTTTGGCCTCAATCTTGGCCTATGATCAACGACGGATTGAATGATCTCCTATAAAAATAGAAATAGAGCACCCCACCGATTAGTATGAGAGTTGGTCGGGTATCGTTCATCACGAAATTAATTATAATGTCCTCGCGATAAGTAGCTTCATAATTTCATTGGTGCCACCATATATGCGCTGAACACGGGCATCGCGATAAAGGCGGGCGATTGGATACTCATTCATATAGCCGTACCCACCGAACAATTGCAGACACTCGTCTATGACCTCACATTGGGTATCTGTGATCCAGTATTTTGCCATCGATGCTGTTGCAGCGTCCAAATTCCCATCCAATAAGCGCTTTAAACAGCTGCGAACAAACGTCTTTGCAATGGTAACCTTGGTTTTGCACTCGGCAAGTTTGAACTGGGTATTCTGAAACGCAAAAACAGGCTTGCCAAAGGCTTTTCGCTCTTTCACATAACGCGTCGTCTCATCTAAGGCTCGCTCCATTGTCGCGACACCGACAATTGCAGCAATTAATCGCTCCTGGGGCAATTCTTGCATTAATTGATAGAACCCAAGGCCTTCTTCTCCGCCGAGAAGGTTATCTACTGGTACCGCCGCATCGTCGAAGAATAGTTCAGACGTGTCTTGACCCTTCAATCCGATTTTATCCAAGTTACGACCACGTCTAAAGCCCTCGGTTTCCGGTACCTCAACAATAAGAAGAGATACCCCCTTGGCACCAAGGTCTTTCTCTGTTTTGGTTGCAACGATAATAAGATCGGCCTGCTGACCATTTGTAATGAAAGTCTTTGATCCGTTAAGAATATACTTGTTGCTTTGTCGGACCGCATTCGTGCGAATGCCCTGAAGATCAGAGCCCGTTCCAGGCTCTGTCATTGCAATCGCGCCAACATACTCACCGCTGGCAAGCTTGAGCAACCAACGTTCTTTTTGCTCTTTGGTGCCGTAACGTTCGATATAGGGTGCAACAATACCGTTATGGAGCGAAACACCCCAAGCTTCTGCGCCATAATGCCCGAGTGCTTCTAGGATAATAGCCTCATGGCGAAAATCGCCCCCAGCGCCTCCGAACTCATCACTAACAGCAGCACAAAGAAGCCCAGCGGACCCGGCGGTCGTCCACAAATCTCGATGGACCTCGCCTTTGGCTTCCCAAGTATCGATATGCGGCGTGCACTCACGATCAAAGAACTTCTGGACGGCATCCGCGAAAACGGAAACGGACTCATCGGCAAGCCAGTCAGGCGTCGGTAAATCGATTACATCAATTGCCATAGTATTGCTCCGGGCAAGCACAAACGCGTAGGGTTCTGCTATGTTCTATTTGAAACATTCATATGATCTGGCTCAAGACATTCCAGTCTGCATAAGCAATCCCTCAGATTGACGAAGTGCCTTCTCATAACCGAGCCTAAGCTCAGATATAAGCGAAGAAACGTCGGGCACTGAATCAATCGCTGCACATCCCTGCCCTGCAGACCATATGTCTTTCCAGATTTTACGGTCGATCGCTGCCAATTCCTTAGACGGATCATATGTGGGGCGGGCTGCTTCGCTAAGATCTAATCCTGCCACCTCAAGACTCTTTCCAAGAAAATTTGCGGGAATTCCAGAAAGATTGGGCGTGTAGACGATATCCTCTGCACGAGAAACAAGAATCATTTGCTTATAAGCATCCTCGACAAGACTTTCTTTGGTCGCAAGAAAACGTGTCCCAAGATAAGCAAGGTCAGCACCTATTAGGCGCGCTGCTGCAATATCAGCACCGGTAGAAATCGCCCCAGCTAAAACGATTGTTCCATCAAATTCTCTTCTAATGTCAGCTGTGAATGCAAATGGATTAAGGGCGCTTGCGTGCCCTCCACCGCCAGCACAAACGAGGATAAGCCCATCAACACCCGCGCCGATCGCCTTACGGGCATGCCGAATGGACGTGACATCGTGAAATACAAGCCCTCCGTAGGAGTGAACACGTTCAACAACATGAGCAACCGCGCCGAGGGACGTAATGACGATCGGTACTTCGTAATCGACACAAAGCTGCAGGTCTTCTTCCAGTCGTTGATTTGTTTTGTGAACAATCAGATTGACCGCATAAGGCGCTATTCTGCGATCATCAGAATGCTCGCTCTCAAGCGCAGTTTTTATGACTTCCAGCCAATCCTTGAACCCTTCACTTGTTCGCTGGTTGAGGGCCGGAAAAGCCCCAACAACACCGGCTTTGCACGCCGCAATAATCAGATCAGGGCCAGATGCCAAAAACATTGGTGCTGAAATTGCCGGAAGCGTCAATCGATTTTCTAGTTGTCGAGGAAATGCCACCAGAGGGTCCTTACGAAGCTATAGTGGTCAGCGAGTAGCGCTTACAGAGATCGGCAGGGACCTGCACATCAAAATCGAGCAATTGCTGGGCGAATGCTTTCCCCTGAGGGTCCATCCGCAGAGAACCAGTTCCGCCACCACCAAGAGCATTTCTAAGCAAAAAATTAATCGCAAAAAATCCGGGTAAATAATATTTCTCAACTTTGGTCGTGCCAGTGTGAACCATGAATTGCGTTACACTATCTTCTGTAAGGGCTGCATCAATATAGGGATAGAAGTCAGCATTCCGAGCAATAATTCCAATATTAGCGTGATCCCCTTTGTCACCACTGCGGCCATAGGCGAGCGCGCGTAAGGGTACGCGAACTAAGTCACGCATATCTGCATGACCAGTCCGCCGTTGCTCTAATGGCGGCGTATTTTGAGCGCCCTCGTGACGGTGAAAAGCGGAAACAGCCTTCGCGTCATCACCAATTGTCAGTGTTACAGGCACCTGTTCTTTATCGATGTACAGGCTATTAAAAACCATTCTTTGTGTCGCTCTTGGCAACCCTTGTCCGCCATTTGAAATGCCCGGTGCCATTCCCGTTGCAGCTGCCGCCACTTCCCGAATAAACAAGTTGACTGATGCCTTATGTGATGACTGAACCGATATCTTCAGCACCACATCCCTTGGATCAATCCCTTTAGCGTTTGCGCCATAGGTATCTTCAGATCCAATGACCTCAATACTATGCGCATCAAGCGGCGGTAACTGACGATCTTTTAGAATTCGACCAACGCGAGTTATGATAGCATCCGCCGTTCGACGCGCTTTGGCTGGCGCGTCATGTCCCCCGATAAATAATAGATATGTTGTTCTGAAACCGTCCGCCTGAACACCGCCAACTTTGTAAACGGCAGATGGCGCGCGACCACGCGCGCCAGAGACGCGAACGACATTTTTCTCGACTTCTGTAAGCTCAACGTTCGACCAATCACATGTCACGTCAGGCAAAAGATAAGCCGAAGGATCTCCGATTTCATAGACGATTTGCTCTGCAACTGTACCTGCCGTGACGATACCTCCAGTATTACTCGGCTTTGTAATTAAAAAACCGCCGTCAGCACGACATTCCGCTATCGGAAAACCGATATTCTCCCAATCTGGAACGAGTTGCCAGTCCGTGAAGTTTCCGCCCGTCGCCTGTGCGCCGCACTCTAGAATATGACCCGCCAGTGAGCCCGACGAGATGAGATCATAATCGCCATAGTCCCATCCAAACTCATGGATAAGCGGGGCAAGAACCAGAGCACTGTCCACACAACGGCCAGTAATAATAATGTCCGCATCTTGATTAAGAGCATGCACAATGGGCATTGCGCCGAGATATGCATTCGCCGTTACGAGAGGTCCGTCTACTGCATTACCGTTTTCGTCCTTAAGATCGGCAGCAGCATCTGTAACGTCATCGCCCGTAACCGCCGCAACCCGGAGATCAAGTCCACTTTCGGAGATAAGAGCCCTAATTGCTTTAACACAAGCAATCGGATTCACGCCGCCCGCGTTTGTAACAACTTTTATATTTTGCTTAGCTAACGAAGGTAGAATCGTTTTGAGTGTTGGGACAATATCATGGGCATAGCCAGCATCTGGAGACTTTTCTCTCGCTTTGGCGAGAATGGCCATGGTCACTTCTGCCAAATAGTCCATCACGAGATAGTCGAGCGCGCCTTTCTCCACCAGCTGAGGGGCCGCTACGGACGTATCTCCGTAAAAAGCCCCCGCGCCTCCGATGCGGATTGTTTTCGTCATCACGGTTAGTTCCCTTTGAAGTCTGGAACGCGCTTTTCAATAAAAGCGTTAATCGCCTCTTGTGCGTCATGGCTTTTTGACAGAACGCCCTGCCCGATTGCCTCTGCTGACATTTGTGCCTCCAACCCGCTTGTCGCACTCGCATCAACAAGTCGTCTTGCGAAGACAAGGGCGCGCGTTGGTTGCTTAGCGACAGTTGATGCAAATTTCTGCACGTCATCAGCAAACGAACCATCAGGAAATAGTTTCCAAGCAATGCCCCATTCTTCTGCCGTCCTTGCCGAAATTGGGTCATTTGTCAGCATCATGCCCAATGCGCGTTGGCGACCAACAATACGAGGGAGGAAAAAGGAGCTCCCGGCATCAGGGCAAGCACCGATACGAGAGAACACCTGTATGAATTGTGCTGACTCGGCGGCCAGTATAAAATCACACGCAAGAGCAAGACTACATCCCGCGCCTGCCGCGATACCATTTACCGCCGCAATCGTTGGTATATGAAGACCACGCAACTCCGATATAATCACGTTATACTCTTCGGTGAGCATTCGCTCTAAATCGAATCCTCGTTTCGATATAAAGCCTTCTTTTACATCTGCACCAGAACAAAATGCCCTGCCGTTTCCTGTCAAAATCAATACACGGAGGTCTCTATTATCTCTTAGTACACGAAGAGCAGAGATTAGCTCGAGGCGCATCTTTTCAGAAAGAGCGTTTAAGGCGTCAGCTCGATCAAGACAAAGCGTCGCAATTGGACCGTTTGTTTCTACCGTGATTGTCTCATACTTTACCATGCCGGACCCAACTCATTCACTCATCGGAGTAACGGTGAGTAATAACTGTTGGCTAGTGACCTGAACGCCAACACCAACATGCAGTTCCGTCACCGTTCCGGCGAGATCGGCTGTAATGATGTGCTGCATCTTCATCGCTTCAAGCGTTACGAGGGGATCGCCAGCAGCAACAGTCTGTTTCTCTTGAACTGAGATTGCAGTAATTTGTCCGTTCATTGGCGCTTTAACAACGCCGCTCCCCGCTACATTTAAATCATCTGGTGAAAAACTAAGTGTATTTCTGGTACAAAGATCGAAGCTGTTCCAAGTAAGGAACAATGCGTCATTGAACCAAGACCAATAAATTTCAAGACGATGCCCCTTTATTGAAAGGCGAACACATTCGTCATTAAAGGCCTCAAGCTGTACGTCATCTGAATTAGATCCGCGGGACACGCGGAAAACACCTCGGTCAATATTTTCGACACGAACTTCATACTCGTTGTCGCCATCAGATAAATTTAACAGTGAGTAACGAGCGTTCGTGCTCGACCAATCAAGTAAAATCTTAGGAACACCGTTCGGCGTACCAACGATTAAGTGAACGACAGATGCCGCCGCCCACAAAAGGTTTGTTTCAAAGTCTGGTTTTTCGGGCTGCACAAATTGACGGTCTAGAAAATCGTTGCGCGCATCCCCTTTTTTAAAAGCGTCTGCTTCAAGGCAATCGATTAAAAATTGGCGATTTGTCTTAATCCCATGGCTAACCGTAGAGTACAAAGCCCGGACCATTTTTCGGCGCGCCTCGTCCCTCGTTGTACCATGCGTAATCACCTTTGCAATCATCGGATCATAATAGGGTGAAACAATGCCACTTTCGGAAAGGCCATGATCAACACGGACAATATCTTTAGACGGCGTACGCCAGAGATGCAATTCACCGCTTTGAGGCAAGAAGTCGTTATCTGGGTCTTCTGCATAAAGCCGAGTTTCAATCGCGTGGCCATTGAAACAAATATCTGATTGCAGAAGCCCAATCTCCTCACCCGCAGCAATTCTCAGCTGATGAGCAACCAAATCAAGCCCTGTAATCTCCTCTGTAACAGGATGTTCGACCTGTAGTCGGGTATTCATTTCGAGGAAATAAAAGGCCTCTTCGTCGCCCAAAAGAAATTCCACCGTACCCGCACCGACATAGTCAACCGTACGCGCCGCATCTATTGCTGCGTTTCCCATACGCTGTCGCAGATCTTCGCTCACAGCTGGGCTAGGCGCTTCTTCAATAATTTTTTGATATCGACGTTGTACGGAGCAATCCCGCTCACCCAGATGTAAATAGTTGCCATGTGTGTCACATAGCACCTGGATCTCGATATGCCGAGGCTCCAAGATGGCTTTCTCGAGAAGCACGCCATCATCACCAAACGCAGAAAGTGCTTCGGATTTAGCCGACAAGAATGCCGAGGCAAATGCGTCTGGTTCGTGCACAAATCGCATACCACGACCGCCACCGCCAGCGACCGCTTTAATCAAAACGGGATAGCCAATCTCTTCAGCGGCAGCCGCAAATGCATCAATCTCTTGCACGTCACTTCTATAGCCTGGCACGCAAGGAACACGTGCCGCCTCCATTAATGCTTTCGCATTCGACTTATTGCCCATTTGCCGAATCGCATCTGCCGATGGACCGACAAAAACGAGACCGGCCTCATCGCAGGCCTGCGCAAAATCTGCATTCTCTGACAAAAACCCATAGCCCGGATGAATAGCATCAGAACCACTTTCTTTCGCTGCGGCGATGATCCGCTCGATAGAAAGGTAAGAGTCACCAACAGGCCCTTCGCCGATCCGAACGGCGCCGTCAGCTTCTCCTACGATAAGTCCACCAGCATCGGCATCGGTAAAAACGGCAACCGTTTCGAGACCGAGCGCATGGGCAGAGCGGTTAACGCGACAGGCGATCTCTCCGCGATTTGCAATGAGCAAGCGATTAAAAGGACGAACTTGCGGCATACCTTAAGACCGAGCCTCCAAAGACCAATTGGGTGAGCGCTTCTCCGTGAAGGCTTTGACGCCCTCCTGCCCCTCTCCGAAGCGAATAGCTTCTGAAAACATACGTGCGAGCTCTGCCGGAGAGTGGGCAGCGACATGGTTTGCCTCACGCTGAAAAAGTGCCTTTGTTTTGCGTATCGCTTCCGGCGATCCTTTTGCCAAGGCGCTCAACTCTTTTTTGAGAGCCTCATCGAGAGCATTAACGCCTTCCGCAAGGCCATGCACGAGACCGAGTTCCAATGCACGATCACCATTAAAGCGCTCTGCAAGCATCGCCAGTCGCATAGCCTGGAAAAGGCCTAAGCGCCGGACAACATACGGTCCGATTTGCGCCGGTGGGATCCCCAACCTAATTTCTGGCATACCAAAAAGAGTATCACGCTCCGCCAGAACAATATCACTGACACAGACGAAACCAAACCCGCCACCAAGCGCCACCCCTTCACACACAGAAATCACCGGCGCTGGAAACTCGACAATCATCTTCAAGACATCGCCATAAGCTGTGTTCCTAAAAATGAGTGGATCTTGCTCTCCTTCGGGTACGGGCTTCTTCGCGTCCTCCATGTCTTTAATGTCGCCGCCGGCACAAAACACACCATCGACCCCGCGCAACACTAAGGCCGTACACGTCTCACTGGCGGCCTCAGCTTCTAGAGCCGATTTCAACTCAACGATCATGTTTTCGGAGAGTGCATTCTTTGCCTTTACCCGATTCAATAGTATAGTCGTGACGCCGGCATTGCGTTGGAGAATAATATTTTTGTATTCAGACATATGTTTATTACTGGCTTATTTCAAATCAACAGTGACTACATTCGACCAACGCCAAAGCTACTTGGAAATACATTCCGAACCCTGGCACTCTTAACAATTGAAAGGGTATAAATCAGTATACGCCGTGTATCTGCTGGATCGATTATTCCGTCGTCCCAAAGGCGCGCCGTTGCGAACAACGCACCCGTTTGCGCCCGCACGCCGTCGCTGACCGCTTTTTCCATCGCATCGAGCTTTTGTTCATCTGCCGGTTTCCCAGCGCGCGCAGCCTTTGCCTCAGAAACAATACGCAAGACCTTTCCCGCTTGTTCCGGACCCATCACAGCCATTTTGGCATTCGGCCACGCAAACAAGAACGAGGGATCGTAAGCGCGACCACACATGGCATAATTCCCGGCGCCAAAACTTGCGCCGATATTAATTGTAATCCGAGGAACATGAGCATTCGCCATCGCCTGGATCATTTTAGAGCCGTGCTTCACGATCCCTGAACGTTCGACGTCAACACCAACCATGAAACCCGTCGTATTCTGAAGAAATACCAACGGCGTGTCTGTCTGGCAGCAAGCCTGAATAAATTGCGCAGCTTTTGCTGCACCTTCAGGCGTTATTGGGCCATTATTTCCAAGAATGCCAACAGCATTTCCACCGATGTGGGCATGGGTACAGACGGTATCAGCCCCCCAACGGGCCTTAAATTCGATAAGATCGGATGCATCGACGATCCGTGCCATCACTTCTCGACAGTCATAAGGTGTTCTGTAGTCGGGCGGGGTCACGCCAGCGAGTTCCTCTGGGGCATATTTGGGCTCAGGATAACTCGAACTATCGCCACACGCTTGGCCATCACGCCACCCGGACATTGCCATTAAGTCGCGTGCAAGACGAATGGCGTCGTCATCATTCTCTGCAATATACTCAGAAACACCCGAAACATCGCAATGCATTTCAGCACCGCCGAGCTCTTCATCCGTCGCAATTTCACCCGTCGCAGCTTTGAGCAAAGGGGGTCCAGCAAGAAAAACGCGCGCCCTATCACGCACCATTATGACGTAATCTGATAAACCTGGCACATAAGCGCCGCCTGCGGTCGATGAACCGTGGACAATCGTGATATGGGGAATACCGGCCGCAGAAAGACGCGCCATATTTCGAAAAGACTGACCGCCCGGGATATAGACTTCCGACTGGTACGCAAGGTTAGCACCACCGCTTTCTACCATGTCAATCAAGGGAAGTTTTTGCTCCAGGGCGATTGTTTGAGCACGCAGCGTTTTCTGCAACCCCATTGGCGAAATGGTGCCACCCTTGATCGCAGAATCCGATGCATTGATGACACATTGGACGCCAGAAACAACGCCAATCCCGGTAATTATGCCCCCGCCAAAAACATCTTCCTTGCCATCGTCATCATGCATACCGTAGCCCGCAAGCGGAGAGAACTCCAAAAACGGTGTGCGTGGGTCCAAAATCATCGCTACGCGGTCGCGCGGCAGCCTTTGTCCCTTTTTCTCAAACGACGCTTGCTTCGCAGCAGAAAGCGCGCGCACCCGCCCTTCAATTGCGCGCACGTTATCAAGAGCCGCTTCAGCAGCAGCTTTATTTTTAGCAAAGGAATCAGAAGAGGTCGAAATTGAAGACTGAAATATCGCCATAGAATGAGGCCGCCTCATTTTCACTTTTTTCTTTCTATGAAGCTATTATTGATATTTTTCAATAGACTTTTTAAATATTTTGCTGCAATCTTTGGCTTTGTGAGCCTCACTCATTTCGGAGAATGAATGCCCTCATCAGCTGTTGCAAGCTTAGAAGACGGTTCGCGCGCGCCCACACAAGAAGGCCGCGGCGGTCGCATTTTGGAGGCTGCGGGTCGTCTATTTGCTGAGCGGTCGTTTGAAGGAACCTCAACTGCTGATATTGCGACTGCTGCCAATGTTGCTGAAGGAACAATCTACCGATATTTTTCTAACAAGCGGGCCCTTTTAGACGCTGTCGTAGAACAGCTTATTGGTCGCGCCTATGAAAGCGCAAAAGATCTTTTAAGCCACTTAACCTGCCCGAAGGAGCGGCTGCGGGTCTTCATAAAAAGCCAATTGAGGACTATTGATGAAAATCGCGATGCAGCAAAACTCTTTATCCGTGAAGTTCAAGGATCCGAAGGATATGGTACATCGTATCTCCGCGAATTAAATAAGGGCTATGCGAAGCTATTGGTCGATACGATACAGGATGGCCAGGCACGAGGTGATTTTGACAAAAGTATCGACCCCTACATCTTCCGTGATATGATTTTCGGCAGTCTTCAGCACTGTGCCATTAATTTCATCGTTGATTTCAAACGATATGATCGCGATACGCTTGCCGATACTTTGTCGTCAAATTTTCTTGCGTCTCTCGCCCCTCGAGTACCACCAACGGCGGAGAGACTTGACGCTGCCCTTGAAAGACTAGAAAACGCGATCCCCCAAATTGAACGCCTTTCAGCAAAACAGACCGCTAAAAAATGATGGGACGAAAGCAATGAAAAATATGCAGTTCGACACAGACGATACAATCCAACAACTAAGGGAGCAGGTTTCTCGATTTGTAGATGACCGCGTGACGCCAATTGCTGATAAAATTGATAAAACCGACGAATTTCCACGCCATCTTTGGCCTCAGTTCGGCGAGTTAGGGTTGTTGGGAATCACTGTCGATGAAGCCTATGGCGGCGCTGGATTGGGATACCTCGCCCATTCGATTGTTTGCGAAGAAATCGCCCGTGGTTCAGCATCCGTTTCTTTAAGCTATGGCGCTCACTCGAATTTGTGCGTCAACCAACTATCCTTGAATGGCACACACGAACAAAAACAACAGTATCTTCCCAAACTCATCGCTGGCGAACATGTTGGCGCCCTTGCCATGTCCGAGCATAATGCGGGTAGTGATGTTGTCTCAATGCAGTTGCGTGCCGAAAAGCGTGGTGACAGATTTGTTCTCAATGGATCAAAAATGTGGATCACGAACGGGCCGGAAGCGAATACCTTTATCGTCTACGCCAAGACAGATCCCGACAAAGGGGCGCACGGCATTACGGCTTTTATCATCGAAAGGGAGTTCAACGGCTTTTCGACCGGAAAAAAACTCGACAAACTAGGCCATCGCGGATCCCCAACATGTGAGCTGATCTTCGAAGACTGCGAAGTCCCTGAAGAAAATGTGCTTGGCCAGATAAATGGCGGCGTCGCCGTCCTCATGAGCGGCCTCGACTACGAACGAACGGTCTTAGCGGGTTGCTCTGTAGGGATCATGCGAAATGCGCTTGAGCTCTCCCTCGACTATGCAAAACAACGAAAGCAATTCGGCAAATCAATTGGCGAATTTCAGCTCATCCAAGGCAAACTGGCCGATATGTATGCCGCAACAAATTCGGCCCGCGCGTATCTCTATGCCGTTGCAACTGCTTGCGATCGCGGTGAGACCACACGGCAAGATGCAGCAGCATGTTTATTAACATGCGGAGAGAAGGCCGTGCAGATTTCTCTTGAGGCTGTTCAGATTTTTGGCGGCAATGGTTATATTAATGAATACCCTGTGGGCCGATTATTGCGTGACGCAAAGCTGCATGAGATTGGCGGCGGCACAAATGAAGTACGTCGACTACTTATCGGGCGGGAACTCATGGCTAGTATTTAAGGCAAGTTTTTAAAGCGTAGGCGGAGTATATGACGCATGCAAAGCATGTAGGTAAGATATTAGTCGGCTTTGGCGGTAATCAACCAAGCCGCCAACGCCATTTATCGCCTGGCGATGAAGGCACTTCACTCAAAAACCGCTTTACTAGTTTTGCCTTAACGGTCAGCTCAGGATAAGCGACGCGGAACTGCAAAGGTGGCTTTGGCGGCGTCGGCAAAACACAAAATCGCGACTTAAATGAAGTCGTATTAACAAAGTCTTCGCTCGCCACACCAATGACATTGCGCTTTAACACTAACTCTGAGATGATCGGAAAATATTCAATAATATGAAATAAGTATTCAGTATTTTCATGTGCTTCTCTGGCGAAACGACGCATTCTTTTTGCGTACGGACTAATCATGTCAGCTGCTATTAGAGGGAACTCAGAAAGGTCTTTGTCGGTCACTTTCTGCTTTTGAGCCAGCGGATGTCGCTTATTCACAAAGAAGCTTATATTAAACGGAATCGTATCGACGATCTTCAAGCCCTTTTCCGGCCGAAGGTTTTGCGATGGGGCGAAAAGAATATCGATATCCCCGCGCCTAAGCATTCGCAGTGTCGGTTCTACGGGGCCAGTCCGAACATGAATCCGGATCGATTCTGACTCATCGACCACGTTTGCAATCGCATTTGTGAGGAACCCCTGCATTGCAGGTGGCGAAATTCCAATTCGAAACACTCTGTCTTCTATGCGATCACCGGCTTTCGCTTCATTCATGAGTTGATCGAAGTCAGCAATGATACGTTCAGCACGATCCAGAAACTCTCGCCCCACCGACGTTGTTGTCACCCCACGGGCATGACGATCAAACAATTTGTAGCCAAGCTCTTCCTCCACCTCGGCGACACTCTTTGTTATTGTCGATTGAGAAATATGAACGAGATCTGCCGCAGCCGAAATTGACCCTGATCGATCCACCGCAACAGTATGTCTAAGCTTCACAAGGTTCATAAGTCATTCCAAATTAGAATATCTATGCACAATATTGCACTATTCAGAATATCCCGGCTATGGCATAGTTTATAGAGGTGTCATCATAATAATTTGGTTAAAGGGACGGAAACTATGTACGACCGCGCGGTACGGGGCGGGTCAATTATTGACGGAACAGGTGCTGATGCTTTTACAGGCGATATTGGCATCAAGGATGGGCTTATTGTTGACGTCGGCAATAAGCTTGGACCCGCTAAGCAAGACATAGACGCTAACGGAGCGATCGTCACGCCCGGCTTCGTCGACGCCCATACTCATTACGATGGACAGGTCACCTGGGATCCAGATTTGTCTCCTTCATCATGGCATGGCGTCACAACGATCGTGATGGGAAACTGTGGTGTGGGGTTTGCACCAGCGCGCGCGGACGAACGCGATTTCATGATACGTGTCATGGAAGGTGTAGAGGAAATTCCAGGTGCTGCCCTTGAAGAAGGAATGACGTGGAATTGGGAAACGTTTCCTGAATATATGGACGCAATTGATGCGCAAGAACGATCAATCGACGTTGCGGCGCAAGTTCCCCATTGCGCGCTCCGGTGCTATGTTATGGGTGAAGAACGCGCTCTGGATGATCAAGCGTCGGAAGACGACATTGCTGAGATGGCTCGTTTGACAGAGGAAGCCCTCGCCGCCGGCGCTGTTGGTTTTTCAACATCCCGAACGATGATCCATAAAGTTAAGAATGGCCCTGCCGTTCCCGGCACGCACTGCCACCCAGAAGAACTTGTTGGTATCGCGAAAGCCATGAAAAATGCCGGACACGGTGTTTATCAGATGATATCAGATCACATGGGTAAAGGTCCTGATTATCCTTGGATGGAAGAGATTGCCCGCACAACTGGCGGTCCTTTGGTCTTCACTTTGGCCCAATTGCCCAATGCTCCAGATGATTATAAGGAAGTTTTAGCAGCCCTCAGCGAGAGCCATAAAACAGACGGTCTGGATATCCGTGCCGCTGTCCCGTGGCGTCCGCCGGGTGTGCTTTTAGGTCTCCAAGCCACGCTTAATCCATTTTTGACCCATCCAGCCTATGGTAGCTTGAGAAAACTATCTTATGAAGACCGACTGGCGGCGTTGCGTAGTGATGAGGTGCGATCAGCCTTGTTAGGAGAAGAGGCTGGCGTCAAAGATCCCTTCGTTCGGCGTCTTCTCACAGATTACGAAAATATGTTTCCGTTGGGTGACCCTCCTGATTACGAGCCATCCAAAGACGATAGCGTAGCGGCACGGGCAAAACGCGCAGGTGTTGCGCCAAATGCTCATTGCTATGATTTGCTTTTGCAAAATGACGGGCGGCAGTTCCTCTATTTTCCATTGGCGAATTATGCATCGTTTAACTTCGATGTGTTGCATGAAATGCTTTCGCACCCTCGCTCAACTGCTTCGCTATCCGATGGTGGGGCTCATGTAGGTACAGTGAGCGATGCGAGCTTCACCACATTCATGCTGGCCCATTGGACGCGCGATCGTTCCCGGGGGGATACAATCCGCCTAGAAGAAGCCGTCCGCAAACAAACAATGGATACAGCAAGCCTATATTCCATGCATGATAGAGGCGTGCTTGCTCCTGGAAAGCGCGCCGATCTCAATATTATTGATTTTAATGCGCTTCATCTGCATGCTCCCTATATGGCTTTTGACCTTCCAACAGGCGGCAAACGTTTATTGCAAAAAGCGGATGGGTATATAGGCACACTCGTTGCGGGGGAAATGATAGCACAAAACGGTGAGATGACAGGCACACGCCCAGGAAAACTCGTCCGTGGACCGCAAAATGGCTGAGTTTCAAGCGGATGCGCCCATACCTTTCCCTATAGAGATCGATGAGGCAATGCTGATCGATCTTCATAGGCGTTTGGAATCGACGCGTTGGCCTGAGGAAGAAACAGTCAGTGATTGGTCACAAGGGGTACCCTTGCATTGGCTGAAAGACATTTGCGACTATTGGCGTACCGATTATGATTGGCGGCGTTGCGAAGCGAAGTTGAACGCCTTTGGTAGCCAAAAAATCAGTATTGACGGTCTCGACTTTCATTTTCTCCATGTGCGGTCAGAATATGAGAATGCCCGTCCGTTGATACTTACCCATGGTTGGCCTGGTTCAATCGTTGAATTCTTTGAGCTTATTCCGCTATTGACTGACCCGACGAAAGCTGGCGGCGATGTTGAGGACGCATTCCATGTCGTCGTCCCGTCCCTTCCGGGTTTTGGCTTCTCCGGCAAACCACAATCGACGGGTTGGACAATAGAGCGTACTGCAGATGCTTGGGCCGCATTGATGGCAAAGCTTGGTTACACAACCTATTTTGCTCAAGGGGGCGACTGGGGCGCTTCCGTTTCAACCGAGCTCGGAAAGAGATATCCCGATCACTGTAAAGCGGTTCATCTAAATCTTGTTTTGGCGAAACCCGACAAGGCAATCCTGCAAGCGCCAACGGACGCGGAGGCAAATGCGTTTAAGAGCGCACTGCACCACCGTAAAGTCGGCACAGGATATTCCAAGCAACAAGCGACAAGGCCACAAACACTTGGGTACGGATTAACGGACTCACCTGTTGGTCAGGCTGCTTGGATATTGGAGAAATTTTTTGAGTGGACCGACATCGATGGGGCGCCTGATAGTGCTCTGTCTCGTGATCAATTGCTCGACAATGTCATGATGTATTGGCTAACAGCATCAGCAGCGTCTT
Organism: Pseudomonadota bacterium; assembly: GCA_039025235.1. Lineage (GTDB taxonomy): Bacteria > Pseudomonadota > Alphaproteobacteria > Caulobacterales > Parvularculaceae > MED-G105. Next base: position 54,289 of record JBCCOS010000012.1, read on the forward strand.
CTGCCCGACTTTATTGGGAAAGTTTCTATAACGTCGATATGGGGCCTGTGGAGATTCCTGTCGCATGTACAGTTTTTCCCAAAGAAATACCATCGCCATCGCGCAGATGGGCTGAATTACGTTTCAAAAATATCATTCACTTTAATCAAGTGGATCGTGGCGGCCATTTTGCCGCAATCGAACAGCCAGAAATTTTGGTAAAAGAAATACAAACGGCTTTTCGAAGTGTAGTAATCAATTAACAGGATAAATCAGTAGAGGAACATTCATATGTCTGACCTTGAAGTAAGACGCATCCCATTTGAGTTCGAGGGTGTGGATTTTATTTGGAACCCTTCAAACCCCGGGTTCTCGCTCATGTCCAACGCTATATCCTTCGGTGCCATTGGGTTTGAACGTTGGCTTTGCAAAACATTCCGCATGGTTGAGCCCATGATAAAAGACCCGGCGATTGCGGAGGAGTGCCGACTCTTCATCGAGCAAGAGGCCGTACATTCGAGTGTTCACGCAAAGCATGTTCGTGCGCTAATGAAGCGTTACCCAGGATTGGCCGAGACCCGCCAAAAGAGTATCGACTATTTTGACGTTTTGCTTGAACAACACCCATTGGAGTTTAATGTCTGTTACGGCGCAACGCTTGAAGCGACCTTTACGCCATCCTTTAAACTGATCATTGATAATCGCGAGATATTGATGGGCGACGGCGATGCACGCGTGGCGTCCGCTCTCCTCTGGCATTTTTGTGAAGAGATCGAGCATCGGTCGTCTGCAATTGTCGTTTATAACCATGTCTACAAAAACCCATTTAAACGGTTGCAGATGCTAAACTGGTCGAAGAAGCATATGTCTGGATTCATCCGCCTAATGATTGCTGACTTTAAGCGTCACATTCCAGAAGACGAATGGCCTGAAACAAAAGGACGCGCATTTGAACAAGTGTCAAAAGCAGAACGCAACAAAGCCCTGAGACGTATCTTTATGAGCCAGACGCCGTGGCATAATCCAGCGCGTGAACCAACACCGAAATGGGCCGATACGTGGTTTTCTGCCTATAATGCAGGTGAAGATATGACCCAATTTTTTGGAAAAAGGGTTGCAGGTTAAATTCAAATCTAACTGTTTAAAAGCTTAGCCAGGACGGCCACTCTCTGGTCGCTCTGGGAACAATCTGATTAGAGAACTTAAAAAAATTCAGAGCCGCGTTTTGTTGTAAATGAAACGCGGCTTTTTTATGTCCGATGATACGTCACGCAGTTGATGGGTTTCAGCACGAAAAACGCGAGCGCTGCCCTTCTCAAACGACATGCCAAATACTTTCGGGCAAACAACAAAAGCATTGACGATTATCGCTCTATTGGGAACCAGCAAACCAAAGCATGGCGCGCGAAATAGGATACATGCGAAGGTCTTTGTTTTTTGGCGTGCCTTCTGCGCAGTTAATGGACGGGAACCAGTAAACACTTATGCACAACACGCTCTATCGAATTTCTCATTCGGATTCTATCCAAACGCTAAGAACTCTAGACAGCTTGTGAAAACCGATAACCTCTAAGGCCCGGAAATAGGCCGAAGCCAATGGCGAAAACGACCAGAAGCGTCAAAACGCTCGATATGAACCCGTAACGAATTGTCTTCGACTGAAATGATATCTTAACATCACTAACGCCTTTTGAAACCTGGATCGCTTTTCCGAGTATATGGGCGGAATAAATTTTTGTAGCTTCTCCATTGACGCGGGCTTCCCACCCCGGAAAGTGACGATCGGTGATGAATAGCCAACCCGGCTCGGTCGTTTCCACCCGAAACACATAGTGACCCGGCTCTATTTTTACTTTCTCGATGCGGGCAGCAGCATCGATAAGAACTTTACCATTGACAACGGGGTATCCACTCTTGGCTTCGTCATTAAGTGAATGGGGACATTCAGGCGATAAATAGAGCGTATGCGTCTCACTGGTGTGAATTCGACTTGTAATATCCTCCGGTGACGGGACGCATTCAGCTGACTTATAAAATCTCACCGGGGGAAGAGCATTATTATTTTCCAACAGTTTAAGCCGCACACCCTTAATTGAAGCAATCTCTTTCATTCCCTTTGGTGGGGGCTGCTTTAAGTCGGCTCCTACGTATTTGACGGACAACACGTCGGCTAGGCGCAATTTTGGTGAGGATTCTAAAGAAGGATGGTTTTCTAATTCACCATATATCAGGCGCTTTGCAAGAACATTTTCATTGCTGTAAAGAGCCATTGATCCACGAATAGAAGGAATGTCCCATTGTATGTTCGTCGAAGGAGTCAAGGTTTCAAGCGTACGGCGATAGGAGATATCCCCGCGGGGCAACGTTGGATCTCGGCCAAAGTTGCGTTGTATCTTCAAGGGGACGAATTTATAGGCAAGCTCTCCGGTTTCGATTTTTTCTGTAAAGACTGGCTTGGTGTTGTCTGGAGGATAAAATAAAAACGGCTGAAATTTGCTAGTGACGACTTCTACAGCTAGAAGAAAGACAAAGAAAATGACTCTAATGGACTTGTTCCGCACCAGAATCAAAATGCAAAATGCAACAATAATTGAAGCTATTTGTGTTGATGATACGTATGGCGACCAACTGACGACAACGATGTAGGAAAGTACTAGAGTCGCTAATGCAGTCGTAAACTTCTTTTTTGTCAAAGCCGCGCGGTCTACAAGATCGATTGTAAACGCAACGAGTGCTGTCGCACCTAATACAAACAGGAGCGTTTGTTGGCCAGCTGTCCGGAAGACAAAGTGACCGGAGATAACTTTTACAAAACCGCTCAATGGCGTTGTCCGTAGGTTGAGCTCTGCAGTGGCAATCAACATTAACCCCACTGCGATGAAATACCCCCATAAATGTTTGTGCTTTAGTTTTGTAGAAGACAGAAGAACTAAGAGGAAAACAAACCCACTACCAAATGTCGAAAGAGTGTCTGTTGCGGCTTTGATTTCTTTGGTAGCCACATGAGGATTGTTTTCTAATATCGTATTGTAATTGAAGCTGAAGACGATACCTCGAAGAATTCCGAGAATTAATGGGAATAAGCCTCTTTCCACGCCATCTGAACGGTTTGAAACTATCGAAGCTTCAATGAGTGGTGCTAATTGAGCTGCAGAGAGTCCAGTGGCCAACACAATCGCAAAAAGGGCCAAGAAAAACAGCCGTCGAAAATTCGATAAAAGATATGTTCTATCAGCCAAGTTGATAGAAGAGCTTAATATTCTTATCGAGAGAAAAATGACGATTGAGTACGTGAATGGTGGATATCCGGATAAAAGTGAAAGCGAAAATGCCAAGGCAAACCAGGCTGTAGATTGCAACGTCTGCAAACGATAAAGCCGTTCAAAAGTCCAAATGACAAAGGGCACCATTGACATAGCTAACGCCGGCGCATGATTTGAGTGAATATCTAAAGCGAAAGATGAAAACGTAGCGACGAAAGCAGCAAATCCGGACGCTGATTTGGAACGGCCAAGCTCGCGGCACATTAAAAAAACACCGTATGCCATCAACATTTGGCTAGAAAAATGAATAGCCGTGACGGCTCTTTGTGGCTCAAACAGTAAAAGAGCGACAAGAACTACCGGATTAAAAACTCCTGTTTGGCCTTCGGCATAGATCGGATGACCACCATAAATAAGATTGGACCAAAACGGCAGCGTCCCCTCAGCAAGGCTCTTTTTCAGAATATCCATCATAGGAATACTGAATTGCGCATTATCGCTAATCAAAAAGACACGTCCAGCAAAAATAAAGTCTCGATAGAGGGTAATAACAAAAGCGAAAGCGACCAGAAGCACCCAATAGGATAGAGCACTTTGCACATAAGTTGACGATATGAAGGATGACCGTGCCCGCCAAACAACCATAGCCTTCAAGATTGCTGATTCTAAGAATTGCTTCATTTTGGGGATATGTTTCAATGCTCGATATTTTGACTGATGATTCTCTAACGCCTCAGCTAGAGGAGCGATCTGAACCCAACGAGATCAAGTGAATTGGTTCTATCTCATAACCCGGATTAAGACGCTACACCCGACATAACAAATAAATTAGAGACGAATTCCACCCTAGAAAAAGCAATTATCACCTGCGGTATTGCCATATTTACGGCGTCGTCTTTCGTATTACACTGCGTCGAGTGATAAACCGCAGTTCATTTTTTCGCCCACCCCAAGTTGTAAGCCGCTATATCTCATATGGCAGAATTTTTTACAAATGACGGCCAATTTAACTGAGGTCGGCTTCAAGCTTTTCTTCATATTCAACGAGTTTGCGCCTAATAAAATCTCCCTGCGGATGAATAAGCCTAGCAATCGCCATTACATCGCGCGCTTGAGAAAGTGTGAAATCACTATGGTCTTCAAGCTTGATGGCCAAATCCCTAAGGATAAACGCAGACTGAACGCTAAGGGAATAACGATTCATTTGAAAGAGAAATAAACGCATTATGAGTTGCGTCACCGTATCGTCTTCTTCGAACAAGATGTCGTTTTCATCGAGGTAGCCTAACAACGTACCCTTTGTAGAAGGAGATATATTTTCTAAACGATCTAACAACCCTCTTCCTTTGCGGTGACAGTTTGGTTTTATGTCGGCCCGACATAGATCGAACCCAGCGGTCTCTTCCATCCATCTAATATCATCCGGCTCAATAGCACTCTCTAAGTCGTCAAGAGCTGCAACAAATGGCGAATTGAAGAGGTCTGTTAATATGTCTATGACCGCGTTGCGAGCTTTTACAAACGGTGGAGCCTTGCTATTAAATACACGCTGGGCATTGAGATTATGCAATAGTTGGACGGCCTCAAAGGGTAACCGCTTATTGACAGTAGAATGAACAATACTTTCATGAGGTATGCCAACAAAATTACAAAAATCTGATACCGATGAAGCGCCAACTAAATTTTCTTTTGAATACTGACGAAATATCACTTTTGAACGGCCAAAAGTATCTATAAACTTTACAAATGAATTTTGATAGCTCGGTGAAGGCAACTCTGTTGTGATTGCACCCATTTTAATAAATTGCTGCGTCATAGACAATATATATGATAATGGTTCGCGTACATATGCTAGAATTTCGATATCGTCAAAGTACTGATCGAAAAACTCTTTTAGGTCCTTGACACCTTGGAGGCTAAGATACAAAAGAGCTTCAGCAGAAAAAATCGTCAGGGACGCATTATGTTTCGTTACGTCGTTGATAATACATTGACGGGCTGTCATGCGTTTTTGCTCGGCATGTTCTAACGAACACTGTTTTCCGTTTCTTGAATTCTGTATATTGACATCTTCAAACGCAGTGAACAAAACGCTCCCATGTCCTCGTTCCTTTAGATCAGCGTATCGGATAGTGCCGTCATCATAGCCAGCAAGGCTTTCTTGTATCGATGATGTGCCTGTTTTATGCATACCAATGTGAACAAGAGCTCGTTTCATATTGTCTAAATCCACGATATTGAATGGGAGTCCTGATGCGCACATAAAGGTACGCAGGTCATTGAAACGTATCGAAATTGTAAAGTCGTTTTCGAATGATGAGCCCGCAACATATCATATTCCATTGTTTCCTTACAATCTGCAGCTGCCGCCCGCCCCGGTTGAATGGCGCGGGTAACTCTCCCCGTTCAAACGTAATGTGATTAAAAAGACATGCAAGCGTCCCCAAGCCTCGCGTATAAACCCCGCAAAATCCTGTAAACATCTGATAGAATTAAAGCTCACATATTCATCGACAACGGCCATCGCAGCGCTTCAAACAAAATTACCATAGCTTCCTTGCCATCCCATCACCCAGCGGGAACGTGAATAGGAAAATAGGACAGATAACGAGCTGTATCTATCAGTCAAGAATTGTGCCCGGAAGTATTTGTCGATGGGTGCATACAGATTTTTCGTTCCATGTACGCAGCACTATACTCACGCGATGAGATCTAAGAACAATTGCTTGTTCCTATGAATTCAATTTATATTCTTATAGTTTAGTTGATGAGGCTTATGGCTAATGGTTCATATCGCTGTAGTGATTCCCTCCTACAAAGTGAAAGATCACATCTTGAGAACCATTGAGGCTATTGGCCCAGAGGTCTCTTCCATCTATGTAGTAGATGATTCCTGTCCGGATCAATCGGGAAAATTTGTGGAAGAAAACTGTAAGGACAGTAGAGTGCGTGTGCTTTACCACGCCGTCAACAAAGGCGTCGGTGGAGGTATGATTACGGGGTATCAGAAAGCCATTTCGGACGGTGCTGAAATACTTGTTAAACTTGATGGCGACGGTCAAATGGACCCGCGCCTGATCCCTAAATTCTGCTTACCGATCGAAAAAGGGCTTGCCGATTATACGAAGGGCAATCGCTTCTTCGCCGGCAAAGCATTAAAAGGTATGCCGCCAATTCGCTTGATCGGCAATGCCGCCCTTTCGTTCATGACAAAGGCTTCGTCTGGGTACTGGACAATGCTGGATCCCACCAATGGTTACACGGCGTTGAATGCAAAAGTGGCGAGCGTTATCGATTTTGATACTGTAAGCGAGCGCTATTTCTTTGAAAGCGACATGTTATTTCAGCTTGGGAAGCTCCGGGCACGTGTAATCGATATTCCAATTATGTCTCTCTACGGCATGGAGAAGAGTAATCTTAAAATTGTCGACGCCCTGCCCGAATTTTTCATGAAAAACATTCAAAACATGCTAAAGCGATTGATATATACTTATTTCATTCGTGGGTTTTCGCTGGCGTCCATTGCACTCGTTTTATCATTAGTATTTATCGTGTTTGGCGTTGTTGCAGCGACATTAATCGCCGTTAACGCCAACGCGACTAGCGTACCAGCATCAACTGGCGCGATTGTCGCCACCGCTTTGATTTTGAGTTTCGGGTTTCAACTTATGATGACATTTCTGTCTTCAGATATCGCCTCAACGCCAGATGTTGCGATTCATCCACTACTCGGCGATTTGCCTGGCGCACCGCTGGTGCAGAGCAATCAGCACTTCCTTGATGAGGAGTAATCGCTCAAACTAACGCAGAAACGAACTCGGGCAGAAAATTTGTTGATCCCTTAGTCAATAGAGCACCAACATGACGATTGAACAGGCAAAAGTTCCGGTGGCCCCAACGTCGGCCTTATTAGAAGAAGTCTTTGGCGCCGATGCACCAGTTAGCGAAACCTATTTGGAATGGCTTTACAATCTAAACCCCGCCGGCCGAGTAAGAGAACGAAACTATGATGAAGACGGTAAGCGATTAGGCCATTACGCTCTCATACCGATTAATCTTCTTCATGCCGGAGAAAGGGTGACGTTGGGCCTGTCTGTTAACACAGCCGTTTCAGAAAAAGCGCAAGGAAAGGGATTATTTTCAAAACTCGCAGCAGGTGTCTTTGATGATTTATCAGGCACGGAATTTATGGGCGCATTTGGGCTTGCAAATGCCAATTCAACACCTGGTTGTATCAGCCGACTGAGTTATAAACTCATCATGCCACTCCCAGTAAATGTCGGTATCCGCTCCATTATTAAGACCAGCAAACCCTGCACCGGCGACACCGCCTTAAAACATATCGTGGAACTCGAAAATCAGGTTCGATCCGAAGACCCGAATGATATCGCCTTTGACTGGTCGTTTGACACGTTGAGGTGGCGATTAGACAGGCCCGGCTTGGACTATTTGTGCCTCTCAAAAGACAGCATTGGCCTCATCGCGCGTCGGATCAATAGAAATGGTGTTGGTTTTGCGGTTATTTTGGGGATCTTTGGACGTGGAACCGCGATCACTGTGGCCAGAATGATTAGCGCAGCATGTGCGCAACTGGGATGTTATCTGTATCTCTATGCGGGTTGGAACACGACATGCCCAACGTCGGGCATCAAATTGCCTGAACGCTTGAAGCCTTCGCCTCTTAATTTACTTTGGAGAACCATTGGCGATCAACCGACAGTACCGGACCTTGGACGCACGCGCCGTTTTGAGTTTATTGAATTCGATGCTTATTGAAGCATTTCCAAGCCAAGTGTGTGCGGTTGGCGTTAAGGAAATGCGTAAAATCGACAACTTAAAGCGCCGATTAGATACCAATTGAAACGGAGACGCTTTAATAAGACCGTCTGACCGCCAAGAAGACGCCTCGTCAAGATATACAGAGATAAACCCCCCCTAGCATTATCGCAAAACCGAAATAATATTTTACCGATAAAGGCTCGTTAAAAAAGTAAGTGGCAAGCAGAGGGACAATCGACGATCCTAAGAATGAAAAAACGTAAGCCTTCGAAAGCGGGACACTTCTGAGAATATAAACCCACAAAATGGTCGTTAGGCCGTAGACAGCAATGGCCGCAACAAATGAGGGTGTCAAAATTGACGAAATAAATCCGCGAGATTCTGCAGCATTTGAATTCCAGGCGTTTGCGGAAAACTTAAACAGCACCTGACCGACCGATAAACTCGCGGCAAATACTAAGCAAAGCAGCGCGTGTTTTAGGGTCATGCTTCGGGTTACCTTATCGTCGCTACATATAAGACGAGTGCACAGCAGTTAAGTTGGCGTCGCGCACAACATTCAACACAAAGTCTACTGACCGTCAAATAGCCTTATCGCTACCAACCAGCGCGAAAATTAGTTTCAATCGTCCTGCTAAATGGCATAAGTCTATCACGTCTGCTATTGGATTGGTTATTGTACCTATTCAAGGTACCGTAAAATTGTTTATCCGGTCCCTTACAGAACATTCAAGCATCACACGATTAGTATTTATTGACATTTATTGAATGGAACCAAAGCCCCATACTATACTGTTAGCTCGCAATGTTATTTCCGTAGCAACTCAATTAAAAATGCTGTGCGCTTGCGATTGCAGCTAAAGCATTTGCAGCTCAAATGGCTACCGGTCCACGTGCCAGGAAATGCATGAAATCAAAAACTTAAAGCCGTTCAGCGATACCATTTGAAACGGAACGACTTTAAGGTCAGCCTTGTTGAATACGATAATTTATCATGGAATATGTACGTTATGGTGTTCCGTTCCGTCATCAAAAAACCAATTCTCAGAAATCTCGGGCCTGCATTTAATGAAGTCGTTTCAGAACATGAAAAATGTACAAGAACATCGGCTGGGCCCGTCCTTTTTCTACTTGCGCACCCAGACGATGAAATCTTAGTTCGCCCACTTATCGTCCGTTCTCTGAAAGCTAACGGAGCTATTGTCGTTTACTTAACAAAAGGGAATGGCAACGATGCTCAAATTCGCCCGTTAGAAGCGTTAAAAGCGCTGGAGGACATTGGGGTACCAAAGCAAGCCGTTTTTTTTATCGGGCATGAATTGGATATATTGGATGGAAAGGCCATCTCAAATTTACAACCACTATTTGATCGCTTAACCGATCAGGCTTTTCTGCCCTCAATTGGATCGTTAGTGACCCACGCATTTGAGGGCGGGCACCCCGATCATGATGCGGCTCATATCATTGGCCTAAAATTGGCGCACTTTTTTAGTATCAGCCAAGTTTCATTCGCCATTCCTTTTTATCGTCGGTCTAAATCAGGTTTTCCCCCCTATATTGTACAATATCCGCCACCGGATGTTCCAGGTTTTCAACGAATTCACCTTGATTTCGATGAAGCAATTACAATCGTCTTGGCTATTAGACATCACCCAAGTCAAATAAAAACATTTATCGGGCTTGGCCCTTGGCTTATCATGCGTGCTATATTCGATAGGACGCTATATGTTCAAAAGCTGTCAGAATCGGTAGCCCCCAATCGCCCGATGGATGAACCGTTACTTATCGAAAAACGTTATAACGTGCTCTTTCAAAATATTGCCAAGGAAGCTCATTCGTTTTTAGAACGTTGAGCACCCGTATTGCCAGCCCCGTATTGCCAGCAGGGAAGCTCGATTAAGTACATAGGCTTCTTCCCAATCAACATCGGTTGATCTAAGATGAATGATAAAACAAAAAGATGAACGCGAATACGGGGAACGTAATCGGGCAGCGGACTGACACAGCTCTTTATTATTTTTAATCGCTGAAACGATGGTAGTCCGTCGACAACGCCGTTCCATCAACGCCGCAAAAGGTGTTTGATAAAAGCACGAATTAGAGCGATGTATCGATCTCATGAAACACGAGACGTTCAATTGTAAACTTGAAAGTGAATATTTGTCTGTGAAAAACGAAAAGACTGTTAATCACCCAAAGAAGACGAGTGCGTTTGCAGACAATCCAGTTGATGATCACCCAGTTAATGACCACGTGGTTATTGATCACACAGTTAATGATCACACAGTATCGAGCGCCGATCGCGACGTGTCTATTCCTTGGGATTCCGATAATCAGGCTTGGTGGGATTGGTATGTCGGCCTCGCAGACAATACACAGTCCTCTCCGCCCAAAACGCCTCATCAATCTGATCAGAAACCATTGGCTTTCTATGGATCAGACGCGCCGCCCCCATCGTTGACCAAAACCAATACGCTGTCCTTCGAAGACCTTAAACAGGAACTATCAACGCCCTACGACCTATCACCAGAGACCGTTACAGGCTTTCAAACAGAAGGCTATATCAAATTGCCTGAGGTTTTATCCCCTGGCGCGGTTGCGATACTCCGCCAAGAAATCGTCGGCGTTTTAGAACAGCAGTTTGGTGCTCTGCTTGATTCAAAATCTCAAAAAAAAGGGCACAGTAACAGTGTTAAAGAAGCAACGCCTGGTCGTCGGTTCTATTCCGCGGATATGGTGTGGCTTGAGAACCCGATCATTCGCCTATTTGTTCTGAGCCCTCGGATCGCCAAGATCGCCGCTGATCTCCTTAGTGTCAAGGCAGTACGTCTTTACCATGATAATTTGTTGTCTAAAGAACCGGGCTGTGGTCGAACACCCTGGCATTTTGACGATCATCATTTTCCGCTTGCGACCAACGATGTCGTGACCGCCTGGATCGCAGCACAAGCGATACCGAAGTCGATGGGACCATTAGCCTTTGCCAAAGGCATCGATACGTGGCGTCTTGTCGAAGATATTCCTTTTAGTAAGGCGGACACAAGTTACGATAGACGGATCATTGACACGTTCGAACGACTTGGCGTCGATATTGACGATGATCCCTTTGCTATGGGCGATGTCAGCTTTCACCATAATCTCAGCTTTCATACCGCTGGACCCAATAGCACGCCAGTGAGCCGATGTGTTCTCGCCAATACTTTTTATGCGGACGGGTCACATATTGTTGATGCCCCGACGATGGTCTCTGGCGATTGGCAGAAATTCCTGCCGGGTGTAAACCCCGGCGAGTTAGCGGCAAGCCCCCTAAACCCAATCTGTTGGCCAGCCCGTGAATGTTGGACTGACGGACCAAATACAGCTGCAACAGAAAGCAACCTTTAGCGTATGACAGCCGCTGATACATTTGAACGCAGTTGTACACACTGGAGCGAAAGTGGACGAACTGAGATGGAGCGATTCTATGAGATCGCATCTGTCGACTATCGACATCTAGCTGAAGCGCGCGATTGGCGATTATGGTTATCACAGAAAGTCGATGCGATAGGAGGTGGCCGACCACTCCGAATTCTCGACGTTGCATGTGGTTCGGGTAAATTTCCAGTGGCGCTAAATCAATATGCCAGCGTTGGAGATGGCACCCTGGCAAGCATCGACTACGCCTTACTCGACCCCTCTCGTTTCTCAATTGATGAAGCGCGCGCAGCACTTGCACCACCTTTCTCTCCGGCTGACGAATTCGAAACAACCCTACAAGGTCTTGAATGTCCCAGGGGGGCTTTTGATATCGTCTGGGCCACACATGCTTTGTACGCTCTGCCAGCATCAGAGATGGAGTTCGGTATTCGCCGTCTTGTGGATGCGTGTGCAAAGGAAGCCTTTATCGCCCACGCCTATACCGACGCCCACTATCTGAAATTCCAGCGCATTTTCTTGGATGCCTTCAATCGTACCGATGAAACGCGTTACGCCGCGGCAGAGGATGTTATCGAAGCCCTGAAAACCATCGGTGTTTCTTTTGATGTCTCTGAAGTCATATACGAAAATGGCGCACCTGGAGATGCACGCGATATCGTGCAAGGCTACCTTCAGCGCTGCTTATTTGACGACACGATTACGCTTGATGCATTGGAAGCGGTTGAAGGCACTCGTGATTACCTTGCAAACTGCCGCACACAAGGAGCGTGGCGCTTTAAACAACGCGTTGCATTAATCTCTATTTTTCCATGATACAAAAGACAAATGCTGCGCCTGACCATGGCAGCGCCCATGGGGCTATCAACAATCACGTTCATGTGTCGACACTCACTTTTGTGAAACACGCAGCGCCCGCGCTGGCGTCAGGGTTCTTGCTCACATTTTCGTCGAGCTTTGGCCAAACATTTTTCCTATCCCTATTCGGCGGCGTTTGGCGGGAAGCCTTCAACCTCAGTCATGGTGCATTTGGTGGACTTTATGCTGCTGCAACACTCGCGAGTGCTGCAAGTCTTTTGGTATTAGGAAAAATCGTTGACCAAGCCGCCCCGTCACGGATCGCGTTTTCACTCCTTATACTGACCGCTATTGCTGCGTTATGGCTCAGTTCAGCGTCAAGTGTTGTGACCCTTGGCTTGGGGCTCTTTGCAATGCGTGTCCTTGGGCAAGGACTTTTAAGTCACCTCGCTATGACCACAATGGCAAAATGGTTTGACGCTGCACGCGGGCGCGCACTTGGGATTGCCATGCTCGGTTTTCCCGTGGGCGAAGCCGCCCTACCCGTTGCCGTTGCAGCCGCGATATCTGCCTTTGGCTGGCGTATGGCTTGGATTGGAGTCGCTACATTTACAGCACTAATCCTGACACCGATCATCATATTTCTTGTAAAAAATGCTGAAGGGCGCGATTATCATGGAGATCACAATGATATTCACACACAAGCAAGTTCGCGGCCGTCATGGCGTCGGGAAGATGCCTTACGTGACTGGCGTTTTTATGCTGTATCACCAGGTCTTTTGGCGACCCCTTTCATTGTGACGACTGTTCTTTTCCATCAGGCACACCTGATCGACGTCAAAGGCTGGACACTTGGCGCTTTCGCTGGTTTATTCCCTCTTTATGCGGGCTTTTCCATAGCCGCAGGCTTAACCGTTGGACGGATTGTGGATGCCGTTGGTACGCGGCGCGTCCTTCCCTTTTTTCTTCTCCCACTTGCCTCTGGTCTTTTGTGTGTCTCTGTCACAAATATATTCCAAGTTGGTGCACTCTTTATGGCACTGATGGGCGCAACTGCGGGTGCAGCAACCATTCTTTATACGGCGATCTGGAGTGAGCTATACGGAACAGATCACTTGGGCGCTATTCGCGCCGTTGCGGTGAGTGCGATGGTTTTATCCAGTGCGATTGGCCCGGCACTCGTCGGGTTAGCACTCGATTCTGGTTTCAGCTTAGATGGCCAATTGCGCGTGATGGCAGGCGTTGCGATCATTTGTGCGATATCACTTGCATGCATTCAGAACAAACTTCAGTGGCGTGCGCCACCTCCTTACTTGAAAGCCAATTAAATTACTATGAAACATAGCAATGCCATTCGCACGTCTTGGACACAGGCCCTTGAAAATAATATAGCGCCTTGTCAGGATTCACTCACCGAACATCTTTTGGAGGTGCATAAACGCCACCCCGGATTTACCGAGGGCTGCGCAAGTAAGTGCAAGAATGCGGCAGGGCAAACATCGTATGAATGGCTTTGCGACGTGCTGAAACCTGATCAGCACCGACACGTCTTGGACCTTGCCTGTGGCAGTGGATTACTGCTCGAACTTTGCCACGATATTCTTCCCCAAAACTCCAGTCTCAGCGGTATTGATTTAAGCCCCGCTGAGTTAGCAATCGCAAAAGAACGTCTCATTGGCAAAAATATTACGTTACATAAAGGACTTGCTCAGAATTTAAGTTTCGCAGAAGCAGACTCGTTTGATGCTGCTTTGTGCCATTGGGCACTGACGCTGATGGATCCGATAGAACCGGTTTTGGAAGAAATAGACCGTGTACTGTCAAATAATGGGGTCTTTGCGGCAATTGTCGATGGCGATCTGGATGCGGCACCCGGATATACCGACATTAACGAGATCGTCTTTAAACATGTAACCAATGAAGTTCAGAATTACGGTGACCGTGATTTGGGCGATCCGCGCACACGCAATCCTAAGTCTCTTCATTCGCTTGTATCTAGTGTATTTGACAAAGCTCAGATTGATGTTGAGACATCCGTTTTTACGCTGCGCGGCAATGCTACTGCTGTTGCACACGAAGCGGTTGGCTTTTTCTATGCGGCATTTATTCTGCCACCGCCGAAACGGGCAATACTAATCGATGAATTGACAGACTTTTTAAACTCACGCAGCTCGGGTGAAACGTCTTATTTCTCGATGCCCGTCTGCCGACTGCGCGTATTACGAAAATAGCTTTGTGAAGCCAGAACTATTTCGTCCCGATAGAACGAGAGCATTTCCAAGCCAAGTGTGTTCGGTTGACAGTTCCCGTCCATCAACAACGCAAGAGGTCGAACAATTGTTCGACCGACAAAACAAAGACTGAGAGCCGCGTTCCGATTCTATTGGAACTCGAAAGGTTCTAGAACCTTAAGTTACTCCAGCTCAAGTCGCCGCTTAAAGCATCGCCACTTCAATTAGAAATTGGGGCGACGCTTTAAAGCCGTCTTACGCAACAACAATCTGATCCGCTATCAGACTTTTAATATCTTCTGGCGAGTAACCAATCTCCGTTAGAATTTCGTCTGTATGCTCACCCAATGTGGGCGCACCACGGTTGAACTCCGACGGCGTTTCGGAGAAACGAATAGGAAGTGCCAGCGTTTTAACGTCGCCCAGATCGGAATGTTGGACAGTGCGAACCATTCCGCGGTCATTTATTTGCGGATCTTCAAGCATCTCTCCAACATTATTGATGGGACCCGTCGGTACACCAGCGCTTTCCAGTGCTGCTATCCAATGTTCTTTCGGTTTTTTGATAAAGATTGCGGATAACGTTTGAACCAAGGCATCGAGATTTTTAACCCGGTCAGGATTCTCACGGAAACGCGGATCGTCAGCAAGCGTTGGCGCGTCAATGGCTTTTACCAGTCTTAGCCAATTTGACTGGTTTGCTCCGCCTACCATAAACCAGCCATTACTGGCTTCAAATCCTTGATAAGGCGCATCAAGAGGATGGGCCGTCCCCATGGGTTTCGCGATTGATCCATCAGCAAAATAACTGGCAATGGGCCAAGTCATAAATGAGGCAGCCGCCTCCAGCAATGACGTATCAACGCGCTGACCCCGTCCCGTTTTCTGACAATTGATATATGCCGCAAGGATCCCCAGGGCTCCATATAATCCAGCACCAATATCCGCGACAGGAACACCCGCCTTAACCGGTGGCCGCCCTTCGGCTTCACCAGTAACACTCATTACACCGCTCATCGCCTGAGCAACGACGTCATATCCTCCTTTATCAGCGTAAGGTCCAGTACGTCCGTATCCAGATATCTCACAAAATATCAGCCTAGGGTTTATCTTGGACAATGCGTCATAGCCAAGACCAAGTCGGTCCAACGCCCCTTTGCGAAAATTCTCAATCGTTATATCTGTTGTTTTTATGAGATCACGAACGATCTGTTTACCGCGTTCTTCCTTTAGATTTACCGCGATACCCCGCTTATTGCGATTGAGCATGAGAAACCCTGCAGCTTCCTCGCCTTGCCAAGGAGGAGCCATATGCCGACAATCTTCTCCTTCAATCCGCTCCAACTTAATGACACTCGCTCCCATATCAGCAAGAACGCGCGAACAGGTAGGGCCTGCCATAACATGCGATAGCTCAAGCACATTGACGCCTGAGAGTGGACCACTTTGCATAAATTCGTCAGCCATATGAATTACTTTCCAACAAATTTAGGGGTCGTTTTGGATAGGAAGGATTGATAGCCAATTTTGTAGTCTTCGGTTTCAAACGCCAAATAGTGGACGTCATGATCTTCCTGCGTCAAAGGACGTGGATCTTCAAGACGCTTTAAAAACTGCTTGTGCCAACGATTGACTAACGGCGGACCAGCCGCAATTCGTTCTGATGCTGCGTCGACTTCCGGTTCCAACCCATCGCGGGAAGTAATGCGATTAACGAGACCACGTTCTTTTGCCTCTGTTGCGCCGACGATGCGCCCCTCAACAAGAAATTCAAATAAGGTACGGCGGTCTGTAACGCCCCAGATTGGCAACATTTCTTCATAGGCCATCGTTAACCCAATGCGATTTAGCGGTGCGCCGAAACGACTGTCATCTGAGCAAATCCGTAAATCACACATCATGGCAATCTCAAGTCCCCCGCCAACACAAGGCCCTTTTATCTGCCCGATAATTGGGTGAGGGCATGCCAGCATGGCATTACGGCCGCGGTTCATATTTTCGGATAGCTTGCGTGCATCTGAAGCATTGGAGCGATACTTTTCGAACTCGCCAATATCATTACCCGGACAAAAACCACGATCACCGGCACCTTTTACGATAATACATCGCACACTATCGTCTTTATTCAGTGCTTCCCAGGCATCGCCTTTTTGGACCCACATATCCCATGTCATAGCGTTCAGCTTTGATGGATTATTTAACGTAAGTGTGACGACGCCGTCGTCCGAGCGGTCAATATCAATTCGTCCTATAGCCATTTTTTCCCTCATCCCAATAGTAGGCCAATGATTAGGCCAGCAGTGCGCGGGGCCGACTTACATCGATGCTCAAACACCGTGTTTATCAGATGATTAGCACTTGATTATACAATCTTACAATGAAATTATACCGTACGACTTAAAAATTATACCTACTTTGAATCCTGAAGCAGGCACGCATCGGATGGGATCCGCAAATGAGCCGCAAGCAACACATCAACGAAAAGCTTGAAATGCGCCAGAAATGGCGCGAACCGTGGGCGAGCGTCGCCAGGTGCGCCGTTACTGTTGTTGCTCAGCTCGCGATACTCGCTGGATGTGGCGGAGAACTTAGTGACAAAAAGCCCTGCTCAGCTGTCGAAATTTTGGTCGGTTTTGGCATTGGTGGCGGAACAGATCTTTTTTCGCGGAACCTTTCAGTCGGCTTAAGCGAAACTCTAGGTGTTCCAGTCCAAGTGGTTAACATCACCGGCGGCAGCGGCGTTGGCGCCTTCCGC
The DNA here is from genome assembly GCA_039025235.1 of Pseudomonadota bacterium. GTDB lineage: Bacteria > Pseudomonadota > Alphaproteobacteria > Caulobacterales > Parvularculaceae > MED-G105. Next base: position 71,508 of record JBCCOS010000012.1, read on the forward strand.
AATCTATTTAAAAGACCCGTTGATGGTTGCACGCTCCTGGCGCTCACGTCTGATTATGTTGTTTTAGACGTGTTACAACCAAATGACGTCGACCTTGATAGGCTTGCCCCTCTTGCACGGGCCCATACAGAACTTGGCCTTTTAAGTACACGTTCTGCAGGCGCGAAAAGCTGGGATGTCTTGGTGGCACAGACGAAGGCCCAAGGCCGTCGCCTTCTTATCGGCGGCGTAGGCGCGCGCTCCTTTGACTGGACTGCCGTCGATATTACCCTATCTAATACTGGTGTTCCGTACAGATATATTCCTTACGGCGGGACGAAAGAAATGCATGCAGATTTATTTGGTGGGCGGTTGGACGCGATATATGACGAGTTTGGAGTAATGCAACCAATTTTTGCTACGGGCGAAGCGCGGCCCCTTATGACGCTTAGTGAGAAGCCTTATGGAATTCTAAAAGATACGCCGTCAGCAGCATCGCTCGGCCTGGGTGTTGCACCACCCATTTGGCGCGGTATTGTCATGCATGCCGATACGCCGGTTGAGGACATCACGCGGTACGCAAACGCTGTACAAATTGCCATGCAAACTGAAGCCTACCAGTCCTATGAGGCGAACAGACATCTTAATCTTACGCAAGGCGCCCTAGACGCTGACAGGTTCAAAGCAGCACTATCGCTTGATCGAATAAACTTTAAAAGCGCTTTAACTGATTGAGGAAATATTTTCTAGATGTCCCTCCTAGAAGTTACACCTCTGTTTAAAACACGCCTCATCGGCTGGATAACATTCGTTTGTTCCGCAATTGGCGGGCTTTATATTGCTCGTGTTCAGCGATTCGATCATTATCCAGAAGATCTCGATTTTCTATTTCCTGGGTTGATTTTTCTCGTACTGTTACCAGTGGGCGCACTTCTCGCTTTTGGCCCCCATAAACAAAAAACAGGGTCTGAAGACCAACCTGCGACACATAACAGTACATTCACGAAACTCGCCGCCCTTGCATGGACCTATGTGGCTTTGATTGATTATATAGGATTTCCAATTGCAACTATTGCCTTTCAATCGGCTGTTCTGGCCTTCGTCTTTAAAAAGCGTAGCATAAGTTGGTTAGTCGTAACGCCCCTTACCGCCACAATAGCTTTCACGTTATTTTTTAAAGTTGGACTCTCTGTTCCCCTTCCACGCGGTGTAGGCTTATTCTACACGCTTAATGCCTTGATCATTTGAGTACCATGTTCGATTTCACTTTTCTCTTTGCTGACTCAAGTTTCCTTATCCTCCTTACACTAATAACCGCAGGTGTTCTTACGGGCTTTATCGTCGGCGCTATGCCAGGCTTTGATATTACCACTGGCGTCGCTTTACTTCTGCCTCTGAGTTATGTGATGGACCAATCAGAAGCGCTGGCTTTTTTCACCGCGATGTATTGTGCTGGCGTTTTTGGCGGCTCTATCACTGCTATCTTATTTCGGATTCCGGGCACGTCTGAATCGGTAATGAGCGCGGTAGAAGGCTACCCCTTTACAGCCCGCGGCGACCCCGGCTTGGCTCTTGGCATTGCCATCGTCTGTTCCGGTGTGGCCGGCGTCGGCGCGACGCTCGTCCTTATGACCCTTTCGCCACTACTCGCCCAGTTCGCACTTGCCTTTGGACCAGGTGACTATGCTGCTCTTGGCATCCTCGGGTGCGCCGCCGTCGTATCGGCGAGTGGTGATAAAATCGCTCATGGACTCATCGCTGTTCTTCTCGGTCTTTTTCTATCAACAATTGGTCCTGATCAAATCAGCGGGGCGTTTCGGTTTACGGTTGTGCCAGCATTACAAGACGGCATCACATTGATTCCAGCAATTATCGGTTTATTTGCCGTGTCTGATGTTTTTTGGCGCATTCTCGTCAACGACGTTCCAAATCTCAATCGAAGCGCTCTTGGTGAACAATGGCGATTTCCCAGTATTCGCTATTATCTAAATTTATCAGCCACATTCATCCGTTCATGGACTATAGGTCTATTTACAGGGATATTACCGGGCGCTGGTGCATCCAGTGCTGCATTTATTGCCCATAGTACTGAAGCGCGTTTTGCCAAAAATTCAAACGACTTCGGGACGGGCGTGCCGGAAGCCTTAGCCGCGCCAGAAACGGCAAAGAATGCGGCGGCTGTAGGCTCCCTCATTCCACTCCTAGCCTTAGGCATTCCGGGGAGCGGAACAGCAGCGGTTATTCTTGGTGCATTTGAAATTCACAACCTTCAGGCAGGTCCCTTACTGTTTGCGCAACAGCCAGAACTCGTTAAAACTATTTTTGTCGCTGTGCTCATTGCAAATATTGCTTTTGTGCTCGCAAGTTTCTTCCTTATGCGCCCCATTGCAATGATGACGGGACTCCCCTACCCAATCATCGCAATGGGCATCTTAACGCTTTCTGTTACTGGATGCATCGCCACTGGCGGTATTTCCACTGCCTATATTATGCTTGGTTTCGCAATGCTTGGGATCGCCCTCAAATTTCTTGAGATACCGGCTGCACCTGTGATCCTTGGCATCGTCCTTGGCCCGATTATCGAGGTTTATTTTCGGCGCGGCCTTCTAATGGCGGACGGTAATGTTATATCTCTATTTGGATCACCGATGTCGATGACATTATTGATCTTATCAACCGTCTTTCTAGCAATGCCTTTTGTATCACATGTTGTCCGTTTACATCGTTAAAACGGAACGTGGTGTCAGCAATGGCAAGATCATCGGTTTTGATCGTGCGACTGTATTGTTCGAAATAACGGACCGCTTTAGATAAGCTAATATGTTTGGAGGGCTTATCAGCTATGGTGATCGAAGAGCGGAATCGCTAACCGTCATGTTGCGAGAATAAACTTTTGAAACAAGCGCTAAAGCCATCTTCCACTAAAAGTCGTGCCGGAGAAATTGCGGAAGCGATCGAGCGGTCGATTAGATCGGGCGAGCTTCAACCGGGCAGTCGGCTCAATGAACCTGAGCTGGCCGAGCAATTCAAGACATCGCGCACCCCCGTGCGCGAGGCCATTCAAAGACTATCCTCCAAAGAATTGGTGACGATTGAAACGGGTCGCGGCGCTTTCGTTGCAAAACCTGGAATACAATCGGTCTTACAAATGTTCGAAGCACTCTCGGAGATTGAAGCTGATTGCGCACGCCTTTGTGCGTTACGAATAACGGCTTCCGAACTAGAAGAATTGGAGGGAGTTCACGCGTCCTATTCAGGCGATAAAGGATCATCCGATTTCGACGACTATTATACAAAGAGCATTCAATTTCACGAAGTGATCGTAGCATCCGCAAAGAATAAGATCCTGCAAGATATCGCAATCGATCTCGCTCAAAAACTAAAACCTTATAGGTTACGGACACTTGAATTGCCTCGACGGGTAGAAAAATCCATCGAAGAACACACGCGCGTGTTACAGGCAATTGCGACAAATGACGAAGAAGCTGCCGAGCGCTTTATGCGGGAACACACACGGCTAGTGACAGAAAGCGCGATGCTCCTTACTCGGATATTCGATACAGACGAAGAATAATGGCGTATTGCGCTTTTGGCGAATGCTGAATGGCCGTTGGTAACCCCCTGGAGCAATGCTGGGATCGTAGAAAAGAAACCACTCAAGACGTCGTTACTCCAAGTAAATTGAGCCCAAATCATCCCACCAAAGGATGCTTCGAGTTTCTGCCTAATCAAACGGACTACCCGCCTGATATAACGCTTTGTCGCATACCGTATCGGGAAAAACCAATAGCGTGGTAACTAGATGTTCAAGGGATTAGAAAGATGAAAAAAAGATATATTGCATTGGGAGTCGGTGGTCTCTTTCTGGCAATCGGTTTCACCGCGGCAAGGCCCTATATTGAACTGGCTTTCAATGTGGTGGCAGCGATAAAACCGCATAGCCACAGCGGGCCCTCCGCTGAATTACCAAAACGTTTCACAGAGATTGATCGCGGTATTACTGATTTACCAACGCCCGCAGGCGTTATTGACTATATCCCTTCCCCAAACCCTGACCGAAACGCGTATTTTGGTGATCTTCACGTCCATACAGCACTGTCATACGATGCCTTTGCTTTCGGAACCACGGCATCTCCCGATCAAGCATACCGGTTCGCGCAAGGGGCAAGCTTAATGCATCCATCGGGTTTTCAAATGCAACTCGATCGTCCGCTCGACTTTTATGGTGTAACCGATCATGCCATGTACCTAGGCGTTGCCCAAGAAGCAGCGGATCAGTCTACGGAATTTTCAAAGTACGACGTTGCCAAGTATGTTCGTGGTCTTAATGGAAAGAAAAACGAACATTGGACAAATCAAGGGCGCCGCGCGCTTGCGTTTAGTCGGTTCGAAGCAGGCGTTATCCAAGGCCTCAGAGATCGCGAAATCGATATCAATCTCGTGGCCCATATCACTCAAAACGCTTGGAAAGAAACAATAGAAGCCGCAGACGCACATTATGCGCCAGGAAGGTTTACGACATTCGTCGCTTATGAATACACAACCTCTAGCGATGATGCCGGAAATCTTCATCGAAATGTGATTTTTCGCTCGTCTCGTCGTCTGCCGGTAGAACCGTTCTCATCGTTCAATTCTCGTAATCCAGAAGGCCTTTGGGATTGGATGGATGATTTGCGCGATCAGGGTATAGAGAGTCTCGCCATTCCCCATAATCCTAATGGATCTAACGGGCAAATGTTCAAGTTGGAAGACTGGGCCGGTAATCCACTCGATGATTCCTATGCCGAACAGCGTATGCGCAATGAACCATTGGTCGAGGTGACACAGGTTAAGGGTACGTCTGACACTCACCCACTTTTATCGAAAAATGATGAGTGGGCTGACTTTGAGCTCTTTGAAATGCGTATAGGGACAATATTAGAGAGTAGCGCTCCCGGTGGCTATGTACGAGATGCTTATTTGCGTGGCTTAGCACAGGAAGAAAAAGGCATCTCAAACCCCTATAAATTTGGCCTCGTGGGTTCTTCCGATACGCACGTCGGCGCCCCGTCACTCAATGAAGAGAATTTTCACTCTAAATCAGGCGTTTTGGATGGAACCCCTGTAGACCGTGGCTCAGTGCCGATTACTGGTATGAGAAAACTACTGATCGGAAACCTCGCGCCAGATTATACGGTTGAGTCTAATGGCGAACTTTATATGACTGGAGGAGGCTTCGATAAATGGGGGGCGTCCGGTCTTGCCGGTGTGTGGGCGGAAGAAAACACGCGGGAAGCCATTTACGATGCGTTTCGACGAAAAGAAACCTTCGCGACAACCGGTCCGCGTATCAAAGTCCGCTTCTTTGCTGGATATGATTGGACTGAAGAGATGCTTCAGTCAGAGGATATGGTTGCAACGGCTTACCGGACTGGCGTGACCATGGGCAGTGACTTATCTTCTTCTAACAATCAGTCACCTGATTTTCTGGTGTGGACAGTGCGCGACGCCTTGGGGGCGCCATTACAGCGGGCACAAATCATCAAGGGGTATGTGAAGGATGGTAAGCACTTTGAAAGTATCTATGATATCGCGTGCTCTGATGGTCTGCAGCCGGATCGCATCACTCACCGTTGCCCTAACAATGATGCTACAGTAGACCTAGACGATTGTTCGATCAGTACTGACACCGGGGCCGATGAGTTACTTACACTATGGCAAGACCCTGAGTTCGATAGCGCCCAGGACGCATTCTATTATGTCCGCGTCCTAGAAAACCCCACCTGCCGTTGGTCCACGTGGGACGCGCTTAAGAATGGGGTCAAACCCCGCCCCGACTTACATGCAACAATACAAGAGCGAGCTTGGTCATCGCCTATTTGGTATAAAACGTCAGTTGACAGATAATATTTTCTCTTAAAAGTCGTTACGGTTCAAATGGAATCACGGCGGCGCAACTTCAATGGATTTAAAGCACCGCTGTTAAAGCATTTCCAAGCCAAGTGTTTGCGGTTGGCATTAAGGAAATGCATAAAATCGACAACTTAAAGCGCCCGTCTGTTTCCAATCGAACCGGAGGCGCTTTATACCTTATTTTTTCGGCGTTTGCCCGCTCAGCACCCGAAGCACCATCTGCTCTCGACCCAGCGGCGTCTGTTTGGCAGTCTTATGCACGTTCATTCGATCCCTCCTAAGAGATTTGAAGCTTGGTAACTCCAATCTCATCGGTCAGGATCGAATGGACAACCTATAGAAACACCAGATCTAGCGGCTTTTACTGTCTTTGATCTCACGCATTTCCTGCTAGGTGGACCGGGAGCCCGTTAAGTTGGGACATCTTTATAGGGATCTGTAAAAACTGTAATGATATTTTCTTATTTGAGTTTTGGTAAGGACTGTAAAGAAGCAAGGAAAACTGAACAAGATAACGGCTTGAGCACGAAAATCTTAAAATGATTTAAGATCTTGCCCTACGCTTGCCAAAAGCTATTACAATATTCTGTATTGATCAAACTCGCGTTGGCCGCTGTAGATTTCCTACACTTCGATGAGAACCTGAGCGAGGTGGTTTAGAGTATTTGTTGGAAGTATAACCACTTGTGGCCTAATCGGCGGTTACCCGCAGGTTCGACCCTAAAACTAAAACGCTAAGGGCTGACTGGGTCGAGCCCCAGTCTTTCACGCAGCTGATCTATTCTATCGTCTATCTGATCTCGGGTCCGTTCCCGTGTCCGCTCTAGCTGTTCACGTACTTGTTGAAATCGTTCTTGTAAGCGCTCTCTCAAGGCGTCTGAATCAAAAAATTGTCGCGACGACGAAAGGTTTTGAGTGGAGGAAAAGTTGCTGTTAAAAGATGTACCATAATATAACGCGCCGTCCTGTGGTCCGGCTGCGTCTTCACTTTGCACGATCGTTGCCTTGTTCCCCGTTACCAAGACATTAAATTCTTCGGCGCTGGCTTGAGAGAAGCCCAACGCTCCGATCAAAACAAAACTAGCAATAAGTTGACGCATAAAAAATCTCCCAACTTCGTATCAGCGCTAATGTAATTTAGCGACCAAATCAAGTTAAAGTCCTTAAGCGATTAATGGATTTTTGTTACAAATTGGTTGCTCGTGTTCAGCCCGAAGATTATGTACGCGAAGTGCTGGCAGACGGCAAATTGAAACGACGACATTTGTGGAATATAGTCGCTGTAGCAAAATAAGTATTCGGGCGGTTCTCGTTACATGCCTCAAAATCAGGACATGCCTCAAAATCAGGTGCTTAACCCCGCACTGATAATCTAATGCAAGCTTTTCGCGTTCTACTTAATTTACTAAAAAACTTCAGGGCGCCATAAGACAGGGCTTCCCTTCCCGCCCGCCGGCAAGCCAATGCGCTAAGAACGGCAACAAAGGGGCTTTATCGAGGTTTGGATGTTAAACCGCCTTATGTCATCGGTGAAACCGCGGCGTCCCAGAAAACCAAGATCGTCTCGACCAAGAACCCCTTTAGGAGCAAACGGCAAACGTTGTTATGTGATCGGTGACGTCCATGGACGGTTCGACCTTCTTGATACGCTGATCAAGAGCATCGCAGCTGATATTGAAGAACGAAATAAAAATGGAGACATGCTCCAAACCGAAATCGTTTTTCTTGGCGATTTGATCGATCGCGGTCCGCAATCCAAAGACGTCGTTGAATTCGTTCGACAGTTAAGGGTCGAGAATGGACGCACGCATCTCATCATGGGTAATCATGAAGAGATGTTACTCAAAGGACTCTACTCTGATGCTCGCCTATTAAACGATTGGCTGCGCCATGGAGGAGCGGCATGTGCTGCCAGTTACGGCTTAGCGCCACAAAAGCTTCTGGGTCAAAGCGCTCAAACTATTCAAAAACGCCTCAGAGATACGATCCCCGAAAGTCACCGAAACTTTTTAAGGCACGCCGTCCAGTCTGTCATTTTCGGCAACTTTTTTTTGACCCATGCCGGCGTGAGACCAGAGATTCCCATCAATAAACAATCTGGCAAAGACCTTCGATGGATCCGTAATGAATTCCTAGAATCGACTGCGGACCATGGGTTCGTCATTGTTCACGGACATTCGCCTCGGCCTTCCGTCGAACTCCTATTTAATCGAATTGGCCTTGATACAGGTGCTTATGTTAGTGGTGTCTTGTCCGCTCTTATGATCGAGGGCGCAAAGCTCGTTTTGTTTCAATCCAAAACAAACGAAACCACATCAGACGAAACAACGACCTCCGTTGATAAAGGCCCCGTGGAACTAAAGCCACGCGCCGTTTCACACAAGCCTCATTTCGCAGCAAGTTAGCTCGACCTCATTTGAACGTTAACAAACATATTCGGTTTGCGACGCCCTGAACGGTAAAAGTGCAATATGAACGCAATTTAAGTTGGGTGATCTTCTCAATTAATATTAGTCGTCTTGAGGAAGTTGATGGAATTAGCAACGTGGTTGCAAGGGTTTTTAAGAAGTGCTTTTATCCCGGCAAGGTGGGAGATTTGTGTTGGATTGCTATCTTGAAAAACGAGCGAACGGTTTTTGGTGTGTTGTGCAATCAAAGCCAACAAAAGAGCTGTTTGCATTACGTCAATTATCGAATCAAGGTTTTGAGGTTTACTTCCCGACACTGAGTAAACAGATTAAACGGGGGCGCAAGTACGTTGTGGTGGATCGCCCTCTATTTCCACGTTATTTGTTCGTTTGGATAGAAGCAAATGCTTCGCCATGGCGTTCACTCAATGGAACGTTAGGCGTTTCATCAGTTGTGATGATGGGAGGAAGTCCGGGTCGCCTGCCTGACGGGTTTGTTGAAGCGCTTCAACTGCGGCTATCCGAAAAAGTCAGCGATAACTCCGCCAATGACTTTAAGGTTGGTGCGCGCGTCCGCGTTTTAGGCGGGCCATTTGATGACCTATGCGGCGAAGTGGTCAGCGTTGACAAAACAGCGCGCGTTACAATCCTGCTTGATATGTTGGCCCGACAAGTGCCAGTGACATTAAATGGAGGCAAACTTATTTCGGCAGCCTAGATCTCGTTTTCTGTATGAAATTTTTTACATATTGCGATGGTTTCAAGCTTGCTGACGGGCGAGTTTTCTTCGTCAGTGCAAAATGGTTGAGCCAAGATAAAATGGGTCTTACTTTTAATTCGTAGGCGTTCAATACAACACGCTTTTGGAACTTGTGGTAACAAGAATGAATAATGCGATGATCGCCTCAGTGGATCTTTATAATTCGAGTGAATTCGATCCCCCGGAACGCCGAAAACACTTGAAAGACCGTGTTATTTTTGCTCTTTCGCGAATGCGTTACCAGTATTCCGGTGGGTTCATTGTCGCTTCCGTCATACCCGCATGCGTAGCCACCGCCATGAATGGGAGTTTTCTGCCAAGTTCACTGGTCGTAAATTCATTTATCGTAAGCCTTCTTGCGTTTTCTTTAGGTTTTTTGTTTTTCAGGAAACTCACAGTATATCCAGGTATTCGGGCGATATCTTATATTGTTCCGTCATTCCTCGCGGCATTCGGCAGTGCTGGCACGCTATTTTGGCTGCTACAGTTGCCATTTGATTTCGAACAGATTGTGGGCGGGCTTATCGCTGTAATTGCTTGGTTCTTAATCATTTTTCTCCTTAGTCGTAGGGGCAAGCGACTTGAACTAAACATCGTGCCAGGCGGGGTCGTTAATCGAATCTCAGAATTTTCGTTCGTGCAAACGCGGGAGTTAAAGACGCCGAATGACATTATGTGTCGTGGACCGATTGTTGCCGACTTCCGTGCGAACCTGTCATCGGAATGGGAAAAATTTGTCGCCGATGCTGCGTTGGGTGGCCGTCAAGTCTATCATGTAAAACAGCTTGAGGAATCGCTTTCAGGGCGTGTTCGTATCGAACACCTATCGGAAAATCCATTTGGCTCTCTGTCTCCGAGCATTATGTATGTGCATGCTAAACGGGCGCTTGATTGTGTTTTAGCAATTGTTGCCCTTATCATTCTATTTCTTCCCTTGATATTTATCTCTATTGCGATCCGCGTTGATTCCCCCGGACCGTCAATCTTTCGTCAACAGAGAATTGGGCTCGGTGGCCGCACGTTCACGATGCTGAAGTTCCGGTCTATGCGAGAATTGACGGACGCTGAGAGGACAGACCCGGAAGCGCAAACACGTCATGATGAATTGCGCGTTACACGGATTGGAAAGTTTATTCGGCGAACGCGGCTTGATGAGTTACCGCAGATCTTAAATATCTTGAAAGGTGAAATGACATGGATAGGTCCAAGACCTGAATCAATCGCCTTATCCACGCTTTATGAGGCACAAGTTCCCTTTTACCGATATCGCCACGTCGTAAGGCCGGGAATAACTGGCTGGGCACAAGTCAACCAAGGCCATGTCATCGGAATCGAAGATGCCATAGAAAAACTCGAATACGATTTTTTCTATGTGAAGCATTTCTCTCTCTGGCTAGATATACTGGTATCCCTTAGGACGGTCCGTGTCGTCCTTACAGGTTTGGGAGCAAGGTAAGCGTCCTCTCGCAATCAATCCGCAGCTCTCTGGCAACAGATTCGCGGTAGACACGACGTTAGCCTAACGAAGGCTTTATGCCACAGACGGCTCCGCAAAAAGGCAGTTACTGGGCAATTGAGACGCGTATTTGGGGGAGCTTGGGCGCACTCGTCGGCATATTGCGACGGTTGTGACAAGCGGCATTCAATATGAATGTTCAAATGCCACCCTTCAGTCTACTGAAGATGTAAGAAAGATCTAAATTATTGGGGTCTAGAACCCAAGCTTAGGTCCCAATCATGGTTTGAAACGCGCAGCGGACGAAGTAACCTCCTTCGTAAATACTTAAAAACATACAATTTAAGCGTCGCCCCACTCACGTTAAATGGGCGACGCCTTTGTCTGTCGTTAACAGGATTGATGATGCCATCCGAGCTCTATGCGGTTGCGCGCTATGGGCTGACCTATCGATTTTTATTGAAAGTCCGAATAATGCTTTTGACCAACATATTAAAGGAATTGGCAGTGGCTTCATACTTGATCAGAAATCCCACGGGAATGGCTCGAGATAATCCCGCCGAACGTGTTTCGGCTTCACGATCAACATGGTCCATAGCTCAACTATGAGGATGTTATTTCAGCGCTGCCTGGCAATAGAATGGTCGCCAATCATTCAACACGCTTAACCGGTTTCTTACGTACAATCCACAGACAAATTCGCTTTCGATAGAGGTTTCGCAGTTGCAATAGCCGTCTCTGCACGCTACATCGTAAAGAAATTCAAGTGCATGATTGCTTGAACCAAGTTTTACTGAGCTTTACTATTTTCCGTATACTTATGGAATAGTGGAGTGTCGTTTTTAGATATGGGGTTTTGAGGCACGAGCAACGACAATCGGCAAATGTCTTTCGTTTTAAGCTATTGGGATTGGAGCTTCATCCAGCCCATTAGCGTTTGGGTTTAAGCCCTGAGGCTACTGTCGGTTTTGTACGATTTAATATAGCCGAACCCCGTTACAGTACATGCGCTTTGACAGTGCTGTTTTAGATTGCGGTCATCTAGCGGCTGCTTGGCTTGGCGTTTAAAGTCATCACTGAGGTTAGCGAAACAACCTCAAGTGCGGTAGCTATTGTCAACTATCGCCTCCCCCTAAAAATCGGGCCAATTACTGGCTTTTTACAACTGAAGGCGCCTCGAACCTTTGATCAGCAATGGGCAAGATCGTACTAATCTGCATCCAGCATAATCGACGTTATCGGGCGTGTTCCGGGGCACAGCTTATCAGAAAGCTCCTAGCTCATTTCTTGCCGCAGCGCTTTGTCGCCCAGACAGGGGCAACAAACTGAGTGACTAACTGAAGGCAGCTATCTCCTGTACAAACTGGCGAACGAAAGCTCCAAAGTTCGAACGGCCTATCAATACCGGCCATCAGAGTAGTTTGCGGACCAGGGGCTGGTCCTTCTAGGTGCGCCGTGACCGTTCACGGAAACGCGCCGCTTTTACGTCGAAAACACGGTTCTAAGGGACGCTCGATATGCACGATGTTACTGACGATATTGAAGAGAAATCTGAGACATTTGCTGCATCATTGTTGGTGCTCAGCGCCATGGTGATACTCGTCATGGCTGCTGTCGCAACAGCGATTGCTTGGGTAGTATTCTAGTGCATTCTGTACACGAACTCATTTTCGTACTATGCGCGGGCCAATTGAAGGTGGCAAACTGTATCCTATCGAGTGTCCTGGATATTCCTAAAGCCAACAGTTCAAGCGTGTGGTCACGCAACTGACAGATCAGAATTAATGTTTTTCAGCAAGCCGTCTCTGAGGTTCTCAGAAAGATGAGCGTTTCCGTTGGTGGGATGGAGCCGGGCAGCCATTCGCACGCCCTCTTAGAAAAGCTGAGGACCAAAGAGGCTCTGATCGGCGTAATCGGCTTGGGTTACGTTGGATTGCCGCTATGTCTCGCGGCGGCGAATGCCCAACTTGATGTGCTAGGCTTCGACATTGATTCATCTAAATGTGCGTCACTTGAAGCGGGCCAGAGCTATCTCAAACATATTCCGTCGCAGCGAATCACAGATGCCGTTCGATCTGGTCGTTTGAGCGCTACGGCAGATTTCGACCGGCTAGACGAGCCTGATGTCATCGTGATTTGTGTTCCGACGCCGCTTACCCGCCATCTTGAACCAGACCTATCTTATGTGCAGACGACGGCAGAACAGATTGCCAAGAAGCTTCGCCCCGGTCAGGCGGTGATTTTGGAATCAACGACTTATCCGGGAACGACGGATGAAGTGGTCCGGCCCATACTTGAATTAACGGGCCTGAAGAGCGGCGAGGACTTCGCGTTGATTTTCTCTCCTGAGCGCGAGGATCCGGGCAATCCCGATTTCTCAACCAGCACAATTCCCAAAATTGTCGGCGCCGACACGTCCCAAGAATTGACCATTGCAGAAGCGTTTTACGGGAATTTCGTGACCGAGGTGGTCAAGGTGACCAACACCCAAGCGGCCGAAGCCGTAAAGCTCACAGAAAATATCTTCCGCGCGGTCAATATCGCCCTCGTGAATGAACTTAAAGTCGTTTACGAGCCGATGGGCGTCGATATTTGGGAGGTCGTCGACGCGGCGAAGACCAAGCCCTTCGGCTACATGCCCTTTTATCCGGGCCCGGGCCTTGGTGGCCACTGCATCCCGATCGATCCATTTTACCTCACTTGGAAAGCCCGCGAATTCGGGATCTCGACCCGGTTCATCGAACTCGCCGGTCAAATTAACTCCGCCATGCCACAGCGCGTCGTCAACAAGGTCTCTGAAGCGCTGGACATGAAACAGAATAAGGGCCTTAACGGATCTCAAATCCTTGTCGTCGGGGTCGCATACAAGAAAAATGTTGACGATATGAGGGAAAGCCCGGCCTTGAATCTAATCGAACTTCTAGAAGCCCGCGGCGCAAAGACCGGCTATTATGATCCACACGTCCCAGCAATTCCGCCGACCCGGGAACACCCAAATCTGACAGGCCGCGAAAGCGCTCTGTGGAGAGATGATCTTTCAGCTGATTACGACGCCGTGTTAATTGTCACAGACCACGATCAAGTCGATTATCAAGCGCTTCTGGAGAACGCCGCCGTCCTCGTCGACACGAGAAACGCTTGCCGTAAAGCCGGCTTAGACGGCGACAATCTTGTTCTCGCTTAAGCCGATCTGGGCAATTTTGATCAAGACAAGGCGCTCAAATGACCCATCGAGTTGATTGCATTGTCGGCGCACGGCCGAACTTCATGAAAATCGCGCCAATTATGAAAGCGTTCGCGGCCAGTGGCGGCTTTGAGACGCGTCTTATTCATACCGGTCAACATTATGACGTTGAGATGAACGCGGTTTTCTTCGACGAACTGCAAATTCCAAATCCCGATCTTAATCTGGAAATCGGGTCTGGCACGCACACTCAGCAGACGGCGAATGTCATGATGGGCCTCGAGCAAGCCTTCGAGGCGAACCGGCCGGATTTGGCGGTCGTCGTTGGGGACGTGAATTCGACGCTTGCCGCGGCGCTGGTCGCCGCCAAGCTTCAAATTCCGCTCGCCCATGTTGAGGCCGGCCTTAGAAGCTTCGATCGCGCCATGCCGGAAGAGATCAATCGGCTAATCACTGATCGCGTCTCGGATCTTCTACTAACGACCGAGCACGCCGCGATCGACCAACTCGTCAGCGAAGGCGTTGCGCGCGATGCGGTGCATTTTGTCGGCAATGTCATGATCGACACGCTGCTCGGATCCCTCGACCGAGCGCGGCCCGCGTCTGTGACGATTGCTTCTCATGACAAAGACGGTGCGTTTGCACTGGCCGCCGAGCAAGGGTTCGGATTCGTGACACTGCATCGCCCGTCTAATGTCGATAGACCGTTGCAGTTGGCGGCGCTTCTCGAGGCGCTCAATCACATTTCCCAAGACCTGCCGCTGGTCTTCGCGCTGCATCCAAGAACCCGGGCGCGATTTGATGCTGAACGGCTCTGGGACAGGTTTGACGGCGCTGAGATCCTCCTTACGTCGCCTTTGAGCTATCTTGAGATGATCGGCGTCATGCGCGACGCGAAGCTCGCCATCACGGACAGCGGCGGCGTGCAAGAAGAGACGACGGCGCTTGGCGTGCCGTGCTTGACGGTTAGAGACAATACAGAGCGACCGATTACGATATCCGAGGGGACGAATACGCTGGTCGGCAGTTCGAGCGAAGCCCTTAAAGACGCTGCGGCGCGCGTGCTTGCGGGCCACAGCAAAGCCGGCCGTATTCCCGAATTATGGGATGGGCATGCAGCTGAACGCATCGTTCGGATTGTTGATCAGTACCTTAAAGCGGCGCGCGAGCACGCCGCCGCATAACGGCAAACTAAATGCGCATTCTGGTTTTCAGCCACTATTATCCGCCTGAGGTGAACGCGCCGGCGTCGCGCACGTCTGAGCATTGTAGACGTTGGAGCGACGCCGGACATGACGTCACCGTGGTGACGTGCGCTCCTAATCATCCGCGGGGTGAAATTTACCCCGGATATAAAAACAAGCTCTTTCAGTCCGAGATGGAAGACGGCGTTCGGGTCGTCCGCGTCTGGACCTACTTCGCGGCGAATGAAGGTTTTGTGCGCAGGACGGCGAATTACGTCTCGTACATGTTCTCGGCCGCCCTAGCTGCGATGCCTTTAAAACGACCCGACATTATATTATCGACATCGCCGCAATTTTTCTGTGGCTTAACAGGCCTGTTGGCGAAATGGATGCGACGGACGCCTTGGGTGTTTGAAGTTCGCGATCTGTGGCCGGAGAGCATTGTCAGCGTCGGCGCGATGAGGAAAGGTTTCGCCGTTCGGTGTCTCGAAGGATTGGAATCCTTCGCGTACAAACACGCCGACCATATTGTATCTGTCACGGATGCGTTTGTACCCCATATTGCCGATCGATCGGGAGCGACAAAGGTCTCGGTCGTCAAGAACGGCGTAAACCTAGATCTCTTCAAGAAGCAAGGCGACGCCGCGCGCACGAAGGCGCGCTTTGGTTTTGAAGGCCGCTTCATCGCCGCCTATGTCGGAACGCATGGTTTGGCGCATGGTCTCGACACGGTTCTCGACGCGGCGCGCCAACTCAAGAACGATGACCGCATCGGCTTTCTACTGGTCGGCGACGGCGCCGAAAGAGCACGTCTTCAAGCGCGCGCTGACGAGATGGCGCTCGACAATCTCCTAATCGTCGGTCAATTGCCGAAGTCGGACATGCCGGCTGTCTGGTCGGCGACCGACGCCAGTTTGATCGTTTTAAAGAAGAGCGACACTTTCAAAAAGGTGTTGCCCTCGAAGATGTTCGAAGCGATGGCGATGGAGCGCCCGATCATCCTTGGGGTGGAGGGCGAGGCGAAAGCGTTGTTGGAGGAAGCAAACGCCGGCGTTGCGATCAGGCCGGAAGACGCCCGCGCACTGGCAGCCAGCGTAAAAGAACTTGCGGAGCGGCCCGACCTCGCCAAACGATACGGTGAGAACGGACTAACCCACGTCCGGACCTACTTCGATCGGCGCAAACTTGCGGCGCGATATCTTGACCTGCTCGCCGACAACGCTCGCACGGGTAATCGTGACGCCGCCAAAGCTAAGTTCCACAAGGATGGCGTGCGCACGGTCGAGTCATGAGTGCGGGATTGATTGCTCGGACGCGGAGGTCGATAGAGTTCGCGCGACATATGTCCGCCTCAAAACTGATTAGGCGGATTGAGCTCGATCTTAAGCGCCGAATGCGCGATCGCTTTCAAACAGCGGCAAGACAAGTCCCAGCATTGAACCGCCGTCAAGATCGCCCGGCGCCTCTCTTCTCGTCCCGCACCCGTCTCGCGCCTGAGCTTTCTGCGAATGGCGCGCTCACCTTCCGGTTCGTCAATCAACCCGTTTTAACGTCTCTCGGCGAGATCGATTGGCAGGCCCCTGGGCCAGGCGCTGCGAATCAACTGCGGCGCATGAACCTCCATTATATGGAATACCTTGAAGGAGCGCCGGATACGCTTTGGGCGGCGCTTGTATCGGATTGGATTACGGAAAACGGGACCGCCACGCCTGGCGCTTGGCGCGACAGCTGGAACAGCTACGCTTTGTCTTTGCGTGTTGTGGTTTGGCTTCAAGAGCTTGTGCGCCGTGAGGCGTCGCTACCGGCTGATATCGTCGCGACAGTTGAAGACAACGCGGCGCGACAGTTGGTTTTCCTCGAAAGCAATCTCGAGACCGATCTCGGCGGCAATCATCTCATCAAGAACATAAAAACGCTGATTTGGGCGGGGCGATATTTTGACGGCGCAGCGGCGGATCGCTGGCTCGAGAAAGGGGTATCGCTTCTCCACCGCGAACTCGGCACGCAAGTGCTTAGCGACGGCATGCACTATGAGCGTTCTCCAGCCTATCACAATCAGGTCTTTGCGGATCTCTTGGAATGCCGACATGCCCTAGGTTGCGACCCGACCGGCGGTGATTTGGATATAACGCTCGCGAATATGGCGCAAGCCACCGCCGATCTTGCTCATCCTGACGGATTGATCGCGCAGTTTAATGACGCCGGGTTAAGCATGGCCTATGGGAGTGCGCAGTGCCTTGCGGCCTTTGCCCGGCTTTTCGGCGCCGCGCCGACGGCGCGCGGGACGTTCTGCCTGCCGAAGGCCGGTTACGCGGGGTTGAGGACAGATACGACGTATTTTGTCGCCGATTGCGGACCGATCGCACCCGACGATCTCCCAGCGCATGGTCATGGCGATGTGTTGAGTTTCGAATGGTCCGTTTACGGACAGAGAATAATCGTTGATCAGGGAGTATTCGAATATGTCGCCGGAGAGAAGCGCGCGGCTTCGCGAAGTGCGTCTAACCATAATACGCTTTGCATTGATGGATCGGACCAGGCTGAGTTTTTTAGCGCCTTCCGTTGCGGACGCCGACCGAACACGGATATTATCGCTTGCGAACTTAATCACGGCAGGCTCGTCTTTGAAGGTCGTCACGACGGATTCGCCAATCTCCCTGACGGCCCCGTCCACCGGAGGCGTTTCGACGCGAGTTCGGCGGGCCTCGAGATTGAAGATCGGATCGAACGACAGACCGACTGGCCTGCTCAGATCCGCTTCCTTCTGCATCCGGATGTCCGCGTTGAGGCGCTTGAAGGCGGCGTCCGCCTCCATACCGAAAAAGCGGTGATCGCCGTTCGCTCTGAACAAGAGATCGAAGTTGTTCCGGCGGTCTGGTGGCCGGATATGGGGCGCGAAGAGACAACAACGCGTCTCGTTAGTAGTTTACCCCCGGGTGAAGCAGTCCTTAGGACATCGCTTGTCCTAGAAGAAACTCGTTAATTGTTTAAGTTATAAAGCGAGCGCCATTGCGATGAAGCAGGTTCAGCAAAATTATCGGACCGGCGAGCTCAGGGTATCCGACGTTCCCGCTCCTAGAGTAGGGACGCGCAGTCTGCTGGTTGCGACGCGAATCTCGCTGATCTCGTCGGGCACTGAAAAACAGCTAATGGACTTGGCGAAAGCGTCGCTTGCAGGCAAAGCGATGGCGCGACCTGATCTGGTGAGGCAGACGCTGCGCAAGGCGCAAGCCGATGGGTTAAGGCCAACCATTGAGAGAGTCTTTGCCAAGCTCGATACGTCGATACCATTGGGCTACAGTCTCGCCGGCGAAATTGTCGAGTGCGGCCGTGGTGCTGGAGGGTACGCTGTGGGCGATCGCGTGGCTTGCGCCGGTGCAGGCCTCGCCAATCATGCTGAGTTCAACGCTGTTCCGAAAAACCTGACGGTCCGGATCCCGGATAATGTCAGCGATGAAGATGCGAGCTTCGTGACCTTGGGCGCGATAGCTCTGCAGGGCGTGCGTCAAGCTCAACCAACGCTCGGGGAACGCGTGGTCGTCATGGGACTTGGTTTAATTGGTCTACTGACGGTTCAGCTCCTGAAGGCCAATGGATGCGCTGTTCTGGGCTTTGATCCGAATTTGGAGCGCACGAAACTGGCTGAGGCGCTCGGCGCCGACGTCGTCGTTAGCGATGCGCTTTCGGACGCCGTTTCCGGTTTTACGGAGGGGCATGGCGCGGATGCGGTGATCGTTACCGCCTCGACGAAGTCAAATCAGCCGATTAATCAGGCCGCGGAGATCAGCCGCCTAAAAGGACGCATCGTGGTCGTCGGTTTGGTCGGCATGACGATCGACCGGGAGCCTTTTTACAAGCGCGAGCTCGATCTGCGTCTTTCGATGTCATATGGGCCCGGCCGCCACGATCCCGACTACGAGCTGTCCGGTCACGATTACCCTTTGGCCTATGTGCGCTGGACCGAACAGCGCAATATGGAGGCTTTTCTTGGTTTGATCGCCGAAGGCCGCGTAACGCCGCAATCTTTGATTACGCATCGCTTTCCCATTCACGAGGGGGAATCAGCATATTCGCTCATGGTGCGGGGCGAACCGCATCTGGCCATGTTGCTTACCTATCCCGACAATTCAACGACCCCAATTGTGCGCGAGATCGCACGCGTCGCCCCGCCGGCGCAGGATGGTCGACTGGGGATCGGCTTTGTCGGGCTCGGTAATTATGCAAAGGGCGTTCTTCTCCCGGCCGTAAAGAAATTTGCAAACGTCCGTCTAACCCATGTGGCGACGTCGACCGGAATCAGCGCGAGCAATGCGGGCCAAAAGTACGGCTTCGAGACGGTTGCAACCGACCCGTCGGCGGTGTTCGCCCGCGACGAGACGCAGGCCGTATTCATCGCGACACGACATGATTCCCATGCAGCGCTAACTGCCGTTGCGCTGCGCGCCGGCAAACACGTTTTCTGTGAGAAGCCGCTCGCCATGAACCTTGAGCAACTCGACGACGTTATGGATGCAGCTCGGCATTCGGGTAGTATTTTGACGGTCGGTTTCAATCGCCGTTTCGCACCGCTTCTCTTTAAGGTGCGAGAGGCGCTACAGGCTCGGTCGGGTCCGCTCGTCATGCTTTATCGAATCAACGCAGGGGAAATTCCCGCTGACAGTTGGATCCAGCGCGATGAAGGTGGCGGCCGTATTGTCGGCGAGGTCTGTCATTTCATAGACACCCTAGCCGCACTGGCCGAAAGTGCGCCGGTCGAGGTTCAAGCAGTTGCCGCCCGTGGACGCGCTGACGCCGTTTCTGCGCTCATTCGCTTCGCTGACGGGTCAACAGGGACCATCGTTTATTCGTCACTCGGCGATTCGTCCGTACCAAAAGAATATATAGAAATTTTCTCGTCAGGACGCGTGGCACAGATTACAGATTTCACTCACCTCGACCTTAGCGTGAACGGCAAGACAACTACTATGCGGCAGGCTCAGGACAAGGGCCAGTCGGCTCTGGTGTCAGCATTTTTAGAGGCCGCGCGCACCGGCGGCGCCCCGCCAATTCCGTACAACGATCTTGCCGCCGTCACCGAAACCACCTTCGCCGTAGAAGAAGCGCTGCGAACGGGTCGCGCGGTGGTGGTCGAGGCGGGTCAGCAAGAGCGCGCATCAGGCTGATCATGATGAGACGGCTGAAATGGCGCCTCGGGCGCAAGCTCTACTGCGACGCCCGCGGCGAACAGACCTCCGGCGACATGCAGCGCAACGGCGAAGCTTTTCTGCAACGCTGCGTCCTCGCCAACGCCCCGACGGGCGCGTCGCTCGTCGCTTTCGACATCGGCGCCAATCAGGGCGAATGGACCCGCGCGCTGCTCGCGGCCGCGCCGGAAGCGCTTCGCACCCCCGACCGCTTGAAGATCCACGCCTTCGAGCCGGTCCCATCCACCGCAGACATGTTCACTGAAGCCGTCTCCAGCCAGGCGGGCGCAGACTGCGTCACGCTGAACCGTTTCGCCCTTTCCGATGAAAACGGAGAGACCGAGATCGCCGTCTATGACGACGGCGCCGGCACCAACTCCCTGCATTTTAGCCGCGACCCGCGCCGCCCGCAGCGAACCGAAACCGTACCGCTCAAGACACTCGACCAATACTGCGCCGAAGCGCAGGTCGAGCATGTCCACCTCGTGAAATGCGACGCCGAAGGCCACGACGCCCATGTCATCAGCGGCGCGCAAGAGAGCCTGAAAGCCAGTCGAATCGATGTGATGCAATTCGAATACAATTATCGCTGGGTGCTTAGCCGAACATTTCTGCGCGACGTCTTCGAGATGATCGACGCAACGCCCTACACGCTCGGCCGCGTCGATCCGTCCAGCGTAACCTTATTTGACACCTGGCACTTCGAGCTCGACCGGTTCTTCCAGTCGAACTACGCCCTGATCCATGAGCGTGCGTTAGATTGGACGCCAACCGTCCGCGGCCGGTTCGACGCCTCAAACGTCTTCGCCACAGATCGATAGAGACGATTCAACGAATGAGGGGTGAGTGATGCTAGAACGCAGCGCCAAGGCGTTGTTTTACGCAACGGCTGGTCCGCTTATGAAAGCGAACGGGATAATCTGCAGAATGTTTATGGCGCCGAAATGCGGCGACATCCGAGTACATTTGGGACCGGGTCAAAAAAACTATATAGAAAACTGGATCA
Source organism: Pseudomonadota bacterium (assembly GCA_039025235.1). Lineage (GTDB taxonomy): Bacteria > Pseudomonadota > Alphaproteobacteria > Caulobacterales > Parvularculaceae > MED-G105. The sequence continues at coordinate 92,560 of JBCCOS010000012.1, forward strand.
ATGTTGACGCGAACGCGTTCACCGGTAAATGCGAAGTCTGGGCAGACCTAAGAAATCCCTTGCCGTTCAAAGCGGAAACTGTGTCGGCGGCGTATATCGGGTCGCCGGTCCCAATGGCGATACCGCTGTGCGGCGCCTTGTCGAAGGCGACAGCACTTGGTTCGGCGATTGGCCGGACAAACGGCGCTCGGTCGGCGGGCGCTTTGAGAATTTCATCTTCTGCCGAGGCGAGCACCTGACAATTCTGTTCGAGGACTTTCTCAGAGAAATGCTCGAATACGCCGGATTTGTCGATATTTCAAAGTATAGGGCGGCCCAGTCGACAGGGCATGCGGAACTCTTCGACGACGTGCTCGGGTTTGAGCTCGAGCCCTCCCGAGATCAACCGCGAAATCTGGTGTTAGAAGCGGTCAAGCCCCGCACGCCAAGATGAGCCAATCCCCTCGCCTCGCCGTCGTTATGATCACGCTGAATGAAGCGCACAACATGAACGCGGTGCTGGAGACGCTGCGAGGCGTCGCCGACGAAGTGTTTCTTGTCGACAGTTTCAGTCAAGACAAAACAGTTGCGATAGCGCAAGAGTTTGGCGTGCGGGTTGTGCAGCGGCCTTTCAAAGGCTTCGGTGATCAATGGAACTTCGCCGTCAATGAAATTCCAATCACCGCAAAATGGACGATGAAGCTTGATCCAGACGAACGAATTACGCCGCAGCTGGCGTCTAGTATTCGCGCCGCGATCGATGAAGATACTTATGACGGATTTACGCTGGATCGTCAGCTCTGGTTTATGGGCGCGCCTATGCCGGTTCGGCAACGCATCCTCAGGATATGGCGCACCGGAATCTGTAAGTTTACGGATGTTTTGGTGAATGAGCATCCCATAGTCGAGGGGAATATCGGTCACGTCAGCGGCGATATTGAACATCACGATAGCCCTGACCTGCATCACTGGTTTGATAAGCAAAACCGCTACACGACTGCAGAAGCGCAAACGATTTTTGAAGGCCGCAAACTTGCTGCGACGCCAAGCCTGTTCGGGTGCGGCCTCGAACGACGCATGTGGTTAAAGCGCGTCTATCGCCACATACCCTTCCGCCATGCCCTGATGTTTCTTTATTGTTGGCTTTGGCTCGGGGCCTGGCGCAGCGGCCGGCCCGGCTTTATCTGGGCGAGACTACGAGCGACCGTGTTTCGGATGCGCGAGGACAAGCTCTATGAAATGCGTCTGCTTGGCGCATCGTACAGCGCCGGAACGAGACCTCGACGGCGCGCTGAGATCACGCGCCGGTCTTGACCGCAAACATGCCGCCACAGCTGTTGTCACTGCTCGGTTGTTATTGGCCTGGCAATGAAGCGACAGGGCCAAACCAAAGCTTTCGCTCGCTTGCCATGGCGTTGCGCGGCGAGACCGTTTTCCGAGTCGTCGGCAGAAGTGAGCACAGCCAGCGGATTGAGGATTGGCGACACGACGGAGCGGTCGAGCGGGCATTGCTGCCCACAGGACGGTTTGGTACTCAAGGATTGCGTGGTCTAATCAAAGAAACGCCTTTCGACATATTGTTGTTGAATGGCTTCTTCGACCGTGAGTTTACGATCCCGACACTGATTATGCGACGCTTTGGACGGATCCCGCGTGTTCCAACCATCCTGTCGCCGCGTGGTGAATTTGCAGGCGGCGCGCTTTCGCTAAAATCCGAGCGCAAGCACGCTTACCTTGCGCTTGTCAAACAGCTTGGGCTCTCGCGGGATATCTGGTTTCACGCAACAGAATCCCATGAAGTCGAGGATATCAGGCAGGCTGGTCTGTCCTGTCGCGGGATTCTGGAAGCGCCCAATCCGCGCCGCTGGTTTGAGCGGCCGGCGGCGGCGCGTCCCGCGAATGCTGATCAGGCGTTGCGGGTGGCGTTCCTCGGCCGGATCACCCCGGTCAAGAACGTGCTCTTTGCGATTGAGGCTATGGCGCTGGTTGAGGCGCCGATCCACCTCGATCTCTATGGGCCGATAGCGGACGGAGCCTACTGGAAGCGCTGCGAGGACGCGATCTCTCGGCTTCCAGCCCAAATAACGGTGAACCACAAAGGCGTTCTGCCGAATGCAACCGTTCCTGAAACGCTCGCGTCTTACGATCTTTTCTTCCTGCCGACGCGAGGGGAGAATTTCGGCCATGCCATCAATGAGGCGCTGATGAGCGGCTTGCCCGCATTGATCGCGAACACGACCCCTTGGCGCGGGTTAGAGGCGGCGCGCGCCGGATGGGACTTGCCTTTAGGAGACCCCGCAAAGTTCGCAGCCGTGATTGATCGATTTGCGTCCACGGAAGCCGCCGCGCAGCGAATTTATCGGGACGGCGCGCGCGCCTTTGCCGAAAAGCGCTATCGTGAGAGCGACGCTATTGCGGCGCATCGACGGATGTTTGATCACGTCCTTGAGGCGAATGTCTTCGGATGACTTGGCGGAACCTTCGATGGCATGTCGGCGCTGCTGTGCTTGAGCCTGGCAGGGGCGGCATATCCCGCGTGGCTCGGATGACCATACGCACACTGATTGAAGAGAGCGTCGATGTGCGGCTCTCAACGCTACTTGATCAAGACGCTCATGAGATCGGCGGACAGCGGTCGTGGACGGCTAAGGGGAGCCGTTTAGCTTACGCCGCACGTTGTCATCGTGCGGGGCTCGCCTGCGATTTGGCGCTTTATGACGCCGTCGGCGTGGCGCGCGCCCACCCTCGGCTGCCGGTGCTAAATAAGTCCTATGGCGTCTGGATTCATGGAGTGGAGGTTTGGGACAGTTTGTCTGCGGATCGGGAGCGGGCTTTGCGCGGTGCTGATTTTGTGCTGGTGAACTCGCAATTCACGCTGGATCGGTTCAACATGCTGTATCCTCCGTTGAAGAACGCTCACGTCGTGTGCCTCGCAACTGAAGAGGACACAGCGCCGCCGCAAGCCCGTTTCGACGGGCCGCCAACGGCGCTGCTCATCGGCCGATCCGACAAGCACAATTTCCGCAAAGGCCACAAAGAAGTTATTGAAAGCTGGGCGGCCGTGACGGCGGCGGTTCCTGGCGCACGGTTGCTCCTGGCGGGCGGCGGCGACGGGTTGGACTTGCTGCGCGAAACGGCGGCCGCTTCTTCAGCTCGGGGTTCGATTGAGGTGCTGGGCTTCGTGCCGGAAGACGATCTGCCCGCGCTTTGGGCCCGCGCTCATGTGTTCGTCCAACCGAGTTGGAAGGAAGGGTTTGGCCTCGTCTATATCGAAGCCATGCGTCACGGCTTGCCGGTGATCGCGTCGATCCACGACGCCGGGCGGGAAGTGAACGATGACGGGGTCACCGGATACAATGTGGATTTGAGTTGTCCTAAAAGCCTCGCGGACCGGCTTATCTGTTTGTTGCGCTCGCCCGATGCGGCGCAGTCCATGGGCGCGGCCGGCCAGGAACGCTGGCGGCAGCAGTTCCGCTTCAGCGCCTTCAAAAAGCGCCTTGCTGGGACGTTGGACGCGGTGATGCATTGACCCGAACCGTCAAAACAATTCCATCGCCGTCACGCGCCCCTAGCGTTCCGAAACTCGCTATCGTGGTTTCGCATCCCATCCAACATTTTGCGCCTTTCTATCGTGCACTGACCGAAGACGGCCGGGTGCATCCGATCGTAATTTTCGCTTCGCACCGGGGCGTAGAGCCCTATTTTGACGAAGGCATGCAGACCATGATCAGTTGGAACATGGACCTGCTTGGCGGCTATGAGCACGTTTTCTTGCCAGAGGCCGACCAAATTACCTCGTCCCGTCCGTTAGATGTTAACAATCCTAGTATCGCCGCTGAACTGGCGCGTCAGGCGCCAGACGCCGTTCTGATCTACGGTTATAATCAGCTCACGTCGCTAAGGGCGCTTTGGTGGTCTCGCCGCAACAAAATTCCGGCACTGATGATCGCCGATAGCGAGTTGAAGACGCCGCGTTCAGCGAGAACGAAATTGGTCAAAGGGACGACGGTGCCAAGCATCCTCAAGCAGTTCGCTGCGTTTCTCACTGTTGGCGATTGCAACGAGGACTACTACCGGCGCTACGGAGTCGATGATCAGCGATTTTTCCGTTCGCCTTTCACCATTGATGAAGACACCTACCGCGAGGCGCGCGCTCGCCGAGTTGCACTGCGTGAGGCTGTGCGCGCCGAATATAGGATTGGCGAGGATGAGATCGTTGCGTTGACGGTGGGCAAGCTGTCGGAGCGCAAGCGCGCCCGCGATGTCGTCGATGCAGCGCGCCGGTTAAAGGCCGACGGCGCGGTTCCCGAGCTCAGTTTTCTTTTGGCGGGCAATGGCGAGGTGATGGATGAGCTGACCAAGACGGTCGCTCGCGAAAATCTCCCTGTCCGACTGCCGGGATTTATCAATGTGGATCGCCTCGCGGGGCTTTATGCGGCGGCCGACATGATCTTACATCCTTCTTCGCGCGATCCTCATCCTCTGGTCATGTCGGAGGCGAGTTGTGTCGGTTTGCCATTGGTCATTTCCGACCGTGTTGGCGCAGCGGGGCCCACCGACATTGCGCGGCAGGGTGAGAACGCGATTGTCTTCCCTTGCGCCAACGTCACCGCCATCGCTGATGCAATCGGCACCCTTGCTCGAGATAACAGCCGCCGCGCCGCGATGGGCGCACGGTCGAAAGATATTTTCGATGAACTCGACATGCGCTGTAGCGTTGAGGGCGCGGTCCGAGCGGTAAAGCACGCCGTGAGTGAAGCAAACCGCAAACCGGAAGCAGCGGCGTGATCGAAGTGCTAAGACAGGTAGTCCGCGGGCAGCTGGGTTACCGCTCGCCCGCATACAGGTTCGCTGCGAGAGCTTATAGCGATGCGACTATTCTTGCACGTGAGGGGTTCGCGACTCTGGCGCGTTTGCGCCGGCTGGAAGCGGCGGCGAAGGCTAACAGCGAACCCGTTCCGGTAACCTTCACAAATCTCGATCACCCCATGTTTCTTCGGCCGGGTACTGAAGATATTGGGGCCGCCGTCAATAACATTGTAAGGCGAGAATACGGGCGTTTCGACCCGAAAGTCGAACCACAAACTATGGTCGACGCCGGCGCTTACATTGGCGATACCTCGGCGTACTTTCTGAGCCGGTATACAAACCTGAGGGTCATTGCGCTCGAGCCGAACCCGGAGAGCTTTCCGCTAGCGCAACGAAACCTCGCCCCCTACGGCGACCGCGTGGAACTGCGCGACGAAGCTCTGTGCGCGCAGCCGGGATTTGTTCGATTTGGCGGTCGGGAGATGGGCGCGCGTATCGGTGGCGAGGGACGTCAGGCAAGAGCGACAACGGTCAGTGAGTTGGTCGCCCGGTTCCCCGAAGGCAGGATTGACATTCTAAAACTCGATATTGAAGGCGCGGAAACAGAACTATTCGCCGGGAAAGCGGAGACATGGCTGCCGCAGGTGAGCCACATCAATTGTCGAAACGCACGGACCGGAGAGCAAAGCTCAGGTGCTTTCCACGCTAGAGGCGCAAAACTGGTCATATGAACACTACCGCAACCTCTATTTTTGCCGAGCCAACGCCTGAAACAGCCGTTGTTGCGTCCAGCGATTCTGCTGAGGCAATAAAGTCGCTTCGCATACTCGCAGTGTCGGCTCTCTGGCAAGGGGCGAACGACTACGCTTTTGTCCGCGCATTCAGGCGGGCCGGACATTCAGTGCAGGTCGTATCTGAGCGCGATTTCATTCCGTCTTGGCGGTCAGCGGCGCTGCGCTTACTGCGCAAGGGGTTGAAGGAGCGGTTGGCCGGGAATTACAACCAAGCGCTCGTCGAGACGGCGCGTGTTTTTAGTCCGGACCTATTTTTTGTATTCAAAGGCGCGAACGTTTATGCGGCGACGATAGGGGCCATTAAGGCCGGAGGAGCGATAGCAATCCAGTTTTATCCGGACGTGAGCTTCCGAACGCATGGGCCTTTTCTTCCCAAGGCGCTGCCTCAATTCGATTGGGTGCTGACAACGAAGTCCTTCGGTCTGGCGGATATGGCGACGCAATTAGGCGTGCATTCCGCATCTTTCTTACCGCATGCTTACGACCCTGAAACGCACAGGCCGTTGCCATGCACGCAGAAGGACGCGGCGCAATACGCTTGCGATGCCAGCTTCATTGGAAATTGGTCCGCGAAAAAACAGGGCTTCCTGTCCGCTCTAACGAACGCGCTACCATCCTTAGATATGAAGATATGGGGGCCGGCGGCTTGGCGATCGGCAGGTCAAAGTGCCGCTTGTTTTCAAGATTATCCCGTTTTCGGCGATGAATATGCAAAGGCCGTCCAACTCAGCTGCATAAACATCGCCTTGCTCAGTGAAGCGCGAACCGGTTCGTCCAGCGGCGACCTCATCACCGCCCGCACCTTTGAAATTCCAGCAGCCGGTGGATTTATGATGCATGAGCGCACGGAGGAAGCCATGCAGTATTTTAAAGACGGCAAGGAGTGTGCGTTTTTCGACGGGCCTGATGATCTCGTGGAGAAGGTGCGGTATTACCTCGCCCATGACGAGGAGCGCCGCGCCATCGCCGAGGCGGGACATCGGCGATGCATGACGTCCGGGTATTCCGTTGACGACCGGGCGCGCGCCGTTGTCGAGAAATATCATGAGCTGAGGCGCGCGCGAGGATGACGACGAGACATAAGAAATCATGCGATGCGCGTGCTGTTCGCACTCAGTAAACGCTTCGAAACAAGAACCTGAAACTCTTTGGTGATCACGTTTGAAGAGGAATGGCTTCGGGTCTTGGAAGGATTTGACTTCATATCATGAAAGCGGACTTCAGGGCCCGGTTGCAGCGCTTCGACTCTTTTGGGCTCTTGCGGGTGGGCAGCGGCATGGCATTCACCCGCGGGGTGTCGATCATCACAGGCGTCGCGCTCACGGTCCTTCTTGGGAGATTTCTCGACGTTGAGGGGTATGGCGCCTATCTATTCGCACTGACGATAGCGCAAATGCTAGCCATGCCTGTGCTTTTGGGCCTGCCGACCCTTCTCATGCGACAGATTGCAATCTACCGCGCCGAACAGGACGTGGAGCGATTGCGTGGAGTCATTCGTTGGAGCTTCTCGTTTGCAGCGATCACCCTCGTTGCCGTCGCGATTTCGTTTGGACTTTACATACTTGTGTCAGGGCAGGCGCAAGGCGGCTTGGACGCGTCAATGCTGCTGTATGTGTTGACCTTGCCATTGGTGGGGGCATTGGCGTTCATGCGGCTTTCCAGCTCCATTTTGCAGGGGTTTGAACGCCCTTTCTGGTCAAGCCTGCCAGACGGCACCATTCGGCCAGTCCTCTTATTGGCGTTCGTAGCGATTGCAATCGGACTTGGCCAATTGACACCGCTATGGGCTATGACTTTGCACGTCGCAGCTGCTGTCGCCGCGCTCGCCTGGGCAGCCGTTATGGTGTTGCGGTATTGTCGTATCGACAACCTAGACAGCACCCGAAAACGCCGCGTGGAAACCCGCAGCTGGTTGTCAAGCCTGCTGCCGCTTGGTCTGATTGCCGCTGCAGCTATTATCAATACGCGGCTCGACATCTTCATGATAGGGGCTCTGGCCAGCGTGACCGAGGTCGCATTCTACGGTATCGCTTCACAGATCGCCGGCCTCGCTCTCATCGGGCAGACCATTCTAAACACGATTATCGCCCCGAAAATTGCCCGTTACCACAAATGTGGTGAGCAGGTGCAGCTTGAGCAAGTCGCTGTTAACGCGGCTCGTCTCGCAACCGTTGGCGGGGTAGCGGTTTTATTGATGATTGTCTTGGCTGGAGACGATATCCTCTCCATGCTGGTTGGTTCGGCTTATGCCGATGCGGCTGGAATCGCCTTCATCCTCGCCGCCGGTTACGCCGTGTCCGCTGCTCTTGGTCCGGTCGCCCTCACCCTCAACATGACCGGTCACGAGCGAATCACGGCGCGAATAGTTTGGATCTCGGCGGCCCTAAATGCTGTTCTCAACGCCGCGGCAATTCCGTTTTTTGGTGCGCAGGGTGCGGCTGGTGCTACGGTCATCAGCATGTTGTTGCGGCAAACAGCAATGACGGTGTACCTATATCGTACGCTTCAAATGACGTCGGGCGTACTCTCTTATCCACTGAGAAAGGCGCATTCATAAGGTAGAGGCGCAAAAATTTTCTGCGTGAAACATGTTTGTCGGTGACAAAATCATATATTTGCAACTCCAAAAAACAGGCAGCACGCACATTGCCAGTTTATTGGCCGAGATCATCCCAGGCAAGCAGGTTGGAAAGCACGGCCCGCTTCGATTCGAACGTGGAAACCGGCTTGTATTCGGCTCCATAAGGAATCCATGGGATTGGTATGTTTCCCTGTGGGCTTACGGGTGCGGCGGCAAGGGAGGTCTTTACACTGAGCTTACGACTCCACCGCTTAAGTCAATTCAACGCCATGCCCGCACTATGGTCAAGAATCCAGTTTGCCGGTCACAGCTTCCACATGCCCTAAAGGCGGATCTAACAAAGCGTCATAATCACTGGAAACGCCTGTACGAAAATTCCGAAGATCCCGTATTGTTCCGCGAATGGCTTGGATGCATCCTCGCTGACAAGCCGTTAAATGCGCCTCATATGGAAGGCGGGTATCCGTTCTTACCGCTAAGAGTCAGCTGCGGATTATACGCGTTTAGATTTCTAAAACTCTTTACTCAGAGCAATTTGTGGAGAGACTTTGTATCGCGATCCGCTGATCAAGTTTACATCAAGTCATTTTATGATTGCAATGCCATCACAAGCCATTTTGTCAGGATGGAGAGTATCGAGGATGATCTCGAGCGAGTACTACGAATCGCTGGCTATAATCTTCCTAAGCGTGAGGCACGTTCAGAAAGAACAAACGCTTCTACACGACGTGATTACAGATACTATTATGATAACGAGTCCATAGAGATTGTTGGCAAGATGGACCGACTAATTATCGAGAAATTCGATTATAGTTTTTGACCCATTATTATAACAGTGTCGACAATAAGATTTTTTATAATAGGAGCACCCAAGTGCGGTACAACCACGCTCTACGATTGGTTGGGCGACCATCAGGCAATCCATGCACCGCTTAAAGAAGCGTGTTTTTTTTCACAAGACGTATACCCGACGGCCGACCTCAGGACGCACATTTCCACGCTTGATGATTACCTGGCGATATACCGACCGCCAAGTCCAAAAATCAAAGCGACTGGCGAGGCCACGCCAAAATATCTTTACTCGGATGCAGCTCTGGCTTCGATTCAAAATTTGTGGCCCGACGCACGAATAATTGTATGTCTCAGAGATCCCGTGGACATGATTGTATCCTACTACAATCAAAAGCTGCGCGAGGGCGTTGAGGCCGCGCCCAACTTTGAAGAAGCCTGGAGACGGTCTCCTTATTCCAGTCTTCGGAGCGACGAAATCGGGCCGCCGGAGATCAACGGCAAGATCAATTATGTTTTTTGGGCTCATATTGGCAAGCGGCTCGAAAAATGGTTGGCCGCTTTCCCACGCGAACAGTTTCTAATTATTCTTATGCAAGATTTGAAAGTTGCTCCCCGCGAGATCTATCAAAAACTACTCAATTTCATCGCTGTCCCTGACGACGGCCGCACCGATTTTAAAGCTTCCAATGAGTCACGTCGCGTCGCCAACGTTGCGTTTCATCGTTTTGTGCGTAATCTGAAAGCCGCAGCGGTGCCGATAACCTTGCCTTTGCACCAGTTGCGCGGCGGGCGCGGACTAGGCGTACTGAAACTTATTGACAGTTTAAACATGGAGCCGGGAGCTTACACGTCCGCTGCGTCGATTGATTTGAGGGCGGAGATGTACCAGCGATTAGCGGATGATATTTCGGCGGCCGAACGTTTCTTGTTCGGACGCGCGCTTGTTTCCGTCAAAGCCAAACAAGCTTCAAGATAACTTTGCGAACCATCCCACCCTCAATTTATTCACGAAGGCTAGAGCGCCAGGCCGTCCGGAAACATGGCCATCTGGAAATGGCGTCCGCGTTCGGGCAGGGCGTACTGCTTCTATTGCCGTTGCTCTGTCTGTATTGGGCTGTCCTTGCAAACGAGCGCCCCTATAGCGTTTATGATCAGTTTAATGCGATCAGTCCATTTTACTTCATCGGAGTCCTTTTGCTCATCGCCTATCGCGTACTACGGGCGGCCCCGGCGACAATCTGGTCGGCGATTTTTTGGCTTCCCGTACAGTCCGCCATTTTTTTTGGATTTGGCCCACTCGTCGAGGTCTACGGCAACGAAGCGACGAAGAGGTCGCTTTCTGTGCACATCTTGTCGATCACGCCTAATGAACTGTTCGACGCGAATTTGCTTAGTACAGCGGGCGTGACGCTCTTGCTATGCGGTTTGTATCTTCACATTCGTGTTCGCGCCAAGTTATGGCGCGCAACTGTTGAACACCGTCATGCTCAGCGCACAATAATCGTTCAACCGGAAACGCTCGGCTACATTTTCGTGTTCGTCGGCGGCTTATTGCGTTACGGCGTAATCTACCCGGCGAGTTGGGGGCAGATAGATTTGACGGTGGCCGGCGTTGTTTCCGGTCTTGGCTCAATTGTCGACGTTGGGTTCGCAATCCTTGCGTACACTGCATTACAGGGCAAACATACAAGCCGCGCGACCTTTGCGGTTTTGTGGCCGCTGCATGTTTTTCTTTGCCTACTTACTTTTGCAAAAACTGCAATCATTATTGCGTTCTTATTGCCGGCGATCGCCGCCTATCTGGTGCATAAGCGCGTTTGGCGATTGGGCCTTTCATTGGCGGGGCTCGCTTTGGTGTTTCAGCTCTCGCAGCCATTCGTCGTTTATGGGCGAAGCGTCATTCATGAGCGTTCTGGGACGATCAATGAAGCCGGCTATATGGAGCGAATTAAGATAGCGACCGCCTATAGCGTTGAGCCTGCTTCTTCGCCGATAGTGGTCGATGAAAGGCAAGGCTGGTGGACACGGTTGAATTTTTCCGGCGTTCAGACCTTCGCCATCCAAGCCTCAGACGACGGAATTCATGGTTCGTCTTTATCAAGAGCTTGGATGTACTTTGTTCCGAGGGCCGTTTGGCCGGAGAAGCCGATAATGGTCGGCCCCGGGGCCGAATTCTACAGTCTTGTGACCGGCCGGGAACCGACCAGCTTTCTCGCGCTCTCGGTTTATGGCGATCTTTACTGGCAGTTTGGCTGGCTCGGCGTCCTAATCGGCTGCCCACTAATCGGTTGGATATTCGCTATGATGTCATGGCGTGCCGTCACCGCTATGCAGTCACGTAATTTCATAATGATACCGGCAGTGCTTGTCGCACTCGAGATTTCACTTCTTGGAATGAACAAATATGTCGTGAACGGCATAATAGGGCCACTGCCGATCTATATTGCTTACCTTTTCGGCGTGAATGTGATTCACATGGCTATCGCTGGTAACGGAAGTTATTCCCGTAGGATTCGTACTCAAGATCATTTGACGTAAAGCGCTAGGAATAAAAGCGATCCACAAATAATTCGGTGCTCGATAAGAGCAGTTCAATATAGCCCGTTATCAGCAGTACGGGACAGTTTGCGGTACGGCTTGTTAGGGGTTTTGCAAGCGGCTTTCTTTAAATTTCGCAACTTTTTATGCTTATATAAGACATACAACTACGTTGGTTAATCTACGTTTTTTGTCGATTTCCCAACGCTTGCCAACGTCTCGCATGTAATTCTCTTGTCGATGCATTCTCCACATATCTTAGTACGACCGCCGGCGTTTTCCAGCCGCCGGCTTGCATGATGGCGAGCGCGTCGAAACCGGCAGTCAACATGTCTTGAGCGGCGCCGACACGCATAGAGTGGCCGGATAACGCGGCGGTAAGTTCGGGATTGAGGCCGGCGCGGCGAGACGCGGCTTTGACGAGGCGTCGGACGGAGGAAGTATCAAGTTCCCGGTCAGAAACCTTGCCGGTGTGAAGGCCCCGAAAAAGAGGACCTTCTTTAATATCGGCCTCCTCGAGCCATTCATTCAAGCGCGTCGCCGTTTGCGGAGAGAGATAAGCGATGCGACCATCGCCGTTGAGGTCGCCCTTCGACGTCGGAATTAAGACACTTACTTCATTTGCATCGTTTGCGAACAAATGCTCACGACGCATGGCGACTAGTTCGGCACTCCGGCATAGTGTGTCGTAGCCCACGCTGATGAGTGCCGTGTCCCTCAGTCCGGCGAGTGTTGGCGGACGTTTCTCCAAAATTTGCTTTAGCATATCCGCTGTCATGCCCGTGGCCTGAGCAGGTCGGCGGCGCTTCATGCGTGCGGCTCGACGAACCGCCAGTTTTATATCGGCGTGATCAGTCGGGTTTGGGTGGCCCGCCATCTTGTGAGCAAATTTGATTGCGCAAAGCCGTCGTTTGATTGTCGCGATACTCAGATCGTCTATTTGGGCCTCGATGAACGATGAGATTGTTGGCGGTTTCGCCGGACAAGGCTCTCGCCCTTCGGCACGGCACCAAATCGAGAACGCTTTGAGGTCAGCTTCGTAGCCACGAATGGTGTTTTCTGAATATGCGTCGACGCATCTCTTCAGAATTGACTCAAAGCACGAACTCACTTCTGTAATACCACTCAAAAGAGGAAAAATTATGGGCTATATAGCCCATACACGGTTCAAATGTCAAGTGATTTCAGCGGCGCAAATTCGGGCGGGGCGCGGGCTCCTTGGGCTTTCATCTCAGGAACTCGCTGAGTTGTCTGACGTTGGATGGTCAACAATCAAACGCTACGAAGATATTGATGGTATTCCGCCAACACGCGCGGGGACGTTGGAGCGCGTAAAGAAAGCGCTTGAAGCCGAAGGCGTCGAATTTATCGGTGATCCGATTAAGTCGCCGGGAGTTTGGCTCCGGCGGTAATTGGAATGCGGTGCAGCAAATCGATAACGACGCGCAAGCGCCCTTATAGCCTTTCCAATCAGTCAAAAATAATCGGCGCTGTAATTACTCTGCTGCAATCCTTACGCTCTTACTTTCTAGCTGAGGTCCGTCCGGACTCACTCCGTCGATCGTCTTTGTGCGGAGCGCCTGCTCTTGTCGCAATAGTTCTACTGTTTGTTTGATTTGATTGTTGAGCATCGTTTGGTAACGGCCAATGAGAAGTTGGTCATTGAATTTCAACGAACCCGTTATTCCTCTGGCGTGCCGAACGAATTCGGATATATCTTCTTCGGAGTTCTCTTCAAGAGGATCGGTCGGCATTCCGACTTCTGAAATTTCATGATGGACCTCGATTTCCGTTCGCTCGGCCCGAGCCAACCGACGCTCTCTCCAGAATAACAAAGCAAGTCTGTCCACTAGCGCCTTTTCGGTCGCGCTATAAGGCTCGTACTCGTCAACGAGACTTTCGAGCAAATTGTCAAAAAAGTAGTGCTCTTCGCATTGCGCGACCACGACTTCGCTCAACGCGCCGTGCTTGACCGCGTTACGTCTGCTCGCGGCTTTGCCATCTTTTGTTCTCGGCCCAGTGCTTTTCTGAGCGTTGCGTCGATTTGCTTCGGTTTGCTTTTTGGACGTAGCCATGGCGGTCCCAATTATTTGGCGCATCAAGATTGTTAGAATAACTGCCGGTCGTCGAAAAAACTGTCTTTAACGCCAGAATAATTTCGTTTAAATTGTCAGGGGTTTATTCATTTCTGATTAATGTCTGCACGAACGATTTCCAAACGAACCCATTTTCTACTTTGTCATTGGCATTTATATTGAGAAGGCCAGTACAGCGTTGAACTGTCCAATCCTGCTTCTAATTTGCACATTAGTGCGAAAATAGAGCGTCGCTCCCAATTGCCGTTGCCCTAAGACGTCATCTCAAGTCGTGGGCGCTGACCGTACTTGAGGCTACTGTCGGCTTCGCAAGAGGCGTTTCAAGGCTGTGATTGCGGCCCGGCGCTTATGCGCCGCCCCATTTCCAAAACAATGGAGAGGGCTAGAGCATCGAGCAATTAATCTGCAACATAGTTTTGAGCCTTGAAGAAGTTCCAACATTCGTCTGGCTTGAAAAAGTTGCAAACGTCCCCGATGGCCCGCCAGAGGTCTTCATAGGTTCGTGCAGCAATCCGCCTGAGATG
>JBCCOS010000013.1:0-106089 GCA_039025235.1 Pseudomonadota bacterium
CGGGAAAACGTTCCCCAAGTTCTTTCAACCCAATAACATGGTCTTCGATCCCGCCTGACTCTACCAAAAGCTTTCCGTAAGAGACTTCTCTAAAAGCTTTAGATCTGTCTGGTGTTCCCATGCCGTCGATCTTTACCACAATAAATCCAAGTTCCGCTGTTGCCTGAGCTATCGCCGTGTTGCTGACAATAAAAGGCTTCGGAACGACTCTCGCCTGGGGGCCGGGGTAAACAATGTCAATCACAGGGTATTTCTTATCAGGATCAAAATCAGATGGACGATAGATTACACCATAAAGGTCAGTTTTGCCATCGCGGGCTTTCACCTGAAACCGTTCCGGATAACGCCAACCCGCGGCGATGAGACGGTCGATATTCGCTTCACGGACCTTAGCGATGAGTTCCCCCGATGCTTTGCGCAGCACGGCAACAGGCGCTTGATCAGCACGCGAATAGGTATCGATAAAAACATCGCCGGAGGGCGCAAAATAAATGTCGTGATCAGCATCTTCGGGGGTTAGTAACTCCAGACCTGACCCATCAAACCGAATACGGTATAGATGCCGGTAATAGGGGTCGCGATTGTCTTCCCTGCCGCTGGCCGTAAAATAAATCCAATTCCTATCAACATCCACGTGGATGAGCTCTCTAACGATCCATTTGCCTTTGGTAAGCTGGCGTGCTGATCCCTTTTTATTGGTATCGAGAAGATAAAGGTGAAGCCAGCCATCTCGTTCAGATGTCCAAAGCGCCCGCGCACCATTCTCAATGACTTCTAAGGTCGGAAAACGATAGTTAGACGTCTTGCTGGTTTCTTCATGGACAACGCTTGTTTTGCCAGTATCTGCATCAATTTTGTGAATGAGCGCCCGGCGATAACCAGCCTCTTCGCTCACGAAAAACGTGGTCTTGCCATCCTCACTCCATTGCGGTTCTAGGGATGCTTCATTGGGCCTTATTGGCATTGGCGGCATATCGATATCGGTACGCTCACCTGTCTCTAAGTCGAAGATTACCCATTTTGCTTTAGCGACAGGGTCACCTGGCATGGCAAATGGATAGGAATACAGCTTTGGACGTTTTCCAATCGGCATTTTCTGGAGGTGGAGCAGGGGAACATCTTTGTAGTCGAGCTTATAGGTTAAGAGCCGCTTGGAGTCGGGAGAAAAATATACTGCCGGTGGCGTGGTTTTTGGCAGGGGTGGAACAGTCAACCCAGAATAGCTGGCATAAGCATCTCCCTCAATACCATCCATTGTTAAAGCACGTTGCTCACCACTCTGCGTGTCGTAAACAAACAGATTGTGCTTTTTTGTGAAAGCGTACCATCGCTCATTTGGCGAAGGCTCTGAGACAAGTGGTTGACTAGGCCTGTCTATTTCGCGGCATACGGAGGACTTAAGACCGCATTGCCATTTCAGTCTCTTAAAACCGAAGCGATCTTTTAGAACAAATTGGATCGCGCTGCCATCGGCGGTGTATTCGAATTCATCGAATGGTAAAGTGCCCTCGGAATATTTCTCGCCGCTCGCTTTTGAAAGCGCTCGTGCTATGGATTGATGATTGAACGCAGGGCCAGTGTCCCCTGTTGTGCCATTGACGCGGACAAAACGCCTTTCACTTGCTTTATCGCGAACATACCAAAAATCATCGCTGCCATTAATCCAATGGGGCTCAATTGCCTTCTCACCGTCGGCGAGATCATAAACGCCGTTGATTGGAAGCAGCCGCTTGGCCCGTTCGTAACGAACGCGCATGGAATCATCATCTGGCGTCGAAGGCGTTTGAGCCGCTGCATGGACGCAGGCTAATGGAATGAATATACCGTTTAGGACCCAAAAACCGAGCCGTGTTGACTTCAGTATCTTGCGAAATTCCAGCTCTAAAGATGATTTCGGTTTTGCCACTAGCGACTCCTGTCTTCCAAGACATGTAATATGCAAATATGTACAGTTATCTGAGGACTTTTACCAGAATCAATTCCCATTCAGAAAACGAAAAGAGCATTGCGCCCGCTAAGAATCCAAAAGTGTTCACGTTATGTCAAAGTTCCGGCAGCAAAGGACGTCGCAACCGGGACGACCACAAAGCTTTTGGTTTGAAATTAAACTGAATTGATACATCGGCAGGTCCTAAACTTTATTGGCATTTTAGTGACAAGTGTGCAGCCCATGAATTGGTTAGCGACCAGCCTTTATATATTGGTGTTCTACCAAAACACTGTTGGGCCCTTCGCTTGGTCCGCTAAAATAGTGATGGGCAATTGACCTTCTCTATCAAAAATCAATGAAATGGCAACAAACCATGAGATGGGACGTTGAAAGCTTTACGCCCCTAACTTTATGTATATAGTATACGATTTAAAATGTAAATTTAGTACCAAGCTCTGAAAATCAATGATTAGCGAGGCAACGTCCGAAAATGAAAATAACGGCGATTAAAGCATGGCAGGTCGACTTACCATTAAAAGAAGGCCGGTACACGTGGTCAAGCGGTCATTATATTGATGTTTTTGATAGTACGATCGTAGCCGTTGAGACGGACGCAGGTGTGACAGGATATGCGGAATGCTGTCCTTTAGGGTCGGTCTATCTGCCATCATATGCTGCCGGCGTACGCGCTGGTATTTCCGAATTGGCTCCACATTTGATCGGCGCCGATCCGTTGTCACTTGCTGAAATTAATATGCGTATGAATAACGCCTTACGCGGGCACCCTTATGCAAAAGCACCTTTGGATATTGCGTGTTGGGATATCCTCGGCAAAGTCGCCGGCCTTCCGTTGTACGTTTTGCTCGGCGGGCGCGCTCAAGATGGGGTTGCTTTGTATCGGGCAATCTCACAAGAAAGCCCTGAGATCATGGCGAAAAAAATCGATGGTTATCGCGATGAGGGGTATACGAAATTTCAATTAAAGGTAGGGGGCGACGCCAATGATGATATTGACCGCATCCACGCAGCGCGCGCTATTCTTAAGACTTCAGACCAGCTTGTAGCCGACGCAAACACAGGCTGGACTCGCCATGAAGCAGCGCGCGTGGTCAATGCCGTAAAGAACCTTGACGTATATATTGAACAACCTTGTCCGACGTATGAAGAGAGCGTGTCGATCCGTAAACGAACGCCTCTGCCGTTCGTGCTAGACGAAGTGATCGACGGTCCAACGATGCTTGTGCGGGGTATTGCGGAAGACGCCATGGATGTCATCAATCTAAAAATTTCAAAGGTTGGTGGGCTAACCACGGCCCGAATGATGCGCGATCTATGCGTGCGATCCGGATTGCCTATGACCATTGAAGACACCTGGGGCGGTGATATTACGACAGCAACCATCGCCCACCTCGCTCAGGCAACAGCGGAAGAATTCTGCTTTTCCGCCACGGATTTCAATTCATACGTGACTGTGACGAATGCTCATGGGGCACCAAAACGAGTGAACGGTCGAATGAAAGCCCCGGACACCCCTGGCTTAGGTGTTGAACCTGATTTTGACGTCCTTGGCAAACCGGTCTTCTCGTTTCCGCATTAAGGGGTTTCTAGCTCGGTTGGTTACTTAAGTGAGTACCTGAATGATTACTTGAGTGATTACTGGCCCACGCGCCAGGAAGTGCAGAGTTTAACAAGAGCTTAGTTTAAGCTATCTTGGCGCTCAAATGATGTCCAAGCGCCGGTCATCGTAAAGCGTCCTGGTTGGCCGCGCTCATTGATTGAAAAGACAATGAACTGATCTTTATTCTCCATTTGATAAGGCCAATCTGGTGTGGCCTTAAAAACGTCATGGTGCCAATGATTTAAATACCAGCGCATGCGACCAGAACTAAGTTCGAGCCCTGACGCCCCAAGGGTGACGTTCATATTACCGTACGCTCCATTATCCTGATACGCCCCAACGTAGTTTTTGAGTGGTAAAGAAGGTTGTGTATTTGTTTGACGTGCCGCATAAACAGCTGCGGTTCGTGCTTCTTTATCTTGACGCACGTCTTTCGCCTTTTTCAAAAATGCAGAGGACCAATCCCGCGCAAGCCCGTTTCCAAGATGCCAATCGACAATAGAATGAAAAATACTCATTGGCATGTAATATTCGTCGGCGTTTCCGAATACGACGATGCCAAAGTCCAATTCCGGAATAAAGCCAACCATTGACTTGAATCCGTCTATGCCGCCACCATGCCTGATGATGTTGTAGCCTTTATAATCATATGTCATCCATCCCATCGCATAGGCACTATTCGTAATTCCATCAGGCCCATCTCCAACAACTAAAGCAAGAACATCTTTACTGAATTGTCCTCGCATAGGTGAATGCGGTGTTGTGATTTCTTTTATAATTTCGGCCGGGACAATCTGCGTATTGCGATATTTGCCTTTATTAAGGTGCAAGATCAGCCAACGCGCATATTCATGAGGTGTACTGTTTACCCCTCCTGCAGGCAATGCGTTATAGTCTTCATACACCCATTTTACAGGCGTCTTGACGCCTTTTTGGTGAATATGAGGACTTGCCGCATTTTTACTACGACGGGCTTTTTTGTGATCGCCATTTGTAGCGTTCATCCCTAAGGGATCCCATAGGACTTTCTTTGCATATTCTTCCCATGGCATCCCAGTGACTTTTGCTACAATTTCCCCAGCGATAGTATATGTATCAGTCGTATACATATATTGATTACGAAGCTTATGTAATTGTGGGTGATAGCGCACCCTGCGGACATGGTCGGACCGATTGAGGCTTGCGCGACGATGCCCATACTCAGCACTGGCAATACCAGTTCGCATGCTCAGTAAATCGCGAATTGTGACGTTGAGCGTATCTTGCTGTAATGGCATACGAAAGTCGGGGAGGTGTTTGATGACAGGGTCGTCCCAGTCTAGCTTGCCATCGGCGACCAGCATTCCAATCGTCACGGCAGCAAAGCTCTTGCTCACTGAAGCAATACCAAAAAGTGTGTCTTCCGTGACCGGCGCATTTGAACGACGGTCTTTAACACCATAGCCACGCTGGTAAGTAATGTCCCCTTGATGCACCAACGCGATGCCTAAGCCAGGTTGATCCCAATCGTCTAGAGCTTTCTCGATATAAGCATCGAGTGCCTTATAGTCAGCAGCTGATTTAACTGAGCGATCCTCGGCATATGTGTTGGTGGAAAAAGTCCACACCACTATAAAAAGAATAAACCGACCAATCATTGATACCTCATTTATCTAAATCAATTGATAGCCTTAGCGAAGACTATGGGGGTGAAAAGCCAAAAGCAGCGAGACCCACTTGTTATATTGATAACTCAGCTTGCTATACTGAACATTCAGTATCATATTTTGATTTTTTTGAAAGTTGTTGGATAAAAGATGAAGCAGTGCATAGTGAAAACTGGATAAGATGAGTGGTTGCGTTGCCCATTTTGTCATGACTCCAGAAAGTAACATGCCAAATAATTTTAACCCAAAAAGCTAACTCTGCGGGACGAAATCGGTCGTCACGGCAGGGATTAGTTTCTCAACGGATCGTATCCTTCTCACCGGTCAAAAGGGGTAAAGTATCCTGGGCAGCATTGAGCGATTGCCTAACCTATGTAAACGTCACCAATTTACCAAACGCAGCAAACCTCGGTATATACCTTCTGATGCGATTATAACCAATAGAAAAACACGTGATTGATCCCGATAATACATTTTTCATGCTCGCAGCGATTTTTGGCATCATTTCGCTGGGCTTTCTTAGTGAGAATACCAAGTTAGGTCAGCGCCTCACTGGTGTGGTCATTGTGATTCTGTTGTCGGCACTTCTTTCCAATTTGGGCATTCTACCAAGCGCAGCACCGCTTTATGAAAGCATATGGTCTATTGGTGTTCCGCTTGCCGTTGCCCTTTACCTATTAAGAGCGAACTTGTTCAGTATTGTGCGACAAGGCGGGCGAACACTTATTGCCTTTTTGGCCGGAACAGTTGGTGTCGTGATTGGGGCGATTTTGGGTGTATTGCTGTTTGACCTTGGTCCTCATGAGGCAGAGCTCGCCGCTGTCTTCAGTGCAACATACTCTGGGGGATCTCTCAATTTTGCTGCGGTTGCCGAGGCCATAAACTTTAACGATAGCGCCCTTTTAACGGCTGGCGTTGCTGTGGACAATGTACTTGGCATTGGATTTTTTGCATTACTCAGCGGTTTGGCCGGGTTCAGTGTATTCCAAAAATTATTGCCTTGGCGCGCCGCTCAACTGTTTCACGAATTTGATGGGGAACAAACGTCCGGTGAAAAAAGCAATTCAAATAAGTCTAAACATGTCGACGTGGGTGCGAAAGACCTCGGCATTGTTATCGCTCTTGCCGCCGGATTCTGCGCAATAGCGTCAGCAATAGGCGTTGTCTTTGACGCCTCGTCCTATCGGATTTTATTTATTTCGCTGCTGTCAGTTGCATTTGCGACATTCGGCGGTTCACTCATCAAACTGGAAGAGAATACGCTCAACGCTTCAGGTATTTTAGCAACACTGATAATGTATGCGTTTTTCGTCATGCTCGGTGCCGGTGCGGTTATCAGTGAAGTCGTGAACGCGCCAGCAAGTGTGATTCCATTCGTACTCGTAATTTTTCTGTGCCACGGTATCGTTACATTGCTTGTTGCGTTTGCTTGCCGTCTAAACTATGGCGAAGTCATCGTTGCCTCCATAGCATGCATTGGCGGCCCACCCATTGCGATTGCTTACGCCGTACTGTTCGGATGGCGGCAACTAGCGGGCCCGGCGATCGCCACTGGCGTTTTAGGCTATGCGATTGGAAACTTCGTCGGCATCGGGGTTTATAATTTTGTTGGATATTTACATACCATTTTGGGATAAGAGTTGTACAGCATAAAGAATTTCTGACTCAAATGGAAAAGGGCTATCAAGCAGATATTGCCATCTTATGTGCGCTTTAAAAAGAACCGAACATTGAATTCAACGTGTAGCTGGCGGCGCTGAGCCAATACCGAGCGATATGGTTCGGTCCGGAAACTCAGCGGAAACTTTGAGCTGACCGCCCATGCCCTCAATGACACGTCGCAAGTTGCTCAACGTCATATCGGTGCGATTTTCCAGCTGAGATATCGCACCTTGCGAACGGTCGAGCATTTCCGCAAGTTCGGTTTGAGAGAGGCCAAGCGCTTCGCGTAATGCGGCAAGGTCCAACTCTTGATCCATGGCGATTGTTTTATCGGCGACACGCTTCTTGCGTTCTTCCGTCCAATTTTCAGTCAGTTTCTTGAAAGGTTTACGTCTACTCACAAATATCCCTCCTTTTTAAGCATGTCTAAGTGTTCATCATAAAGACGGTCTACGATTGGAACGAATTTTTCGTAAAATCGCTTATCGCCTGTTTTATCACCGCCTATAAGCAGAATGGCCGCCCGCCGTGAGTCAAAGGCATAGAAAACCCGCACGGGCTTGCCGCCCGACTGGATCCGAAGCTCCCGCATATGTGAGTGCTTCGACCCGTTGATGGCGGAGGAATATGGATGATCGAGCGATGGTCCTCGTTTTTCAAGAAGCCCGACAACAGATGCAATATCGTCTTGTGTCGAACCTTCCAGACCGGCCCACCAACCACTGAATTCATCAGTATATTCTATTTCCCAATCCATTCCATTCCCAATTATAATGCAAACCTAATATTAGGTCAAGTTAATAATTTTTTGGTCCTGAAGCACCGCGCAGTGGCGTCCGCGCCCACAATAAGACCTAGGCATAGAGGTTATCCGATCAATGAAAATGACGTGTTGCTTTACCTGAATATTACTCTAACGTCCTGAAGTGTGACGCGAAAGGAGCGATTACTCGCTTTTATGCGTATTTTTTTATTTCTACTTCTAGGCCTGGTTGCTAACGCAGCGTATGCTGAAGAGACGTTCAAACGAAGGCTATTCGGCCCAGCACCCGACATTTATGATGACGGTGATTTACGACTGATCGTTGGCGGCTATCGAGGGCGGAATTTCTTGTCGATAATCAACTTCGGAGGACAGCCGCAAAACGCTTCGGTATATTTTGCAGAGAAATTTGAAGATTGGGACGATCCTCAGAAGTCTTCCTTTTTAAGCTTTCGCCTCAACCCTTATTCAGCAACAGAGGTTATATATCTCCGCGACATAGAAGGTGCTTATGATTCCGTTGTCGCTTGGCGTGCTGGTGAAAGTATCAGCGCTAACGTCGAAGTCGTTGAAGGAATTAACAATTTAGAACTTGTTCAAGTCGGACCTGATCGGGATGCGCAGCCATTTTATCGCGTGCCGCCGCGCTACCCAGAGCGCTGTATGAAGAAAGCGTCTCCTCGGGAAACCGTATACGTTGAATTTGATGTAGACGCGCGCGGTGATGTCCAAAATTTGGTCGTATTCGGTTCTACGAATGAATGCCTTAATGACGCCGCTTTAAAGAGCGTTTCACGTTGGGTATATATGCCAAAATTCATTGATGGCGTTTTCGCCACTCGCGTTGGCGTCCAGACAATGATTACGTTTAAATTGGTCGATTAGCCTCCGCCGAAAAGACTTTGCCGTATGCATCGTCCCGATTGTTGTCAGCAGATGGGCCATTCCCAAGACGATGTTATCTGACCATATCCGGATGGCTAAAAGCCCTCTAAGCCTTGATTTCACACGTCACTAAAGAAATGTGAAATTGTTGCACAAATCATGAATTGTGATGGCCTCGAAAGCTTTTTCAATCGCGTTGCACTTATGCGATGCGTTGGCCGCGCAGCGTAACCACCCGGATGAGCGGGGATAGAGACAGGAGGTTAGAAAATCCCAAAGAGCGGCTATTACTATAAATAATAGTGCATGACAATTTGATCTGCACGCGTCTCAACTCGATTGGAAGCAACGACAAACCGGTTTGTACTTATGGTAAAAGTCGATAACTTCCCCGACGTCATCTGACACTCCCCTTAAAAGAGCTATTCGAACGATTGCGAGCATTTCTCAAATGACTGGCGACGGGGCTTCTTTGCCGATTTGAATTATTGTAAGCAGGGTTGGCTTTTTCAACTGATCATGCTTGATACGATACCAAGCTGCGTCATCGTCGCATCGGCTAAACAGTGAAACCAAAAACGTTTTTCTTGCCAACCAAAGAGGTATCGAGGGCGCCGCGCCGCAGACTGATTTGTTTTAATCATTCCCTGGTTGCTTATTACTGCGATGATAACGGCAGCGGTTAGGGCAGCCGAAACGGCGTTTGACTGTGGAGACCCATTTGTTACTGCGTAATGCAAATTCTATATCAACGGTCGGCATTGTGGGATGCGGATTGATCGGAATCGGCTGGACCTCCATCTTTCTGTCCAAAGGATATCGCGTCATTGCAACAGACATCGATGGCGATGCTGAACAACGGATTAAATCCGAAGTTGAAAAGACATGGCAGGATTTAGTCCGCCTTGGTATCTCAGACGACGCGAGTCCCGACAAACTTGAATTCAATGCTTCGTTGAAAGACACGTGTAATAGTGTCGACTTCATCCAGGAAAATTCCCCCGATGTGGTCGATTTAAAACAGTCGCTTTTAGAAACCATCGACCGGTTCGCTCCCCCAGACATTATCATTTCATCATCCACATCCGGTATCGAAAAGCAGGTCCTGGACAATCGGTGCAGACATAAGGATAGAGTTATTGTCGGTCATCCGTTCCATCCGGTTCACTTAATGCCGTTGGTCGAAATCGTCGCCAGTGAAGCGGCAGCGCCAATTGCCGAAAGCTTTTACGAGGGCGTCGGCAAAAGCGTTGTCGTTCTTGAAAAGGATGTACCAGGTTTCATCGCTAACCGTTTCCAGGAGGCAATCTGGCGCGAAGCTTTGCATATGGTCAGCGCTGGAGAGGCAACGCCGGCGCAAATTGATCGGGCGATTGTCAATGGTCCTGGTTTGCGATGGCCTATTCTCGGACCTTTTATGGCCCGAGAATTGGGTTGTGGATATGGTGGCATCGATGCATTGATCGCTGAGGAGTATGATGATCCTATGCCTGAAAGTTGGAGCCGCACGCCGTTACCGAAAATGACGCCGGATTTGGAAAAAGCAATGCGTGAAGGGTCTGAGGTCTTATGCGCTGGAAAAAGCTATTCAGAGCGGGTTACGGAACGCGACAAAAAAATAATGGCAATTCTAGAAGCCCGTCGAGGACCGGATAAAAATCCGACCTAGGTCGCTTTTAGAACGATTGTCCCCTGCAGATTTTAAGACAGTTAGAGGTACGAAACATGGAACCGGTTATTATTACTTGTGCAGTCACGGGCGGCGATGACGCAGTTTTAGAAAAACATCCTCGCATTCCGAAAACACCGAGCGAAATTGCTGAAGCGTGCCTCGCAGCTGCCGAGGCTGGGGCCGCAGTGGTTCATATCCATGTTCGTGATCCAGAGACCGGCCTTGCGACAAGCAAAACCGAGCTATATGCAGAGGTCGTGGAAGAAATCAAACGTTCAAACAAGGATGTTTTGATCAATCTGACGGGCGGATGCGAGGGTGACGTTGTGTTTACGGAAACGGATCCTCCGCAATTGGACCCCAGCAGTGATCTTCGCAGCGCCGAAGTTCGGGTCCGCCATATCGTAGAATTAAAACCTGATCTGGCGTCCCTCGATGTTGGTGTAGCGGGCACCGAAGAAAGCTTCTACGTCATCCGTCCATCCGAAGCACGGTATATGGCAGAAGCCATGAGAGCAGCTGGCGTAAAGCCAGAGCTAGAGTGCTTTGAGTTTGGACATATAGAGATTGCCCTCAAACTCATTAAAGACGGTGTGGTGGAAGATCCCCCGATGTTCCAACTGTGCCTTGGCACAGGGTCTGGCGCCCCAGGCGATCCGAAAGTTCTGCAACACCTCGTCTCGCGCCTCCCCCACGATTGTGTTTGGGGCGCGTTTGGCTGCGGGCGAACCGAAATGCCAATTGCAGCGACGGCTGCGGTTATGGGTGGTAACGTTCGCGTCGGCCTTGAAGACAATATTTACCTGAAAAAAGGCGTCCTTGCGGATAATCAAGACCTCGTCCGTAATGCAGCGGAAATCATCGATCGCGTCGGATATACCGTCGCAACGCCTGACGACGCACGCCGACGCCTTAATTTAAAACCGCGAACAGCGTGATTTGTATACGGTCCATAGGGAACAAATGAAGATACTCGTATCAGACCTACCGGTCTTTACCAATTTTACAGTTCAAAAAAGTTGGATTGACGAAAACGACCACATGAACTTCGGGCGTTATTTCGACATATTCGTCGACGCCAGCAATAATATTTCCGAGGCGTTAGGATTTGATGATGGGGACTTTGCAGAGAGTGGATACACCACATTCGCTGGCGATTATCACGTGACATTTTTGAGGGAAGCCCGCCTAGATGATGCCCTCGTTTGCAAGTCTTACGTATTGTCGGTCGACCATAAAAAAATGGTTCTCCGTCATGAGTTATCCCACGCGGAGGAGAAATGGATTTCAGCTATTGCTGAGGAATTAGTCCTGAGCGTCTCTCTTGAGACTCGCAAAGTTTGTCCGTTTCCAGAAGAAATGCACAAAGCAATGGATGCGGTTGCTTTGTCCGAAGAGGAATACGCAAAAGTGAAGAACACGGGGCGTTTCATTTCGTTATCAACACCCGGACCTGAAAGATAAAGGCCGCACATTCGAATATCGCGCATAACTGAACAAGAAAGCTAAAGAAAACAATTACTCCCCGGAAGCCAAAGGCTCGGTCAATGCCGATAGCGACCGTTCCTAGCACGTCGCCAATCCCCACGGATAGGGGTCTGCGATGTCATATGTCAGTTGAGAATTTATGAGTCAAAGCGACGTGGCGCCCAAAACCTACCTAGCATCGACCGCCGATAAAATTGCGTTCACCGTATGCTGTATGGCCGAGAGAATGAACTTTGCTTTGTTCGCATACGGCTTTCTTTTACTGGCCATTCAAGCTTTCTCGCAGAAAGAAGCGGATGCCCTTCTCATGCTCGCTGGTGGGAGTGCACTCCTCTACATTATGTACTTCGTCGGCGGATTTACGGCCCAAAGACTAGCCGGTGAGTTCAGAGCGATGGTGATAGGGTTAGGGATGATCCCTACGGGAAACTTCCTTATTGGCTTGGCCGTTATTACACAAGACGGAACCGCTATGAACCCAATTGCTTTTGTCGGATTGGGCATGGCCCTCGCCGGCTCGGGATTCTACAGGGTCAATAGCGTCGTTGTGGTGTCCAAAGTCTTCCCTGAAGAAAACGCGGCCCGCGAGACAGCTTTCCAAGCTTTATTTTGGGCTGAATCGCTAGGGATGCTAGTTGCTATTACGCTCGCCGGATTTCTGGTCACCGTCATAGGCTGGTCGACAATGTACTTCATTGGCAGCGGGATCGGCATCCTCGCACTGTCCGTCGCAATATTGGCTCTACGCAACCACTGGCGCGATATCGATCGTTTCTTAAAACCGCCACATCTTACGAAGGCGCCGTCGTTGATCACCATGTTGGCAATTGCGGCGGGCCTGACCTTCATTGCAACACTGCTTTACTCTTTTTACCAATATATGGGCTGGGTTTTGCTCTCTGCGGTGATTTTCGGCGTTTCTTATATTATTTGGCAATTTAAAGTCGCCCCAGAGCCACGGGGTCAGAATGTATCAATAGCATCACTAGCGGGCGTTACTGTTGCGCTTTTGATTTTCGGGCTCTTTTACGAGCAAGGGATTAGCGCCCTCGTCCTATTTTCAAAGTCTTATATAAATCTTGAGCTCGCGACACCGCTTGGCCAATTTACGATTGCGCCTAATGTCTTCATTGTACTGACATGCCTTGTTGTTGTGTTGGGTGCACCCGTCATTTCCGCGGGCTTGTTATTTTTAGAAAAAAGAAACATCACACCCTCACCGGTCTTACTCATCACGATCGGAATACTCATCAATTCCATATCAGTCTTGATGTTGTCACTTCCCGCCAGCGGATCCGGTGCCCCGCCGTTTAGTCCTTTTTGGATGGTTGGCGCTTATGTATTGAACGCTGTATCGGAATTGTTTGCATTGCCAGCGGCTTTTTCTTTGGCATTCCAATCAATGCCCGAAAGTCGCGTCAACGCTATCAGCGGCGTTTGGTTCTTGAATTTCGGAATATCAAATTATCTGGGGGCACGCGCGGCGGTGTTTGTTTCAATCGATAGCAATGGGGAGATCCCTGGGCGCGATACGTTCAGTGAATATTTCACGATACTTGGATCAATAGGCCTAAGTGTGGCTGCAGCATTCTTACTCGTTTATGTGATTTCTAAACAGAAGAAACGCTCGGTTTCTTAAAACCGTTCCCTCTCTAAAGCATGAATCTAGAACATTGGATTGATTCAAGCTAAGGCTCAGATGCTCTAGCGTTTTCAGGCCAACCACGCCAGTACCGCATGCACTTGAATGGGGTCGCGTCATCGACACAGACCGGTTTCGCTACTCGGCAAAAACAACCGTACGATGGCCATTCATCATGACACGATCATCAAGATGATACCGCACAGCACGCGCAAGAACCCGTTGCTCGATCTCTCGACCGCGACGGACCAAGTCATTTGGGGTGTCCGCGTGAGATATACGCTCCACATCCTGTTCGATAATGGGCCCTTCGTCTAAGTCTCCAGTGACGTAATGGGCCGTTGCACCGATTACTTTAACGCCCCGTGCATGGGCCTGATGGTAAGGACGGGCGCCCTTGAAGCTCGGTAAGAAGCTATGGTGAATATTGATACAGCGTCCGGCGAGTTTTGCCGACATTTCGTCGGAGAGAATTTGCATATAGCGAGCGAGGACAACAAGGTCCGTTTGCGTCTCTTCGATGAGCGAAAGCAATGCCGCTTCCTGTTGTTGTTTCGTTTTCTTTGAAACAGGTAAATGATGGAACGGAATATCAGCAAAATCCAGACCTGCATAAGTCTCGCGAGGATGATTCGAGACAATGGCTGTAATGTCCATTTGCTGTTCACCGCGGCGCCATCTGTACAATAGGTCAGCCAAACAATGATCAAACTTCGATGCCAGTATCATAACGCGTTGCGGTCGTGAGCGATCACGCAAACGGAACGTCATTGCAAAATCATCAGCAATCTTTTTGAAGTCGTCCTTAAAAGCGTCAAACGTCGCCTGCCCATCGTCAAACCGAAACAGAACGCGCATGTAAAAACGACGATCGTCCACATCATCAAACTGTTGGGCATTGAAAATATCGCCGCCGTAATTGAAAATGAGATTGGAAACTTTTGCAATAATGCCCGGTCTATTGCTGCAAGCAAGCGTAAGGGCAATACCAGGATCGCTCATTGGACCCTCCGTTTATATTTGTTGTTGGCTTCGTCGTCGATCACCAAGCCAGCTATTAAAGCTTTGGGCGTAAGAACGGAAGACCGCAACATTGATTCTTTTTGGCTCGAGCGTCGGTTGCCAAAATAGCGCTGTGAAATGGTTTATTTTGGATGTGGCGGCCATGCCTGGTAGGAAAGCTTCGGGATGTAAATCGACCGAACAGCCAGCAGCCAGAAGGTCGCGCCCTTCCAAATCGGGTAATGAAAAGACGACCCGCCCATCAGACTGCTCAGCAAAATGTATGTGCGAGGCCAAAGACGCTGGCGGGTTGACGCCCATTACAAACCATTGATCGGGGGCTGCCCACACCGCCTGCTCTTTTTCAGAAAGGGCAATACATGCGCCAGGGCCAGGCAAAACAAAGCCGCATGAGCCTTCAACAGCTTTACGAAGCTTTAGAGTATCACCGCCTTTTGACATCCAGTAAGCGAATGTCTCATCGACAATGGGATAAACAGGATCTTCAACAATTGGATGGGCGACCAGGCTAGGCACGAAGGCGCTCTCCGTCCGGATCAACGAAATGGGGAGAGCACACCTCAACCGAAACATTTGTTCCGCGCAGAGGGTCAACCGCACGCAGTAGTCTGCCGCTATATTCCTCTGCATGCGATAAAAATCCGAGACCAATCGTAGCATCAACCGTCGGCGAAAAAACAGCTGATGTAACATAACCGAGATCATGCGCCGGATCGACAGGAGCATCAGGGGCAAACAAGTGCACGCCCGCCTCAAACGAAATACTTGGGTCGCTTGCCCGTATACCGACAAGTGAGGCGCGGTCCGGCGCGTTGAGATAGGACCGCAGCGCCATCTTCCGCCCGATGAAGTCTTTCTTTTTTGACATCATTCTTCCCATGCCGAGATCTTGAGCCGTCGTCTGACCATTGAGTTCAGGTCCGGCGAGATGCCCCTTCTCGATCCGAAGGACACCCAGTGCTTCTGTTCCATAGGGTTCGATGCCTTCCGCGGCACCCGCGTCCATAATCGCTTCTGCAAACTCTTCGCCATAACGGGCCGGTACAGCAATTTCATATGCCAACTCCCCTGAAAAAGAGAGCCGAAAGATACGACCTTCTACGCCAAGAATGCTCGCGGCCGTCGCTCCCATATAGGGAAGCGCCTCGTTTGACACATCGTGATCGGTCAAGCGCTGAAGAACATCACGCGATTTCGGACCAGCCAAAGCATACTGCGCCCATTGGTCCGTAGACGATACGAAAGCGACATTTAAATCCGACCACAAACATTCATGACAGAATTTGAGGTGTTGAAACACCGGCCCTGCTTTTGCCGTCGTTGTCGTCATGACGTAATGGTCTTCGGCCATCCGTGCCGTTGTGCCATCATCCATGGCAAAACCATCATCGCGGAGCATCAACCCATAACGCGCTTTTCCGACTGCAAGTTTACGCCATGCATTGATATAAACCCGCTCTAACAACACGCTTGCATCGGGTCCAAAAATATCGATTTTGCCAAGTGTTGATACATCAGAAAAACCAACTTTGGTTCGCACCGCAGTGACCTCGCGATCAACACTTTGTCGCCAATGTTTCTCCTCCGTTTTGGGGAAGTACTGAGCGCGTAACCAATCCCCGGCTTCAACAAAAACAGCCCCTTGGCGTTCTGCCCACCGATGACTGGGCGGCAACCTCTTGGGACGGAAATCAAGGCCGGCATTTTCACCGGCGAACGCGCCAACTGCCACAGGGACATAGGGTGGGCGATAGGTTGTAAGCCCGATCGAAGACATGGGCATGTTATTCTCATCAGCAAGGATCGCCAGTCCATTTAAATTCGACGTGCGCCCCTGGTCCGTCGCCATCCCCAATGTTGTGTATCGCTTCACATGTTCAACAGATCGAAAGCCCTCACGATTGGCTTGGCTAATATCCGTGGCCACCACATCATGCTGCAGATCGACAAAAGCTTTCTCTTTTGCCGAGCGCACTCTCCACAAGGGCATATCGGCACTCCGCGAAATATTTAAATTCTTTTCGGCCGTTGGTATTTTAATTTCTGCACTGTGCATCTCGAGTAAATCAAGCGCCTTTTGGGCCGCTTCTAAACCACTCTTCAAAGCAGTACCGGTTGAAACAGAACCCTCTAATGCGCCAGCATATGCGATGCCTCCGGGGAGCTTCGCTGGCATAAACGCAGATCGAGCGCTATCCCAGCTAGGTTTTGCGCCCAAATGACAGGTCAGTCCAATATTCGGTGACCAACCGCCGGAGACTGCTAATAGATCGCACTGGACTGTCGTTTTCTTTCCATTTTCAGCAGTAATTATTGCGTCTTGAAGGTGGCGACCACCACGGGCCTTCTCCACAACCGCGCCTTGAAAACATTCCGCGTCGACCGTGCCGGTTAAGGCTGGCGAAAGGCCTTCGCGTGGATCGACAACTGCAGCAACCAAGATGCCCGCTTTTTCTAATGCTGCTGCGCTATACCAACCGTCATCCGTAGAGGTAAAAACAACACTCCGGCGACCCGGTTTCGTGGCAAAACGATTGACGTATGTCTGTGCTGCAGATGCAAGCATGACGCCCGGTTTATCATTTCCACCAAAAACAACACCGCGTTCACTGGCGCCCGTTGCGAGTATCGTTTGTTTAGGGAATATTTTCCAATAAAAGGTCACTGGGTTTTTGGAAGCCGCCTGCGGCCTCTGAAGAGCCGCAAACACCGGTCCGTCATAAAGCCCAAAGACCGCTGTTTTTGGTAAAACTGTTACCTTTGGCGTGTTGTTTAACTCAGCAATGGCAGCGTCCGCCCAGGCGCCTTCCTCAGTTTGTTTGTAATTCCTCAAATTTAAAAGTGACCCACCAAGATGAAAGTCTTCGTCTGCCAAGACAACACGAGCGCCCGACCGCGCACCAAGGAGCGCCGCAGCAAGCCCTGCAGGACCAGCGCCGACGACAAGGATATCGCAGTGAATATGACGCCGCTCATAAGTGCGAGGATCGGGCTCATCGCTTAACCGCCCCAAGCCCGCTGCGCGCCGGATCACCGGTTCATAGACCTTTTCCCAGAAGGATTTGGGCCACATGAAGGTCTTATAGTAAAATCCGGCGGTGAAAATCGGAGACAACAAACCGTTCACCGCCATTACATCAAAGGCAAGAGACGGCCATCGATTTTGACTACGGGCCTCAAGCCCATCGACGAGCTCTTCCATCGTCGCCTTAACATTAGGGTCTCTATGGGCGCCAGAACCAATTTCCATTAATGCATTGGGTTCGGATGAATCCGCCGTGAAAACACCCCGTGGCCGATGATATTTAAACGACCGCCCCATGAGATTGATGCCGTTGGCCAATAGAGCAGATGCCAACGTGTCCCCTCGAAAGCCTTCATACTCTTTCCCATCGAAGGAAAAGCGAACCGGGGACGCACGATCTATTAAGCCACCCGCTGGGCACCGACGAACCTGCATTATGATTGATCCTTTGCCGGGACCACGGACAACACGTCATGGGTAACAGTGTTCCGCTCAACAATAAGCCACGCCCCACAACCAAAACTATGACGCCACAATTCCTTATGATTGCCTGCTCGATTATCACGAAGATAAATATAATCCGACCACATTTCCTCTGATGCTTCAAAGTCAGGACGGCGCATAAGGGAAGCATCGCCAAGATAGCTAAACTCAGAAGAATGGCGCCGACCGCAATAGGGACAGGGGATTATCATCGGCTGCTCTCTAATGCAGATTTGGTTGGGGGCCTTGGCCCTTTTCATCAATGACGGCACCGCGGCCAAACCGATCTAGTCGGAATGCAGCGGCATCAGGATGCGGCTCATCTTTCGCTATTAGATGCGCGAAGCAAAAGCCGCTCGCTGGCGTTGCTTTGAAGCCGCCATAACACCAGCCGGCATTTAAATAGAGTCCGTCAACAGATGTTTTATCAATGATCGGGCTGCCATCCATACTCATATCCATGATACCACCCCAATGGCGCAGAATCTTCGCTTTCCCGATACGAGGCATCATCGACATAGCGCCCTCGCAAACATCTTCCACCGTTGCTAAATTTCCGCGTTGGGCATAGCTATTATAGCCATCAAGATCGCCGCCAAAAACGAGGCCCCCCTTATCCGATTGACTGACATAAAAGTGCCCGGCGCCATAGGTAACCACTGTATTGAGAACGGGCTTCAAACCTTCCGTTACAAATGCCTGTAAAACATGGCTCTCAATCGGCAAACGTAAGCCCGCCATATTCGCAAGAAGGCTGCTTGAACCAGCAACCGCAACACCTACTTTTTCCGCGCCAATGTAACCACGGGTCGTCTCAACTCCCATAACTTTGTTGTTCGAAATGCGAAGCCCGGTCACTTCGCAACGCTGCACGAGGTGAGCCCCTTCCTGGTCGGCGGCCCGTCCATATCCCCATGCCACAGCGTCATGACGCACCGTCCCGCCGCGGCGCTGTAAGAGACCACCCAAAATTGGAAAACGCGCATTATCGAAGTTCAGATAAGGAACTAATCGGCGCACACCTTCTTTATCGAGAAGCTCTGCGTCTACACCGTTTATACGCATCGCATTCCCGCGGCGTGCAAAAGCGTGGCGCTGTGGATCAGAGTGAAAAAGATTTAAAACGCCGCGTTGGCTCACCATGGTATTGTAATTCAGAACTTGCTCTTGATCCTCCCACATCCGCATGGCGCGCTCATAAAAGCGGATATTATCATGGAGCATATAGTTTGAACGAATAATTGTCGTGTTGCGCCCCACATTGCCCGAACCAATCCAACCCTTCTCAAGAACGGCAATGTTATGAATTCCGAATTCCTTGGCGAGATAATAAGCGGTCGCAAGGCCGTGCCCCCCACCCCCTATGATAAGTACGTCATAGGATGAATTAGGTTCTGGTTCGCGCCACATCGGCTGCCAATGACGGTGGCCAGAGACAGCATTCCGGAGGAGATTGAAGGCAGAAAATTGCATGGACTGGGTTCTAAAATAATGAGCGTCGGTTAAAACCGTTTAGGCCTTAACAATCGAGAGTCTGTAATCGCTCCCAATCCGTCAGCTGTTGGCAGTACTCATTCCATTCATCAGATTTAAGCTTGATATAAGCATTGCAGAATTCTGCGCCGAGTGTGGAGTGAAAGACTTTAGATTCTTGAAGTGCGCGTAATGCATCCAATAGATTCATTGGCAACTTGCGATCAGCATACTCCTCTATGTTCGTACCCGAATACATATCAATATCTAGTCGAGGACCAGGATCACGTCCTTGCTTAATACCATCCAGTCCCGCTGCTAAAACGCCAGCGGCAAGCAAATAAGGGTTAGTGGCACCATCAGCTAGACGCACTTCAATGCGATCTGGCTCCGGAATACGGATCATGTGTGTGCGGTTATTACCGGCATACGTTAAAGTATTGGGGGACCATGTGGCTCCTGACGCCGTGCGCGGTGCATTTATTCTCTTATAACTATTTACAGTGGGATTGGTCAGGGCCGTTAAAGCGCGCCCGGAATGCAACAGACCACCAATAAATTGATACGCCAGATTGGAGAGCCCTAACTCTCCGGATTCCTCCGCAAAGACGTTGCCCCCCTCTTTCAACGACCACAAAGATGCGTGTATATGGCATCCATTCCCCGTTAGATGGGCAAAAGGCTTCGGCATAAAGGTTGCTCGAAACCCATGTTTTTCTGCAATCGACTTAGTCATGAATTTGAAAAATACATGGCGATCAGCGGTAACCAACACGTTATCATATTCCCAATTCATTTCGAACTGCCCATTACCGTCTTCATGATCGTTTTGATAAGGCTTCCAACCAAGAGACAGCATTGCGTCACAAATCTCGGCAATCACTTCATAGCGACGAAGCAACGCCTGCTGATCATAACAGGGTTTTGATTGGATATCCGCGGGATCAGAAAGAGCATCCCCATTTTGATTAAGAAGAAAATACTCACACTCAACACCAGTTTTAAGCTGGTATCCTAATTCTGCCGCCTCAGCGATCTGTTTTTTGAGAACATTGCGCGGCGCATGTTCCAGCAACTTATCATCAATAACAAGGTCTGTGGGAACCCAAGCGACTTCTGGTTTCCAAGGAAGTTGAATAACGCTATCGGTATCAGGAATTGCAAACATGTCGGCATCAGCAGGACCAAGGTCCAACCATGCAGCAAAGCCAGCGAACCCAGCACCCGTCTTGGTCATACCATCGGCCGCCTCGGCCGGAACAAGTTTAGATCGTTGAACGCCAAAAAGGTCTGTAAACGAAAAAAGGAAATATTTGACACCGCGGTCTGCGGCATAGGCTTTTAGTGATTGGGTCATTTATTCCCCTTTTATTTTACTTCGCCCGGAATCCACTGGGTCCCTGCGAGGGGAACACGCGCCATAGCAGCAGCCTCAACCGTCAAGGCAACAAGGTCTTCCGGCTCTAGATTTTGGACACGGTTTTTCCCGCATGCACGCGCGATCGTTTGGGCCTCCAGAGATAAAACGGACAGAAAATTGGCAAGACGCTTGCCGGCGACAATAGGATCAAGGCGAGATGCCAGTTCAGGATCCTGTGTCGATATGCCAGCAGGATCACGCCCCTCATGCCAATCATCATAAGCACCAGCCGTCGTGCCAAGCGCCTTGTACTCTTCTTCCCAATACGGATCATTGTCGCCAAGCGCCACAAGGGCGGCAGTACCAATCGATACCGCATCAGCACCGAGCGCGAGAGCTTTTGCAACATCAGCACCATTGCGGATACCACCGGAAACGATTAATTGAATCTTTCGATGCATCCCAAGATCTTCTAGTGCCGCAACCGCTGGTCGAATCGCGGCAAGAATCGGGATGCCAACATGTTCAATAAAGACCTCTTGGGTTGCCGCGGTGCCTCCTTGCATTCCATCAAGCACCACAACGTCAGCGCCCGCCTTCACCGCCAGCGCAACATCATAATATGGTCGTGTTGCACCCACCTTTACATAAATTGGCTTTTCCCAATCGGTGATTTCTCTGAGTTCTTCAATTTTGATTTCAAGATCGTCAGGACCCGTCCAATCAGGATGACGGCAAGCGGAACGCTGGTCGACGCCGTTAGGCAGTGTGCGCATTTGCGCAACGCGGTCATTTATTTTCTGGCCAAGCAGCATGCCGCCGCCGCCTGGCTTCGCTCCCTGGCCCACGACCACCTCGATCGCATCGGCTTTACGCAGGTCATCAGGATTCATCCCGTAACGCGACGGTAAATATTGGTATACTAAATGCTTAGATTGGCCTCGCTCTTCGGGCGTCATACCGCCGTCGCCAGTCGTGGTAGAAGTTCCAGCGATCGATGCCCCACGCCCCAACGCCTCTTTTGCTTGCGCAGAGAGCGAACCAAAGCTCATCCCAGCGATTGTAATAGGGATTTTAAGCTCAAGGGGTTTCTTCGCATACCGTGACCCAAGCACCACATCCGTCGCGCAGGTTTCCCGATACCCCTCCAAGGGATACCGAGACACAGACGCACCTAAGAACAATAAGTCGTCAAAATGGGGAACAGACCTTTTCGCACCGCCGCCGCGGATATCATAGATACCTGTGGCAGCCGCGCGCCTAATCTCCGAGAGCGTATACGGATCGAATGTCGACGATAGTCTTGGTTCAGTGACGGGTGTTTTTCGAATTGTCATCAATAAGAACCAGCATTGTCGATATTGAAATTATATAGCCGGCGAGCTGACCCATAGGCCGTAAAATCGCTGGCAGAAAGCTCTCTGTCCAAACCAGCTAGAGCCAATACCTCACGCAACTCGTCACCAAGATCATCGGTCATCGTTTTTTCTTCACAGTCTGCCCCAAGACTTTTTACACTTCCACGCACAAATAACTTCGCTTCGTATAACGAATCACCAAGGGCATCACCCGCATCCCCAAGAACAATCATACGCCCGGCTTGCCCCATAAACGCCGACATTGCCCCCACATTTCCTTTAACGACAATGTCGATACCCTTCATAGAGATTCCGCATCGTGCGGAAGCATTGCCGTCAACAATTAGTAGGCCACCATGGGCCGTGGCTCCGGCTGATTGACTGACATCACCTTTGATATGTACACGGCCGGACATCATATTCTCCGCAACGCCGACGCCCGCAGATCCATGCACTGTCACCGAAGCAGCCTTATTCATACCCGCACAATAGTACCCAACATGCCCTTCAATGAGGACATCTAACGGTGCGTCAAGGCCAGCTGCCAATGCATGTTTACCATTCGGGTTCGCGATACGAACGGATTTTTTGCTCCCGCCCGCTAGAGCATGCAACGCCGCATTGACGTCGCGTATTGTTTGGTCGGCAAGGTCAAAGTCAATCACGCGGCACGCTCCCAGAAATAAACCTGGGCAGGCTCCGGTTCCCATACCTTTGCTTGTTCAATTCCCGGCAAGCCAGCGAGCGCTCTGTATTCAGAAGCAAAAGCGATTAAGTCATCCGTTTCCGCCATAACCGCTGGCTTACAGGAAATTGGATCACGAAGCACACCGAAGCCAGCCTCGGTCCCGACAACGAACGTAAAAAAGCCGTCTAAATCATCAAGAGCTCTGCTAAGTGCCTCTCGTAACGTCAGACCTTGGCCTAATCGCCAAGTGATATAAGCCGCCGCAACTTCCGAATCGTTCTCTGTCTTAACATGAACGCCCTCACGAGCGAGGCGCCGACGTAATGACGCATGATTGGAAAGCGATCCATTATGCACAAGGCATAAGTCAAGACCCGTCGAAAAAGGATGAGCCCCGTCGATCGTTACGGCCGATTCTGTTGCCATTCGGGTATGTCCAAGCCCGTGCGTACCCACCATCGAAGCCAATTCAAACGATTCTGCCACATCTCGGGGGTGGCCAACACCTTTAAAAAGCTCCATTCGATGCCCCGTTCCAACGACCCTAAGGTTGAGGCGAGCCAAAGAACTGATAACTTGGTCATATTTAGATAAAGGAACGTGGAGTACACCGTGATCGCCGCGATAATGAACAGCGTTTACGTCGTCGAGGGTGTCAATACTTGATGGACCATCGAGCTGGACGGTTATCTTCAAGGTATCCACTTTTTCGTCAGTATAGAGCGCAACACCAGCACTGTCTGGCCCGCGATCCGCCATACTGTCCAACATCTGCGATAGATGTAGGCCTAAATGCGCCTGTGGCTTTTCCGTCTTTGCAAAAAGCCCAACAATCCCGCACATAAGAAACAACCTTTTTTATGATGGTACAAAATTGGGTACGATATCGTCAAGGTGTGTGAATATTTTTTTCCTGTTAGGAAAATTTCTATGTTAAGAGATTAAACGAGAAAAAACATGGTAGTGACCGAGAAGAAAAAGCAAAATCAGGCGACAAAACCTTATAAAACTTCATCCAGTGCCCCTGTTGATGACGCGAAATCAACCCTTGAGAAGAGCATTGGAAAGACAATCCAACGCCTTAGGAAGCAAAAAGATCTGAGCATCAGCGAACTCGCCGCCGCTTCTTCTCTGTCTATTGGCATGTTGAGTAAGGTCGAAAGCGGCCAGACAAGCGCATCACTTGGGACAATTCAAAAAATATCAAATGCGCTTAGCGTGCCGATGAGTCAGCTATTTGCCGACTATGACGAGCGCAGAGACTGTTCTTTTGTACCCGCAAACAAAGGGGTCATAATCGATCGCAGTGGCACTAAAGCTGGGCATCGCTACCAATTGCTCGGCGCCACAATTTCTGGTGACATCGCCCTTGAACCCTATATGATCCGACTGGAACGAGATGCTCAGCCGTATACAAATTTTCAACACCGCGGCGTTGAATTTATTCATTTATTGAATGGAACAATGACTTACCAACACGCCGCAAGAGAGTACGAGATGTCACCCGGAGATAGCTTGCTATTCGACGCAGCCTCGTCCCACGGTCCGAAATGCATTTCCAACGAGCCTGCCGAATTTATATCCGTTATCGTTTATCAACGATAACTAAGAGGAATTTATGTACAGATTTTTCACCGCAATAGTGTTATGCCTTGTCGTTCTAAATGATGCGGCAGCGGAAGCAACTATCGAACGCTTTGGCCCTGACCAAAGAGTGGAAATTACCACCGATACAATGTTCGAATTAGGCGTTGCCCTCGCAACGGTCCAGGCCGACGAGAGTTTTTGCAAGCTTGCACAAATGATGACGTTCTATGGTGGACAAGCTGCTCGGTATTTGTCACCAAGCCCCACCAATATTGCGCAAGACATAATGGAGCGGGCTCGTCGGCCGGAGCGTGAACATTTAATGGTTCCCGCAAATGGACCTGACCAATTCGTCAATGGACCGACCCATCACCAAGACGAGCTAGACTTTCTTGCTGGATATGTGGATGGTTATAATACCTACAGAAAACAAAAGAAACGATTGCGCGAACGCCATCCGGCCTGCGCCGATGCCCCGATTGCAAATTTCAAACTGGAAGTGAGGCATCTCGCCCACAGTCAACCACCAGATAGTTGCTCGCCATCCTATGACACAGAGATTTTAGCCGCCCAGCCGCCGGCTAGCCGTCGTCGGTCGTCCTTAAATCGATCAGAGCTTGCACAGATTTCGCCACGACGCCGTAACGCGAGCACGAATTGGGCATTTGGGAGCGACCTAACCGTTGGGGCAAAGAGTATTTTATTCGATGCCCCTCATGATTCTACATCTGTTCCTGAAACAGCTTTTCGCTTACGCGTTGCCGGCAAATTTGACTCTTTCGTGCGAATTTATACGGATTCCCCCACTTATCATTCTTGGACGAATGGCAAAGTCGCTGGCGGTATAACTTGTCACTATGGACAAGTTTATGCCGTTTACCGCCTCACGTTGGCGCCGAATAACCCTACACAATATGTCGTAGACGGCGTCACAAAGCAATTAGAAGAACGAAACGTCTCAATCAAAGTGCGCGACTCCAATGGTCACTTAAAAACCCGTCGACACACTGTTTATCGGTCCGACTTTGGTTTTGTGATGAGCAGCGACGATTATCCTTGGGATGATCAACATGCTTTTGCCATCCGTGAAGTGCACGAAGGCTTGCCAAGCCTTCTCTTTCACCCCTATCACCCAATGATTTACAATGCAGAAACCGCAGAAGAACTTGTCCAAGCCTATCGGTCACTTGAACGAAATGAAGCGGTTCAACTTTCAGCAATCGACCATGAAGGCAATGTCGCCTCAACGCCGAATAGCGTAGTCATCAATCTCGACAATGACCAATGGTCGAACTGCGCTGTTTATAAAGAAAGAGGTTCCCCTAAAGACTTAAAAGGCTTGCCGATTTTAGACGGGACCAGATCTCAATGTGCATTAAAAACCGCTGACGACCGCCATGCACCGGGTGTCATGGCACTGTCCGAGATTCCCTATCACGTCACCAAGACAGCGCTGATGGATAGCAATCAGTCAGTGGCATGGACCAATCCGCGCCAACCTATAAAAGGATTTTCACCGCTCATCGATGGCTATAGTTGGTATAGGACCGGACGCGCACGATATCTAGGGCACCGCCGAATTCTTGACGCACGCGCTAACAGTTCCGATGGGTATCCCGGCAACAAATGGTCGTTTGAGACACTTTGGGATCGGTATACTGATGGTGAGTCTTATTGGGCGGCACGCTTTAAAGATTCTGTTGTCCAATATTGCACCGATGCGAAACGTGTCATTCGTAATGGCATTTTTGTCGATTTACGCGAAGCCTGCGGTGTTTTAGACGCTTGGGATGGCAAAACCCGCGCTAGAAGCAGAGGCTACCTGTTATGGAGTGTTTTCTGGAGTGAACTACCAGATGACGGTGAACAATTAAAAGTAGAAGGGTTTTGGATACCCTTTGGTGGGCTCAGCTTCACTAAGGACGTGTTTAAAGATGCGTTCGACCCGGCCCGGCCTTATGATACGCCGAGTGACTTTGATCCGAAGAAAGTCAATTTGATTTTAGGCGCTCTTGCCAGAGCCGTGGAGGCATTTGCATTAGAGGGCATACCCCTTAATATTTCAATCGCCGAAGGGCAAACTATTGTTGTTGCCGGCAAAAGGATACCGCTACCCGGTTGTCAAGCTTCCGATATTTGTGAAAATATTCAATCGAAGTCGGGGCCCGTAACGAGCGTTCTTCGCCAGTATACTGATGGTACCTATTTGAATAATGGTGCGCCCCGTTACAAAGGGTCCGGAACGAATTCTGTTATCGGATTATTGGGCAACGGACGCGTGCGTGTAAGATATGGCGGTCCGTGGTGGGGTGCAGATACCCATCCTTCACGCGGCATACAAACACTCGCTGCGGAAAAATGGGCACGGGGCGAAGGATTCGACATTGAGCTACAGCTATCGGAATAAAACCTGAAAAAAGCTCAGAGCCCTTCGCGGATAAGTATGTGTAGTTGATGGTTCCCGTCCATCAACGCCGCAATAGGTCGAACAATTGTTCGACCGACAAAACAAAGACTAAGTGCCAAATCACAATTAAACTTCGCGACTAAGCTTTTTTTGATCAATATGATCAGCAATGGCCCCACGCGTTTCAAGAACGGCGCAAGAGGTAATTGGTCCGGATACAAGATCTTTCAGGCCGTTCACAATGTGGAACTGGGTCGGCATATCTTCCCATGTTGGATTTCCCCATTCTATCGTTGCCGTACCAGTTTCGCATGACAAAAGTGTGGCTCCTTGCACTTCTGGCGTAAGGGTCGCGTACTTAATATCGGCATCACCCCATTCCTCCGTTGTGGGAATATATTTATAGTGAAGCAACTGACCTTGCGTTTCTTCATCGCGTTCTGGCGGCGGCGCTTTTTTCAGATCTTTTACCTTGAGCGAGCAAAATCGATAGCCGAGCCAAGACGCCTCGCACGATATCGAATGAGCATATCGCCGCGGCTCAGGAAGCTCGCAATAGATCTTATTAACACCCAATTCTTCACGACCGGTTATAATCGGGTCAGCCAAATTCTCCCACAAGACCAGGGATAATTCGCCCACGACATCGTTATATTGTGATGGGACGCGAACACCGAAGATATTGTACCCCCGACCCGCAAGCCAAGGCAGATTTCGGAAATAGCTAAATGCGAGCGTAACGCGCGGGGCCCCAAGACGTTTAAAACCTGGGGGCAAAACGCGTTCGATGGTATCGCCCTCAGTGTCAAGCGTAATGGCAACCGTTGTTACCTCCATTGCGCTCCAGTCGAACCGACGTCCTTGCGGATCGGACCTTGGCCCTGCAGAAGGGCCAAAGTGTGTTGGCATACGGTACATTCTTTTCGGCGTAAAATCATAACTCATCTTGTATTTTCTCTCATTAAAACGTGACTACTGTTTGTGCACTGGCAAAATCAACGCCGATGGATAAATGCCACCGTGATGAACGGCGTTTGTTGCAATAAGTCCTTTGGATTCCGTGAAATTATCTCCGCCCGTATTCAAGTTGCGATCAAACTTTGGAAAGTTACTGCTGGAAACCGCTAAACGGATTTTGTGACCAGGTAAGAACACATGGCTAAGGGCATTGAGGTCAATAGTGACTTTATAAACCTCGCCAGGTTCCATCATGACCTCTTTACCCCAGTCGTCACGATACCGTGCCCGAATAATGCCCGTCTGAAGATCATACACCTTACCGTCTGGTGCAACATCAACAAGCCAAGCCGTATA
Source organism: Pseudomonadota bacterium (assembly GCA_039025235.1). Taxonomy (GTDB): domain Bacteria; phylum Pseudomonadota; class Alphaproteobacteria; order Caulobacterales; family Parvularculaceae; genus MED-G105. The sequence continues at coordinate 28,025 of JBCCOS010000013.1, forward strand.
ATCTGTATCTGGAGCGCTTGATGATACAAAAAGATCGACGCTAATCCGACCAGTTACCTCCAAGGGCTCTTCAAGCATTTCAGACGTATAGACTAATACGTCTGAACGTAGTTCTCGTGCCGCTTGCAAACGCGCGTTTGGCCCCGACGTGAATGACATCGTTACATCACCACTCATCACAGGCACCGCTGGATCGTATAGGAAGGTATTACGGTGACTTGCCGCATCCGTACCTGACGTCACAAGCTTACCGGTGCCGTAACGCGTGTTGGTACTCCCTTCGCCGGCCAATAAAAAGCGCTGTTTTTTTATACCTTTTGGCGGCCAAACGTCGCTCGTTCGCCATTGATTGATCCCCGTCGTAAAGTAAGTATTTGAAGACAGGCCCTCTAAGGCTTTTTCATTTCCACGCAACCATCTGTCGAACCATTTCAAATAGAACCGCGGATAATCCAGTCGCGGATCACCGAGTGGCAAGTCACCTATTGATGAGTCCTTCGTCAACTTCTCTGCGCCACAGTGTGACGAAGGCGTCAAGAGTTTAAACTGATGGTCTCTGATGTCTTTGTTAATTGCAATTCGTTCGAACAGATCGGCGAAATAGAGTGTGCCGGTGACCGAAAAATCGAACCAGGAATTCATATGAAGGGTTGGGGTTATCACGCGGTCTTTTGGCCCCGTGATATCCATTCGCCTAAAGTACGAATCGACAATCGGTCGGCCGAAATAGTCTTCCCAATCGGTAGGCAAAGCATTGGTTGCATCCATCATCGTCTTTAAAGGAAGGTGCCAATAAGCCTTCGCATAGTCGGTCGCAGGAGGGTCAATAGAAAAATGATTAGTGGCTTTGGACAAAGCCACAAACTCGCTTTTATCAAGCTTACGAGACGGGCGTACAGAAACAGTTTCCATCATATCGCGCAACCAAGGGAACCCATCTCCCAATAAAAGTGCCCCCCCTTTTCTGGGTCCGTTCATTCCTCCCCACCGAACTTCTCCGCCGCCGCCGCCGCCGCCGTCAGCGATAAATGCTTTAAGGTGTGGATTGCGCTCCTGCGCTACATAATACTGAATTTGTCCGCGATAGGAGCACCCGAACATTCCCACATTTCCATTAGACCATTCTTGTTTTGCAATCCAATCAGCGGTGTCATCAAGGTCGGGTCCTATATTGTGTTCAACGATGAACTGACCTTCTGATTCAAATTTCCCGCGCAGATCTTGCACAACGACCGCATAGCCCTGTTCCGCAAACATAAGACCCAATCGTGTGGGCGTATTCCATTCTTGCTTGCCATATGGTGTTGCGATGTAGACTGTTGGCAGAGGGCCGTCCGACCCCACCGGAAAATACACATCGGTAGAAAGACGAACGCCATCCCTCATCCTAACAAAATGGCTATGTTCAATACGCACATCATATAGCGGCGTTGGCGGCGTAAAGGCATCACCACTCGTTGGCTTTTCCCGCTCCCAATCGAACGCCACAGCTGAGCTTGTCAACAGATATAGGATCAACGTTATGATAACGACAAAGCCAAATAGCTGTGTGTTCATTCGCGCCTCTATTTGCATTCTATTCATTCCTGTACTCTGATATTTTATAATGACTGACCTACCGAAGAGACTGGTTTTTCCATTTCGTTCAGATCAAGGTAACGAGATATCATGGGTCGCATTAAGAAGAGAGTAAGCATTGACATCACGACTGACCCCGTCAGTATAATGAAGGCATTCAGTGTTGACAGCGTAGAAATTGCGGCACCGACAAAACCCCCGCCAATTGAACCAAGAGCGAGCGCTAAATACCAAGCCCCCATGACGGCCCCAGCAATCTGCGGCGGCGATATGCGCGTTACAAAGGCGAGACTTGAGGTCCACAACACTAGCTCAGAAAGTGTCACGAGCCCATAAGCAAGAATGATGGCAAACGCAGGAAAACGCCCGTCTGAACTTATAAGGCTCGTAATCAATAAAACACCAAAAGCGGCCGATAATGCCACGAGACCCAGGCAGAATTTCTCAACAATATTAGGGTTCCGGCCCCGCAGTGAAAGCCGCGTCCAGAGACTAGCAAGCAAAGGGGCCAAAAGGACGATAAGGATCGGATTGAGAGATAAAAACCACGTTGCGGGAACAGTAAAACCAAAGATATTCCGATCAACCTTCTCGAAAACGAAAAGGTTGAGAAAGCCAAATATCTGCTCGAACGCAATCCAAAACAGAGCCGCGAAAGCCCCCAAAAGGGTAAGCCCAAAAAGGCGCCGTTTTTCCCTCTGTGATAGGACGGGATAAGAACCAGAAGAAGCATCGGACTTTCCAACATCGGGCAGTGAACCACGGCGATAGAGAAAGACAATGAGACCGAGGATCATCCCAGCTGCAGCCGCTGAAAAGCCCCAAGCCCAACTGACATTTTCGGCAAGCGAGCCAACAATAAAAGGCGCAACGAAAGCGCCCACATTCATGCCAACATAATAAAGTGTAAAACCTTCTTCACGCATCGTTTCACGATTATCGTAAAGTCGACCCAAGAGAACCGTAAGGGGCGTTTTAAAAAGCCCTGTCCCAATCACGATACAGACGATACCGGAATAAAAGAAAGCTGACGACAACGTCATGGCGAATAGAGCTGCAGATGTAGCGTTCGGATCGTTCAGTGATTCAAATTGCTGTCGAACGCTATCATCGAGCCAAACACGACCGAGTGAAACATCGACGGCAATCAGTAACTGCTTTACGTCATGTCCAGAAACCGCTTCAACGATGGCAGGGGCGAGTTCTATTCCACCAAGCAACAGGTGACCGCAAACGAGGATAAAGCCACCCCAAACCACACTGTCAGAAATACCAATAACGCGGTCAGCAAACCAACCGCCGGCAACCCCGGAAAGATAAACAAAGCCACCATAGAGTCCGGTAAATGCAATTGCCCGTGCAGGATCCCACCCGAACCCTCCTTCAGAAAGACTGGAACTCAGAAATAGAACGAGAATACCCTTCATGCCGAAGAAGCTGAAGCGCTCCCAAAGCTCTGTGAACATCAACAAAAGAGCGCCACGCGGATGCCGCTGCCGCTTTGTTGTGTTTTTTCCGCCTGGAGAGGCCTTAACGCCAATAGACCCGGAATGCATAAATTAGTTCAGATCCATTGTAACAGTCACTTGGTCCGACATCGATAAAATTGATGGTCCAATGCCAATACGTCCCGTACCGCTCAGTGTACCACTCGCCCCACTGCCAGGCATGCCAGGTTCCCAATAAGCGCTCATTTCGTTGATATTTAGGACACCAACTTTCAAATCATTGATCAGTCCCATTGCGCGTCCCATGGAACGCGTGAACACAGACCCGAAAAGACCATAGTTGCTTTTCGAAATCAGCGCATGTAGCGATTCTTCATCTTCAAAAGGTAAAATAGGAATGACGGGGCCGAACGTCTCTTCGCAGTGAAGCGCACTATCCGGCGGAACATCAGCGATAACAGTGGGCTGAAAGTATAAGTCGGTCGGAAACCCAGAGGCACGCGCACCGCCAAACGTCGTCCGACCGCCGCCCTTGACCGCATCCGATATATGAGCCGCCACTTTTTTCGCGGTCGCTTCGTTATGTAATGGGCCAATTGTCGTATCTTGATCGAACGGATCGCCCAGGCGCATGGCTTCTGCTTCACGCGTCGCGCGTTCAACAAATTCTTCGTAGACCCCTTTTTGTACAAGCACGCGTTCAGTTGATGTGCAAATTTGCCCTGCATTCGTAAAAGCAGCAACAGCGGAGCGCGCTGCTGCCCGCTCAATGTCCGCGTCCTCGAATACGATTGTTGGACCGTTACCGCCCAACTCCAGTGACACCGATTTAGGCCCTGCCCGTGAAGAAATAATGCGCCCAGTTTCCGTACTGCCCGTAAATGCAAGCGCATCAACACCGTTATGTGTTACAAGTGCATCGCCCGCGTCCGGCCCATCGCCAAGAACGAGATTCACCATGCCCTCAACCGGCGGATCTGCTTCCAAGAAGCATTCAACGAGCGCCGTTGCCGCTAATGATGTCGTCGGCGCCGGAACCCAAATAAGCGCGTTCCCCGCTGCGAGCCCCGGCCCTAAATAGTAGCAACACGCTGTTGCAATCGGAAAGTTCCAAGGCGTAATTATTCCGTAGACGCCTCTTGGCTTTAATTCGATAAAAGCCCGCTTCATGGGATCGAGCAAGGGAGGTGACGGGGTCTCGACGGTTAAAATATAATCAGCTGCCATCCGCAACGCCAATGCACTAGCAGCAACTTCGCCTTCAGCCTGCGCTATTGGTTTGCCTTGCTCCAAAGTCACAAGGTGGCTTAACGCATCGGCTCGGGCGTCCATGATATCCGCAACCCGTCGCAAATAGTAAGCGCGATCTTGACGCGATAATCGTCGGAGAAACGGCGCAGCCGGGCGCGCCGCAATGACCGCTCTATCAACCATGGCCGCGTCGGCTAGCGGGATCGACCCTATCACTTGGCCCGTCGCTGGACTGATGATTTCTCTATGTCGATCATCACCATTTTCCCAACTCGCCCCAATCAAGTGACGGCCGGTTTTCTCTGCCGGGGCAATAGCATTCGAACTGGGCGTACTAACCATCCGTATTCACCTATTCACGTATTATCGTTCAATCTCTTTGCAAAGCACAGCGGTTAAATCACCATGCGCCTCAACTTGAGCGACTTCCTTAAATCCTAGTCGATGGTAAAGAGAGTTATGATGCATTACCGTTGCAAGAAACATTTCTGTATAACCGAGTAAATTCGCTCTCTTTTCAAGACCCTTACAGAGCGCACCAGCAATACCTTTGCCGCGGGCTTTTTGATCAACATATACATTACAGATCCAAGGCGTTTTGCCAGGCAGAAAATCAAAGGAATCTCGCTCACGCAAAGACGCCAACCCTAAAATTTCATCACCAGACAACGCTATTAGCGTGATTGGGAGTTGATCGCGTATAATACCATCTGTATACCGCGCTCTCGTCTCCTCGAGGCTTCGACCACTGAACGATGCCCACTGGGTATCGATCCAGCTGACAACCGTCTCTAGGGCCGACGGGTAATCGATAAGATCAGCAATCTCGACTGAAGTTTGTTTACTATCGGTCAACATTGATCTGTTTCCGCGCTTCTGTGACCTTCGAAGTTCCCGCAGACAGATATGGTCTGGCCGGACACATATCGAGCGTCATCAGAACAAAGAAACGCAACTGTTTTAGCAATGTCTTCAGGTTCAACGTTCGTTCTCAAGGACGTTGCCTTCATGACTTGCCGTCGCAATGCCTCAACTGACTCGCCAGTGATTTTCGACTTTGCAGCGAGCACCGCATCCACGCGCGGACCTTCTACCGTACCCGGAAGTACTGTATTGACCCGAATGCCATAAGGGCCAGCATCCATGGCAAGAGTTTCGGTGAAACCAATCACAGCCGATTTCGATGTTGCATAGGGCAGACGCATCGGGAAGCCACCCCGCCTTATTGCTGCGGAGGATACATTCACGATCGCTCCGCCGCTTTGGCGTTTCATCAGTGGTAAAGCGTGGTGTACGCAGTAAAACATACCGCTAATATTAACACGTAATACCCTGTCCCATTCTTCAAAGTCGATTTCATCAGGTAGAGCTGTCGGCCCTGCTATCCCTGTGTTATTCACCAAGAAATCGAGACCGTCATAGTGACGTTCGATGTCACTAAACATTTCGGTAACAGCCGCCGCGTTACCGATATCGCAAGCGAACGTGCGTACACCATCAATTTTTTCAAAATGGGCAAGCGCTTTATCGTTAATATCTGCGATACACACCTCAGCACCGCGGGTTCTGAACTCGCTTGCGACAGCTGCACCAATCCCGGAACCCCCACCGGTAACGAGCGCGCACTTTCCTTTCAGATCGGATGGAGTTTTTACTTCGCTCACCATTGCCCTTAAATACCAAAACTACATACAGATCAGGTCGTGCTCGCTGATCATCGAACGAAAAGGCATAAGCTCAAAAGTTAGCGCTCGTAGACTTCATAAAACAAATGCATAATAATCATTTTTATATGCCCTGAGGTTATATGTCATCTGGAAGACTGAGGCTTTACGAGGCCTTCCGCGCCGTCATGATGACCGGAAGCATCACTGGCGCGGCTAAACTTTTGCGAAGAACCCAACCCGCAATAACGCGCACGATTGCTGAGTTAGAGCAGAAATCAGGTGTTCTACTGTTCGAACGTAAAGGGCGTCGCCTCCAACCGACCGCAGAGGCCGATCAGCTCTTGCCGGTAGTGGAAGAGACCTTAAAGCGCCTTTACGATTTAGATCGACACGTCGAGACCCTAGCGGCACCAGCGCCAGATCGACTGACAATTGCCGTCGTTCCAGCCTATTCAACAGAATGCGCAGCATCACTAATCTCGCATTTGCGCGCGCTCCACCCAGAACTACGCATTACTCTATTAGTGAGGGACGCAAGCGTTGTTCCGGATCTTGTGCATAAGGGTATAGCCGATATTGGAATAGGGGGCATCGCAAATGGCGACCCTCAAGATATGAGCATCGTCGGGAGTTTTGATCTGGTCTGTGCTGTGCCGGCCACTCATCCCTTAGCCGAGCGAAAAGAAATCTCTGGAAAAGACCTGGATGGCATGGACTTCATAGCATTTGATCACGAACTATCTCCGCTACATTTAACACGCCAAATTGTGGAACATGCGGGCGGCAAACCGAATGTTGTTGTAGAAACACAACGGACACATGCGGCATACGCTCTTGTCGCGGCCAAAGTCGGTGCTTCCTTAATCGAACCAATGACCGCCCTATCATTTTCTTCCAAACAGGTGGCAATCCGTCGCTTTACCCCGAGCGTTAGTCATTCGATATATCTTCTCTACAATCCGAAATCGACCCGGTCTGCTTTACTACGCTCCGTTGAGAAACTTGTGAAGCAGTCCATCGCTGACGCACGCCATAGAATCGAAGAAAGGCTCGATATATGAGGCATACGGATGCTTTACGTTGGCGGCATCCGTATTCCTAGCAGAATCATCCGGTCTACTTTTCTTTCTTAGTTAAATTTTTCATTTCTTCTCTGACAGACCCCATACACGTCGGATCAAGCGGCATGCCATATTCCATGCGTGCATGTGCATGACCAAGATTGTGCATCGCCAAGGTTCCGGTGAGCGCTTGTCCCTGCCCTTGTAAATCCATCGAATAGTTCACGGCCTGCTTTGCCATTTTCAAGGCAAACGCTGGCCGCGTCGCAATGCGTCGCGCCTTCTCCAAAGTGAAGGCTTCAAGCTCATCAAGCGGGACAACATGATTGACCATCCCTAAACGATGACACTCTTCAGCTGTGAGCGGTTCGCCAGTAAATAGCATCTCTTTAGCCTTGCGGGGCCCAAACTCCCACGCATGCAGAAAATATTCGTGCCCCGTACAACCGAATGCCACAACCGGATCAACGAACTTGGCGTCATCGCTGGCGATGATCAGATCCATAGGCATAGCGAGCATTAACCCGCCGGCAATGGCTAAGCCCTGAACCTGAGCGATTGTCGGTTTACCGATATTACGCCAACGCCAATGCAAACCCACATAGTATTCCTCTTCACCGGCATACATTCCTGCAATGCTCGCATCATCATGGCCCACAGGCTGCGTAATAGGTGTGATGTCTTTATCGGACAAACCGGGCATTTGAGTGAGGTCGTGCCCGGATGAAAACATCGGACCATCGGCCGCAAGAATAATCACTTTTATCTTTGGATCACGGGCAGCGATTTGAAATGCTGCATCGATCTCATAGAGCATCGCATAATCCTGGGTATTCCGAGTTTCGGGCTTAGCCAGCACGACCCGTGCAATATTTTCCTCCGGCAGCTCATAGCGGATGCGGGTAAATTGTTTCACATCGTTATTCTGCGTCACGATCTTTTGACCTCGTCTAAATTTGCAGTTCGAAATAACCGCTGACCTCGCAAGGGTTCAAAGACCAAATCAATAAACCGAAACTGAGCGCAGCGCGAGGATTGCATCCCATGCTGCTTTCAATCATGCAAGGGGGTAATCACAAGAGCGCTTCGCGGATAAGTGTGTGCGGTTGATGGTTGCCGTCCATCAACTCCACAATAGGTCGAACAATTGTTCGACCGACAAAACATAGACTTAGAGCCGCGTTCCCATTCTATTGGAACGCGAACGGCTCTAGCGGAGCGGCATTCGACGACATCGAAACTTCAAAACGACAAATGGGACGCAACACGCCCCAGACTGCAAAAAAGCGATGCGGCATGGTCGTTCATCAACAGTTCTTTAAGACTATTTCAGCTCTCCTTCGGCCTCAACAATTGCCGCAAATTCTTCTTCTGGTGCTTTTGCGACAAGGTGGTGCCGACTGTAGAAAACAAAATAAGCCACAATGATCGCATAGGCTGCCGCGGTAAAGAGAGCCGCTTTTGTATCCACAAGGAACGTTCCGATAAAAGCGGTAATCGAAAGCACAAGAGCAAAGCCTGTCGTAACGATACCGCCGGGTGTTCTATAAGGGCGTGGCATATCTGGGTGTTTTACCCGCAACAAAATGTGCGATGCCATCATCAGCATGTAGGAGATCGTTGCTCCGAATACCGCCATATTGATCATCAGGTCACCGGCACCTGTAAAGGCAAGACCTAAGCCAATGAAGCCAGGTACGATCAAGGCGACGGCTGGCGTCTTGCGCTTACCCGTGAGGGACAGCCAACGTGGTAGATAGCCAGCGCGCGACAAGGCAAACACCTGACGTGAGTAAGCAAAGATGATCGAGAAGAAGCTTGCGATTAGGCCTGCAAGACCGAGCACATTGACAAGCGATGCGACGCCAGAATCTTCGCCATGGACATATTGCAAGGCACCGACAAGAGGAGCTGCATGGTCTTTCATGAGGTTGGCGCTTGAGGCGCCAGGTGCCAATACCAGAACCAGGGCTGCAAAAACTAACAAGATGAGCATTGCATTAATAATACCGCGGGGCATGTCACGTGCGGGGTCTTTACTCTCCTCAGCGGCGAGCGGCACCCCTTCCAAAGCGAGAAAAAACCAGATTGCAAAAGGGATCGCAGACCAAACGCCAATCCAGCCTTCTGGCAGAAATGCATTTGCGCCGAAAGCGGCTTCATTCACCGGAATATCGAAAAGGTTGCTCGCATCAAAATGCGGGAGGGTCGCCGCGATGAAAACCATCAGGGCCGCAACCGCAACTGCCGTGATACCAAGCATTATTTTAAGAGCCTCACCCGCCCCCCAAACATGGATACCAACAAAGGTAACATAAAATACGACGTAGACCAATGGACCGCTAAGGCCAATTAACTCCGATAAGTAACCACTGATAAAAATGACAATCGCAGCGGGAGCAATGGAATACTCCAGCATGATAGCAGAGCCCGTGAGAAAACCACCAAACGGCCCCATGGCACGCCGGGCAAATCCATAGCCTCCACCTGCCGTTGGAATTGCAGCAGAAAGCTCCGCGAGCCCAAAAACCATGCAGGTATACATTGTTGCCATCAGAGCCGTGGCGATGGCAAGGCCACCAAAGCCGCCTTGCGCTAACCCAAAATTCCAGCCAGCGAAGTCACCAGAAATGACGTATGAGACGCCAAGACATGTCAGAAGCAACCAACCGGCTGCCCCCTTCTTTAATTGCCTGCGTTCAAGGTAATCGTCAGAGGTATCATTGGTCTCGTTGGGTGCGCGGTTTTCTTGAAGACCAGATGTATCCATTATTAGTTCCAAAGGTTCGGTTTAGCGGAAGGCGCGGAGCGCCTCACGCATATTGCGATTTTGTTGGGGTTTGTCATTACAGGCAATCTTTGAGGAGCTGTAATGTATTGTCATAGGTCATCGGCGCTGGGTTTCCGCCGACACTTGGATCTTCTAGCGCTTTGCGGGTAAGCTCATCCAAATCTGGATCGGTCACACCCAATGCCGTGAGCCCGTTTGGAATATCGAGCGATTGATTGAGGTCCTCGACCATTGCAACGAAACCGTCAAAGCCCCCATCAACGCCTAAATACTTTGCCGCTCTTTCAATGGGCTCTTCGATGGCCGCCCGATTAAAGCGTAACACCGGTGCCATAACCACAGCATTTGTCGTACCGTGGTGTGTGTGGTGTACGGCGCCAATCGGGTGGCTGAGCGCGTGGATCGCACCAAGCCCTTTTTGAAGCGCGGCGCCGCCCATGGCGGCGGCTGCCATCATATTTGCGCGAGCGTCTAAATCATCACCATGCTGAAAGGCACGCAGAATATTCTCCTTAACGAGTCGCATCCCTTCAAGCGCAATCCCTGCCCCCATCGGATGGTATCCCGGCGCGCAATAAGCTTCGAGGCAATGGGCAATAGCGTCCATTCCTGTGCCAGCGGTTATCTTTGGCGGTAGAGCAACGGTGAGTTCCGGATCACAAATCACAATACTCGGCTGCATCTTCGGGTGGAAGATGATTTTCTTCACACCGCTATTATTATCTGTCAGAACAGATGCACGCCCGACTTCCGATCCGGTACCGGCAGTCGTTGGTACAGCAACGACCGGATAAATTGCATCAGCGTTGGCTCGTGTCCACCAATCGCCGATATCTTCGAAATCCCAAACCGGCCGTGTTTGACCCGGCATAAAGGCAATCAATTTGCCTACATCAATTGCCGACCCGCCACCGAACGCAATAACACCGTCACATCCACCTTCTTTAAAAGCAGCAACGCCTTCGTCGAGATTGTCTTTCGTGGGGTTACCATCAACGCCCATGAAAGTAGCACTTGCAGAAAACTGCTCATCAATGAGTGCGCAAGTGCGTTTTGTAATTTCCTGATCCGCTAACCCTCGGTCGGTCACAAAAAGTGGTCTTGTAATACTCAAGTCTTTGCATGCTGTATCAAGCTCATTGATACGTCCTACACCAAACCAAATTGTGGTGGGATAGGACCAGTTTGCGTTTTGCACCCGTTATGCTCCCATTATGCGCCCGTTATGCGCCAAGTTTGAAATGATATGATTTTGGTCTGGTGAGGTTATGGTATCCGATTTCAGAAAGGGCACCACCACGACCCGTTTGTTTGCAGCCCGTCCAGCAAAGCGCCGGATCGAGATAGTCCGCACGGTTCATAAAGACGGTCCCAGTTTGGACTTGCGATCCGATCCGTTTTGCGCGTGAGACATCCTTTGTCCAAAGGGATGCGGTTAGCCCGAAATCGCTGTCATTCATGAGATGAATGGCCTCGTCATCGCCTGTTACTTTCATGATACCGACAATAGGGCCGAATGTTTCCTCTCGCATCATGGTCATGTCATGGGTGACATTGGTCAGTATTTGCGGCGCGACATAAGCCCCTGTCTCTTCAGGAAAACGCCCAGCGTCAATCAACGGGATCGCACCGCGACTGATAGCGTTATCTTTATGCTCTCGGACGAGACGCGCAAATCGCTCATGCGCCATAGGCCCCATCGTTGTCGTTTCATCGAGCGGGTTGCCGACTTCATATCCTTCAACAATAGCAACAGCACGCTCAATAAATTCATCATACGCATCAGCATTCACATAGATCCGCTCAATCGCACAACAACACTGGCCGGAATTAAACATTGCTGCATCAATCAGCGTATCCGCCGCCGCATCAAGATCCGCATCCTCCGCAACATAACCCGGATCTTTTCCACCAAGCTCAAGCCCTAACGCGGTAAATGTACCGGCAGCAGCTTGTTCAATAGCAACACCGCCCGGCACCGAGCCGGTAAAGTTCGCAAAATCGATTGAACCACTTGATAAAAGCCCTGCCGTAACATCATGGCCCAACACCACGTTTTGAAAAACGCCCTCCGGCAAACCCGCTTTATCGAAGGCTGACTGAAGGCGGTCCCCGGCAACCAGGGTTTGCGATGCGTGCTTTAGGACCACTGTGTTACCCGCGATCAGTGCCGGGACGATTGTATTGATCGCCGTCAAAAACGGGTAGTTCCATGGCGCCACAACAAGCACGACACCATGGGGTATACGATCAATGTACCGTTCAAATTTGTCGGATAACTCCACATCAATGGACCTAAGGGCTGTCTGCGCGATGCCGATCATATGATCAGCGCGTTCTTTTACACCGCCAAATTCTCCGCTATATCGAACCGGTCGCCCCATTTGCCAAGCAAGTTCAGGAATAATTTGGTCATTCATTTTGCCAAGGGCATCGACGGCTTGACGAACGAGATTTATACGATCGTCTAGTGCTTCAGTCGCCCAAGCCGCTTGGGCCTTATGAGCCTTAGCAACACACGCTGCAGCGGCATCAAAATCAAGACATGGACGCTCGGCATAAATCGTTCCATCTATTGGCGAAACGCACTGAATCTTCTTTGTCATGATCTATTATGCCTGTTCAAAGCCAAGACGCAGTTCAAAATCGGTCACGGCGCTATCATATTTCTCTTGCTCCCACATTGCAGCATTCACATAGTGGTCAATGACTGCATCACCAAACGCTTGCCGAGCGGCACGCCCTTCACGAAGATTGACAATTGCCTCCGTCAGGGTGTTTGGCGCACATTCTTTATCAAGCGCGGGCCTTTTATCTGCATAATGATTTCCATCGATTGCTGCAGGAAGTTCGAGCTTCTCCTCGATCCCAGCGAGCCCCGCCGCTAATTGCGCGGCAAGCGCCAGATGCGGGTTGAGATCAGAGCCACCAAGCCGACATTCAATTCTGACATTGGCGCCATTTGCATCGCAAATACGAAACCCAGCCGTCCTATTATCCAACGACCAGGTGAGTGTCGTGGGCGCAAATGAATTTCTTACAAAACGCTTATAGCTGTTGATATAGGGCGCTAAGAAATAGAAAAATTGTGGTGCATACTGAATGAGCCCCGCCAAATAATGCTGCATTGTTTGCGACATTCCATAATCCGCATCCGCGTCCCAGAAAGCATTGGCACCATCGCGCCAAAGAGACTGATGGATATGTGATGCGCTACCAACCTCATCGGCACGCCACTTTGCCAGGAAAGACGCCGCATATCCGGCATGCCAGGCAATCTCTTTTGTCGCGTGCTTCGCAATTGCATGAAAATCTGCACAGTCGAGCGCCGGAGCGTATCGGATATTGAGCTCTTCCTGACCAGCAGCAGCTTCGCCTTTTGAGCATTCCACTGGTATCCCCGCTGCGTAAAGGTGATTTCGCAGCGGACGCATCACGACCTCTTCTTTAGTGGTCTGTAGAATATGGTAGTCTTCAATATAATCACTCACCGGTGTGAGCGAGCGATACCCCTCTTGTCGTATCTCTTCATACCGACCTTTAAATAAAAAGAATTCCAGTTCCGTTGCCATCATAGGATCGAAGCCTAAGCGACGTGCCCGCTCGACTTGTTTTTTCAACAGAGCGCGCGGCGAGTGGTCGACATCCGTATGGGTATTATGGTCGATAACATCACACAGAACGAGGGCCGTCCCCTCAAGCCATGGCAAAGGACGCAGCGTCGACAGATCGGGTTTCATAACATAGTCGCCATACCCTTGCGACCAGCTACTCGCCTTAAAACCTTCAACCGTATTCATTTCAATATCGGTCGCCAGAAGGTAATTGCAACAATGGGTTTCTTTATACCCGCTATCAATAAAATGCTGCGCGTGAAACCGCTTGCCAAGAAGGCGGCCTTGCATGTCAACAAGACAGGCAAGGACAGTATCTATCTCGCCGGAAGACACCCTCGCCTTTAGATCTTCAAATTCAATCGCCGCCATTTTCGAACCCCTTCTGTACCATATTACTCTGTACACACCTTACATGAACACCAAACACCAGCAAGCTTCTCGTTGTCGAACGTAAACCGGTGGCGCTGCGAACCGATCAACGCTCCTTAAGGCTTTGATGGTGTGTCTTGTGCGTTCGATTCAAAGTCTTTGGCATTATGACGTTCACGAAGTTGTCCTTTTGGGTCACCCCAGGTCCGGTTGACCATACGGCCGCGCTGCACAGCGGGTCGACTGGCGATTATGTCGGCCCAACGCATCACATTGCTATAGTCTTTCACTTGCAAAAATTCTGCGGCTTCATAGAGCCCCCCTTGCACGAGAACGCCATACCACGGCCAAAGCGCGATATCCGCAACAGTATACTCCGTACCGGCGATAAATGGCGACTCTGCAAGTCGGTGGTCTAAAACATCAAGCTGCCGCTTCACTTCCATCGCATAGCGATTAATCGCATATTCGATTTTGACTGGTGCATACGTATAAAAATGACCGAATCCGCCGCCGAGGAAAGGTGCCGATCCCATTTGCCAGAAAACCCAATTGAATACTTCCGTTCGCATAGGACCTTGCGCCGGTAGAAATGCGTTAAATTTCTCAGCCAGGTGTATAAGAATTGATCCGCTTTCGAAGATACGAAGCGGTTTTTCGCCGGTGCGGTCGAGCAAGGCGGGGATTTTTGAGTTTGGGTTGATCTCGACAAACCCCGATGAGAACTGATCGCCCTCCTGAATATTAATCAGCCAGGCGTCATATTCCGCTTCACCAATTCCCGCTTCCAGCAACTCCTCAAACATTATGGTTGCTTTCACACCATTCGGTGTGGCGAGCGAATAGAGCTGAAAACTATGCTGACCTAGCGGCAGATCTTTTTCATGGGTTGGACCTGCAATAGGCCGGTTTATCGAGGCGAACTTGCCACCACTTTTCAGTTCCCAGCGCCAAACGCTAGGGGGAGTATAGGCAGCATCAGTCATTGGCATCGTCCTTTAAACCAAAAATTACGATCAGCCGCTCTTACGCAAAGAATTGGGAATGAGAGTTATTTTCAGCCAACAGCTTCTGAGAGAAAATAGAGGGTTACAAGCGCCCTACTCAATTACCCAATTAGAGGGTCGGCGAGAAGATTTCGAGCGGATTGCGGATTATTGTGCAAATTTTAAATTGAGAGGCAAATTGTCCATCGTGTCGCTTTGTTGAAGTCTTTAGTGTCATTTGTGTGAAAGCGGTATTGCGTTTTTCTCTTGCTCCACGCAAATTGTGCAGTGCAAGCCAATCGCTTTGACAACACATGCGCCGTGTAACACGTGTTACATTTTTACAAAAGGTTAAACGTTGTACTAACAGGATGACTTTGGTATTACTTCAACAAGGCGAATTACTACGATCAGCCCATGGCTCAAAAGCTAGAGGCCAAAAAAGCTATGATGGGTGCTAAGAGTGTTCATGGCGTTTTTTCACGATATGGTTTTTCGTTGTATTACAAACTTCCGATTATCAGTGCTGTCCATTAAGCGCTTTGTGGGGGTCCTAGGCCTTCTCTCTTCCGTGAGTTGTTCCGATGCTGAACAATCCAGCAGCAGTGTGTTAGTTTCATTCAACGAAGATGTTCGCCCAATCTTGAATCAGTATTGCGTATCTTGCCATGGCGGTGTGCGTCAGAAGGCCGGCGTATCATTTATTTATCGCGAGCAAGCACTGGGCAAAGGTGAGTCGGGTAATCCAACCATTGTCCCCGGCAACCCCGAGGCGTCGGAACTTATTGTTCGATTAAAAACAGACGATTTAGAAGAGCGCATGCCGTATCATGCGCCGCCGCTTTCGACAGAGCAGATCGCGGTCCTAGAGGAGTGGGTAAAACAGGGCGCAAAATGGGAAGCTCACTGGGCCTTTGAGCCACCAAAACGAGCCAACCTCGATGGCGATGACACAGAAGAAAAGTCCATCTCAGCTGAGGGGGCAATTGATCGATACATCGCCGACAAGCTCACCGCAGCAGATTTGATGCCCGCTGAAGAGGCATCAAAAAGTACATTACTGAGGCGGTTGTCCCTTGACTTAACCGGCTTGGCCCCAACGGTTGAAGAACTCGACGCATTTCAATCGGATGTGTCCGCAACAGCATATGAAAAGCAGGTCGATCGATTGCTTTCATCGCCACGTTTTGGCGAGCGTTGGGCAAGCATGTGGTTGGATGTTGCGCGATATGCCGACAGCAAAGGTTATTTAGATCGTGGTCGGGATTCTTGGCCCTACAGGGACTGGGTTATTTCTGCATTCAACGACAATGTTCCTTATGATTCATTCGTCACAAAACAGCTCGCTGGTGATTTGTTGCCCGAGCCCACAATGGGCAATTTAATCGCGACGTCCTTCCTCCGCCAAAGCCGAAATAATGACGAGGCTGGCGCTGATGACGAACAGTTTCGTATGGAAGCCGCCATGGAACGAAATGCCATGGTATGGTCCACCCTAAACGGATTGACCATGAATTGTGTACAGTGTCACTCCCACCCCTATGATCCAATTCAGCATGAAGAATATTATAAATCTCTCGCATTTTTCAATAACACCGAGGACCATGATCTTCCGTCCGACGAACCTTTCCTCCCCGTATCGATCGATGAAAATCAGCGCTATGAAACGTTTAGTGACTATCTTGAGTACCGCGCATTACGCCGCGATATTGTAAACGAAGGACGAGCGTTCGCCGATGCAGTGCAGTCGTGGAATGACACAACAGCATTATCAGCAACAGCAACTGGCTTTGAGGGCGTGTCACTTTATGCGGGGGACGAAGAAAATGGCTATGGCGATCTACCTGAATTCGAGATTGATAACGCGGAAATAAAAGCAACCGCGCCGAGTTCAACATCGTGGATATTTGACTATGATGTAGAAGTTCCCGCAGAACCATTATCCGCTATTCGGTTTGAGGTCATTCCGCTTGACGAGGATAAAGCAGCGCATTCACCAGAGCGAGGGTTTGCGGTCGATGCGATTGAAGCCTACTTCGTATCTGCTGACGGGGAGGAATCATCACCCCTGGAATTTCATTATTTCATTCCCGACGCTGAAGAAAACATAAGCCCGTTATTTGGCCCAAACGACGTGCTTTCAGCAGATTTATCGCGCAACCCCGGCGCCGCAAAGTTAAACTATTCGCCAGCCCGATATCGCGCGCAAGGTGGTTTTGGATCAGTACCAAAACTCTACAAACGCCGCTGGACGATCGGCATCTTGAAAACACCGATAGAAGCGCCGAAAGCAGGCCATTTGCGCATTCGCTTTAAGTTTGATTCTGGCATCAACGAAATGGCAGGAACCGTCCGACGTCTTCGTATTCAAACAAGTGCATCTGAAAAATGGCAAACATTCGATGAAACCGGTTCTATTGCAGAAAAATACGTACAAATGCGAGAGGCTCACGCGAAATTAGCGGGCGTTCCTTCAGCAACTCTCCCAATCATTAACGATCTGCCACAACCCTTGCAGCGTGCAACGCATAAATTTGAGCGTGGCAATATGATGACCAAGGTAGGTGATGCGCTCCAGCCAAGCCCGCCCAGTATATTCCCTGAATTCGATGCCTCTGGTAATGCGGATCGATTAAGTCTCGCCCAGTGGTTCTTCGAACCGGAGCAACCGCTCACCTCAAGAGTTGCCGTAAACCGTATCTGGGGGCAGCTTTTTGGGACTGGCATTGTACGATCACAAGAGGATTTTGGCGGCGTTGGAGAAGAACCAACCAATCAAGAACTTCTCGACTGGCTTGCCCGGGAGTTCCAAGACGAATTGAAGTGGGATGTTAAAGCCCTTATACGGATGATTGTATTAAGCGACGCCTACCGTCGATCGTCAAAAGCTACCGATCGTATGCTTGAAGTGGATCCCGACAATCGTTTGCTTTCTCGCGGACCACGCCAACGCCTCACAGCTGAGATGGTGAGGGATCAGGCACTCTATTCAAGTGGCTTATTAACTGAAGAGATGGGCGGGGTTCCCGTCGCGCCTCCCTCGGAAGACAGGGGCGGCCAGGAACAAGCTTACAAAACGAATTGGTTGCCCGCCGAAGGCGATAACCGCTACCGGCGGTCGATTTACACCGGCATAAAGCGGACAACAACCTATCCGAGCCTCCTTATTTTCGATATGAAAGCGCGTGATATGTCAGCGGCGCGGCGGCACGTGACGAATACACCGTCGCAAGCGCTGGTGACATTGAATGAACCCATTCATGTGGAAGCGGCGAAAGCCCTTGGGCAACGGATGTGCTCTGAGGCCGATGAAAGCGACCTATCGCACCTGCCAGAAGGGACGCCAGAATCGATTAACGCTGAGTTTGCTCGATGTATCGTCAGGGGTGCCCGGATTGTCCTTTCACGCCCTCCAACAGCCCATGAAGTCAGCACATTCTATGACTTGTTTGAAGGTTTGTCCTCGGACGATATAGGCAATAAAACAGTCGGCGGCACCAATAAAGAGCCGGTGAATGAACATCGATGGAGCCTCGTTGCGTCAGCAATGCTTAATTTGGATGCGGCTTTGACTAGGTGACACAATGAAACACGATCAAAATCTAATGAATAACAGGCATAAGTCAAATCATGACGTCAGTGACAATGCATCATCGCCTAGCCTTTCACGGCGTAATGTGTTGGGCATGGGCGCCGGTCTTGGTGCGGCCATTGCCACATCGGCTTCGCCATCTTTAGGATGGGCACAGAACGTCGATGCCACGGGTAAACCGCTTCTCGATCTAACGCGTGATCCGACAAGTCCGTTGTCTCCTTTACCGCCGCAATTACCTGCCAAAGCAAAGAGGGTCATTTACCTGCATATGGGAGGCGGTTTGAGCCACCTCGATTTATTCGACTACAAGCCAGAGCTTGTGAAGTTCGATGGAAAGGAAGCCCCCCAAGCACTTCTTGAGGGGAAACAGTTTCCATTCATTACCGGCAAGCCAACGCTTATGGGCCCATTGTTTCCATTCCATCAAGCAGGGGAAAGTGGTGCTTGGGTTTCCGACAGGTTTCCGCAGTTAGAAAAACACATCGACGATATTTGTTTTATTAAGTCGATGCGATCAACACAGTTCAATCATGTACCAGCGATTCTCTTGAAACTTACCGGAGACGCAAGACCTGGTTATCCATCACTAGGCGCTTGGGTCAACTACGCTCTTGGTACGGTCAATCAGAACTTGCCCGGCTTCATCCAATTGAACGGACCTTACTTATCCGACGACAACAGCCCGGAAAGTCAGTATTGGGGCTCTGGTTTTCTCCCAAGCGCGTACCAAGGGATGGTGTGCCAGGCGCGCGGCGAGCCAATTCTTTATCTCGATAACCCACCAGGTGTAGAGCGCAAAGAACGTCGTCATGTTCTCGACGCAATTGCTAAAATTAATCAGCAAACGCTCGATGAATTCAACGATCCCGAAACATTGGCCAGAAGTGCTCAGTTTGAGATGGCCTACAGGATGCAGGCAGAAGCACCCGAGGCAATGGATGTGTCGAATGAACCTCAATGGGTTCTCGACATGTATGGCGCTGAACCAGGTCGCGCTGACTTTGCGATGAACTGCCTGCTGGCCCGTAGACTTGCCGAACGCGGCGTACGCTTCACTCAACTATGGCAATGGGGTTGGGATTCCCATGGCACCAGTCAAGTCGAAGCCCTAAATGACGGTTTCATAAATATGTGTGACATCGTTGACCAGCCGGTCGCAGCGCTTTTGAGTGACTTAAAAATGCGTGGCCTTTTAGAAGACACACTGGTCGTTTTCTCGACTGAATTCGGCCGTACATCAATGAAAGAACCATCCTTTGGAGACTTGGCGCAATGGAGCGGTCGCGATCATAATCCCGGTGGTTTCACGATTTGGATGGCTGGTGCTGGCATCAAGGGCGGCACGTCCTATGGCGAAACGGACGAATTGGGTCTTGATGTGGTCTCTAACCCAGTGGAAGTGAGAGATCTTCACGCGACCATTCTGCATGCGTTAGGTTTTGACCATCACGCTCTCACCTATCGTTATCAAGGCCTTGATCAAAAGATCACTGGGGTGAAGCCAGCACGGGTCATTCACGATTTGTTTGTGTGAGTCGTTAAAAAGTAGGTCATTTCTCAATCCCAATGGCAATGTCGTTAGATCAAGATAAAGAATATAGTCGGACCGGTGCTTTCTCTACCGGCCCTTGGCTGATGTGGTCGGGTGGTGTCTTACTGTCTTTGATACCTCTTGTCCTGGTTCTACTCACGGGACCCAATGGCACCACGGAAAACGCTTGGATTTCTTTTCTGGGGAATTTTCACCCCATTGCCGTTCACTTCCCGATTGCTCTGATATTCATTATACCTATTATCGAGGTCATCGCCCGTGCCGGACGGATTGAAAGCTTAAAACCTGCAACGGTTTTCCTGTGGGGCTTTGCTTTTGCCGGCGCGCTCCTTGCCCCACTCCTGGGGTGGAGCCTTGCCGCCTCTGGTGCCTCGGGACCTCTTGTCACTGAACACATGTGGAGCGGCGTATTTGTCGCGCCTTTATGCTTCATCTGTATGCTCCTATCCCACGTCTCGAATGGGCATGGTGGCATCAAGCGGTTCGCTTACTTTACAGCGACATTTGCCGCTTTTGTCCTTGTGAGCTTCACCGGATATCGTGGCGGGCAGATTACACACGGTAAAAACCACTTGGTCGCCTCTATCCCACCCCCGTTTGATCAATGGTTGGGAAGCGAATCTGAGACAATCGCGAAAGCGCCGACGCCCGAGGACGGGTACTATGCATTCGTCGTTGCCCCCATTTTAGAAAACCGATGCGTTAGTTGTCATGGCGCCAATAAGCAAAAAGGGCGGCTGCGCCTCGATACATTTGCTGAAGTAATGCGCGGCGGCACGTCAGGCGCTGTCGTTGTCGCAGGACAGGCGGGTAGCGAATTAATCCGACGCGTGACGCTACCACAATCACATGACGAGTTTATGCCAACAGGAAAATCACCCTTAGCATCAGAACAGATTGATGCACTGAGTGAATGGATACTTGCTGGTGCACCAGAAATGGGCGCTCCGCCTGAGAAGTATCTCACCATCTCGCCGTCCATAGGTAACGACGCGCCAGCAGTAGACCCAGCAGCAGACGACGGGCACATGGCCCTAGACCCTGAAGCCGTTGCCAAAGAGCGGGAACAATTAGCATCGACCGTACAAAAATTTCAGCAACAGTATCCCGGATTGATCGACTATGAAGCACGATCAAGCGCTAACCTCGTCTTAAACGCACTTTCAATGCGCCAATCATTCAACGATGAAACCCTCGCTGAGCTCGCACCACTCTTTGAGCGCATTGTTCAAGTAGAGCTTTCCAACACAAGCATTACTGATAATGGCGCAGCTGCAATAGAAAAAATGCCTCGATTACGGCGCCTTTCGGTATCCCGAACGGGCATATCGGACGTCATGTTAAAACATCTTTCGGGACATGGTGCGCTAGAAGTATTGAACTTATACGGAACAAATGTAACACTTGGCGGCCTGTCGGAGATCGCGAATATGCCAAAACTCAAACGGGTTTATATCGCAGCAACCCCGGCCATGGACGCGCTGGTTGGCAACCAATCGGACGTTAACGACTTTGAAAAGTTGTCTCAATTAGATGCCGATGTTGAGTGGATTGGCCGTTAATAAACCCATGTAAGCCCGACCTCACAGTATCTTTCTGGATCTCATATCGTCTTTCTACAGAATAACTCATACATGTCTGGACTTGCTTATCTTATGAGCAAGAGGCATTAAGAGAAACATACCAAATGCAAAAGCGGCGGCGTTCGCATGGGAGATATTGATGAAAGTATTACGCGTTGGCAATGAAGGTGCCGAAATCCCGGCCATTCTTGACAAAAACGGGGCTATAAGGGACGCACGCTCCCTTGTTTCGGATTGGACGGGAGAACACCTCGGTCCAGATTTTCTCAAAACTCTCGATGGCGACACCGTCCTTGAGTTGCCAGAGATTTCGTCTCCTTCAAGGATCGGGCCGTGCGTGACGGGCGTCGGCAAATTCATTTGCATTGGTTTGAACTACGCTGACCATGCGGCTGAAACCGGCGCTGAACCACCGTCAGAACCTGTTCTTTTCTTCAAAGCGACAAGTGCCATCTGCGGCCCAAATGATAATCTTATTATTCCGCGTAGAAGCGAAAAAACCGATTGGGAAGTTGAGCTCGGTGTCGTCATCGGAAAACCGGGAAGCTATATTGAGGAACGTGACGCCATGAGCCATATCGCCGGTTATTGCGTCTCCCACGATGTATCCGAGCGCGCTTTCCAAATGGAGAGCACTGGCCAGTGGGTTAAAGGGAAAAGCGCGGATAATTTTGGACCGATCGGGCCTTATCTCGTGACCCCCGATGAAGTTGATGACCCTCAAAATCTAGATCTCTGGCTTGAGGTCAATGGCGAGCGGATGCAGTCTGGCAACACAAAAACAATGATTTTCGGCGTCGCGCATCTAATTTCGTATGTCTCGCAATTCATGAGCCTTCAGCCGGGCGATATTATTTCAACAGGAACACCGCCAGGTGTCGGCCTCGCCAAGAAGCCGCCTCGGTATCTAAAGCCAGGCGACAAGGTCACATTGGGTGTGGCCGGATTAGGTGATCAAGCACAAACTTGCGTTGCAGCCGATTAATTCATCAATACTCCTTACCTTTCAATAAGGCGTTTACCGAATACGTGAACACCTACTTATCAATAGAGGATAAAGGTGTTTTGCAGACGAATTTGGTGCAGGACGGCTTTTGGTCTTTGATTTTATGCAATTCCGGACGCATAGGCCGGTAGCCACTTGAGCTGGAAATGCTCTAGTATGCTCAATAAGGCGTACTAGAGCTTGTGGCGTTTCTTTTGCCGAGTTGATGGACGGCAACCATCAACCGACTACACTGATCGGCGAAGCGCTCTAGGCCAAGAAACACAAACGAAATGAGAGATGAATAATGAGCCCGTTTTCTATGCAGCGCGTTTTATTGGCAACACTCTTGATGGGCGTATTTGTCAGCATATTGATTGATCCGGCGATCGCAAAAGATCGTCAACAGATCAGCGATGACCTATATGCTGAAATCGATGATATATTTTTTCATACGAAGCTGGACATTAAAGCTCCGGGGCTAACGTATGGCGTCGTTCTTCGCAATGGAGCCTCCAAGACAGGGTCATTTGGACTACGCAATCTTAAGACAGGCGCTGAGGTCGATCAAAACACGGCATTCAGAATTGCGTCGATGACAAAAATGCTCACGGCCCTTTTGATACTGGACCTTCAGGATCAAGGACGATTGTCCCTGGATGATCCCGCTGAGAAATATGTTCCGACACTTAAGAAATGGAAATACCCGACAACTGATTCCCGCAAGGTGCAGGTTAAAGATCTGCTGATGCATACTGCCGGCTTCATATGGGATGACCCCTGGGCCGACCGGCAAATGGCGCGCACGCAAGAGGAATTTGATGGTTTTCTGGAGAAAGCACAGCCGTTCTCAAATGTGCCCGGTACAGAATATGAGTACTCTAATCTTGGCTATGCGATACTTGGCCGGATAATCGAAAACGTCAGTGGAATGAGCTACGCTGAAGGGCTCAAGAAACGTATTTTCCAGCCACTCGGGATGACACGCAGCACCGTTGATTTATTGGAACTTCCGGCAAACGTACGCGCTGTCGGCTATAACCTAATAGATGGGAAGTATGTCATTGAGCCTGTTCTTGCATCGGGAACCTTTGATCCGCTTGGTGGTGTTTGGACAACGGCAAAAGACTACACAAAGCTTGTGAGCTGGATGCTGGATGCATGGCCTGCGCGCGATGCCCCAGATAATGGTGCAATACCTCGTCGTGTTGTTCGCGCCTTAACAGAAATGTCTTATCTAAAGAGCCCGGCAAGACCACTTGGAGCAACGGGCGGCGAAGCCTGCCTTATGTCCGAAGGCTACGGCATGGGCGTCGGTCTTGATCAACACTGCAAGGCGGGATTGGTATTTAGTCATGGGGGCGGCTTTCCTGGTTACGGCTCACATGTCATTCTCGCCCCGGAAAAAGGTATTGGTGTCTTTTCTTTTGCCAATGAAACCTACGCGAAGGCCCGTTTCGCAACATGGGACGCCATGTTGTTGCTCCTTGAGAGTGGAAGCGGATCAGCAAAGCAGCATTTGCCGCCTGCCCCTGGAATGACGTCAACATATCGTTTAATCAGTACTCAATTCAACGGAAGTGGTTTTAACATTGGTCAACTGAACGTTGCAGACAACTTTTTGCTCGACCAAAGTACCGATCGTTGGGTAAGGCAATTTGACCAAATGCGCGAAGCTGTCGGAACGTGCGAGACCTCTCCAACCTTAGATCACGATGGACGTCTTTCAGGCGCTTTTAATTGGATTTGCGAAAAGGGCCGGATCACCGGTTACATGACGATGTCACCAATCGACTCCACGGCGTTACAAAACCTGCAAATGCGTGTGCTCAAGCGCGATAAGCGCGGACGTGATATGATCACTGACTATGATTGGCACTGACATTCTACAGCTTTTCGCATTCCGGTTCTATCGGAAGGCCGCTCTTAGAGCCTGTTGCAGCAAAAGTTGATCACCGGTTTTGCGGTTCGCAACAGGCTCCAACGAGACTCTAGAGCCGTTTGCTGAATCATCTTGAATGCAAACGGCTCTAGTCCGTGTTTGGTCGGTCGAACAATTGTTCGACCTATTGCCGAGTTGATGGACGGGAACCATCAGCCGATCACACTTATCGGCGAAGCGCTCTAAAGCATTTACAAGCCAGGTGTTTGCGGTTGGCGTTAAGGAAATGCGTAAAAATAAAGACTTAAAGCGTCGTCCCGATTCCAACTGAAGTATCGACGCTTTAATATCCGTCTTACTGCGTTTTATTGTGCAACCTGGCGGCAGCGCCTGACCGTACCGAAAGTTTGCGAGCATACATAATCGGCATACGTGCTGTCTTCCAATCAAAGTCTCTCATAATACCGCCGATATCTTCCCCCGCGGCGAATGCATCTTGGCAAACGCCTACCCGCCCGGAATGCCCGGACACCCCTTTGATAATCGCCATCTCATCAGTCGTGAGCGGTATTAAAGGATCTTCTTTTTGTCTTTTGAAATACTGCTCCACACGCTTTTTGAAGATCCGGCCAACAGTATCAGAAGCAATCGCTTTTTGATTGAGAGCACCAGACCTTTTCATTCCTAGAAAAATTGGCCCTTCCTCGATACCAGCCAAACTCACCCAGTCTTTAAGGCGTTTTAGCGTTCGCTCACTTAAGAAACGGAAACTACCCTCACCTTCACCATCCGTTTTGGTCGTGGGAAGGAAAAGTTCTCCCCCCTTTCCTGGCGCGGCCGTAATATGATCTATCTGAACACGAACAGTTTCACTTGACCTAAGGCCAGCATCATAGGCGACACAGAATAAAGCCGAATCGCGCAATGCATGACGCTGCAATCGGTTTTTTTCCAAGGGATCCTCTAGCTCATTGGCCTGCAACACCTCATCGTCCAGAAATTTCAAAATACCGATGAGGCTAAGACCTTCTGGTTCGGATGTTTCTAGATTCTCAACATCGCCTTTAATCCGAAGAGGATAGGCTTGATTTTGTGCTTTGCCTTTTGACCGACGTATTGCGGAAATACGCCAAGCCACAAGAGCGTCTTCACATGGATTTCTTTGTTCGGCGAGCCGATGCAACGTAGAAATTGACGACGCCCGCCTTTCAATCGTCGCAACGGAGAGGCCCTTTGACGCTTCCGCCTGTAAGAATAACGATACAGCTTCTGGTGACGCTGGTAAAAACCGATGACCCGTTGCACGCCCCCACTCTGTGAAGACCTTCACATCATAAATCACGGCGCGAATGGTATTTGATGATCGCGCACTCCGCCAGGTAACCCATCGCTCCCAAAGACGCGCGCGCAAGACTTCGGTCGTCAACGCCTTGTATGCTTCGCCCGGCAACGCATTTTTGTCAGTAGTGGTAATTTCGGACATTGGTGCTGCTACTGAAGTTTTTCTGTCTTTTTGTTTGGGTTGGTTTTGCATGGCGCACAGACACGCGTTTATCTTGACTATCACCTCAGGCAATCAGCGCAGAGCTGTCAGGTAACAAGGTAAACACCAGACCGCCTTCCTCTACGAGATCACCTATTTTAATGAATAGGTGTGAGCCGAAGACGATTTTCATCACTGACATGTCGTTTTTTGATAATAATACCTCCATGCAGCCAAGAATTCGGTGGAACGTCTTTTGGAGTGACGATCCGACCATTCATGTTGCCAAAGTCGTCGGTATTCCTCGTTTCTAAAGCGCCTCCATTTCAATTGGAATCAGAAGGGCGCTTTAAGTTTTTGATTTTGCGCATTTCCTTAACGCCAACCGAACACACTTGGCTTGGAAATGCTTTAATAACTTTGGTCCAACAACTTTGGTTTTTATCGTACACGCTTATGCGTCCGCAAAATCATCTTTTGGATGTTTAGATGCAATGATTTGCGCGAAAGACACAATACCACAAAAGCTGGTTCAAACTTTTATATCGGATAAGTGCAATTATCAGACACATCACCATTTCTCAAAATTTGTTCCCTAAAGATGCAAAAACAGGGTTTCTCATAACGTGCGACCCAAGTTACCTTTCTTACATGAACAGTGAATTGCAGAACTTTAGTCAGGGTCAGTGGCGGGCGATTTCTCATCTGTGTAGTGACGTTTCGCAGCTTGGAACAATGCTTCACTATGAGTGGCCAGCCAGCCCCGCAAGCCCTTATATGACGGAGCGTTTAGCGTTTTCGAATGCCATTGAAATGGAGCGCGAGGGGTCAGAACTGATCGACATTTCGATGCTCTATGGACGTGTTTTTCAGGCGAAACCCGAAGGGGCTCGGTATGGCGCCGATTATGGTTCAGGCATGCGTATTGAGCAAAAATACCGCGCGATTATTGAAGCGTTTTCTGAACTTGATCATTTTCAGACACGCCCTCGCCTTCCCGCTGGGCTGCGCCAATTAAAGAGAGAACAAGAACCGGCGCCAATGCGTGCTATGAACCGAGCGCGTGACTTCGCAAAACGCTGTTATACAGAGGAGCGCGCCTCTTTAGAGGCACAACGCGTTCTTGCTGAAGAGAACATGTTTCCCGCAGTACCCTTGCCAATCGTTTTTCATGTGCCGCGCCTCCGAGCCGATGGTGACTGGATGATTGGCGCATTACGCCGTTTTAAAACGGCAATTGAGCACGCATTAGACCTGTTAGTTGCGGCAAATGAATTTATCCAGGGCGGCGAAACGATACTGGGCGACGCGTTTCGTAAAGATGCCGTCGCATGGAAAGTGGTCCCGATTCTCGCCGGCAAACCAACGCTGCGCCAAGACGAACTCTGTGAACTTTTGAGCGTCTCAAAGAAAACCGCGATCGCAACGCTTACAGCCTTGGAAAACGCTGGCGTTGCAACCGAAATTCGTGGCCTGGAAAAATGGCAAGTCTGGACAGCGGCTGACGAAACTCTGGGCCTTCCCAAAGCTGCATGAACGATTTCTGTTAAAGCATTTCCAAGCGACGTGTGTGCGGTTGGCTTTAAGGAATTGCGTCAAATCAACAACTCAAAGCGCCGTTCTGATTCCAATTGAAACGGAGGTGCTCCAGGTTATTCAAGCGCCTTTATTTCGAAGCCATTGAAGCCGAGCAAAGAGGCTCCGGCCTCTAACTGTCGGCCAAAACGTTTCTTCAGCTGCTCGCGGGCGAATGAACCACCATGCTCGATGATCAGCTTATCCGTTTTAGCCGTGTAGCGAATACTTTGCGGTGCAAACCAAGAATTATAATTCCCAATTCCGATCTGCTCCGCAATCACTGCACCAATTTCGTCTTCGAAAATATTCCCTGGTAAATTGGGCTTAAGGTCAGTTTCCTCAATCGGTCTTGGCTTGTGATGGATACGTTCGAGATTTCGGCTTACATCGATCTTATCTGGGTTTGTAGCAAACCAGCCAAATAGTCGTCGAGGATCTCTCGTTGTCGGATCTTCGAGCGCAATTGCAAGATATAAAAACGCTTTTGCGCCATGCCTTTGTGCGCACCAGAGGAAGGTGTGATTGATAGAATTTGCGGCGTCCTCAGGGAATAATTTTGGCAAACTAGACCAGATGCTTTTCGCTGCTTGTTTTGGTGATATCCCCTGCCCTTCAGGATCCAAAGCGGCTTTCAATTTTGATGATAAAGCTAAGGCATCATTGATTGTTTTTTGATCGTCCAAAGTCGTTTTGGTTGCTAACGGAATATTCCATAACGACGTTTTTTTAAGACGCCTTGCTTTTTTATTTCGATCAAAATTTATACAGGAATCAGTTTTTTTAAAGGGACTGTTTAGGCGCTCTTTTTCAAGCGCCTCCCCGCTTAATTTTGGTTTATTAGTTAGCGACCCTTGGGACCGACGGGATGATTTGTTGGCTTGTTTCGCATCTTGCCA
This sequence comes from Pseudomonadota bacterium, assembly GCA_039025235.1. Taxonomy (GTDB): domain Bacteria; phylum Pseudomonadota; class Alphaproteobacteria; order Caulobacterales; family Parvularculaceae; genus MED-G105. Next base: position 56,347 of record JBCCOS010000013.1, read on the forward strand.
CGCGGCATGCCTTGCGTTTGCTCTCATCTCAATGTCGCTTAATATTGAAGGTATCTGAACCAATAATGGGCTAAGGTCAATCGCGTCCCCTTCGAGCGGTCGATTACGTTTATCATATCGCCGAATGATGAAACCGGCTTTTTCAAGCTCATTTTTCAGGCGCCTTACTGTTGGATCCTTCTTTCCGAGAGCTTCGCAGGCGGCCGCGTTTCCGGGCCAGACAGAAACACGTCCCTCACTGAGGCGCGTTGTATCGAGGTGGCTGATATAAAATCCTAATAGGCATCTGGCCCCATCGGAGAGATCCGGAAGCCCTTGTGCGATCGCTCTCATCATATCGAGGCGCGTTACCGGAACCCCGTCATAAGCCTCACCATCGCGCGTGACCTCGATAAAATTACTATGGCGTTTGGCGAACCCTTTGCTTGGTTCGATATCCGTTCTAAGCCCATTACTTAAGCACAATTGACCCATATCGCGTTCCTTGTTTTTGAACGCGAAGCAAAAAAAGAGCGCAAAAAAGTTACCGATCAAGCCGGTGCTACGCTTGCATTGCTTTGGGGAGCGCGGTACGAATCATTATTGGAAATGATGAGTGAACCAGTTGCCGCTGGTTTGCTGCTCCGAAAAGCCCCGCCTCTGGCGGGGTTTTTTTATTTGCCTCGCATTCTCCTCCTTATCGTTGTCTTTATCCGTGTCTTAAGAGGCTTAATTGATCGGACGTTGTCCGGACCAAACCTATCAAACCGACACCAACCCCTCGACTGTCTCTTATGGTCGATGGGTCTTGTGCGGACTTCTCATTGATTCCGGTCTTGGTGCAACTGTTGATGCTCGGACCACAAATGTTTGAGAAATCCACGAAGCACTCCAAAAGTGCAGACATTGAGGTTAACGAAAACTTAACGGGCCCCTTCGATAATTAACCATCGATTAACGGAGATTCTATGAGCCAGCAATTGTCATCCGATCAGATATCAAGCCTATACGAACGATCGAGTCGCCTGCTTGCTGAAATGAAAGCGGACATGCCGGACGATATCGCGTCAAAAGAACTTGGCTTACGATTTAATGTCAAACTCGCAGCGGCGATGGTCGGTCGCTCTGATGCAACCATCCGTAGGGCCGAGGAATCCGGAGAGTTACCGCCACCCAAAAAGCGTCAGACGGGGAAGCGCTTTGGCTATACTTTGGAAGACGTCAATCATATGCGTGACGTATTTGGGACACGGCCTTGGCGCTCGGATACCGATGATCCTATCGTGTTAGGCGTTCAAAATTTTAAAGGCGGTGTTGGTAAATCGACGTTGGCCGTGCATGCGGCCCAGTATTTTGCTCTCCAGGGTTATAGAGTTTTAGTCATTGATGCGGACCCGCAAGCATCAAGCACGGCAATGTTTGGTGTTCATCCCGAGCGCGATATCGATACAGAAGACACGATGCTTCCCTTTTTAGCGGGTGAAGAACCAAATCTAATTCACGCCGTAAAACCCACCTATTGGGACGGACTTGATATTATTCCGTCGTGCCTTGGCCTTTATGACGCGGAGTATTTCATTGCTGGTTCGTCTGTTGATCCGGAAAATCGGTTTGAGAAAATCAGGCGCGGTTTGGTCGATATCGCACCGGCCTATGATATCGTTGTGATCGATCCCCCCCCTGCCCTCGGTATGATTTCTATCAATGTCTTGAGAGCAACGAACGCGCTTTTAATTCCAACGCCGCCTTCCAGCATCGATTACTCCTCAACGGTTTCATTCCTGTCGATGTTGACCGCCGTTTTGCGACAGGTTGAAGGGCGCGGCCTCAACAACGATTTTAAGTTTGTCCATCTCGTTGCCACCAAGGTTGATGAGAATAAGTCAGCCCATATCGGTATGAGAGATGCGATGAAGACCGTATTTGGCGGTGATATTCTGTCGACCGCGCTTCTTGATTCCGCAGAGTTTGATAATGCAAACGTCGAGATGCGGACGGTCTATGAATATGCCGGGCCCATGAACAGCACCTATAAGAGATGCCGGTCAAATTTGGATCTGGTCATGGGTGATCTCGAACTTGCTATCCGAAACTCTTGGCCGAGCCACCGACGTGACCTCCGCATGAAAGGCGTTGCGTAACGCTTGGTTTTTGAAATGCCAACGCGTTGGCATCTTGTTTTCGTTCTTATTTCTTCGCTCTATTTCTTCTACGAATGATCGGATTAATCCCATGGCAAAGTCTAAAAGAAACACCGTTCTTGCCGCTGCTGCCCAACGGGCAAAGGCACCGATAGACGTCCCCTCCCCGGCAAATGTTGCACCTACGCCAACCGTCGAAAATTCTGCGGTGTCAGTGCTTTCGAATCGCCAGTCGTTATTGCGAGACATCAATGATGGGCGCCGCGAGGAAGTTCTGCACCGCTATGTCGATCCTACGACCTGCAGAATGTGGCGTCGTCATAACCGTGAATATGATCGTTTAACGCCCGAGATTTGTGATGATCTCATCAGTACGATCGCTGACGTGGGTCAGAAAACCCCCGCGATTGTCCGCAAACTTCGTAATGACAAGGATGGTTTTGAGTATGAAGTAATATGCGGCGCGCGCCGTCATTTTGCTGTGACTCATCTGAGAGATGAATTGGGCCGTTCGGACCTATTTTACAAAGTTGAAGTCCACGACATTTCTGACGAGGAAGCATTTCATTGGTCAGATCTAGAAAATAGAGCGCGCGTCGACATTAGTGACTATGAGCGGGGTAAAGACTATCTAACGGCGCTTGAGGAATTCTATGAGGGAAATATTCGCGCCATGGCACAGAAACTTGGCTTCAAAAGGCAAGCGTTGAGCAATTACTTTTATCTTGCGCGTTTGCCGGAAGTGGTTGTGCATGCATATCACGACCCATTTCATATTGCTGTTCGACACGCCGCAAAGCTTTGGCCAATGCTGCAAAAGGATGATCAGAAACAAACAATACTCAACAGGGCGCAAAACATCGCGGTTGAACAAGAGCAGTCGATGCGTGTTGGGAATGTTCTTGCCTATGATGGCGCGACAGTTTTTAAGTTACTTACTGAGCCGGGGAGGGGAGCCGCTGCATCCGTCGGAAAAAAAGAAAAACCTCGGCAGATTGTTCGAGACGCGGGAGGGACCGCGCTTTTTACCATCGAAGAATCCTCCCGCCATGTCGTCTTGCGTATTCCTAAACGCCGCGCTGCCAGCAAAAAGGAACTTATCGAAGCCATTCGGGCCAACGTGGAATGAAAACGCCGAATCAAGATGCCAACGCGTTGGCAATTATAAGGGCGTTTGCTCTTTTCAATGGTTTATGCCGGTAAAATCTCGTTCGTTTCGGATCTGGAATGAAATCTCTGAAGCCTATATGTCAATAAACGAACGAGCCGCCAACCACACACACAGGGCCTGAAAACGCGTCAAGTAGCCATGTGGTCTAAAAACGCTTTAATATGAGGGCACTATGCATATTGAAGTAATAGAGTCGTCCGCTCGATTTGTTGAGGTCGAAACCGATTGGGATGAGTTATTCGCAATCGATCCATGTTCCCATATATATTTATCCTCACGCTATATTCGCGCGATTGTCGCGCGCGCAGTTGGCAAGTTCCGCATTTTAACAGCATGGACCGATGATCAACGGTTGGTCGGCGTTTTTCCCCTCTTTCCCAGAACAAAGTGGGATACAAAAGAAAAATATCTTTATACTGAATTAGATATGTTGGGGCGGGGGTTTGATGCCGATTATACTGGTTTTTTAGCGGACCCCGCCCATCAAGACGCCGTCAGTCGCGCTTTTGCAGAGGCGATTACAAAAATGGCTTTTGGCCGATTGGTGCTACGTTATTTTAACTCAACACCACAGCGGCTAGAGATGTTTTGCTCGGTGTTCAATGATAGGGAATACGATATTGAGACGCGCGAGCGGAAAATAAATGGCGGTGAAACCAATAATCTTATCTGCCCTTATGTGGATTTGCCTGACACGCTGCCGGACTATCTTAAAGGGTTAAGTTCAAATGCGCGGCAAAAGTTTCGCCGTCTCTTGCGGCAATTACAAAATGATCCCGAGCTCCGGGTCACTCGATCCTCGCCCGAGACGTTCCAAAGGGATGCGGAGATCCTCTCCGATCTTTGGTATCATCAGCATAGTGAACAAAAAGGGGCACAGCGTGCAAAAAATATCAAAGACCAATTCCGAGAGATCGTCAAAATTGGACTAGTAAATGGCTTAATCTATCTGCCGGTTCTGTGGCGTGGCCGTAACGCTGTTGCCGCGCAGGCAAATTACATCGATCCCGTTAGGCGACACTCGCTTTTTTATGTTGGTGGCCGCGATAAGAGCCAACGCGATATTTCAGTTGGGCTAATGCTGCATGCTCACTCCATTCGATGGTCCATTGCAAATGGATTGACGCGCTATGATTTTACGCGTGGTGACGAGCCTTACAAATATAATTTTGGGGCCATCGACAATGAAATCATCTATTTAGAGGTTGCAAGAAAGCCTTGTGAGGGGGCGGGTCGGTTGTTGGACGCGAACTATCGGGAGGATGCTGTTGCCATCATCCGACAGAAGGTGTCGAGCGGAAAAGGGGAGGAAGCGCGCCGAGCAGCACATCAAGCATTCGCCGTTTGGCCTGATCTTGCGGACACGATCCCTGAGGTTGCTGAAACAATCCCTGAGGTTGCTGAAACAATCAACGTCGACAAACTCAACAACACTTGACCTTTATTTTCGTGTGTTGCCAAGCTTCATCTCCTCAGGTGGGGAAGGGGCCATCTATCGAGATCGGCCATATAATTCGAGTTTATGGCCTTCTAGTGAGTAGCCGAGGCGCTTTGCTATCCGCTTCTTTAATTTCTCAAGATCAGGATCAGTAAACTCTATAACTGTACCGGTTTCCGTACAGATGAGGTGGTCGTGGTGATCGTTACGGCGTTTTTCCCAGCGTGCCCGGTTGTCTCCAAAATCATGTTTGGTGACGAGGTTTAAATCCTCCAACGCGCGCATTGTCCTGTATACAGAGGATAGTGAGACGGTCGGATCCTGTCTTCTCGCACGCTCTAGTAATTGGTCAACATCGGGGTGGTCCTCCGATGTATCGAGTACGTCGCAGATTATTGCTCTTTGTTTTGTAATTTTGATGCCAGATGACCGTGCATCACTTTCCAACGAACCCATAGTGAATCATCCTGTTTTTCATCTACTATATAGGAACTCAGTGTTCTTGAAATGGGTGATCCATAAAAATTTTGTGAGTTCGTATAAAAACAAAATATTGGTGAGGCATTATTTGCAATGAATAATGAGTTTCATGAAACTTGGTACTGATTATCATCTACGAATAGAATTGAAGCGGCGTTTAGCATTCAATCGCAACAAAGCCTTTTCGGCGCGACTCCTATGGCGCTGACCGATTTATTGATTGTTTGATTTTGACCAAATGGATCTGGATCCTTAAAGCGCCTTCATTTCAATTGGAATCAGAACGGCGCTTTAAGTTCGTGATTTTACCCATTTCCTGGTGCGTGGGTCGGTAACCACCTAAGCCATTAATCCTTCAGAATGCCGGGTGGGATTTATTATACAGTAAAAAGACTATTGCACCGAGCGGAATGTAGTGCGCGCGAAGTGGGCTGGGTATTTTTTATTTATCAGTATAAAATATATCAGAATTTTCCCAGGCCGTTCATCAATGCTAAGTGATTTGCGGTGCTTCCAAAAACGTCGCATAAGCGGTGCACACCGAGAGGGGTTTGGTTTCCTACGTGTTTTTCAAATATGGCGTTCATTTGATTGACGATTAGCGGGACGGTAATTATCCAACTTGCTTGAGTGGAATATAATGTCACTTTTACGTCGGTATTATTGCGTTCGTCACGGCCGCAAATCGATTACGCCAAACACTTTCAAAACTTGCGCATTGTTTTGTGTAAAAGAAAATCGTATTTTCTCGATGGACAATGGTTGTGCGGTGACGTTTAATCTTTTCGGGGCACCAAGCGACATTTTGGTGGAATAGGGGGAAATCATGCGATTTGATGATAGGCATGCATATTTATTTGGGTCTGAGGCCGACGATTTATTTGTTCCGCCATCTCAGCCATGGCGCGACGAACCGTCGGTAGGCCTGCCATCCGATGCGGGTTTATCGCAAACGGAAGAATGGGTTTGGGGTGAGTTAGCACGCCATGGGGATGTGGACGTATCGAAAAACCCGTTTAACGAGGGATACATTTCCTCGCGCTTCCTCATATTGATTTTGTTTAACGATCCATGGCGGCGTGCTTTCTCAAAGCCTGTTATAAAAATTAAAAACGCAAAATTTCGTGACGTGATCGATTTTGAGTCACGCGTGTTTGACGGCAAGCTGGAGCTCGAAAACTGCATTTTTGAAAAAGAGGTTGTTCTAACAGGGCTCGAAATGCGGCGGTCGTTGACCCTCAACCAATGTCAATTTCAAGCAGACCTTCTTGCCGACCGTTTATCCATGGGGGGGCTTTTTCTCATTAATGGATCGACGTTTGATGGCGTCGTTCAGATGGATGACCTTGATATTGCGACGGACCTGATCGCCTCAGGTGCGACCTTCAATGATCTATGGTCGCTTGATGATGCCAAGGTGGATGGCTCAATAGTGTTCGGGCCGGGCAGTGTTTATCGCGGGCGCATCCAGGCGCGGCGGCTTGACGTCCGTAAAAGTCTTGATCTCAGTGGTTCTTCCTATGAGCGTGAAGTATTGCTTGTTGGTTCCACGATTCAGGAGGAGCTGTTATTAGACTCTCGGATTAAGCTCCAAAAGAACATGTTTGGAAAGGCGATTGGCAAAATGCCGCCCAACTTTATTCCGAAGGAGACGCCCGTTTGGCGCACCGATCGGGCAAAGATCAATGTGCGCAATGTTGAAACGCAGATTTTACAAAGCTCAATTGACGCCTGGCGTCATGAGAGTGGTTCGTTTGTACCGAGAGATTTAACCGGATTTCGGTTCTCTCGGCTCGGTGGTGGAGAAAATCGTGTTGAAAGTCTTCATAGGGAAGACAAAGAGGTTTTGGTCGACTGGTTAGAAAAAGACCTTCTTCGCACGGATCGCGCTTTGCCAAACAACGGATATTCACCAGCCCGTTACCGCGCTTTGGCGAAGACCCTTCGTGAAACCGGACATGAATCCAAAGCACGATATATAATGTGGGCCTTAGGGCGCGCACGGAAAAGGGCGCTGCCGAGGTTCTCTTTTTCAAAAATTATTGAGACATTGTCGGGACAGATCACGGGTTACGGCTATCAACAGATCCGCGGGCTTTTCTACTCTGTTGTTTTGATTACCGCGTTTGCAGTAATAGGGATGTTCTGGCCCTCATCGGCAACCGAGATGTCGAGAGACGTCTATTCGCTTCAAGACTGGATCTCTTGGTTAGGGTTTAGCTTTGAAAAAGCTGTTCCATTTTCCGACTTGGATCCTATTGAAGACACGTTCTTGAATGACGTTTTCGGCCCTGTCCTGCCACAAGGGATGCGTGCAGCTTTTATGCTCGAACGGGTTTTAGGGATTATAATTATCGGTTTTGTGATTGCTGGCTTTACGGGGTGGGCTGAACGTCGCGGAGAATAATGTCCGAAATATGGTGATTGTCCTGATTTAAAGCGCCTCCGTTTCATTTGGAATCAGAGCGGCGCTTTAAGTTTTTGATTTTACGCATTTCCTTAACGCCAACCGCACACACTTGGCTTGGAAATGCTTTAATCCGTGAGCCGGGTCAAATATAACCGCTTTGCATGAGATCCTTCACGTGAATGAGGGCGAGCGGGGTATTGTCCTCTGCAACAATTATTTGGCTGATCCGCTGGCTTTGCAGGATTTCAACAACCGTCTCCATGCGCTCGTTGCGCTTTACTGTTGTGGGGCGCCCGTTCGCCATTTCTCTTGCTGTCAGGGTGCGCGGTTGTTCAAACCGCTCCACGGCGCGTCGGACATCGCCATCAGTAATAATCCCTGCCAGTTTCCCGTCTTTATCAAGGACTGATACAGCGCCGCAACAGCCATCTGCGATCACTTTCAAAACGGTAAAAAAAGGCGCGTCACCAGAGATTGTTGGGTTCGGTGGTTCTTTTTGTCGGTGCATCCATTCTTTGACGAGCTGAAGCCGCATACCGAGTGATCCACCTGGATGGCGGGCGCCGAATTCCTCTGCGGTGAAACCGCGCCGCTTCATCACAGCAACCGCCAGTGCGTCGCCAAGGGCAAGAGTCATTGTTGTTGAACTTGTCGGTGCCAACCGATTGGGGCAGGCTTCTTCGCTTTGAGGCAGGATGAGGGCAACGTCGGCGCTTGTTCCAAGGAAACTATTGGCGCGCGCGGTCATCGCGATCAGCTTTGTTCCAGTGCGTTTGCAATAGGTGAGAATATCTCCAAGTTCTTTCGTCTCACCTGAATTGGATATAGCAATGACGATGGCGCCATCGCGCAGCATGCCGAGATCACCATGGCTTGCTTCCGTTGGGTGAATAAAAAATGAGGGTGTTCCGGTTGAGGCAAAAGTAGCGGCAATTTTGTGCCCGATATGGCCAGATTTTCCGACGCCTGTGACGGTAACAAAGCCTTTCGCTGAAACGATCGTTTCGACGGCCAATGCAAAGCGTTCATCGAGTTTGTCTCGCAGTGCCTGAAGGGCTGTGATCTCAGTATTGAGTACGTCACGGGCTGTTTGGAGGTCGTCACTCTCAGGATCGATGGTCACAGTACACCTCACGCAAAACATTTCAGGCCAATAACCGTGTGATATGATATAGCATTTCCTTCGATAGACAAAAGTGAGTCGCCTCTTTGGACTTTGTCGTAGACGGTTTGCTGGGGCTTCGGCTTTTCATTTAAGAAACGAGTCCACAGAAATAGCGGACTTTTAGGAGTGGACGCCATGGTGGCAGTGGAGATTGGAGCGATCACATTAGCGAATGAGGCTCCTGTTACGTTCATTTCAGGCCCGTGCCAAATTGAAAGTCGCGACCATGCAATGAAATCTGCGGAAACTCTGCGGGCGGCATGTGACGCTGCTGGTATGCCTTTTATCTTCAAATCTTCTTACGATAAGGCGAACCGGACTTCCCTTTCGGGCGAGCGGGGGATTGGTATCGATGCTGGCCTCAAGATTCTCGATGAGGTGCGCTCTGAATTTGGGTGTCCTGTTTTAACGGACATTCATTCTGAAACCCAGGCGCATTTGGCCGGCGAGGTTGTCGATGTCTTGCAAATCCCAGCGTTTCTTTGTCGGCAAACGGACCTTTTACTGGCTGCTGGAGAAACAGGAAAGGCCATCAATATTAAAAAAGGACAGTTCATGGCCCCTTGGGACATGGCAAAGGTTGCTGAGAAGGTTGCTTCGACGGGTAATGAGAGAATATCATTGTGTGAACGCGGTGTGTCATTTGGCTATAATACACTGGTCACGGATTTTCGTGCGTTACCGACGATGCGGGATACGGGGTATCCGGTTGTATTCGATGCGACACACTCCGTCCAAGAGCCAAGCGGCAAAGGCGGCTCCTCTGGTGGAAAACGTCAGTATGCAACGATGTTGGCGCGTGCGGCTTGCGTTATTGGGGTTGCCGCCGTTTTTGCCGAAGCGCACGACGACCCAGATAACGCGCCGAGCGATGGACCCAATATGCTTCCCTTTGATTGGGTGCCACAACTTCTCGATGAAATGAAGCGTTGTGATGAAATCGCAAAAGGCCGTTCTGTCGGAAAAGGCCTTTAAATCTTTCAATCTTGAACCGATAATGGCACCCAAGTTATCTACAGCATTTCCAAGCCAAGTGTGTGCGGTTGGCGTTAAGGAAATGCGTCAAATCAAAAACTTAAAGCGCCGTTCTGATCCCAATTGAAACGGAGGCGCTTTAAAACCAAGACACTTTACGTGGCAAAAAACTCAAGATCAGGATCACCGTCGCTCTCAATTAATGCTTCAACCCGCGCTAAGTCTTGTGGTGTATCGATACCGCCGATTGATAAAGGGGGTGCAGCAACCTCGACACATGCGATCGATCGCCCGCTCTCCAATAATCTTAATTGTTCAAGGCCTTCGGTTTTTTCATAGGGGCTTTCTTTAGCGCTGACGAACCACTCAAGGGTTTCAAATCGAAAACCATAAAGTCCCACATGCCGACGCACCGGGGAAAGTGTTGTTTGCTGTCTTTGGTTGGTTTCATCTCGAATGGCTGGGATAATATTTTTGGAAAACCATAGCGCGCGATTATTTGGCCCTAAGATGACTGTCGTTCCTGAAAACGGGCTATCTCGTTTTGCCGAGCGCATGGCATCAAGGCTCTGCCAGTCAAGTTGAACGACCGGTGTTGCCACATCGGCTGTATTTTCGCGCAGTCGTTCGATCACTTTCACTAAATAGTCGATAGGGGTAAAGGGCGCGTCGCCCTGCAGGTTTACAACAAATTTCGGCTTCACTCTTAATGCTTGCGCTGCCGCGAGTGCGCGATCGGAACCGGATGGCAAATCAGGCGATGTTAGAACAGCGTCCATGTCATGCTGTGCGCAATGATCGATGATTCTTTGATCGTCCGTTGCAACGACCGTTTTCGCATCTCCTATTTGGTTGGCGGCCGCCAACGCTCGGCGTGCAACACGCGATACCATGGATCGGCCAGCAATTTCGGCAAGTGGTTTTCCTGGGTAACGCGACGAGCCATAACGAGCCGGGACGACAATGAGTGTTTCCATGGATTTAAGAGCCTTTTCCAAGAATTTAGGAAACTTAATGCTTGATCTTACAATAAGGGAGTGAATGTGTTACTTACTTTTGCCCAAGAGACCCAGCATATAAAAGCTCCGCGCTACGCTGCGCAAAAGTATCAAAAGCCATCGTCTCATGAGTGCCAACATTATAATTTAAAATAAAGAGGCCGTTACCACTGAAATAAGGGGGCCACTGAAAAAATGAGGCCACTGAAATAATGGGGCCACAGAAACAATGGGCAAGACTATCGATCTGCGTGCGCGTTTAAGCCATCACTTGCCAATCGCTTATGGGGTAAGCGGGCCATTAGCTAGTCCTCTATTCACACGCGGCGAAGTGAAACGGCTTATTGCAACAGCGCGTGATCAAGGCATTGGGGTTTTCGATACAGGCCCGACCTATGGCGCTGGTGAAGCGGAAAAGCGATTAGGCCAGGCCGTTGGAAATGATGCCTCTATTATTGTGATGACGAAAGCAGGCACTTTGGTCGCAGGTCCCATCAAACGGGATCGAGACTTTTCACCCGCTGCGATCGTAAAATCCGTTGAAAGCTCGTTAATCCGCCTAAAGCGAGATCGCATTGACGTGCTTTGGCTCCATGGTCCTGTTCGGCGAGAACTGACAGACGACTTATTTTCAGCCATTCAAGCGATGCAAGATGCTGGCAAAATTGGCTCAGTGGGTCTTGCGACAAGAGAATACAACGTTATGCGCGCCTTGGCGGGGAGCCCCATAGAAGCGTTAATGGCGCCCGTGAATGAAAAAAATGATCCCCGACGCGAGATTGGCGACACGCAGCCAGATATATCGCTTTTTGGGATCGAGGTGTTGGCGCTGACTGATGCAAAAAGGCGCAATTCTGTTGGTCGATCGTATCTTTGGAAGACCGCCACCAGGATAATTCGCGGTGAGTCCAACACGCACGCAGCAAGAACGGTCGAAGATGCAATCTCTTATGCTTTCGGGCAATCCAAGTGCGATATTGTCGTGACGACCACGACCAAATCTGCGCGAATTGTGGAGAATGCGGCCCTCGGAAAACGGTTTCAAAAAGCTTCTGGAACCGCCATTTAAAGCGCCTCCGTTTCAATTGGGATCAGAAGGGCGCTTTAAGTTTTTGATTTTTACGCATTTCCGGGCGCGTGCGCCAATAACCTCTTGAGCAGCCAGTTGATCGCGAAATGCATTAACAAATTGATTCTCGTTATTTTTTTGTGATGTTGGGGCCGAGTGTGAAGCCCGGTAGGCCGGCCGATGCGCTCAGGGTTGGTTGAATCGATTGGGATGGCGAATGAATATCTTGTATAAGAAATGATACGTCTACATCATATTGCTTCGCTAACTTCACAAGAGACGCGGCGGAGATGCGCGTGACACCTGTTTCGTAACGTTGTAAGCGTTGTCGCGACAAGCCACACTCTTCAGCAGCTTGTTCTTGTGATTTACCGTGAATTTTGCGGACCTGGCGTAACCTTCGACCAATCAATTGATTTACTGTAGACGCGTCCATACGTTTATTTCCATAGCTTTTATTGTTTTAGGCGGTGTCGCGATCGCGTAACCTCTCAAGTTTGGTGTGGCACCAACAGTCCAAACAAAGTGTGCTGAGCGCGTTGTCGTATCTATTTTTATAAGTTCCTAGCGTGGCAGCCTAAAGATGTTCCATCTCAAATGAAATCGTTGAACGGCGTTCGAGCTACCATTTTACGCATTTCCTAATGCATGGTTCGGTCGCCACTTGCGTTGGAACGGCCTCAATGCAAAACCATTTTTGCAATTGCTTCTTTATCCTAACTTGGTCCAATCGGTTTGGCAGTCTTCATGCCGCTATCAATCCCGCCAATGAAGAATTGCATATCTACACCATAATAACGCGAGAGTACCACGAGATCCGCAGCATTAATTCTGCGTTCACCATTTTCGATTCTCGATATTGTCGATTGCTCCACATTCATTGCTTTTGCCACATCCGAGCACGTCAGATGCTTTTGGATGCGTGCCAATCGCAACCGCCGTCCAATCAACTTTTGTATGGCTTTCGCCTCGTCTGTCGATACAAACGCCAAACGCAAAACCCCTTGCCGACGGAACCGACCCTTAAGGATCCGCGAAATATCGAGTTTGAGATAAAACAACTTCACGTTGATTATAGAATAGGCTTCGTCGAGATTTCTAGGCAAGAAGCAGATAAACAGGACGGCAAGAGCAAGAGAAAGAAGCGCGTTTAGGGAAACTACATAGGAAAGAAGGCTAATTTCGGTGAGTTTGATGACAAAGAGCAAATGGACGCCAATCATCGCGAGGTGCAGTCCCGCCACGATAATTGCCCACCGAGACGTCGTGACTTCGGACCGATGACGAAAAACGCTAAAGAGTATCATTACGATGAGAGCATCAACACTTAAATAGACCAATGCTGTGTGAAGTTCGTCGAGAATGACGAATTTATATAATCGAATAACAATATTCGAAAAGAGGATTGACGCTAGCACAAGGCCAGCGCCAAAAATCTTTTTTGGGTCACCAAATAAAAAGGCTAGTAAGCTGATTAATAACGCCGATGCTATAAAAAACGAACTTATCATAAGCCCCTGTTTGATTTGTTAGCCGGAAGTCCCCAGGCCGTCTTTGTCAACGCCGCCGCTTAAGTATCGTGTAGCAAACTTCGAGCGCTTAACAATATTGTGTGTTAGATTGTGTATCTCTGCAATACGTTCTGCCTGTGTTGCTGTCGCATTGTAAACTTCGGGTATCTTTTTCATAATGGCTTGAGCTTCGGGTGCCACGATAGAGACTTTAAGCATTTTCATCATGTCGACAAAACCCGATACAGCGTCGGCCTGTGCCTGAAGCGCGTCAATTGTCGCTGTCTCAACCCTGGTGAGCGTTTCTTGCTGGGGCATCAGATCGATTACACCGATTTCATCGGAAGCGGCTTCAATTCTTGCAACGTTATCCATTCGTCCTAACTCCAAATTTAAAATGTTTGTACACGGGTGGTTGAATATTCCTGTAACAACTATCGCATTACAAGAGAAAAATGCCGCGTTGGCATAAAATACAACCGCAAGGGGATGATAGATAAACGATGCTATTATGACTTGGTAATGATGACGTTTTTTTAAAGCATCAGTACAAAGATAGTAACGCTAACACGTGAATATATAATAGAAGTAAAAATTGCGCCAATAAGTTGTTTTAAGCCATTCTGGTTTTTTATCGACAGTCCTTAAGACGCTTCGCCGCTACCACGGTCCGTTGCATAATAATGCACTGACAATTGATTGGCAGCGTTATTTTTTTCTGTACATGCGCCTCAATGCACCGCTTATGCAGACAGGCGCAATAGTCGCTCAAAGGTTCCTTGTACACCGTAATCTGATAGAAACGCACAATGTTAATAAACGGATCAAACCTTCGAAGGGAAAACTCAACGGTAGTTAGTATAAAGAAGGGTATCTCTGTTATGCATGTTTGCTTGGTGGAAACAATTAAGGAACACTCAGTGTTGCCACAATGGGATCAATGAAAAACAGTATATGAGTATCAAAACAGCGATTCACTCGAAGTTTTTATAATTACGCGTCTGATCTGGTATAAAGATGTAAATGCGTAAGCCGTGGCGCACGTCGCATTCTCGTGAAAAAAATTTGGGACAAATTCATGTGGCTTTGCCTGTCGATGAAGAACGCCATCTTAAAGCATTTCCAAGCCAAGTGTGTGCGGTTGGCGTTGCGGAAATGCGTAAAATCAAAAACTTAAAGCGCCCTTCTGATTCCATTTGAAACGGTGGCGCTTTAGGGACTTTTGCGATGGTAAATCGATTAACTCTCAAGACCAGGACGATTGTCCAGCGCCTATTTCATCAACGGTAACTAAATTGGTATACAGAGGAAAATATAGAAGGATAGCTTGCGTCAGGATTTGAAAAATAAAACTGAAGTGTGATACATTTGAGACAGACAGTTGAGGGGCGGGGTTTCTGTCTAAGGTATTGCTTTTGTTCAGTAAAAATTGGACGCCCCTAAGGAAATGTCAAAGCGACAGGATGTTTTTCGTCCTCCTTGCGACCCGGTCAAGGTGTTGGCTGTTAGGGCGTTGCAACTTAGCTTGCGCCCGCTAGTTTGCGCTTGACAAAAACAGCCGAATAAAGGGGACTTAAATATGGATAAAGCTTCGCTGATGCGGGGCGTTGCGCTCGCGACGATTTCGTTTCAACTGTTCTGTGTACCAAATGCTTCGCTAGCGCAGAGTGAACGTATAGATATTGATGACGACGATATTATCATAACAACAGGAACGCGCCGCAGCGCCAGATCTGCTGCGAACACACCGGCGCCTATTGACGTTATTGGTTCTGACGAAGTTCTAAACCAAGGTGATACCGACCTCCTAAATATTCTCCGTAACTCCGTTCCTTCGTTTAATGTCAATACACAGCCCATTACTGTTGCCGCCACGCTCGTCCGGCCAGCCAATTTGCGCGGTCTTTCTCCAGACAATACGCTCGTTCTGTTGAACGGAAAGCGGCGGCACCGTTCTGCCATCATCACCCGTTTTGGTGGCGGCATTTCCGATGGCGCCCATGGACCAGACGTTAGCGTTATCCCTGCAATCGCCCTCAAACAAATAGAGGTGCTGCGTGACGGGGCGGCTTCGCAATATGGTTCCGATGCTATCGCTGGGGTTATCAATTTTGTCCTTCGTGATGATGCAGATGGTGCGATTTTCGAGGCAGAATATGGTCAGACCTATCAAGGCGACGGCGATCAGTACTCATTGTCGGCGAATGTTGGCTTGCCAATTAATATTGGCCAGGGTGGATTCATGAACATTAGTGCTGAATATGGCGAAACCGATGGAACAATTCGGTCGGTACAGAGAAGCGATGTTTTAGGTCTGAATGAAGCGGGCAATACTGCCGTAACTGACCTTTCGGTCAATACCGTTACAACGGACGTTACCCAGATCTGGGGTCAGCCGGAGGTTAATGACGATTACACGATCTTTGCCAATGCTGCGATCCCATTTTCCGAGCAAATAGAGTTTTATACATTCGGGAATTATGCCGAACGGCAAGTTGAGGGGAGTTTCTTTTTCCGAAATCCCAACAACCGCAGCGGTATATTTTCGAATGACGGTGGCGAAACTTTGTTGGTCGGCGATCTCACGGCTAATGGCTCTGGTGCTTGTCCAACGATCAATGTAACGAATAATGTTCCGGACCCGGTAACACTTGCGCAGGTAAGCGCTGATCCAAACTGTTTTGTCTTCAATGAGATCCTGCCTGGCGGTTTTGTGCCGCGTTTTGGCGGTAACCTTGAGGATTCATCGGTTGTGGTGGGTCTTCGAGGGGAATTGCCCATGGGGACGGGCCTGACCTATGACGTCAGTTACACCTATGGTCAGAATGAGGCGGACTTCTTCATCAATAATACCGTGAACGCGAGCTTGGGGCCAGATACGCCACGCGATTTCGATCCGGGTACGTATCGGCAAAGTGATGATAATTTCAATGTTGATTTTGCTTATGGGTTGGCAAACAACCTTTTTGCATCGGATATTGGTTTAGCGCTCGGTTTTGAACATCGCGCAGAAACATTTGAAATAATCGTGGGCGAACCCGCATCATCTGCTATTGGTCCCCTGGCGAGCCAAGGCTTTTCATCAAGCTCAAATGGTTTTGGCGGTTTTACCGCGTCTCAAGCTGGAGAATTTGTCCAGAAGAATTACGCCGTCTATTTTGATACAGAAACTGACATTACAGAGGATCTTGTCTTTCAAGGCGCTGTTCGGTACGAGGATTTTTATACCTCGTTTGGTGGAACACTGAATTATAAGCTTGGTGCGCTCTATCGGGTGAATGATTGGTTGAGACTAAGGTCAACGTATTCCACTGGGTTCCGCGCGCCAACATCAGGGCAGCAAAATTTTTCGGCGGTCAATACCGCGCTCTCTGGGGGGCTTTTGCAGGATTCTGGCACTGTGCCATTAACCTCGGCCGCTGGTCAGCTTGTTGCGGATGCCCTTGGTATTGATACGGCGCTAAGTCCTGAGGAATCTAAAAACTTCTCGGTCGGTTTTGCCTCGAACCTTGGCGGTATTGATCTGACTGTGGACTATTTCAATATAAGAACTGAGGGCCGTATTTCGATCGGTGATGACCAAGACTTCTTTGGGTTATTGGTGGCAACGGCCGATGCCAATGGTATTGCGTTACCAACAAATCCAACGACGTTTCAGGCATTAACGGCGTTAGATGCTGGTGGTATCCTGAATCTATCGGACTTTGCAGGCTCTGAAGATCTGGTCAGATTCAATTTCTTCACCAATGCATTTTCGACCCGCACACAAGGCATTGACGTTGTCGCAAGCAAGAACTTTCAGATCTATAATGGCTCTAGCACGATAGCGGCATTGGCTTTCAATTGGACGGATACAAATGTAACTGACGCTGGGCGTGACACGCCTGCGCCATTATCACTCGGCAGGCAGGAAGAGTTGGAAGATAATCTGCCAGCAACGCGGGGGTCTCTTACATTAAATCATTTTGATGGGCCATTTCGTGGTTTGGTCCGGTTGAATTATTGGGGTAGCTACTTCGAGTGTTACTTGGGCGACACTGGCGATAATTCGCTTCCTCGTGGATGCGGAAGCCCTATTGAGGTTGGCGATGACGTCACGGTTGACCTCGAAGCGGCGTATACTCTTAAAGAGCGTGTGCAGCTTATTGCTGGAGCGCAAAACGTTTTTGATACTGTCCCCGTTGAAAATCCGTTTGCGAATAGATTTGGCGGACAGTTCCCAACGACGTCGCCCTTTGGTTTTAGTGGTGGATATTACTATTTTAAGGTCCGCGCTGAATTTTAACGCGGTATAGAATGCACGGCTTGGCATTGGATAATGCTGAGCCGTGCATTGACGATTGGACGAAAACGCTTTTCTATTTCTTGAAGGCTCGACCGTTTGATTCTGGTTGAGGTTACGCCGCTGTAGGATACTCAGCGAGATACTGACTTATACGCATTTAAACTTTGCCCAATACGGAGCGATCATTATGCGCCTACTGATAGCAGTTTTCCAATCCCTCTTTCTTTTTTCCCTGCCTGCATTCGCGCAGCTTGCGATCAATGTGGAGCCCGCTGATCGGTTATGGATGGAAGACCCAGAAATTACCGTCATGGGGGCGGAACCTGGTGCGCCTGTGACCATCATTGCAACATTGACCGACGATAAAGGACAGGTTTGGTCGTCACGGGGGGAGTATTTCGCCGATAGCAATGGCCAAATAGAATTGGATACCGATGCTTCGCTGTCAGGCACTTATCGTGGTGTCGACGTTCATGGACCGTTTTGGTCGTTGTTACCGATGACACCTGAGCAAGTGCGGACGCTTACGCCTGAACAAGTCGATCCACTTGCGCCGCGCACACCGCAGCTTTCATTTGTTGGTTCGACCGACGTGCAGATTATTACTCGGTCAGACAAGAGTGTGGCAAGTGCTGATCAAAATGTCGGTTTTTTGTCCGTCGGCGTGCGTGTCGAGGATGTTGATGAAGCGGGTCTTCGCGGCAAGTTTCTGACGCCAATTGGTGACGAACCAAGGCCGGCAATTTTGGTCGTCACGGGGTCCGGTGGCGGGGTTAACCTTCGCACAGCCGCACTTTTAGCAAGCAAGGGGTTTCATGTTTTTGCACTGGCTCATTTTAATTACCCGGGCCGCCCTCCAGAACTTAAAGATATTCCCCTTGAGTATTTCGAAACAGCGATCGGTTGGCTTCGTCAAAAGGCGGGTACGGATAAAATAGGCCTTACCGGACTATCCAGGGGCGGGGAGGGTGCACTTTTGATCGCTTCTCTATATCCGGATCATATTGGTGCAGTCGTATCGGGCGTGCCGTCTAATGTTCTGTGGGGCGGTTGTTGTACGGCAGATGCTGTGAAGGCCGTGGCGTGGCGCCTGAACGGCAAGCCACTTCCCATTAGTCCCTATCCCTTCAAAAAAGGTGAAGAGGGCTTTGAGTATCTAAGTGACTCGGTAGGCTTTCGAGACTTTTATATGCCAGGAATGGCAGCTTCGAGCGATAGTAATCCAGCCACCATTGCTGTAGAGAATATCGACGCACCGATCCTATTGATTTCGGGGGCTGCCGATATGATGTGGCCGTCTAGCATCGCAGCACAACGAATAGAACAGCGCTTAAAAGAGAAGGATTACATCCATTCTTTTGAAAGTGTTGTTTATCCGTCGGCGGGCCACCATGTCACAAGCGATGTCTTCGTGACGATTCGCTCATCCGAAGTGGTCCATCCTGTCACAAAAACCAAGATGTATCTTGGAGGCCTGCCAGAGGCGAATGCCGCAAACAGCCGAGACGCGTTCCGGCGCAAGGTTGCGTTCTTTAAGAAATACCTTGCGATTGAATGAACCGAGAATTTTATATCCGCCTCATTCCGCGCCATTAACACGCCAAAACAAGAACGTTGAGCCGCGCTCCGATAAAATCGAAGCGCAACAAGCTTTAAAATGTTAAGTCAACGCCAATACCAAATACCCGAGGCGGGGCGAACCCAACATTCGATGCCGCCAAGGGGACAAGGTTAGAATTAGTGGCGTTCACTGCTGCAAGATTCTGAATAATCGGTGAATTATCGTTGAAAAGATTCGATCCGTATACATAAACCGAATATCGATCTTCACTATATCCAACACGCGCGTTTGCTACGATGCGACTTTCGAGTCTGGTCGTGACATTGGCAATTCGGGGGTCTAAAGGCGTTATGTCGTCGTCTTCAGCCGCCTCTGCATCAATTCTACCGACTAAACGGCTAAAATCGTTCTGATCCAGATTAAATATATCACTCTCGCGTGGCCCTTGATAGTTTACACTGGCATTAGCGAACACCCCTGATGAATGTTTGTAATTTGCTCCTATGGTAAATGATACTGTTGGGGCGTTGGTAAGTCGGTTGCCCTCAAGGTTTTCAAAGGGGCCGGTGTTCGCAAATGGAAAGTCAGTGAATTCAGCTCTGAGTAAACCGAGTGAGCCGTAGATATCTAAGCTATCATTGGGTTTATAGTCGCCACTGAGTTCCAGTCCGTAAAGCCTCGATTTCCCAGCATTAATGGTACGCTGATCAATTGTTGCTCCTGTTGGACCCGAAATCTGAACTTGTTGTTCATTGTAAAGACTATAGAATACATTACCATTAAGTCGAAATCTATTATCGAACCATTCGGATCGAAAACCAACTTCGTAAGTTGTCAGGAATTCAGGTCCAAAAACACCGACCTGTATTCCTTCACCAGACGGAAATGTAAACGTTCCCCCTGCACGGTATCCACGTTGCCCTGATGCAAAGACAGAAACATCATCGTTTACATTATAAGTCACCGCTCCACGCGGTAAAATGGCATCAAATGTCGTTGTTTCCGGCACGGCACTGCTTGTGACGGAGGCGTCAATGATCCCTTGGCATGTCACAAACCCGTCAGCATTTGTGGCGCCGGATAAATCAGCCGACGAACCGGTTGCCGCCGATAAGATGCCCTGGACGATATTGAATGGGAGAGGAGAAAAACAATCTGCGGGGACAACACGAATACCATCAAGCTGTTGTCCCGGCGACCTGAATTCCTCACGATCGTATCTAATGCTAAAATCAAATGTCCATTTATCATCCAATTCAAAGCGCGTTTGACCATAAAAGGCAAAGTTTTGCGTCTCAAAGAAAAGGTCTTCATCGCCTAATAGGGCACTTGTAACGGGGCTAACGGGCGCGTTTCCGAAAATATCTGCAATTGGAATAGAAAATGCGGCGCGTTCATCGTCTTGGTCTTCGAAATAATACCCACCAATTGCACCTGAGAAGCGTCCGAACTCATAAGCCAACCGAAGTTCCGCTGAATAGGTTTGGGTATTTCTATCGATTAAGAAATCCTCATTGAAGACCGATCCGACATTTTGAAGCGGGTTGGTAACATCGCCGCCATTGCGGAGGATTTCACTGTCTTCGTAAGTTCCTATGAACTCGAGGTTTAAATTTTCATTCAGTTCATACTGAATATCTGCAAGGAACCTCAGAATTTCGCCATCTGTTTCCTCGTTGGTTGGAAAAGATAGAAAATCGTCAAAATCAAAGTCCGGAAACCCGGGCTCAAAGTCTACAATGGAACCGTCTCCGGTTATGACGGGCGAACCTGCGACGCTTGGACCTGCAACGGAACTTAAAATTTTTCTGTTCAGCCGATTATAGTCGACCGTCAGTTCTGCGCGCAAATCAGGAATCGCGTTCGGTTCCCAGAGAAGTTTGCCTCTAATGAGAAGGTTATCTTGCTCGTCCTGATTGCTCAAATTGATGCCATCAGTAATAAAACCGTCAGTCTCTTGATAATCCGTTGAAACGCGGAAAGCGAGTTGATCTTCAATAATTGGGCCGGAAATGACACCCGCCAGCTGTTTCGTGTTGAAGCTTTGATACCGGGTACGAACTTTATATTCCCATTCATATGTGGGGTCTTCCGTCCGCAATACAATTGCACCAGCAAGAGCATTACGGCCTTGTACAGTTGATTGTGGTCCTCGAAGCACCTCGATCTGGGCAATGTCCCAAACACTGTCAGCACCGAACGCGAGTGCAGCTGATGATATCGGCGCGCCATCGAGATAAACGTTCGATGTAACCCCTTGGCCAGCGCCACCGGTGCCCGAACGGGATATACCACGAATTGTTATTTGCGAGCCTGACTGACTGCTGACGTTCGGTACACGCTGGAGAACATCATCGAGATTAAACAGGTTTTCGTCATCGAGCCTTGCTTGGTCAAAGACTTCAACGGAGACTTCTGCTTCTTGCAGGGTAAGGCCTTGCTTCGTACCGGTAACGATAATTCTGTCGTCGTCAATTAAGTCCGGGTCTTGTGCAAAAGCCTGGGGCGGGATGGTCGATAACAGTGCGGCAGACGCCGTCAGAATAGTTGAATTTTTTAAAGTATTTGGCCGCCCCATGTCAGATCCTCCCGTCGGTCAATTATTGTCATACTTGGTCGGTCAACTGTGCTGTCGTTCTTGTTATGTTTTTATTGAACATATTGCACTTGCTCACTAAGCATCACTCGATGTCTGAATAGGTTATGTTGTCATTCTGATGGGCGCAAATAGGTAAAACGTCATACCGCTTTAATTTTAGGCATTCGCTCTCTAAGCAAGGTCGATTTCGAACTGTTTGTTGCGCTAAGAACACAATTTGACAATTGTTATACAGATCATTTCAACCAGAGGACGCCGTGATCATGCTTTTGGCGTTAAGAGCCTCAGAAATTAACGATATGTGTTAATCAAATATGCCGGTAGAAAAAAATATTACGTCACCCAAGATGTCCAGCATCCCTGTAATCGATGACAATACTTATGTGAAACAAAGAAATACAGCGTGAGAATTCACTCATGCGCTATATTTGAATTTCGAAATGGCGAACAACTTGACATCGGGGCCGTTCAATAATGACTTTCTTGATATGTCATGCATTCTATTTTGACGCGATGAGAATCCGAGAAGGGCGCACCTTATCCTTACGGTTTAAATTGAGAACAATGCTCACATCATCAGTGGAAATTATTTCCTTCATATTTGCAAGTCATGAGTAGATCAAACCTCAGTACTCAAAGTAAAAAAGTTCTTTCGCCTTGTCTGGTTTTGTGCATAACACTTCGCTCACCATCGTTATAAAGAGGCGTAACGCCAACCCTTCTGGAGACATGAGATGAAACTTTACCATTGCCACAATGCGAGATCGTTGCGCATTCGATGGGCCCTTGAAGAGATGGGACTCGACTATGAGCTTGAAACTTTGCCGTTTCCTCCACGCGTTTTTGCCAAGCATTTCAAAGAAATCAATCCCTTGGGTACGGTTCCGGCGCTTATTGATGGTGAGACGATGATCACTGAAAGTGCTGGAGGGTGTGAGTATCTTGCGACCAAGTATGGACCAACGCCGCTAGCCGTTACGGCGGATGAGCCTTCCTATGGCGACTATATCAATTGGCTGCATCGCTCGGATGCAACACTAACGTTCCCGCAAACGATTGTCTTGCGCTATTCGGCATTGGAGCCTGAAGAGCGGCGTCTTCCTCAAGCAGCAGACGACTATCGGAAATGGTTTCTAGCCCGCTGGCGCAGTGTTGAGACTGGTTTGGATGGCAAAGACTATTTGTGTGCAGATAGATTTACAATGGCGGATATCGCAGTTGGCTTTTCGTTCCTCCTGTCACAAATTCTTGGGATCGAGGAAGCGGCAACGCCAAATGTGACGGCGTGGTGGGACAGTGTCTCATCGCGAGAAGCCTATAAGCGTGCTGCTGCATCGGACTGAGCATTGAGACTTTGGGTCATTGAGGCAGCCGCGCCGTGTCTTGGTAGCCCTTTTTGCAATCATGGCATGTCTTGAGTGACAAGACGGTGCCACGCTGAGAGTATCTCCTCTATAAGCGCCTCGTCGCCGAACAATTCATCTTGCACTAACAAACCGACCATCAAGGCTCGACCCATCGTAATGCGTTGGTTTATCTTGGCGCGCTCTTCGGGGTTGGGGTAAAGCTTTGCAAGCTCTTGGTCCATTGCATTGGCCCATGTTTCCCAAGCAGGCGCAATGCGCTCCTTTAAGGGCGCATCAGTTCGCGCCGCAATTAAAATCTCTAACAACGCCGAATAATCATCTGTCTTATGTTGTTCTTGCCAGGACCTTAGTATTCCTGCTTGCAAAGCGTCCGGCTTGTCTTCCCACTTAAATTTAATTTCCGAAAACCATCGAACACTTTTTCGCAATAAAAAATCGGCTGTAGACCCCATAAGCTCTAGCTTTGTGGGAAAATGGTGCTGCAGCGCGCCGGAAGTTATCGAACACCGCTCAACGACCCGTATAATGCTCGTTCGATGGTAACCAACCTCAGCAAGAACGGCCGTTGCGCCCTCGTGGATACGCCGCCGCATCTCGGTACTTTTAGCGACCTGGCGCCCTGTCTCTGACGGGTCGCCGTTTTTTTTGCCCGGTTTCAGCGCATCAGCCGAGATACGGTCGGTAGAGCCGCGTTCAGCGCGGCTATGGTCGGCGTCACGGTCACGGCGTGAGATTTTTGATTGATTTGTTGTTTTTTCCATCATACAGAAAACAATATAAACATATTCTTTTTTGGCGAGCGGGCTTAATGCTCGATCACCATTAAAACGCGCCACCATTATAAACGAGGCTGGCTCGTTAGGGAAAGGAAACGGCCGGATGCCGGTTTTTGAAAGTCAAATCAGCACGAAATCGGAGACATTTGCCGCCAATCGGGCGGCCCATCTCAAAATGATCGATGAGTTTCGCGCACTTGAAGACAAGATCATTGCAACGTCTGCCCGGGCAAAGCCGAAATTTGATAAACGCGGTCAGCTTCTGCCGCGCGAACGGCTTGCCATGCTTCTCGATCGGGGCGCGCCATTCCTCGAGATTTCAACGCTTTGTGGCTATAAGATGGATGATGATGATGGGGACAGCCAGATTGCCGGTGGTGGCGGCCTGTGCGGCATAGGCTTCATCGCCGGGGTGCGTTGCCTGATTTCAGCGAACGATAGCGGCATCAAAGGGGGGGCGGCAACGCCGATGGGCGTTGAAAAAGGGCTTCGCGCGCAAGAGATCGCGCTCCAAAACAAATTGCCATTTGTACAGCTTGTGGAAAGTGCGGGCGCCAACCTGTTGCGCCAAGCGCAGATGTTTGTACCCGGAGGGCGCGGTTTTGCCAATTTGGCGAAGCTTTCTGCGGCGGGATGCCCAATCATCGCCGTTGTCCACGGGAGTTCTACGGCGGGTGGCGCTTATCAAACCGGTCTATCGGATTATGTGGTTGCGGTTCGTGGACGGACAAAAGTCTTTCTTGCAGGACCGCCTTTGTTGAAAGCCGCTACCGGTGAAATCGCGACAGATGAGGATCTTGGTGGTGCAGAGATGCACTACCATGTTTCCGGCACAGCGGAGTATATGGCTGAGGATGATCGCGATGGGATTCGAATCGCCCGTGAGATTGTTGGAAAACTACAGTGGAACAAAGGTCAGCGGAACAGGCACGCCGCCGCACCGGCGAATACGAATGATAAAGAGCCGATTTATGATCCGGAAGAAATTCTGGGAGTAACGCCTTTTGATTATCGCACACCATACGACGTCCGTGAGAATATTGCCCGGATCGTTGATGGCTCTGATCTGCTTGACTTTAAACCCGGCTATGGTTCGGCAACCGTTTGCGTCCAAGCGGCTGTGGCAGGTCATTCAATTGGCATAATATCGAATAACGGGCCCATCGATGCTGATGGCGCAACCAAGGCTACGCAATTCATTCAGTTGCAGTGCCAATCAAATATACCCGTTGTCTTTTTGCACAATACCACTGGCTTTCTCGTTGGAACCGATGCTGAGCAACGGGGTATCGTCAAACACGGATCAAAAATGATCCAAGCGGTGACGAATATGACCGTGCCGAAATTTGCATTTCAAATCGGCGCAAGCTTTGGCGCGGGCAGTTACGGCATGTGCGGGCGGGCTTTTGATCCGCGCTTTATTTTCAGTTGGCCAAACAACCGTATTGCTGTGATGGGCGGAGAACAAGCGGCCAAAACAATGATGATTGTCGCTGAGGAAGGCGCAAAAAAGCGCGGTCAAGAATTTAATACTGCCTACTTCGAAGCGATGGGACAAGAGATCGTCAAAAAATACGATGAGGAGAGCCAGGCCTTATTTGCAACCGCGCGGCTCTGGGATGATGGGCTGATTGATCCGCGTGATACACGCAAGGTGCTTACCATTTGCCTTGATACGGCGGCGGAAGCCGAAGCGCGCGACCTTAAGCCAAACACTTTTGGTGTGGCGAGAATGTAAGGGTCAAAGAGATCTGTATTGGTTAAAGAACTACTATGCCGGAGATTGAAACGTGACCCTTCCAACGGAATTAGAAGATATCTTGCTTTCACGACAGCAATCGACGCTGACCGTAACGCTTAATCGTCCGCAAGCGAAGAATGCGTTGAACAGAGCGATCGTTGAAGGATTGTTTGCTTTGCTTGAAGCCTTGCCAGCAGCTAGCGATGTTCGCACCGTGGTTTTGCGTGGGGCTGGAAATACCTTCTGCGCTGGCGGCGATATTAAAGACTTTGCCAAACAAATGATAGCGCCGGACCCAGAGCCAGGCAGTGAAGACCCTGTTCGTATCGGTAATCGGGCCTTCGGATCGATTTTGCAGAAACTGGATCAACTCCCTCAGGTTTTGATTTCTGTTGTGGAAGGGGCGGCTTTTGGCGGTGCCATGGGTTTTCTTTCCGTATCTGATGTTGTGATTGCATCGCCCGATGCGAAATTTTCATTATCGGAAACGACCCTTGGTATTCCTCCGGCTCAAATAGGGCCGTTTGTTGTGCGCAAGATTGGGCTTTTTAATGCACGGCGGTTGGCGCTTACCGGTGCTCGGTTCGGCGCGGAAGAGGCCGCCGACGTCGGTCTTGTTAATACGGTTTCCGACCAGGGAGGTGTCGATGCGGCACTCGTTGATGTTTTAAATGCCATTGGCCGTTGTGAGCCGAATGCCGTTGCGGCAACGAAGCATCTATTAAGCGCTGCGGCGCCGGCGATTGACGATCAACAGCTCGATGATGCGTCAGATGATTTTGTTTCGTGCTTGCGGGGTGCGGGCCGACAGGGGGCTGCGGCTTTCGCTAGCAAACAGACACCACCTTGGGTGGAAACCTATTCAAAAACAGGTGAAGCGTGAGCAAAATACGAACTGTACTCGTTGCGAACCGTGGTGAGATTGCCTGTCGCATTATGCGCACCGCCAGAGCCCGGGGCATACAAACTGTTGCTGTTTATTCTGATGCGGATGAAAACGCATTGCACGTGCGAACGGCCGATAAAGCGCTTCATATAGGTGGTGCGGCCGCTGCTGAAAGTTATTTGGATATCGAAAAGGTGATCGGGGCAGCAAAAGCATCGGGCGCTGATGCGATTCACCCCGGCTATGGTTTCCTTTCTGAACGCGCGGCTTTTGCAGAAGCTTGTGAAGAACACGGGATTACTTTTATTGGACCGTCCGCGAGTGCTATCGCCGCAATGGGAGATAAGGCAGAATCTAAGCGCCGGATGATCGAAGCCGGTGTGCCCACCATTCCAGGGTATCAGGATGAAGATCAGTCGTTCGCTGCATTAAAGGGGGCCGCCGACAGTATTGGCTATCCTGTCATGTTAAAGGCATCCGCCGGGGGTGGTGGCCGCGGCCAACGCATTGTGACGAGCCCTGATCAACTGGAAGCCGAAATTGAGTCGGCAAAAAGAGAGTCACTGAGCTCTTTTGGAGATGACCGACTTATTGTCGAGAAGGCAATTATTGGCGCGCGGCATGTGGAAGTTCAGGTTATGGGCGATGCCCATGGCAATATAATTCATTTTGGGGAGCGCGATTGTTCCCTGCAACGTCGACGTCAGAAAGTGATCGAAGAAGCGCCGTCACCGGTTATCTCACCTGAGATCCGCGAGCGGATGGGAGAGGCAGCGGTAGAAGCCGCCCGCGCGGTTGACTATCGGAATGCCGGAACAGTTGAGTTTCTTTATGATCCCGCGTCGGCGGAATTCTATTTCCTTGAAATGAATACACGGCTTCAGGTCGAGCACCCGGTGACGGAACTCGTTGCAGATGTTGATCTCGTTAGTTTGCAATTCGACGCTGCTGAAGGGTTGGAACTTCCGATAGCACAAAGTGACGTCGATCTGAAAAACTGGGCGATAGAAGCCCGTCTTTATGCGGAGGACCCCTCTAACAGCTTTATGCCACAAACGGGAAAAATCCTTCGGTTAAAATGGCCGCAAGACCCTGATGTTCGAGTTGATGCCGGTGTGGGGGAGGGCGATACAGTTTCGGCCCATTACGATCCAATGATTGCAAAGGTCATCGCTAAGGGCGAGACACGCGATCAAGCGCGCGAACGATTAGCCCATTATCTTGAGCAAATGACGCTCTTGGGACTGACGATGAATGCAAGTTTTCTTGTGCGCCTTTTGCAGGATGATACTTTTGCTAATGGCGAGGCCGATACAGGCTATGTTGAACGAGAACTCGAGCAGCTAATAGACCATATTGACGGGATATCGGCCAAACAGGCGGCCTTAGTGGCAGCCGCTTCGATCGATTGGTCACATGGTGTGCTTTCCGGCTTTTCCTCCCGGGGCAATGCTGGGTTTCCCATGCGTCTTTTGGTTGACGGTGAGATACAAACCGCCGCCATCTCGCTAAACCGCAATAAACAGACGGCAACAATCGATGATGATACGGCGGAAATTCTTATCGTCGATTATGATGGTGAATTGCTTCGTTACAAAGAGAGTGACATTACCACATCGGCTACAGTCGTCCGTGAAGGTGACATCGTTTATTTGCAGGCTGATGGCCGTAGTATTTCGATTGAGGATGTCACTTTTGCTCCGGCTGAAGCGGGTGGTGGCGCTGGGGATTCGGTGCGTGCACCGATGGCAGGTCTGGTGACAAGCATTGCCGTAGACGTCGATGCGAAGGTCAAAAAAGGCGAGACACTGGCCACTATTGAAGCCATGAAAATGGAACATCGACTAACGGCGCCGCGCGACGGGGTCGTTGCTTCCATTGCGACGGCGGTTGGCGATCAAGTTGCTATCCGTGCCGTACTCATAGAATTACAACCAGAAAACTAAATCGAGTGGAGGAAACAATGATGAGTAAGGCAGCCATCACTTGTGCGCTGAATGGCGTTCTAACTGACCCTAAGCAGCACCCTGTTCCTGTAACGCCAGAACAGATGGCCGCTGAAGCAAAGCGTGCGTTTGAGGCCGGTGCATCGATAATGCATATCCATTATCGAAAACAAGAAGAGGGGCAAGGGCGCTTCCCCACCTGGGATCCCGAAGTCTGTACCGAGATTAATGAGGCCATCAGAGCGGCCTGTCCAGGCGTAATTCTAAATATGACGACTGGCGTTCTTGGTCCGCAATATGATTATGTCCTTGAATATTTGCGGGTGTGTCGACCAGAAATGGCTGCCTGTAATGCAGGATCCCTGAATTACCTAAAAACAAAGCGCGATGGATCATGGGCATGGCCGCCTTATACATTTGATAACCCGGTTAATAAAGTTGCCGACTTTATCAATGTGATGAAAGAATGCGATATCGTTCCAGAATTTGAGTGCTTTGACATCGGCATTGCTCGATCCGTCGGTATGTATATCGACAATGGGATGACGGATCATGCCGATTATAATTTCGTCATGGGTGTGGCTTCAGGGATGCCAGCCGAACCGGATCTTCTTCCACTCTTACTGAAATACAAAAAAGAAGGCATGCGTTGGCAAACCACTGTGATTGGTCGTGATGACGTTTGGCCCGTCCATCGCAAAGCGGCTGAGCTTGGCGGCAATTTAAGAACGGGTCTTGAAGATTGCTTTTATTTGCCGTCGGGGGAAAAGGCAGACTCGAACGGCCCGATGATTGAAGCATTGGCGCAGTGTGCGCGTGACGCTGGCCGTGAGATCGCGTCGCCC
Source organism: Pseudomonadota bacterium (assembly GCA_039025235.1). Taxonomy (GTDB): domain Bacteria; phylum Pseudomonadota; class Alphaproteobacteria; order Caulobacterales; family Parvularculaceae; genus MED-G105. The sequence goes on from JBCCOS010000013.1 coordinate 85,690, forward strand.
GATGAGGCCCGTGAAATGCTGCAAACAGATACCTGATCAGAGAAGTCAGTTTACATATTTTCCAGATCGCGTTGTCGTAAGGCCGTTCTGTTTCAAATAAAATCGGTGCGCCGAATTTGGCCATTGTTTTTAAGGCGTTTGCGCTAATAACTATACGGGTGCCCTATCGACCATATTTTGCATGAAAAGGCTTTAGTTTATCTTGAAGTGTTTTAATCTCGATCGCTTAAACCTAAATTCAAAGCAGACGGGTCATACCTAGCTATGGTCGAGATTTTAGTGACACGGAGCTCGTCAAGCATCCCACATATATCGAATTTATCTTTCCGCCCGACGCAGGTTTGACATAAAGTATACGATATACGATAGATATAGACCGTATCATGGGCGTCTTGAGATCTGACGCTTGCCTGTCGGTAATCTGTCAACTGTCTTGGGAAAACGAATATGGAATCGGGACTGCGAACATTCATACAGCGGTGTGGAGAGCTCCAAGGTTTAAATACAAAGCGCGTTCATTATTATCAGCGTGCAAAAAAAACCTGCTATATGGTTAGAATAATTATCATACTCCTGAGCATTTCTTCGAATACTTTACCTGTTTTCGCTAACCAGGCTAAGCCAGAGCTTCCAGTCTCATTGATCCGCTTACCATCGGTTCGTAATGTAGCGATTGCCCCTGATGGTAACTGGGTCGCATACCAGAGGTCTGGGGGAGCTGATGATCGTGGATTGTGGATGCGGAATCTCACCTCTGGAACAGTAACACGCGTAGATCCGGCAGGCGGCGATCCCGTTCCTTCGCCCGACAGTCGCCAGCTTGCTTACCGTACGGATGAAACCATTTTGGTTTATAGTCTTTCGACCTCAAAATCCCGTAAGGTTGCAACTTGGCGCGATAGCAACCAGCTGCTGCCTGATCGCGGGGCCGCGCTTACATGGTCGCCGGATAGCAAGCGAATTGCGTATGTGTCGGCAGTCGATATGCCAGGGGCTGCGAAGATCACCGATACGCCAATGGTGCTTACGCGCTATCGGTTTAGACCAAATGAGCAGGGAGGTGCGGGCAAATTTAGTGACTTCCGACGTTTTCACATTTTCATTGCCGATGTGGCCAATGGTGACCCTAGGCAACTAACCAAAGGAGACGTTAATAACCATTCAATAGACTGGTCGCCCGATGGAAAGAGTATCTTGTTTATTTCAAATCGTGAGCGAAACGCCGATCGAGTATTCAACAATGAAATTTTTACGATTGATGCCGACAGCGGAGAAGAGACAAGACTAACGTACACGGAAGGAGTAGAGTATAAACCGCGTTGGTCTCCGGATGGACAGCGGATAGCATATGTCGCAAGCCGTCGGGGCTTGCGTTCCTCGGAGACGGCTATGGAGGATCCACATCTCTGGGTGATGAACGCTGACGGTTCTGAGCCACGTGAGATTGGTTCTTCGCTTGATTTGCGGCAATTCAATCCGAAGTGGCGGGATGATAGTACGGTCGTCGTTAATACCTATCGACGCGGCAGTAATCGTCTATACGCTATAGGCCTCGACAGTCAGGTGTCCGAACTTACGTCGGTTGACGGACTATTCAGATCATTTTCTATTGCCAAGTCGGGTGAGATAGCGGCAGCCTATCGTGGATCAAAAGATGTGGCACAACTGGCGAACATTAAGGGCCCTAAGCAAATTGAGTTATTGACCTCGTCTGACACCGCTGAGGCGCAACGTCTTTTTGGGACAGTTACGTCCTTCACTTTCAAAAGCCTTGATGGACTTGAAGTTGAGGCTTTTCTGACATTGCCACGTGACCTTGGCGGTCAAGCCGAGCATCCTTTGCTTGTCGATATCCATGGTGGTCCCCATTGGTTCGATGGTCCATTCTATGATGCATTTAATCAGATTTTTGCATCTCGAGGGTGGGCAACGCTACAGGTCAATTATCGTGGATCAATGGGGTACGGACAGTCCTTTGCCGATGGTACGTTTCGTGATCAGAACAGTAAGGAAGCACAAGATATACTATATGGCCTCCGCGCGGCCCTGACGCGATACCCCCAACTTGATGCTGCTCGCGTTGGAGTGCAAGGCGTTAGTTATGGCGGTCAGTTGTCCATGTGGCTTGTAACGCAAAGCCGTGAATTTTGCTCCGCAGTCCCAATTGCGGGTATCTCGAATCTGGTGACAGCCCATTATCTCGCTGCATTTCAAGATTATCTGCCATCGGAGTATGGTATCTATCCCCATCAGGAAGATATGCTCGACAAGCTGTGGTTTCACTCGCCTCTGCGATATGTAGGACGTGTTGCGACGCCGACCATGCTGGTTCATGGGGAAGATGATAGTACTGTTCATATCGGCGATTCTGAGCAGTTCTATGTTGCGCTCCAAGATCTCGGCGTTGAAACTCAACTTGTCCGTTATCCGGGCGAGGGGCATGGCCTCAGAAGTGTCGAAAACCGTATTGATGTAATTAGGCGCATGATTGCATGGCACGATCGTCACTTTAAAGTATGCGTGCAACGCTCTAAGTAGCGCATTGCCCCATTCATATCGTCTAACAGCGTCGCAACGTCAAATGGGGTCCAAGCTCCGCTGTAAGTCTTTGTTTTGCGCGTTTGCGCCAAGAACCAATCGGGCGCCGAGCCGCGCGCACTTCAGCTGCAAACGCTTTAAGCGCTTTTTGCCGTTTTGAGATTTGGAAAATGGATCGATTCGAACTCTTTTTGCTCGATGGGGCGATCGAACAAAAAGCCTTGCATTGATCGACACCCTGCATCCCGTAAAAACGCGAGCTGTTCTTCTGTCTCGACACCTTCGGCCAAGGTATTGAGGCCCAAGTTTTTGCCGAGATCGATGATCGCCCGCACAATCTTTTCAGAATGCTGATTTGTTGTTACATCCCGCAAAAAAGATCGATCGATCTTGATCGTTGAAATGGGTAATCGGTGCAAATAGGAGATACTAGAATAACCAGTTCCGAAATCATCCATTGATATTGAGTAACCGATTGCTCGCAGCTCACTCATAATAGAAACAACGGTATTGATATCACCAATCATGATTTCTTCGGTGATTTCGAGATCGATCTTTGAGGCGAGTTCGGGGCGTGTTTCGGCCAATTCTTTCAATAGTGCGATGAAGCCGGGATCAAAAAACTGCCTGGCTGAAACATTGACGCCCATTGAAAATGGAAAAGCGGTCGTATCTTTAATCCAGTTATTGGCGGTGCGCCATGCGCGCTGCATAACCCACGTCCCTACGGGGAATACGAGATCTGTTTTTTCGACGACCGAAATAAAGTCTCCAGGCGGAACGATGCCGCGATCAGGGTGGTGCCAACGCACCAACGCTTCTGCGCCTACTAATGTGGCGTCCGATACACTCCTCTTACCTTGGTAAAAGAGTGCAAGTTCACCGCGGCGTACACCAATACGCAGTTCATCTTCAATCCGCCGCAAGGTTTTCGCTTTATGGTCGACTTGTTCATCATAGGTTCGAAAGCAGCCGCGCCCAGCATTTTTCGCCTCATAAAGTGCGGTGTCTGCTTTGCGGATCAATTCATCAACGTTTGTTTCATTGTCTGGATAACATGCGGCACCCGCACTTAAGCGAACGCTGAGGGAATTGCCCTCATAGATAATAGGTTGCTCGATTGTATCGGAAAGTCTTTGCATCACGGTGTTCAAAGCGTCTGCATCGTCTTCGCAATTGATGATCGCCGCAAATTCATCACCGTCAAGGCGAAAAGCAATATCATGACCGCGCAGGACGTCTGTTATGCGCTCACCGACCACTTTCAAGACCGTATCGCCTGCGTCGTGCCCATACGTATCATTGATCGGTTTAAAGTGATCAAGATCTAATACAATAACAGCAATTTTTGACTGGGTTCGATCCGCAGCTTGACAGATCCGTCGTAACGTCGATCTTAGACTATTGCGATTATTCAGACCTGTTAATTGATCCGTCCATGCGAGCTGTTCAATCGTGCGCCGACTATTAATTTCATCGGTTACGTCCGTATAGGTTGCTAGAACACGCCCACCGTCAACGACCCGTCCGACGACCTCGAGGTGAACGCCGTTTTTCCGTGTCTTTAGAAAACGGCTTTTAAACTTTTCAGTATCTTCCTTCGGCGGAAATTCCGTCCGACTGCGATGGGCGACGTGGTCGAAAAAGGATGTTTCTCCTTCGCTTATGTCCTTACGTTTTTTATTGAGGTCAACAAAGTCCGAGGCAGTACGCGTACTGTCAAACCAATCAGAAGGTATATCGAGTAGATTTTCCAGACCTTTACTCCACAAAAGGAGACGATCGTCTTTATCGAAGACAATGACCCCCTGGTCAATGTTATTCAATGTTACCTTAAGGAGGTCGTTGACCTTTTCCTTTTCTCGTATTTCTTTTTGAAGTTCATTGAAGCCCTTTTTGATTCTCAGATGGGCGGGACGAAAGATCAGGAGGCCTTCACCAATAAGAAGGAAAAGTGTGACGCCATAGGCGATGTAAGCAAGTTTCCTAATCATTGCCAAACGATTATTCAGTGCTGCTTCATAGACGTGAACCACTGCATTAAGGTCTAGCAGAAGGGGGGCGGCAGTCGCACGTAAGTCATTTAGCGCCGCCGCGGCTTGTTCACTATTGTTTGCCAAAACAATTCGAGCATTCGCGATATAAGACTTTGTTTTGCGGTCCAGAGAATTATCGCCGGTAAAATAGATACTCGTAACGTCAACGGGTAGCGACTCCGATTGAGAGCCGAACCCGTTTGTCGTGGTGAGGCGTTTGTGCACGGCATCGAATTCTGAGAGGACACTTTTAAGGTCGCCTTGCGCATTAGCGTTCCCCAACAGGTCCGGCGCATTCAGTTGTTCAGAATGTAGCAGAATCTTCTGGCTAAGCGTCCTTTGTCGACCGCTTAGGTTGATCACTTCGCCGAAGGAGTCGAGCGTGCGCCAATTCATGTTCGTTGCAATGAGCTTTACGGTTGCAAGCGCAGCAATAAGTAAAAGCGCTATTGCGTACCGTCGCACCAAATTGAACTGTTCATTGGCCAAAACACATCCCTCGCAATCATGTGAGCGACTAATCGTGGCATAGAAATTCGACTAGATTTTTGAAATTGAGCGATAAATTTGATTAAAACTTTCACGACTACAGCGGCGCAACGTCAAATTGAATCGCTGAGCGGCTTGCGATCTTTGTTTTACGCATTTGACTTTATCCATTTCCTTAACGCCAACCGCACACACTAGGCTTGGAAATGCTTTAAGGAGCCACTTGCGCTGGAAATGATTTAGCCCTGTTCATCAAGCCACGTTTTAACAGTTCTTTTATACTGGTTATGTTTTGTTTAAATCTGTGCGTTGATCGGCTTACCGATCGATCTAAAAAAGCTTTATTGTAAGGAATAGAAAATTTATTCACTCACCATTGCTGTCGCACTTTGGCATATTTCTTCCACTTCAGCGGCAGACAGCTCTTGGCTTTGATCAACGTGGCGCGCGCGATAAGCTCTGTATCCCTGAAACTCTTCGATTCTACGGGTCCTTGCGCAGACACCGCCGCACGCACTATTTGTTGTTGCCTCGATAACCTCAAGTTCCCCAGAATTGCGCCAAGATAAAAACATAACGACGTGGTTTCCGGCTTTATTGAGAATGTCCCCGGGTTTCAGATCTTCCAAGGCGATCTCTTCTGAAGCGTCAGCGAGATTGCTTGTCGTATAGCGTGCGTTGCGTCCCCACGCCCGAGATACAAAGCCGGAGCAGTCAACGCCCGCCGCATAAATTGAATTAACCGATGACTTGGCATCATAGATTATAATCTTTGTACAGACATCACCAGCAGGGCGTCCCGCTGAGATTTTTTGTACGAATTGCCAAGGCCAATCGCTTCCTGCCCAGACATAGGGCACGCTGGTGATTTCTTCTCCCTCGCGCCCCGAAAGACGTTTAGGTCGGCTCCAAAAGGCAAGGTTATGATTTCCCCGTGACGCACATGCAGACGTAACAGTCGATTGAGCTCCATAATGAAAGGCTGTTTCCGGCTCATAATTACTCGGACCCATCGTGTATTTGATGTTTAGGTACAAGCAGGCATTACGGACAATTGAGCGCCGATCAATTGTCTCGTTTGAAGAGACCCGCGTGAACGCTTTTTCTAGGGCATTTGCGTAGGCCATTGTTCTTTGAGCAGCGCGGTCGGTCTCGGTAACCTGATTGTCCATGCGCTCTTCGTCGTTTGTTCCACTCTGAGGCGCTTGTGTTGTCATTGTTTCCGACGCACTGTTCGCGGCTTGCTCCGATGATCCATCGGTACCGTCTTCGGTTGTTGCCTCTGAATTCGTGGCGGGTTCTTTTTCTGCTGGTGTTTCCTCTTGGCGAGCGGATGGTGTGTCTCCATCAGTTTCAGCATCCGGAGCAGTGTCTGAATCAACCTCAGCGGCTCTGGGGCTTGGTGGTGCATAGTCAGGGTACCGCGCTGCGAGTTTATCGACGGGTTTTACCCGATTGCGAAACCGCTCAACGAGAAAGACGCCAGTCGTGTCGCGTGCCGTGCGTAAACGCCATTGCCACTCGCTTTTTGGTTTGAGGCGAACAAGTGATACGTCATTGCGACGGACGAATATCGAAACGACATGACCGTCGGGCAATACTGCTGTGTTCTGTCTTGGTGTGCACACCCGCGATCGCGGCACATAGTAAAGCTTCATTGATTTTTCAGGATCGGCGGGAAGCATAATAATCGTTTGATCAGAACGGTAGGCGTCTGATCTTAGGAGTTCTTCGGTAATCGAGAGATAGATATTTCCGTCGCGATCAACATCATTCGGCCGAACAACTGAAATTGCTCTGCGTGCGTGGACGGTCTCCTCTCGGATTTCCCCTGATGCGAATTGCCGTTTTAAGGTCAAAAACCGGCCATCTTTAATTTCATAATCGACGCGGGTGACGTCTCCCGCATCAGTCACCGAAGAAACAGTGCCTGTTGTTGGTGTGCTCCTGACGGTTGATATGTCTGCCGATGGTTGTGTCTGGGAGGACACGAAAAACCCCCGGCTGGCAAGTTTGGCTTTAATTGCTTCGCTTAATTCATCGGCATAAACAGTCCTATCACTCGTATCGCTGGCCTCACCATTTAGGGAGAGCCGGCGCAAAAGTTCGCCGCGTCCCGCAAGGCTGCGTTCCCCAAATAGTAGTGTGTCACCGTCCGCAACGGCAGCAATCACGTCGTAGTTTTCTGATAGTTTGAGGGGTAAGGTTGCGGTGATTTTATCGTCGGGAAGAGAATAGATCAGTAACCGGTCTGTTGTTGGATCAACGATAGCGATCGTATTAAGGTCAATTGCTTCAATCCCAAAAGGGCAATTGAAGCCGATTTCATCAGCATCGCCTGCGATATCAAATGCACTGACGTCATCATTACGAGCACCAAAGCGGAATAAACGACGCCCTAAAGAAGTATCGGTATCTGTTTCCTCAGTGGACGAGGACGGCTTCTCACCAGCCGGTGTTAACGGCCCTGTTTTCATCGCTTCAGGGCTTGCAATAGATGTTTCAATCTGTGTCAAGACGGAGTGTTCAGAGATGACGGTGCAGTAACTTAAACTAACAAGCGCCAGAAAAATAAAGACGATGACCAAAAGAAAACGCATGCCGATAATCCCCTAATTTCTCACCGTGAATCTGCACAGGTTCAACCGAAAGAAACTTTACACGAACAATCAACTTTTGTGCAGACGGGCCACCCTTATTGCGAGACAATATCAGATCAAAAAATATTCGCAAGTAACGCTATTCGCAGTCCATCCAGGCTTTGCCTTTGCGTTTGGAGCGCCCTTTAGGAAAAGCACCTTTAGAAAGACTGACGCGGGCTTTTATTACGGTGTGTAATGCCCTGTTTGTTCGTTAAGGAGCACCTTGTCTAAGCCACCGAGTGGGTGTCAATCCTTCAAAACTTAGAAAAGCGCGATTGAAATGGGCGGCGTCGCAAAAACCGGTTTCCGCAGCGACCTGTGAAACGGATAAACGCCTGGTTAAAATCAGGTGCTTCGCGTACAATAACCGCATTGTTTTATCGGCTTGCCGCGGCGATAGACTTAAGTCTTTCTGAAAGCGCCTTTCCAGTTGTCGTTTGCTTACACACAGCATATTCGCAATCTCAGGGATAGGAAGCGGTTCCTTTTGATTTTGCTGCATAATTAGAAGGGCCCGCTTGACCAGGTGATCTTTCGCCTCAAGTTGAACAGGAAAGCCAGGTTGGGGATGATCGCTGGCAATGGAGCGATCAACGATCATGATACCTAAGCTCTTTTCTGCGGCTGAAACGCTAAGATGTTTTGCGACGAGATAGGCGGCGAGGTTCGCAGAGCTTGCGCCTCCTGCGCAGGTTAAGCGATCACGATCGACAACGAAGATCTCGTTTGCAACAGGTTCGATATTCTCAAATTGCTCGAGAAAATCATCATGATGAAACCAGTTTACACAGCACTTATAACCGTCCATCAGGCCCACTTGCTGGAGAATGAACGCACCCGTACACACACCAACAAGGGGAATATTTTCTGCCGCGGCTTGGTGTAAAAAAGCGATGTCATTTGTGTCCAATCGCTCTAATTCGCTTAACAGCCCACCAACCACGACAATATAATCATAGTCGGATGGCGCAACAGGGCGTGCTTGCGGTTGCAAAGCGATACCAAGGCTTGATCGAATGGGCTCCATGGACGATGAAATGACCGTCCACTGACAATAAACAGGACGCGAGCGATCGCCATGGTCGGCCGCTAAGCGCAACACATCAATAAAGTTAGAGAAAGCGCTCAATGTAAATCGCGGCGCGAGGATAAAGCCAACGCGGAGCTGATGGTTTTTCGAGGTCATCCCAATAACTTTTTTAAACCCGATAAGAAGTCGCAAACATTCAATTTTTGTCGCTAAAGATCAATACTTAACGGATTTTGCTGGGCAAAACTCGCAGTTTATTTGTCGTCGAGGTGAGTTAATGCAGCACTATTCTGCACTTTCGCTGATAAAAAACGCGTTTACCAAACACAAGCATTGGAAAGAAGAATGGCCAGACGCGGCCCCAAAGGCGGCGTATGACGTCGTTATTATTGGTGCCGGAGGCCATGGCCTTGGCGCGGCCTATTATCTCGCGAAGGAACACGGCATTAACAATGTCGCTGTCGTTGAAAAGGGCTGGTTGGGCGGCGGCAATACCGGCCGTAACACAACCATCATTCGATCAAATTATCTCTATGATGAAAGCGCAAAGCTTTATGACCATGCCGTCGATTTATGGGAAACACTGAGTCAGGAAGTTAATTACAACGTCATGTTTTCAAAGCGTGGCGTGATGATGCTGGCCCATACACAGCACGACATTCAGAGCATCCAGCGGCATATTCATGCCAATCGTTTGAACGGTGTTGATAATAGGTGGCTGTCAGCCAAAGAGGCGAAAACGCTTTGCCCGCCGCTTAATATTGAAGCCAATGCGCGTTACCCCGTTCTTGGCGCGGCATTGCAAAAAAGGGCTGGTACAGCAAGGCATGATGCGGTTGCCTGGGGCTATGCCCGCGCCGCAGCGGCACGCGGTGTTGACATCATCCAGAATTGTCCGGTGACGAATATTCTTCGTGGGCCAGACGGACGCGTAACGGGTGTTGAGACGCCAAAAGGCGTTATCAAAGCGAAAAAAATAGCGGTATCAGCGGCAGGCAACACGTCGGTTATTATGGACACCGCTGGCGTAAGAATGCCGCTGGAGAGCTACACCCTTCAAGCATTAGTTTCAGAGCCGGTAAAGCCATGCCTACCCGGCGTTGTCATGTCTAATAGTGTGCATGCCTACATTAGTCAGTCCGACAAAGGCGAGCTCGTTATCGGATCCGGAACGGATCAATACACAAGCTACTCCCAGCGTGGCGGCCTTCCGATGATTGAGCATACCCTTGCCGCGATTTGCGAAATGTTTCCCGTATTTAAACGTATGCGGATGCTTCGTCTGTGGGGCGGTGTCGTTGATGTAACACCGGATCGATCCGCTATTTTGGGGAAGACCCCTGTTGACGGATTATACGTCAATTGTGGATGGGGTACGGGTGGTTTTAAAGCTACACCGGGCGCTGCGCATTTACTTGCGTGGACAATCGCTAAAGACGAACCGCACCCGATCAATGCACCATTTTCATTGCAGCGTTTTGCAACCGGCCGCTTAATCGATGAAGCCGCTGCCGCTGCCGTCGCACATTAAAGGACCGGCGCTGTGTTACTGATCCGTTGCCCCTATTGCCAAGACTATTTTCCAGAGGTTGAGTTCGATTATGCTGGTGAAGCGCATATCGAGCGCCCGGCTGACCCCAGTTTATTGTCGGATGATGCGTGGAGAGACTTTCTTTTCATACGGTCAAATACGCGTGGGTGGCACGTTGAGCGATGGCGTCATACGCATGGGTGCGGGCGTTTTTTTAATATGGTGCGCCATACCGTTACGGACAAAATACTCTTAACCTATCGGGCAGGCGAACCTATGCCCAATATTAAGCAATTAGTCGAAACAAACACATGACGCAGTCCTTCCGCGTCGATGGCCGTGGGCGTCTAGACTATGGCACCCCGATGAGATTTACGTTCGACGGAAAAACCTATAGCGGCTTTAAAGGCGATACCTTGGCCTCGGCTTTGTTGGCCCACGGGGTGCACCTTGTTGGTCGATCATTTAAATACCATCGCCCGCGCGGCATTGTTACCGCCGGGTCCGAAGAACCCAACGCTTTGGTTGGTATCGACCGCGGGGCCGGGCGTTTTGAGCCGAATACCCGCGCCACGGTGCAAGAACTTTATCAGGGATTGTCTGCTGAAAGCCAAAATCGCTGGCCCTCTTTGCAGTTCGATATTGGTGCGATTAATGACCAATTCCATTCATTATTTCCCGCTGGATTCTATTATAAAACATTTATGTGGCCGCGCCAGTTTTGGGACCGTGTCTATGAACCTTTTATCCGGTTCGCGGCCGGGCTCGGTCGCCCGCCGCGTGATCCAGACCCTGACTGTTATGCATCACGGTACCACCATTGCGATCTTCTTATCGTTGGTGGTGGACCTGCCGGCCTTGCTGCAGCCCTTGAAGCCGGAAGGCAAGGGTTAGACGTTGTTATTGTGGATGAACAGGCAGCGTTTGGCGGAAGTCTTTTGTCGAACCCGACATGCACCATTAATGGCGCATTGTCCTGGGAGTGGATCGCGAACGTGGTTGAAGAGCTCCGGGGTCTCGAAAATGTAAAGCTCTTACTACGGACGAGTGCCATCGGCTATTTTCATCAGAACATGGTGGGGCTTTGTCAACGCTTAACGGACCATCTAAGCGATGTACCCGACGGGGTGCCGCGAGAGCGATTGTGGCGCGTCCGTGCACGGCGCGTTATCCTCGCCCAAGGTGCTATCGAAAAACCCTTAGTCTTTAATGGTAATGATCGCCCTGGCGTGATGTTAGCCAGTGCCGGTCAGACGTATCTTCACCGGTACGGTGTGACAGTTGGCAAACGAATTGTCATTGTGACATCACATGATACAGCATGGCAGGCGGCTTTTGATTATGCCAATGCAGGCATTGAGATCGCGGCAATTGTTGACGTGCGCCCAGAGGTTGACCCAAAACTAAGGGCAAAAGCAGACGAGTGCGCCATTAAAACTCTTGTGGGGCATTCAATTACTCAAACAACCGGTCGAAAGCGCGTTCGTTCAGTTACGGTTCAGGCCACAACTGATCCGAGCCGCAAGTCGGTACGCCGTCTTTTATGTGATGCTGTGCTGATGAGTGGCGGATGGACGCCAACGTTGTATCTGTTTTCACATACAAAGGGCAGCCTTACATGGGATGACAATGGCGAGCGGTTTCTCCCTTCTGAAACGCCTGAGATCTGCGACATCATTGGTGCAGGTAATGGTTGTTGGGGCATTGCAAATGCTTTGCGGGAAGGGGCGTGTGTCGGCGCTGGAAAAGCGCTGACTGATATCGAGGTTTCTTACACCGTTGAACATGATGACGACGCCGCATCGGGGATTGTGCAGAAAGAATTACCAACCACTCAACCCCAAGAAACAGTGCGTGCTTTCGTTGATTTCCAAAATGATGTGACGTCCAAAGACATTCGTTTGGCCGTTCAGACGGGTATGAAATCGATCGAACATGTTAAGCGGTACACGACGAATGGTATGGCCACAGATCAGGGCAAGTTGTCCAATATGAACGGCCTTATGATCGCGGCAGATGCCTTGGGTGTCACGCCGCCAGATGTTGGCTTAACAACTTTTCGGCCACCCTACACGCCAACAACGTTTGGCGTGTTTGCTGGGCGTCATAGTGGTGAGCATTTTGAAGTCGAACGCAAGACGGTTATCGATCCTTGGGCTGATGAACAAGGGGCTGTGTTTGAACCGGTGAGCTTGTGGCGTCGGGCCCGATATTTCCCCCAAGCTGGAGAGGATATGCGCGCCGCCGTCGCGCGTGAGTGTGGGGCCGTGCGTTCTGGTGTGGGTATTTTTGATGCATCGACGCTTGGCAAAATTGAAGTGGTTGGTCCCGATGCTGCAGAATTTCTGAACCGAATGTACACCAATCCCTGGCTTAAATTAGCGCCAGGGCGGTGTCGGTACGGATTATTACTTGGCGAAGATGGGTACATTCGTGATGATGGCGTTGTTGCACGTCTTAGCCAAGATCGCTTCCATGTTACCACGACAACTGGTGGTGCACCGAATGTGCTGGCGACGATGGAAGACTATCTCCAAACGGAGTGGCCTGATTTGGATGTTTGGCTGACCTCTACAACAGAACAATGGGCTGTGATTGCATTGCAAGGTCCGCTCGCCAGAAAGGTATTGGAGCCTTTGGTGGATGGAATTGATCTTTCTAATGATGCCTTTCCTCATATGTCGATGGCCCAGTGTAGTGTTGCTGGGTATCCAGCGCGGTTATTCCGCGTGAGCTTTACCGGTGAGCTTGGTTTCGAAGTCAATGTGCCAGCGCAGTTCGGCCGCGCGCTGTGGGAGAGGTTTATTGAGGCTGGCGAGCCCCATAGCATATGCCCCTATGGGACGGAGGCAATGCATGTTCTGCGCACGGAGAAAGGGTATATCATTGTCGGCCAAGATACCGATGGCACCGTCACGCCCGATGATGCGGGACTCAATTGGGCAATCGGGAAAAAGAAAAAAGATTTCATTGGAAAACGCTCACTCTCCCGGCCTGACCTTGTTGCAGACGGACGAAAACAGTTTGTTGGTCTTCTGACGCATGATCCATCGGTTGTTTTGGAGGAAGGCGCCCAGGTCGTTCAAGATCCCAACCAATCGGTGCCAATGGATATGCTCGGACATATCACCTCATCCTATTGGAGTGAGGCGCTTGGCCGCTCAATCGCCCTAGCACTTATTGCGGATGGTCGCGCGCGGATGGACCAGAGCCTCTATATTCCAATGGACAATCAAACACATGCCGTAACGGTCGTGAGCCCTGTCTTTTATGATCCGTCCGGTGAAAGATTGAATAGTTGATGGAATAGCATGATGAACAAAGGTGCAGTACCCCTAGAGCGCGTCGAGGATAAGAATGTGCGGTTATCGGCAAATGAAGCGCGACAAGGCAAAGGTTTTAAGCTGCATACCGATTCCAATGGAACGCACAAAACTCTGGCGAATATAACGGGGGACCGTATTAAGATATCGATGCGGGCCCCCGGTGGTCGCCTAAGCTTGCGCGTGCGCGAACAAAATCGGTTGCAAACGAGTGAGGCCCTAAGGGTCCCCTTGCCATTGCAGATCGGGAAGCGGAAAACTGATGGGAAGCGTAGTGTTCTCTGCCTCGGACCAGACGAATGGGTTATCCGTACCCCTTGTGAAGATGTGCAAGCTTTACTGCAAAAGTCAGAATTGCTGCGTGACGCTACACCACACAGTTTGGTAGATGTTTCATCCCGTGATGTCGAAATTGATATCAGTGGTCGCGACGTCGAAGCGGTCTTGTCTGCAGGATGTCCCATTGATTTTCGCCAATTTAGTGTTGGCGAAGGCAAGCGTACTATTTTTGATAGTGTACAGATTATCCTTGATCGCCACACGGATACTGACTTTTCCATCGAAGTATGGCGGTCTTACTCAGCATATATTTGGGAGGGCCTGGCCCTTGCCATTGACGACGTGAACGCTGAGTCGTTTCTCGCAGAATAAAAGAAAGCAGCCTATTCGCCTTATTGTTTTACGTAAGCGATGCTTGTCGAAGTAATATTTGTTCGGAATAGGCTTGTGTTAAATGTTCCGTCTGGTCATGCCTTATCCGTCCGACCATTGAAAATACGTTGATATAACTGTCAAAAGGTCTCTCGACCCCTATCCTGGTATATTGCTCATTCAATCGCAGATGTGATAACAGCTTTGACAAAATCGTGCATATCATCATGGAACGAAAAAATGCGTTTATCTGGGTTTATTTTTGGACTATTGGGCGCGATGGTCGCCTTACTCATTTCTGTGTCGCCGCAAAATGCCAGCGCCAACGATAGCACAGCCGCCAAAGGCTGGGAGCCTCTTCAAGAGGCGGTCGATAAGTTTTTTGAGTCGACTAAGAAACCGCACTCCACGGGTGGCGTTGTCATCGTCATGCACGGTGGTAAGCGTGTGTTTGAAGGCACCTATGGCGCTGCCAACCGGGAGTGGGATATTCCCTGGCAGACGGATACGCCGTTCTGGACCGCGTCCGTAGCCAAGTCTTACGCAGCGCAGATCGTTTTGCGTTTATCGGACGAAGGACTCATCGATCTCAATGCCCCTGTGCGCGATTACATTCCTGAGTTTCCGGATTATAAAACGCCGGTTCGTGTTTGGCATTTGCTCTCCATGCGGTCGGGTCTCAACGAGGACAGCTCCAGCCAATCGATCTCGGGCAACAGTGTTGCTAGTGAAGGTGGTCCGGGCATGACAAAGAAGGAAATTCTGAAATTCATCTATAGCCAGCCAGCACCGATTTTCACGCCAGGTAGATCCAAGGCCCATTATGAAAATGTGGCCTACAGTGTGATTGATAACTTAATTGAGAATGTAACGGGTACGCACTATGCGGATGCAGTGAAAAAATATATTACCGATCCATGGGCGTTAAAAAATACAGGGTCTTACAAACGGAACCATTTCTATGGGTTGGGGAACAAATCCGCGACGCCTTACAAAATCGCTAGAGGACAGGATGTCCCTAATATTGATACGGAAAAGCCGTATACCTATCTCCATGCCAATGGCATTATGTATTTCACCGCCGATGACTTCGCTGAATGGGCAAAACGATCTGCTTACGGGGTGAACGGCGAAAAACCAATGTTTGAACGGATGATTAATCCGCCGCAATTAGACGAGCTTGATGATTCAGAATACGGCTTTGGGATTTATAGAGCAAATCACCGTGGTTATGATGTGATTGGTCACAACGGTTATTTCGGTAACTTCTATTTTTGGGCGCCAGACCTTGATTTGGTTGCCGTTTCTATAACGAATGAGGTTGGTCGATACTCCTGGTCAGGCCGATATCAAGCTATTCTCGATTCTGCTATGGCTGCGCTAAATATGGGGCCAGCAAATCAAAATGATGCCGACCGTCCGTGGCCCGGATGGAAGCCCTTACCGAAAGACTTAAAACAATTCCAAGCACCGTTATTGGATAAGTTGAAGGGCGTGTTCGTCAATGAGAAGCATGGTCATGTCATTGCGTCCTATCAAACGGATGGAGGGGTGATCCGACACTCTCATAATGGTGGCAAATTGACCTTTTTCCGTGACAATCCAGACGACCGCGAGCTTACCGCAATAGGCGGCGGGGTTTCCAAGATCAAGGCTGTCTTTGATGAAAAAGGTATACGGATGAAAGGGGGCGGCTATGATCACCCACAAGTCTTCAAGCGTGTTGACCCAAAACCTGCAACCGATGCTCAAAAACAAGCTGTCGCCGGGATTTTTTATAATCCCGAGTGGGGCAGCAAATATGAGATCATTTATGAAAAAGGGCGGCTCACGCTTTGGAACGGTGATCGGTCTGTAAGAGGAAAATTTCCTCTAAAGCGCATCACGGACGATCAGTGGATTGCTGGTATATTACCGACGGGCTGGTTTGGCTCTATTAGATTCGACATAAGCCCGAACGGCGATATCAATAGTTTTGTTCTGGCGACATCGAATATAAGAAACGTCCGCTTTGAACGGTTGGTTCCGGCAAGTGAGCGTTGAGACGTCCTTTTGACTCAAACGACCTCGAGAACAAGTCATTTTTCCCCATGAGTTTGGACTCCTATTTGACAATCGCTGTTGTTAAAGGGATGCACGCCTTTGTGCCGCAAAATATGATCGAGTCTCAAAAGTTGAGAAAAGGCTAGCGGGCCTAATAAAAGGGTTGGCCGACTATGCTCCAGCTATGTTGGCGAATTAATGTGAAAGTGAGCCTCTCGTCATGAAAAGAACCAGTTTTTCTGGAGTTAAATTCAAAAAATACAGTCTCAATCACTTTTGCGGTCTGATGCTAGCGCTGATCTTGCTGTCGGCTCCCCTTGCCCAAAGCGCGCGTGCAAACATGGTCGCTAAAGGTTGGGAACCCATGCAAGAGGCGGTCGATGAGTTTTTTGAGTCAACCAAAAAGCCTCATTCGACGGGCGGCGTTGTTATCGTTATGCATGGTGGTAAACGCGTCTTTGAGGGCACCTATGGCGCTGCCAATCGAGAGTGGAATATTCCTTGGACGACTGATACGCAATTCTGGACGGCGTCTGTTGCAAAGTCTTATGCTGCGCAGCTTGTATTGCATCTTTCCGATGCTGGGCTTGTCGATCTTAATGCACCAATTCGGGATTACATCCCTCAGTTCCCAAAGTATGAAACGCCAGTCCGTGTTTGGCACTTACTGTCAATGCGGGCAGGTCTTAATGAGGATAGTGACGGGCAGTTTATATCGGGAAACGCTCTTGGCGGATACGGTAATCCGGGTATGACAAAAGATGAGATCCTCGATTTCATTTTCAGCCAGACAGAACCGAACTTCACGCCGGGCCGGGCCAAAGCCCACTACGAAAATGTGTCGTATAGCGTTCTCGACCGCCTTATCGAAAATGTTACGGGCACGCACTATGCCGATGCCGTACAGAAATATATTGCTGGCCCTTGGGGATTAAAGAACACGGGCGCCTACAAACAAAACCATTTCTGGGCATTAGGTGACAAAGCGGCAACGGCTTATATTTCTGCTGAAGGTCAAGAGTTCCCGAATATTGAGACCGAAATGCCGTTTGCCTATCTGCATGCCGGTGGCATTATGTATTTCACCCCTAATGATTTTGCAGAATGGGCCAAGCGCTCAGCCTACGGTAAAAACGGCGAAAAGCCGATGTTTGAACGTATGGCAAAACCGAGCCAGTTAAATGGTATTACCGATTCAACATATGGTTTCGGTATCGTCGAGAGGCGGCACCGTGGTTACAGTGTGTTTATGCACAGTGGTTATGTGGGTACAGCATATTTTTGGGTGCCTGAGCTCGATATCGTTGGTGTGGTGATGACCAACGAAATTGGTCGGTTTTCACGAAGCGGTGTTCCGCGTGCTGTTTTAGATGCCGCGATGACCGTCCGGAATATTGGCCCAGCAAACGAGACCGAAGCCCAGCGCCCCTATGCTGGAAGAGCCACTACAAAAGAGTTAAAACGCGCACAAAAACCGCACACCGAAAAATTGACGGGTGTGTTTATTCATGATGACACTGGGCACGTGATTGTATCGCATAAAACAGATGAAGGCGTCATTCGGCATTCTCATGACGGGCGGTCTTTCTCGTTTCATACGGAAACAAAAGTGAATCCAACTTTTACCGCTGAAGACGGTGCTGGCTCGCAAGTCAAAGCCGTGTTTGGTGATGCTGGCGTGGCGTTTAAAGGTTGGGGCTACGAACAGGCGCAGACGTTTAAACGCATTACGCCAAAACCGGCCGATGCTTCTGCGAAGAGTTTCGTTGTTGGATTGTTTTATAGTTCTGAATGGGGAAGTAAATTCGAGATCATTCGCGAGAACGACAAGCTATTTCTTTGGAATGGTGATCGGTCGGCTGTTGGGAAGCGCCCACTGGTCCGCCTCATTAACAAACAATGGATTGCCGGCTCCATGGATAACGGTGACTTTTGGTCGGTTCAGTTTGACGACCTATCGAATGGCGGTTTCTCTCATTTTACTCTGCACACCCCGACAACGCGAAACACCCGCTTCGTACGCGTCGTTCCGGTTCGTGATTAAAACAACATCAACGCTAGAACTTTTCGCGTTCCGATCCTATCGGAACGCGGCTCTAGGTCTTTGATTTGTCTCTCTTCTTTTGCCGAGTTGATGGAAGGGAACCATCAACCGCTCACACACTTATCGGCGAAGCGCTCTAAAAGCATTTCCTGCCGCGTCGGCCGGTAGCCATTTGAGCTGGAAATGCTTTAGAAGTGTTACTTCAAGGAAAGATATTCCTTACTCCAATCGGTTTTTGGAGAAATTTCTAGCATCGAATCGAATACGCTCAGGATAATAGGAAAGGGTAGGCGTGATCGCCGATTGACACCAACGTAAATGCCTAAGTTCTCTTCAGGCAATAGAGCAACACCGGCACGGAACCCATCAATCGACCCGCTGTGATAGATCAGTTTTCGGCCCCGATATTCCGTAACGTACCAACCCATTCCATAGGACCAGAACCGCATATTTCCTCTATCGCGAATGGGACCCGGAAACTGGGAATCAATGTCCGATGCAGCACTTGGGTCAGCAACCGCCGTCTGTTGAGCATGCATTTGATTGAAAACCGCTTCAGAGATGAGTTGTTTTCCTTCGGCGGAACCTTCAGCCAATTGGAACTTAAGCCAGTTTGCCATATCAACAGCATTTGAATTAACACCGCCAGACGGGACGGCAACAGCATCCGGATAGTTCCACTGAAATGACTTAAGTGCGCCGTCGTCGTCTATGGCGTGGGGCGAAGCTGCATTGCTACGGCTCCTCGCGGCAACCACATTCGCATTTGTACTGACCATCTTTAGCGGCGTCCAGAGCGTTTCTTTCGCAAAGTCTGGCCAGGTTTCCCCCGATACAGCGGCAACAAGCAGCCCCGAGGCGATGAACATATTATTGCTATACACATAGCGATCTCGAAACGCTGCCACTGGCTTTACCAGCTTACTACTACGCATAAGGTGATCGCGCGCATTTTTTGAAATTGGACGCAAGGGGTTTTCGTTCTTAACGCTTGTCCCGATCCGGTGTGTGAGTAGATCTCGTATATTCACCCGGTCACTTAACGCAGGGTCGTATATCTCGAACCAAGGCAGATATTGGCGCACGTGATCATCAAAACTGATGTCCCCGCGGTCGACGAGCGCTGCAACTGTTGCTGCAGCAAAAGCTTTACTCGTCGATCCAAGCGCAAACATTGTTTGGCCATCAACGGGATCTTCCGTACCGAGCTTACGAACGCCATATCCTTTGGTGGCGAGCGTTTTTTTACCTTGAACAATCGCAAGGGTCATGCCCGGTGTTTGCCATTTTTCAAGAGTCTTTTCGAAATAGGGATCGAGGGTCTCAAAATCGATTTCTTGCCCGGCGACGACCGATTGGCAAAATGTTACACATAATAAAAGTGCAACGAACATATGCTTGCAAGCGCTAACATTATAGACCACATGCCCGACGTATTTTTTAACAATAACCAAAGCCACTGCTCCTTATGCTAATCTTTATCCGCTAAATCGATGCCGGATGGCGGCTCAACGCCTTGCAGGTGCTCGACGAAATAATCCCAGCGTCGGCGGACCGCATACGGATGGAGTCTGAAATCATGGTCTGCATCAGGAATCACTAAAAGATCGAAATCCTTATTTTGATCAATAAGTGATTGGACAAATGTTAGTGTATGTCCGGGATGAACATTATCGTCTAGCCCACCGTGAATCATGAGAAGCTTACCGTTTAGATTTTCAGCGTAGTCGGTATTGCTTTGGCCGTCGTAATTGTCGCCATTGGGATACCCTTGATACCGCTCACCCCATCCGGCGTGATAGATCCGCTGGTCATGGGCGGCCGCGCCTGAGACCGTAACTTTATAAAAGTCGGGATAGGCCAGCATTGCCCGCACCGAAGCATAGCCGCCGCCGGAGTGTCCATAGATGCCAACGCGCATGAGGTCTAATTCGGGAAAACGTTCCCCAAGTTCTTTCAACCCAATAACATGGTCTTCGATCCCGCCTGACTCTACCAAAAGCTTTCCGTAAGAGACTTCTCTAAAAGCTTTAGATCTGTCTGGTGTTCCCATGCCGTCGATCTTTACCACAA
>JBCCOS010000014.1:0-104932 GCA_039025235.1 Pseudomonadota bacterium
CATATCCTCTGACTGCAGCATCTCGTCCGTCCAATCATAGCCAGCGAAGAAGCGGACCTTTATCCTAGGACCAGTCGTCGCAAATGTTTCCTTACGGCGAAACGCGTCATAGATGGCCTCGCGGGTATTCTCCTCCGCCCACACGCCAGTAAGGCCGGACGCCCCCCATTTATCCATGCCTCCGTTGATATAGAGTTCACCGTCAAATTCGATCGTACCAAATGCAAAAAGCTTTTTCATCAGAAATTTTCTCAACCCGGAAATTGGTACTGAGCCCCGATCTTGGGGCTTGCCATCCATAACACCAGCTTTGGAATGAAAGCTTTCTTCATAGAGCGAAGATGCAGCAACATGGGTATCAGATGATCCAATCAGTCCAAACTTATACGGATTTTCAATACCCTTTTCTTCTTGAGCCAACCCACGTAAATACGCATCTCGTACATAGCTTCCCATGATCTTATCAAGCTTTATATCAGGAGGACGATCAAGGATCTCAAAGCCGGCCCACTCATCATTGACCGATAGAAGGGGGTGCGTTTCCGAGGTCCCTTTGACCTGAGTGATTTCAACCAATGGCTCGTTCCGCATACGCTGTTGCGCATAGGTATCGTCCAATGGGTTGCCGGCCCAATCTTCGAGCATGAACATCTGCCCACCCGAAACATTCGGATTATGTGGGATGGCGAGGCTTTCAATACCCTGATTTCGCAACCCATCCATCCAATCCCAAAGGCCTTCAGGATTAAACGAGTGATACAACGTGAACGGTTCCTTTGGGAGTCGGTCCGATGAGCGGAAAATCACGTTGCGATGAAGACCACCCAAACCATTCCACGATGTGTATTCATAAGCAACAAAAGTGGTGAAATTTCCTGGCGCATAATGCGCATCTGCAGCTTCTATCGTTTCTTTCCAAGCGTTTTGGGCGATTTCGGTTATGAGATTGCGGTCGATTGTACCGTCATTCAAACCTTGAAAAAGACCGACATCGAAACGAAGCATTGCCAACTGCCGACTTAACTGGTTTGTCCAGTGTTCTTTTTTATTCCGATTAATGCCGTGATAATAAGAGGCGACATCATACTTTGAGAATGCTGTTGATGTATCCGCGGCTTCTCTTGCAGCGCCTAAAAACATCCCATGATCCGTAACTCCATAAAAGTCGAGCGGACGTTTGAGCTGCATATCGAAGCCTGATGGGTGCTTTATACTTTCCCCTTGCGCAAAGCGATATGCATGGTCGGGCGATGCCGTGGTGCCCCAAGCATGGGCATCGTAAGATAGCGCCGTATGCACATGCAGATCGCCAAAATAGGCATTGCGATCTCGGTTTGGTGAGGAAACATAGCTATGAGCGCCTATAGGCTCAGGAGATTTAAGCACGCCCTTATCAATCTCTGCGAGTTGGTTAGACAGATCATCAGGGGACGATCCACGCTTGTGCGGATTAACAAAGTCCGCAAAGGTGAAGGCTAATTTGATATATGGTCTCGCCGCGGTTAAACCAAACGCTAGCACAATACCAGTTATTCCAAAAGCGATGTAGCGTTTTCTCATGATTTCATTCGCTCCCGGATATACATTTTTGTTCAACGCACTTATTGTTTTTGTTTAAGTTTCAAACCAACAGGGCACATCGCTCAATTATCCAGAGCCCCGCATAACATCCTGTCAAGGCGATAACGGCTCGCTCCATAAAGTGAGTTTTCTCCTTCAAGAATTGATGCGTAAGCCAACCAAGAATACCCAATACCGCAACGATAAAGAGTTGGCCTGCCTCTATACCCACATTGAATAGAAAAAGCGACAAAAGGAGCTGGTTTTGCGGCAAGCCGATTTCCCCGAGAGCACCGGCAAAACTGAAGCCATGCAGGAGCCCGACGCCTAATGCCATCACCCAGGGCGCATTCATCGTGATGTAGGAGCGCCGATGGTCGGGCAGCATGAATTCACGGCACAGAAATAGAATTGATATGGCAATCAAAGCTTCTACCGGTCGTTGTGGCGGATAAGCCAATCCCAGAACCGTAAGTCCTGACGTTAGGCTGTGGGCGAGCGTGAACGCGGTAAGCGTCTGAATGAGTCTTATGGGTGTCCGTATGAATAAGTGGACGCGATGAAGAGGAGCGCGCCGACCAACAGAAAGTAAGTAAGCGGATCTCTGAAGATCGTTGTGAATTTCATAGCCACTAAAGATCTCTTGCGACGCTTTCATCTCGACTTAGAACACATCGTAGGCAGTATAGATTACCATGATAAGCGCCGAGGCACTAATTGAGAGTAATCGTTGTACCGTTAGAATTCGACCTCCATCACGCCCGCGCGCCAACAAAAGCCATAATGACAGAAGCCCCCCAATAAGCGTTCCCCATAAGCAGACTGTCTGTACCAAATAGCGCGGGGTTTCCAGCCTAACATGATCACCGGCCGCGATTGCTATAATTGGCACAAAGAAAACACAAGTTGCAACGATAGCCGTCCCGGTAAGAGCGATATCAGGCAAACGTGATGTTTGACGTCGTGGCCAAACGGCAGGGATAATAGACGTCGAAGCGAATGCTTGAAGCGCAACCAACAGTATGGGAACAATGAGCATCAAATGAAAACCAGAGCCGCGGGAATAACTATAGTATTCATTTCCAAAAACGGTGTTCAGATCGTCACTATAAGAGATGACATAAGGCATCTTGTCTTCATCGACGACAAAAGAGCGCTCGCTAATACGCCGCATGGCGCTTCCGGTTTCCCAAAAAAGGGAACCATTTTCAAAAATGACCTCTATAGGTTTTGATACGCCGTAATAAGAGCTCAAAAAAAACTCTCGCCCGCTATAGGGGCGCCGATTTGTAAAGAAAAGCCCTGCGAAAGCGTCAAGTTGCATTGTGGCGTCGCCATCATAATCCGGGTAAAGACGAACACCCCCCCGAAATGTCTGAGCAAACGCCATTGACGTGCGCCATAACGAAAGTCTTTTCTCGCTTCCTTCTTCATCACTGTTTACAGCAGCGAAGAACAATCCAACATTCTCGTTTGGAAATACCACGAATTGTCCACGAAACCCTTCTGTGGCACCACCATGATGAATTATGGAAGCCTCTCCCCGCCCTCCATTAGTACGTTCCCAGATCCAAAAACCAAGACCAATACCCCCACCAATTCCCTCACCCAATGGCTGTTGAAGGGATAACATCATTTCCCAACTTTCTGGGCTAAGAACATCAGGCGAGCGGCCGAGAACGGCTTTCATAAAAGCCGCCATATCGCGCGCTGAGTAGAAAAAACCACCTGATCCGAAGAAAAACGGTGCCTTGTAGAGAAGGGGTGAATTGTGAACTTTTCCGTCCGTATCACGAGTGTATTCCTTCGCGATCGTATCCGGCAGTTCCCAAGGTAGCTCCACGCTGGAATCGTTAATGCCTAACGGTTCGAAAATATTTTGTTTGACATAGTCACCAAAGGTTTGGCCCGTCACATCTTCAACGATAAGGCCCGCTAGACCCATGCCGTAATTCGAGTATGAAATAACTTGCCCCGGATTTCGAACATGATCATGGGCAAATTTACCGATATAGGATGCATCTGCCTGGGGAACTTTGATATCTCGCATCAACGAGTTCCGAAACCTTTCGTCAAAACCTGCTGTGTGAGTCAGAAGATGGCGGATAATCACGGTGCCTTTTGGCGTATCAATTTTTGCGCGTGTCAAATGAGTATTGATATCGTCATTAATGTCGATTTTACCACGTTCTGCCAATTGAACGAGCGCGATTGCCGTGAACACTTTACTTACAGAACCGCTTCGAAATGATGTTGTTGGCGTGGCCGCAAGGCCGGCGGCGGTATCGGCTAATCCATAGCCTTTTTGTAGGACTGTCTGTCCATCCTTGACCACGGCAACTATCGCTGCGTCTATAGCGCCTTCTTCCATGGCCCCAGCGAAGGTTTCATCAGCCCATTCAGTAGCGGTCTGTGAAGTCAGGCCATCCGACCAATTGTCGGTAATCTGAGCGAGGGCCCTTCCCACAGGCATGTTTAACAAAGTAAAAAAGAGCACAAAAAGAATTGCAGATTTTCGCATCCTGATGGAATCGAAACCCGGCTCTTGGTCTTTTTTCTGCCGCACCTCTCCTGCCAAAAACCACATATACTTATCTGCAAAGCGTCTTAAACGATTAAACTTAGATAAAACCCATATCACTGGCCATCTTTCCGTACACTAATTGACCGATTTCTGAAAGTTGATGTTCGATAAGGGCCGCATATCACCTGGTGCACATTTTAGAAAACTGTTTCACTGTAATTCACCAGACCGATTTTCTTCTGATTTGTGTACTGCACTTCTGCGTTGCTAGCCTTGCGCCTCTAGATGGCGCGAAGCCATATTTTCCCAATTTCGCTTGAACCGATATACTACCAATTATGGTAGTGATTGAGCACCGGACCCTAGCGGGCACTTGGAAATGCGATATATGGTACGTTCTTTTAATCTATATAATCAGCAAGCGCACCCAGGACCGAACGCTACTTTTGCGGGGATAAAATAGAGAAATCTCATCTGGTTTTTGACCCACTTTGAGATCGTCAAGCAACCCTTCCGAAATCCGCAAAATGACGTTGAAAATGCTTGACGAGTTTCTTGAATTTCCTGAAGCATTTCGTCTTTCAACATAACAAGACAACCCCGTCCAGCCGTTAAAGCTTTAATGTGAGGCTTAGTTTTACTAAAGGTAGAGTGATTTTCTGCACACGAATCTACTTACATCTTTGGGGAGATGGGCGGTAATGGCTTCACCCCTCCAAGTTTATTGTCTGAATAAAACCAACTTCAAAACATTCTTCCTACTCCGAAGTAATTATAACGTATACACACCATAGTATCATCCTTCGGCACCAACAAGCCGAGGCTGATTAAATGACGCAAACGGTGTTTGAAACAACGATATTTACAGTTATGGTGTGTACCATTTGGCCTTCCCTAATTCTGTCAATTTATTGATAGTTCTATGGGATTAGAGTCAAACTCACAGGCGCTCTGCCGTATGTCGATTACTGGCTGGGACAAATATTATGTCTTTTCGATCTGCGGCCTGGCTCTCTTGCCCATTCCTCGCCTCTTTTGCCAAAGGCGACTCGATCAAGTGAATGGCAGAACGCTATCTTCAGCTACCGATCTTTGCCTCTTTATCAATCGCAGCTTGAACGGCTTTCCAAAAGACATAACGGCCAAGCCACTCATTGTTTCTAGAGCCAGTGGGCTCCGGCCAATTTCTATTCGCTGCAATCACAAGGTCGCGTGATGGGTCGACAAAAATAGACTGTCCATAAACACCATCGGCAAGAAAAACAGGTTCCGCAAAATCAGCCGGCTCAGGAATCCACCATTGGTATCCATATCCTGTGTTAAAAGGGGTTTTTACCAGATAAGACGTTCCGCTTTTCAGGTAATCTTGTGGGACAATAGTCTCACCAATGCCTTTTAACTGTTCAGTTATGAACAATCCGAACCGAGCATAATCTCGTGTTGTTGCCATAATACCGCCACCAGCTCGTTCCGCGCCATCGTCACCAAGAAACCAATTGGCATCATCTTCCATACCAAACGGTTTCCATATTTTTTCAGAAAGATACGTCGCTAGCGGCTTATCAATAGCACGGCGAACAAGAATGCCAATTAAGGTCGTCTCGCCTGAGTTATAATAGTATTCTTGCCCAGGAGGATGCCGTCGCGGAAGCTGTTTCATATAGCTTACGATGACCGGCGTGTTATTTTTCTTTTCTTCTTCATCGAGAACATGCAATGGCCAGCTTCTAACATCTGATTTGGGATCGCCATAATCCTCGACCCATTTAACGCCTGACGTCATTGTTAAGACCTGTTCGACCGTCACGCCGTCGTAAGCACTTCCTTTTAATTCGGGGATGAAGTCGGTCACCGGCTGTTCGACACTTGAAATATAGCCATCTTGAATTGCTGCGCCAAGAAGCGTCGACGTAAAGGATTTGCACACAGAGAAGCTAAGCGTTCTCTTGCGAGGGCCAAACCCCAAGTCATAAAATTCCTTGCGGATTTTCCCTTTGTGCAAAATCACGAGACCGGTGGTGCGCTGGCCCTTTAAGAATGCCTCAACGTCCATGTCGATTTTTAGCACATCACCAACGGGAAGCTCTCGGACGTTATTTCCAGCAGAAATCTGTCGCTTTTTTACGATAAATGGGACCTGGTCGCCCATTCGTATCGCGACAGCACGTTGTTCAGTGGTTAGCGCAAAAATATCACCGCCACGAGGTGGATCGCTTAAAATCGCCCGCCAGTCCGGCCCGATAGCCCACCAACCGAGGCCCAATGCTAAAGCGATCGCACCAAGGCCAATTCCTACTGACTTGATATTCACAAAATCCCTCCCGTTACAAACACGACACTACTAAGATCGACATTTCATGGTTGATATCATTTGGTTCTTTTGATTGTAAGGCATATTTGTAACATCCGTGCGATAAAACGTTTGTCCTGCCAGATAAATCAATAACCAGTATGATCACAGATAAGCATACCCGACAATTAGTGTACGCTTTAGTATAGGTTGAGTGTAACACTATCCCGCGAGATGAATTGAATATTGACTATTTTCTTTTATGGCTACTAATGCCGCCAATCTACTTCGCGCCGCTGCGCGACAATCGGCTGGCATTGTGGTTTGCATAAACAGAGATATTATTTCGTCCTGTCTCATCTTCATCTTGAGCCGGTCAGATAATTCGCAAACTAAAGACAACAAAAAAAGTCAGCATGCTTTATGGGAGAACAAAAAAGATGTTTTTAAAATGGGCTGTGACACTTTATGTCAGTGTGCTGCTTGGAGTGCCCGCTGCGTTGGCACAAGATACTTTAGATCTTGAGCGCTTATTCGCCAGTCCTGGCCTTGTGGGATCTGTCCCCAGCGGGTTGGCTTATGCGCCGGATGGGTCAGTCATCACCTTCATCAAATCCCGCCCAGATGATGCTCAACAATTTGATTTGTGGGCCTATGATGTTGCCTCCGGGAAGACTTCGATGCTTGTGGACTCCAAGCGCCTGGAACCCGACGGCTTTGTTCTTTCTGAGGAGGAAAAGGCTCTACGTGAGCGCAAAAGAATTGCGAGCAGGCGAGGCATTGTCCAATACAAATGGGACGCACAGGGCAATACGCTGCTTGTCCCGCTTGCTGGCGATCTTTTTATATATCGGTTGGCTGATCAGTCCATCCGTCAGCTTACAGATACCGAAGCCTTTGAGTATGACGCGAGAATCAGCCCCCAAGGCCGCTATGTATCCTTTTTGCGAGACGGTGGACTTTACACCATAGACCTTAAGAATGGTCGAGAGCGCCGGGTGTCGCCGAAGCCACAAGAGGGTATTAGCTACGGCACGGCGGAGTTCGTCGCTCAGGAGGAGATGAGGCGCTTCACTGGCTACTGGTGGTCACCTGACGATAATCAAATCGCGTACACACGCGTCGATGAGACCGGCGTCGATGTCATCTCCAGGCTCGATATAAATGCCGGTGAGACAGCCCTGATCGAGCAACGCTACCCGCGCGCCGGACGGCCAAACGCTGTCGTCGATCTTTTCGTCAAGAAGGTTGGCCAAGGTAAGCCCCGTAAGATCGCTTGGGGGGCTTCGCCTGACACCTATCTCGCACGGGTTTATTGGGGACAAGAGCGCAAACTTTATCTTGAAACGGTGAACAGGGATCAAACTGAGCGGAGCTTAAGGAGTGTTCGAGACGGAACAACTATGCCGCTTGAGGTGTACACGGAGCGTCAGTCAGCTTGGATCAACCTCCCAAACAGCTCGCCAATACGGAACGGCGAACAAGATTTCAATGCATTGAAGGACGGGTCCGTGTTGCTGACCAGCGAGGAAAGCGGGTTTCGGCATATCTTAAAAATGGGATCTGACGGCAACATGACCGAAGTGACCAAAGGCCCGTGGGTCGTTTTGGCAGTAAAAGCTGTCGATGAAAAGAACGGCTTGGTTTACTTTACTGCGCATAAAGACAGTTCGATTGAGCGGCATCTTTATAAGACGAGTTACTTAAAGCCCACCGAGCCCGAGCGCCTCACCGAGCTAGGACGGAATTGGAATGTCGCACTCGATCCATCCGCGAAGACATTCTTTGGTCAGTCATCATCAGTTAATATACCGACGCAGACCGGGCTTTATGACATCGATGGATCGTTCAGGGGATGGATTGAAGAAAACGCCCTCAACGCAGACCATCCCTACACCCCCTATTTGGGCGCCCACTCGAAACCAGAATTTGGCACTCTTAAAACCGACGATGGGACCAGCCTCAATTACACGATCACTAAACCATACAATTTCAAACCCGGTCGCACTTACCCGGCGATCCTTCAAGTCTATGCTGGTCCGTTGTTCCAAATGGTCACGAATAAATTTGGCCGAAGGGCTTTGTTTAAGCAATATTGGCAGCAGCAAGGGTATGTTGTTTTTAGTATTGATAGCCGCGGATCTGGCGGCCGCGGTAAGGCTTTCGAAGACGTCTTGTATCGTCAGCTCGCCAATACGGAATATACTGATCAATTGCTCGGCGTATCCTTTTTGAAGTCACTTCCCTACGTGGATCGGGACCGGGTGGGTGTCATGGGCTGGTCCTACGGCGGCTATATGACATTGCATCTCGCTCTTAGGGCAGAGCCGGAGACTTTCGCGGCAGCTGTGTCGGGCGCGCCGGTCACCGATTGGTCCTTTTATGATACATTCTATACGGAGCGATATCTTGATACACCAGAAGACAATCCAGAAGGGTATGAGCTGAGTTCCGTCCTCACCTACGCTGATGAGCTCACGACGCCGCTACTTGTGATCCACGGAATGGCTGACGATAACGTCATCTTCGAGAACGCCACGCAATTGTTTGCAAGGTTCCAATCCTCTGATGTGCCGTTCGAAATGATGACCTATCCGGGCCGCCGGCATGCAATTCAAACGGGCCCGCAAGGGCGCCACAGAATGGCCACAACCACGCGGTTTTTCGAACGTTATTTAAGGCCTAGAGCTGCAGTTTCAGAGTGACGCTCTGTGACTAGAGCCTTTCGCGTTCCTATAGAATCGGAACGCGGCTCTAAGTCGTTGTTTTGTCGCGCTTCTTTTGCAGATAACCGCACACACTTATCCGCGAAGCGCTCTAGAAAGAGCGCGCAGATCACGACGATCTCCTATTGATCGGACGCTTAAAGCATTTCTAAGCCAAGTGTGTGCGATTGGCGTTAAGGAAATGCGTAAAATCAACAATTTAAAGCGCCGTTTTGATTCCAATTGAAACGGAGGCACTTTAGGATAGTCATCCCTTTGACAACTAAGATACTTATCTCATGCAACCAATAACATAGGAGTGTTTTTGTTGTGGGTATTGGTTTGGTAAGTCTGTCTAAAGCGCTGGCGTGATCTCTTAACTTCAATGGGCGGTACTGACTTATTGACTTATGCCTTTAAATATCTGTGGTGGATCAAGTTATGCAACGTAAGGTTTACGCTCCAATGCAAAAATTGCGCGACGAAAGAACTCGTCATCGGTTTCATTGGTCGCCAGAAAGGGTTGCCCTAGGTTGCAATGGGATACCAGGGCCAACTTTTTCTCTTGATCGAACCGAAGAGTCGTCTTGCTTCCAAGTTCGGTGCCATTGTGTCCCCATGCAAACTTATTGATGGCATAGGGCTTAATTTGGTTAAACCCGACCGCTTGCGTACGCCGCCAATAATGATGAAAGCTAGCCACGCTGGTCATTGCCTCGATGGATACGGGATCCAGGAATTGCTGTCCACGCGACGTGCCGCCTTGCGCAAACACAGAGGCGTATTTTGCTAGGCCAAGCACGCTCATAATCATACCGCCATCTGCGTAAGTACCGAAGGTGTAGTCTGGGAAAAACTGGGAATGCCCGCTGAACCCCTTAAAGTCTTCTTGGGTCACTCTATCATCATCGATCAACCCGGCAAAGGCCGTTGTTTCGGAGTTTTCCCAATCTAGGTAACTAAAGCGCGGTTTACCCTCTTCAAAAAACAAATGCGGCGTGACATAGTCTTCTCTTGGGAATGTCGTAGGGTCGATTGCACCGCGAATGCCTAAGGGGTCTAGCACCACCTCTCGATACACCTGCGCATCTGGCTTTCCCATTACGGCACTTATTGCGATAGAAATGAGACCAAAGGCACTGTTGCAATAACGCGTTGATTCTGAGGGAGCATATTTGCCCCAGAAGCGAGAGCCTCCAGGGCCATCGGCATCATAAAAAGCCTTCATCATTTCAACGGGTGGTTTTGGACTCTTCCTTCGCGTGTAGGACTGAGAGTATGTGAGTTGGTCTCCGTCTAGCATTGAGGAAGAATGGGTCAGCACATGTCTGATGGTGATCGGCTGCTCTGGGAAATAAGGATTGCGAACGCGGAACCCGACATACTCCGATAGGTCATTATCAAGATCAATCTTCCCCATTTCGGCTAGCCGCATGCACATGGTGGCTGTAAACGTCTTTGTGACGGAGCCAAGCATAAAAAGTTTTTCGAGACTTGCAGGCTCTTTAGTGCGAACGTCATCGACACCATACGCATAGGCCCAGATGATTTCGTCGCCCTGCACAAGCGCACTTCTACAAGCTGGAATGTTGTTCGCGGTGCAGGTTTCGGCGATCCACGCTTCGAGGTCAGGAAGTTGTTCACCGATACGAGCCGAGCCCCCCAGTTCGAGAGACGATGGCACTGACCCTGAATTACAGGCAACGCTACCGGCTAGTGCAGAAAGCACCACTTGCCGACGATTAGGTATGAAATGTGACTTCATAGAATTCAACAGATGCCGCTCGTAATTGTTAGTAACAGATTAGAGGAAAAAAGGGGAAGATATACTCGGACTTGTATAATACACTTACTCTTTGGATCAAGCAACGAGTGGTAGTGCAACGGTCATTAAGAGTGACACAACAGTGGGCGTTGATGCCGCTCCGGTAGTACTGAGTCAAAACGACAATTGTCTCGGCATTAAGAGCAGAGTTTCCTGGAAAAATGTGTCTGAACCAACGTTAAGGACCACGTGACAACGGGGCCAAAGTGCGCGCTAAAAAACCAGTAGCCCAAGCCACTCAACAAACATAACGGGATCACCAGTCTCCTTTGATTCAACGATAACCTCTTTGGTTGTTATGAGACCCGTGCCAGGCTTATCAGCAACTTCTTTCAATTTGAATCGTGCTCTGAATGAATCATCAACCAAGGCAGGCTTTATAAGTCGAACCTTGTTCATCCCATAATTCACTTCAAGTTTTATTGGTAAGTCTAAGCGAGGCAATTGTTTTGCAAAATATGGAAGTAAGGCGAGGGTCAAAAACCCTTGCGCCGCCACCCTAGGCCAAGGCCCTTTTGCCCCTTGTACTGGATCAATGTGACTAGATGTAAAGTCATTCGTAACACCACCGAAAACCGTCACGCGGTCTTGCGTTAAATGAAACCAATCCGTGACAAACGGATCGTCCTGCATCGTTTTCTCAAGAAAACTTCGGTGTTTCTGAAGTGCTTTGGGATCGACATTAGACATTACTTTAATCCTATCTCTGCAACGGCAGCGCCTTACATTTGTTCCTTCTTTATACCTATCTTTTGTTCACAAAAAGAAAGGTACAGCATAGTTCAAGTACTACGTGCGCAGCCGCGTGCGATACTTAAGAGTGGTAAATTCCAAAATGACTAGAAAATATGGTTGATCGATCTATCCGAGAAGTAAGGGCGCAGCTCCTCATTAAGGCGAATAAAGTTCGTACTAATACTTTAACTGCTAGTGCCACGATTTGGTTCCAAATAGAACTTCATTACTATTTCAAAGGGTTAGAAATCTGGCACTTCCGGGACCCTATCTCCTGCAACTAGCTTGAATACTCGCCAGTAACTCGTCGGAAAGAAACGTTGAATTGCCGCAGCAAACCGTGCATCATTTCCAACAATGAGCCTTGGGTCGCCTCGTTCGGCAGCATTAAGAATAAGCTGCGCTGCTCGGGACGCAGGCATAACCAACTTTTTAGCGAACTCTTTTTGTTGCTCCTCGACAAAATCCTCGGGCAACGCTTTGGACATCCGAGCTCGCTTTGAAATGTTGGTCGCAACACCACCTGGGTAGACCACCGTGACGCCAACAGAGGTTCCCTCAAGCTCGTGTCTCAGTGCTTCTGAAAATCCGCGTACAGCGAACTTCGCGGCGCTATAGGCTGTCTGACCTATCGGTGCAATGATGCCAAATATCGAGCTGGTGTTAATGATCTGTCCCCTTGGCTCCGCCTTTTTTACTAAGGGTAAGAAGGCTCGGGTCATATGCACCACACCGAAAAAGTTGATTTCGATCAGCCAACGATAGTCCTCCGTTTCATAGTGATGAAACATACCCCCAAGGGCTACGCCGGCATTGTTAAAGAGAAGTGTGACGGACCGGAATTCCTGAGAGACCTGCTCAGCAGCCTGCTTTGCAGCCGCTTCATCAGCGACATCAAACGTTCGTGTGATAACCTTAGCGCCCTTCGTACGACAAACACGCGCAACGCCGTCAAGCTCCTCTCCATTAATATCAAAAAGAGCTAAATCATAACCGCGCTCAGCACACAAATGACTGAGAGCTTCGCCCATTCCGCTTGCCGCGCCAGTAATGACGGCTGTTTTACGATTAATGCTCATTCCGCAGCCTCCAAAATAACCGGTCGCTCTGTACGTTTTTTGAACTGCATAATGCCGTCATCAAGTTTCGCAAATTTTGTATCGATGTAATCCATGACGTAATTTTGGTGGTTCCTCCATGGACGCTCTGTTCCTTGACGTGGAAAGAGATCAATCCCTCTCGTCACATACCCAGATTGAAGATCGATAGCCGGTCTGGGGTCAGGTGGAGCGCCAGCGACTTCGGGCACAATAATATCTGAACCCTTCCTTTCCATCAATTTAATCAGTCGACAAACATAACGACACGCTAGATCTGTCTTAAGTGTCCAAGACGCGTTGGTGTATCCAAACAGAGTCACAAAATTCGGAAAGCCAGAGAGCATGGACCCCTTATAAACAAAGGTATTTTCGAAATCGGCCTTTTTGCCATCGATTGACATGTCGATTCCACCGAGGGGCAAGAGCTTTAGACCAGTAGCTTTGATCACGATATCCGCTTCAAGTTCTTTACCGGATTTCAGCATCACACCATGCTCTGTAAACGTCTCAATATGGTCAGTCTCGATAGATGCATGGCCGTCACGTATCGCATGAAACAGATCATTGTCAGGTACGAGACAAAGTCGCTGATCCCATGGATTATAATCTGGTGTGAAATGCGGGTCGATCGCCGTGCTGTCGCCAATCTCCTTACGCACAGCCTTAGCCAGTTCCGATTTCAGATAGTTCGGAACACGCCGAGAAAGCTGATAGCTTAACATGCTTAGCATAATGCGTTTTATGCGGAGCGCTTTAAAAGCGGCTTTTGCTGGCAATACCGCGCGCACCAGATCAAACCATGGGTCCTTCGCTGGCATTGACACAATGTAAGTTGGCGATCGCTGCAGCATTGTCACATGAGCGGCTTTCTCAGCCATAGCGGGAACGATGGTCACGGCTGTCGCACCTGAACCAATGACAACAACTTTCTTGCACGTATAATCGAGACCTTCAGGCCAAAATTGAGGTTCGATTATCTGTCCACGGAAGTTTTCTTCACCGCCCATCATCGGCACGTGACCAGTTTCGTAGTCATAGTAACCGCAGCACGCGAAAAGGAAGCGGGAGCGGACATATTCTTCCTGTCCATTTGCATATCGTATTTTTGATGTCCAAAGGGCTTCTTTGGAGCAGAAGGCGATTTCCACAACCCGCGCACCGTAGGTTATTTTCTTATCGACACCATATTCTCTCGCGGTATCTTCGATATAGCCTTTGATCGACTGCGCATCAGTGAGCGACTTGGGTAAATGCCACGGTCTAAATGGATAGCCGAGAGTGTACATGTCACTGTCCGACCGGATCCCTGGATAGCGAAACAGATCCCAGGTCCCGCCCATCCGCTCACGTGACTCAAAAATACGCACCGAAAGATGAGGTAGGTGAATGCGCAAACGGCTTGCTGCGCCAACCCCGGAAAGTCCAGCACCGACGATAACGACGTCTTCGATATGATCAGCAGTCATACTGTCTCCGTTAACCGTTGCTTTAATAGAACAAACATAGCGCGTCTCCTATTAAATGAGAGTAGGCAAAGATCATGAGAAAAGGCCTCTGAGGTATAATTCACACTTTTCACCAAGCGGCGTTACCCACTGGATCTTCTCAAAGTGGGCATAATTAAATCCAGAGCTGCATTTATTGGACCGAGCTCATCGGTACGGGGGGTACGACCTAAGTGAACAATGATCATATCAAGCGTTGGACAAACCAAAACCAGCTGACCTTGAAATCCGGCGAAAGAATAAACCGTTTCAGGAAGACTTTGTAGCGCTTTACGGTCTGTGCCCTCATAAGGATAGTTCAACCACATTTGCGCTCCATACTGTTTGCCGGAAGCGCTCGCTGGTGTTGAAACAAATTCCGACCACCCTTCGGGCAAGATCTTTTTCCCATTCCATACCCCGCCCTGAAGGAACAATTGTCCCAGCTTGGCCCAATCCCTTGCGGTCGCGTAAATATAGGCCCCGCCGATAAACTCCCCAGCACTATTCACATTGTGGACGGCGCTTGACACACCCAAAGGCTCAAAAATTTTATCCCGAGCATAAGAATAATAATCGACACCTTTTTTTTCTAAAGCAATTCTTAATCCACGCTGCAAAATAGCACTTGTACCTGTCGAATAGTACCATTCAGTTCCGGGGGGATGGATAAGTGGCTTTTCGATTGCGTATTGCGCCGTAGAATGAGAATTCCATAGTAATACGTTCACATCTTTATCAGGTCGATCACTCGTATTCTCTACGAAATCCAAACCAGACTGCATTTGTAATAAATGGCGCCAGGTGATTTCGCGACGAGGATCATCCAAACCCGACCATTCCTTTATCAGAGGCCGATCGTCTAACGCGAAATACTTATCTTTAATTGCTACACCAACCATCATTTGGGAAACGGTTTTCGCCATTGAGTAACTCAACATCGGCATGTTTCTGTCAAATCCTGGCGCGTATCGCTCAGCAATAAGTTTGCCATTTTTTACAATGACAATTGCGCGATGGGGCGGCAACGGATCTTCAAAAATACGGTCAAGAGCATCGTTCAATTCCGTCTGATTGAAGCCGTGCTCTGCGGGTGAAGCGACAGGCCAATCAACACCGGCTACTGGATCCAATGGTGGCACGTCAGCAATTGGTCCACGCACAATCGTACAGCCATATCCTGCCTGGTACACTGATTTCGTTCTACCAAACGGGCCGACACCCCCCGTAACCTCTTTATGCAGCCGGTCGATTTTTACTTTCACCAGCTTGATTGGATCGGGAAATTGAACAAAATCATTTTCTAAAATGTGGTCTAACTTACGGCCCGCGAGAAATGTCTCGTTACAAACTTCTAATGTCTTCAACCCAGATCCGATTGAAGCTAGTTTATTGAAACGAGAAGCACCTATACTGATGACAAACAATGCGCCAATGACTGCTAGCGCGACAATTACTTTCTTCACACGACACCTATTTTTGAATTATTCTCGTCGAGAGGTTTCACTCAAATGATATGATCGTCAATTCAATTAGGATCAGAACAAACAGAAAAAAAGGTCTCCGATCGATAATCAACTCACCCTTCAAATGATTCCAATGTCGGCATAATCAAATCCAAAGCCGCGTTAATCGGCTTAAGCATTGCCCCTGATTTCGTTCGGCCAAGGTGTACAATGACCATATCTAGGCTTGGAATGACCAAAACGACCTGCCCTTCATAACCGGAAAACCAATAAGCCGTATCAGGAAGGATTGGAAAAGACTTCTTTGATGCTAGTTTTTCACTTGGACGGTTGAGCCAAATTTGGGCGCCATAGCGATTATGCGATGCGCTTGCCGGTGTTGCGGAAAATTCTACCCAGCCCTTTGGGAAAATACGTTTTCCTTCCCAAACACCGTCTTGTAGAAAGAGCTGACCGAATTTGGCCCAGTCTCTGGCCGTTGCATAGACAACTGAACCGCCAATAAACTCTCCGGAACTGTCAGGAACAAAAACTGTACTCGCCGCCCCGAGTGGTTCAAAAATCCGATTACGTGCAAAAGAGTGATACGCGATATCACTCTCTTCGAGAGCGAGCCGCAGCCCTCGTTGAATGATGTTGCTCGTCCCAGTCGCGTATGACCAATGGGTACCAGGATCATGTTCGAGCGGCTTATCGATTGCGTATTGAGCCTGCGAATTGGAAAGCAGAAACATCTTAGAAACATCGGTAACTGAATCCGTGTAATTTTCCTGAAATTCTAGCCCGCTTTGCATATGCAAAAGGTGGCGCCATGTTATTTCGCGTCTTAGATCATCATCACCTGACCATTCGTCAATCATTGGGCGGTCATCAACGTCAAACAATCCATCTTTTACAGCGACGGCAACCATCATTTGGGTGATGGTTTTTGACATCGAGTTACTGAGCATCGGCGTACGTTTGTCAAAACCAGGCGCGTAGCGTTCAGCCACCAGTTCGCCGCCTTTGATGAACACCATAGCACGGTGGTACGGCAACGGATCTTCAAAGACGCTATCAAGAGCCGCATTAAAGGCGGCTTCGTCAAACCCGTGTTTTGCGGGCGACGCCACCGTCCACGCTTTGTTTTGCACAGGCTCTAAGGTTGGTAATTCGTTGAATGTCCCGCGGATAAGGATGCACCCATACCCGTTGCGGTATACAGACTTTGTTTTACCAAATGGCCCTAGTCCGCCAGTTACTTCCTTATCATCATAATTTACTTTGACGGATATCAGGTCGATGACATCCGGAAACTGTATGAAATCCGTATCTAGAACATCCTGCTCTTTTCTATGGGCGATGAAGACTTCATTACACACCACCCTGGTTTTCAGGCCTGCACCAAGTTTCCCCAGATTATTAATATGGTTGACGCCAAAGCCTGACAATAAAGCGGCAGCTATTGCAACAGAACCAATAACTAGATTTTTCATAAAGATGTCTCGGTCGCTTCCACCTGCAAGATCGCTCAGCTGCGCGCTGAAACGAGCGCCACATAACCTACCTATTATCCCTTTATTGAGCTCGCAGTTCCTCTGTAAACATACTATATAAAAGCTGGCATCCACCAAGGCACGATCAAACTTTCTTGTCGACTGACAACAAAAACCAATCTTCGAACAAAGAGCGCATTTACAAATGAAGAATTCAGCAAAGGAACGCGGCACTCTTAGTTCCAAGCTTAACCTAGAAACCAACTGTACGGTATGTAAATAAAAAGCGCAACAGATTTCCGAAGTCTTAAGAAAGCTCAAGATCTCTTATCGTTGACCGCGAGCGAACTGGCGTCGTTGAGGGCAAAATAAGTGTCCGCAACAAGTAAAACGCGAATACTCTTGGAGACGAAAACCTATTTGGCCATATCCATGTTGCCCATTAATGAGCACGACTGCCAGTTACTGATGAATGGTCTCGGCGAGCACCGCTCGGCCGATGAGCCATTTATAATTGAGACAAGCGGCCTAATTGCCTCAAACCTCAGATTAACAATTATAGACAACTGGCAACTCCGGAAAATACCGCAGACAAATTACGTCTTGCCGGATTAGTACGTTCTTTATTGGTACGGATCGGTGCTTATTGCCCCTCAATATAGAACTCTTCCAACTTCGGTGGCGGTTCACTAACATTACGGGCCTTAATGTACGGTGATACAATCACTATAAGCATTTCAACGTGCCTATCAAAAAATTCTTTGTCTCGCCCAAGAATATCATCCAATAGCATTCCTCTAAGGCACCACGTTACGATCCGATTAACTTCATGCAGCGCTTCGATCCGTCCATCCACTGGCTCAAAATAGTGACTAAAAGCATGTTGAAATAGAGGTTCGTATCGTTCGATCAGAGGGCGAAGGGCATCCACTAAATTTTTATCAGCCCTGCAAGCCTGTAATAGTTCTAACAACACTTGCCCATAACGACTCGTGGATATATCTCGCCACAAATAACGCACGACATGCGCAAATCGATTATTTGCTTCGTGGACAGAGAGCATGAGATCGCCCGCGCTGCGGTATTTTTCGTACAACAAAGCGTCACCTACAGCAACGATCAGTTGGTGTTTTGTTGGGAAATGATGAAGATAGGCCCCCTTCGAAACCCCCGCCACATCAACGACACGGTTCACTGAAGCGGCCGAATAGCCATCATGCTCAAGAACGGTAATAGCGGCCTCGATTAAACGTTCGCGCATTTCTTGGCTGCGCTGAGCCTGCGTTCGACGAACGGGTTTCTCGTTGGATGTAGAGTTCAATATCTTTTGCATGCACTTCAACAGAGTTAGAAAAACATAAATTAATATAACACAGAAAAGCAAAATTTTGTACGGCATGCACCTTACAAAACTTGTAAATATGGCAGGCAACAGAGAACCGTTGAGCAACCAAATATATCATCTGTCTAAAGCATCGGATTTTGTAGCCTTAAGTCGGAATGCCGAATTCAGGTATTCTATTACATGGGCACAGACTGCAGCCTGCCTCTTAGATCTGGCTAACCTAACAATCTCACAGCTTTTGACTTTCGGTTGTCTTCGCTTTGATAGTATCCACTCGCCACTTGATAGGAACGATATTTTTAGCGGCGCATGGCGTCTTCCAAAGGAAGACCTTGGTTACGGGCCTCTGTTAAGTACCCGGATCGAATGCCGTGTGCGGAATAGTCTTGCGGGTTATACCCTGCCCTTTCAAGGCGTTCTTTAAGATTGGTGTTGGCCGTTGCTGTCGCGTGACCCCAGATAGTGCGACCCTCATTTTAGCCAAAAAAGTTGTAAATACAATACTTTACGTGGACCCCAATTCGTAAAACTTTACCCAAGATAATAAGACTCAAAAGTGGATTTTCCACCAGATCCTGCGCGTTACCCTGCAGGAGGATGGAACGCGCAAGTTGGCAGAATCAACTATTACCTCTGAGGTCGATCTCGCGGATGCGAAAGCACAGGCACTTCGTAGTATCCTCAAAGCGCAGTTCCTCGAACAACAAATAGAACCGCTTGTTGAGCGAACCGCGACGCAGTTTGGCATTAGCCGATCAACAGTCTTTCGCTGGCTCAAGAAGTTTAAAGAAGGCGACGCGCGGCTCAGCGCCCTGAAGCCAACACCCCCTGGTCCAGCACCGGGCAAAGAGCGCAAGATTTCAGAGGAACAACACAAGCTCATCGTCTCTG
The DNA here is from genome assembly GCA_039025235.1 of Pseudomonadota bacterium. Classification (GTDB taxonomy): domain Bacteria; phylum Pseudomonadota; class Alphaproteobacteria; order Caulobacterales; family Parvularculaceae; genus MED-G105. Next base: position 19,401 of record JBCCOS010000014.1, read on the forward strand.
CGGAGGCACATGATGTTGGAGATTTGGAGTTCCTTCGCCATCTCGGCCTGCCGATGACCCGATTATGGCGCCTCGACCTTGAACCGACCATCGATCATGCGAACAGGTCTGCATGTGCGACAGGGCGAACTCCGGAGCAAATCAGGTCGATGTCAATTAGCGCACTCGGTCGACCAGCGGTAGATTTTATGCAAGACGGCATAATCTTCAGTACTGCCCGCACTGTATCGCAGTACAGGATCGGGGTCTTTTGAAAGTTCGTTATCTGCCGCAGGTCACGCAAAATATATAAACGAGCTCTGAGCATATTTGATCAAACAATGCAATCTTAATGACTGCATCCATTATATAGCCACTTGGGTATAGGCATTTAATGTATATCGTATACAATTACCGCTATAAAAAGCAGGAAAACGATTGATGAATTCACATTAAAAGCAATAGTGCGTGAGATAACACATATTGTTCTGGCTGAGATATTTATCAAACAAACAATCTGTAGAGTAGTGAAATGAAAGCACCACTGGTATGAAAATGAGCTTTACTGGTTGCCTAACTGGGTTGAGAATTTTGACTCATCAGATAGGCAATACTGAGTCCACGTCACTCATCACTTCGATATTACACCTTGTTTTAGCGTTTATAGCAGTTATTTCTTTTGGCCTTGCACCGTCAGCACGCGCAGAAAGAATCCAAACTGATCCGGCCGACTATTTTGCTAGGCTCGAATGGCGCAATATTGGTCCCAATCGAGGTGGACGATCAATCGCATCAGTTGGCAGTACACAGCGACCATTCGAATATTTCTTTGGGGCAACGGGCGGCGGTTTATGGAAGACAACCGATGGCGGTACAAATTGGAACCCCGTCACTGATGGGCAGATTAACAGTTCATCCGTAGGCGCAATAGCGCTCGATCCAAAAAACCCAGATGTTGTCTATATCGGAATGGGCGAAGGTCAACTTCGTAATAACGTCTTGCAGGGAGACGGTATTTATAAGTCCATTGATGGCGGTAAAACTTGGCGTCATCTAGGTTTAGAGCAAACCAAGACTATTACAACTATTCGAGTCCATCCCACCAAGACAAATATTGTTTACGTCGCAGCACTAGGGGATCCGTACGCGCCCAATCCTGAGCGCGGCATTTATCGCTCTAATGACGGTGGAGAAAGCTGGGAAAAGGTACTTTACCGGTCGCAAGAGGCTGGCGCCATTGATCTTTCCATGGATCCCCAGAACCCTAACACGCTCTACGCAACGCTTTGGCAGGTTTACCGAAAACCTTGGCTTTTGTGGAGTGGTGGACCTCAATCAGGTTTATTTAAATCTGTCGATGGCGGCGAAAACTGGACGGAGATTACGGCAAACCCAGGGCTGCCTCCGATGCCGCTTGGTAAAATTACAGTGGCCGTTTCACCGGCTGATTCAAATCGTCTTTACGCGAATATAGAAGCTAAACAGGGTGGTCTTTACCTTTCAGATAACGCTGGTGCTACGTGGACATACGTAAACGGCAATCCGAAGCTGTGGCAACGGTCGTTCTATTTTCTGCAAATAAGACCGGATCCAATAGACCGCGATACCGTCTATGTCCTCAGTTTCCGGCTCGAAAAATCAACAGATGGTGGGAAGACATTTTCGACTGTCCCGACACGACACCCTGATATCCATGATTTGTGGATTGACCCATCAAATTCTGAACGCATGATCGTGTCTGATGATGGCGGGGCGAGCATATCGGTCAATGGGGGAAAAACATGGACCGATCAGGACTTTCCAACAGCTCAAATATATCGTGTTACAACAACGAATGATTTCCCTTATCACGTATGCGGATCACAACAAGACAATTTTGCAAACTGTGTGTTAAGTCGATCAGAAACAGGTATCGGTGAACAATTTCAAGACTTCGGACTATATTTTAACGATATTTATGGTCCAGCTTATACAGTTGCAACGAGTGAGATGGGGATCATTGCTCCTCATCCTGAGAAATCTGACATATTTTTTACAGGTATTACTAATGGCCTGGTTCGCTTTGACCGTCGGACGGGCCAATTCCAAGATGTTCAGCCGTACCCTTATGCGGTAATGGGACAGTCTGCAGCATCGATGAAGGAGCGTTGGGGATGGAATTACCCCATTGTTTTTGCGCCACAACCCCCGCATGCGCTTTATATCGGCTCGCAGCGTTTGTGGCGCAGTTTGGACGAAGGACAGTCCTGGAATCCGATTAGCGATGATCTAACGCGCGCTTTACCCGAAACACTTGGTGATACAGGCGGGCCTATTCGATTAGATCAAGACGGACCAGAGGTTTATGGAACATTGCTGTCAATCGCTCCGTCTGTGCTCGAACCAAAAGTCATTTGGACCGGCTCTGATGATGGTTTGCTGCAGGTCACACGAAATGCAGGTCGTAAATGGACTGATGTTACGCCTACGGATATGCCCATTCATTCTCGGATTACATCCATTGATGTTTCACATCACGATAAAGGAACAGTCTATGTCTCAGCGCGCCGGCATGAAATGGCTGACCGCGCTCCTTATGTTTGGAAGACGGAAGATTATGGTAAATCTTGGGCGCGCATCGATAACGGCTTACCGACCGGAGATTTTGTCCACGTTATCCGAGCTGACAAAAAACAAGAAAAACTCCTGTTTGTCGGTACAGAACACGGAATCTATGTCTCTTTTGACGACGGCACCCACTGGTCATCACTTTCACAAAATCTGCCAGATACCCCTGTCATGGATATGCAAGTCAAAAATAACGACTTGGTTATCGCGACCCATGGGCGATCATTTTACCTACTTGAGGGCGTATCAACATTAAGGCAGATTTCTAAAAGTCCACCGTCCGGGAAAACGACCTTGTTCGCCCCGAGTTCAGCTGTGCGACGGATCATTCCTGCGAGAATTGACCTGTATTTGGCGAGTCCGGCTCAGTCAGGGACGCTTGAAATTATTGATTCAGATGAAGATGTCATCCGCATACTGTTTTCCAACAAGCCAATGATTGCTGGCGCACACCGGTTTACATGGGATGCTCGCCATAGAGGAGCTACCGTCTTTCCCGGCATGATACTGGAAAGTGAACCGCCGACGATTGGTCCTTTGGCATTGCCTGGAAACTATATGATTCGCCTTACAGTTGATGGCGAAATCTTCACGCAAAAGCTCCGTGTTGAGAAAGACCCTCGATTATCCAACATATCAACAAATGATCTTAAAGAACAACACGTCCTCGCATTGAAAGCGCGGGATGCTACTTCGCTAGCCAATGAAAAAGTCATTGAGATTCGGGCCCTTCGCGCAAAGATAAAACCGCAGTTGTCAAAGTTAAAGCTTGAGCAGCGCCAAATCGCCAATACTCTTTTGACGGATATTGCCGCGATCGAAGCTAAACTCTATCAGGTTAAAAATATCAGCGCCAAGGATAAGATTGCTTACCCAATTCAACTAAATGACCGTCTCGCAGCCCTGCAATGGCAATTGGTTTCAGTAGACGCGGCGCCGACGCAAGCACAATACGTCGTGTTTGACGAGCTTTTAGATGAATTAAAGGCGCTTGTTTCACAGTACGACCTGGCCAAACAAAAATACATTGAGCCGTTGAATGAAGCTCTTACTGAGTTAGATGAACCGACAATCGCCGTCCGAAAGACCGCTCGATAGAACAATATCAAGGCCACCTGATCGATAGGCTTTTGGTCATCGGAGAAATAATCGATGCGCCGCACAAGTGATTTTTTTATTAGGACGAACGGGGCCTCATAACAGAAATTGAGTTAATCGGTTCCGAGGCGCTGGGTGAGCGGGTCATTATTTGAAATTAGGTATACTGACCGGTTAGGCTTCGTGGCTAGGTCGATCCTGGCAAAGTCAAGATGGAAGCCTTCAGCACCGCTTTTGCTACAGACTAAAAGTCTTAGCGCGTTTAAAATTTTGTGAATATAATTGGAGATTGCAGATGCGATGTTTAGTTAGCCGTCAGTTCTTTTTGTATGGCATTTCCGCAGCCCTGGCCTTGATAAATACGCATAGTCCTTTGGCAAATGACCGTATAATTGCGCCGAAACGCGATTACTTAATGACGCCTGATGTCAAAATAACCAGTGATGGCCAGCGTGTTGATATCGAGCGCGGTTTAATTTTCGTTCCGGAAAATCGAAATAATCCAAACTCACGCACTATTGCCGTACATTTTATTCGCTTCCCGGCAGCGCAAAAATCCGCGAAAAGCACACCACCCGTATTTATGTATCCAGGCGGACCGGGTGAAGATTTAAATTTTCCAGGAACGTCAACGTCGTTCGATATTGTACAACGTCTTAGACGAAGAAGAGATGTGGTCTATGTCAGCCAACGCGGCTACCCGGACGCCCCTGGTTTGGTGCCGCGCATGAACGTAATTGGCGCCGTGAAACCGACGCCTCTTGATCGTCCAGCTTCAATCGAACGCATGGGTCAGCAATTCGCCGAGGCTTATGCTACCGACCTTTCCTATTGGGCACAGCGCGGTGTTGATGTGACTGGCTATGATATAAATAACATTGCTAGCGACGTTTACGATCTGCGCGCCGCATTGGGCTACGATAAGATTATTTTGCGCGGGAGCAGCTTCGCATCTCAATTGAGTTTTTATTATATGAAGCGATGGCCTGAGACTGTCGATCGCGCCATGCTGGGCGGCGTCGAGCCTCTAGACTATGCCTATGATAGCCCCAAATGGCTTTGGGCGGCTTTTGGCCGTCTGGCCGCTGAGGCGGAACAAAACACTGAGATGGCGCCTTACATTCCTAACGGTGGTTTAATGAATGCGCTTGAGACAATATTCATCCGGTTAGAAAATGAGCCTGTTACTGTTGACGTCATTGACCCAAATTCAAGGAAAAACGTTCAAATTACTGTTGGTGCAGATGATTTGAGTCTTGTTATAAGGCAAACGAGTATGTTTCAGCGAGGCGATGTACTTGCCAATCGAGCTGTCTGGCCACGGTTTGTGATTGAATTGTACAACGGCGATTATCGATCTTTGGCTATAGCATCACTGATTGAGCGAGCTAATAGCGTAGCAGAAGGCCCTCCACTGATGAATTTGCTCATCGATAACAGTTTCGGTATTTCCAAGCAACGCGATAAACTTCTGTTAGCGGAAAAAACACAACGATGGCTTAAACCAAATTGGGGATACCGTGCGACGCGGGACGTCCTAGGCGCGGCTCCTCAAGTATCTCAAGAGACTTTGAAGGATTGGGATATTGATCTACCTGTTCTACTAATGGCGGGAACGTATGATTGGTTTACGCCAAGTGAAAATGCAAAGCATGCTGCAAACTTCTTAAAAAACGGCCATTTAATGATAGTTGAAGGTGCAACACACAGTTTTTTGTTCCAACCCAAACAGTTGACTGGTCAGTATCCTGAAATAGCCGAAGCTCTTTACAGCTTTGTCGACGCGGATTTTAGTCAAACATCTGCTGCAAGCATTTTTGCCAAATTACCAACCAAAGTAACTTTAGCACCGCTTGCGTTCGAAGTGCCTAATGGCGTCTCGCTATATGATGAAATGTTGATGAAAGCCAGAAATGGAGAGAACTAGAGCAATTTAGCTTTAATCAGGATTTAGGATTTTCATTCGAATCTGAATCTGATGGCCTAATGCTGACGAAACTGGTTTTTATGTAACCACGAGATTGTCCCCTGTGAACAATCGGCGTTCATGCAGTTTTGACTGTATGTTGTAGAGTCACTGTGCTTAGTATTTCCAGCCATGAATCTGTTAGCCATTGTGCGATGCGTCTGAAGTTGTATCCGGAGGCGGCGAGGATAGCATTGATCCTGTCGCCATCATGCCCTTTGTGGAAATCAACCGGTTTGGTCGCGATCACCATGCGCACATGTTGAGATGGGTAATTGATGAATGTTGCAGAACCTCCAAAACGAGTCCTTTTGTTGGAGAACTTTATAATCAAAAGAAAGAAACGTTCGGCCAGCCGACCCAGAATGCTTTCATCGATTCATTCAACGAGCGACTGCGAGACGAGCTCCTCAATAAGGAAGTCTTCGATAGTCTCCGTCATGCCCGTGCAATGCTGGCTCGGTGGCGATGGGATTACAATCACTTTCGTCCGCACTCATCGCGTGGTGGACGAAAACCGGTCGCCGCGCGCTTGAGCTCTTGGATGGCTCCGCGCACAGCGCGCTTCCCTTCAACTCAAACAAAGATAATTCAGCAACAGGACTCTCAAAATGATCAAGATCACTCACAGGCGCAGGTCATTCCGAGACGACAGATGACTTCGGCAACGCTGCCCCCTTCAGGGAACACAACAACCGAAGATTCCAGTTTTGCATGGCCCTAATGATGGGTACGGTCGAACGCGCTTCTGAAACATTCAAAATGAATGGGATGACAGGTGAAACCGAACAAGCGCTTACGACACAAAGCCTCCTAAAACTGTTATTAAGCGTAGCCTGCTTTCTGCATTTTGCCCAATAACTGGAATAGATCAATGCTTGTTACATTTGGAATATTATCAGAATTGAATTTGTAGTTTCCTTTTTTTCTAATCGGAAATGGTCTAAGTTAAAAAAACGGTGGTTCATATCAACCAGTCCGATATCCAAGGATCAAATATCGTTTTATCTTACGTGCCCCTATAATTCGATCGCTGGATGAAGCCCTATGCAAAAATCAAATTCAAAATCTATTGGTAATTCAGCAATCATATCTTGCATTGGCAGCGGCCTCATTGGTGGCGGATGGGCTGCATATTTTTTGGCCCAAGGGCGCGACGTTGTCGCCTGGGATCCCGCCCCCGATGGCGAAGATCGCCTGCGCAAACTGATCGATGATGCGTGGCCGCACCTCAGCGCCATGGGCCTAGCGCCAGATGCTGCAAAGGAACGATTGCGCTATGCATCGACCCTGGAAAGCGCCGTAAAGGACGTTGGGTTTATTCAGGAAAGTGCACCTGAAGTGCTTGACGTAAAGCAAACGCTCCTTGCAGAGATCGATGCCGCCGCTCCAACAGACACCATTATAGCGTCTTCGACATCTGGATTTCCGGTAACCTTGTTACAGGAAAAAGCAACCTACCCTGAGCGTATCGTTGCTGGCCATCCCTTTAATCCTTCATACTTGATTCCGCTCGTAGAGGTTGCTGGCGGGAAACAAACGTCACCAGAAATAATCGATAATACCGTTGCGTTTTATGAGGGTCTCGGGAAAACCGTTATACGCCTTAATCGCGAAGTTACAGGTTTCGTTGCTAATCGACTACAAGAGGCAATCTGGCGGGAAGCCTCACATATGGTTGCCGCTGATGAAGCCACCGTCGAGGAAATTGATGCAGCCATCGTCAATGGGCCAGGCCTTCGATGGGCCATCTATGGTCCGTGTATGACCTATCACCTTGCTGTGCGCAATGGCGGCATGGAAGTACTTTTAGAACGCTTATCGGATGGAAGAGCAGACGCTTATACGCGCGCATCAATGCCCGATATAACCGATGAGCTAAAACAGAAGCTCATCGAAGGATGCAAGTCAGAACAAGGAAAACGCAGTACGAATGACCTCATAATAGAGCGTGATCAAAAGCTTGTAACTATACTGAAAGCGCTTCAGGAAAATGCTAGAAGATAGTTTGAACCAGATCGTTAAATTGCTTATTGTCTTGACGTAGGACCGAACACTGTTTCTTCAAGAAAAGTTAATCGATACATCCGTACTAGACTCAAAAAGGTAGTGCCTCATGACCAAAGGGGTTGGTGGATCAGACTACGAGGAAGTGCTGCATTCAATAAAGACCTGGCACAAGACAGCTGATCCCATTTCGATAACGGAATACAGAGACCGTTACATAAGGGTTCAAGAACTTATTAAAACGTACAAGGCGGATGCTCTTCTATTAAACGGTGGTGCAAGCTTACAGTATTTTTCTGGACTAGTGTGGTCAGATTTCGCAGTCGATCGACTTTTTGGGCTTATCATTCCGAAAAATGGTGCGCCACACTACATCGTCCCTCGCTTCGAGAAAGGCACTATTTGCAACGGAGTGATTCTTGAGGGCGAACTACACTGCTGGGACGAGCACGAGGATCCCTACGAGATATCCGCATCATTAATGCGTAAGCTCGGGATTAATCGGTTAGCGGTTGATCCGTTATCACCATTCACCGTAAGTGAAAATATTCGTCGCACACTCCCAAGCGTCGGATTGATTGATGCGACGCCAATCATTGATGGCTGTCGAGCAAAAAAATCACCCGCTGAAATTGCACTGTTGCAACAAGCTAAAGATATAACTTTGGAAGTTCACCGCCTAACGGCCGGTGTCCTGTGCGCGGGAATGTCAACTACTAAAGTTAAATCCTTTGTGAATGACGCACATCGTGCCATGGGTGCCGGGGGCACAAAGTTCGACATTGTATTATTTGGTGAAGCAACCTCCTACCCCCATGGAATTCGTTCAGAACAGAAATTAAAGGAGGGAGACATTGTCTTGATTGACATGGGCTGCTCGGTTTCCGGATATATTTCTGACATCACGCGAACTTATGTTTTTGGTGAAAATATTGACGATGACGTAAGGGACGTTTGGACATTAGAAAAGCAAGCCCAAGCGGCAGCTTTTGAAGCAGCGCAGCTTGGATCACCGTGTGAGAATGTAGATAAGGCGGCGCGACGTATTATTGAAGATGCCGGTTTCGGTCCGGATTATGAACTTCCCGGCCTGCCCCACAGGACTGGACACGGGATTGGTCTATCGGTACACGAAGCACCGTATCTCGTACGAGGAAACAAAACACCTCTCGAAGCAGGCATGTGTTTTTCAAACGAACCTATGATTGTTGTCCCAAATCGCTTCGGTGTAAGACTCGAGGATCACTTCTTTATGACAGAAACAGGTCCACAATGGTTTACTAAACCGTCACACTCCATAGATGATCCATTTGGCTAGGGCATCGGAGTTTTAGGTTGAATCAATCCAATGCTATAGATACTTGCTTTTGAGCGCCTGAGCAGACCTTATATTGATCCAATGTGATCGTCCGGCGCTCTAGCGTAACCGTTATGATTAAACGGGGTTTCGGTTCATTTTCTTTTCTGTTTTACGAGAGCACTTGTGAGAATTGGCAGGTTTCTGACGACAGCAATGATCACAAGATTTGCTGGTTTCCCCGCGCTTACAAGCCGTTCGCAAACAGCGTGCAGTGCAATTTTCAATCTTGGTTTACAGGAAGATTTACAAGAAGAAAATTCGTCATGGTACGGTAAAGATGTGGCAGCCAATAGTCTTTTTCATTAATTAAATGGTCTGCATCAGGATAAATCATCAACGAAAAGTCTTTGTCCTCCTGGATAAGTTTGTCGACTAATTGCTCGGCCATTTGATAGTGGACATTGTCGTCAGCAGTTCCATGGATGATCAAGAGTTTTCCCTCAAGGTTTTCAGCAAAATTGATTGGAGAGCCATTGTAAAAACCTTCAGCATTGTCGGAAGGGAGCCCCATATACCGCTCTTGGTAAATGGTATTATACAATCGCTGATCGGTTACACCAGCTACGTCAATGCCTACTTTATAAAGTTCAGGATAACGGAACAATGCATTTAACGTCATCGCTCCGCCACCACTCCACCCCCAGATGCCAATTCGTTCCGGATCAATGTAAGGGCGCTGCGCTATTAAACGTTTCATTGCCTGTGCCTGATCGGCAGACGATAAAATCCCGATTTGACGATAAATCGATTTTCGCCAGGCCCTGCCCTTTGGCGCAGGTGTGCCCCGACTATCTATGCTGACAACGAGATACCCTTTTTGGGTGAGCATGATATGCCAAAGATGCCAGGCTTGACGCAACTTACTTTGCCACCACTGATTTGAGACCGTTACCATGTAAGGTTCACTATAGACATGAACAAGCATTGGATAACGCTTATTCGGATCGAAGTTTGGTGGCTTCATCATCCAGCCATCTAAGGATGTCCCATCATCTGTATTTACTTTAAAAAACTCAGCCTCACCTCTCTGAATGGTTTTTAATCGACTTTTAAGTTCAATGTTATCAACAATGGTGCGTCGCACGTTGTGAGCGGGCAATGAAACGACGCTAATTGTCGGTGGTGTCACGAAATTAGAGCTTGTGTGGATAGCCCATTTTGAATTCGGTGAAAGGTTATAGTTGTGTACTGATGACCTAACGTCAGGCGTTATCCTTTCAGTTTTACCCGGCGTAAAAAGAGATGATCTGAACAGATATCGCCCGACCGTATCGTTATTGGAGCCATAATAATATATCCATCCGTTTTTACGATCGATATCGAGCGCGCCCATTACGTCTGTTTGAGGGGGTGTTAACGGCGTTACTTCTTTTCCGTCTCGTGAAATCCTGTAAAACCGGTTCCAGCCGTCTCGTTCGCTCATCCATGTGAAGTAAGCGCCGTCATTAAAAAATTTTAGGTAGTTCTTTCTGATGTCCACCCATGTTTCATCGGAATCAGTAAAAACAACCTCCGGCTCACCGGTCTCAACATCTGCAAGTATCATCTCAACGCGGTTCTGTAACCGGTTGGTGTATTGAATGAGAAGCTCATCAGAATTGTCGGCCCAATCTACCCTAGGTACATAATTTTGACGGGGGTCTCGTTTGAGTTTTATCCATTTCGTTGTCGCTGATTTAATGTCGACTGTGCCAACCCGTACGGCCGAGTTCTTCGTCCCTACTTTTGGATATTGTAGAGGGATTGGTTTTGAGTAAAGGCCGCCAGTATTTTTCATCATATGAAATGTACCAACGCCTTGTGTATCGAATTGCCAATAAGCTATCCGTTTCGAATCGGGGCTCCATTTGAACCCGTCCCGCAAGCTGAATTCTTCTTCGTTGACCCAGTCACCGGTTCCATTAACAATAAATTCCCCACCATCTTTCGTTAATTGCTGTGTTTTGCGGGTCTGAACGCTTTCAATGAAGATATTATTTTTGTAAAGATAGGCAATGTACTGACTATCTGGAGAAAACTTAGCATACATCAAAGACGACGGTTGGGCTTCCCTTCCGATTTGTCTCAGCTGGTCTGTTTCGAGATCCAATAACCAATAATCACCGAGCGGTTCGTAGCGACGAAATTTTACAGTGTTCGTATGAATAAGGAGGTAGCGGCCCGAACCAGACCAATCATAACCTTTTATTTCAATGGGTTTTTGCGATTTTTGGAGGCACAACTGACCAGCATTAATCAGTACCGTTGATTCACCTGTGGCCGCATCATGCTTAATAATATCAAACCCGCCATCAATCGTCACCGATTTTTCTACTGTGGTATAGTAATCGCCATCGCCAAACCATTTAATGGGCGCGGGTTGGGCCTCAGCAAAGAATTCTTTGTCTTTATGTATTCGGTTGATGGTGAGCAGATCGTTTGACGCTTTTGCGTCGGGCATTGCCTGCAAATTGAAAATGAGGATTGCTGCAACTAACCTAATACACATGACAACTAAACTCTGCATTAACCTGTGTCAGTAGGACTGGAAACATTGCAACCTCGCAGTAAACAGAATAGTAGTTCTTAAGGATTCTAACACTTTAAAAGCATTGACAGCGGTTAGATCCCATTACGCAATCGTATACGATTTTTACTCTGCAAATCGAGTTATCATGGGCTGTAATATCATTGCAAGCGTAAGATGTTACATAACTAACGCGTTTGGACAGGAGCATTCATAAAAGAAATTTAATCAACACCCAAGGATCTAAGTAGACGTTGTGAGACTTTTCCAAACAAAAGATCTGTTAAGCCAAAAAAAGGCTGCGCGAACGGCACCCATAAGAGTCACTTAAGTAGATTTTTCACTCGCGCGTAAGTGCATGTTTTTACTGCGCGTCACTATTTGTCAGCTCAGTGAGTTCGAGATCACCCAACGTTTACTTTTGTCATTCGAATTGTAAAGAAATGTGACAGCAGGGATATGAACTATCCACGCACCAATGATAAAATTCTCGACCGTTCAAAAAGACGTCTACCAAAAAAACTGGCAATCGTTCAACAACACGCTGTGAGAATAGAAAATGCTTGGTTCTCTCGATCACATCGCAATGTGGCCGTTGTCGCGCTGGCTAATAAAATGGCACGCATAGTCTGGTCAGTAATGACATCTCGACGGCCGTTCGTCGTGGCCAAGGCGTAATTAAAGCTGAGAAAGCCTAATAGGGCTTTCGCAAAAGTGTCTGTGAGTGGTTAAAAGAAGATGGCCAAACAGTCGAACCGCGTTTCAAGGAACCTGATCCGAAGCACGGCTTTCATCTAGCCGATGGACTTGTAAGGATTGGAACGTGCGGATCTCCATCTTGGCCCGAGGCAATAAGCTTCACTGAGAGGCCGGATACATTAGTGCAGACTGGATATGGATATCTGAATTTATGACTTGCAGAACCGAGGTGGGCCATACATGCTTCGGAAAATTTGTTGAGAAAGGCGGATCAAACCCAACTAGGCCTTCGCTCGGGCGACATTTCCCCTAAGTTTGCAACGCGTTGATCGCCAAGTCGTACGACTAAGGCCAAACCTAACAAGAAATCGCATAATTAGAGTCAACGTGATCTCACCCATCCGCACAGGAACCGGTCGAGTACTTTTATTCGTCAAAGAAGGCTAGCGGCTTAATCTAATAGAGTAACAGCTTTGCCTGTTCGATCATCTTCCGCTTGGTAATAATTGCTCGCGACCTGATAGGAGCGATGTTTTGAATGCCGCATTGCATCTTCAAGAGGCACTCCTTGATTTCGCGCCTCTGTCAGAAACCCCGAACGAAGTCCGTGAGCTGAATACTCGTCGGGATCAAGGCCCGCGTTTTCGATTACCGATTTGATCACACCATTAATAGCTCCAGGCGAAATCCCATACGGACCGATTGTGCCCCAACGGTTGATACGCCGAAAAATTGCGCCCTTGGCGTCGTCGCCGAATTCGCGACGAATGTCTTTGAGCCAATTTTCAAGAGCGGCCGCGGCCTTCCCCGAAACGATGATCTTCTCGCTGTCATCGGCGGAAATGCGTTTGCCCGTGCGCAGGTAAATCTCGAAAACGGGCGGGTGCCCATCTTCGGCGACGTCTTTGACGTCTTCAATGCGCAGCGTACTAAGCTCGGAACGTCGGCGCCCGCCAGACGAGAATCCCACATAAATAATCGCTTTATCGCGCCTGCCGCGCATACGGTATTCGTCAAAAGTTGCTGCCATTTTTTCAATGACGGACCGCGTGATCGGCTTCGATGACTTTTTTTCGACTTTGTGCTCTGACGCTTTACAGGCGGCTTTCAGGGCTGCACGAATTTGCGGATCATCGAACGCATGGTCCAAACCTTTCGCAACATGGAGGCGTTTCCAGTGGGACAGGCGGCGGCGGACTGTCGAGGGCGCATGGGGCAACACACCCGATAACCGGCCGCTCTTCGTGATGGCGACAAAAATGGGTGGCGGCATTCCATGTCGCTCATTGGTTTTTCGCTCATTGGGATCGAACAAGTGATGGGCAATAAATTTAAGAATCGCATCGCCCGTCACGGGCCAGGAAAGGTGGGTGTTTGTCGCCGCGAGATGCCATGCTTCGAGATAAGCCAGATCCGTCGCAATCGCCCGCAGTGTATTCTCTGGTATCGATTTCTTATGGAGGAAGCGTAGCGTCTCAACGTCGTCATAGGTGAGCACCGGCGATAGGGTTTCCGCAGTCGCAACAGGCAAGAATGTAACAAGCTGGTTCGCAATATGATTGGGCTCAGGTTTCATCGAATTACTGTTTTTATAATGCCTTTAGCGCCACTTGATTTGTATAAAAACGGGTTATGCGCTCGATCAGGATATCGTCGATCAACCAGTGCTGCCGCAAGCGCGGCGGTATAGTTTTTAGCGTCATCCAAAACTTGTAAGAATGGATGGGCGAGGAATAGCGCACCTTTTTTTCTCATTTGCCATTAAACTCACCACACTCGCCGATTTGAAATCTCATCGAGCTTCTTATCGATCGAGATCAGTCTCATATCTTCGAGATTGGCTTGAGCGACTAGAATGCGATCCCAGGGATCGCCATGGTCCCAGTCTAGAATTGCCGCGGCGGCTAGATGCTGATCAGAGACGGACAACCGCCCGTAACCGCCCGCCTCGATCGCTGCCGGCAAATTCATGACGCTTGAAGGAAGCTTGCCGCGACGGGCTTTGAACATAAGCTCATAGAGACTGACGCCGCTTGCAATGATGTCCGTTTCTTCACTTTCAATGAGGGCACGGGCCCTTTTTGAAAGACGTTCAGAGTCAAGAGCACTCCACAGAAGCGCATTACTGTCCAAGAGATACTGTGTCACTTTCGATCACGTCCCGCTTTCGGCAATCCGCGCCAAATACCTGCCTCATCCGTCCCCTCACCTTCGAGGATGCGTTGCTCGTCGGCACTGAGATCGGTATCCAACGCAACAGCCAATGCATCGAGCTCGGCCTCTGACAACATTGCTTTTAAAGTTCCAAGGCGACGACGTTCTGCGCCGACCACCGGCGTGAGTTTCGCCACTGGTTCTCGGCCGCGAGCGATTACCACCTCTTCTCCGTCCTCCACCCGATCAAGATAATCGGCAAGATTGGCACGTAATTCACTTACGCTCACCGGGCCCTGCAACGGCGTTTTCTGATCCGCGGAATTGCTGGCGCCATCCATAAGCTTACTCCCTTTGCTCCACCTGGAAAAAGCGGCCACAGCCTTTAAAGGCTCGGGCCGGTTTCAGAAGGTTTAAAAGAGTATACGACACCTCTCATCGATGTACAAGCGAAGGTACATATAACTATCGATAATAGATGATTATCGTATGTATAAATGGGATTCGCGAACCTCATGACTCAAGTTACTCTTCGCGTGTGAACGGTGACCTACTGACTTTCAGCCAAGGCCAATGGCGGTCTATGGCGCTTCTGAATGATGGAATTGCTCAGCTTTTAACAGAGCTTCGGTGCGAGTGGTCCGCCTCACCCTAAAGCCCTTATTTAACCCATCATTTATCTTTTGGGGCGCCTTTAAGTGGAATGCGAGGACTGCAATTTCATCGATTCCACAGCGCTTTAAGATCAGCTTTTTTATACAAAACTTGAAGGGTTGTCCTTAAGCGCCGATTACGGTGCAAGTATGCGGATCGAGGAAAATATCGCCAGTTCATAACTGCCCCCTTGCCGTCTCTTTTTAAGAGCCGCCCTTGTTGGGCATATCAATTATTCTAGTTCCTTTATCTCGAAGCCATTGAGGCCCATCTCTTTCGCGGCGGCATTCAATTGTCTGGCGAACCGTTTATTGATCTCGTCTCGGGCAAAACCGTTAGCATGCTCAACGATCAGCTTATCTGTCTTAATAACGAAGCGAATACTCTGAGGATTAAACCAGGAGTTATAGGCGGGCACGCTAATCCTATCGGCAATGGCTTGGCCGATTTCGTTCTCAAAAGTACCGCCTGGAAGCTTTGGCATTGTTTCTTGAGGGTCAACGGGCTTTGGCTTGTGCTTGATGCGCTCGAGATTGCGGCTCAGGTCGATATCTTCAGTGTGGGTGGCAAACCATCCGAAGAGTTTCCGAGGATCTTTAACGGTTGGATCCTCCAGTGCGACAGCAAGATACAAAAATGCCTTGGCTCCATGGCGTTTAGCGCACCAAAGGAAAGTATGGCCAAGGGAATGGGCCCCATCATTTGGGAATAGTTTCGGTAGTGCCTCCCAAATTCGGTCTGCGGCTTGGGTCGGTGAAACCCCCTCCCCTTCCGGATCAATTTCGTTCTTCAAACGTTTTGATAGATCAAGCGCTTGGTTGATGGCCTGTTGGTCCAGTATCAATTGTTTTGCATCAGCAATAACCCTTGTATTTATCGGTGGTTTGCCCTCTTTGGCTTTTTCAAATTCCGAAAATTCTAAACAGGGATCTGATAATTTACGGGTACTGTTTTGCCGCGCAGATTTAGGCGCCTCCCCGCTTGATATTGAAACGACCTTTGGCGACGCAGGTTTGCGAGCGTCGGCCCAGGCTTGTTTTCGTGCGGCGCTTTTGGCTTCGATGTCCTCAAGGATGGCTGGTGCTGCTGTTAAAAAGGGAGACAGGTCGATGGCGCCACCCTCAAGTGGCCGATTGCGACGGTCATATTGACGTAGAATGTACCCGGCTTTTTCCAGGTCTCCTTTGAGACGCCTTATTGTCGAATCGGTCTTGCCGATTGCCTGGCCCACGGCTTCGTTGCCAGGCCAGACACAGGTCAGTCCTTCACTTAAACGACGGGTATCCAGATGGCAGAGATAGACGGTCAGAAGGCTTCTAGCGGCGTCGGAAAGGCTTGCAGTGCCTATGGCTGCTGCGCGCATAAGATCCAGGCGCGATAACGGATATCCCTGATATTCCGCGCCGTTTCGAGCAACGTCGCGGAAATTATCAGCACGTTTGGCAACGCCTTTGAGGGAGTTTTCATGCCCTCCCCTTCCCGGCTCTCTTGTTGTTCGTTCAAGACAAACCTGTTCCATATTCGCAATCCTCTCAATGGATGCGAGGCAAAAAAGGTTGCAAAAAACCACTGCGCAAACGCGCAGGACTCTTGCGTCAATTGTCAGGATCAGGTACGAATTTAATATCGAAAAAATCCGAACAAGCCAGTTGGCGCTGGTTTGATCCCTCTAAAGGCCCCGCCCCCGGCGGGGTTTTTTATTTGCTTCGCTCTATCTCCATTCTTCAACATTTTTCTGCACACAAACAGTTCAATGAACTGCTGGCTACAATTCAGTAGAAACGGCAATGATTCCGAAGCCTTTGCAACAAATAAAGAATTGAGAACCGAATCATCGACATTTTTGCAGAACACGCCCAAAAATCGACAGAAAGCGTTAACAAGCTATTAACGTTAATAGTTCATATAAAGACTATGTTTTTATTAGAAAAGGGATGCCGTTATGCCTCTCGCCGCAGATTTAAGCCACGTTCGTAGCCTACGAGCCTCGGCTGAGAATTTATTGAACCAAGTGGCAAAACAAGCTGATGCAGAAGCACGAGACCATCTCTCTGTTCGCTTTAATGTTAAACAAGCTGCAGAGCTTGTGGGACGTTCGGAGAGTACCATTCGCGCCGCAGAAAATTCAGGTGAACTTCCGTCCCCAAAAAAATCCGAGGCGGGTATGCGGATTGGATATGAGCTTGCCGATCTCAATGTAATGAGAGATCATTTCGGCACCCGCCCCTATCGGCAGGAACATGAGGAACCTGTGATCTTGTCGTTCCAAAATTTCAAAGGTGGAGTCGGCAAATCTACGACCGCGGTACACGCAGCCCAATATTTCGCTATCAAGGGTTATCGCACCCTTCTCGTTGATATTGATCCGCAGTCGAGTGCGACGCTTTTATTTGGAATAAATCCAAATATGCATGTCGACGTCGAAGCGACGGTGCTTCCCTATCTCATGGATCAATCTGAAGATTTAACTTACGCCGTGCGCGGCACTTATTGGGAAGGACTAGATTTAATACCTTCCAACCTAGGGGTTTATGAGGCTGAATACATTATTGCGGGTGGTGGCGGCGATCCAAATAGACGGTTTGAAAAGCTTCGGACTGGATTGCAGGTTATCGCTGCTCACTATGATATTGTCATTCTAGATCCGCCGCCGGCACTGGGGATGATCAGTCTCAATGCGCTACGCGCTGCGAACGCAATTGTTATTCCAACACCTCCAGCAGTTGTCGATTACGGATCGACGGTCATGTTTTTGTCGATGTTGGAAGAAGCTTTAACGGTGATGCAAGAGCGAGGGTTTCCTGCAGAATATCATTTCCTAAAGTTGCTTGCGACCAAAGTTGATGAGCAGAAACTCGCGGAACAGATTATTCGCAAGGGAATGGATAGGGCATTTGGTAGGGACATTTTTCCGAACGCGTTGGTTGCTTCTGCTGAGTACAATAGTGGTGCAGCGGGTATGCGGTCGATTTACGAAAAGACGTCCGGATTCGACAAAACATATAGGAGGGCTCGCGCAAACCTTGATTTCGTTATGGCGGAAATAGAGGCGGAAGTTCAGGCGATATGGCCAAGTCATCAAAAGGCAATGAAGCGACGGGGCGCGGCCTGATGGGGGAGGGTGGCTACGCGTAGCCACCCTTTCTTTGGACGCCAGGTATAAAGCGGTAATACGCTAAATATAAAATAAAAATCAGATTAATTCTTTTAAAACAGGGATCTAGGAGTTTTTGATGGCTTCAAATCTAAAAAGTCTCGACGCCGCTCTTGATGGAATTGCTCCGGCGACGGAAATGAATGAATCGCCAAAAGTTAGAAAGCCCAGCGTTTTGCGACAGCGAGATTCGCTCGTCAGCCAAACCGCCTCAGGCATGATGTCAAGCACGTCGCAAATGAAGGTCGACCCAAAAAATTGCCGAATGTGGACCCGTCATAATCGCTTGTATGATCTTCTTACTCCGGAAAATTGCTCGGACTTAATTGACGATATTCGCGCTAAGGGACGTAATCATACACCTGCAATTGCCAGAAATTTACGCGATGATCCAGACGGTTTCCAGTATGAAATTATCGCTGGCGCCCGTCGACATTTTGCGATTTCTTTTCTTCGTGAACAGGAGGGTATGTCTGAATTACATCTTCAAATAGAGATCCGTAATCTTTCCGATCAGGAAGCATTTTTGATCTCGGATGCAGAAAATGCAGGACGCAAAGACATCAGCGATTATGAACGAGCTAAAGATTACGCCGGAGCGTTAGCAGATTATTACGATGGCAACGTTTCCCAGATGGCAACGGCGATCGGAAAGAAGCGGACGTCCTTACGAAACTTCATCTATCTTGCCGAAATTCCAAACGACATTGTCAACGCCTTTTTTTCGCCCACGGATATCGCACTCCGATACGCTATGCCATTAAGGCCTAAGTTGAACGACCCAAAAATCAGAAATCGGGTTTTGTCGGCCGCCCAACGCATTTCGAAAGAGCAGGATGAAGCCCGTCGACTTGGCAATACACAGGCCTATGACGGGCAATCAGTTTTTAAACAATTATTGTATGCTGCAGCCGAAGAAAAAGGGCAGGGAGGGGCACATTCTTCCTATCAGCCCATCTTGTCTAACGATGGAAACCTCATTTTTGAAGCCTTAAAAACGAGTAGGTATTACACGATCCGAATCCCGACCAAGGATCGAGCGACGTCAGCCCAAATAGCAAAAGAGCTTAAAAAATATCTCACTTGATTTGTTCGCCGCAAACACCGTCACCTTCGTGAGGTTCATAGCCGCCAAATAAAGTGTTGCCAGCAAATGAAAAGACGCAATTATCCTTTAGGCTGGCAGTGCAAATGGGGCTAGCAAATTTCAAAAATCAAGTTTTCAAGCCTCTTAGAAATCAAAATAGTCTGTGCCGATATCGCATGCGAGTATAGTGCGTGCTATTGAATGTTTTTCGTTCATACGGCGATGGGAACGAAGTCGGTCATAGACACTTTTTAGAACGTGGTCGAAGCCATCGCGGGGCTCTTCTTCCAAGCGCTCTAGATTTTCATCCATAAACATGTACGCAAATAAGAGCCTCTCAATACTACAATTAAGATCTGTGGCAACGTGCTTTAGCGTTTGTGAGGTGACTGGTGAGGTGTAATTCAAAAGCCGCGATAGGTGCGAACGATGAATTCCCAAACGGTTTGCCGCATCTTTTGGCTGGTAACCATATGTTTCCGCCCAAAGAACGATTATATCATTTAGATCTGTCAAACTCTCCCCCGAACTTAAAGAGCGTTAACCCAACAATGCTTCTTGTCAGGAAGCATTCAGTAGACGTGTCAAACATTCAAGGGTGAAATTGCCTCACATGCAATTTAAAGCGTATAAATTGTCTGTAAAATGAACAAACAACACCTCTGTAGGGTTCAAGTCACTTCCCATCAGCCTAATAGGTGAGCTGAATAAATGTTAAGTGCTGGAAAAGACAAGAAAACACCACTGTCTTCATAACTCCCGTTTTCAGTAAACGCCCGAGATTTCATTTCGGTAGAGAAAATATTAGTCGTTTGGATCTGTAAGAACGCGTGCGGTCGCGCTGGGTGAGTTGATATATTAGGGTTTAAAAACAGCTCAGTACGGCCTTACATTCTCTAGGCACTTTCCTCATAGGTCCTTCTTTAATCAAAAAATATGAACCGGTTTTTCAACGAAACTAAGTTTCGTCGTATTTTGCTCGTCATCAAAACTGTCATGAGAAAAAACCCGTCTCTCATGAGACGAAAGTGCGGTTCAATGAGAGTGAGCATGCCTCTCAAGAGAATAATAGTCGGTGTAATGCACAACTAAATTCTAGATATTCCGAAACTAAGAATTCATGATGTGTGTACGTCAGTGGATGGTATACAGATCATGATAAGAAATAGTTTTTTCGTTTTTATGTTATTGGTGAGCGTGTCTTGCGCGACAGGCGAGGCAACAGGCGATACCTCTCTCGCTCCCATCAAAGAAAAGAAAGAACGTATTGCGTATACGAATGGCGCTTATGTAATTAAAGGCCGTGAATAATGAAACACGTTCCTCTCTTCCTAAAACAACACTTATTTCCTCTCGGTTCAGTGTTGGCGCTTGTTATCGGGTTAACTTCTCATGCGACAGCGGAAGATCATTCGTTAGTCTCTGCAACGACAGAGTTCGTTGAAAAAACGGAAAGGCAAATGAAGACCACATTTCATAGTCTCTCCATAACGGATTACCGGCCAGCGCCTATTCCAGGTCTTTTCCAAGCTGATATCGGGGGGCGTATCGTTTATTATTTTCCGGGTCAGAAAGGAGAGGGTAGTGACGCCAATGTCGGTGAGATGCTTGTTTTTGGACAGATATTCGACGCACAAGGCGTTGATTTAACGTCTCAAGCCTTACAGGAAACCCAGCAACAAAAAATGGCGGAGATCGATCTTGATCTCGCATTGACATTCGGCCCTGAGGGTGCGCCAGAAATCGTGGAATTTACAAATCCAGACTGCGGATATTGTCGTCTGTTAAACAACTTCGTCGGCGCTCAAACAGAGCTGGGTCAACCGATCAGTCGTAAAATTATATTTGCAACGTATACCAAGCAGTCGCTTAAGAAGGCTGAACATATTCTATGCTCGCCAGATAAAGAAGTTGCTTTCAATGAAATTTATGGGGGTGCGGCGCCAGACCTTCTTTCTTGCTCTGAGGGCAGAGAGATAGCGGAGGCGCACGCCCAAATGTCGAGATCGATCGGTGTTCAGGGAACGCCTACCGTTTGGCTCGACGGCCGCCCCGTTGAGGGATTTCGGCAAGGTGAAATCATGGCGTTCCTTCAATCTAAGAGGCAGAAATGACTATTTCGAATCTCACCGAACGAGGCGCGCTTTCCCTAAAGAAAAAGGCGATGTTTCTCACTGTAGCCGTCGCCGCATCGACATCGAGCGCAATGGCCTTCACGGCCCCAGCGGCTGGTTCTCTAGGGTATGACCTTTACGACATTGTCGTGAACCAGGGAATCTTGGGCCCTGTCGGGTTTATGGCCGCAGTGATCATGCTGGTCATTGGCGCCGGTTCGCTTGTCCGCGGCGCCGTCTTACCAGGCATATTCGGCATCATTGGCGCGGCCGCTGTCTTCTCGGCCGACCAAGTCGTCACCACCCTCGGCTTCGTCATCTGAGACGAAGTCGGCCCCAAAGCCGGCTTGATCGCCGGTAGATGGGCGAACGGTGGGGATCAAGCGTCATAAACAAGTCTGGCGCGACCACTAGCAAGAGATCGCACGTCCCCCGGGCGACCTCTGATCCCCGCCGTTCGCCAATAAATTGGTATAGAAATGAAAACACGCGTCCCACAATACCTACATTTGCCGCCGCAAGTACTGTGGTTTGATACGCATGAACTCTTGGTTCTTGTGGCGGCCTATATCGGTTCTCTGCTGCTTAAAGGTCATTCTTGGATTGTGATGTTAGCGCTTGCCGTCTTCGTTATTCAATTCAAACGAAAGAAGCCGCGTGGATATATCGCCCATCTTTTCTATCGAACGGGTCTCTTCCAACTGAAACATTACCCCGTTCCAGTGGCGAGGAGGTTCTATGACTGACGCGGCACAAATAAGCGACAGCCATATTCCGGCCGACCAGGGCGGATCTGGATTTATTAATCGATACTTACAGGGATCATCGAATCTATGGGCGGAAAACCGTATCCTAAAGTTCGTCAGTATTACGTGCCTCTGCAGCGTTATATTGATGTCAATACTGGTTTATACGCTTTCCAATAGGACGCGAACGATTGTTGTTCCCTTCGGGGGAGACACGCCCGAACTTCTGATTGTCGGCAATGATCCCTCGATGGAGTATTTGGCCGCGATTGCCAAAAATGTCGTTCATCTAACGGGAACGTACACCGCGTCGACCGCCGAGCATCAATTCAACGAAGTCCTAAAGTTCGTACACCCATCCGTCTATAATCAAGTACGTGACGATTGGAAAAAGCTTGTTCAAAGTCTGCGAGACTACCGAGAGGTAAGTTTCGCGACCTATATCATGCCGCAAAAGCCGATTGAGGTTTTTGGCGATAAGATGCGGGTCCCAGCTCAACGATCGCGCTATCTCGGCGGAAAGTCCAACACCGAAACCGGCCACGTCGTCATCGACTATGTCATCGAGAATGGACGTTGGTGGATGACGTCTGTGGAGTTTGTTCCCTCCGGCGGGGTCTCACGATGAGACAGCATATAGCCCACTTGGCGACGTTTTTCGCGTCGGTGTTGTTGACGACTGCGATGGCTGATGACCGCAATTACGGGATCGTCGTCTATCCTGAAAGTCCGGTAACCGTTCAGTTGTCAAACCGCGACATTAATAGATTGGTTTGCCAAAGCGGCTCGATGGAGGACATCAAATATTCGACTGAGAAGGGCATTATCGTTGAGGGCGCCGGTTCCGATTTCTTCGTGAAATTTCAAATGATCGAAGTGGGCGAGCAAAGGACCTTTGTACAGGCGCGCTCGGAGTTTTTCGTCCGTTGCGGCGGAAAAATGTACACGCTGTTCGGTGAGCCAAAGAACATTAAAGCCCAAACGATTTTCCTCGGCGGCGAAACAAAGGGCGAGGAAGAAAACGTTGCCGTTTTCAATCCGATGTCTGATGAAGAACGCGTCATTTCGATTACGCATTCTATCTTAAAAGATGAAACGCCCGCGTCGTTCTCAAGCGTTTCCCTTGATGAGCCTTACAAGAGCGGTCTTATTCCGGGTGTCGATATCCGCCGCCGCACGCATTTTCATGTTGAGGGGACGGGGCTTTCAGCCGCTGAATTTTTAATCCGCGCTTCGCGGCGTGTGCGCTTGCAAGAGGCGGAATTCATGCGCCGGGCCTTCGGAAATTCAATCTACGCCATCACGCTCGAAACGCCAGAACTTGGGGCCGGTGACGTGACGCGCGCCGTCATTGTTTACCGGGGAGTGAGCCGATGAATTTCCGTGAACGTCTGGACGCTTTGCCGTCCTCGAAGCGCCAACTTCTCTACGTTGTATCATCGTTAGGCGCAATTTGCGTCGTCGGATTAGGCGCTTGGTCGTTGAAGTCCGAACGTAAATTAGAAGAGGCGGAAACCGCTGAAATCGGGAAGGTCGCTCACACTGCCGACCTCTTGGAGGACACGCTTAAGGAACGGGTCGAGACCCGCGTTAATGAACTCGAACAAGATAATGCGGACGTCAAGAGCTTGCTCAATGAAGTCATTGACACCCTGAACCGGAGTAAGCGTGAGAATGATAGATCTATCAAACGTCTAGAAGATGGGATTGAACAGTCCAAACGTGAAGCGGAAGCGATCGCCGCTGACGCTGATGAAACCGATGTTGATTTATCGCCCAAAAACGAACTCGCCACGATTGGACGTCAGGTCGCGCCAACCTATCCCCCGCCGCCGCCCGGAACCGGACAGCCAATACCGCCTGTAGGACTGCAATCGGCGAACTACACCCCGCCGCCGCCCCCTGAGCCTATTGTCCTTGGCGCGATTTCAACAGGCGTTGTCACTGGGTTTCAAGCGCCGGAAAAAAAAAGCCCGAACGGGCAAGACGGGATCTATTTACCGCCTGGCTTTATGAATGCCCGGTTGCTGACGGGTGTTGACGCGCTTGTTTCACAAGGAGCGACGGGCAACCCAGAACCGATTATCGCGCGTGTTCAGGCGCCTGCGGTCCTACCGAATCATGTACGCGCGAACCTGCAAGGCTGTTTTGTTGTGGGGTCAGCGACCGGCAGTCTTGCAAAAGAGCGCGTTGAAGTAAGAGCAGTGTCTCTTTCATGCATTGATTTTCAAGAGCGCGCGATCGTTGATGTACCAATTAAAGGCTTCTTCGTCGATACGGACGGAAAGAAAGGCCTGTCGGGCCGTGTTGTGACGCGATCAGGCGCTTTACTCGCCAGATCTTTTGTCGCCGGCGTTCTGTCAGGTTTTGGAGAGGCTGTCCAAGCAAGTGCCGGCACAAGGGCGGTTTCTCCTCTCGGAGAGGTTCGCTCGTTCGATGCGGCGGATGTCGCTACGGCCGGGCTCGGGGGCGGGGTCTCTCAAGCCTCCGAGGACTTATCTGAACTTTATCTCGAATTGGCGCGTCAAGCCGGTCCCGTTGTCGAAGTGGGCGCGGGTAAGGACGTCGTTCTTGTCGTCCAAGAGGGCGTAACGCTCACCATAAGGAGGGACGTTAATGTCGTACAATAATAGTTCATTGGCCCACTGGGCGCTTCTGATCTTGGGCTGTTTTACGAACGGTTGCGCTTCCTTCTTGCCTTATGAAGATGACTTTGCCTGCAAAAACGAAGACCATGGCCAGTGCATTCACCCTGAAGCGGCTTATCGTGAAGCCGTCACGGAAACCGCGCCGGATGCCGGTTTTCGGGAAGTCAACCACTCGCAGAAGAAGAAGCGCCGCGCCGCAAGGTCAACCCGACTTGGTGGCCGTCGGGTACGATGGCTATCAGGAAGCTGTTTATAGCCAATTAAAAACGATGATCGAGCGGCCTGTCACGCCAATGGTGGCGCCGGCGAAAACGATACGAACGCTCATACTTCCTTATACCGATAACCAGTCAGAGGGCCGGCTTTATATGCCGCGTTATGTGTTCTCCGTGTTGCAAGGCCCAAAATTTGTATTGGGTGATTATTTGACAAGCGGTGAACGGGATCTCGCTGGGACGCTCGCAAACGGTCTTTTCACATCCCCGGCAAGCACCGCTGGATCGCCGAAACGGCTGACGCCAACCGCTGCGGCCGGAAAATCAAAAAACAATCGACAGAGCAAAAGCGGGAACTAAACTCATGAACTTCCTTTTTGGCTCAGAGGGCGGCATTACGCACAGGGACCTTCGGTCTATGGTCGAGCGGGAGCGGTTTTCCGACTTTTTGCCGTGGGTGCGGTATGATTTTGATCGGAATTATTACACCACGATAGACGACAGCTTCGGTTATATATTTGAGATTGAGCCGGCAACGTATGCTGATGAAAGCGTCGTCGAAGCAATGAACGGGATGATGAATATCGCCTTCGAAAAGGGCACGATCGTCCAGTTTGTCTTATTTGCCGATCCGTATCTCGGCGATTTCATGACGCGCTTCATGGGGGCAAAGACGCGGGGCCAGAAGCTCGTCACGGACAATGCAGCGCATTTCGTACGTCATATCCTCGATAATCAAGAGGGTATGGATCAGTTGTACGGCATTCCGATCCGTAATTTCCGGACCTTTATCTGCGTTAAGTCAAAAAAGCCGCTTTCTGAGGATTTGGTCTCTGTCACGGAAGAGCAATTGAAGCGGTTCGGCGTGCGGCGCGTTCTACCAGGCGGCAATGAAGGATTGTTGGCGACGTTTAGGCGGTTTTTCTCTGACATGCGCGCTTCGCGGACCGGTCAGTATGACCAAGGTAAAGCCATCCGTAAGCAAGTCTTGGACGCCGGCGCCGCGATCGAGTTTGGCGAGAAGAATGTGCGTTTCGGCGGCCATTTCGGTCGTTGCCTAACGCCGCAAGCCCAGCCGACGCAAGTAACGCCCCATTCTATCAATCGCCTCGCCGGCGGTATGATGGGATTGATCGATGACGCTGAGCAAATCACTGGACCGTTCATGATCTGCATGAACGTCATCTTTGATGATCCGACGCTTGAGATCAGCGCCAAGAGTCAAGTGGTGACAATGCAACGGGCAGGGGGCGCTGTCGCTCAGCAATTGTCGAAAATGGTTGAGGAATACCATTGGGCGGTTGATGCGATAAAGGGCGAGAAGTTTGTTCGTATCTTACCGAGCGTTTGGGTGTTCGGGTTTGATGAGCAAGAGCTCAGGGACAATGTCGCGCGCGTTCGCCGGCTTTACGAAAGCCAACAGTACGCGATGCAAGAAGAGTCTTATCTTTCAAAACCGCTTTTTATCGCGTCGCTGCCCCTAGGGTTATATCTCGGCAAATCCAACCTCAAAACGCTGGACCGCGATTTCGTCGTTCCAGCTAAGACTGCGGCCGTCATGGCGCCCGTGCAAGGAGATTTTCGCGGCGCTGGCCGCCCTGTTCAGGTCTTTGTTGGTCGGAAGGGTCAAATCTGCGGGTTCGATCTGTTCAATGCACGCACCAATAATTTCAACTTTCTTGTTTCGGCCGAGTCCGGGGCCGGTAAATCGTTTCTGCTGAATAATCTCGTCTACCAATATTACGCTGCTGGGTCGGCGATCCGGATCATCGATATCGGCTATTCCTATCAGAAAAACTGTCAGCTGCTTGGAGGTCGGTTTATTGACGTCGGCGGTGAGCAGGTTGTTCTGAACCCTTTTGATGTTTCTGGCGGCGACGCACAAGACAAAGAGCTCGCCATTCAAACCGCGTCTGACGTTCTTGCCTTGATGGCGACATCGGCCGCGGGGTCCGCGCTTAACGATACGCAAATCAATCTTTTGAAGTCGGCCGCAAAGTGGGTCTTTAAAGAAGGACGTCATATCAAGGGCATCGACGCGGCGCGCGAATACCTGATGACGTTTCCTCTGCATGCATCAGATGCAGATAAAGAAGCCGCAGACGTTTTGAAGGAATCGGCGCAGCTTCTTGGTTTCAATATTCAAGGGTATTGCTCGGACGGCGAGTATGGGCACTTTTTCAATGGCCCATCGACGCTTCACATTCAGAACGACGATTTCGTTGTTCTCGAGCTAGAAAAGCTCCGTAACTACAAACAGCTCTTTTCGGTCCTGGTGATTCAGGTGCTGAATTCAGTTACGCAGGATCTCTATTTGTCGGATCGAGAACGGGCCCGGTTCATTTTGTTTGAAGAAGCCGCCGCGTTCTTAAAAGACAATATGGCGGGATCTATGTCGCGAACCTTCGCTGGCGTCATAGAGGCAGGCTTTCGACGTGCACGGAAATATAAGGGCAGTTTTGGCATTGTGTTGCAAAGCGTCTTGGATCTCGAGAGCTTTGGGGACGTCGGGCAGGTCGTTTGGGAAAACGCCGCCACGAAATTCTTACTTCAAGGCCAATCCTACGACAAGGCGGCAGACAAGAAGGTCATACCTTATGACGGGTTTGCCCTCGAACTTTTGAAGTCTGTACGGAACAACAAGCCGAACTATTCGGAGATGTTTATTCAGTCTCCTTACGGATGCGGCGTGGCGCGTCTCGTCGTCGACCCGCATAGTTACTGGATCAATACGTCTGATCCGAGCGATGTCGCTAGGTTTAACCGACTTGTTGGTAAAGGTCTGACGCCTGCTCAAGCCATCGATGTCCTGGTTGAAGACCGTGAAAGCGAAATTCTCGCAAAACGTATAGAAGACTTCTCAAATCGGGTGGCGGCCGAATGAGGACTTCTGCACCATATCTCTGGGCTGTCGCCGTTTTCTGTTTTGGCGGTTTGCAAGCATCTGCGAGCGAAGGTCCGACCATTGGCGCCGTCTATGACATTATCGAGCCCGACGCACTTCTGGAAATAGAGAGCGCCGTTGCTGGCAAGTCGATCACCTTGGACGACTTTGGCGACTCCGATCATTGGTCGGCGACGCAATCGCAACGCTTGGCCGTAGCGCAGAAGAACAGAACCCGCGACGTCATACCTTGGTTCTCTTTGCCCTTTGATATCCCAAACCCAGAAGGTGGAATACTCTATCCGCAGGGCTACACATTTAACCCTCTAGAATACGTCCGTTTACCGAACACGTTATGGATTGTCCGTGAGGATCAACTTGAATGGGCATTTGAGAACTCAGGCACATTCGACATGATTATTCTATCGGGTGGCAACGCGCTTAAGCAGAGTAACCAGCGTCAACATCCTGTCTTCATGTTGGAGTCACAACTTTCGGCGCGACTTAATCTCGAGTTTGCGCCGTCCAAAGTATGGCAGGACGGCACAGTATTAAAGGTACAAGAGTTCGTTCCGGTTCCGGCCGACTCTGGCGATTCAGAGTCGATAAAAGAATTGACGGAGGCGAGCAAATGAGACGTCTCCTCGTCACTGTCATCTTTCTATGCTTGAGCGGTATTGGCGGCGTTGCAAACGCGTCTCCGTGCAATGACGGCTTCATCAATCCTCTCACCAAGACGTCTTGGCAGTGCATATTTCCGATTGAGATCGGCGGCGTTTCGATAGGGAAGCGGACTCCGCTCGATAAAGGCAATCCAAAGAGCCCGATATGTATTTGCCCGTCGAGCTTTGGGATCCCCTTGCCTGGCATACGCGTCAATTTCTGGAATCCAAGTCGCTGGATCGACACCGTTGAAAACCCCGGTTGTTTGATGGCGCTCGGCGTTGATGTCATGGGTGAAACGGGCAGGCTACACGGGACAACTCGCAATGATCCCGGTCAGGCGTCGTCGCTGACATTTGCACAAATGCACTACTACATTTCGCCGCTCTGGGCGCTCGTCGGATTGTTTTCGGACCTCCCTTGCTTGCGAGACGAAGGCTTCGACGTCGCGTTGATTTCTGAGATCTTGCCGACTTACCAAAACGAAGTCCTTGGCGCGATACTCAATCCCGAAGCAATACTCTTCGGAAACCCTGCCGCGGTCTTGGCATGCGTCGCCGATGCGGCCCGCGCGAATACAGGCGGCACGTTTGATCCCTTGTTTTGGTGCATGGGCGGTTGGGGAAGCGTCTACCCATTAGGCGGGCACTCCACATCCGGCGATATCGTCGAAGCAAACGCGGCCATTGCCGCAAAGCAGATATTCCTAATGGGACGTCTCGGCCTCCTTCGGATTTATGATCGAAGCGGCTGCTATGAAACGCCGGCGCCGATCTGGAAGAAGTCTCGATTTAAGCTCCAAGAGATGGAGCCGGTGAAATCTGGACGATGCGTCAATATCGGTCGCACGGGATTGTTATGGACGGCCCTGAAACACCCGCCGCATAAGGATAATTACGCGTGGAACGTATTTGAAAAGGTCTTTTGTTGTGTACGACCTTAGTCAAATACGAGTGGCTGTGCAAACCGTGTGCTCAACTCAACTATCCGCTCAGACCCACGTATGGACGGCGCTCAGTATCGCGATTGCAGTAGTCTTGTTTCCACTCTGGGCCGCGTTCGCGCAAACGCCTGAGCAACGCGCGGAAGATATTGTCGACTCCACGAAGAGCCATTGGGACAGCTATGAGGCAGTAGAAAAAAACCTCTCCGCGCCCTTGAATGATGCGGCGACCTTCTCAACCTTTGACGACGCCACCACCTTCGCCGAGCCGATCGCCTGCCTTTCGTCTGATGCGTTTTTGGAGGTCTTTTTCGCCCCTGGCGCTGGCGGCGATCTTGCTCCGGTGATTGCGAGACAGGACACGGATTTCGACGGCGTATTTGATGTTAATCAGACCCTTCCAGCAGCCGTATCAGGCGTTTGCGCCAACGGCGTCATCAGCTGTACGCCTGGAACCTGGTCCGGATGCCAGGGGAATAAATGGGTCGCCGATCCGTCCTCTTCTGTTCTCGGTTTAAGTCCCACGCCAATAGACGAATTGGGCGGCTGTTACTGTGTCAACGATAGTTGCGGAACCAATCTCGCTTTTTTGAACGAACACACAATCCTCTCGGATCTATCCGGTGGGATGGCCGGCGCTCTCATGCAAGTGGATCCGAGGTACGCCGTTTCAACGGTTGGGCGCGCGCCATTCCAAATCACGCTGTCTGGTCAATCGACGACCGCGTGCCGAACGCCTCCAGCGTTAACCCAAACGGCTTATGAGTCGGACCCTGCCAAGATGGCTATCGATGCGACGTCTGCGGCGTCGACGGATCCACTCTTTGCGAAAATCAAGAGTCTGCCGGCAGGGGCGTCAACGAGCACGACGGACGTTTCGTGTGAAATTGAAAAGCTGGCGGTTGTTGACGACGACGTGGCGTCGATCGTTCAAGTCAGCGGCAGTGGTGAATACTCCATTGATATAATCAACGCGAATGAAATGGTTCTTACGCTTGGGCGCGAGGGAAACAACTATCTCAGTGGAAGTTGCAACACGGGATACATAGATAACTACAAAATTCAAGTGACGAATCCCGCCGCTTTAGTTTCTGTCGTTCTAGAGAACGGCCGCGTCGACGATGATCTACAGTTACATCGGGACGGCGCGACTCTCGTCTTTGCGCGACGATCCAATTTCACAAATTATACGGGCGGGCGACCGGGCAAATGCGGCGGGAATAAGAACGACAAATTCACCGTCAACCAAGATCTCACGGCCATCTTCTCTGCCGGCGCTCCGCATGACTTTAGATTGAGAACGGTCGTAAGCGGCAAAGGCGAAAGATTCCTGAAAATTCGCTTTCGCACGACGTGCGCGGTCAATCGATCGATTGTCGATACATGCGCGACGTTTGCAAGCGATTCTGGTTGTAATCTCCATCAAGAACAAGTCGATGGCGTGACGACGTACCTCAATGGCGCCGCAACGGGATTAACGCCGCTCCCTTCCACAAGAACCCTCGGCTCTGGCGCTTGCATCATCGATGTGACTGAACCTTGGTGGCGGCGCGATCGAACGTATCGATGCACGGCGACCGGTACAGGATCCGATTTGCCCGTCCCAGATCTCGACCGCGTCACTTACATTTACGAAAACTCGACAAACGCGACTTGGTCTGATCGCTATACGGATAGTGCCGGCGCAGTGATTACAAGTTCGGGAAGCTTAAACCCGCCTGAGCCTGTTGTGATCGATGAGTGTGAAATGGTCTGCAAGACGACACGCGCTTATCAGAACAGACATGTCACCCTGACCGGTACAGCCGGCGATCTTCAAACCGATAGGACGGATGTGGAGTTCGCTTTTCATGCTTGTTCTGCTGGCGTTTGCCCAGCGGGGCCTGGCGAAACCGTCGTCACCCCCTGTGGCTGCGTCGATTCTTTCCCGGAAGCCATGGTGATGATGCAAGCAGTTCGCCTCGGCGCGAGAGATTTGATATGTACGACCGGCACGCCACAACCGTTTTAGGGCGGATAGGAATCATTGTTTGCGCGGGACTGTTCATGATCAGTCCGGCAAGCGCGCAATTCATGTGTTTTCAGGATGTAGACGGCGACGGGGACGTCGATGGCTTCAATGAAAGCGCAACGTGCAGCGCTGGCTCGCTTTGCCCGTTGGACAAAGTTGCGTGCACCGTTGCGCCGCCGCTTTTCATTTGTCCAACGACTGGCGCCTTATCAAGCGCTTGCACGACATCGGGCGGTACCTGTGACTACCCAAACCCTTCCGACCCCGCCGACACGATCGCCGTTGCGTGCGTCGTCGATCCGGCGCCTCCTCCTCCGCCCCCCTCTTCGTCGATGGCGACATGTCCTTTAAACCCGGCAACAGCGTGTACCATCGACGTCGATGGTGTTTCGAAATGCTCACTTTTGGCGTGCGCCGATGTCGCCAGCACGCCGCCGACCAATGAATCTCGAGTACGAGAGCATATCGTCGACGATGGCGCGAGAGATCCGTACGGCGCCTGCATCGATGAGATGAGGATATTCTCCGGCTTTGAAATGGATTGTCGGCCGCCGGGGGCTCAGACCGTCTTTAAAAATTGCTGTAAGGATCGTGGAAAGATCATTACCGATAGCGGCGGCGGAGGGATCGCTGGTTCCATTGCTGGCGTACAAGGAACGATCCAAGGATTTCAGGCTGTATTCTCTGGCATGAAGGCGGCACACGCAGCCTACCAGGCGGGAGCGACCGCCGCTGGCGCAGCGAGTTCCGGGTTTTCCGCGGCGATCGTTGCTTTTGACCCTGTTTCCCTTGCGGCGGCGGCCGCGCTTTCTCTCATTGTGGATCTGTTGAACCTCGGTTGTGACGCCCAGGATATGGAGACCGGAATGTTGCGGGGCTCCGGTATGTGTCACGAGGTCGGCGAGTACTGCTCAGTAAAGATATTTGGATGCATACAGAAGAAAAAGGCCCATTGCTGTTTTAATTCGAAGCTTGGGCGGATCATCCAAGAGCAAGGGCGCCCGCAACTGACGGCGTTTACAAGCCTCCCCGAAATGTGGGGGACGCCCAAACAACCCATGTGTCGTGGCTTTACGCCAGAAGAATTCCAGGCGCTCGATTTCTCCGCAATCGATTTATCCGAGTACTACAGCGAACTCGCTCTCGAAACCGAGACGACGATGAAAACGATCGTAGAAGAAGGCGTCGATGATTATGCGACCACGAACGGCGTTAACTAGAGCGGCGGCTCTATTGCCCATGTTCTCTGTCACCGTCCCTTGCGTTGCGCAAGAGGAAACAGCGGAACCGACGCCGCGCGTCCACGGTGAAAAAATATCCGAGAAAAGCGTCCTAGATCTGGGCGCCATCGCGAGGAACGCCGCTTCGGCCGCTGTTCAAGCGTCTGAAGCGAATACTCAGATTACGTCGAGGGCGGAGGCGACCGCGAGAGCGGCGCAAAGCGAAGCAATGCAGGCGCTTATTGGAGAAATGACGCCTCAAGTTTTGCGTGCGCTCGGCGTGGAGGACGAAGTGGAAACAGCGTCAGGTTCTGATGCCCCCCCACAGGATCGACCAGAGCTAGCCATGCTCGTTTTCGCTTCGTCCTCAATTCCGATGGAAACCATGCGCGCCTTTGCGCAACAAGTAGAAGCAATCGGCGGCGCTATTGTATTGAGAGGCGCCGTTGGCGGCCTCGAAGCGCTCGGGCCGACCGTCGACTACATCATGGACGTTCTTCGTGTCGACCCATCATGTTCCGGCGTGGATTGCGATATGCGCGAAGTCTCCGTGCTCATTGACCCTGTTCTTTTTCGTCAGGCCGGCGTTACGCGCGTGCCGGCCGTCGCCGTCGTCGATCACGATCCGTTCCAGTCTTACTGCGAACGCGTCTCCGATGACGCATTACACGGCCAATGGCGCATCACCTATGGTGACGCTTCATTAGCGGGTCATTTATCGACGCTCGCATCGCTTGGGGACTTTCGCGCGCGTCGATTGGAAATAGCCTTGAACAAGGAGGCGTTGGAATGATCCGGGTTCGCGCGATTGGGTATTTCAAGGCTGCGCTTGTCTTTGCGCTTCCCATCGCAGTTTTGGCGCCTGTAATGGGTCGCATTGTACTTAATGGAACGCCTTCGGTGAAGGCCAGCATCTTCTGGAAGACGCCAGACCAGGCGATCGAGAAGGGCGATTTCGTCATGGCGCCGGCGCGTCACCCCTACATTCCGCCCAATTATCCCTATCTCACGAAGATCGCAATGTGCTTTCCGGGGGATCGCCTAAAATTCGAAGCGGGTCGATTTTCGTGCAATGGCGTCCCGCTCAATCAAACTAAGAAAGAAACATTAACCGGAGCGCCCCTTGAGCCCTTCCAATGGAACGACGCGGTGATCCCGCCCGGAAAGGTATTTATCGGCTCTCCGCACCCGGATGGGTTTGATAGCCGTTATCTTGGATTTTTCGCCATCGAAGAGCTGACGCGTTTGGAGGCTCTCATATGAAAAATCTGGTTCACCTTCTTTTCCTTGTCGTCCTCGGCACCAGCGGTCAGGCGGTCTCAGCACCAAACATAGACCAGTCGCCGTCTGCGGACGATGGCTACTGGTTCTATAAGGAGCCTGCTGAAGACTCTAAAGCTTCCGATCCTGAACGACCTATCATTCCAGAAAAGGCCCAGCTTGCCATGATGGCGCCGAGCGACGTCCAGGATCTGTTGGATCGCCAATTGGACTACGCATTGACGGTGCAGACGACCGATGCCGTGGCCGATTATTATCGTTTAATTGATTTCTCCCGACGTCGCTCTCGGGCTTTTGCTGCTCTCACCAATGTTGTTCTCCTCGAAAACCCTGAACTGAACGCCCGATCGGCGTATCCGGTGACGAACGCCGGTAGGGACGAGCTCGTCCGCCGACGCGAAGGCGAGCGCTCCGTCCGGTTGCAGCAGGAGCGAAACGCGTTCGCATTGATCATGTTCTCCCGGAAAACCTGTACGCACTGCTTATCGCAATGGAATGTCCTTCAATATTTCGCGGACCGAACGGGATGGATCGTCAATAAGGTTGATGTCGACGAAGAGCCGCAAAAAGCTGCGCGCTTCGGCGTTCAGGCGTCGCCAGTCACAGTGATGATCCGTCGAAATTCTAATCAATGGTTCACCGTCGCGGTTGGAAGCGAGTCGTTTCCTGTGATCGCCGACAACGCCTATCGCGGGATCCGGCTGCTTAACGGTGAGATCGACGGCCGGCAGTTTTTCAATGGGGAAGGGGACGATGGCGGCTTCTTTGATCCGCGTGTCTCCGTCAATGAGTAATGAGGAAGGTATGAGTTGGAGTAGGACTTTCTTTGTCCGCCCAATGAGGGACTACAGTCTCCATCGGACGAATGGAATAGTGACTATCGCCCCGTGTTCAGAAAGGCATGCAAATCTCTGGACGGTTTTCGAAAAAATACCACAAGGACGTCTCGTCGTCATCCGAGATTGTAAGAGCCGTTCTTATGCGGAACGATTAGCAATAAAGTTGCGAGCGAACGCGCAAACGCGAGATTGTCCTAGACGGTCCAGCACACGAGTTCAAAAGTGTGGCAGAGCATCAGATGGATAGTATTGCGCATCTTGAAGATCTGTCACCGGATATTTTGATACTACGTCGGCGGGTGAACGCCCCCACGGAGCAGGTCAAGAGAACTCGTCCATTCGTATACGGGCAAGCGGCTGAGTGTTGTTTCGAAGCAATCCGCACATCCGCACTTACACACTTTCAGATTAGTCAAGAAGATTTCAATTCACGTCGCCACACGCAACGCGTCATGCGTCAGCGCCAAGCGAGCGTATTCTTGCTCAGACTTATCCCGATTTCTTTTCCTGTAATCGGCGAATTGATCTCCCGTGACTACACGACTGCTTTGGGTTCCTACCAACGCGCGGAAGGGTTGTTCCGCTGCGATCAAGAGTGGCGTGTCGCAACGGCTGCGATGTTCAAATCACTAACAAATGCTGGCGTCGCGTTTTCTGAAGAAGCGCACTCACGTTTCGCTGACAATGCAGGAAGCAGAGGTCCATAATGGAGACAGAGTTTGATCGAATCGTCTGTCGGCGCCCTGAAAACGTGCCGCCTTGTCTCGAATTGGTTCCGCGAGATCGTTCACTTGCGGTTATCGAACCAAAACCGAATGGCGGGCTTCAACTTGGCTGTAGCTATTTCGATCGCTCGAAATGGGTCGTATTGCCTGTCGTCCTTATTTTGGCTTCGTTGGCAACATGGCCCTTTCTTTTCAATGACCCTCGTGTAAGCAACGAAAGCGCATTTGCGAATTTGGATGGCGTAACGGCTTGGCCAACGTCCAACGAAGAATTCGCTATCGCAACAGCACTTTTGCTCCGTACAGAGCACCAAACTTATCTAATCGCGGGTAACGAGGAAAGTTCGTCAAAAGCGCTTCCTTCGAGATCTGAAATCAAGAAGATGGCCGGAATTATCGCCAATGAAGAAGGCGTAGATCCTGATCTGTTCCGCCGATTGGTTCGCTGGGAAAGCAATTACGATATAAATGCCCTCTCGCCGAAAGGCGCGATGGGACTAGCCCAGCTCATGCCCGCCACTGCAAGAGAGATGGGATTGAGTCCCGATCGATATTTCGATCCGGAAAGCAATCTCCGCGCCGGGGCGCGTTACTTCAAGCAACAGTTAGACCGATCCGATTCCGTCGCTTTAGCCTTGGCCGCTTATAACGCCGGTATGAACCGCGTGCGTGGACGCCGATTTGAAGAATGGCCGCGTGAAACGAGAACATATGTTCGTCGAATTCTACCCCAAGCGATAATTGAGAATAGGCAAGGATCGTCTGGACCGTTTGTAGGCGGAATTGCTACCGTTTCAGTCGCGGGCGTCGCACCTGTCACCGGGAACTTTGCTGCGGATCAGGGTGATCCGCCGTTAGACACCGTCCCCGTTAATCCGAAGCCTAAGGAGAAAGATGATGAGAAAGCTATTTAGGATAACGATCGCGGCTCTGATGGTCGTTTTCTCGTCGCCTGTTCTGGCTGCCGATTGGACTGATGAATGGTTCAACAGCGTCGCCGTTGGCGGCCCGGGTTCCTTCGAAGGACAGAAAAGGGGCTATCTAACCGGCGGATCTATCTCTGGTCGGTATCGTATGGGAACAGATAATCTCTTCACCGTCAGCTTGCCGCGCGCCAATGTCTCTTGCGGCGGCATAGATCTTTTTGCTGGCGGGATCTCGTTTTTGGATCCCGAATATCTCGTATCAAAGTTGGAGAACATCCTTCAGGCCGCGCCGGCGATGGCGTTCTCAATGGCGCTAAAAGCGCATTGCGAACAGTGTGAAGATATCATGTCGAAGCTTGAGGCAATGTCGACATACTTGAATAGCATTCAGGTCAATGACTGCCGGATGGCGAATCAAGTTGCCAAGTTCGTAACAGGTGACGATCCGGATCTTCTCGGCAACGTTCTTATGGAAGCGACCGGTCACCGCACGCTCACGGACGGCCTAGAGAAAAACTGGAAGGGCGCGCAAGACACGATTTCCGCTGCAGGCGGCGATGTCACGCATGATCTGCGGAAAAACATCGAAAGCTGTCCAGCGCCCGTGAAGGAGTTACTGCTCAATGGATCCGTTGTCGCAAACGCCGCAAATCGGGTCGGTATGGGGTCAGTCGCCGATCTCGTGAGAGGATATGTTGGCGACGTCATAGTTGAATGGCCGGCAGGGCAAAACATACCGAGCATTCAAAGGGTCGACGCTTGTCCCGCGGTCGATCGATACTCTTTTCAGGACTTTCTTGAGGGCAATGCTCTTGAAAGAACACTTGCCGGCGCCTGCGCCAACAACTCCACGATCTCAATCATTGATCGGGTCAACGCTTCTCTGACGTCAATTGGAACAAAGATCCAGAGCAATGTTGCGTTGAACGCTGCGGATGTCGCTTTCGTCAACCAATCGGCCGAGCCGGTTTGGGCGATGTTGCGTACGGCTGTTTATCAGGGAACCGTTGTTGAGACTGTCAATGCGATCAAATATCCGGTTGCTGCGGCGCTGGCGTTCCGTGTTTTCGACGACCTTTTTCGGAATGCAGAATTCATGATTGACAAAGCGATATTGGATTCGAACGCCATTGGCGTCGATCCTGCTGTCGCCGCCAGCGAACCATGCGACCACAAAATTCTCGCAAGTCTCAAGGAAGACTTGTCGCTGATGCGGGAAGAACTCTTGGACGCACGGCGGGTATCGCGGGCGAGTTACGCTCGTATTGTTGCGCAAGAAGCGACGGTCCTGCAGCGCCTCCGAAGCGTTGAAAACAGTATGGACCGCACTTTTGGTGAGTTTGTTGACGGAGTTGTTCAAAAATGATCCGACTTCGTCCTTGGCTTGGAGCCTCGTTGGGCCTTTCCGTTCTTTCGCCCAGTGCGCCTGCTTGGGCGATTGACGGCGAATACGTCACTTATGGCGGATTCGATGCTACCGTGTCTGCCTTTCAGTACATCGCGTTATTCTTCGGTAATGGCGAATATGGTGGCCTCATATTCACCATCGCAACGATTGGTTTGGCTCTTGGAGCCTTCAATGCCTTCATTTCAAATTCGGGACGCGACGGAAACCGTATCACCGTTTGGGTGATAACATTCTTGTTCGGTGCTGGTCTATTCACCGCATTTATTGTCCCAAAGGGAAGGGTGTTCGTCGTTGATCCTGTGCTCAACGCGGCGGCGACGATCAATGATGTACCGGACGGGATCGTCTTAATCGCGAATCTTGCATCTAATTTTCAAGAAACGGCCGTGACGATCGCCGATACGGCGTCCCCGCGACTGTATCAAAATACAGCGAATGGCGCCCTATTTGACATTATACGGAAAACGTGGACCGCGAATAACCCCATAGCGGATGAATTTATTTGGGAGACAACAAAGTCTTATTTCATTGACTGCGTTTCTATCGCGACCCGTATGCCGCTAACGGGGCTGACCACGGACGAGCTGCGTAATAGTTCCACCGACCTTACAGCGACATTTGCGAAAGCCGCTTTGAACTCAGTCTTTACCACAACATTCACGTCCGCCAACCCGCAAGGCGTCACCGCTACATGCGCTGCGTCATGGACCGCTTTGCTACCGCAGATAAATAACGTTGCGACTTATGCTGCGTTTGAGGACGCAGTGTGCTCGGGCGCTGGATTTGATCCCGCGGACGCAAACCAAAGAACACGGTGTACGTCTCTTCTTGATGAAACGCCCGCACTTTTTGGCGCCGCTGGCGATCGTTACTCGTATCTCCGTGGTGCGGCCCTGGCGCAAGCAATGGAAGAGGCGATGGCCGATCAAGATCCTGAGCGAGCCATTGCGGCTGAGACAAACCGTAGATTTGTCGAGCAGGCCGGCGGGTTCTTTGTTACCGCGCAAGAGTATGGACCTTTTATCCGCGCCGCATTTTTTGCAGCTGCGATTAGTACACTTCCGTTGCTCTTTCTCTTTTTGATGACGCCGTTTTTCGGGTCCGTTCTAAGACTGGCGGTTGGGTTCTTTGCTTTTGTTGCGCTGTGGTCGATCATTGACGTTGGCATCGCCCAAGTTGCGCATGGGATTGCTGTGGCGGCGTTTGAAGAAGTGGCGCGTCACAATATGGCGTTTACGTCGTTTATGTTGACGCCGCCTGCTTCCGTAAAAGCGCTCGCTGTATTCGGCGCGAGCCGATTTATTGCGATATCCTTTGCCGCCTTGTTCGTCGTTACGATTTTCAAAATTTCAGGCGCTAGCTTTGCGAGCGTCACAGCGCCGATCGTCGGAACGGCGACCGCCGCTGGCGACGGCGCTTCTAACGCTGTTTTAAACCCAATCGGTCGCGCCGGCACAACGACGGCGCTCGCCAACGCTGGGGGCGTTGGCCAGGCTCTCGGTGATGATCCGAACGGTACATTTCGAGCTTGGCAGACGCACAATGCCGGGAACATTTCCAACATCGCCGGACAAGTCGCCGGCGGCCGCGCTGCTTCGGGCGAGAATAGCTACGGGCGCGCGAGATTTGGCGCCGGCGTCGTGGAGGGCGCTTCAGCTATCGGTGCTGCAAGCGGCGTTTCGGCTGCGGCGGGCGCTAGTCTTGCTGAAACGGGGGCAGGGGACTCCAATGCGGTAAATGCGACAGCAGGTGCAGCTGCTCAACGCGCTGATGTTCAAAATAGGTCGAGCGTTTTCACCGCCTCAAATCTCAAAACGATCGCCGATGATATGGCGCGTCAGCGCGGCGGAACGTCTAATGACTTTTTGTTCCGTATGGGCAATTTAGACAATATCCAACGGGCTGCTCAATTGGAGGCTGCAGGCGGCGAGCTCGCTCCGATTGGGAACACGACAAGAACGGAAACGTCGCAGAGGATTGGCGCCGCCGTTGGTTCTGAGGCCGGCGCCGCCTCACAAGGAACGACCGTCGGCAATATCGCAGGTGCTGCAGCAAACCTAAACGCTGTCTATGGGGCCGGTGAAGAACGGTTTTTATCAGCCGCTAATCCCAATGATCTGACGTCCATAGCCACATCGGGTCAATTAAGGCGCGACCGTCAAGTCGGGTGGGTCGCCGGCGTAGGAAACGCGGCAGATTATACTGGACAGTCGCCGAGCGAAGCATCGAGGAGCGCAGAGGCGTTTAGCGCCGAAAACGCTATCGTTGCCGCCAGTGTGATGCGCGACATCGGAAACCGCCATTTCGGGGATGTGAGTGCGATGTTTGCCGCTCAAGCAGGGTCTAATCGCGTGTTTACGCCGACCAGTGAAGACGCAACTGCTATGCATCAGTCAGGTGTTATCGACCAAACCCAATTTGAAATGCTTGCAAACCAGGGGGGAACAGCGACGGTGTCGTTCGACGCGAATGGTTCACCGAGGAGTATTAGCGTCCAAAGCCAAGACAGTACGACTCGTGATGAGTCTCTTTCAATTAGGGGTGGAACCTCGATCCATGATACGCCTCAGGTAAATGGGGATACGCTCTTCAACATGGCATTTGGCGGAACGCGTGCACGCAATCAATTTACCGATATGGCTGAAGAGGCCCAAGAAAATGGAACAACCGACGTCTTCCGAAATCACGTGAGTATGGCGGCTGCTTCATACTTATCCGGACTATCGGGTGACGAAATGTCGATTACTGAGAGTGGATCATTTTCGGCCTCTAGTGCAGTCTATGGAGATGCTTCTGTAGGTACACCTAAGCCCCTAGCATTCATGGGAGTGAGTGCCAGGGGTGGGTTGCGAGGCTCGTTAGATTCAACCGATGGGTCCGATATGCGTAGAGTTTCGTCATTCAACGGAAATCTACGTGAAACCCAACAGTTATTCGATGAAACCATCACAAACGATTCTCTTGGTGTAATGACCGACCGAGTCGATGCTTACTTTGACGGACTTCGTCGTCTCGATGGGCAGGTGCACGATAGGCAGGATCATGTCCATCAAAAAGCAAATGAACCAGACGCTGCCATTGGGTCGATAGCTGACACTTTCTCAAGGGACGGTGACAGAGAATTATCGCCCGAGGACTTTCAGGAACTTGTTAGGCGCTCTAGATTTAAACAGCCTGGAGAAATGTAGTTTCCGCTTTAGATGCTACAACACGTCCTTAATTTTGGAACGTAGGCGAACATGTCGAAATGCAATGTAGAGACATAATACGATTGCAGCTAAACCAGGCAAAATCAGTACAAGTGCGTTAGGATCACCCGGTGCCGGTTCAGCCGCTATCCGAATTCCGGTGAAAAAAAAGAGGCATCCAATGACCGCAAATACGCACGAAAGAACAATTCCTGCGGTGAGGCCTGACTGTGCTTCTTCTGCTCCGATGCGAAGCAATTCTCTCGATAGTTCATCGTTTTTTGAATTACTTTCTGGCATAATGAATCTCTATAAAACAACATACTATTTTATTCTCTAAGTTCAAGGTTTTCAGGATTTCCAGCCGCGCTAAAAGCTCATTTTGGTCTCATTGGTCATCAGCTTTATCCTTCGCGGAGTCTACTTTACGAATCTCAATAGTGAGCGTTCTGAGTTGTCTCCTGATGTTGGAATTTAAGGATAGGTAATTTCTAAGAAAGTCTTCATCAGCAGGCGTTGTTTCTATTCTAACCTTTGTCGGCATATCGTACGCTACGGTTTCATCAAACCCATCGAAGAAGAATGCTATAGGAACTTCTAGCACTTTTGAAATTTCCCACATACGAGATGCTCCTACCCGGTTGGCTCCTTTCTCGTATTTCTGAATTTGTTGGAAGGTCACTGGATTGTCTAACTCATCGCCCAGCTTTTCCTGGGTAATCCCTATATCTCGGCGCCTTTGCCGCATACGGGTTCCGACATGTAAGTCTACTGGGTGTATGGTTTTTTCTGCCATGCGTTCCTCACGATCTTCGAGACGTGGATGCTCACGGGGATCCGACAAAGGCCGGATGTCGCTAAATCCCCTGTTGTGACAAGAGAGCACGGGTTTTGGGCCGAAGCCTTGAACATAACCGCGCCATCCGGCCACTAAATGCCGGATTTTAGGCGCAGATGTGCATGGCAAGCTTGGTGGCCGCACAACAGTTAATAAGGGGCTAGCGATCTCCCCTGCGGATGCGTCCGCAACCTCTTAAGAAAGCCAGATTTTGCTGTCGGTTGCAAGGAAACTCTTTGCACGCGACAGGCTTTTTTAAAGAACAACCAACCAAACGCTCCCTTGCCGGTTTTTGATTTAGGTTCGTCGAGCTAAATTGTCTCTCTGTAGCCTAAGAGATTTGTATCGGTTGTTAGGTGGTTCTATCATCGCCATCGACTTTCCGTTTTATAGAAAAAACGCTCATCGACCGGCAAGCGAAAGAGCCAACTGTTTCAATTTTAGGTATTATCAGTCAGTGTACAAAATTCGATGGTCTACCTTACGTAAATGTATGCACTCTATAAATTAATCAGTACAGCAAGAAACTCGCTGTGCTGTTGACGTGCTTCCTCGAATCGAGCCGAATCGTTCGGCTGGCGTCGTGATACCTCTTGAATAAAATGTGCCCGTGCGCGACGGAGCAAGGATGGGTTCGATTCAGGGGCGGCGGTTCAGCCCCAAAACGGGGAGTCGAATTAGCGCGATCACGCGACGCTGATTGCATAAAGTGGTTTGTCAGTTATTTAAGCGCATCCAGCGCGGTTCGAATATCAGGTGCGCGTTTGAGCGACTTTCCGATAGCGTCGCGCCAGGCTTTGCCGTGATCCCTGGCTTCAGCCAAGGCGGCAATGAGTTCGTCAGGACGTGCTTCGCTCAATGCGCTGATGAGCACCCGCGATTGCTCCAAGTCTTTTTCTGCTTTCATGCGGCCAGGACCGCTGCGTCGCGCCGCGACAATAAGTTTGTGAACGGCGTATCGCTCTGGCTGTGGTATTTGTACAAGCACACCCTCGCGATAAAGCGCTACGGCGGGAATCGGGTCGCGAATTAAGAAGTTCAGAAAATGAAGCCCTTGCGCCCAAACGCCGAGCGCCTCCAGTTTTTGTGGTCCTTCTTTGTCGTCAAACGATGGTGACAGGAAATCAACGACAAAGTCGTTCCCCGACATACGCCAGCGCGTTGGTTTCTTAATGTTTAATGACCCAATCGGCGAAAGGCCTAGTGCTGCCAAAACTTCGGGGAGCTCAGGTTTTGTTTGGTCATCCACGGAAATGGAAAGTTTCTCAAATGACGCAACATCAATGTCGCCCGTGATTGCATTAGCATCTGAGGAGACGCGGACGCCAAGCTCAAAGTCGTAGAGCCGAAACGCATGCGTTCCCACAAGCACGCCGCCAAGGCGAAAAGCGCCGGCTTGGGCA
Source organism: Pseudomonadota bacterium (assembly GCA_039025235.1). Lineage (GTDB taxonomy): Bacteria > Pseudomonadota > Alphaproteobacteria > Caulobacterales > Parvularculaceae > MED-G105. The sequence continues at coordinate 62,724 of JBCCOS010000014.1, forward strand.
AAAGCGCGCAATACTTTGCCAGTGGTCATGTCGAGCGCTGGCAACCGAGCGGCGCGCAGGGCGCTAGCTTTCTCCGAGGCATTCGCGCGAAAGACGCGCGCACTATCACGCGCCGCTTTCCAGTTTTCGATTCTTTTGCGAGTCTTATCGTTGTCTGGCCCTACAAAATGCTGCCTATGGCCCCCGCCAGGATTGCGAACCGTAACATACCAATAGGATTTGCCACCTGTTTCACGTAAGTGAGGCGAGCCTGTCATCTCCTCCGGTGGACGGTCGAGATGCGCCTGCAAAAGGTCGTGATAGAGCGTCTGTAAAGTCAGGGGAATTGATTTCATAGCGACAGACTATACCACAAACTATGATTTGTGGTATAGTTATTATTGTCGGTAGCTGAATCGCTTTGCGCCGTTGACCTTAATCTAAGCTTAAACCGATGGGCCGGTACGAGACAGTGATGTCGTTTACAGTCCAGCCAGGCGGTGTTCAGCATGCAAGCATCATTCGACTGTTACCTTTACAAAGATGAAATCCCAATTGACCGTCCCCCATAATTAGGGCCACGCAAAACTGGAATCTTCGGTTGTTGAACTCGGTATAGCGGGCGCGTGCGTGGAGCCATCCCATAGCTCAAGCGCTCGTGCCCGCGGTGATAGGAACTCGGACGGTGTTTTGTATCCGAGTGCGGAATGTGGGCGTTTCGTGTTGTAATGGATGCGCCATTCCTCGATTGCCTCGCGGGCGTGGCGGATCGATCGGAACCAATTCTGGTTCAGGCACTCGTCCCTGCATCGGCCGTTGAAACTCTCGACGAAGGCGTTCTGCATTGGCTTACCGGGCTCAATAAAGCACAGCTTTACGCTCCTGCGTTCGGACCATTCGAACATGGCCTTTGAGGTTCCCTCCGGGCCGTTATCCAAAACGATCTCTTCGGGTAAGCCAATACGTTCAGCAAGCTCATCAAGGAAGCGCACGAGACGCTCGCCGCCAATTGAAAAATCAACAATCTGGCCAGGGCAGTATTTGGAATGATCATCGACGATGTTCAGCACACGAAACCGTCGATGGGTGCTGAGCTGATCTGACATAAAGTCGAGCGACCAGCGTTGCATCGGGCGGTCTGGTACGCCGATCACCACCCGATCCCGGCGGGGCAGCTTGCGCCGCTTTTTAGTGCGCACCTGTAGGTTTTCTTCCCGGTAAAGACGGTAAGTCCGCTTGTGATTGATCACTAGTTCCTCGCGCTTCAGCAACACGTGCAACCGTTTGTAGCCATAGCGCCTGTTCTCTGCGGCCAATTCCTTCAACCGATCACGCACCACGTCATCATTCGATTTCCTTGGCTGATACTGCGCCACCGAACGTGAGAGGCCAACAACCCGGCACGCGCGTCGCTCCGACAAGTGCAGTTCTTCTTTCAGAAAGCCCACGGCTAGTCTCCTTTGCGCAGGCTTCAGAAGTTTTTTTCCATCGTAGGCCTTTAAAAAATCGATCCAGTGGATCGATTTTAGGCCGGAGCCGCTTTCATCGCTGTCAGATCGAGCGTCTGATCCGCCACAATCTGTTTCAACCGCCTGTTTTCATCCTCAAGAGCCTTCAGGCGTTTCGCATCAGAGACTTCCATCCCACCATACTTCTTACGCCAGGCATAAAATGTCGCCTGGCTGATGCCGTGACGCCGACAGATATCATCTGTCTTCGCACCGGCATCATGCTCACGCAGGATCGCGATACGCTGTTTTTCGGTAAATCTTGGCTGCTTCATCAGGGCTTCTCCTCTTCTCAGTCTGAAGTGGAAAATTCCAGTAGGCAATGGCCCGGTTTACGGGGAGACGGTCACCAACCCTAGCTCATTACTCTTTTTCAGACGCAGGTTTAGCGAGCTTTCCAAAGTCTTAACCATTATACTCAGCTCCATTGCGTGATTTCTAATTACTGATGGTCTTGTTTGAGTTTCGAATATCGCTCAGAAACTCGATTTGAAATGCGGTGCTCCAACCAAAAAGAAGAAAGCCGTTGGCTGCAACAATACCTGATAAGATCCGCCAAGGCTCATCCAGAATAATATCGCCAAACCCAAGAGTTGTATAAGCGACAAGTGAGAAATAAACTGCATCTTTTACCGTAGAAAAAATGCTCAGTAATATGAATACAGCGGCCCATATGAACACACTGACCATATGTGCCACCATCACAACAAGGATCGATAAAGACATCGCCGATGTTTGACGAATAATACCGGGTTTTTGGCCGTGCCAATACTTGACTTTTTCAAGAGGCGTGGCTGCTGAGGCTAAAACAAGACCATATAAAAAACCGTTGGCACACATGATAATAATACCAAGGGCGAGTTGAATCATATTGATTATCCAAACCTTTAAGTGTTTAAAACAAAGCTAGGGTATATTTACCGATGGTAAAACTAACCTGCTTCTCAGGCGAAGGACATGTAGAAAGCGATATTTATATGTCCCAAATACTTATGAAAACAAAGCCTCTAGGTCAAAAAGCCCGAATGTAGCTATGGATGATTTTTCTTCGAGTATAATCTCATGACTGACGAAGCCGATCGAATAGCCACTGATGCGGTGCAAAATAACAATTATACCAAAACTCCCGGAAAGTCTTTTTCTGGAGCCATGATTGCTGCAACGCTTCCAATAGCCCTTTCTTCAGGAATCACGATTGAGAAAATAGGCGAAACTCTCGAGCTTTCCGTCCAAGACTTTTTTGCTCCGACAGCACGTCTGCCTGACGACATATTACCACGACTTTGGTTGATGATTCACGAGGCAAGGCCTAGTGATCCAACGCCTATTTTTGCCGGAAAGTCGGCCCCTTGGAGCGCGATGGGCGGATTATTTGAAGCGGCTCAATTTGCTTCTACAGTGGGTGATGCTGTTGGTTTTATCACAAACCATACGGCGCTTTTGGCTGACCGTGGAAGTCTTCAAGTGACAATAGACGAGGAATTGGCTGCGTTTGAAATTCACCATCCGATGGATGTGATCGACAGTGGTATGACGAACCATGCAGGGCTGGCTCTGTTTTATCGTGTTTTGGGCGAAATAGCCTCCGATGGAATAGAACTCGCTCGAGTGGAGGTCGCAACCAATTGTTTTGGTGGTGTGACAGCCTACACAGAATATTTTGGTGCTGAGGTTCGAGAACACTCAAGTCGATCGGCACTTGTCTTTCATCGGAGCTTTCTTGAAAAACCAACCTCGTACGCGTCAACAGAATTATTTCAATATGCAAAAACATATTTTGAGCTGATCAAAGAACGTCATACGCATTTGGCGAGAAGTGATGATTTAGCCCGCCTCAAATCAGCTATTTACCGGAACGCGGAGCAGGGGCGCTTTGATGGCGCCTCAGCTGCCGCCATAGCCGGCTTTAGCCTTCGGTCAGCACAGCGCATATTGGGAGAAAATAATCTTACTTTTACGGGTGTCATAACTGACGCGCGACGCGAGATCGCAACCGATTTGTTGTCGCAAAGTCAATTCTCAGTGGATAAAGTCGGACAAGTCGTGGGGTATTCAGACGTCCGGTCGTTTCGACGGGCTTTTCGTCGTTGGACAGGCATGTCACCGTCAGCTTTTAGAGCGCAGCAGCTCGCAGGTCGTTAACCATCGTTACACAGCTTTTTTCTGTTGGATGACTAGCCTGAGGAAGCGAGTGGTATTTTGTGCCATGTAATTGGCGCGGATTGTCCCCGTCAAATACAGAATAAGCACTGGAATTTCCAATATCAGGCCATGTAGTCTCCGAGCGATGTCGGGAGTTTGTAGCGTAAGGCGGGCGGCTTGTGAGATTGTCAATTTTAATCGCTATCGTGGCGGTCGGAGTCGGAATCGCGTTGGCGATACGAAATGGCGGAGTGCCGGACAGCCCAACAGAAATCTCTAATGCGAATCTATCTGTTGATCGGAGGGGATCCCAAGGGGAGGGAAGACCAGGAAATCCCGATACGTTGCGCCCTGTAAAGACTTTCACCGTTAAGGAGAAAACAAACGGGATTGACGTTGTCCTACCGGCGACAATTGAGGCTTCTCGGGAAGCGATTTTGTCATTTGATATTCCGGGAAAGCTCATCAGTCTTAACGTTGAAGCGTCCGACCGTGTAGCGCAAGGTGATGTAATTGCTCGAATAGATGCACAGGACCTTGAAAATTCTGTTGCAGAGGCGAAAGCAAATCTAGCCCGAGCTAACTCCGACTACCAACGCGCTCTTCGACTGGCAGAACGGGAGGCGATTGCTGTTAGCCAGGTTGAAGCGCGCAAAGCGTCTAGGGATATCGCTCAGGCGTCGTTTGCAACTGCAAAGAAACGGCTTGAAGACGCAACGTTGCGGGCGCCCTTTGATGGGGTCATCGCAGACGTCTCTGTGGAACAGTTTCAAACCGTTGGCGCTAACCAGGCGATTGTCATACTCCAAACATCTGGTGTTGCTGCAACGGCGAACTTGCCTGCCGACCTTGTCATTTTCCGACCACAGTACGAACCCTCCGATCCCGTCGTTCAACTTGATGCACTGCCTGACACCGAATTTCAGGGGGAGTTTCTAGAAGCGTCTTCGGTGGCAGATGAAGCAACACAAACCTATAAAGTCTCTTTTCTATTTACGCCGAGCGAAGGGCTACTTGTACTCCCGGGCATGACAGCTACTGTCCGTACACGTTTACTATTTAGAGATGACACAGCGCGTATCGCCCCGAAAGGTGTAGAAGTTCCTGTTGCATCGATTATTTCCGTAGGCGATGGACAGTTTGTTTGGCTTTATGATCCGGACACGATGCGTCTCAAGCGACAAGATGTGACGGTTGCTGAGGGTGTCGGTTCTTTCGTGTCAGTCACAAAAGGCTTGGCGGAAGGGGATTTGATTGTCGCTGCAGGCGGAGCAACGCTGGGCGATGGCATGGCCGTGCGTCCCTGGAATGGCAAATAGGCACATCCCGACAATGAATCTCGCAGCATTTACAATTAAAAATCCAGTCATCACTGGACTGGGCATTATCCTAGCCGTCGCTGGCGGTATTGTTGGGTACAATTTGTTACCACGATTTGAGGACCCCGAATTCACAATTCGCGTGGCGAAGGTTTTTGCCGAATATCCTGGTGCGAGCCCCCAAGAGGTTCTTGACGAAGTAACCGACCCACTTGAGATCGCTCTCCAAGAATTGGGTGAGATTGACGAAATCACATCGATATCAAAACCGGGACTCTCGGAGATATCAATTGAAGTAAAGTTTGAAGACAGTTCTAATGAGAAAGACCTAACATCTGTTTATACGAAAATCCGCAACAAGATGAATGATGCCCGTGCCCAGTTACCACCAGGTGCCGGGCCGCCCATTGTGAACGATGAATTCGGTGATGTTTACGGCCTCTATTATACAATTTCAGGGGATGGCTTTACGCCTGCCGAACTATCTGACTATGCAAGCACACTGCGAAAAGACCTCCTCCAAGTCGATGGTGTTTCGAAGATTGTTATCCAGGGGGCGTTGGAGGAGCGCATCTATGTTGAAGTTTCACGACAACGTGCCCTCGCGCTCGGCATTCCGTTGGCAGAAATTTTCCGAACACTAGAGGAGCAAAATAGCGAGAACGCGTCGGGGCAGGTTGTCGTCGGTAATGATCGGCTCAATGTCGATCTCGCCGGCGATATAACATCCCTTGAGCAGCTTGGTGATTTAGTCATTACCGGCGCGCGCGCAGCGACACAGCTGAGATATGTGGCCGACATTTATCGCGGCTATGAAGAGCCACCCGATTTTATTCTTCGTCAAAATGGTGAATTCGCTATTGGTATCGGCATCGCTAACAATAAAGGAACAAACGTTGTTGAGATCGGTAAAGAGATCAAGAAACGCCTGGCAGCGAATGAAAGCCAGAGGCCCGCTGGTATCGTTATTGACGAGTTCTATCACCAAGGTGATGTGGTTCAAAAAGCGATCAATGCGTTTATTGAAAGCGTTGTACAGGCGCTATTAATCGTTGTTGTAACGCTATTTTTCTTTATGGGCCTGCGCTCCGGCTTGATCATGGGAGCGACCGTCCTCCTGACGATGTCGGCGACGCTGCTTTTCATGTACATCGGTGGCATCGCCATGCACCGCATTTCTCTTGGTGCCCTGATCATTTCTTTAGGGATGCTTGTTGATAATGGGGTTGTGATCACTGACGGCGTGGAAGTGGCGATCCGTGAGGGCAAAGATCGTTTACAAGCGGCTATTGAGACGACGAAGGCCAATATAAAGCCGCTTATTGGTGGAACGCTTGTTGGCGTCCTGGCCTTCTCCCCGGTGGGATTCGCCCCTGGCAGTTCTTCTGAATATACGGGTTCGCTATTTTGGGTCGTGATGATTGCCTTGTCGCTTTCTTGGTTCTTCGCGTTCACGTTTACGCCGCTATTATGCGCCAAGTTCATCAAAGGGCCAGAGGGGGAAAAGGTTGCTGAGCCAGAAACCTATGATGAAGGTTTCTATAAGACCTATCGTCGATTTATTCAGTCCGCCATTGATCTGCGCTTCATCACATTAGCCGTTGCTGTGATCGTTCTTTTGTCTGGTTTCGGTCTACTCTCGCTAACACGTAGTGGATTTTTTCCAAGCTCGACAACACCTCAATTTGTCGTTGACTATTACCTTCCCGAAGGTGCCAAAATCGAAGAAACCGAGCGTCAGCTGAATGATCTCGCTGATTATGTTTCTGTTTTGGACGGCGTCACTGATGTGCAAACCCTGGTCGGGGGGAACACGCTTCGATATATGCTTGTCTACACTGTGAATTCACAAAATTCAGCTTACGGACAATTGATCGTTAAGACCGAAGACTATCGAGTCAATGACGGCTTAATCGAAACCATACAAAACCATCTCGCCCAACAAGTCGTTGTGGGGGAGGGGCGTGCCTATAAGTTTACAAATGGTCCGGGCGGGGGCGCTAAGATCGAAGCAGAGTTTTCTGGTCCTGATCCCGTTGTGCTCAGACGTCTGTCTGAGCAAGCAAAGTCCATTATGCGTTCAGATCCTGATACAATTTTGATCCGAGATGATTGGCGCCGTCAAACGCCAGTGATCAGGCCTATATATTCAGGATTTCGGGGAGAGCGCGTTGGGATCTCCCGTTCCGATGCGGCAGACGCATTGCAAACGAACTATTCTGGTTTGCAGGTCGGAACCTTCCGCGATGGTGATGATTTGATCCCTATTCTGTCACGGGCGCCTTTGGCAGAACGAGCAGATGTGGACCTTTTGCCTCTCGTTCAGGCAACCAGCAGTGATACCGGGGCGCAAGTGCCCATCGCGCAAGCAGGCACTGCTGGTGAATTCTTTTGGCGCGATAATCTTATTCGGCGGCGTGATCGCGTTCTATTAATGACCGTCCAGTGCGACCCGGCGCCTGGCGTTTTTACAGATGATATATTCAAACGGCTCCGACCACAAATTGAAGCGATAGAATTGCCGGCCGGGTACTCACTTTCATGGGGCGGAGAGTATGGGGATTCAACAGAAGCTCAAGAGAATCTTGGAACGACACTGCCACTTGCCTTTCTGGCAATGATCCTCGTCGTCATCATCATATTCAATAAAGTGCGTCAGCCGATCATTGTTTGGGCGGTTGTTCCACTCTTAGTGTTCGGCGTTGCTGCCGGATTGCTCATAACAAGTACGACGCTTGAATTCATGGGTATTCTGGGTCTGTTATCGCTTGTCGGTCTCGTCATTCAAAACTCATTGGTTTTAGTCGACAACACGGATGCGCTGATCGATGGTGGGATGCCACGGTATGATGCGCTGGTACAGTCTGCAGCAAGTCGATTGCGCCCTGTCGTTATGGGAGCGGCAACAACTGTCTTCGGTGTAATTCCTCTATTTTTTGATGCGTTCTTCCGGTCCATGACCGTCGTCATTATGTTCGGTTTAAGCTTTGCAACGCTCATTACCCTGATTGTAACGCCAACACTCTATGCCGTATTGTTCGGCATAAAACGTTCCGAATCGGCAACGGGATAGGGGAGAACTATGCGGCGTTTTCTGTTATTATTGATGACCACATCTTTAGCAGCCTGTTCGACGACCTCGTTTGAAGAAGCTGATAGCCTTGCACGTGAAAACTTGCCCAACGTACCTGAGAATTGGACCTCTGTCGCAGCAACTGAAGACACAGAAATTCAGATCGGATGGATCGACCAATTAAGCGATGAGTCCTTAACAGACCTGGTAAAGCGCGCTCAGGAACGTAACCAAGATCTGCGCACGGCTGCTGCGGGCGTTGAACGTGCAAAAGGCTTGCTTGTTCAGTTGGGAGCGGAACGTTTTCCTCAAGTTACGGCTGCGGCAAATGTTGATACATCTGGTAATCCTGACCTTGGCGGGACGAATACGCGCAGTAGTTTTTTGGGGTTGGCGGCTGCTTGGGAGCTTGATGTTTGGGGGCGCATTCGGGCAGGGCGTCGGGCTGGCATTGGAAGTTTCATTTCCGCGGAAGAGGACTTTAAGTTCGCGCAGTATTCAATTGCGGCAAGTGTGGCACGGGCTTATTTTGCTGCGATAGAAGCAAAGCTCCAGGCTGATGTTACGAGCGAAACGCTTGCAGCCCTTAAAGAAACTGACCGTATCGTCCGGACACGATTTGAAATTGGCGAAGCAACACGCGAAGATATCTCCCTTTCTCGATCGGAAGTGGAAGCGACGGCTGCGACCCTATCTATAAATCTTGCTGACGCGCGCATTGCTCGTCGTGCGCTCGAAGTGCTCCTGAAAGACTATCCAGGGGCACAGATACCGATCACAAATGCATTTCCGGTCGCTCCGCCGCCACCAACAGTAGGGCTCCCCTCGACACTTTTAGACCGCCGTCCCGATATTATTGCGGCATCAAGAAACGTGGCAGCGGCGTCCAATTTTCTTGTACAAGCACGAGCCGCGCGCTTACCGAATATAACCCTTTCGGGTTCGGTCGGAGCATCATCTGCCGCTGGACCAATGGGTGCTTTGGCGAACTCATTGTCACCGCAAGATATTCTGTGGTCGGCAGCTGGCGAAATTCTAGGTGTCGTCTTTGCTGGCGGTACGCGTCGTGCTCAGGTGAAGATTGAGCGCGCTGATCTCGAGATCGCATTAGCGGATTATGTGAATATAGCCCTTCAAGCTTTCGAAGAAGTAGAGAATGGTCTCGATCAGGTCGCTGCATTTGATGACCAAGTGAAAAGACTTAAAGCGGCAACGAAAGCGTCGGAGAAAGCATTTTCGCTCGCACAATTTCGTTATGAGGAGGGGGAAACCGACTTGGTCGATGTCTTGGATATACGCCAGCGGGTTCTCGCAAACCAATCAGGATTCGTCAGTGCACAGCGCGCCCGCCTTGATGCGTGGGTTGCCTTAAATCTTGCGCTCGGCGGCAGTTGGAAACAAAGCGAATAGAGCACAACCGTGCCCATGAATTATCGACAAACGCAAGCAAATACTCCTGATAATATATTAGAAACTGAGCGGAAATAAGACTCAACTGCGCCCTTAACAGCTCATATGTGCAAGAGCGCACCAACTAATGGCATTTCATTGTTGTTGAATATTTGGTTCTAACCAAAGCAAACATTCAAGAATGGCTTGCCAATATGCTTACGGCTCCGACTTCTTAAGCAATAAAACTGAGAGATGTATCATCTCGACGCGTCACTTGGTTTGATCCAACTGCTTCGTAAGCAGAAAGCACTTCTCCGCGCCCATCAATCCGAGCATATGCAGTTGTTTTCTGTACGTCTTTTGCCTGCGTTGTGTAGAACATTGACGACATCTCTAATGCTGATGGCTTAGTCGGGTCTGCGAATTCGAGATCGATATAGTCGTTGGCACCAAAGTTTACGAGACGAAGACTGTCACCGCCCGTGAAAGAAAGCACAAAGTCTTCGCCATCTCTATAGGCTGCCGACAGGCTATCGGAACCTTCTCGACGGATAAGAAGGCCTGTTTCCTCAGTATATGTTGCTTCTTTAGCTCGGTTCACTACGTCGCCGATATTCAGAAGTTCGGTTTGAGTAAATGACCTTTGCCCCACATAATCGCCTTCGAATTCGACGCGATCTTGGCCATCACCCTGATTGAAAACCACAACGGCTCGATCCGTAACTCCATTCTCGTCTTCGGCGAGGCTAAAGCGTAAAACGTCATTTCCGGCACCGCCACCAATCCGCGTGGTATCGTCGTCGTAAAGATCCGCATCTACCTGACCAAGCGCGGCGATATCAATAATGTCGTTACCATCGCCGCCATAGACAATTTCTGCCCGCTCTGCCGTAATTCTGTCGTTGCCTGCGCCTGCCTCGATCCGAACGGAATCGCCTTTAACAAAAACGGTATCGTTGCCGCCACCTGTCGTAATATATTCGATATTCTGTCCTCTAACGACGTCGGTTCCAGCATCACCACGCACATAACGCACGTCTGTTGCTTCGATCTCATTTCGCTCTACACTATTTGAAAACCCGCATCGATTGAATTGACATCTTTGGCGGTTACGCTGTTATTGCCCCGGCCCAATTCAACCCGCTCTACCGACGTTGCATCGATGGCATCGTTACCTCTACCACCATCAACTCTAGTACCGTTCTTCGCCAATATAGTATCATTTCCATCCCCGCCTATCACCGATCTAAAATTACTAGCGGCGATGGTATCATTACCCGCTCCACCTTGTATCACCCCCACGTCAACGGCAAAGATAAGATCGTTACCTTTACCGCCATTTATCGAATTGAGTGAATTGGCAATGATCGTGTCATTTCCATCTGTACCAAACAAGTTACCGAAGCTTGTCTCTGTGGCCTTACCATTGAGTTGGCGATTAATGTCTTTAAGAACCTCTAAAGCCCTAAGCCCTTCTTGGAGCTTTACTGGTTGAAAAAGGTTTTGTGAATTCGGCGATACAGGCGGTGTATTTATTAATTCTTTACGCTGAGTATTTTGGCTATTGCCATTTAATGAAGTAGTCGTCTGCCTTGTATCAAACTCCGCTATGTTCGTTCTCGCTTGTATCAAGCGCGCATCTATATCAGCTTTTGTTGGGATCTTTCCACTATTGGTTACTTTCGAAAACTCTTCGATGCTTTTAACAGTCTTTTCGCGTTTCTCTCTGTTCGCTTCAGTCAAACCATTGGTTGCATCCGCAACGCCAGAAAGGCGGTATGCATAAGGATTATACCCTATTCTTGCACCTGTAATTGACATAAAATCTGTACCTAAACCAACTTGAAAAGTTTCATTCGTTGCACTCGTTAAGCATTAGTGAACTTTACTCGATAGAGATAAGAATGGGGTAAAGATCGTTGCGAACATTTGAGCAATTTTATCAAGATGAAGCGCTTAGTTTTCATTAACCAACCTGCTAAGCCGAAGGCTGGCAGAACCATCGTGAGGCATTTTCATCCAAAAATACTCACAACAAAGCTGAAGTATGCAATACTAATGTTCGGTTCTTGGAAAAGCACACATTTAAATGCTGTCCTCAAGCACTCTTACAAAGCCTTGTTTCGCCTTATCGAAGTTGCTTGATCGATAAATTGTCTTTGCAACGATCATTACCCGTCATAATTTCAGTTTCGTGCGGGATTCCGATGCCACCGGATCTTAGCCCTAAACTTTACTAATTACGGCGCGCACTTGTTTCATGGCCATGAACATTCGAGCGTGATTACTCGTAAAAGACTGAAACCCAAATGCAGTATACCAGGACCGCCTTTGTTGGAATGCTTTCTCATTGTCGTCTGACATCACGTCGAGCACAATGGCAAAGCAGCCTGCCTCATTAGATATTCGTGAGGCCTTTTCAAAAACATAATGCATGAGGATTGATCCAATGCCATGACCTTGCGCTTCTTTGCTCACGGCAACTTGCCCTAAAAATAATATTGGCAATTCGCCGTGGTCCGGCGCACCACGCGGACGCTTGGCTAATTCATCGACATTCATCGTTCCTAAGTTGATGGCATGATAGCCGAGTACTTTTGTGTCGTCGTCTTCAACAGCAACATAGACGCGGGTCATATCATCCTTCTGCTGCTTCTTCGCAGAGAGTTTGAGATAGTTGTCTAGGCGATCGACGCCGCAAGAGAACCCAGAGCGGTCATGGCGCGTTGGGTCATAGTGTTCGATGCGAAGATCAACGCCCTTAGTCAGCATGCACCACGCGGCGATTATAAGCCTTCGCGGCCGCGCGAGCGCGCGCGGTTGGTTCTGGCGGCGTATCAAGGGCCGCGGCAAACTGAGCAGCATCCTCTGGCGTAAGAACGTGTCGAGACCCAGCCTCGAGAACGCGCGCCGCTTCTTTGGCGATTGCAGCGCGCAGGAACACGGATTTATCAACCGCCAGCGCGGCTGCCGCTTGCGTTATTAGATCCCCCAGACCATCACCGTGGCGGATTTGTGTCGTGCGGGTTTGTTTTTCCGCATCAAGGTCACTGATTTGAAAATCTAGCATGGCGCGCTCCTATTTCCCACAGCCACATGTAGTGCAAATAGCACTACATGTCAAGCAATACGCTGAGAAGCCGAAGAACGTCGAAAATTATAAAGACATCAGCCCCCCCCCTAATTAACGCTAACCTGTTCAACGGTTAAAGCCTTTGAGCTGCTTAGGGCAATTCCTACCTCTAATCATGCGGCTTTCTTATAACCCTCGCCCATTTCATTTGTTTACGAATTCCCGATGAGAGTGAACGTGCCCCAGATTGCTCGGTGGATATAGAAAATTTTATTATTGTCTGGATCGGGATTAAACGCTGCTTTTTCCGTCTGCGCGCGTTTCAGCAGCGTGGCGACCTGAAAGCTACTAAAGAACAGCTGATCGATTTCTTAAATAGTGTGGTCGCTTCGCAAGGCGTCAAGTATGAATCGCGCCTTGAAATTGTCAGTAAATTTACGTTATTTTCTCTCTGTTTTGGATGTCCTTCTCGTCTTAGCTCATTATATAGTTTTCTGGGATCAGCTCAGTTACTTATAAAGAGCTCTTCCTACAGGCGAAGTGTCGAAAGCTTTTGGAGTAGCCTCCTCTTCCACGAGATCATGTTTCCACCAAACAGTGGGAATTCCCAGTTATGCCCGTTGCTTTCGCTTGGCCACTTCTTCTGAAATCCAGTTATCCACCAGTTCGTCGAGGATTGAGAGCGGCATTTCCCCATTCAGAAGAATGAGATCATGAAAGGCAAGCAGGTTAAAGTCGTCTCCCAAAGCAACCTCAGCACGGGCGCGCATATCCAGTATGGCAAGCTGCCCAATCTTGTAAGCCGGCGCTTGCCCAGGTAAAATCACGTAGCGTTCTATTTCTCGCGTTACTTCTGCCTCGCTCTTGCCGGTCTTAGAAATCATATAAGAAATCGCTTTTTCTCTGCTCCATTGCTTTACGTGCAGCCCCGTATCAACGACCAGCCGGGTAGCACGAAACATTTCGGCTTGCAGTCGCCCGAGATTCCCAAGCGGATCGTCTTTATAAAGCCCCATGTCTGTTGCGGCGATCCTTTCAGCATAGAGCGCCCATCCTTCCGAGTAAGCGGCTGATCCTCCGAACTTTCGTATGTAAGGAAGATTCTTAATCCCACGGGCTAACGATACTTGAAAATGATGTCCCGGCGCCCCTTCATGGTACATGAGTGTCGGTAGCGTCCATTTTGGGCTGTCGGCGGTATCTTTAAGATTGATGTAAAAACGTCCTGGTACCGACCCATCAAGTGAGGGAGAGCGATAATAGCCCATGGGCGCTGAATTCTCGATATATACGGGTACCCGGACGATTTCGAGACGTTGTGATGGCAACGTGCTAAAGTATTGATCAGCCCTGTCCAATACCTCATCGTGAAGGCTTTCAAGATAGCCAATCAGCGCGGCCCGTCCTTTGTCCGTGTTTGGAAAAATTTGGTTCGGATCGCGCATGAGTGACCGTATACGTTCAACAACTGTTCCCTCAACGAGTCCCTGTGAGACTAGGATCGCATTCATTTCTTCTTCGATCCGTGCAACTTCCTTAAGTCCAATAGTATAAACATCCTCCGCCGTGATATCGGTTGTGGTGTTTGACTTTAGATGTATACGATATGCGTCATCACCGTTTTGCCATTGCCACAAGCCCGCGTCATGGTTAGCTCTTGATAGAAGTTCTTCATACATTGCGATAAGGGCAGTATACGTCGGTAAAATTTCGTCCTCGATGACTTCGGCAATGTCTATCAACAACCTAGCTTTAGTGTCATCGCCGATTTTACTGTCATCAAGTTTGCTTTTAAACGATGTAACAATTGGATTTTCATCGGCGGAACCGTCAATGAACCCGCGCACATTAAGGAGTATCTTTTCAATGATGAAATCCGGCGGGATAACGCCAGACTTTGCCTGCTCTTCTACGCGTGCTTTTACTTCATTTAAAACACGGTTTAATTCGCGCACACGATAAACGTACCGTTTCGCGCTTCTTTTGTTTGTGACAGGATGACTATTATTTAGGAGCGGAAGGATTCCAATGGTTGGTCCACTCATTTGGTTGATCACATAGGTTAGATGACTCACCTGAGCTTGGCGAATGAGATTATCATAATACCATGCACCAATTTGCCATGTGAGCAATTCCTGCTCTTCAAGGCCTTCAGGACCGTAATGATTGAGACCTGCTCTGGCTTTTCGATGCCGCGCCAAGGCACGAGCTTCCGCAGCAGACGTGTAGTCGTCTAAGCGACCTGAATGAAAGTCTAGCAGCGTACTATCTAAAAAGCCGAGAGATGTAAGGGTTTCTGGCGAGTGAAGCGCTTCTTCAATCCATACTTTATTGAGGTATGCGTTGACATTGATCGGGCGTCCCCAAAACGCAATATACGCTGCGCTTCCTACGATCAGTATAGCGGCAAAAGCCACAGCTAGAATTCGACTTAACAATTGCATGCTCGTACTCCTATTTCGGTTAGAGCAATAGATAGGTCATGGTGCGTTTTCAAAAACTCGATATACAGGTTCTTTGTCCTGCAATTGGTGACCAATTCTAACACGGTTGTGCTTCTACCTCGGAGTTTGTGACTAGTTTTTTCTTTAACTGAGAACCACAAATTTTGCCTGATAAAGTCAATCACATTTTCGTTAAGCCAAAAGTAAGCCTTAGAATAAGGTTGCTTGCTTTGTCCGCTTGATTGCCGAGTTAAGCAAGTTGACTTGTTTTTAGCGCTAGTGGTATTTTTAAACGCTCGGTACATCCGGATCGCTTATAGATTTAGAATTTAAGCTGCTTCTACCGCTCTGGAAGATGGGCTCTAGAAACCCGCGATATCAGTGAATGTTGCTGGGACCGGGAAGTCCCATTCCGCAATTGGGTGGCGCTAGACAGAATATTCGCGAAAGGGCCTGTGCGTAAAAGGGCTTGTGCAACGAAAACCCATCAACGAAGTTGTAACAACGCAACTTTAACAATCCAAATCAATTGGAAGACTGGTTTTATGATAATCAGGTTCGCGTCGGCCATCTCTATCCAAAATGTATCAACGCTAATGACGTTATGGATGCTAATTATAATATCCATCTGTAAGCCTGTTTTAGCTGATGACTCATCACTTGACCCAGTGGATGATATTTCTCACTTGAGTGACGATTTTTCTGATCCAGAGCGTCTAAGTGAATGGCAGCGAATACATGCTCAGGAAGGCTGGAGTAACAAATTAAAACGAATTGATGTCAATCAAACTGCTAAGGGGGCTTTGTTTATGGAGCCTCACACCAGTGTATGGTTCTATGATTACGTAGCTCCATTTCTATTCAAAGCAGTAGATGGCGACTTTATGGTTACGACGCGTGTTCGAGTGAAAGGCACTGACACGGACTATCCCGAGAGTATATATTCTTTAGCTGGTCTAATGTTGCGAGCCCCACGAAAGGACGCGCCCTATCGCGATAATAGAAATTGGGCGAAAGACCGAGAGACTTATGTTTTTGCGGTTACCGGCACCACAGAAGTGAGCGGCCAACCGATATTAGAGACAAAAAGCACTATCCGCAGCTATCCACTCGTGAAACACTACAAACTTAAAAAGAAAGGATGGCTTGATATTCGCCTCGTGCGGACCGGTAAAACCGTGCTAGTATTATATCGATATCCAAGCGGTCGATGGGTACTTCATGAGCGATTTTATAGGCCAGATTTGCCCACAAGTGTTCAGGTTGGACTGATGGCTTATAGTGATTTCGCGACTATCCGCGAGAAGCACTGGTATATGCCATGGGAGTACAACGTCAGAACGATTACCGACGGTAAGGCAGACCTTCAAGCGGAGTTCGACTATGTAGATTTTAGACGGATAGCCGTTCCGACCAGCACCAATGCATGGTTACGGGAGAAGGGAATTGAATTGGATGATACGCGCATTGACAATAGCAAGCTCTTTGCGCTTTTACCTTTTATCGATGATTAGTTTAACGCGAACTTTTTGAAAGGTTTTATTATGAGAAGTCTCTTTTTGGTAATGCTTTTAATACTCCCAATCACAGCGTATGCGGAGGACACAGATCGAGAAAAAATCGAACGGGCTTGCCTGAATTACCTTGAAGGGTTTTACGAAGGCGATAAGTCGAAACTTATCGAAAGCTTAAAGCCGACGGTGTATAAATATGGCTATTTTAAAAGTGAAAAAACCGGGCAATTTGAAGGTACACAGATGACTTTTGATAAGGCTCTAGCGTATGCTGAAAACGTCAAGACGACGAAGAAATTTGCAGATCCAGATGCGCCTAAGGAAATCGTCATTTTTGAAGTTGGTGAAAAAATCGCGTCGGCAAAAGTGACGGCGTGGTGGGGTATCGACTATATGCTGCTCTCGCGGTCCGGCGACAAATGGATGATCGAACAAGTTCTTTGGGAGCAAGGATAGGCCGCTGGGACGACAGCATTAGAGCGATTTTGACGAGAACCCCCAACGGCGTAGTTGAGTGATAGACCACGGTCACAAAACAAATCAGTGGTCGATATCAATTTAGGCAGGAAGACGGCAAATATTTTTGTTAATTGAACTGGTTAACGCTTAGTCGAAAAACGTCGGTTGGAGTAGCACGTCGCGCGCCAATTAAAACCATCAATTTCCCTTTCTATCATTGTTCGGTTCTTACTGCTAAAAGCAAACACTGGAATTTATCTGGTGGGATGGGTTAGGGTTGAGATCGAAGTTAATTGTTATTCTCACTATCCGCCCGAAACAATGAAACTCGTACGGTCTACGCCACCATTTCCAGTTCGTGGATCGAAGGCCGAAACAATCACTTCGTACGTTCCAGGTCCGGGGTTAGTTAATGCAGCTTTATATTGGCTAGTTTGACCGGCATATTGGAGCGGCAGTCGCGAAACTTCTGTGTCATCTTTCTTAATAACGGCTTCAATCTCGATGTGATTTGCGTCCCATAGTCCATTCGGCGACATCCCATATCCACACAACATCATGACCGCGGCTTCGATCGTAACGTCTTTGACACTCCTTTCGATAAAGGCGTGTGCTGATGATACTGATACTGATACTGATACTGATACAGCAACAACCAATCCGGGTACATTAATCAACCACCCGTCGCCTTGTTCTATATGTTTTCCAGGAATAACCCATTGGGTAGAGGAGGCTTTAGCTTGTACTTGCGGTTGAGCGATGGGACCCCGTACCACAAACTCAAACCCGGCGCGGCGCTTTGAGATCCAAAGAGGTTTTGTAAGCAGCAGACCCTTTCGACGAGATTGGTGCATATCGTCTTTCAGGTCCCTTGAGGATGTGGACCGTATCGCCCGTTGAACCGCGAGTAATGCCGTTATCCAACAGCTCGCCCGTTTAGGCGTCCCGTATTAGAACTTCCATGCCAGACATTCCAGTTCCAATAAATTTCGCATCATTTGCTAGCGCGCGAATAACGAGCCGTGTTTCTTCAGCATAAGCATTTTGAAGTATTCCAAAACTATATCCAATCATCGTCAGAAGTATGATTGTGTATGGTTTTTTCCTACTCAGTTTTAAAGCATAGGGCATATAAAACTCCTTAGTTTAATGGACGCGCGGATCAATCCATTTTTAATATGGTGACCGCGTAAGTTTTCCGGCGCTGTAAGACACAAGCGTTGTGCTATTGCTTCATCGTCACCTCTGGCAAAGCAAAGGGGTTTAGTATCTCCTCGGCTTTGTCTCTTTTAAGGTCAAAAGTCAGCCGCGAGTGACATCGATATGCGGCGCGGCGCATTGTAACCAAACCCGCCGCCGCCGTCGACGTTCCAGCCAAACTCATTCGTGAGATTCCTCACCTGCATGCGCAGTACCGTCGGTGCGCCTGCCAAATTGAACCGATAGCGGGTGCCAAAATCAATTATCGTCCGCTTGGGAATGAATAGTGAATTGTCAATGCGAGCAACACGGTCGCCCGTATAGGCTAACCCGGCATCAATGGACAGCTTATCGAACCTTGGGATTCGATAGTTAAAGCTGGCATTGAATACCCTCTCGATAGGGCCCAATGGCAGTTCCCCCAGACGCCCATCATTGACCGCCTCGCCTGTCACCCTTGGCTCAAGTAGAACGGCGCCTAGGACTACGTCTAATCCCTCTATAGGAGAGCCGGATAGAGAGAATTCCGCTCCCCTATGACGCACATTCCCCAATACGCGAAAAACATTATCGACAGTGTCCAATTGAAAATAGGGTCTTTCGATATCAAAAAGTCCAGCAACAAGTCTAAAATTGTAAGGGAGAGTAGAACGAATTCCAACTTCCCGCTGCTTGGTACGGAGCGCTGGCAAAGTCTGGTTTGCATTAGCCGCATTTGATGGCGCGGTCCCGCTTTCTTCCAGTCCACGCGTCGTGGCGGCGTAAATCACAAAGTTCTTAATGCCCGTAAAGGCCGCCGAAGCGTTCCAAAGAAGCGGCTCGTCTTCAGTGGACGTCGCAGGCTGATCCGGTAGCGTGACCGTCTGGCGATAAAACGTCTTTTGAGCCCCGAGGCTGACCTCACCAAGGTCGCGCCATCGCAATTCATAGCCTAGGGCTGCACTTGTTTGTTTGATACGATTCTCAGTAAGCTGACCGAAGGTAACGTTGGGCTTTGGCTTAGGATCAAGAATACCGATAATACCGGGGCCAAGGTCACTGAATGCAAACCCCCCAAAGTCATTCTTTACCGACCTTCCCCGGACTGACCCAATAACGCGATGAAGCCTCGGGCCCTCACTAATATTTCGAATGATCTGTATTTCGCCGGATGTTGACGTGCTTTTCTGGTCCTGGCCGAGGAGTGTTTGGAAGTCACCTGTGCCGTCTTGTTGTGTATTTTCATAGAAGGAGCGGCCGAATTCATTTTGGATAGATCGTGAATTGAAGATTCCAAAGCTTGCTTCCCACGCATCAAAGGTAGACTTCGCGATCAATCCAATATTCTGAGAGTGCCCTTCCGATACCACCCAGTCTTGGCTGAAAAATTCCCGTCGAGGAATACGGGGCGGAAGAAAAGGTTCATCCATGAAGATAGTTGGACCAAATTCTTCATCTCTCGGTTCCGAGCGACTAAAGAAACCAGTAAGCTCAACTCCCTCAATAGGGCGATAACGCGCTGTACCGCCATATTCCACAAGGAATAGATCAGTACCGTTGGCAAATTCAAGTTCCTCAATCTTAATACCAGCATTGAGGTCGAAATTGGATGTAACTGGTAGTGCCGCATCAATGGATACCGTCGGAGCAAAATAGTCGCCAAAACCCGCACGTGCACTGATGACCCGTTCGTCACTAACACGGCGAAGCGCTATATCCACTATGCCTGTTGGGGCTGGGAACGGATAACCTAATGCAGCAATACCAACGCGAATTGTGGATCCTGCTAAAGCAGCGTCGCTGAAGCCGCCTTGGAAGTCGAAATAAAGCCCTTCGATCCGTACATTCTGAGCCGCAACGGCAGAAAACCCGCGAACGTTTGAACCGTTATAGAGACCAATTCGCTCGTCGCCAACTCTTGTTCCAAAGGCATCGTCAGCGGTCGTTACAGCATTCTCCTCAGCCCGCTGGGCGAAGGCAGCCGAAGGCGTAAGGACAGCGATTAAAGCGCTTACAAACACCGTGAACCGCGCCATAATTGCCTTAAGTTGCACCATACCCTCCGTAAGCGTTGTAAAATGAAAATCAGATTCAATATCACATCGATGAAAGGCATTCTTGATGAAAGCCAATAGCAATTCGATCTGTACTGGAATCGGTAAGCAGTTTATGCCATTGTGCGCCGCGAATGATTGTGAATGCGTATATTATCACGGATGCTGTCGTGACCTTCGAAAGGTATGACGGTTGGCACATCAAGTATGCCACTCACATGGTGCGATACCAAGAATCCGTCACAACTCTATCATGACTCAATATTATCCACCTGCATAAACACGGTCTCCCGGTAACAACCAACGAAGCCCTCGCGTCAAGCCGATGGGATAGGTCGTCATATGCGTCCCACCTTCCATCACTTCATCACGTACTTCCAAGTTTCTGTAACCACGAGAACGCAAGCGTTTTGCAAACTCGGCTTGTTGACCGACCATATCGGGGAAACCCGGCGAAATTGACGGGACTTCCGCTTCGCCTATGGCGAAATAGACCCGGCCACTGAGCTGTTGCCCTGAAGCGGCGACAGCCTTTTCAAGGTCAAACATTTTCTTGTTATTGTGCCATAGGGATGAGCTAGTCAAAATATAGTCATGGAATAAGCCTGGCTCTTCTAATAGTGCGTATGCACCAAAAAGACCGCCATAGCTGACGCCGGATAACATACGTCGATCTGGATTTACACGGTATGTTCTTTCGATCAAAGGGATCACTTCATCCTTTAAAAAAGTCAAATAGTCTCGCGCACCTCCAGTTTTGCGACGGCGGCTAGAATCTACCGTCGGTGTATAGTCGCGGCTGCGACTGGCTTTTATTTCCTCGCCTTCTGCGTAACCAATGCCGACCAAAATCGCTTTTTCATAAGAGTCGGTATTAAAGGGAGCAATCGTCACGCCAATAGCTGTGATCCAGCAATACTTCCAATCGTTGAAATAAATGACCGGATACTGAGAGGCTGCACTCTCTTGCGAGTCATAACCCGATGGAAGTTTTACATATAGCTTATAAGTGCGCTTTAGTGCTTCAGACTGAATTGTCCGAACTTCGCTATCGCTCAAGACATACGCTGCGGCATTTTCAGCTTGGGCAAAGGTAGATGTCGGCAGTATAAGCAACCAAGCTATTAACAATATGCACCGAAATACTTTCGAGATTAAACGAGAGTTTGCAGTAGAGCGTGGCATTAGACATTACTCCTATCATAAAATCTATTAGATGCTCTAAGGGCGTTTCTTGAAGCGTACTTTCGCAATACCGCCTCGAGAGCCGAAGCAAACCAGCCATGCGAGTGTATTTAGTATCATTATAAATTCACCGTATACATATTATACGGACTTTCTCTTGAGGGTTAGGACTCAGTTTTGTGAAAAATCTTGGATACCAACTTCCAATCGCCATCAAATTTATAAAGAGAGATGTAGTCGATATATTCTAACTTAGTTCCAACGTAATATTCGAGTTTTGCGACAGCCGCATTTCCGGTTACGTCTACTGATAAGAACTTTACTGATACTTTATCATCTGCCGGTCTTGGTAACTTTCCGTCACTGACGCTTTTAACAATTCGCTTTTTCCACTCTTCAATAGAGAACTTCCACATTGATCCGTTGTCGCCAATACCAAGCATAGCAAAATCGGGGTGGAACCCTCGATCGATCTTCTCCAAATTACCTTCATTTTGAACCCCTTCGACATATGCGGACTGAATGACGTCTTTGATTTTCGTAATGTTTTCTTGAGTGCCTTCTGCGACTGCGTTGCTTGCAAATAGAAGCGCTAGTGTCGTGATGATTAGGGTAGAAATTGACCTCATTGAGAGTCTCCTTAAGGTTTAGAGCGAATGACCTGGCACACCTGCTTGTTGATTCGCGTTAGCTGTACACTGAATAAATTTATTGGATGATCGCAATTGTTTAAATCCATCGGACCTAAAGGCTTTCACCTAACGCTAAAGAACAGGGCAGTAGAGAAAGATATTCTAACGCTCTACCAGTATGCCCCTCGTTTCCGATAGAGTGATTGGTGTCGACTAATCTGATTTGGTGCGATCAATTTTTACCCTAGCTCTCCCGTAAAGAATGCCAAAGAAACGAATGCTAATAAGTTTTGTCAGGTCGCTTTTGCCCTGTAGGCAGGTTTAGAATTGTCGCCGGATCAACGCGTTTGCCACTTCGGAAGACTTCAACATGCACGTGTGGGCCAGTTGTTCTTCCGGATGAGCCAACTGTTCCGATAATTTCTCCGGCGGAAACCTTATCGCCTCTTGCGGCAGCGAAGTTCGCCAGATGCGTATAGCGCGTTACATATCCGCCGGTGTGACGGATTTCTATAATGTTACCATAAAGACTTATGTTTTCTGAACGGATGATAACACCGGCTGCGGGCGCAAAAATAGGCGTTCCCAACACTGCTTCGATATCCGTGCCGTTATGCATCTTTTGCTGTTTGTTAAATGGATCAAAACGCATTCCATAAGGACTTGATAGTCTTCCCTCGACGGGGCGCACTAAAAAATCTGGAGCCGCGATACTATCGTTGGTATAGGCCCATTGCATAATAGATAAGACTACGGTGGCTATAACGAGTAAGCTGTAAGTGAAATGACGGTTTTGTCTTGATGCGGTATCTTGAACGACCATTATGTTTGCAAGTCGTAACGCATAGTCACTATTGCAATGTGTGCTGATAATTGTTGGCGCGCTCAAGGCGGTCGCAGGGTTAATGCTTTTTATCGACGCCAGTAGCGCATCGGCATAAACGCGGCGTTCCGTACTATTGGCGCCAATAGCGGCTATATCGCAAGACTGCTCTGCTGTGAGGCGACACTTCCTCGTCTGAAGCTTCAAGAAAATGTTTGGCCAGAATACCGCATCGATAATGGCCAAACCGAGAAAGTAGATCGGATCATGGCGCACAAGATGGGCTTTCTCATGGGCGAGGACCAGTGCCAATTGCTTCTTTGGAAGCTTCTTCACCAACAATTCAGGCAAGACAATTTTTTTGCTTAACGTGGCGAAGGGTGAAACAGGCTCGTCAGTTACGAACGCCTGCGCATCAATGTCAGGGGCGTGGACGGCGCCAGACACAATAGATTGAAGCGATAATTTACCTCGCGCGAAGCGGACTAGCCCCAGTACGAGGCCAAGTCCGTAAAATGCTACGAAAGCCATCGAGAAATATTCGAAAAGACTTGTGTCAACTGTTGCCGTAATTCCATTGAATGGTACGCCAGCGGTATCAATGGCCTGGACTATTTCGTCGAGAAGCAATGGTGGCAAACTTGAAGGAACATAAGGCGAAAGAGTGACAAATAAAACGCCAGTCATGCTAGGCAACAACATCGCGGCAAGAAAGGACTGCTCAGTTTTCTCGTCTAACTGCGGCGCAACTGCTGTTTTGGAAAAGCTATGCCTCAGGGCATAAACAACGCCGCTAAAGAATATCGGAATAGCTAGGATGACCCAAAAACCCGCCAGTAGAGCATTCATCGACGACGATCCTTTTGCTCGGCATCCAGCTCTTCAAGAAGTGTTTCGAGATCGGCAATTTCCGACTGATCCAGAAGCTTGCTCTGTGAAAACGCGGCAATCGGAATAGGCCCATCAGTGCAAAGAATGTTTGTTGCGAAGTCACGAATCAATAGCGCCATCGTTTCCAGTTTTGCGTGTTGAGGCCGAAAAGTCTTCACACCGTGAATAGGCTCGGTCTGCAAAAGCCCTTTTGTGACCATCCTGTCCAACGTCGCCCGGGTCGCAGAATAGGACCATTTCGTCTCGGCTACGCTCGCATCGTGGACCTCTCGAGCACTGAGCGGACTCGTTTGCCACAGCGGCCTAAGCAGCTTGAGTTCAAAATCAGTTGGTATTTTCGATGTCTTGGTTTTCATCATGCCACAAGTGTAGCAATGATGCTACAGAAGAGTCAACTGACGTACGTCGCCAGACAAATAGGTTTGGTAAGCCACCTAATTCTAGACTGATATTGCAACCAAGGAACATTTTGTCCGGTGACCCACAATCAAGTGATCACCTGCCCTCATACCCTCGTTTCTGCTTTTTACGGAGTATTTCGCGGGCTACGTCTTCGGCGTCAGCTTCCTCATCGAACGACTGCATCAACTGGCTGCCGCCGCGTCCAATTCTGCCCCATCGGCGCACGAGTACCCAGCGTCCGAACAAGTCTGGTGTGATGCTCATATTATAATAGCGAGCGATATTTTTTGGCGAGTCTAACCGCGTCATATGAATACACATGTGGGGAGCATATCATTTGTGGTCCGTAGACTGAATCACTATTCGTAGTTAGATGAGTCAAACTTCACCTGGTTCTTGAATCAATCTGCTATTCGTCTGACACATAGGTCCAGCCGGGGCGATCGGGATCGCTTACTTCGAACAATCCAAAGTCTAATCCTTTTTGCGGACGGTTTCGTTTTGGTGCAGGAGCCGCATTCAAACGCTTCTCGATATAGGTCCGATCTTCTTGGGTTAGGGATGATGGGACTTTTGGCTCGTGGGCTCGTCCGTAATAGGAAACCCAGCAACGCCAGTAGTCACTTAAGTCGACGGCTAACTCCCCCCACCGTCCCTCTAAGGGACCCGCGAAGAAAGCTTCTGCTTCCTCTCTCGTTCGGACCCGTTCCTTCGCCAGGTCGAGGTGCAATACCACGGGATCGTCACTATCGAGTATTCTCGCAGCCTCAATCGATGAGCGCGCGAAGCCCTTCGGGGCTGTCATCGCTTCCTTGACATCTTGCGCAATGGGGTAACTCGGACGCATGGGTTAGGGCCTGTTATAGTGGCGAGCACCGCATACTAACTGCAGCGTCGCGATCATCAATATCAGTTTACGGTAGCGAACCTTAATTTCTGAACAAGATTTGGTTTTTGATCTCGTTGATATGCCATACCATCCCTTTCAAGTCTTTTGCGCTTCAATCTGTCTACCGATCTATTTCGAGACTCTTGGTAAGCGCGCGTTCTTGTTTCGTGACGTCGTCTTCTATTCCTTTTAGATAGTCACGAGACCGACCATCGTCGATGCTCTTGGACCCCTCTTTTTCGTTTGCACGTTCCGACAAGGCGTTCTGTGTGTCTTTGCAGTCTTCTTGTTTCTCACCATCTCGGGGTTTCACATCGACGCCTTTACGTTTCAGGGCATCGAAGATCCGCTCCATAATGCCTTTATCCGGTGTCTCAAGTTTTGGGATTTCTGGGAGTGTGCAATCTTGGGATTCAGATTGTCCGCGCTCGCCATTCACCGGGCATCCGTTTTCCGGGCGGCCGTTTTCCGGTCCATGGGCGCTTGCAGCGATTTCCGCCAGTTGTTCAGGCAGTCGTTGCGGTTTCAGTGAGCCGTCCGCCTCAAGGGCCGACGTTTTCCCGCCTTTTTCGTTGGCGAGGATCGTGATCAGCTTCTTCTGATCCGTCGTCCATACATGGATTGCATAGCGTGCGCGCGATAACGCCGTGTAGAGAGTGTCTTGATTGAGAAGCGGTCCCTTTATCGCCGGCGCTAGGATGAAAGCGCTGTCATATGTCGCCCCTTGCGCCTTATAGACCGTCAGCGCATAGCCATGGTCCCAGTACTCATTCCGGGCGACGTCAATTTCCCGCGTTTTGCCGTCTTCAAAGTCAATCCTTGCAAGCGTGCCCTCAACAGATCGAACGTTCCCGATGACGCCGTTTTTCAGTCCATTTAGATTTTTCGAGTTATGCCGCCACTGAATGACGTCGCCGCTGGCAATCTGTCGGCCTTGAATATCGTAAACTGACGCGCCGCGAACGCTGTCTCGTTTCGGTTGGAATTGTACCGTCTCCGGAGATTTATCCTGACCGTCGGCATGCCTTTTCTCTAGGAGCAGCGTATCGCCATCTCGCCCCGCAATATTGTAGGCGACGCCCTTCTCAATTTTGTGCCGCTGTTGACCTTGATGAAAGACGATAGCTGCGTCCTTCATCGGATACTGCCCGGCGCGCTTCATTTCTGCTTGCGAGATACGGTGTTGGGTTAGTATTTGTGCTTGCGCATCTTGGCTTGAAACTTTCCCTTCACCAATCAAAATCTCGCGCACGGCGGCGGACGCCGCTACCCGGCTTTTATTGTCGAGAGCGAGGATTTTAGAACGGTCTCGGTTTTCCGACTTTGCCCAAGCGGCCGCAATGGCCGATGGAAGGTCGTCAAGGGGGCCGACATGCACTTTGTCGACCGCGGCGATGGCGTCTCCGACTTTTCCTGCCCGCGCGAAGGCGACGGCCTTTTTGACCGCGTCCGTCTGGTGTCGCCGCGATTCTTTTAGTTCCGCATTTGTCGCGCCGAAACGCTTCGCTAGCGCATGGGGCTTACCCTGCTCGATTGCGCCCAATTGTCTCTCATCGCCAATCACCACAACACGGAAATGATTAGTTTCCGCAAGCTGATCGATGCGCGTCGCCGCACGCGTTCCCACCATTGAGCCTTCGTCGACAAAGAGAATGCCCCCTTTCCCGATATCGGCCCCGCCTCTCTGTAAGAACGCGTCAATGGTCATGTGCTCGAGGCCGGCTTCTTCTCCTATCTTGTGAGCAGCAACCGCAGTCTTCGAGACCGCCAGATGTTGGCGGAGCGGCGTCGCTTTCGCGACCGCGCCGACAAAGGATGTTTTGCCAGTTCCGCCAACGCCTTGAATATGTTGGACACGGTCTTTCGCCGTCAGAATTGCTAAAGCCGCTGTTCTTTGTTCATCCGATAGGGCATAGGACTTCACTTCGTCCCCTTCTTTCGCCGTTACGCGAAAGGCGCTTATTCGCCGTTCCGCTGTGTTCCGACCGAGGAGGGGCTTTAGTGTGGATTGTCCCGCTTTGAGGACGTCTCTGAACGTTTGCTCAGCCGCTAAGTCTTTGTCTAAATACGCGCCATAATACTGGCGTCGTCCGCCCGTTTGTTCCTTCGCGTCTACGATTCGACCGTTCTCGCGCGCCTTAGAAAACTGGCGATCGATATCCGATAGTGTCGATTGACCAACTGAAATCCGTAGAGCGTTTTTGACGATCTCAGCGCGCTCAATAACCGCCTCGCTCTCCGTCGAGTGGGCGGCGCCAAAGCGAAAGGCCTCTTCATGGTCGCGCGGATCGGTCTTGAGGGACGCCTGATAGACGTCTTCGTTAGATCGTGCTTCGGCGGAATCCCGTCCTTCCGTCAGTTCACGAAACGCCTTACCGGCGCGCTTCGTCCATTGCTGTTTAATCTTATCAATCGTGAGCGACTTTTTGTTGTCCCGCGTCAACGTCGCCGCTTTCGCGCGCCCGGCGCTTGAGTTATCGCCGCTTTTCTCTACGTAGGCATCGATTTCCTTCGAGCGGGTCGAGTGATCATCAATCAGTTGCGGCGAGACGGCGCTAAGCTCAAAAAACCCGCGTTTCTCGTCGACATCGATACCGTACCCTAAGGTGCGGCTCTCTCGGGCTAACTCACTTTTGTAGACTTGATCCGCCGCTTTTTTGGCGCTTTCAAGTCCCGCATAATCAAGCGACCGCCATATGCTCGATTGTTCGTCGAACGTCATATTGGCGATCACAACATGCGTATGAAGCTGTGCGTCCTGTGCCCGCGACGTGAATTCAAGGAATTTCGCAGCGACAATGTTCTCAGTAAGACGGTGTTCGACGCCGCCCTTCTCTCGAACCCTTGCGACGGCGTATCTTTCTAAAAACTGAACTCCCGCGTCGACCGCCCGTTCATGCGCTTCGACGAGCCGCTTGTCGTCGCCGACAAGAGCGGCGACGGATACAGATTTCGGGGCCGAGAAGGTGAAATCGCGCCCCGGCCGATGGGCCCGTGAGGTCCCTTCATTGTGGCGCCAAGCGTGCTTTTCGCCCTCGGGGAGCTTGCCTTCAAGAATCTGCGTCAAGTCATTGGCGGAGACCGTGGACGCGTCTTGCCCCTGAGAGGCTTGCGCAAGCCCTAGTTTCTCCGCCCCCTTTCCGAGCCAAGCGGAAGTCTCTTCAGCGCCCTTGGTGTAGTAGTCGCCTTGCGTGTAATATTTAGCGGCGTTGCCTGCCGTCGCGGTGATGGACTTGGAGCTCAACATCGCCGGTTACTCCGCGGCCGCGTTCGCTGAGTAGTCTTCGCGACGACGTTTCAGCATTTCTTCGTAATGCCGGGCGGCGATATCGAGAATATTCTCAGCCTCCGGCGAAACGCCTGGTTTCCCTTCATTCTCGAAATTGGCTTCTTGTGTTTCCGCAAAAACGCCGAACCCGGGCGTTGGGTTTTCAGGGTCATTGATAAATGCACGGAGCACTTCATCTTCGGTGCGTGTTCGCTCGATAAAGGGCTCCGCGTGCCCATCGAAATCGCGGTAGTCGATCTTTTGCCGAACCACGGGAAGCCCCCTGCCCGGCGCTAAATACATCTCCAAATTGTCGAGGCCGCGAATCTGTGACGGCAACACCAGTTGACGTTCGACGCGTTGTTGTTGGAGCGTGCGGCCGTCACGCATTTCATGCTGACCCACAGACATGCCCTCATTGGCTTCTTGCTGTTCTGTTTTGCCGAGCGCTTCTGACGCCCATTCGGCAGTCATGCGATCATTGGCGCGCATGATCGCCCAGGTCGAACAATTCCCGGTGACAGCTTCAGCGCCCTCACGGCGATAGACTTCGCAAAGCTGAGCGAATGATTGAAAGCCAAGCGCCACACACCCGCCGAACTTTCGCGCCTGCGCCATCATCCCGTGAAGCGCGGGCAATCGCTGGAGCGAGGTTAGTTCGTCAAACACCAGCCAGAGGCGACGGTCCGGACTTTCCGAAAGCGACAGAACCGTCGAAACGGCGGTGTCCACCCAAAGCGAAATCAGCGGCCGTAACTGTGCGAGTTGATCATTCTTCGAGGTAATGAAAAGCCAAGAGTCGTGGTCTTCTTCTTCGACAAATTTCCTGATCGAAAATTGCGGACCAAGGTCCTGCAGAATCGTAAACCCGGCGAGATCGTTCGTAAGGGTCGCGCGCACCGAAAGACCCATTTTAACGCTCTGCTCGTCCGCGATCGGCGCCGCTTTTGTTTTCTTCAAAAACGCTGTGAACTCCTCTGGCGTCGATTGCATGATCAAATCGACGAGCTCGGCGTTCAAAGGATCACGGTTTTGCTCCGCCGCTGTTTGATGAATTTTCTTGGCGGCGGCCGCGAAAAGCGTTTTCGCAGCATCGGGCCAGAATGGATCGGAAACCGGTTCTTCTGGAATAAGAGATTCAGCGAGCTTAGCGAAATCTTCATCGTGCCGAACTTCGTTCCAGATGCGCCACGCAGGACTTCTAGCGTCCAGCGGATTTAGAATAACGTCCCGGTCCGGCCGATAAAACTTTTCGACGTAAGAACCATTAACGTCATAAACGATGGCCCGCTGACCGGCGGCTCTGACGCCCTCAAGCAGGCGCGCGATCGATTGGGATTTTCCTGTGCCTGAAGCCCCGATAAACAGTGAATGTTGGGGTTCGAATTCAGCAGGAAACTGAACCCTGCCGAGTTTTAAAACACCGCGTCTGCCAAACGCCCGCATCGCCCGATCGAGCTCAGAAGGTTTTCCCAATCGGGCCCC
Organism: Pseudomonadota bacterium; assembly: GCA_039025235.1. Classification (GTDB taxonomy): domain Bacteria; phylum Pseudomonadota; class Alphaproteobacteria; order Caulobacterales; family Parvularculaceae; genus MED-G105. The sequence goes on from JBCCOS010000014.1 coordinate 92,435, forward strand.
GCGAATAAACGATTCTCGGCTTTGCTCTCTGCCCGTAAAATAGAAATACGCCGCCAACAAAATGACGATGATGATGAACAATAAGAGGCCGTATTTAAACCCGTGCGCCGAACCGATCAGGAGTTTCTCTATGGCGTCAGCCACCAACTGAGATTGCAGATAAACGCCGCTCTCGATTTTCCATTTCTCTCCGGTTTGTTGGGTGTAGGTGACAAGACGCGTCGGATCGGAAAGCACCATTTTGTTGAACGCGGCTTGGCCGTAAACGAACATGGTGTGGCGCTCTTGTGGGGCGAGATTAATCCACCCTCCGGCGACAACCGCCGCACACAGCAATACGAAGCCGGCAACCAATGTATGAATGATGGATTGGAAGAGCATTCGCCATTCGTGCAGAACGGATTGCGAGCCGCGGATCCAATCGGATAGCCCGCCTTTGAAGAGCGTGCTCATAGTGAACGCTCCCCTTCGAAATCCGCATTTCGAGACTCTCGGCGGTTTCCAAAACTTGGTTTTCGCTCGGCCCGGGACGCGGCGACCCGTTGGAGTATTTCGGAATAAGCGCCCGGGCTTTGGGAATCGAGAAGCGCTGCAAGCGCGAGATTGATTGTCTCGTTCGCCGTTTCGAATTCGAACACCCGCTGGTCAATTCGATTTAAAGCAACGACCACATCTCTCAGGGTTTTTGCCAATTGAGCAAATTGGCGGTCGATCGCCCCTTCGACAGCTTTTTCAACCGCCGCCCGGAGTTCGTTTTGATGCGCGAGAAAATTCTGTTCAGACCCAACATCGCCGCTGAGATGTTTCTCAACAGCTTCATGGATTACTGCACTTTGAGAGCACTTGTCTCGTTCGGCTCGCCGTTGAAGCGAACCGAACATGCGGTCATCGACTTTCGTCGATATCGAGTTATTTCGCACCTAAAAAACGTCCCTTTTGGGCCCCCCCAAAAGGTCGGTGCTAGCCATGCATTAATATAGCTTCCATAGCATCCTCAGCATGTCAAGTATTTCCAATGGCTTTACAATGAAAACCAGAGGGAGACCGAAAACCCATTTAATAACAGGGCATTAGCGGGCCAAGGAAATCAAAAGAAAACCTCAAAAAGTGAAATAGGAAAACCGGAGCGGCAAGGAAAACCCTCACAAAAACAAGCACATAAACATGTGCGTTTGTGTGTTCCGAAAGGAACGTCCCTGGCGCCGCCGGGGACGCAAAGAATGAAACTCTTAAAACTGGATTGGGGACATACCCTCGGCAACGCCCGTCTAAGATTCTCTAGCGTTCACGAAACAGGGCTTACCTTGAAACCAAATTCATGCGATCATTGGCTCATCAATGGGCGCGTCAGCAATTGGAGAATGATATGTCATCCGGAGCTGAACTCGCAAAACTCAACCGTCTTAAGGCGGAACAAACCGCCGCGAATGCAAAACTTAAAAAAGCCAAAACAGAGTTCGCGGGCAAACTTGGAACCGACCTCATCAAAGCACTGGGCGATGAGAAGGCGGTAAAGCTCGTCGACGCGATCGCGTCGGTAGAACGTGATGCAATTCCGGGTAATTTCGTTGAACGCATTTCCGAAGAATTGGGAATAGCGTCTGCCAAGACTATTCCGAATGGCACGAGTACCGATAGCGCGTCACCCTTCCCCAGCGTTTCGCAAAACTCGTAAGCGGTCTTTTGAAAAAAGAGAGAATACGTAAACGCAAACCGGCACGGTCTGAGTTTCATGACAAGGGAACTTACCGACTGCGCCCCTCCCCCGCAAAGCGTTGAGGAGCAAAATTAGCAATGTCAAATACCGCCGAGGGCAACGCGTGCGGGAAGCCCAAAGGGCTATCCCGCATCGCTGAGAACGAGGCAATCGTTTAAATGTCATAGGCCGAAGAAGAAAAAAGCTCCCAGATTGCTGGGAGCATTTTGCCGATATGCAGCAGCTTCGTGCAGCGCATATTGTTCATAATAGAGGGCGTGTTCTACATTCCGGACGTCGGTGTATTCATCGTAGATGCGGTTGACGTGCCCATCCACTCGGATTGCCCGTTAGTCGTTCCTGTTCCTCCTAGGGCGCGCGACGGGCCTCGCATTCTCGGCGGATGTCTGCGATCTCTCTCAACCGATTGTGAATTTCGTTTTTCCGTGTCGCGGTGTCAGTCATTTTATTGTCTTCCCATGATATGGAAAAGAAATTGGGCGATAGACCAATTCGCGGACATCGATCCATGGTGAAACGCATCTCATGAATTGCATGATTGCCGAAAACCTCGGAATGAGAATCGTAAAACTGGGTCTTGCCCGAACTTTAGTTTCTGCACATCTGTCAGTATCGCGTGCGTCCACGGCTGTAGATAAGTTTTCAGCCTCGACGACAATAGGGGAGGATTTCTCCTCCCCTTGCCTTCTAAGCGGCGATGTCGCTTTCATCGCTTCGGTCTAATGGATTCTTCTTTGTTCGAATGAGTGTTGCACGGTGGTCGAACGATGTGACTTGAATTTCCGTTGTGTAGCGGTCTTGGCCTTCACTGTCTTGCCATTTATTGGTTTTCAGTTTTCCAGAGATTTCTACAAGATCACCTTTTTCAACCTTCTCATTTTCAAACGCGTTTACCAGCGCCTCTTTAAAAACAACAACTCTGTGCCATTCAGTGGCGCTTTTCCATTCATCGTTTCTGTCTTTCCAATTCTCAGTTGAGGCAACGGAAAGCGTCATAACTTTTCCGCCGTTTTGCGTGTTCCGCATAGTTGGTTTCTCGCCCAAAAACCCACGGATCATCACGGTGTTTAACGTCAAATTGTTCATTGGTTTTTCCTTTCGATTTGCATTTCTAAATTAAAAGGCAGGGAGGAAGACCCCGCTCTTCCTTCCCTGCCTAACCGGCGAGGTTTGGTGAGAGGGAACAAGCAAAATCTGAGGACTTGGCTTAGCGCCTTTAGGCGCGGCGCTTTTAGCGCAAGCCAACTTGGGTGCGGGCACCGAACGGCATGCGCCGCAACGGTTCTGATCGGGCACACGTCCCGATCGGAACCCGTATGCGACGCCCGTAAGGCACACGGGTCCACTTCATTTTGCTTGTTGGGAGAGAGGCAACGCCTCTTTCACAGCAAAAGAAACATGCGCCGCCGAAAGGCGGCTCCAAATGCGGCTTCCCTCAATAAGAAAAAATCTTGGGGAGCCGCCAGCGGTCAATCGATGCGGATCGCCTACTCCGACCCTTTGGCAATCCGCCACAACCACTTGAACATTCGAAAGCGATTCATTCGAGCGGTAGAATTACGTCCTCAACGGGCCAGGAAAACCGCTCTGTAAGCAAACGCCTGCCGCGTTTGTCGTTTTGGGTTTAGAATATTACCTGTCCCCTTGCGCTAAATCTCCGCTTTTAAGGCTATAAGGTCAGGCTCAAAGTGACCCCACCTCAAAACGCAACACCTCAGACCATACGGACAAACGCCGAACCCCTTGACGAGAAGGGTCGTCATGTGGACACTCGCGAGAGTATGGAACAAAAGAAGAACAAAACAATATCTATCGCCGCAGCCGTCAGACACGAATACGGGGTGCAAATGTGGTGCGAAAAATGCCGAAGAAATAAGCATTTGGAGCCTGATGAGTTGATAGCTTTAGCGTTATCCGCGTTCAGGATGGACGAGCTGGAAAACAAGCTTAAGTGTAAGGGATGCGGCGCAAAGGAATTTAGTTCCTTCCTTTCGTCACCAAAAGGTCAGTGTGCTTCTTATGGCGTGAAAGACTATGTAAATCTTAGGAAAAATGAAAACGAGTAAATGGCAAGATGATTACTACAAAGATGTTAGTGCACCTCTTAACCGAAAAGATCGCTCCGCGACAAAACGGCGGAAAAGTGATGACGCTTTCCCTTGCCTCAACTGAGAATTGGAAAGATAGAAACGATGAATGGAAAAGCGGCAATGGCCTTCGCTAAAGAGCATCGTATCGAGTATAAGCCTGGGATTCTAAATTTAGATACGCAACAGATATTCGTTAATTCAAAAAAGTGAGTTTAAGAAGCGAAGGCTGTGTATCAACAAAATTGAACCACAATGAACCCATTTCCAACGTTAGCGTCTTGAGTTTTCTTTGACTGACTTCCGGCATGCGCAATCTCCCCTTGGCGCTGTTGTCGTCCAATTTAATAGCCTAGACCGTTATTCGGTTTTCGAGACGAACGAAAGCCCTTGGTCGGCTCTGCGTTCTTAATGACGATATTTAGCGAGATAGGTTCCGATGACAGATTTTACTCCTGCCGCCTCACAACTGAGATCAGGCGATTTGATTTTTACGCGATCGCAGTCTCTAACTTCCAAAGGCGTTATGCGGCTGTCTCAGGTGGCGGACGCGCTCGACCGTTCACTTCCGCGTCACCCTACCTACTCCCATGTGATGCTGGTAATAAGCCCGCGCCTGTTAATCCATGCTCACCCGCTGAGCGCGAGGATAAATGGACGTACGGAACCGGGCGGCGTCGTTAGCCCACGATTTCGAGCAATTTTGGCGGACCGCCCGTGGCCCCGTCACCTTCGCCGGCGCAAGCCCAGAGCAACGCGCTCAGTCCGACGATGCAAACACAAATTGAAAACTGCTGTCGAAAAAGAAAAAGCAAACTGTTGGCCACGGTGTCCTCGAACTGTCGGGTTAAAGATAGGACGCCGTCGCATAAAATGTCACGCAAATCTTTTGCGACCGCGAAATTCCCGTCTGACGAGATATCGGCACTGAAAACTCGCTTAGTCTCGCCAACGGAGGCCAATTCCAAGCAGCACGGCCACTTGAATCCATAAACCCAACAGCTCTGACGCCCCTAAACCTAAGCTCTTCAAGCGGGTCAAGCGGCCGCGCCTGAAAACTCTTACTCGCCACACCGACCACCCCCAAATTCAAAAATCTACCTTCAAACGTGGCCCATCTTTAGATGGGCACGGACATAAGAGACGTTTTCCTTAGAGGCAGTTCTCGATGATCTTACATCGTCAAAACAGCCGATAGGCGACATTCAGCCCAAAGAATAACTGGTCTGGCGAGCCTTCCTGTGTGACGATCGGGCTATCGGCGGCGTCGCCGATGAGCCGCGCATAGCTCAAGACTGAGTTCACCGACCATTTCTCCGCGAGCTGATAAGAAACGACGCCGGATACGCCGACGTCCCGGAAACCAGCGCCAGCGTCAAATTCGCTGAGGCCGGAAGCGACGGCGCCGGCCTCGTCAACCGTGAAGAAAGCGTCCTGGAACACCTCCGACGCATAGCTGGCGTTGACGGTCGCAACATAGGTCCACTTGCGCCCTGGCCGAATGACGCCGGCGCTCCCCTCGGCCACAACGCCGTCATGGCCGCCGATCGCATCGACGACGGAGGCGCGTGCTGTAAAGAGCAGCGGCGGCGCGTTCTCCGGCGTAAAAATGGGACGCGTCGTCGCGACAAAACCGCCGACTTCCACCGCGGCGCTCACGTCGCCGAGCGCTTCGATCACGGCATTATTGGCGTTTTGAAAGTCGTTGCGCCCCTGATCGATCCGGACGATCGGTCCGAAATCGAAATCTCCACGCTTTGTTAAATCCGCCTCAAAACCAAATTGGTTTGTCCGAAGCGTGCGTCCATCCCGCACATATTCGATATATGGGAAAGGGATAGGCACATAGCTGTCGGAGCCAATGTAGCGGGGCGCAAGGCCTGCGCCAGCGCCCAGCGTGAGGCTGTCCTGCGCAAGGCTTGGGGCCGCGCCAAGACAGGCGGCGGTGAACAAAACAATACTTCCAACGATCGGGCGAGTCATTTGAGCGGGCATCGTCCATCTCCAACTTCTGAGGGGCTGCGTCTGGCCCTTATTACGGGGCGAAGTGGTGGACGGATCCGATTAAATCTAATAATTAATGTACGACACATCATAAGTGATACTTATCGGTATGGATCTTGACCTAAACTTGCTGATCGTCTTCGACGCGGTCATGACTGAGCGAAACTTGCGGAAAGCCGGCGAACGGCTCGGCCGCTCGCAACCCTCCGTCAGTCAATCAATGGCGCGCCTGCGGGATCTCGTTGGCGATCAACTTTTCGAGCGTAACGCGCAAGGGATCACGCCAACGGCCCGCGCGGAAGTTCTTTGGAAAGACATTCGCGACCCATTGGCTCAGTTGCGCGAAGCGCTCGTCCCATCCGAATTCGATCCCAACGCCCAGACCCGAGAAATCGTCTTCGGGCTCTCCGACGACGCGCGCATTCTGTTTTGGCCGAAGCTCGCCAAGAGCCTCAACGAGACAGCGCCGCAGGCGACGCTCCGCGCGATCGACACGAACCACATTTCGGTTTGGCGTGACATTGAGGCCGCCGGCATGGACCTCGCCGTCACAGTCGCGGGCCAGCCGCCGCCGGGGTTTGGCGCACGCGTTCTGTACCAAGACGACTTCGCGCTGATGCTGCGAGGTGACGCGAAACCGCCAAAAACCCCGCGGGACTATTCGTCGCGGCGACACTTGGCGGTCGTTTTCGCGGACGAACGTCCCGCCTTCGCCGATGAGGCGCTTGCCGCGGCGGGAGAAGAACGGCGCGTCGTCGCCCGCGTTTCACGGTTCGACGCATTGCCCGGCCTTGTCAAAGAGCTCGACGCCGTCGTCGCTTTGCCGCGGTTGATTGCTGATCATTTCGCTACCGATCGGGACCTCGCAGTGTGCGCTTTGCCGGTCGCATTTCCGCCGGCTGTGATCCGGATGTGTTGGCGCCAGAAAAGCCGAGCCGATCTGAAGCACCAATGGCTGCGACGCTATGTGTCAGATACGCTTGAGCGCATCATCGAGGAGGCGCCGCCGCGCCGGCGGCGATAAGCGTTCTGGCGCAATGCTAACCGCCAAGACGGTCTAGCGCTTGCTCCGTATAGGCCTCGATCTCCTTTCCGATCGCAACGCGGTCGGCCTCGTCCGCGACGAAATAGACGTTCATCAATTGTTGCGTTGTGAATTTTAGGAGCCGGATCGTGGAAAGGTTGGTCGGCGTCGGCTTGATGTCGAACAACGCCGCGAACGCTTGGTGACTTTCTGGCGTGTCGACGTTCAACGCCATCTCTTCGGAGACGGATCGAATCTGCCGCGCCAGCTTCAAAAGGTGGACGTAGGCCGGCTCCTGCTCAGCGCATACGCGATAGGTCTTCAAAAACGCCTTCGCTCTGACGCGCGACGATTTTCCCTTCAGTTCCGGCAAGCCCTGAAACCAACACCCATTGACGCGCTCATGAGCGTCGTCGAACGCCTCGAGCATGAGGTCGTCGGCGTTCTTGAAATAGCGGTAAAGCGTGCCCACCGCGACGCCCGCTTCGGCGGCGATCTCCGATGAGGAAGGCAGACTTTCGCCGTTAAGTCGGGCGGCCAGCCGTTCAACGGCCGCGACCAGGCCCGCCCGGGTTTCCCGCGCGCGATGCTGTTCCGGCTCTTTTGCGTCCTTGTCAGCCATTGCAAAACGCTCGGTCCTGATCCATATCCCTGCTCAGCCCGTAAAGGTGAAAGTTTTTCATTTTTGTGTCGACGCAGGAGACATGTCGGTGAGCAAACCTAGCTTTTCGGACACGGCCGGCCGCGGCCTTGCGCGTTTCTCCATCGCTGCGCGTTTCCTCCTCGTCCCGATCGTCGCGGCGCTGTGCGTCGCTGCGGGCTACAACGCCTCCAAACTCGACTTCGCCGGCGATTATCGCGTCTTTTTCGGACCGAACAATCCCGATCTCATCGCGGCGAAAAACGCCGAAGACACGTTCGGCAAAGCCGACAATATCGCCTTCGTCATCATACCGAAGAGCGGAAGCGTCTACACAAGGCGGACGCTGAGCGCCGTCCACACCCTGACGAACCAAGGCTGGACGCTGCCCTATGTCACGCGCGTGGAAAGCCTCACAAATTTTCAAAACACCATAGGCCGCGACGACGACCTCATCGTTGAGGATTTAGTGTTTGACCCCACCGAGTTGACGGAGGCGCGCCTCAACGAGATTCGAGCGATCGCCGAAAGCGAGCCACTCATCGACGGCTTCATCGTGTCGCGGGGCGGCGACGCCACGGTGGTGAACGTGACGGTCCAGTTTCCGTCCGACGTACCAAACGTCAACACGATCGCGCAGAACCAGGCGCGCGCGCTTCGTGACGATCTGATGGCGGACTATCCGGACCTGGACGTGCATATTATCGGCGCCGCCAGTCTCGCCGCCGCGTTTGAAGAGTCCGGCCTGAAGGATACGACGACGCTAATTCCGGCTCTCTACGCAATCGTTCTCATCGCCGTCCTGATCGTCTTGCGCTCGTTCAGCGCCATGATCGCCGTCTTGCTCGTGATTGCGCTCTCGACCATGGTCGGCGTCGGCTTCGGCGGCTTCACTGGGATCGAGTTGACGCCGATATCCGTCTCGGCGCCGACGATCATCCTAACGATCGCGGTCGCCGACGCGATCCACATCATCGCGTCAATCCGCAGCAAAATGCGCGCCGGCGCGAATAAGCGCGACGCGATCATTGACGCAACGGCTCTTAACTTCGCGCCGGTCAGCATCACGTCGCTGACCACCGTCGCCGGCTTTCTGACGCTGAACTTCTCCGATAGCCCCACCTTCCACGACCTCGGCAATATGACGGCGGTCGGCATCGCGGCGGCGTGGGCGCTCTCGCTGACCTTCCTACCGGCGGTCCTCGCGATCCTGCCCATGAAGTTCAAAGCCAAGGCGATGGCGAACGATGCGGCGCCGACGGGCGTGACCGCTGTTGTCGCTAACGCCGTTATTGCACAACCTTGGGCGTTCGCGCTGGCGACAAGCGCGCTTTGCGTCGCGCTCGCCGTCTTCATTCCAAAGATCGAGATCAACGATCAGTGGACGCGGTATTTCGACGAGCGCGTCGAATTCCGCCAGGCGATCGACGCCTCGCGGCCTTACTTCGGCTCAGACATCATCGAGATGGTGGTCGACCCCGGCGCGCCCGGCGCCGTCGCCGAGCCAGAATTTTTGACGACGGTCGAAGCCTTCACCGCGTGGCTACGCACGCGCGAAAGCGACATTGCGCACGTGTTTTCCCTGACTGACATCATCAAACGGCTCAACAAGAACCTCAATGGCGACGACCCGACGTTTTACGCCATTCCCGACGATCGAACGCTCGCAAGCCAATACCTTCTCGTCTACGAACTATCCCTGCCCTACGGTCTCGACCTCAACAATCGCGTCGATATCGACCGCCAATCGACGCGCGTCACGGTGACGACGCAAGACATCACCACTAATGAAATCCGCGCCCTTGTCGCCGACGCGAAGACCTGGTTCGCCGAGAACGGCAACGGCTATGCGCTGGACGTCACCGGTTCAAACGTGCTCTTCGCCTTCGCCGCACAACGCAACCTTGAAGCCGTGGCCCAAGGCGCGATTTACCTCTTGATCGCGATCTTAGTCATCCTCGCGCTGACGTTTCGATCGATCCCTGTGGGGCTCGTCAGCCTTGTCCCGAACATTTTACCTATCCTCGCCGCATTTGGCGCCTGGGCGATCCTCGTCGGCGTCGTGGGCTTCTCCATCGCGGCCGTCGGCGCCGTCGCCGTCGGGCTCGTCGTCGACGACACGGTTCACTTCCTGTCGAAATACTTCCGGGCCCGGCGCATCGACGGCAAATCGGCCGAAGAGGCCATCCGTTACGCGTTTGCGACGGCGGGTCAGGCGATCATGCTCACGACCTTCATCCTCGCCGCTGGATTTTCCGTTCTCGTTGGATCGACGTTCAAGCTGAACGCGGACTTAGGCCTCTTGACAGCGATCGCGATCGTTCTCGCTCTGATCATTGATTTCACACTCCTCCCCGCGATGCTTCTCATCGCCGGGCGCAAACGATCCGCACGGACGTCGGGAGAATTGTCGCCACAAGGACAGCCTTCATGAAAACCATTGTCGTCGCCGCCATAGCAGGGCTGGCCGTCGCCCTGACCAGCGTCGCATACGCACAGGACGCAGACCCACTTGCGTCGGACGATTCGAAAGCGCGTGGCTACGCCGTCGCCGAGCGATCCGACAAAACAGACGCCGGGTATGGCAGTTCGTCTGTAAACCTAACAATGACTCTCACGGATCCGCGCGGCCGCGAGACGGTCCGTGAGCTGCAGATCGATACGTTGGAAAAACAAGGCGAAGGCAACGGCGACTGGTCATTGACGCGCTTCTTCTCTCCGCCGGACGTAGAGGGAACGGTGTTCCTGTCCCAAGCGCGCCTTCTCGACGACGACAACCAATGGCTCTACCTGCCCGGCCTGCGGCGCGTGAAGCGGATCTCCTCATCGAACAAATCGGGCCCGTTTCTCGGTTCCGAGTTCGCTTATGAAGACCTTACGGCGAGCGAAATCGGCAAATACGACTACGTCTACCTTGGCCGAGAAACGCTCGATGACGGAACGGAAGTCGACAAGGTGGAGTGCACGCCGCGCTACGCGCGCTCCGGCTATACGAAGCTCCATTGCTATTTCGATACGGAGGTTTTTCAAGCGCGCCGGTTCGAGTTCTTCGACCGCGGCGGCAATCTCTTTAAAACGCTTGAACTCGAGGACTACCGCCAGTATCCGAACGGTTATTGGCGGGCGCACCGCCAGGTTATGCAAAACCGGCTGACCGGCAAATCGACGACCCTTTCCTTCGGCGACTTTGATTTCGACGTCGACCTCAACCGGCGCGACTTCGAGCCGAGCGCTCTCGACCGTTTCTAGGCTGATCGATCGTGCAGTTGGCTCGTCTTGGCTTTGTATTGCTGGCTTGCTTAGCCGGTACGTCCGGCGCGGCGGCGCAATCGCTGCGCGTGACGCCAGAAGTCGCCCTGGAGGGACGGTTCTTCTTCGACGATCCGCAGTTTGACGATCAAGTCGAGACGTTCCAGGGCGGCCTCATTCTCACCGGCGATCTCAACTGGCGAAGCGCCGACCGCGACACCCGCGTTACGTTCGAGCCCTATATTCGGCTCGACACCGCCGACGATGAACGCACCTATGTCGATGTTCGCGAGGCAAGCGTCGCCCGCGCTATCGGCGACTGGGACGTGCTCGTCGGCGTCGGCCAGGTCTTCTGGGGCGTCGCAGAGTCGCGCAACGTCGTCGACATCGTCAACCAGTTCGACACGATTGAAGACTTTGACCAAGTCGAGAAACTCGGGCAGCCGATGGTCCGCGTTTCCAAGCGAACCGACATCGGGACCTTTGAGGCCTACTATCTTCCCTTCTTCCGTGAACAGCGCTTCCCGGGCCCAGACGGCCGGCTCCGTTTCGATCCGGTCGTCGACGCGGATGCGTCGGTTTTCGAACGCGGCGGCGAAGAATGGGCGGGCGACGTCGCATTACGTTATTCGAACGTTTTCGGCGCCTTCGACGTCGGCCTGCACGCCTTCCACGGAACGAGCCGCGCGCCGTCCTTTGTTCCGATCGAAGGCTCGGACCAATTGGCTCCCTTTTATCAGGAACTCACCCAAGGCGGCGTCGACCTTCAGTACACGCGCGGGGCCTGGCTCCTGAAGTTCGAAGGCGCCGGCGTTAACGTCGGCGGCGATACGTTTTTCTCTTCGGTCGCAGGCTTCGAGTACACATTCTTCGACGTCGCCGGACGAGGCTTCGACATCGGCGTCATTGGCGAATATCTTTACGACGGCCGTGATTTCACGTTGGCGCCCCCGAACATCTTCGAAAACGACGCCTTCGGCGGCTTCCGCGTCACGCTCAACGACGCGCAGGACACGTCGTTTCTGGCTGGCGCGATTGTCGACACGGAGACCGGCGGGATCCTGGGGACGGCGGAATTCCAGCGGCGCATCGGCCAAAGTCTCGTCTTCGAATTGGAAGGCCGCTACTTCGAGGGATCAGGCGACCCGTTCGTTGACGCTTTCGAGCAGGACAGCCATGTCACCGTCCGGCTGACGCGCTTCTTTTAGGCCAAGTCGTTCCCTTTAGAGACGTGCCATCGAGACCCGCTCTGCATGCTTATCCGAAACGAGCGCGAGCTCAGTCTTTGTCAGATCGGCTTGACTTCACCCAAGTCAACCGTTCCAGAAACACGCAGCACCGTCCACTCCTAGCAGAAAAAGCGATCTTCCGTGCGGCTACGGCCCGAACGGGCGTATCTGCCCAAAAAGCGCACGTGGAAACCACTCCCCACGCCAGACGTTGCCTGGGCTTCGGCGGACAAGGTGGCTGCGGAAGCAACCACCCTCTCCAATAATGTTGGAGAGGGTGGTTTGTTTGGATCGGGCTATAGCCTGAAGCCGCCGGAGGCCTCAATCCGTTGACCGCTAATCCATCCTGCATCATGGGACGCAAGAAAAGCAGTGATCGGACCGATATCCTCACTTTTTCCAATCCGTCCGAGGGCAGTCTGGCTGGCGAGAGCTTCGCGCATTTGCGGCACGGCTGAAAAGCGATCCGCGTTGAAATCATTATCGATGCCGCCTGGGGCAACGATGTTCGCAGTGATCCCGCGTGGGCCGAGGGCGCCGGCAAGGTA
>JBCCOS010000015.1:0-96346 GCA_039025235.1 Pseudomonadota bacterium
CAATCCCGCGCCGTAGCATAAACAATAGAACCACCGATAAACTCACCAGAGCTATCAGGCACAAAGACAACACTTGATGCACCGAGCGGTTCAAAAATCTTATCACGACCAAATGAGTGATAGCTTACACCTTTATTTTCAAGCGCAACCCTTAGTGCGCGTTGGATAATCTGGCTTGTCCCTGTTGAATAGGCCCAATGGGTACCAGGCGGATGGATAAGCGGTTTTTCAATAGGATACTGCGCCATCGATTGCGTGAGCGTCGCATAAACGGGAAAGCCATCTTTGACGTCCAGATAATCTTCTTTGAATTCAAGGCCTGATTGCATTTGCAAAAGGTGGCGCCACGTAATTTCCCGCCGTGGATCATCAGGCGCTGACCACTCTTCTATCGGCGCGCGGTCATCCAGGTCGAAAAGCCTCTCATTAATCGCCGCCCCAACCATCATTTGCGACACGGTCTTTGCCATTGAATGACTAAGCATTGGTGTATCTGCATCAAACCCGGGCGCATAATGCTCGGCGATCAGTTCACCGCCCTTTATAAATACCATGGCCCGGTGATCGTCTGATTTAGCATCAACGGCTTTTTGAAAGACGTTATCGAGGGCTTTATTCAATGCATCACCATCGATACCGTATTTAGATGGCGATGCGGTTTTCCAGGCTTTCGGCTCTATTGGTTCCAAATGTGGCACGGCGACAAGCTTGTCAACCACCATCGTGCACCCATATCCTTCTCTATACACCGATGTTCTGCGTCCCAGCGGCCCTAATCCGCTGGTCACAGTTTTCTTATCGTAATCAACATTTGCAGAAAACAAGTGCCGTATTTCCGGAAGATAGGTTAGTTCTGTTGCAAGAATGTCTTTCAATCCACGCCCGGCAACAAACACCTCATTGCAGACGAACTGACTTTTCGTACCTGCGCCCATCTTGGCTAAATAATTCAAATGAGCGATCCCAAAGCCACCGAGAACGAGCACTACAGCAGCACCGACACCCAAGGCTATTTGCCGTTTATCTAACATGAAATTTCCTTGTCTTGCCCAAACAATGCAATCAATGACGCTTATTCTTAGACAATATTTTGTTCTCGAATTTTCAAGCAGACGGATTTAAGAGGCGAACTTCGTCTAAACGCTCTTTCGATAACGACATACGAGTTATCACCAGCGCCTTCTACAGACTGAACCAAAGCTGCAAAGTAAGCAGTAGTGGAATGACTATTTGCATCTGCCTCAGTGATAAAAATGCACATTTTGTTGTTGTTTCCAGAAGTAATACGTCTTCGGTAAATGACATGCATCTTATTACTGTCACCACCATTGTTACGTCGTTTCATAATCGTATACGATTATGAAACGATATATCACTTAAAATGACGACGAAATCAACAACAGATTACTCGTTTCCCCTCATCTTCTTCATTGATAAACCTAGTTTCATGCGATTTGGTTGGTAAATAACGCTAGGCTTATGAATGAAAACAGCTTGGTAAACGGGCTGCACTTTTTATTCTAACTATTCGATAATGTGACGAAAGTTATTTTCATTATATTCAATTTACATGAGATTTGTTGTTCGCACTTAAATCCTACTTTGATCATTAAAACGAATGCACTTAACCATCGGTATCGGAACGACAAATCTATCTGAGCAAATATAATACTTTCAATCACGTGCTGATTTGTTGACTGAACTTTATTGCACTGTTGTGAAACAATTTTTCATTTTATCAGATCAATTGGTCAGACATTTCCAAATGTCTTGCATAGTTCATTTGCTTGGGTAATCGGTTTCAATATTTATCGGCATTTTTCCCTCGGCGTAATCTTCCCGCAATTGACGACACAGCGCCGTGTAAAGCCGTAGAGCTTCTGTGGTCATGTTTTTAACGACGCCTATCACAGGACCAAAATCATGCGTTTTTGCGCCTGTATTTCTATCATCTTTATGATTTACTATCATTCTTGCTGCAAAGCGTTCTGGAAATAGCGTTTGCAAAAGCCAACGCCGATTATCACAACGAAGCTTTGACCGTTGAATATGCTCGCTATCAACGCGCTCAACTTGGACACCACCTGGTAATGTCTTGATAATTCGATCACGTGAGGAATCATCGCCAATAAGTATGATCTCAGCCGCCAGCCGGTCTGCACGAGCTATCCTGGCTTGATCATACCTGGCCTTGAACGATGCCCCATTCTTTACCCCACCCTCACCATTCAACCAACGCATAACCGTGGCTCTGCTGGGCATCTCGGGATTTTCACAGATTTTTTCGATGGTGTAACCGCCGACAATTTGATCAATGATCTGATCTTCGATTTCCTCTGACCATTTAATTTCGCGTCGATACGCTGCAGGAGGTGCGTATGGGGCCAATGTGGATTGTATTGGCATTTCATCTTGAAGCGTTACTAAGCGAGCTTCATCGCGAGCCATATTTTGTTCAAGTGCTTCAATTGCAAACTCATCAGCAATAACACGGCGGCGATTCTTTTCATTCGCACAGCTAATATAGCCCGCTTTTTCAAATGCCCATATAATAGCGTCTGCCTTCTCAAAGCTGCACTTCATGTGCTTTTGAATGAAGTTTTTCGAACAGCGTTGATGTTCAACGACTGCTTTTAGACATTCGATGTAGAAGTCTGGGGTGATATTTCGAACAACACTCATGCGGTATCATAATACCACAAAGCACTTTTCATGTCATTAAGTATTATTCGGGTTTTTTCGGTTGTTCGTGTTGGGGTGCTTTGCTTTACAAGATTGGTTTAAGTAGTCGCGCTTGGAGATCCTAAATGGGGAATTTTCTCCTCATTTCTCTAACGGAGACGCACTTTGAACCCAAAAGGTAGAACAATTGGTATCTTCGTTCTTTTTTAACGCACCTGAATGTACCTGAAATTAGGTGCCCACAACCTATTATTCAATATTTTCAATGTTCTAGAGCAGCTATAGTACCTTAGGCACCTAATTTGAATCATGAAAAATAAGGTAAAAGCCCCCCATCGGGTTATTTTACTCAAAATCACCGATTTTTTTGTCGTCAACTTGGATCAGGTACCTCAGGTATTCTAGGTAACACCAACCCATTGTCTTTATTACATAAAATATCGAAGTAGCTGTTTCCTAGAGCACCACTAGGTACCTTCAAGCTGAGGTAAAGTCACCGTAGTATCGCTCATAAATGCGCCAATCAGTCTGATTATCCCAGTCAAAGGGAAACTGAAATTGATCCCAGCGTTTTCTAGCCTCTGATAGTCGCGGGAACACAAAATGCATGACTTCTTTATCGAGGTGCCGTGCTAATCGCTTTTCAAAACCCAGATGAGCGCGATCACCTTTTCCTTGATTACTTTGCGGCCGATAGAGAAAGGATGATAGTTTATTTGGACCAACATCTTTCGGGTTTTTGTAGTGCCGTTTGATTTCATCAAGCAGCATTCTACTGGGCACCAAAATTTCACCAGTTTCACCATCAATACTTCCAAACGGAATTTCTCCTGTTTGAAACATTTCTAATATATAGTTCTTCATCGGATCCAGTGAGTGGCTTTGCTGTTCCCTAAGTGCATCCGTTACAGGTGGTTTGCGAACGTCGAAATTCGATATGTCTCTGTTTTGAAGATAATACAGTAAGTTTTTATACCCACCGTTTTCTAAATCAATCTTTATAGCTTTAAAATACTGATTGTCTTGTTTCCTTGCGTCACTAACATTAAGCACCGCGTATCGCCGTTCATCTTTTGAGGCAGGAACGACCCAATCATTGTTAGACGCCATCATAATACTCAAACGATTTTTCGTTCCCTGAACATCTATCCCTTTCCGCTCAATTGGCAGCTGATCTCCTGTAATGATGCTTTTTAAAGAACCTTCGATAGACCTATCACCTGCAAAAAATGCTTCATCAGCAAAAAGGAAGCACTTGCCTTGCATGTGGCCATTAAATTGACCTGTAAGATGCTTCGGATTGGATACCGTAATCGCATGACGTAGGCCGAACAAATGTCCATAACTCTCCGCAGCAAATGTTTTCCCATTCCCTTTATTCCCCTTCATTACAATAGCTACTTCACCGGGTTTATTAGGGTATTGTACGCCACGTGCCATCCAGTTGAGTAGATAATTATAGTTTTCCTCATTACCCGAACAAATATTATCTCTCAAATGAACAAGATAGGACTCATGGTTGCTACCCCCTTCTGCTTCTACACGAAACCCTTTCCATAAATTGTAGTATTCTTCACCACATCTATCCGCTTCTGGGCCCGGCATGAAAACTACCGACTTATAACGTCGAGCACGCGGGTCTTGAATCCATAAATCGGCGATAGGTTTTCGTTTTGGTTGATCGTCGCCATCTCCGTTTACCAACGCAAACTGATGAAGGTTACCGTCTTTCAAGCTTTGCTTTGTATGATAAACTAAATCAGTACAATTTGTTTCTGGATTATAGACTTCTTCAACAATCCTAAAACCCGATGGAGTTGACTGAATTATTGCGTACTTTTTATTCCATTTTTCTAACCATCCGACAGCACCGCTCTGCATTTTTTGTTTAGCACGCTTTAACTGACGTATTGCGTTTTTCATTGCATTACCGTTTTTGTGGACATGCTGAGAAACCACATAGGCTTTATTAGTAACAATACCTAGAATAGTCCCATCATCGACACCTGCACGAACTAACTCTTGTAGTACCGCAAATAATGCGTCGGAATTGTCGGTACCATTTTTATATTTGGAAGAGTCTGAAGGGTGCTTACCTGTTTGAATAACGTAGGGACACCAATCAGCGACCGTTTCCGGTAATTGTTCTAGGTTATCTAAGTATCGTATATTCGAAGCATCTACAGTTGCTTCACGTTCTACTGACTGATTAGGAGCGCGAGCAATATTGTTCGCATCATCCGCTACTGGAAAATCCATTAGCGAATATTTTCGTTCTGGATGGTATTCTATCGCAACAGCTCTACGTCGTTCACGTCCCGCCTTAGCTTTTTTTCCGCTGGGAATGTTGTCGGTGCCAGTCAAACGGGCGAGACGCCCGAGATCTTTGCACGCAGGATCTGCAAGCTCTTCACCGTCAGCATTAAAGGCATCAATCACGCCACAGATTCGCGCTTTTATTTCAGCAACAATTTCTTCGTGTTTTGCCGTCCCGTGACCGGTAAAAACGGATTGTTCCAATAGCCAAAAAGCCCAAAGTCCGCCCCCTGAATCAATAATGATTGTTGGCAAGGGTATCCCTTTCGGGGGATTTCTTAGTCGTTGAAGTGCTCGCGCTTTAAAGTCTTTAACGCGTTGTCGTTTTTCGTCATTGGTAAGGTTTTCATCGTTCGATGGTTTCGGAGCATCGAAATCAACGCCGATAACGTGCACCTGAATTATATCTTTTTCTGACGGTCGCACCCCCTTAAATTCGCGTGATACTTCGTTCATCGTGAAATAGACGTTTCGATTTGCGTCTATCGCATCGCCAATCATTCGGGCAGCGACTATTGCGTCTTTTACGACACCACCTTTTGGGCCACTTTTTCCGTCTTTGTCAAAATGGTTTATACAATGGGGAAAGGATCGGACAGCTTTTAGAAATGATGAGGCGATATCGACGGGATTACCATAAGGATCTTCTATAAAATATGGCCTATCAATCGCGGTGTTTCTATCGCTGATACATTCAACATCATTCGCAATGCCTGCAACAGTATTCAGTTCTTCGTTTATATGATCATCTAAATTCGAAGGTTGTTGCAAATGCTTTAAATCGTTTGAAGCGTTATCAGTGCTTACCGATCTATCATTGGCAGAAAGCTTTTCTTTATACGGAGGCTTTTCCATTGGAACCTCCTAGGTCTCGGCTTGCGATCTGAGAAGCAATCCACTGGTCAATCTCTGCTTCTACCCAAGCATTACGGTGTGAGTTTATTTTAACTGGGCGTGGAAAATGACCTGCAACAAGCGCTCTGTAAATTGCACTTCTTGACAATGACGTCCTCGTTCTAACGGCATCTATACTCAACAATGTGGATTTCATTTCTAACTCCGATTTGATTAGAGCCAGAAAATAGTCCGTCCCGAATTACACGATCCGCTAATGGGTGATTTTGTGTGGAAAACGCCCGTGACCTAATATTTAAGGAATAAAATCGAAAATATTCTGTGACCCGTCGCGTGACCCGAGTCGCGTTTTTCGTCACAATTTCACATGAAAAAATTTGCTAAGCTATTGATTTTACTGGTGCTGCCGGGGAGATTTGAACTCCCGGCCTCTCCCTTACCAAGGGAGTGCTCTACCCCTGAGCTACGGCAGCAGAAATGACCTGGGGTCTAGGCTTTGCGAGATGAGTGCGGTGTATCAGCGTTTCCTCGATTTTCAAGCCTATAGCGGAAAGAAGAAGACGATGCCTCTCCAAATTCGCAGCTGTTTCTATTAATGCTCTCACCAAAAGCCCAAATACCCATTGATCTTGTAGCGGCTTTTGGCGTCATAAAAAATGGCCGAGGCTTCGGCACGACAATAACGAACCGCTAAAAACCTGTCGACTAACCGTAAAGGACGAGCTCACTTTTCCACCTTGCTTGGTTGGCCAGACCTCCTCCGACAGGGGCCGTGTCGCAGGAAGAGGCCGGGTCGCAGGAAGAGGCCGGGTCGCAGGAAAACGATTACGGCATCATCTTCTCAATTGGCGCCACAAGGATAGCGCTGGCGCCCAATTTTTTCAGTTGTTCAAGCGTGCCCCAGAAAACCTCCTCCCCGCAAACCGTATGGACAGCAACATAGTCCGGGCGCCCGGCAAGTTCTAAGATCGTCGGCGCTTCAGCCCCCGGAAGAATTGCGGAAATCTCATCAACGGCAGAACGCGGTGCGTTCAACATAACGTATTTCGCGTCACGGGATGCCACCACGCCGCTGATCCGCAATAACAGACTTTGGAAAGCTTTCTCCTTGCCTTCCGAAAAAGCGGTCCCACTACGGATGAGAATAGCCTCCGACTTAAAGACCGTTTCTGTTGGCGCCAGGCCGTGAGCATCAAGCGTTGCGCCGGTGGAGACAATATCACATACCGCATCAGCGATTTTCAATTGGGGCGCCACCTCAACGGAGCCCGTCATATCGACCATTTCAGCGATGACACCCGCTTTTTCCAAATAGGCTTGTGTTAACCCCGGGTAAGATGTGGCGATACGCTTACCAGCATAGCTGGACGTTGAAACGTCACCCCATGCTTTGGGGGCTGCAAGCATAAGTTTGCATCGCGAAAACCCGAGCATCCGCTCACGGATGGCCTTCGTATTTTGCGGCCTTGTATCCGGGTCTTTGCGGGCCGCTTCCGCCAGGCGATGCTCTTCAAAAACATTGCCCCCGACAATGCCAATGTCGCAAACGCCATCATCAACAAAAGATGGGATATCATCGTCGCGAACCAAGAGAATATCGATTGGTAATTCTCGCGCCCGTCCATAAAGATTGTCACGCGCACGGGAAATTGTCAGACCGCACTTTTTAAGGAGGTCAAACGTGCCGTCGGATAACCGACCCGATTTCTGAATGGCGAGCCTTAGGCGCTCTTCTGTCATCACTCAATCCTTTGTGCGGAAATTACGCTACTTCTCGTAATGCTGTTTTTCATTGTCCTAAGTTTCATTGCAGTATTTTTCAATCGCTCACTATTTTTCAATCGCTAAGGCAAGCGACCAAACCGAGAAGCGTTTGACGAACACGGCCTAGCGATTGAAACGCCAAAACTTGTCAAACCACTGCCATCCTTAGCAGGTATGGATCGCTTTTTAGGAAGAGTTTCAACCCCGATAGGCTTGTTTTCACCAAGACAAGAGCGCAACACTGCGTTAACGGCTTCAATCGTCAACAAGAGAGATGTTCCATTGTCCTCAGATCAAGCCAGTCCGGCTACATCAGCAGAAACCCGCGCCGCTATGAATTATCGCCTGTCGAAGGGCGAAATTGAACAGCTCTGCGCTTACGGAGAGCGGCGTCACCATAAGGAGGGCGATACGCTTATCGATGAAGGTGATGTCGAATCTGACGTTCTTGTCCTTCTATCGGGCGGTCTCAATGTGTATCTTCATGAGGACGGCGAAGAACGCCGTGTCGGTTGGCTCGAACCAGGCCAATTTACTGGTGATGTTTCGGTTATCACAGGGCAACCTGCCCTGATCTTTGCCCGTATGGTGGCTGATGGCGAGGTCCTTCATCTATCAAGTGCTGCCATGCGGCGTATTTTGGTAGAGAACTCTGAACTCTCCGATGTATTTGTCACAACATTCACTGCGCGGCGCGCCTGGGCCCGTAGTGCTGGGCGCTCCAGTGTGGTACTTTTAGGCCGCGCCCTCGACCGAGAGTCGTTTGCCCTGCGAGATCTTTTGTCCAAACATGATGTGCCGTTTCTTTGGGCCGATGTCGACGCCGACGAGCGCGGCAAAACGATGGTCGACCGGCTGGGGTTTACCGCAGAAGATCTTCCGGTTCTTGTAACCGGCGCCGTAAAACACCTTGTCCGTCCGAGTATTGAGGAAGCCGGGCGCGCTCTGGGTCTTGACTTGATCCCAGACAATGCCTGCGCTGATATTATTGTTGTTGGTGCCGGACCGGCTGGACTTGCCGCGTCTGTCTATGCCGCCTCGGAAGGCTTGAGTGTTGTAACGCTTGACGCGTCGGCCCCCGGCGGACAGGCAGGAACAAGTTCTAAAATTGAAAACTATTTGGGATTTCCGTCTGGAATATCTGGTCAAGAGCTCGCCGACCGTGCTCGCCTGCAAGCACAGAAATTTGGTGTACGGATTGCCTCACCTGTTCACGCCGCAACGCTGTCACGAGATGGGCAGGATTATGTATTAACGACTGGCGATGGCCGAACCCTGAAATGCCGGGCAATTGTAGTGGCAACAGGGGCAAACTATCGCCGATTGCCTATCGAGAATCTAGAGTCCTATGAAGGGCGCGGTGTATATTATGGCGCGACAGCAATGGAAGCCCAGATTTGCCAAGGTTCATCAATAGCCATTGTCGGCGCAGGTAATTCCGCCGGTCAAGGTGCTGTATTCCTATCGAAAGCAGCAAAAGACGTACACGTTCTTTATCGGCGGAACGACATCCGTGAGACCATGTCTGAATATCTCGTTCGTCGCCTCGAAGAAACCCCCAACATTCATTTGCATCCTGAAACGGAAATCAAAGCGCTGCATGGTGACGAAACCAACCTTAAGTCGGTAACAATTAAAACCGCAGGCGACGAAAAACCGCTCGACGCTTGTTTCGTCTTTCTTTTTATCGGTGCAGCACCGTGTTCTGGTTGGCTCGATGAAACCGTCGCCCGGGATGACAAAGGGTTCCTTAAAACCGGCAGCGCTATCGCTAATATTGAGCTGGTCCGCGCTGGGTGGTCACTTGATCGAA
Organism: Pseudomonadota bacterium; assembly: GCA_039025235.1. Taxonomy (GTDB): domain Bacteria; phylum Pseudomonadota; class Alphaproteobacteria; order Caulobacterales; family Parvularculaceae; genus MED-G105. Next base: position 9,431 of record JBCCOS010000015.1, read on the forward strand.
TGCCAAGCCAGTATGAAACCACTTGGCCACGCGTTTTTGCGGTGGGCGATGTGCGCGCTGGCTCTGTCAAACGGGTTGCCTCAGGCGTTGGTGAGGGATCGGTTGTGATCCAAGCCGTGCACCGGGCGGTGTCAGAAATCTCCCGTTAGACGTCGCGGCCCTTGAGAGCGCATGCTTAAGTAGATGCTTTCTTCCAAAACAGGCTTTTTTGTCCGAGCGTTCCTGTTCAACAGGAATCTATGCAACATCATGATAATAGGGTTTACAATTATGCTTAACTAGCCCAAAACAAAAATGGAACATTAGGAGAACATATTGCCACGCCCCACCCTTTCGTTTTCTTGCCAATCGTGCGGCGCCGTCTATTCCAAATGGGCAGGCCGATGCGATGAATGCGGAGAATGGAACACAATTGTTGAGGAGATTACGGAGGCACCGCCGGGTGGCCTAGCGTCAGGGAACAAAAGCGCAAAGGGCAATAAAATTGAGTTTGCATCGCTAGAGGGCGGCGGTGATACACCAAAACGATATCAAACAGGTAACGATGAGTTTGACCGGGCTTGTGGTGGCGGCGTTGTACCCGGTTCTGCCCTGCTTATCGGCGGCGACCCTGGTGTCGGCAAATCAACGCTCTTATTACAGGTGGCCGCGGGTCTCGCGACGGACGGACGAGCCATTGCCTATATCTCTGGCGAGGAAGCCATTGGACAAATTAGGCTCCGAGCGCAACGCCTGGGCCTCGAAAAAGCGCCGGTGTCTCTCGCTTCCGCCACATCCCTAAGGGATATTATGGCCACGCTAAAGGCAGAGAAACCCGCCGTTGTCATTATTGACTCCATCCAAACACTCTGGTCGGACACCTTTCCCGCTGCCCCCGGAACTGTCACGCAAGTGCGGGCGTGCTCTCAAGAACTCATCCGCTTTGCCAAATCCCATAACTCAACAGTGATTTTGGTCGGCCATGTCACCAAAGATGGGCAGTTGGCCGGCCCCCGTGTTGTGGAACACATGGTAGACGCTGTTCTTTACTTTGAAAGTGAGCAGGGACGCGCCTTTCGAATTCTACGGGCCGTTAAAAATCGCTTTGGTGCCGCCCATGAAATTGGCGTTTTTGAGATGACCGGCGGAGGCCTATCGCCAGTGACAAACCCATCCGCTCTTTTCTTGTCCGAAGGGTCTGAACCGTCAGCCGGCGCAGCGGTTTTTGCCGGTGTTGAAGGAACACGGCCACTTCTTGTTGAATTTCAAGCGCTTGTGTCGCAATCCTCACTAGCCTCTCCACGCAGAGCAGTCGTTGGATGGGATAGCTCTCGTTTGTCAATGTTACTGGCCGTGCTCGACGCTCGTTGCGGCCTTAATTTTGCAAAACATGACGTGTTTTTAAACGTAGCGGGTGGCATGCGCATTGGCGAGCCCGCCGCAGATCTGGCCGCCGCTGCCGCGCTCTGTTCGTCGCTGTTCGATCGACCGCTACCAGCAGATTTATTAATTTTTGGGGAAGTCGCTTTGTCCGGCGCCGTAAGGCCAGTTAACCAAATTGATGCACGCCTTGCTGAAGGAGCGAAACTTGGTTTCAAAAGAGCTTTAGGACCGGAAAATATCTCCACAACAAAAGATCGACCGGCGATAGATCGGCCGGGGGATCGGCCAGTCCATGTCGGAAATGGCCCTAGCCCCAAAACGCAAGATCAGAAACGCACCGAGCCTTTGGAAAATGAACTCAAAATGCGCCTTATTCCTGCCGCCACATTGCAGGAGGTTACAGGTTGGGTGGAACGCGGTGCGAAACCGAACAGAGGAACAGCAAAGACGAATGGGATACCCGAGGATCGGACTGCAGCAGCTTAATAGTATTCGGTAACATAAAGCGATCAACTGTAGCAAAAAGGTATATGGCGGCGAAGAAATAAGCCAAAAGTCGACCTGATGAAAAAGTTGGCTTGTCGCACTCCGCGATGACCATTATTTATGAAAGTGCTGGAGAAACTAGGCATGGCATTGCTTTGGTCGCCGTTAAACGGCGATTTTAATTATTACGAGTGATTTATTGATGACAGGATTTGACCTCATCTTACTGTCGATAATTATCGTGTCAGTGTTCTTTGCCGCCATTCGTGGTGGTTTAAAAGAATTGACGACGCTTGTTTCTTTAGGCTTTGCTGCCATAGCCGCATTTTTCTTGGCAGAGCCGGTTGCCGGGTTCATTGGTGGCGGAACAATTGCGTTTTTGAGCGCTGTCCTTGGTGTTGCCTTCGTTAGTTTTGTGGGATTTCAAGTCCTAACAGCTATTTTGGTGTCACGGGTTGAATTGGCGCCAGAAGCGAGGCTCGCAAACCGTATTGGTGGTGGCATTTTTGGCTTGGTGCGCGCCATTGTGCTTATCGGCTTTCTTTTCCTCGGCTATGGCTGGTACCTCGAAGAGGAATACCGGCCGTCCACGGTGAATGATGCCCTGCTCCTTCCGATTGCGAAGGGATCTGCCTCTTTTATTGAAGGCTTAGCTCCCACGCGAAAATCAATGGGCGACGAAAACGCCGACCTTAGCGGTGCTCCAGAGGATAAAACGCAATCGGGTTCGAACGGGCGCGTTGCGTCTTCCTTGACGATCGGAGCATCGAACAATTTAAACTCTTCTGAGGGCCGCGGAACCAAAGACAAAACGGTGAGGCGAGAAAACGCCGAATTAGGTAAAGGCATTGATGACGCGCGCGTTGGTTTGGCCAGAACCTATGATCGCTCATCACGTAAAGGTCTTGATGAACTCGTTACAACAATGACGACAAACGTTGAGCGAGTGTCAGATACGAATAACACTCCGCCTGGTCGGGCGAAAAAATTGCAAGTCAGTCTTAATCCGCAAAACGCCCCCCAACCTGCACCAGAAAATTCCGCCCAGAAACTAAACACAGATGAAACTGTTGAAAATCAGGATCCTCTTGCTGCATTGATCAACGAAATGGAAAGTGGCAATTAGTCTTTTCAAATTTAAGAGTCGGTTTGAGCGTTATTGCAGGACTGAGTATTCTAGGCAGTACAAGATACCATTGTTAAGTGGTCGCGCTTAAAGCATGGCGACGGGAGACTTATGCCTCAGGTCAGCAATGTAAATTCGGATAGAGCCGTTTCGAACGATCATCCCCGTGTGCTTCATGCGGGCGATGCGACTTTTCTAACGCCAGAAGCCGCTGCGGAGCGTTTGAAGGCATTGGGGCAATCCCGCAAGAAACTTTGTCGCGAGGTTGATTATACGGCCGGTCCCCTGTCGGAGACACTGAACGAAGAATGTGGTGTCTTTGGTGTTATCGGTCTGCCAAATGCGTCTGCGGTTACAGCGCTCGGACTTCATGCCCTTCAACATCGAGGACAGGAGGCCGCTGGCATCGCCAGTGTCGATGGCGATCGCTTTCACAATGAACGACATCTCGGCCTTGTTTCGGATCATTTTATTGGCGCAGAGGCCCTCCACCGATTAAAAGGCGACGCTGCAATTGGCCATACGCGCTATTCTACCACTGGCGATACGGTCATACGCAATGTGCAACCGCTCTATGCAGACCTTGATAAAGGCGGGATCGCCATTGCTCATAATGGAAACCTTTCCAATACCATGGCATTGAAAACGCTCTTGGTTAAGGAAGGCTGCATTTTTCAATCAACCTCCGATTCTGAACTATTCCTTCAACTGACGGCCCGAGCGAGACGCCGTTCGGTTGTGGACCGTTTTGTTGAGGCACTGAACGCCGTTGAAGGGGCTTATGCGCTTACAGTCTTAACAAAAGATGCACTCATCGGTGCTCGTGATCCAATCGGCATCCGCCCACTCATCTTAGGGCGTTTGAATGGGGCACCTATTTTAGCCTCTGAGACGTGCGCGCTTGAAGTGATCGGAGGAACATTCGAACGAGATATTCAACCCGGCGAAGTCGTGATTTGTCGGCGCGATGGAACCGTTGAAAGTTTGATGCCGGCACAGCAACGCTCAGCACGGTCCTGTATTTTTGAACTCATCTATTTCGCCAGACCCAATTCAATCGTGGACGGAAAAAGTGTCTATCAACTTCGAAAGGGGCTTGGTCGACATCTTGCTGAGGAAGCTCCTGTTGATGCTGATCTCGTTTCACCGATCCCAGAATCGGGTGTGCCGGCGGCCATTGGCTTTGCCCAGCATTCAGGGCTTCCCTATGAGATGGCGCTAATTCGTAGCCACTTCGTCGGTCGCACTTTCATAGAACCGGAGCAACGCATCCGCGAAGCCGGTGTCGCCCGGAAACACTCACCGAACAAAGGGCTCGTAGACGGAAAAAGAATTGTTCTGATCGATGATTCAATCGTTCGAGGAACCACATCCAGAAAAATCGTCGAAATGCTAAAAAATGCAGGGGCAAAAGAAGTCCATCTCAGGATTGCCTGCCCACCCATTCAGTATCCTGACTATTATGGAATCAACACACCATCCACCGAAGAATTGATTGGCGCCAATAAATCGGTGGAAGAAATGCGTGCGTTTTTTGGTGCCGATAGCCTTGCATTTTTGTCGCTAAATGGCCTTTATGAAGCACTTGGCAAAGGACCACGCGATGATAATGCGCCAGCGTTTACTGACCATTGCTTTACCGGCGACTACCCTACCCCGCTGACCGATCGGAACGACAAGGCGCGCAGCGCTATCATTACTCAATTGTCTTTCCTCGCAGAAACAAGTTGATCGAGATGGTGCGAGCATCCAGCAAAAAGTGTGCGACGGTTTTCGTGGCTCGCGATGTGATACCTAAAGAATTAAAGCATTTCTCTTTTAAGTGAGGCTGCCGCCCCCGGCGTCAGGGAATGCGTAAAATAAAAGATCTAAAGCCGTTCAGCGACTCCATCTGAAACGGAGCGGCTTTAGCGCAAAATTGCCCGGCGCAGATTAATGCATTTTGCTATCGTCGCGACCGACCAAACAAAACAGCTCAACCCTGGACTGGATGGTCGAAATGCCTCTCTTGATAGACTGGCGTCCGTCAAGTTTGCGCTGTAATTAGAGAATTTTGGGTAACAAGCTAAGAACCAACAATGTCTTCTAATCAGTCACCACAAGAAAAAGCACGAGAGGAATTCAAACGCGCTCTTCTGCAGACGACGCGCGCCCTTTCCGCTCAACCCGATGTTGAAGTTTCGTTCGGCGGCGACCACGCAGCTGTGACCGGCAAAAGCGTAAAGATCCCGCTCCCCTCTCGTTCGCTTGATGCTGATGCAGCCGCTGTGGCGAGAGGGGAATCCGATAGTGCTGCACTTCGCCTTGCCCATCACAATGCATCTGCCCATCTTCGAGAAATGCCATCGGGTCAAGACGCCCGCGCCGTTTTCAGCGCCCTCGAGCAAGCTCGTATTGATGCCATCGGGACACGAGCGTTGAAAGGAGTTGGCGATAATCTCGAAGCGCGGCTCGGGAAGCGGCTTATCGATGACGGAATTGATCGGCTTAACAGTGACGTACCACCACCTATTGCAGAGATTGCCGCGCTCCTTCTCCGAAAACGGCTGACCGGACGCGACCATCCGTGTGCGGCTGACTTGATTATGGATACGCACGCGGCGACAGTGGAGGAATTGGCCGGTTCGTCGCTTGATGCTTTGGCCTCAGCTAATGATCTCGATGATCAAACAGCGTTCGCGAACCTCTCCCGAGCGGTGATCAAGGATCTAAACCTTGACGATGAGGAAGGAAGCGAACCGGGCGAAGACGCAAAAGACGAAAACGACGATGATAATGAAGACAATGACGACGAACAGCCAGAGACCGATGATAATGCGCAATCGGAAATACCCGACGATGGTTTGGCGGATGCTGGAGATACACCGGAAGGCGAAGCAGACTTAAGTGACCAAGACTTTGAAGAAGTGGAGGACGAAGCGGAAGAAACATCTGAAGAGGCAAAAGTTTCTGCGCTGCGCTTTAATTTTGAAGGTGACTCAGGCGACGCTTATAAGGCGTATACGACTGAATTTGACGAAATTGCGTACGCCTATGACCTTTGTAGTTCCGAAGAATTATCACAACTCAGGTCTTCGCTTGACCGACAACTTGAGAACTTTCATGCCGTCGTTGCAAGGCTTGCGAATAAATTGCAACGAAAACTCCTTGCACAACAAAACCGGAGTTGGGAGTTTGACCTCGATGAAGGAGTTCTTGATGCCGCTCGGCTTGCCCGCGTGGTGGCCGATCCAATGCAACCATTATCCTTTAAGCGTGAACGCGAACTCGATTTCCGCGATACTGTCGTAACCCTCCTCATCGACAATTCTGGATCCATGCGCGGCCGACCGATTTCAATAGCCGCAGTATGTGCCGATATTCTTGCCAGAACTCTAGAACGATGCAGCGTTAAGGTCGAGATTCTTGGTTTTACAACACGCGCATGGAAAGGCGGTCGTGCTCGGGAGAAATGGGTTGCAGAAGGCCGTCAGTCAAATCCAGGTCGTTTGAACGATATTCGACATGTTATCTATAAGTCGGCGGATGCCCCTTGGCGGCGTGCGCGCACAGGTCTCGGCCTCATGATGAAAGAGGGACTGCTCAAAGAGAATATTGATGGCGAAGCTTTGCAGTGGGCTCATAACCGATTGCTCGGTCGTCCAGAAGCAAGACGCATCCTGATGGTTATTTCAGATGGTGCCCCTGTCGATGATACCACGTCTTCAGCCAATGGCGGGGCTTATCTTGAGCGCCATTTAAGGGAAGTTATTGCGCTCATTGAAAATCGGTCACCCGTTGAGTTGCTGGCCATTGGTATCGGTCATGATGTAACGCGGTATTATCGGCGGGCCTTAACAATATTTGATGCTGAGCAATTAGGGGGTGCTATGGTTGATAAGCTTGCGGAGCTTTTTGACGATGATGCATCATCTTATGACAGATCATTAACTGCAGCCGACTAGAGATTGTTGAAAAATTTTCTTCAATATCAAATTGTTAATAGATAAAGTTAACGCGACTCGATGATCTCAATTGATCTGGGATCGTATTAAAGTCGCACAGACAAACTCCACAATCACGCGACTGTATTTTTAAGGTTAAGACAGAGGAAAATTGGCTTAAATCATTAAGGGTATCCGCCACCTTCGGCCTTTAGGCACTTGCCTATTGCCGCATGTTTCTTGATCCGTCGTCTCTTCATTTGTCATTTAATTGAAAACTAAGTCAGCTTTTCTGCTATTTGGTACAGGTTTTGCTCCGCTCACCACAACTAAAGATTTACTTTGTTTGTGGAGAGCTGCAACATGTTGAGATCATTTTGTAAGAACCAAAATGGAAATATCGCACTGATGTTTGGGTTACTCCTTGTACCCCTCGTTGCAGCTGTTGGGATGGGCGTAGACTTTACGCAATCGAGCTTCGGGCGAACTCAAATTAGCGAAGCGACAGATGCCGCTGTGCTCGCCGCAGCCAGAGCGGAACTTAGGGATGATAGCCTTACTCTCGCTGAAATAAATGAGTTAGCGACTGACGTCTTTAATGCAAATATCAATAAAATATCTGGTGTCAGTGTACTAACTTTCAATTTAAAACAATCTGATGATGGCTTCTCTGCTTCAGTCAAAGCCCGCTACAATACAATATTTATGAAAGTTGTCGGCCGTGACAAAGTTGACATTGATATCTTCTCACGCGTCGAAGCGGCACCACCACGGGTTCTTGAGGCGGTACTTGTTCTCGACAACACAGGTTCTATGTCTGGCGCTAAAATAAAGGCGCTCAAAGATGCGTCGCGCGCTTTCGTTGACAGTGTTATGGATGATAGTCCCAACGCAAAAGTCGGTGTTGTTCCGTTTGCCGATTACGTCAATGTTGGATTGTCAAACCGCAACGCATTTTGGATGGACGTTCCTTCAGACAAACAATCGATCCGGTGCCGTAATACCTATCCAGACAAAGTAAAATCGAATTGCGAATTAGTTACTAAGACGTGCTACACCAGTCGTGAAATGGGATCCAAGCCATATACCTGCACGCGGCAAAAGTGTGATGTCAACAAAGGTGAACCGGTAGAAGTCTGCAGCCCCGTTAAATCCATTTGGAAAGGCTGCGCGGGGTCCCGTAGCCCAGTTGGCGGCACGAACCTTGATTCGAAAGATGGTTTATTTACAACATATCCGGTCCCTGGATTGTTGGGCGTTAATTGCCCTCTCGAAATTCTGCCGCTTACGTCAAGTAAATCATCAGTGGAAACCATGATTAGCAAGATGAAAGCTTCCGGTGAGACCTATATTCCAGCCGGTTTAACGTGGGGACATCGCGTCATATCCTCTGGTGCTCCCTTTACGGAGGGTGAAACAATTACCAAAGTTCGTGCCGAAGACGGGAAAAAAGCCATAGTCCTCATGACAGACGGAGAGAATGTGAAGTCCGCTTCCTATCCGCGTCACAATGGTAATAACGTCAATACCGCGAATGGGAAGACCATTGAGAATTGTGATGAAGTAAAAGCGCAAGGCATAGAACTCTACACAATCGCATTTGAGGTAACTGATACCGACACAAAAGACATGCTCAAAAATTGCGCAACGGGTCCGGAGTATTTCTTCGATGCGACTGATGCAAGTCAACTTGTGAGCGATTTTAAAAATATTGCCGCTGATCTCAAAGAGTTAGCCCTTGCCGAATAGAGCAAATTTCAACTTTGACCTGAACGCGATCAATGAGTGGCCAAAGCGATCACGTCCATGTTTACAGCGGCGCGTTGATACCATTTGAAGTTTCGCCGCTGTAGCGCGTTTGAATGGTTGATCGCTCTAAAGCCGCTTCGTTTCAAATAGAATCGCTGATCGGTTTAACATCTCGCGAAATAAACTGTTTCTTGACGCCATAGGAAAAATGAAAAATCCACCGTTTCAATCTCTCTAAGCAAGAGAAACGATGCCGTGGCAGAAATCATTAAGAAACATTTGGTGGCTTACCATTGCGGGACAAAACCACTTTTAACGTTCAAGCACATCGCTAAGTCGGCGCTACCTTTAGTCCAAATACGCGCCGACCTTTCAACTCATCAATAAGGTATCAACAGGATAATCGAAAAGGGTTTATAACCAAACGCCCACATACGTGAGTCACTCGGATCGCAATAGGTCAGCGAACAACCCTAAGGTAAGACAACTAAGAAGAAGAAAGAAGCTGAGGAAGATAGGTAAACGCTGCAACACCAATAAAGAGCACACCAGTAACGATAATGAGCCCTTTAGCGGCCTCACCTGCCCCGAGCTGACGAAGGATGCCCGACACCATCGCAAGCATAATACCCAAACTAGCCAGTCCAACAACAGTTGCCATAGCTCACCTATTCGATCACTAGTCCACCCACAGGTTCAGATATTTCAATTGTGAAGGGTAATCCGATCCTGCTATCCACCTATGTGATGTTATCGCATCAAAAATTAACGATGTCGAGGGCATGCCTGGGGAAAAAGAACAAAATATGGCAGAAATAGGCCTAACCACCTCATCAAACCAAGCGACGGCTTAAAATCTAACCCCTTTGGAATTATCCTTGAATTGAATTGTCTGTATCGCAAATAAAACTTATAAGCGATTTCATTCGTCAGTACAGCAATAGTGTCCGAGTATTCATTAGCTTAAAGCGGCGTAATTGCTCGCAAAATATACTAATGGCTGACCGTCTTTTGAATCGAAGCTTACGACCTCAGCAATTAAAATGACGTGGTCGCCTGCACGATGACGCTCGGTTATTTTGCAATCAAACCCTGCTAACCGATCTTTCAATATGGGGCACCCAGAATCCCAAACGTCGAATTCAGATGGATCGAGGCCACGACCGCCATGTTGCGCAAAACGTTGAGAGATATCTACCTGATCGCTACGCAATACCGTTACTGCGTAATCAGGCGATGCCATAAACAGCTCAAATGTCGACGCGGTTTTCTCTATACTCCATAACACCAACGGCGGCGATAACGAGACTGAGGCGAAGGAGTTTACTGTAATAGCGCATGGATTCCCACCGTCATCAAGACATGACACCACGGTTACACCGGTCGTATACCGGCCAAACGCATTTTTGAGTTCTCGATGGGGGTCTTTTTTCACCATGATAACAAAAAACCAATGCGATCAAAGGCGAGATGAGATAATTTTGACTGTTGCATAAACATAATTCGGTCGCGTAGCACCAATCTTTGAAAATAAAAAGCGCGAAGGTAAGGTCTGATCTCAAAAAAGCAAAAACGCCTTTGAATTCAGATAATTGATGTTAGTCGACAAATCGGCGCACATTGAAAATTGAAACACAATGCTTCATCAGTGAAGCAGCCTTAAATACAAAAATTTCGTTATGTCATTTGCCCCTGTTCACTTTTGTAGCAACGCCGCCTTAATTGCTCATACAGCTGGAGTGGCTTGAAGCAGGCACTTATTTGCCTCCACGCGACGACGCTTAATCACGACAACCCTTAATCACAAGGAATTCGGTTATTTCTCAGTTGCTTGAGCTCGCAAGCGCAGCACCCTGGCAAATGTGGGCAACAATCTTGCTCATATTGGCAACAATAGTGGCTTTTGCGCTTGATCGTTATTCGATCGATATAATTTCCGCGGCATCTCTGTCATCTCTATTAATATTGTTCACCCTCGCGCCTCTCATGATGAGTGGCGATGACCCTATTTTCGACCATGAAAACCTGCTTCGCGGCTTCGCTAGTCCAGCACTGTTTGCCATAATCGGCTTGCTTATTATCGGCCAGGGTATGTTTCAATCGGGCGCTTTAGAACACCCGACAGAAAGACTTCTTAGATCGTATAGTGAACGCCCCGCCATAACGACGGCGTCCGTATTTTTCTTTGTGATGGTCATAAGTGCATTTCTAAATAATACGCCTGTTGTCGTGATGTTCATTCCGATTATCGCGGCCATGGCAACGCAACAAAAAATTCCACCATCACGCTTAATGATGCCATTGTCGTTCCTGTCGATCTTCGGGGGAATGACAACCGTCATAGGTTCGTCGACGAACCTTTTAGCTGTTCAATCGTATAGGGATACCGTACCTGGCGGAGATATAAGCTTCTTCGAGCTCACCCCGATCGGATTAGTGTTAGCGTCGACGGGCGTTGTATATATGCTAACGCTTGGAAAACGCCTACTGCCAAAGCATGAAATATCGGATCCAGCTCGACGCGAGCGAGAAGGAAAGCAGTTTATTGCGCAGTTGGAGCTAAGGCGCGGTAATCCGTTGATTGGCACTTCCGCCATTGCAGGTTTCTTTCCAGATCTCCCCAATACGACGGTACGCATGGTTCAGCGCCGGGATGAAGTTATTCTGCCCCCCTTCGACGATCTTGTATTGTCATCTGGCGATGTGATTATTGTAGCAGCAACACGTTCTGCACTAACAAGCGTTCTAAAAGCCCAACCAGAATTGCTCGACGGTGCTGCTGCAGAAATCTCGTTGGATGACGAAGAAGCACTGCAAAAACCGCGACCGCAACTAACGATTGTTGAAGCAATTGTTGCCCCAGGTAGCCGGATGATCGGGCGAACGATCGGACAAATAGGTTTCCATTACCAAACACGATGCGTCATTCTTGGTATAGAACGACGCAGTCGAATGATTCGAACACAAATGAATACGCTCCGCCTTGAAGCGGGAGATGTTCTTTTGATCATGGGCGATATATCGGACGTGCGCGCCCTGCGCGCCGAGCGCGATATTCTATTGCTTGAAGGCTCTATGGAGGGACTTCCCGACAAGCGCAACGCAAGAATTTCAGCATTTGTTTTTGCTTGCGTCGTCGCTGCGACGGCAACAGGGTTTGCGCCAATTGATGTCTCGGCGATTACAGGGGCTGCGGTGATTGTCGCAACGGGATGCCTCAATGTCCGTCAAGCAGCCCGCGCAATAGATAGAAGAATATACTTACTGATCGGCGCTTCATTAGCCATGGGGGCTGCCCTCGAACAAACCGGGGGGGCGCGCTTGATTGGCGAAGCCGTTGCCCTAGCGGGAGGACAGTTTGGGCCTGTTTTCTTAATGTCTCTTTTTTTTATAACCTGCGCGGCCATCACCAATGTTCTTTCAAACAATGCAACCGCTGTATTATTTGCCCCAATAGCGGTAAACACGGCAAAAAGTTTCGGCATTGACCCACATATCCTTATACTGACGGTTATTTTCGGGGCAAATTGTTCATTTGCCACACCTGTTGCCTATCAAACCAACCTTCTTGTCCTGACGCCAGGGCGGTATACGTATAAAGACTTTGTGCGAGTTGGGGGACCACTGATTATCCTTCTTTGGGTCGTCTACACAGTGGTTGCACCCATTTACTTTCGGATCATTGGGCTCCTTTAAGGAGAAGTGAGACCTTTGTATGTATTGCTGCGGCTGCATATTTTGATTTCAATAACAGTGTGACACCGCTGTACATATTGAAATCCTGCTCAAAATGCGATCTTATCGTAACATCAATGTTCCGATTTTTTAGGGGGGATCAGCATGCTTATCAACAGCAAATCAATTTACACGTTTCGACTGCTGATCGCTTTGCCACTTCTGCTGCTTGAGGCCAGGATAAACCGGTCTTTTGCAAACCCTCCCCTCGAAGTTTATGGAAACTGCGCAACGATCAGAGTGCCGGCTATATCGCCTGAAGGAAAACAAGTTGCATTTATCGGAACGACACCAGACGGCAAAGACCTCTTCGTGAATATAAACCTCGAAACAGGTAGAAGATCCGGATCATCTGCCGAGCGAGCAAAGGCCCGATCCGTTCGATTTCTTAGCGAACAATACGTAATAATAAGTGCATCAGACACAACACGGTACAGAGCATATCGCAAATATGAATTTGACGCTGCCATTGCTTTAGATGTTAAGAACGATAAAGCAACCGTTTTACTCGCCGGTGCAACAGAAGACCTTTATCCAGTCCAAAGCGGCCTTAGTCGTATCACAGCGCCACTTCCAGATAATAAAGCTGTGCTCATGTCAGCTTATATGGGTCAATATAGCAAACGCCCTTCCCTCGACCTTTTGCGGGTGGACCTAAAAAATGGTCGAGGACGGCGCTATATGCGGGGGAATTCTAATACACGCGATTGGATCGCCGGGCGTAACGGGAATGTTCTCGCGCGCGAAGACTATGATAACGAGAACAACCTCTTTCGGGTTTTATCGCGGCAGGATAATCAGTGGAAGGAAATATATGCTAAAAAGACGCGTTTCCTTCCGTTCAGCCTTGTCGGTTCGATTATTGACGAGTCCGCCCTTGTTGTGGTGGATGACAGCAATGAAGGCTTTTCAACAGTCAAAACACTTTCATTCGATGGCACGTTATCTCAACCAATATTTCAAAGAAGTAACAAAGAAATTTACCGTCTTCTCAACGACAATAGTCGACACATCCTTGGCGTTGAGTTTGCAGGACCACAACCATCATATGACGTTTTCGACTTAAGCCTGAAACGGGATATTGATACGCTCATGGAAATGGCCGGTGGTCTCTCTGTCAGCATCAGAGACTGGTCGTCAGACATGCAAAAACTGTTGGTCTATATTTCTGGCAGCCGGTTTTCACCAAAGTATTTTATTTTCGACCGCCGCAAAAAGTCATTGGCAAGTTTTGCCAAAACCCATCCAAAACTAAATGACAATGATATTGGCGGTATTTATGAGATAAAATATCGTGCTCGCGATTTCTATGAAATCCCAGCCATCCTCACGACCCCTCCGACTTTAGAACCCGGCGAACAGAAATTACCGTTAATTGTTATGCCGCACGGCGGACCGCAATCCCATGATACTGTAGGATTCGACTGGCTTGCTCAGTTTTTCGCAAATCGCGGGTATCTCGTATTTCAACCCAATTTTCGAGGGTCATCTGGATACGGAAAGCGACACACAGAAGCGGGATATGGTGAGTGGGGAGGTCTGATGCAGGACGATGTAACCGACGGTGTAAAACGGCTTATTGAAAACGGTTGGGCCGATAAAGAAAGGGTCTGTATTATCGGTGGCAGCTATGGTGGCTACGCGGCCCTTGCCGGTGGGGCATTTACGCCCGAATTGTATAAATGTGTTGCGGCGATTGCGCCGATATCTGACTTAGTTTCTATGATGCTCAGCACACGGCGGGAATCATCGGAGGGCGAGGACAGTTTTGCTTACCGGTATTGGACACGATTTATTGGAGACCGTCGCAAGGACAAAGCTAAACTTGAGGCTGTGTCGCCCGTCAATTTTGCGTCGAGCTTTCAGGCTCCCGTTCTCTTGATTCATGGAAGGGACGATACTGTTGTTCGGATTGATCAAAGCGCCCGAATGCACCGAGCTCTCAAAGCCGCCGGCAAGAGTGTGCAATTTGTGCGCCTAAAGGGTGAGGATCATTATCTATCAAAAAGTGAAACCCGGGTTGAAACGCTACGAGCCCTTGCCCAGTTTGTCGAAACCAATATTGGCGCTGCAGCATCCCCCACGTCGCGAAGATAGAATTCCTCAAAGACGAAAATGGGTAAAACTGTCACGCCTTTTGACGAAATCTGGTGAGATGCTTAGCCTCTAGATACTCCCCGAATATAGAGGTGCAAGCATCAAACGGGTGCAGATACATCTGTCATTAACCGCAAAAGTGCCATGCTTTCGCACTGAGGACGATTGCTCCCACGCTAATGCGAAGCTAAGATTTGCGTGTTAGGAAAAAAGAATGCGTAACGAAGACGTTTCTCGTCGCTTCGATTTCGATATCGGCGAGTTTTATATTACGGCGCCAGCGCCCTGCCCTTATCTAAAGGGCCAAATGGAAAGAAAGGTATTTTCCTACCTATCTGGCCCCGCTGCACCTGTCACAAATTCTATTTTATCACAGCGTGGGTTCAGGCGTTCTCAGAATATCATTTATTTGCCCGCCTGCGAGAGCTGCTCGGCATGTTCGCCGGTTCGCATCGTCACAAGTGATTTTAAGATGACGAAATCGCGGCGACGTCTAGCGCGGAAAAACTCAGCTATTATTCGCCGCATTCGGCCACCCAAAGCAACCACTAGCCAATATTCGGTTTTACGCTCGTACTTGGACTCACGGCACGCTGATGGTGGCATGGCTGATATGACGGTCTTAGATTATGCCTCGATGGTGGAAGAAACAGCAGTCGATACCACGATAATTGAATACTCTGTGGTCGATGAAGCTGGCGAAGAGCAACTGGTAGCATGTGCATTGACGGACCGACTGTCGGACGGTCTTTCAATGGTCTACTCGTTTTTCGATCCTGATTACGCCGATCAAAGTCTCGGTGCCTTTATGATCCTTGACCACGTAGATTTAGCGAAAGAATGGAGCCTTCCATACATCTATTTGGGGTACTGGGTAAGTGGTTCCCCGAAAATGGATTACAAAAAGAAATTTGGTCCTCTTGAACGCCTCACTTCTGCTGGTTGGCGTTCCCTTGAGGATGAGTGTTAAACGGCATTAATCCGCGTCATGGGTTAGTGAGCGTTTTCCATTATTGCCTTTATTCCCCAACACTGAAAAAAGTTGATGAATTGATGGGCTGGGCCGCGCAGGATCCAGAAACCTACAATAGGGTCGACAAAAGGCAGGTTTCCAGGGCCAACGTATGATTGATCGAAGGCAGCTTCTACGAGGGGGCACGATAGGAAGTGCGGCCCTAGCGGCAGGATGTGATTGCGGAACATCCGTAAAAACAGTTCATAATATATCGGGCAATATAGAAGCCCGCGAATTAAAGATGGTCACAACCTGGCCAAAAGATTTCCCCGGCCTTGGCGGAATGGCAGAACGGACTGCCCAGTTTATCACAGAAATGAGTGGTGGCGCCTTACGCGTTAAGGTCTTCGCAGCAAATGAACTCGTTGGCGCCTTTGAGAGCTTCGACGCCGTATCGACTGGTGCTGCTGACCTTTATCATGGTGCGGAATACTATTGGGTCGGTAAATCAAAAGCATACCCTTTCTTTACAGCAGTACCATTTGGAATGACGGCCTATGAAATTATGTCTTGGGTGGAATTCGGGGGCGGTCAAAAACTATGGGACGATCTCGCGGCAAAGTTTAATATCAAACCCTTTATCGCTGGAAATACCGGCCATCAAATGGGCGGTTGGTTTAAACAGCCAATCAATTCTCTTGAAGACCTCAGGGGTCGTAAGATCCGCATGCCGGGTATTGGTGGTGAAGTTCTCCGGCGTGTTGGTGCGTCTGCTGTTGCTCTAGCGGGTGGCGAAATTTACCAGGCCCTTCAGTCTGGTGCAATTGACGGCACAGAATGGGTCGGCCCCTGGAATGACTTGGCATTCGGCTTTTATCGCGAAGCGAAATATTATTATTGGCCAGGGTTTCACGAGCCAGGGGCGCAATTAGCAGTTGGGGTGAATCTTGATCTGTGGGCTGATCTATCACTGCAAGCAAAATCAATCATTGCTGGCGCTTGCCAACGCGCGAACCACCTATCACTCGCAGAATACGGTCATTTTAATGCGGTTGCCTTAAAGCAACTGGTTAACGACCACGGCGTGGAACTTCGTCGTCTGCCTGACGACGTTTGGTCTGCTTTGGCAGAAAAAACCCGTGACGTTCTTGAAGAAATAGCTGCTATAGGACCTGAAGAAGCAGCCATTTATAACAGTTACAAACAATCCCTCAACCGGTCGCAGAGCTGGGGTCAAATCTCAGAGGAAGCGTATATGTCAGCCCGGCGAACAGCTTTACAATTATGAGTATGACGCCCGTATTCTCTGTCTTCTTGTCTCTTTTTTCCACAATTCTTGTTTTGCCACTAGCGCATCTTGCAGGTCGCAAAGCAAAGTTCGTTTGGCCATTGACCACCCTTGTCATTTCTTGTCTTTTTTATGTTTTTTCACTGGCCGCCGTCGATCTTTCAGCACCAGGTTTAAATCTCTGGGTGATCGGCTTCGTTGTTTCATTTATCGTAGCTGGACTTTTATACGGCATTGAAAAGCTTACGGTGAATACTGCTAGCGTGGCAGAATATTTAGCACGATCAAGTGGTCAACTCGTGTTTCCATTTGTTTTCTTGATGGCATTTGTTCAATTCACAACCGTTGTTCTGCGGTATATCTTCGGTGTAAACTTTATTGCTATGCAAGAAAGCGTCACCTACCTTCATGGCGCTATATTTATGCTGGCCTCCGGCTACGCTCTTCTTACGAATGACCATGTTCGTGTGGATATCTTTTACAGTACTGTTTCTGAAAAATATCGTGCGGCAATCGATCTTGCTGGTGTTTATCTTTTTCTATTTCCATTTTGTCTGGTGACGCTTTGGGCAAGTGCACCATATGTGGCGAACGCATGGTCAGTGAGAGAAGGATCAACCGAGCAGTCTGGGATCCAAGCTGTCTTTCTTTTGAAAACCCTTATCCCTATTTTCGCGGTGCTCCTTGCATCAGCGGGCTTCACGAAGGCGCTTGAGGCGTCAGAAAGCTTGTTACGACGTCCGTTCGACGCCCCCAATACCGCATCAAACGACCATGCGTCTGTACTCTGATGGAATTGCTTTCTAACAACGGACTTTGTCTTTGTGGTGTTGCGGCTTGGCTCGACGTCGCGATGATAGTTGTTTTATGCACGCTTATTCTAGCGGGGTTTCCTGTCGCCTTCACGCTAGCCGGTGTTGCCCTTCTCTTTGCTTTTATCGGGCTCTCCTTCGGTGTTTTCGATATCAGCTTTATCCAACCTTTTCCGCAACGCATTCAGGGCGCCATTACGAATACGACACTAACAGCCATCCCAATGTTTATATTGATGGGTGTGATCTTAGAAAAATCAAAGATTGCAGAAGAGTTGCTTGACGAGATGGCAAAACTCTTTGGCACAATGCGCGGAGGCCTTGGCATCTCCGTAACCTTCGTTGGAACATTACTTGCGGCATCAACAGGCATTGTTGGTGCAACGGTTGTCACGATGGGGTTACTTAGCTTACCAACAATGTTGCGCCGCGGTTATGATCCGGCGTTTGCAACTGGTTCGATCGCGGCAGCTGGAACACTCGGCCAAATCATTCCGCCATCCATCGTGCTGATCCTTTTGGGCGACGTCATTTCAAACGCCTATCAAAAAGCACAACTTGAACAAGGCGTGTTTGCGCCAGAAACAATTTCGGTAGGGGATTTATTCGCCGGCGCCCTCCTCCCTGGACTGCTGCTCGTAGGTCTTTATCTGGCCTATCAGATTTGGACCGCCGCATTTGCCCCGCAAAAAGCACCCGCCATTCCTCAAACGGAAATGGGCTCAAAGAGCGATGTTTGGCGCGCCGCCATGCGTACCCTTCCACCGCCTCTTATTTTAATTTTCTCGGTTCTTGGATCAATACTCGTTGGCGCTGCAACGCCAACCGAAGCAGCGAGTGTTGGCGCAATCGGCGCCCTTTTGATTGCTGGCGGAAGACTTGCACCGAGCGGTCGAGGGCTGATGTCAAATCAGACCATCTATGCAGGGGCCGGAGCCCTCATCGGCCTGTTGCTTTTGACAACTTTCATCGATTTAAGGTTGGGACGGTCTTCGATCAATTTGTTCGAACGCGGCAGCATTCTTATCGCATTTCTTTTATGTGGTGTTGTGTTTTTAAGCATTGTGATCAGCGCCATGCATTTAAAAAATGAAAAAATCATTTCTACGATTGCTGATCAAACCGTTCGTGTCACCACCATGGTATTTGCCATTCTTATTGGTGCTGCAATGTTTTCTCTGGTCTTCCGCGGCCTTGGCGGAGAGGAAACGGTGCAAGCGGCCTTAAATTCAATTCCTGGCGGTGTGGTTGGCGCCGTCATCGGCGTCATGTTAATCATGTTCCTGCTTGGCTTCTTTTTAGACTTCATTGAGATTACGTTTGTTGTTGTACCGCTCGTCGCTCCCTCCCTTTTAAAAATGGGAATTGATCCTATTTGGCTGGGGGTCATGATGGCAATCAATCTACAAACCTCTTTTTTGACCCCGCCTTTCGGATTTGCTCTTTTTTACCTCCGTGGCGTTGCCCCAGATACAATCAGCACAGCTCATATTTACAGGGGAGCAATCCCATTTATAGGCTTGCAAGTTGTCGCCCTCATAATGCTGACGTTACTTCCGGGCATCGCAACATGGTTGCCAAACTATCTCTATCGCTAGGCCGCTGCGCCGATAAATGTAATCGGTTGATGGTTCCCGTCCATCAACTCGGCAGTAGGTCGAACAATTGTTCGACCGACAAATCAAAGACCTAGAGCCCCGTTCCGATTCCATCGGAACGCGAAAAGCTCTAGCCTTCATCAGTTTCCCAGCATTGCAGCTAAAATGTTCACAAGTGAGTGCCGAAAAGGACCAAACGAGCTACTCAATAGCCTTCAATAATAAAGCCCGTGCTTCATTTATTTGCGCCGCAAGAAAATCCGAGCCCCCATGATCAGGATGCATTTGTGAAATTAGTCTTCGGTGCGCAGACTTTATATCCTCTGCCGACGCATCTACAGCAACACCAAGAACGCGAGCGGCAGTTTCTTTTGTCATTGCAACGCTTGTTTGAGGTTTGGTCTTATTGTTCGTTGGCGATTGGCCAATTGCTCGATCGCGCCAGGTTTCAATGGCCGTCACACCGCCGGCGGCGAGCATAAGCATCAGAGCCAATGGAAACAGTTTCGCTGCAAAGAGAGCCCCTGCTAATCCAAACCATGTGGCGGCCTTCAGCAGTGTTATCAACTTTTGGTTCTGAGCGTTACCACGACCCGCACCAAACAATAGCCAACCAGCTGCGATCACAGCAATAACAAGTGCAAATGTTCCTAGCGTCAGCATATTTACCTGTTCGAACAATGCTCAATTTCGGACGCAATAGTGCCATAGCACGTTGGGATTGCTATGGGAATTTTGCGAGATTTCCGCGGCACGTTCGTTTCAATTGGCAACGGAGCGAGGCTTTAGATCTTTGTTTTTGCTTACTGGCTGAGTTTTTTACTTTATTGTCAGTGATGAACGGCACACGCGTGACCTGAAAACGCCCTAAGCCGCCTCTTGATCACTCTGAACAGACGCGTCTTGGTCTTGCTGCTTTATTTGTGGAAGATTGAGCGTAGCAATGAGCGAGCGTATCTCAAGCCGCGCCGTCACATGGCTCATCGTCGATAACCGCACAGGGGAACCACGCCCCCCCAGGTCAAGAAGCGTGAGCCCTCGGATAAATAACTCACGGTAGATCACTCGGTCACCAAAGCCACGCGCAAGACGAAAACCAATTCTTGCAGAGAGATCTTCAAGCTTTTCACCCATATGCCTTTTGTTATTCGCACGTGTTGCTGACAAACGATTTCGCATCACGACCCAATCGATACCGCCAGACAACCCCGACATCGCTCTCTGCTTCCTTGCAGTCCAAACCATCTCACTATACACGCTCGGGCCAAGAACCTCATCCGTATCGGGATCGATTTTTGCTAAAACATCAAAGTCCACGAAGCTATCATTCAACGGTGTAACAATTGTATCGGCGTGTGCGTGGGCGAGACGTGCGAAATGCGTATTAGCACCCGGACAGTCAATGACCACAAAATCACAATCCGTGAGCTGTTGAAGTTCACGCGTAAAATTCTCCGTTTCGTCCTTCCACGCTGATTCCCTGCTATCGAGCGTTGATGGCTCAATGATGGGCATTGTCGGAAACGTCACATCGAAATTATGAGACGCAGCAAAAGCACGTCTATTTTCGAGATACCGCCACAGACTACGTTGGCGCATATCAAGGTCAATCGCCGCAACCTTCGCGCCAGACTTCATGAGAGCGACAACAATATGCATTGCTGCCGTAGATTTTCCCGATCCACCTTTCTCATTTCCGAGAACAATTACATGGGTCACTAAGGGTGTCCTTTTGAAAATTAGGGCGTTTCAGGACCGACGCCACGGCGAACAAGTTTTAAGATTAATAGAGCTTAAGAGGACATTAATGCCCCTGAAACTTTGCCAGTGTATACGATTCATATGAAAGCATTAAGCGCAATTAATGGTGGCCTGATTCTGCGCCGACACCGAGATTTTAACGCCATTTACGCCAGTTTAATGGCGTTTGTCATCGTGATGGCTTTTAGCCTTGGAAGCAATTCAACGGCCTTTGCTTCTGCCGAAATTGGAGTTTCACCGCTTCGTGCGCTACTGACACCAAACTCGTCCCTTAAGGAAATTCGCATTAGCAACCCATCAGACCGCATAATTGAGCTGAGGGTTAGTTGGACTGACCTAAACGCGACCAATGACGGCTATGCGCCCATTCCGATTGAAATGCGCGAAACGCTCAGCGCTGCACCATTTCTATCCGTATCACCGGCCTTTTTCCGGTTAGAACCGGGAGCGGATGCAAAGGTTACGATTTCAATTAATAAAAGTGCTTTGAAAAATGAGCTAAACCAAAATTCCAATAGGTACATTGAACGCCGTTCCCATTTACTGTTTTCGTCATCAGCAGCTCGAACCCCACTCCGAAAAGCTGGTGGCGGCCTCCAAGCAGATCTGGGGCTCAGCATATCGATCCCGATCCATTTGAGGTTTGGGACGGCGAAGATTAAACAAGGCGAAAAGCGCATGCGGGCTGAGTTTTCTGCTTCGCAGCTTGTTCGCGAGGATGATGGGACGCTTTCTATCGAGACCGATGTCATACGCGAAGGTCCGTTTTCTATATTCGGAAAGTTAGACGCAGAGTTCCAAGCCAAGGGAGTGCGCCGCGCAAAGCCGCAAGCCTTGGGAAGCATGGACAACGCAACAATTCATATAGAAAATAAGCGTCGGCGGTTTAGAGTAAGGCTTAATCGGGAAGAACTCCCCGCGGGCGTTTTAACGCTCAGATATGTCGGGCGTGGTGAATACTCGGGCCGCATATTCAACGAAAAAGTATTTTCTATATCCGGTCCCAAATAGAATTTGATCAGCTCGCGCCACCGAGAGAGAGCTGTCGCCCTGAGAAATCAGTGACGCGGCAATATTGATCTTTTGCTTTTAGGGTTTCACACAAGGCACGGGCTGTCGCTTCCGACGCAAAGGCCCCCCCGAGAAGCCGTAACATTTTACCTCGCCCTTCAATTAAAACAGTCTCCAAGCGAGGCTCTAACAAGCCCAATTCATCTGGGAAACGGCGCTGTAATTCAGCCCAACCAACCTTTGCCAAACGCTCTTTCACATAAGAGTCCAGATGCACACCCCATAAAACACTCGCCAAAGGTATTTGCGGTGATTTTGCCTCATTCTCGAAGGACTGTCCTGCAGATGCAAATTTCGGTGGGTCAAATACCGGAGCCTCTTGAACGGGTACGCGATCATCGGGCTCAGAAATATCAGCACTTGGTGCCGCAATTACAGGCTCCGCAACAGGCTGTGGTAAGGGTCCAATCCCCGTCCCTCTTTCCGCTAGAATTGCAGCAGCAGATGCCGCCCGGGCGTCAGCGACAGCCTGCTCAGCAACTTCCTTTGCATTGCCAAGACGACGCCTTAACAAATTGATTTCACTTCTTAATTTACTATTTTCGGTTTGCAAGTCAGATACTTTGGTCTCGAGGACAGACTTATCAGCAAAAGTCCAATTAACATCACTGGCACGCTCACCCGTCACCGGTAAGGTATCATTTGAAGCGCACGCAACAACCAGCGAAGCAAATGGCGCCAAACAGAGCGTCTTGGCCACCGACGACATGATACCCTTCTTGCATTTGGTTATACGTTGGAGCATTAGCCCAATCCTAAACACCCGTTTCATCCTTTATACTACATAAGTTTAATCAATGGCGATACCCGACAAATGCAAACAACTCTCAACTGTCGACGCCGTTTCGGACTTGCGTGAAAAAGTTTCGTCTTGGAAGGCAATTGGTAAACGGGTCGGGCTTGTGCCAACAATGGGTGCGCTCCACACGGGTCACTTAAGCTTAGTCGAAAAGGCATCTTCCGTTACGGACAAGGTCATCGTCAGTATTTTTGTAAATCCAGAGCAATTCGCACCGCACGAAGACTTTGATACCTACCCCCGAGGACAAGACGCAGATCTGGAAAAACTGGCCGCAACGGCTTGCGACTTGGTCTATCTGCCGAATATTTCGACCATTTATCCAGATGGTTTCGAGACCAGAGTGTCACTTTCCGAAATCACAGAAGGGCTCTGCGGCCAATCACGGCCACATTTTTTTGGCGGTGTTGCGACGGTGGTTAATATTCTTTTCAACCAGTGCTCCCCAGACGTCGCGGTATTTGGTGAAAAAGACTATCAGCAATTACTTGTCGTCAAGCGCATGGCAAAAGACTTATCGCTCCCAATAGAAATAATCGGTGCACCGATCGTGCGTGATGCAAACGGTTTAGCGCTTTCCTCCAGAAATACGCACCTAACGGATAATGAGCGCGTTACTGCCAATCGGCTAAATCGTATTCTGTCGGCATTATCGCGCGAAGCCGAACGCGGTACCCCTGTAGAAGCAATCCTCGCCTCAGGACATGAACAGTTAAAGAACGCAGGAGTCGATTCCATTGATTATTTGGAAATTCGCACCGAAGACAAACTTACCAAGTTGGTGAACGGCCCTGTACAGCATGACGCACGATTATTTCTGGCCGTTCATATTGGCAAGGTAAGGCTCATCGATAATTGGCCTATAATACTCCGCACGCACTAAATAGCATAAGGAACAGGGCAAGAGCTCTACCCCTCTAGTATTTTAGAACACCGCTTTGCAGAGACTGTACTGCTCGTTGTTAATACTGAAATTCTAAATGCGAACAGTAAGCTTTCCTAGAAGAGAAATTGCTCAAGGCGTTGACTGAACGACTTCATGAAACATAGAATAAAACCGTACTTCAAACAGATTGAGATGGCGATCTACGGCAAATGAAAAAGAGTTTTATACTGAGGATAAGTCTTTTCAGTCTAGTTTTTCTAACCATTTCCTGTGCGCCGCGCCCTGATGAGCAAGTAACCGCCGCCTTTCGTCAGACTGCTTCTCTCCCGGCCACTTCGAACCAGACTTTTGACACGTTACTTCGAAAACGCGCAAATGCCTTGAAGGTAAGCACCGTTGGACTTTATCACGAAGTGGACAACATTGCCTTAAAGGAACTGTATCTTGGATCTGACATTGATGAAAATAGCCTGTTCCAGGCTGCATCGATGTCAAAGGCGGTTGCGGCTGCGGGCATACTGTCGCTTGCAAAAGAAAAAGAGATTTCACCGGATGACGACATTCGTCCTTATATTGAAATACTTGACTGGAATGACGTTCCGGGTGGCGACAAACCCGTGACACTGCGCGAGCTCCTCTCCCATACGGCTGGTGCCAACGTGAGTGGTTTCCTTGGATATCCAAAGGGCCGCGCAATCCCCACAAACCTACAAGTTGTAAAAGGCATCAGGCCAGCCAATTCCAAGCGTGTCCGGCTTGATGGTAACAAGGGGGAGTTCGCATATTCCGGTGGCGGTTATCAGATAGCACAGCTTTTTGCTGAATCGGTTTCAGGTCAACCCTTCCCGTTGATGATGAAACGCCTGATGTTAGCCCCCCTCGGGATGACCAAAAGTTTTTTTGACGACAATCTTGATACAGATAAAATCGCGCCCCTTGCTGTCGCGGCGGCCCAGGCTGGCATATTCCCCGTTGAAGGCTGGCCCCTTATTTTGCGCAACTCTTGGAACAATTACCCCGAGGCTGCCGCTGCAGGCCTTTGGACGACTCCCAAAGACTATGCAAAGTTCGCTCGTGCCCTTATGGTTGCAGCTGACGGTGAGGTCCCAGAAGGTCTGTCCAAAGACGTGGCGGATTTAATGCTTACCAACGTAACTTCTAGCTATGGCCTAGGTCTTGGCTTTACAGACTGGGGCGATCCTGCCCTACGACGCTTTGGCCATGGCGGCTCAAATCGCGGCTATAAATGCCTGTTCGGTGTTGTTCCATCAAAACGAGAAATCATCGTAATCATGACAAACGCACCGGGGGGATCAGCATTAACCAATGAGGTCCTTATTGGGCTCACAACCGAATAACAAAGCCAATCAAAATAGAGTGGTTACGGATAAGTTGGCGGCACTAGAGAAATGACCGGTGTTTCGTTAGACGCTTTCTTTTCGACGAGCGCCAACAGCCCCGTTATCGCTGTCGCCTCGTCGGCACCAATCGCAATCAAAACCAAGATATCGCCATAACCGTCAGCGTTAAAATCCGCATGTGCAATTTCCTGCAATACGGCCCGTTGGCCATCTTGTGAGATGGTCCAGACACCAGGACCTGAAGCGACCTTTGCCTTTGCCCCATCGCGGTCCGCACCCGGTGCACCTTGCGTTATTCTAGCGTCACCAGTTATCGATAAAGACTTATCCGCATTCCCTTCAACAAAACCAATTGGTTCTTGCTCAAGAAGAGGTTCGATATCAGCTTCAGTTAACTGGCCTTGATCAAATTGTGTTTGGCTCGGCGACTGCGACCGGATCATCATGTCCAGTGTGCGACATGATCTTGTATAGAATACTTCCCTTCGCATTTCACGCGATGAAAATGCATACCATCCCTTAGCCTTGTATTCATTAAAGACTTTGCAATTTCGGATAACAGCCACTGGAGCAAGGTCATCTTTCGGGTCTGTCAGTGTTAATACAATTTCATTTCCACGCGTATCAATAACACTTGCGCTTTCCATTCCAGCCAAGGTTGAACGGGTATAACAACCGCGATCAGCTCCCTTCACCAATTTGATTGAACTGGTAAAACAAATTTCAGTTTTGTCGTCGGTTCTTCGAGGGAATCGCTCAGCCTCAGACGGCAAACGATGATCGAGGCCGGTTCCGATAATACCGGCCATCGCCAGCGCACCACCGCCGATGATCAATGTTCCTGTCCACATCTGAGGCCCCTCGCTCCCCAGTTTAGTGAAAAATGATCCTGCCGTACTCAATACGCCACTTAGAAAAGCTGGCACTGTCATACTAAAGCAGTCCTAATTCAGCTAACTCAGCCCGCAGTTGAGCTTCGGCTTTCGCCATTTCCTTTTGCAACTCTGCCGATGGCCGTTTCTGTTTCCTAAGCCTTCCCGCTTTATATGCAGCGATGGGGACGATATCCTTTGGCGCATCGTCATCACTTAGGTAGCGCCATCCTTGAAATGCCTTCCGGGGATACGCATGCGTGGGTATCAATGGCGGGTCCAAGAGTATTGCACAGCGCTCAACGTTATCAGGACCTACAACCGGCTCAAGACCAATAATTTTTTGTCGGACTAGAATATGACCTTTAATGACCCAATAAATAGACCCGCCGTCCATGAGTTCATCACGTCGTTTCGGGAACATTCGTGTCAAGTGGTCATGAACGGCTCCTAATCCGTTTAACGTATTGCTTTTCGTACGACGGTCTACCCAGTTTTGCAGATCTTGAATGGTGTCAGCGCCAACACATAACTTCAGCAA
Source organism: Pseudomonadota bacterium (assembly GCA_039025235.1). Taxonomy (GTDB): domain Bacteria; phylum Pseudomonadota; class Alphaproteobacteria; order Caulobacterales; family Parvularculaceae; genus MED-G105. The sequence continues at coordinate 35,853 of JBCCOS010000015.1, forward strand.
GTGCACAGTCATAAATATCAGAATTTTCCCAAGCGAAAAAAACAATTAGCTCGGCTCTTAGTCCGCCTAACGAAGAAGTACTTGGCTTAACGTTTCCGGCCTGACACTCCTTGTTCACGCCCCATAAAACGTTCGAAGGACGTTATTCGCAAAGAAACTATTCGGCCGCATGTAACCGAGCGATTTCGCGGGCTCTTTGTCTCTTTAATTCATGCCGCGCCGTTCGCTTCACCAGTATATAGAGAATAAAATAACTAATAGCGGCGCCGACAGCTGCTAGCCAAATTGGCGCATTTTCAAACAACATATAATAGTGGTTTGAAAGCCCGAATGATGCCAACAGCCCAGGAAACTGCTGACCAACAAAGAGTGCTCCGCCGAGGGTTGTTAGACCAAGTGCTAAAACACCTGCTAGTGCAGCACCAACAGTAACACCAATGTCAGCGTGTTCTTCTGCTTTCGAAACAATGATTTTCGTCGGATCACCACCTAATGCTTGAGTGGCCGAAAATAGCGCCCGGGCTCTGGCTGCTTTCTCTTGATTTGACATCGGTATATCTGATGCGTGCTTCTTTCTATCAAAGCTAACAACTGGCTTTGCCTTAAGCTCGCGATCAGAGACAAAACCCAACTCGCATTCGGGGGCAGGCATTATGTCCGCCGTGGGCACGACAAGCGACGCATCCGTCGGCATCAGAAAAAGAGATTTCTCTGCCGCACGCCGCCTAACGAGACCGTCTAGGGTTACCATCTCACCATTGACGCGTGCCTTACTCCACATTTCCATGGCGTTTGCGGCGGCGAGCTTATCCCCCTCGTTGAGTTTGCGTAATGTCGTCGAACGTCGCCAATTTTCTTCACCAATATTGAAAATTAGCGAAACAAGGGCATCGTGTTCATTTTGGTTAAGCGGTGCACGGACAGTTTCCGCGAGCACCTGTTCTATCGGCTGAACGTCTGTTCGAAGAAGGCGCTCGGCATCATGTTCGGTAACCGTCATCCCGTGACGTGCAGATGTGGTGTGCCCGTATCCAACGGTCCATTCTTCATTGGGTGTGTAGTGCGCAGACATGCGCAACCCTTCATACCCTTTTATTAAATTCAGACCGGTGTCACCTGTTTTCATGGTCACCCGCCAACACCCCTCTAAAAACTTAACCTACAGATCTGTTGAATGCTGCTTTGTTGGACAGCGCAGAATTCAATACCGACGATCCAACTCTTCAAAATCCACACGAAACTACAATCAACAAACAATCAGGCGTGGAATTCCAACTCAAAACCGCACCCTTAACCATCTCTATTCTTGTACATTAGCACGGCGTTAACGATGTGTGTAGAGCCGCGATCCACTGATCTTGAAGCATTTCCAGCCCAACGGCACACGATTGGCAACCCATTCGGCAAAACGAGAAAATGCGAACGACTGTGAAAGCAATGCATTTCAAGCTTAAATGGCTACCGATTGAGAGGCAGGAAATGCGCAAAATCAAAGACCTAAAGCCGTTCGGCAGTTCCATCTGAAACGGAGCGATTTTTGACCTACCTCGGTGATGCAAATTGAAACGAATGCGCTTTAGTGTCCCATTTTGTGCCAATGAAACGATATTCGGTGTCTCAAATTCTCAATCTCGAACTTAATTCAAAAAAGATGAAAGTCGGGGAATGCGATAAAACCTTCTAACACCGTGATTGCCCGTGGGCGTAACCTTCTCCAAAGCTTTCTAAGCCACTCATTTTCATAGGGAATCTGCCCAGCAGAGTTTTCACAGACAGGTTTTTTGCTAATCTATGGAAACTAAGCCAAATTTGTAACTTACTAGATACCCGTTGCCATATTGGCACGATTATTGGTTTGTAGGAGTTGGAGTGCGTTGCCTCTCGCGCGAAACCTGAAAAGGGGGACGTAAGAGCGTTAAGTCGCCACCGTCGGTACAGAGGCGTATGAGTAGGTGAAATTATGTTTGGAAATGGACTGGCAAACATTGTCGCGGCATTGATCGTGGCTGGAGCCATAGTCTGGACTGACTTTGGTGACAAAGGTGCGGCCGAGGCTAAGGTGTCTGATGAAAACTTCGAAGAATGGTACGCACGCGCCGTCGGTGACATCCGCAATGATATTGTTGTCAATTGTGGTTGTTGTGGCGACGAAAATACAGGCGTTAGGAAGGCTGCAAACGCACCTTTTTAGGTGCCCGCCCCGTTCCACGCCGTGTTGCTGGCTATAATCCAGCAGCACCGGCAGGTACGCGGCGGGCTCCTGAACTTCGCTCTGTCAACGCAACACCCGCTGTAACGCAGCCCGCTCGGTTTGCCACCAATGCCTTTCCGCCCGCGGCACCCGTTGCCGGGCCGGGTGGCGGTGCGCCGTTTCTTCCGCCCGCGTTCGTCCCTCCGCTGGTTCCTGTTTTTACGACGGTCCCGCCGGGCGGTGAAACGCCTCCACAAGATCAGCCGCCCGTTACGCCACCTGGCGAACCTCCAGTCACGCCGCCTGGTGAACCTCCGGTGACGCCACCCGTTCCGCCGGTTGATCCCCCTGTTATCCCTCCTGTTGATCCACCAGTCGACCCACCTGCGGATCCACCAACGCCAATGCCAGAGCCAGGCGCACTGCCACTATTTATAATGGCGCTGATTGGACTTTTCGCAATGCGCACGAGACGCAGACCAGTTGAGACTGAATAAATGAGGAACCCGAGTGATTAACTGAATCACTCGGGTTATTTCGTTACATTGAATTCGTGTTCAACGCCTACAGCGCCTCCGTTTCAATTGGAATCAGAACGGCGCTTTAAGTTTTTGATTTTACCCATTTCCTTAACGCCAACTGCATACACTTGGCTTGGAAATGCTTTAAAGTGAAGCGATTGCACACGGATCAATTAGAATTAAAGCAAGACGACAGCAGCGAGCCCAAGGAAAACGAAAAAACCAATGATATCTGTCACGGTAGTGACAAAAACAGCGGATGACACGGCTGGGTCATGTCCAGCGCGTTGGAGGGCAATCGGGACAAGGATCCCCGCTAAAGCGGCGGCGAGCAAATTTACAATCATCGCTACGCCAACGACAGCACCCAGCTGAAAACTGGCCGGTCCATTTCCTGTCGTTACGTTATACCAGGTGGCAGCGAGCCCCCCCATAATGACGGCAAAAAGAAGTCCGTTCAGAAGCCCAACCTTTGCTTCACGCCATACGATTCGAGCCGTGTTGGAAGGCGTTAAGTCTTTGGTGGCTAATGAACGTACTGCAACGGTAAGCGTTTGTGTCCCGGCATTCCCGCCCATACTAGCAACAATCGGCATTAAGATGGCTAACGCCACTATTTGAGAAATTGCGCCGTCGAACAAGGCAATAACAAAAGATGCAAGGATGGCCGTTAATAAGTTCACGGCTAGCCAAGAAAAACGAGAACGGACGGTTTCGAACACCGTATCGGCAAGACCGGTATCGGCTTCAACACCGCCCAACGCAAGCATGTCTTCCTGTGTTTCTTCATGCACGACCTCAACGACGTCATCTACAGTGATCATACCGATAAGCCGTCCGCCTTCATCGATGACCGGCGCGGATATTAAATTGTATTTTTCAAATTTATATCCAACGTCCTCACGGTCCATATCAACTGGAACTTCGTAAAGATCGCCGGACATGATGGCGTCGATACGCGTTTCCCTCGTTGACCTTAACAAGGTTGAAAGTCCGACGACCCCGATCGGCTTAAATGCCGGGTCTATGACAAAAATGTCGTAGAAACGGTCTGGAAGATCATCCGCGGCTCTGAGACGGTCGATGATCTGCCCTGTGGTCCAATATGCCGGCGCGGCAAAAACATCGCGCTGCATAAGACGACCGGCCGTCTCCTCGCCATAGTCAAACGCCTTATTAAGGGCGATCCGCTCTCCTAGCGGGACGTCAGCAAGAATTTCGGCTCGAACGTTCTCTTCAAGCTCTTCAAGAATAAAGGCGGCATCATCCGTATCAAGATCTGCAACGGCAGCAGCAATCGCTTCCGTTGGTTGAAGCTTCACCAAATCTTCGATAAGGTCAGCGTCTAACTCGGCGAGAACGGGGCCAGGCAATACACCGCCCAACAGACCAACAAGGGCTATACGCTCTTCTTCATCGAGAAGCCCAATGACATCTGCAAGGTCCGCCGGATGGAGATCATCGCAAAGGTCGGATACCGTTTGCTCATCATTAGAGACAATCGCTTCTGACACACGGTCAACAAATGCCTCCGCAATGGACTGATCGTCTTCCAATAGCGGTGCTTGCGCAGCATCATTGTCAAACTTTTCTCCATCTATCGTTTCGTGTTGTTGTTGATGGTCGATGTCCGCTACTCCCGAGGCAGAGCGACCGTTATCACGAATACCAGTGTCCCCCGCATCGTTATCCAATGCAGATTGAGGACATTCTTTCATGGTAGTCGGATCGGCCATACACCACCCAACAAAGAAACATATGAAATTTTATTGATCGGTTTGAGAGTAAAAGCGAACCAACGAATCTTCAACAGCCAATAAGCCTTATGGTGCTATTATTTAAAAGTTTCTTTTCACTGTAGGTGTGCACCATAGATTCTAAAAGAAACCCATCGGCCAAAGCTATTTATCAATCGCGATAGTCAAATATTCCGCTGACAATCACTCCAATCACAATGACGGATAATACCGATGAAATGATTGTCGCTTGTAGTGCTTTTCTTTTCAGGTCTGGGTTATTGGGTGCGCCAGGTTCCGCACCGGGAACAATTGGGGCATCACTCTCCCAATCCCCTTTTACGCCGATTGGTAACACCGCCAAAAAAACGCACCACCAGATAATGACAAATACAACGACGCCAGCACCAAAATTCATTTATAAACTGGCCCTCTCATGCCACGATCAGTAATACCGCGCCTTAGCCTCACCCGCCTCAGTTAAACCCGATGGATCATGACCCGGACGATTGGCCGTTTCCCCCAAGTTTCCATCATTCGATTTCGAACGGCCCGGGTGACGGCAGTTTCAATCGCGACAGGGTCGCGGCGCCTTCCCGCGGAAAGAAGATAAAATGCATCCTCCGCCGTCTCCACCAGGAGGGCATCAGTTAATTCACCGTTCCCTGATATCGTGGGCGTTCCGACCAATTCAACAATTGGCGTTGTCGCAAGTTCACCAGCCTCTTCTAAGGCAAGCGATACCATAACCAGGCCTGCAAAGCTTAATTTTTTTCTCTCATTGAGAGCCGGTGATCCCGTCGGCATAAGATGTGATCCGTCGAGCATCAGGCGACCGTTGGGGACCTCGTCGATAACAATGACGTCTCCAGGGGCAATGCGTATCAAATCGCCATTTCGCGGTGAAAGTGACCCCTCCACACCTAGCTCAATGGCAAACTCTGCATGACGTTCTAGGTGCCGTGCCTCCCCATGAACAGGAATAACAAAATCCGGCTCAACCCATCCGTACATTTTCTTCAGCTCATCCTGATTTGGGTGTCCGGATACGTGAACAAATGCGTCACCCTCGCCAATTAAATGAACACCGAGCTCAACGAGATCATTTTGCATCGTGTAAATCTCGCGTTCGTTCCCTGGAATCACCTTTGAGGAAAAAATGACGGTGTCCCCTTCCGTTAGCGAAACATCCGGATGGTCATCCCGCGCCATTCGCGACAATGCAGCGCGTGGTTCGCCCTGACTACCCGTGCACAAAAAAAGAATATGTTCACGCGGGATATAGGCAGCTTCTTTCGCAGAAACGAAAGTAATATCTTCTGGCAATAGTCCCGTGGCGCGTGCTGCATCAACAATGCGAAGCATCGATCGACCTAACAAACAAACACTTCGATCAGCGTCTTTTGCGGCAAGGCAAATAGAAACGACCCTGCCAAAATTAGAGGCGAACGTTGTAACGGCTACCCTGCCTTTTTGTTCTTTGATGATTGTCGCGAGCGTTTCTTTTACTTGGGTTTCTGAACCCGATACCCCTGTCGAAAATACGTTGGTCGAATCACAGACCATCGTTGAGATACCTTCAGCCGCAAATGATTTAATTGCCGCTTCATCCGCGCATGGCCCTATTGTTGGCGTTGGATCAAGCTTCCAATCACCAGTATGCAGGACATTTGTAATTGGTGTACGGATCGCGATTCCGCTCGGTTCTGGAATTGAATGCGTTAAAGTCAAATATTCTAAATCGAAAGGTCCAAGTGTGAAACGAGCGCCAGTATTTATGACGCGTAAATCAACACTAACACCCGCTTCTAAGAGTTTTGCCTCCACTAATTTTGCAGTAAACGGCGTTGCAAACACTGGACATTGCAACTTCGGTGCTAGCAAGGCGACCGCCCCAATGTGATCCTCGTGACCGTGCGTCAGCAGCAAGCCGAGCAGATTTTCTTCTAAAATAAAAGAGGGATCGGGGCAGATTAGTTCGATGCCGGGCATCGAGAGATCACCAAACATGACGCCGCAATCAATCATGACCCATTTGCGGTTCTTCGGTGGTCCAAACCCGTAGCAATTCATGTTCATGCCGATTTCCCCCGATCCACCTAACGGAAGAAAAACTAGTTCATCTTTGTTCGCCAATAGTTTGGTCCTGATCGATTTAAGCTCGATGGTTTGAGCGTTTCATTTCAGCGTGGGGCTTGCATCACGCGTGCAAGTTTTGAGATGGTCAATGTTAATGGTAGCGTTGGCTGACCCAACCCCTAGTCGCTAATTCTACCTGCGGCCTTTGCGCGCCTGTACACTTCGATAAGCCCACGAATAGTTAAATCCGTGTCAAAATAATCGATTTTGTCTGTGGCCCCCTCAAACAGACTTGCAATACCACCGGTTGCAACGACCTTAAGGTCATCAGGATACTCTTTCTTAATATGATGAATGAGCCCTTCGATAAGGCCAATATACCCCCAAAAGACTCCTGACTTCATCGCACCGACGGTATCGACACCAATAACGGTCTCAGGCTCTTCAATAGCGACCCGGGGTAATTGTGCCGCAGCATCATGGAGCGCCTGCATGGACAGATTTAACCCTGGGGCAATCACACCCCCTTCAAAACCACCGTCAGCGCCAACCACATCGAAATTCGTTGCTGTACCAGAATCAACGATGACGAGCGGGCCTCCGTATTTTGTATAGCCCCCTACTGAGTTCACAAGCCGATCTGCCCCCGCTTCCGATGGTTTCGGAATTCTCACCGGGACGCCCGGGATGGTTTCAGCGGAGATTACATAAGGCTCTCGATTGAAATATCGACGCGATAAATTCCGCAAATGAAAAAGCGACTGTGGCACCACATTCGATATCACACAGTCGCGAACATCACTGAGGTTACAGCCTGAAAACTGGAGAAGTTGGGAAAGCCAGACAGCATATTCATCAGCTGTACGCGTTTTTGATGTGGACGTGCGCCACTGGGCGACAGGTGTCATTCCATCCAAGTCGATCAAAGCGATCACAGAATTTGTGTTTCCAACATCAATCGCGAGTAACATAACTATACTGGACCCAATTCTGACAACGCCGCTATCTTCTACAACCAGTGTCGGTCAATCAATGGTTCAGCTCTTTGAAAGAGCGCTTGAAGGTGCAACGCCCGTGCACCCTTTCTTTAAGAAGCTAACCGAACTTCTCTTACTGTTTATCAAAAAATAGCGATCCAGCGGAAAAAACTTTTTCTTCGCCGTCAACCTTAAGAATTAGCGCACCAGTCATATCAATTCCAAGGAATTTACCTGTTATTGAGCGTGCCGTTTCCTTTTCATCAGGAATATCAAGTATCACGTCTCGTCCAACTCCATAAGCCCGCGCCAACCAGGCATCACGTACAGGAGCAAAACCACTTCGATTCCATTCATTTTGCCAAACAGTGAAGACTTCGTCGTATACGCGCAAAAATTCTGCGGGTTGAGGGGCTTTTCCAGATGACTTCTTGGACAGCCGTGCGGTTTGACGACCATCCGGACACGGTGCGTTGATCAGATTAACGCCAAGCCCAAGGCATAGGACAAAGCCATTCGGGACATCCTTCAACTCCAATAGGATTCCTGATATTTTCCGGCCATCGAGCAATGCATCATTGGGCCATTTTAGGGTAAAATCTCCTTGAGGCGCATATCTTTTCAGCGCCTCATGCAGAGCGACCGCGGCAACAAACGAAAGCTGGGACTGGCGCGCTAGATCCTTTAACGGTGCCCCGCCGTTAAAATCACGGGCTTCAAAAATATAGGTTGCTGCGAGATCGCCCGGACCATGCACCCATGGCGTCCCTCGTCGACCATACCCACCATATTGTTCAATTGCGATTAACCATAGCGGGCCTCTCTCGCCCACAGAAATGCGCCGCGTGGCCTCTGCACTTGTTGAATCAATTCGATTTAACGTTTCAACCCGTGCACCAGATTCAAAGGCGAGAGGCAATCAGAGATACTCCGTTTACCGTTAAAAGAGGGCGTTCGCCGCCCGACCGGCGAAGGTTTGCAATGGGGCTATAAGAAATAGTAGCGCTGGAAACATCATGAATGCGGACGATCGAGAGATGAACGTTAAACGCCTGCCTCGCTCTCTTTCAAAAGCAGGCGCTGGATCAGAAAACCAAATGATCCAAATCACCCGCAAATAGTAAAAAGCAGCAACAGCACTTATTAGTAACCCAACAACCGCTAGCCAAATTAAGCCTGCTTCAATCGCCGCACTAAACACAAATAGCTTTCCGAAAAAACCACCCATCGGGGGCACACCCGCAAGCGAGAAAAACAATACGGTCATCGTTAAAGCCAATCCCGTATCCGTTTCTTTCAGCCCTGCCAGATCTGAGATTTTTTCAGTAACCCCGCCTTGACGGCGCATCAGTAAAATGCAGGCGAAAACGCCGATCGTCATGACCACATAAATCGCCATGTAAATCAGCACCCCACTTACACCATCAACCGTCCCAGCGGATAATCCCACAAGGGCAAATCCCATATGACCAATTGAAGAATACGCCATCAGCCGTTTTATGTTGGTCTGCATGATCGCAGAAAAAGAACCGACTAACATTGAAGCCACGGCGATCATTGCGATAACGGGTTGCCAGTCGTCCATTATATCTGGGAACGGACTGACCAATGCGCGCGCGAACAAAGCCATTGCAGCAAATTTTGGTGCGGCCGCAAAAAAAGCAGTCACAGGGGTTGGCGCCCCCTCATAAACATCAGGCGTCCACATGTGAAATGGTGCAGCGGAGACCTTAAAAGCCAGTCCGGAAATGAGAAAAACAAGACCAATAACTAGGCCCGGTCCGGCACCGTTCGCCAGCACTTGCGAAATGTCATCGAATGACATGGAACCGGTGAAGCCGTAAATCAAAGACGCACCATAAAGCAGTAACCCTGACGAAAGCGCTCCAAGAACAAAATATTTTAGCCCGGCTTCAGTGGAGCGCCGACTATCGCGATTGAACGCAGCAAGCACGTAGAGAGCAAGGCTTTGTGTCTCGATCCCCATATATAAGGCAATAAGGTCATTGGCAGACACCATCAGGGCCATACCAAATGATGCGAGTACAATAAGGGCGGAATATTCGAAACGCGCGAGCTGCTCGCTGCCTGGCGAGCGTTGAGACAGAATGATCGCAAAAGCGGCCGCAGCGAAGATGATGATTTTGGAAAAGCTAGAGAACGCATCGAGCCGAAAAGCGCCATCAAAAAGATCTGTTTGCGCGCCACCAGCGGCAGCAACCAACATCAAAGCAAGCAACAAAAGCGTAATACCAATCAGCGGCGCGAGCCCTGCCCCTTCTGCTTTTAGTGTCACCCCAAGGACGAGTATGGCCATCGCTCCAAAAACGAGCAGTAGCTCTGGTAAAATCAAATTGAGGACTTCAAGTAAATTCACTTTGCTGGTCCACTGATACTATTCTTAGCGCCAAATGCGTCACTCGTATCGGCAAAGAACGACGCGTCGAATATATTCAAAACGATATCCACCGATGGCGAAAAAACCGCGAGCAATGGACTAGGATTAACACCGAAATATAGTGCCAATCCCATAAGTGTGCCCAAAAGGGCCATCTCGCGATTGTTGATATCAGGAATCTCCAATAGCGCTTCTTTCTCCAATTTGCCGTATACGACCTTTCGAAACAGGCGAAGCCCATAGGCCGCTGAGAGGATCACACCGAATGCGGCGAAAAACGCAACCAAGGCGTTGACCTGAAAAGCACCCGCCATCGTCAAAAATTCACCGACAAACCCCGAAACGCCCGGCAACCCGACATTGCCCATTGTGAAGAATAAAAACAAAAATGCGTAAAATGGCATTCTATGGACAAGGCCACCATAGGCATCGATCTCTCGCGTATGCATACGGTCGTAAACAACGCCCACGCATAAAAAAAGAGCCCCTGATATAAAGCCGTGCGAAACCATTTGAAATAATGCGCCCTCAACACCCTGTTTGGTTCCGGTGAAGATCCCCATCGTCACAAAACCCATGTGCGCGACGGACGAGTAAGCAATGAGCTTCTTCATATCCTCCTGCGCCAACGCCACAAGTGACGTATAGACAATCGCAACGATAGAAAGAGCAAAAACCAGATTTGCAAATTGGACACTTGCGTCGGGAAACATTGGTAAGGAGAAGCGAATAAAACCGTACCCTGCCATTTTCAAAAGGATTGCGGCGAGCAGAACAGACCCCGCCGTTGGCGCTTGAACATGCGCATCAGGAAGCCAGGTGTGAACCGGCCACATTGGCGTCTTTACAGCGAAAGACGCAAAGAATGCCAACCAAAGCCATGTCTGCGCTTGGAGAGGAAAGCGCGTCGTTTGCAGCGTCGGAATGTCCGTTGTTCCGGTCTCACCATACATCCAGAGGATCGCAACAAGCATCATCACAGAGCCAACAAATGTATAAAGAAAGAATTTAATGGCCGCGTAGATCCGGCTATCCATGAGATAGCCAGCGAACTCTTTTTTGCCTTCAGCTCCCCAAATTCCAATAATCAAGAACATCGGGATGAGACTGCCTTCAAAAAAGAAGTAGAACAGCATCAGATCAAGTGCGCAGAAAACACCGATGATCAGCGTTTCCATAATCAGGAAAGCAATCATATAGTCGCTAACGCGCTTATTGATCGACGTCCATGACGCTAAAATACAAACTGGAAAAAAGAAAGTCGTGAGGAGAACGAATAAGACGGAAACGCCGTCCACGCCCATTTTGTAGTTAATTCCATTCCCAAGCCATGGGGCTTCTTCCACGAATTGATAGGTCCCGATCGAAGGATCGTAGTAGGTAATATAGATAAAAACCGATAATAGAAAAACAGCGACCGTCGTAAATAAAGAAATCCGCCGCGCGGTATTATCAAGAAACGGCTTCTCACTGACGATAACAGCGCCAGTTTCATCTTTCTTCGCCCAAACCCGACTCAATCCGATAAATAGTGCCCCCGTCAAAGGAAGAAATGTCAGAAGGCTGAGCCATGGAATGAAAAGCGGTTCGTCCACTATCCCCCCCTCGTCAGAACAAAGGTCATCAAGATCGCAACGCCCAGCAACATGGCAAAAGCATAATGATACATATATCCAGTTTGTACCTTGACGATTCGCTTGGCGCTTGCGGCGACACTGGCGGCAACGCCATCGGGACCAAACCCGTCGATCAACCAGCCATCGCCACGCTTCCAGAGGAACCGACCGAACAGCAATGCTGGCTTAACGAGGATAAAGTCGTACACCTCATCAAAATACCATTTGTTTTTTAGAAATCCGTAGATGAATCCACCTTCGCGAAGGACCCCAGGCCTTAAGGGATCTGAAGCGAGATAGTGTTGCGCCGCTGACATCGTTCCAATTATCATCGCGATCAGTGGTGCCCACAAAACCCATAACGGCACATGATGCTCTTCACCATAGTGTTCACTATCGTGATGCTGTTTACTATTGTGATGTCCACTAGGGTCACTATCGTAATCAACCGCATGACTTGCCCCCTCTTTTTTTTCATCATGGTGCGTATTTTCCTGACCATATTGTTTTAACAAGGGATCGGCGCCGTCGTGATGCTGCGCATCGTCCTCTACAAACGCACTTTTATAAATGGTGCCATTCCAGAACCTGTCTTTGTCGGGCCCAACAAACTGAGGATAGAAAGCCATACCAGCAACCAACGCACCGACGGCAAGCGGCAACAACGGCAAGAGCATCGTATTTGGAACACTGTGAGGATGAAGCCTGACCGCTTCTGGTGCGCGGCTCGGTCCCCAGAATGTCAGAAAAATAAGCCGCCAAGAATAGAACGCCGTAAAAACCGCTGCGATCAAACCAAGGACGAAAGCCGTATAGCCATACGCGCGGCCAGTTTCTCCAGCGAGAAATGCGCTCTCAAGAACCATATCTTTCGAAACAAATCCCGCGGTTCCAACAGGCACGCCAAACAGTTTCAGACCCGGAATACCAATGCCGGTTATAGCAATTGTGCCAATCACCATGAATAAGTGCGTCAGCGGCATCAGTGTGGCGACACCGCCCATCTTCTTGATGTCCTGTTCTTGGTGCATACCAATAATAACCGAACCTGAACCCAAAAAGAGCAGCGCTTTAAAAAAGGCATGCGTGAACAGATGAAACATTGCCGCTCCATAAGCGCCAACACCAGCGGCAAAAAACATGTAACCAAGCTGCGAACAGGTCGAGTATGCGATGATCTTTTTTATGTCATCCTGCAGCAATCCAACTGTAGCAGCAAAGAACGCCGTTATGGCGCCGATAAGCGTAACGACCGCTGCTGCATCCGGCGCATTTTCATAGATTGCCGAACACCGACAAATGAGAAAAACACCGGCAGTGACCATCGTTGCCGCGTGAATAAGAGCCGATACTGGTGTCGGTCCTTCCATTGCGTCGGGGAGCCATGTGTGAAGAAAGAACTGAGCGGATTTTCCCATTGCCCCGACAAAAAGCAAAAGCCCAATAACCGTCAGCGCATGATATTCTTGACCAAAGAAAGGGATTGTCAGATCAAAAATCGCTGCACCATCTGAAGCCCCAAACGGCACAACATAGGCATTGCTGACAATAGTGGTGAAAACGTCGTCAAAACGGGCCGAGCCGAACACATAAAAGATACAAAGAATGCCGAGCAAAAACCCAAAATCACCAACACGATTGACGACAAATGCTTTTATCGCAGCATCATTGGCGGATTTCTTTTTATACCAAAAACCGATCAACAGGTAAGAGGCGACGCCTACCCCTTCCCATCCAAAGAAGAGTTGAAGAAAATTATCTGCCGTCACCAATGCCAGCATCGCAAATGTAAAAAGCGATAGGTAAGCAAAAAACCGCGGCTGTTCTCCGTACTCCTTCATATATCCCATAGAATAAATATGAACGAGGAAGGAAACAGAATTCACAACAACAAGCATCGTCGCCGATAACGTATCCAGCCGAACGGCCCAATCAGCAACGAACCGACCAGATGAAATCCAAGTGAAAAGCTTTGTTGTTGAAGAATTACCGCCGAGCGCGACATCAAAAAACAGAATCCATGAATAAACCGCCGTTAAGCCAACCAATGACGTCGTGATCAATTGCGCGGCGCGAAAGCCTGCCATCCGTGATATCGGCATGGATAACAAGGCACCAAACAATGGGGTGAGGACGACGAACGGCTCCATAAATCGCTAACTCAATTCTTCATGAAATTGGCGTCTTCAACAGAGATATCGCCGCGATTTCGAAAGTAAGCGACCAGTATCGCTAACCCAACAGCCGCCTCAGCGGCGGCAACCGTCAGTATCATGAAAGCGAATACTTGCCCCGTAAGGTCACCAAGAAACTGAGAAAACGCCACAAAATTAATATTCACGGACAAAAGCATCAGTTCGATCGACATCAAGATCACGATGACATTTTTCCTGTTCAAAAAAATACCGGCCATGCCAATGGAGAACAAAACTGCGCCAAGGGACAAATAATGCCCCAATCCTATTTCAGCCATGAAGCCCCCTTAGATCCCCTGTCCTGTGATCACTTTTTGTATTTCTACCGCATCTTCGCGTTTACGCGACACCTGCTGTGCTGGATCCTGTTTACGAATGCCATCGCGTTCACGGAATGTAAGTACAATTGCACCAACCATCGCGATGAACAAAATAACACCGGCAATTTGGAAGAAATGAACATAGTCGGTGTAGAGAACGAGGCCCAAAGCCTCGATATTATTCGGCCCATCTGGGTCTGCAACGGTCTGGGCAGCTGTTGGAATTGGGTGTGATCGCGCCATTTCTTCATCGCTGGGCAAGACCCATGCCCCTAAGACCAGGATCAATTCCACAACCACCACGGTCGCCAAAGCACCGCCAATCGGAACATATCTCAAAAAGCCTTGCTTTAGCTCAACGAAATCGACGTCGAGCATCATCACAACAAACAAGAATAAAACCGCGACCGCCCCCACATATACAATGACAAGAAGCATCGCCAAATACTCAGCCCCCATCAAGACGAATAGGCCGGCTGCTCCTAAAAATGCGGCGATCAAGAACATGACCGAGTATACTGGGTTCTTGGCAGAAATCACCATGACGCTCGATGCCACCACAACAAATGAGAGAGCGTAGAACATGAAACTAGCAAAGGTCATTAGTGAGCCCAAACTCCATGGCGTTCTTTTGTTAAACCGTCATCATCGACATAACGGGGACGCAATTGATTTAATTGATCTACGGATAAAAAATTTGGGCTTTTATATAAAAAAATGACGCTGTCCAATTCAGTTTATACATGACGTCGGCCCAGTCTCAGGGCGGGTATACCGACACACAGGGTGCTTGTCCCTCATCAGCGATAAGGTGCGTCAAGCTCTAAGTTTTTAGCGATTTCACGCTCCCATCGATCCCCATTCTCGAGGAGCTTATCTTTATCATAAAAAAGTTCCTCTCGCGTCTCGGTAGCAAATTCGAAGTTTGGCCCTTCGACAATAGCATCGACAGGACACGCCTCTTGGCAAAAACCGCAGTAAATACACTTCGTCATATCAATATCATAACGCGTTGTCCGCCGAGAACCGTCATCACGCGGTTCCGCCTCAATCGTGATTGCTTGCGCCGGACATACAGCTTCACAGAGTTTGCAAGCGATACATCGCTCTTCCCCATTAGGATAGCGCCGTAGGGCATGTTCGCCGCGAAAGCGTGGCGACAACGGGCCTTTTTCAAAAGGATAATTTATCGTCGCCTTAGGACGCATATAATATTTCATTGCAAGGCCGAAAGCCTTTAAGAAATCGAGGAGCATAAAGCCACGTAGCGCTTGGACAATTCGTACCACGTTACGTCCTCCAACTTTGGAAATGTTCAGCAAGCCCCGGAAAAGCTAAAAGCGTCCCAGACACAATGAGCACCCAAACAAGCGATAGCGGTAGAAATATTTTCCAACCAATGCGCATAAGCTGGTCGTAGCGATAGCGCGGGACAATCGCTTTCACCATCGCGAACAAAAAGAAAAAGAAAACGATTTTGAGGCCGAACCAAAGCACCGGTAAGCTATCAAGCGGTGTCCCTGTGACCGGCGCATGCCAGCCGCCAAAAAATAGGAGTGTCAGCATCGCACACATAAGAACGATGTTGGCGAGCTCGCCGATCATAAAGAGCAAGAACAAAGTCGAGGAATATTCCACTTGATATCCAGCAACGAGTTCCGATTCTGCTTCTGGCAAATCAAACGGTGGTCTATTGGTTTCTGCGAGCGCTGAAATAAAAAACACAACGAACATCGGAAACAATGGAATAAAGTGCCAGTTGAGCATGCCCCAGCCGCGGTTCTGGCTTTCAACAATTTCCGAAAGATTGAGAGAACCGACGAGTAAGAGAACGGTGATGATTACAAAGCCGATGGAAACTTCATAAGATACCATTTGGGCCGCGGATCGAAGAGAACCAAGAAAGGGATATTTTGAATTTGATGCCCAGCCGCCAATGATGATTCCGTAAACACCCAAGGATGAAACTGCGAAGAGATACAGAACGCCAACATTGATATCTGCGCCGACGAGCCCTGGACCAACCGGGATAACGGCCCATCCCACGAGAGCCAGAACAAAAGTCAGTATAGGGGCCAAGACAAATAAGGGTTTGTTAGCCCCGGCCGGAATGACAACTTCTTTAAAGACAAACTTCAAAAGGTCGGCAAACGACTGAAGGAGGCCAAAAGGTCCAACAACATTAGGCCCCTTGCGCATTTGGACGGCAGCCCAAACTTTCCGGTCAAAATACATCAGGAAAGCTTGAGCGACGAGTAAGCTCAGTAAAACGGCTAACGCTTGCAGCGTTGTTGGAAGTAGCCATGCGAGCCAACCGGCGTCAGTCGGCCGCGTGGACACGAATGTCCAGATTGTGGTCCATAATTCAACCATCGATCTTTACGCTACTCCGCGGCTAAATTGTTGGTACCAGAATGAACCGATGCGCATTCGGCCATCGTTTGCGACGCGCGGGCAACTGGATTTGTCAAATAATAGTTCGCAATCGCTGATCGAAAAGCGTCCGTAGAAACACTTTCATTTGTTTCAAAGACTTTAAGGTCAAAGGCGACATCGATATCAGGGCGTTGATTAATACGGCCAAGAAAGGGTTTTTCGGCAATCATTGCTTGGCGCAGTGAAAACATATCATCATACGGCAAAGGCTGGCCGATTTGTTCAGATAACGCCCGAAGGATTGCCCAATCTTCGCGCGCATCACCATATGGAAAATGTGCGCGTAGGGCCTGTTGAACCCGGCCTTCTGTATTCACGTAAGTGCCATTTTGCTCTGTGTATGCGGCGCTAGGGAAAATAACATCTGCAGCCTTTGCACCGACATCGCCATGGTGTCCTTGATATACAACGAATGCTCCCCCTAATGCTCTTGAATCGAATTCGTCACAGCCAAGATTATAAACAAGCTCAATTTCTCGTTCGCTTGCCCCCTGCAAAAGGCCAGCGAAATCTCGCCCGCTTTCATCAGGGGTAAAACCAATGTCTAAGGCACCAACACGGCCTGCTGCCGTATGCAGGACATTAAATCCGTTCCAATCGTCACGGATAAGATCGACTTGTTGGCCGAAACACGCGATATCACTTAATAGCGCCTTAGCATCCGGTCGTGATAAAGCCCCCATGCCAATGATGACTAATGGCCGATCCGCCTCTTTTAGAATATCGAAAGCCGCTTCTAAATCCTGCGGCTGATCACCTAAATATTGGTATTCATAGGTGAGATCATGCCGCTCACCAACAATCCCTATTTTAATGTTCAAATTATTGAGCCAGGCCTTGCGAATACGCGCATTGATAAGCGGCGCTTCTACTCGCGGGTTTGACCCGACAATTAAAATGGCGTCGGCTTCTTCAATACCGGCAATACCAGAATTGAAAATATAACTCTCGCGCGGCAATCCATTGCCAAGGGGCGCACCATCTTGCCGACAATCCCTATGGGGCGTCTGCAATCCATCACATAGGTCTTTTAGCGCTTTGACCGCTTCAACCGAAACTAAGTCGCCAACGATTGCACCAATACGATCTCCTGAGGTAGCCTTTAGCCGGTCTGAAACGGTCGCCAACGCTTCGCGCCAACTGACGGGCGTCAGCTTTCCATCCTTACGAACGAACGGTTTGTCGAGCCTTTGTCGTTTGAGGCCATCCCAAATGAAGCGAGATTTGTCCGCGAGCCACTCTTCGTTCACGTCTTCATTGACTCGTGGAAGGATACGAAGGATCTCACGACCACGTGCGTCGATGCGAATATTCGAACCGACTGCGTCCATAACATCGACTGATTCAGTTTTGGTTAGCTCCCAAGGACGCGCATTGAATGCATAAGGCCTTGATGTGAGCGCGCCCACGGGACAAACGTCAATTAAGTTACCAGTCAGCTCGCTTTCGACCGCCTTTTCAAGATAAGTCGTAATCTCAGCATTCTCGCCTCGATTGACCAAACCCAAATCGTCGACACCCGCAACTTCCGTCGCGAAACGAACGCACCGGGTACACTGGATACACCGTGTCATGATCGTTTTGATCAATGGGCCCATATACTTTTCTTCGACGGCACGTTTGTTCTCTTCATACCGCGTGCCGTCGCGACCGTAGGCCATGGCCTGATCCTGCAGATCACACTCCCCGCCCTGATCACAAATCGGACAATCGAGCGGGTGGTTGATAAGGAGAAATTCCATCACGCCTTCACGTGCCTTCTTTACCATTGGTGTATTGGTAAAAAGCTCGGGCGGCGCGCCGTCCGGGCCAGGCCGAAGGTCGCGAACATTCTGCGCACACGACGCAACTGGTTTCGGTGGACCACCCTTTACTTCGATAAGGCACATCCGACAATTACCGGCAACAGAGAGGCGCTCATGATAACAAAAGCGTGGGATCTCCTCGCCCGCCAGCTCGCACGCTTGTAACAACGTAACGTCTGTCGGTGCCTCGATATCGCGCCCATTAACTTTTATCAGACGAACATCGGACATTTGTGCCGAGCCTCAAGATCAAGGTGAACTACGGTTTTCGCAATACACTTACCAGCATTTCTTGCCACACAATACTACGAACTTTTTTTGTCGATGCTAGAGCATGGGGTATTTCGATTGAATCAAATCGATGCACCAAACTGTTTGTTTTTAGCGCGTCAGGTGATTTTTTCTTGAACCAATCTGCCCTTAAGAGGCCCTTAAAGACTCTGTCGCACGACTCTAAACAAGCACTGTTTTTTCGCTAAATTGTAACCCATTCACAGTGGCAAGAAATAACAGGACCAAAAGGATACAAATGATAGTTAGTTGCGACAATTGGTGTTGTAATAATCCGCATGCATGCGACCATTCCAACGCAGAAACACTGCACTGACTTTGATTGTTGCGACGCACCATTTTCATTGTGAGACCGACGGTAAATTTAAGACCCGACTGACCGTTGTTTACATGCTACCGCTTACCCGTCGGCACCTGCTTCATGATCCATTCGGCATCTGCGTGGTCCCCGACCATGTAGGTATACTCATGAATCTTTTGAAAACCGTATCGTTGATAAAACCGTTGGGCACCAAAATTTTCGGAAAACACACCAACATATAAATGCTCGAAATTAGCATGCATCCAACTGAGGACGACCTCGATTAGTTGAGCACCAAGCCCCATTCGTTGCGCGCCCGACCTGATATAGATGTGGATCAACTCTCCAGACTGCACTGGTACATTGGGTATCGGCAAGATCGTGGGTCCAGCAACAGCATAACCGGTAACACGCAGTCCATCATTCTCTACGAGCCAAGCAGCGCAATTTGGGTCATTCAATAGCGTTTGAAAATACTTTGGTGTGTGCTTTTGCTTAAGGAATGTCGTAAGATTTTTAGTCGAGTACAGAGCACCGAAAGTCTGTGTAAATGTTAGCGTACCAATATCTGATAATTTATGGGCATCACGGCTATTGGCCCGACGTATTCTAAACGCATGCTGTTGTTTGTATCCCATCAAGCGGAAATTCCGGAACGCTATGCTTGTGTATTTTGTGATCCCCTTAGCAAAACAAAAACACGGTTTTCAATTTGTGAAAACGCACTAAGTGTTGAACCCAAAGAAAACGGCGCGCCTTGACCAGCCCGCCGTTTTGAACCTTATAAATTGGAAGTGTCGCGAACGGTGATTTAAATCGAATCTTTCAAGTCTTTTGCGACACGGAACGCCACTTTCTTGCTGGCTTTAATTCGAATGCTCTCGCCTGTTGCAGGATTACGTCCCATACGTGCTGGTCGGTTGCGTACTTGGAAAATACCAAGCCCAGACAACCGTATTTTTTCACCACGACGAAGTTTATCGCCTATTGTCTCAATGAATTCTGACAAGAACATTTCTGCGTCCTTTTTGGACATCTCATGTTCTTCTGCCATGTCCGCAGCAATGTGTTTTAGTGTCGTCACGGCAGGCGTTTTAGCAGCTGTGCGTTTTGTCGCCTTCTTTGCTGCCGGTCTTTTGGTAGCGGTTTTACGTGTCGTCGTCTTTTTCGCCGCTGTTTTTCGAGCGGTCGTTTTTTTCGCAGCCGTTGTACGCTTGGCCGCGGTCTTTTTTGTTGTTGTCTTTTTTGCAGTCTTTCGTGCCGGAGCCATGGATTACCTCTTTAACAAATGTGCTCGATGCAAGCTTTAAATTCACGGGATTCGGTTTAGTACAATACTTAAAATGCCCTGTACCCTTGTTTTTATATATTTTTAAAGGGTTTATTCGCTGAAAAATGAAAGAAATATCGATTTTATCGGCATTTCTTGTCTTCTTGGCATCGTGCCGAAGCAAAAACGTATTTGAATTAGCTTTTGATGCGTAAGATGTGCGCTGTGCTTTCCTTAAAACAGAACACTATTCTACTGCACTAACGGCGATATGGCGTTTATCGATTCGGTACGTATTGATGCGGTCTTCAATCTCATGACGAAAGTGTCTGATAAGACCCTGAATGGGCCACGCGGCAGCGTCGCCTAAAGCACAAATCGTGTGTCCTTCAACCTGGCTAGCGACATCTAAAAGCCGATCAATTTCCTCCGTAGTCGAATCTCCGATAGCCATGCGCTCTAGAACACGCCACATCCAGCCGGTTCCCTCTCGGCAAGGTGTACACTGCCCACAACTCTCATGTTTATAGAAATATGAAATCCGAGCGATCGCTTTGACGATGTCTGTTGACTTATCCATCACGATAACCGCTGCCGTTCCAAGGCCGGATTTGACGTCTTTTAAGGCGTCAAAATCCATAAGTACATCATCACATATTTCTCTGGGCAGCATCGGAACCGAAGAACCTCCTGGGATAACAGCTTTTAGGTTATCCCATCCGCCACGGACACCGCCGCAATGGGTTTCGAGAAGTGTTTTAAGAGGTGTGGACATTTCTTCTTCCACATTGCACGGTCGATTCACATGCCCTGAGATACAGAACAACTTCGTCCCAGCATTATTCTCGCGGCCAAAAGACTTAAACCAACCAGCGCCGCGCCGAATAATTGTTGGGGTTACAGCGATTGATTCCACGTTATTGACGGTCGTGGGACAGCCATAAAGACCTGCTCCAGCGGGAAATGGTGGTTTCAAACGCGGTTGCCCTTTCTTTCCCTCTAGACTCTCGAGTAACGCGGTTTCTTCTCCGCAGATATATGCGCCGGCTCCATGATGCACATAAATATCAAAGTCCCATCCCGAACCCGCAGCGTTTTGCCCAACGAGCCCGGCGGCATACGCTTCATCAATAGCACCCTGCAGTCTTTCACGCTCAAGCACGTATTCGCCGCGCACATAAATATAACAAGTGTGAGCACGCATTGCATAAGATGCAACAAGGCAACCCTCGACAAATAAATGCGGGTCATGGCGCATAACTTCTCGGTCTTTGCAGGTACCCGGCTCAGACTCGTCAGCATTGACGACAAGATAGTGGGGTCGGTCTTTTACCTCTCTCGGCATAAATGACCATTTAAGCCCGGTTGGAAAGCCAGCCCCGCCCCTACCTCGTAAGCCAGAGTCTTTTACTTGTTGAATGATCCACTCAGGCCCCATACGAATGATATCCGCTGTGCCGTTCCAGGCGCCACGCTGGCGCGAGGCCTCAAGTCCCCAGTCATGGAGACCGTAAAGATTGGTGAAAATGCGGTCTTTGTCTTCCAGCATTTTTAAGACTCGCGTGACGACTTCGGCACCAGACGAACTGTTTGCACGCCATGGGCCACCGCTTCATTTGCCTCGTTAAACAGTGTACCATCAAGAAAAGCGGTCGACTTGGTCATATGCTTTACGGACGCTTCTGCGGTGTACCGGCCAACAGCTGCCGGACGCCAAAATTGCATGTGTATGTCTACTGATAGTGGGATCATCTTGCCGTCCGTGAGAAGCCAGACGGCAGAACACATTGCATCATCCAACATGGCGGTGATCATGCCACCTTGTATGCTTCCAGCAGGATTCGTCGCAGCCTGCCCTGGATTAAACTCTACCCGTAAACTATTCGAGTCTTGGTCAACCGATAACAATTTAAACCCCAAGAATGTTGACGCATTTTCGGTGACAGATTGATCAGCTAACTTGGTTAGTTCTTCGGCTTTGCTATTATTAATACTCGACATAAATGCTTACTCGCTCTCTATGGTCTCAACATTCGGAATTTTAATTGGTGCCGCTCGGTGACCATCGTAAAGCGTTGGATCAAGCAATGTGGTATTTTCGCCTTCCGGGTCCGATGTATGGCGGAGTGGATTCACAGTCCCCGGCTTTGGCATCTCCCCTTGGGCGAATTGATCCAACAGGCGTTCGAAAGATTCTGCCGTTAAATCTTCATAGTAGTGATCATGATGGTTACACGACACTTGAACCATTGGTGCATTACAGCACGCCCCAAGACACTCGACTTCAAGCCATGAAAACTTTCCATCCGGCGAAATACTTCCTTCCGGCCCAATGATTCTTTTGCAAGCATCACGTAAATCATGGGCACCGCGAAGCATACACGGCGTTGTCCCGCAAAGCTGAATGAAAAAGTCCCCAACGGGTTCAAGATTGAACATTGTATAAAAACTGGCGACTTCGTAAACGCGGATATAAGGCATGCTCAGCTGCTCTGCGATGACTTCCATCATCGGTATCGAAATCCACCCCTCTTGTTTTTGCCCACGCCACAAAAGCGGAATGACACAGGATGCTTGGCGTCCTTTCGGGTATTTGGCAATTTGTGCGTCGCACCACTCTGCATTCTCTGGCAACCAGTCAAATGACGCTGGCTGATCTTTTGATGGCCTTCTAATCGACATCAAACAAGTTCCTTCGTTTACGAATAATCTATCGCCTTGAAATTAGCGGATCGGGCTCCCCTCTTCACCGTGGCGAATAATCACGAGTAGAAATGCTATTTTTATCGCTACAGGATGCAAAGTATACTTCACTTAGACGGTCGCCGAAATCAAAATCGTGTTTTCCGAATCACTGATGTGCATTGCCGATTTGAAACTTAGATGATTGAAACATTGTTATCGGTCCCTGTTTACGAACTAAACAATACGCTACAGCAAAAACTGTTTAGCTGGTATATCAACGCAACGGTCGATAATCCTAATACAACAAGTCATCATTTTGATTTCAATAATTGGCGTTCAGCGACCTCGATCGTTTTACGCAGCTGCGCCCGACGATAGCCACGTAAAGGCTCACCAATAAATGGCAATCTTCCAACGGCACCCTGGCGTAGCGAGAACATGGTTAAAAATACGAATATTCCGCCAACCGCAGCAATATGCGGTTTGACGTCACTATTCATGATCAAGACTCTCATCGGAAGAATGACAAAGGCAATGACCAATCCTGTGATGAAACCATAGACTGCCGCCCCGAATAGGAGGTTGAATTGTGACACATCCCTATGCCGTTCTTTTAAAGTCAAAAAGGTATAGACGACAAAGACGGTTACAATGAACGATACGACCGCGGCTTCAAATACATATGCGGTTTCGAATAGCTGAAAAGAGGCGTCTTGGGTATTTTGAGTTTCTTGGAACATGCAAATCGATTAGCACGCTAAACACTGTTAGGCGATATCAATACCATTCAATGCTGCCGCCTCACGGAAACAGCCATAACAAAGTGAAGAGATAAGCGTTGGCGCTTGTGCCATAAATTCAACCTCGCTGAGGTTATTGCACGCCTCACAGACTGCCTCAAATGTTCCATCCGGATTATTCCAAAAAAAGCCTCTCGGCTTCCCATCCGCTAAACTCTGTACAATATGTGTGCAGACAAATGTTTTCTCTTGACGCCCATGAGTCTTACAGTTGATGTTAGTGATGACAGTTATCCTCCACTTTAATTTGGTAATTCATGTGCAATGATTGTGAGCGGATTACCGATCAATTTCACCAAAAACAATATCTAACGATCCTAGTATCGCGGACACGTCCGATAGCAGGTGCCCTCGATTCATCCAATCAATGGCCTGAAGGTGTGCATAGCCTGGTGCTCTAATTTTGCAACGATATGGTTTGTTGGACCCGTCAGACACCAAATATACGCCAAACTCACCTTTTGGCGCTTCCACAGCCGTATACACTTCCCCGGCTGGGACATGAAACCCTTCCGTATAGAGCTTGAAATGATGAATAAGAGATTCCATTGACTGCTTCATTTGAGCACGACGCGGCGGCGCAATTTTCCCGTCCATTGTCATGACAGGTCCGTCGCCCTCTGCGCGAAGCTTCGCAATGGCCTGTTTCATAATCAAAACCGACTGACGCATCTCCTCCATTCGAATGAGATACCGATCCCAACAATCTGAGTTTTTGCCAACAGGGATATCAAAGTCATATTCTTCATACGTCTCATAAGGTTGGCTCTTGCGCAAATCCCAAGCGACGCCTGTCCCCCGCAGCATAACGCCGGTGAACCCCCACGCAAAAGCATCCTCCTGCGAGACAATTCCAATATCGACGTTGCGCTGCTTGAAGATCCGGTTTTCAGTGATAAGTGTTTCAATGTCATCAAGTGTCTGAGGAAACGCATCGCACCAAGCATCGATGTCATCGATGAGTTTCTCAGGGAGATCTTGATGCACACCGCCAACACGGAAGTAAGCAGCATGCATCCGACTACCACTTGCACGTTCATAAAAAACCATGAGTTTTTCACGGTCTTCAAACCCCCAAAGTGGCGGCGTTAAGGCACCGACATCCATCGCTTGGGTCGTGACATTAAGAAGATGCGAAAGAATACGACCTATTTCGCAAAAAAGGACCCGAATATGCTGCGCGCGGCGGGGCACATTGACAGAAAGCAGTTTTTCAGCCGCCAAACAAAACGCATGCTCCTGATTCATAGGCGCGACATAATCTAGACGATCAAAATAAGGAATGGCCTGCAGGTAGGTTTTGTGTTCAATAAGTTTTTCCGTACCACGATGAAGCAGTCCAATATGTGGATCAATGCGTTCAACCACTTCGCCGTCAAGTTCTACAACGAGACGCAAGACACCATGGGCAGCAGGATGCTGTGGCCCGAAATTAATCGTAAAATTTCGATCGGAAGCCGCATCAGACGCAGAATCGGTCACCTCAATAACCCGTGTCGTGCCATCTGCCATCATAGGGTTCCTTCTAGGACGACCGAATTATCAGAGAAACAAACCATTGCCATCAGCGCATTATTCATCGGTACAAATATTTTTTCGAACTTTATACAATATATTCGACCCCAGAAGCATTTTATCGACCATCGTCTTCAACTTTTTCATCGCCTGGCAGGACATAGTCCGCCCCCTCCCAAGGGCTTAGATAATCAAAGTTCCGAAATTCCTGGACAAGATTCACAGGCTCATAAACCACTCGTTTCTTTTCGTCATCATAACGCACTTCAGTATAACCTGTTAACGGAAAGTCTTTTCGAAGAGGATGCCCCTGGAACCCATAATCAGTCAAAAGGCGTCGCAGGTCCGTGTGTCCCGAAAAGATCAGTCCGTACATATCAAATGCTTCCCGCTCAAACCAATCCGCAGCGGGAAAAACCGAACGAATACTCGGGATCGTATCACCTTCGCCGACTTGGACCTTTGCTCGAATTCTTTTATTATTATGCATACTGAGCAAATGATATACGACATCAAATCGCAAAGGTCGCTCTGGATAATCGACGCCACAAAGATCAATAAGCTGAACAAACCGACAGAAACTGTCATCTCTTAAAAAAGTTAATACAGACGGGATTTTTTCGGGCCGAACGCAAACGGTCAACTCACCGTACTCAATGGCAACCTTCTCGACGTCCTCTTCTATTGCAGCATGAACACGGTCGGCTAAATCCTCAAGTTCGATCGGGACTATGTCAGCATCACTCATCGCCATCTCCGCTTTTCTCAGTCTCTGCCGACTTATGAGAGGCATTGGCTCCCATCGCGGAAATTGCCTCTCTAATCCTTTTGCGGATCGTGAGGTATACCGTGAAGACCCCAGCCCCTATTCCACCACCGACCACGGCGCGCCCCGTTGCCGATTCAACCTCGCCCCCATGAAGGATAATATTGGCGCACAAAAGTATTGTTGCGAGCCCAACAAACGAAACAACAAACCTTAGAATATGCCGATTTATATCTGCCATCTGCTTTACCGCACGATCTGTCTCGAAGTGACTAACCAAGATCGATCACCGGATAATTGATCCCTCGCGTCGAATTTTCTTTTGCAGTTGTAGAATACCATAAACCAGCGCTTCAGCGGTTGGCGGACAACCCGGCACATAAATATCGACGGGAACAATTCTATCGCACCCCCGGACAACCGCATACGAATAGTGATAATATCCACCGCCATTTGCACAGCTTCCCATGGAAATCACATATCTCGGGTTAGGCATTTGATCGAATACCTTACGCAGCGCTGGCGCCATCTTGTTGGTCAGAGTTCCAGCGACAATCATAACGTCGGATTGACGGGGCGACGCGCGCGGCGCCACACCAAATCGCTCAAGGTCATAACGAGGCATAGACGCTTGCATCATTTCAACGGCGCAACAGGCGAGCCCAAAGGTCATCCACATAAGCGAGCCTGTACGCGCCCAATTAATCAATGCATCAGCTGGCGCCGTAAAAAACCCGCGATCAGATAGTTCATCAGAAAGGTCCGTAAAGAATGGATCCTTGGCATCGGGGCGATAGACCGAATTGGGCGCCTCGCCTAACGGATCGGGTTTGTGTTCTTTCACCATAACCCCCTTTTTAACACCCCAAACAACATTGAGACGACCGTTGTATCACCGCCATTCTAACGCGCCTTTTTTCCATTCGTAGAAAAAACCGACCGCAAAAACGCCCAGAAAAATAAACATCGACCAAAAGGAAAATATCTGGAATTCGCGATCAATTCCTAAAGTTGGGTTAAACAAGGTCACAGCCCAGGGGAACAAAAACGCCACATCGAGGTCCACGATGATGAACAAAATGGCGACAATGTAAAACTGAACATCAAACTTCATTCTTGCGTCGTCAAACGCATTAAAACCGCACTCATAAGTCGAAACTTTTTCCGGGTCCGGGGCGTTTGGCGCAATAAGAAGCGGTAGAACTGTGAAGGCCGCAGATAGGATCAAAGCGATTCCCAAAAATACTAAAATGGGCAAATAATCCAAAAGGAAGTCAGTAGTGGCCATGTCGATCCCTTCGCGCCGGTTCACATTAGCCTTGGTTTAGAGGTATCGCAACGCCTAGAATAGTGTCATCAACCCCTTGATCAAAATGGCTTTTCGGAAATGATGAACATGACGGGCTTGCCCATTGATTAAGCCCGCCGCTTTTACGCGCTTTTATCCAATTCCGAAAATTAACCACACTCCAACAATCCAATGGATTTGTTGTGTCCCAAATCAAACGCGCGAGACCGGCAGCGCAAACTTTATTCAAACGGCAAAAGACTGAAATCAACGGTACGAAATAGGACGCCCCAACAATCTGGATGGGAGGGTGTCAACAACCGTTAGGTCGTTTGTATACCTGACAATTAATCATATCAGTTAACGCGAATCGTTAACACACTGTCAGAAGAAGCAGTTTCCAATCGTTGTCTTTAGGCCCTGAAGCAATAATAGACTTGACGGAATACGTGGCCCGGGATAGCACCATCGAGCATCTTTGCACGCGGGTGTAGCTCAGCTGGTTAGAGTGCCGGCCTGTCACGCCGGAGGTCGCGGGTTCGAGCCCCGTCACTCGCGCCATTTCTCACGAAATGATATCGAGATAAGAGATTGAAAAGGCTCAACTTTTTAAGTTGAGCCTTTCTCATTTTTGACTTTTGCTCGAATTTGTGACCACAATGTGCATCAAAACGTGACCTCTTTTTGGCTATCCGCACATGGTGACCGATGAAAAAACCTAACCGATACCTCGTGATTTTGAGGAACAAATATTACTATCAACGTCGCGTACCCGGACGATTTAAGCACCTCGATTCGAGGGAGAGACCCCGCGTCTCATTAAAGACCGCCAACGTCGAATTGGCGCGGGCGAGACGCGACCTTTTGGAGGAGGCGGACGAGCAGTGGTGGTACACCCTCGCAGCCCGCGCAGCCGAAGCTTACACGCGAGGCGAAATGTCGGCAGCTGAACGCGAAGCGGTAAGGTCGAGATATGACGCTGCGGTCACCCGAGCGATGGCCTATGGCTTTGCCTACAAAACGGCGGAAGATATCGCCGACACTGAATCCACGCGCGCGCTCCTGGATCGGATCAGCATCCTGGAACAACAGCTCAGTAACACCAAATCCGATGGCCCCAAGCAGCGGGATATTGAAGCGCTCCTGGGCGCTGCGCCCGATCCAAGTGAATGTGTCACCGTCAGCGAAGCTTTTAAAATCTTCGTCGAAAAAATCGCCTTCGACGATCAATACAATAAGTCGGAGGCACAGCGCTATTCGTGGGAGAAAACCAAGCGCACGTCGATCAATTACTTCATCGATCAAATGGGGGATATGGCGGTCAACGATATCACGCGGGATGTTGCCATCGACTATCAAGATTGGTGGAAAGACCGGATGGACCCCGAAGACGGTTCCGACCCAGTGACCCCGAACACAGCAAATCGACATATCGGAAATGTTAGATCGCTTCTACAGAGATATTTCGAACATGTTGGCGTCACCAATTACGATGACCCATTCCGCAAAATGTACTTCTCAGGAAAGACTGTTGAGAAGAAACGTCTTCCCTTCGAAGATGATTGGGTGCGCTCAAAGATTCTTGCGCCCGGTTTGTTCGACGGCTTGAATGACGAACTGCGTGTTATGATCTTTGTCCTGATTGAAACGGGGGCGAGACTGAGTGAGATTTGTGGCCTTCGCCCTGAAGACATCAGACTGAACCACAAAGTTCCGCATCTTCATATTAGACCAGAGCAGAAGCGGGAGTTGAAAACCAAGACATCGGCCCGTGACATTCCGCTGGTCGGCGCTGCCCGAATTGCGATGATGGCGGCTCCGGAGGGCTTTCCACGCTATTATGATAAATCCGGCACCGCGTCCGCCAATCTGATGAAAGCGTTCCGACAACGCAAACTGCTACCGACAGACCAACACAAGATCTACTCGTTTCGCCATTCCTTCGAAGACAGAATGCTGCATGCCGGTCTCGACTATGGCCTTCGATGCGCCCTAATGGGGCATAACAATACACGCCCTGAATACGGCATGGGCGGGTCGCTGGAATACAGGCAGGACGAGCTAAACAAGATCGCTCATCCCTTCGACCCGGCGCTCTTTCAAGGGGCGCCCTTGAACGTTAACGCCGCCGCTTAATTGTCTGACCACTTACCAAATACTTGGTGAGACGGTCCTTTTGTGTGCGAAGCGTTTCGAGCTCTTTCTCGAGCCGATCCATGATGGGCCAATAGGTGTCACCATAAGCCGCAATGATAAGGGAGATAACTTCACAGGCTCTCAGGAGTTCCGCCTCTGTCGGCGGTTTTTCAATGAGCTCTTCACGCTTCGTCCATCGATCAATCGGTCGTTTGGGACGCTTTGCGGGAAGACGAGCTTGCACCGCCTCACCCTCACGAGCGAAAGGTGTGTCAGCTGTATCTTTGGCCACGCTCATAAGCGGGCCTCAATGATCTCTATTTCGATAAAAAAATGAGAAAAAGCACGCTGTTGCTCAGCGCTTCGATTACTCGACTTCGTTTTCACGCCATCACCGATGGCCGGAGACGGTAAGTAACTTTGATCGACTTAACGATAAAACCAGCCTGTGGATAACTCAAGACATAACGTCGTTTTTTTTAACAACGACAGTGAGTTGTGTGTGAAGTGACGATGCGCCCGTTTCGATGAATGGGGCTGTGACCCCGCCCAACGCACCTTAGAAGGGGAGTTACTAGGCCGCTGAAAACGCGCCAATTTGGACTTTGTTCCAATGTGGATTCTATCGCCGAAGCTTGATGAGTATGAATCTGGTAGGGGTTGAACCGCACTGGTCCATCGGTTCGCCGAGATCTGACATCACTGCAAGTCCCTGCAATGGCGCTTGTCTTCTGAACATTGGGCAACGCCGACGTCTTAAGCGCCGGACATCATCATAAGAATTCACAGCGCGGATTGTTGACCATTGACTGTTCTCCAGCCATATACCCCCTATGGGTATAAAAGGAGTCGGAAGATGCCAGATGCTGAAGCCATAGAGGCACCATTCGAAAACAGCCGACCGGGTAAGCGCGCTGTGCTCTATCGCATGGTGATGGACCAGCATCTTTGCCCTTACGGGCTCAAGTCGAAATGGTTCTTGGAACGACAGGGCTTTGACGTCGAAGACCACCATTTAAAGACACGCGAAGAAACCGATGCATTCAAACAAAAGCATGAGGTCAAAACCACGCCGCAAGCCTTCATCGAAGGCGAGCGCATCGGCGGATACGAAGCCCTGCGCGAGCGATTCACCTCGTATGAGAAAAACAGTGACAAAAAGACGTACACCCCGGTTTTGATGATCTTCGCGATCAGCGCCCTTATGGCGGTGGCCGTTTCGTGGGGCCTTCTTGGAGATCTGTTCGCGGTCCGCACCGTTGAGCTCTTTGCCGCTTTCGCCATGACAGCGCTCGCCTTGCAGAAACTCAAAGATGTCGAGAGTTTTTCGACCATGTTCCTGAACTATGACCTGCTGGCGCAGCGCAAGGTTGGATACGGCTATGTCTATCCGTTTGCTGAAGGCGCCGCAGGTATCCTGATGATTGCTGGCGGTACCGCCGCCCTGATCGGCTCCCCCATCGCACTGTTCATCGGCACGATTGGCGCAATCTCGGTTTACAAGGCTGTTTATGTCGACAAGCGCGATCTGAAATGCGCCTGCGTCGGCGGCGACTCAAATGTTCCCCTCGGCTTCGTCTCCCTCACAGAGAACCTGGTCATGATGGCGATGGGGATTTGGATGCCCCTCAAGGCGCTGGTGCTTTGAGGGTTTAGCCGCGCCACTCTCCGCGCTAAGCAACATACCCTGTATAAGGTATAAGACATGAAGTCAGAAACAAAGTCGGCGGCGCTTAAGCGCCTTGCCCGTATTGAGGGTCAGGTGCGCGGTGTCTCGAAAATGATTGATGAGGGTCGCTATTGCATCGACGTGGTACGACAGGTGCAGGCGATAAAGGCCGCCCTGTCAGCGCTCGAAAATCTCACCCTTCAGGATCATCTGGAGACGTGTGTCGATCATGCCTTGACCAGCGACGATGTGGATGAGCGCCGCGAGAAAGTCGAAGAACTTGTCGCCGTCCTTGGCGGTCGCAAGAAGTAACTTGGAAAGATACCCCCTTGGGAGTATACGAATATTAACCCCTCTTGCTGTAGTCTAAAGGGAATATGCTGAAACTGACACGCCTCCTGATCCTGATTGCCGTTGCCCTTGTGGCGACGCAGCCGATCATGGCGTGCTGTCTCACCGGACATGCCGAACCTGCCGCGTCGCACACGTCGATTGAAGCAGCGCCTTGCCATGGCGAGGCTTCACTTTCGAGCCATGGGGATACCAAGACAGATCAACCATCGCCTTCACCGATGGATTGTCCGGGCTGCCTCGATTGCGATAGCGCGGTCATGCAGGCCCAGTCTTTCGAGAATGGCGTAACTTTCACGCAGCTCTCGCCAGAGATCCCTGTGACCGTCATCGCATCGCGCTTCGAAGGTTTCGGGCACTCAGAGACGATCTTCAAAACCGGGCCACCGGGCGATCCGCCCCTTCCGCTTTCCACACCCATTACACTCAAACAGCGCCTGTTGATCTGATCTGGCAGCGCCCGCGTGTCCGCGCGGGTTTCGCTGTTTCATGTTCAATCAATTCGGGTGCTGATCCATGTCCCCAAAATTCAGAATTTGGCTCGTCTTCGCTTTCGTGATGTGTATCGCGCCGGGCGGCACTGCCTTGGCGCAGTCTTTTGAAGAGCTGGAAACGCGTCTCGCAGATCATCCCTCGCTCGCTGCACTCACCTATCAGGCGGACGCTTCTCGCGAGCGGGGCGTTGCCGCAACTGCGCTGCCTGATCCGGTCGTCTCGGTCGGCATCAACAATTTCCCAATCTTCGATCCGTCCTTTTCCGAGTTCCTGCCGACCAATAAGGCAGTTGGCATACGCCAGGACTTTCCAAACCGTGCGGGCCGCAACGCGCGTTCCGGCGAAGCCCGCGCCATGGCTGAGCAAACCGATCGGATACAAGACGCGCAGCTAGCGACCTTGCGCGGCGAACTGATTGCATTGCTGCATGAAAAGTCGCGGATCGCCCGTCAGCGTGTTCTCGCGGGTGAGCGAAACGCTAAATATGACGAACTGGCTCAGGTCGCCCAATCTGAGATTGACGCCGGGCGGCCCGCCGTCTTCCGTCTTGCCGAGATCGAAGCCGAGCGTACCGGTGTCTCGCGTGTTCTCATCGATCTGGATCGTCAGGAGGCGGAAATCGACGCCCGCCTGATCGACCTGGTCGGATTCGTGCCTACAACGCCCGCACCGCCCGTCGCGCCGCTCGACTGGTCCGGAGATGCAATGGCGTTCCATACCGTTCGCGTTGCCGATGCAGGTCTTCGCGTGGCCGACTATTCCGTAGATGGTGCTGAAGCCGCCTGGCGTCCGAATTGGGGCGCGCAACTCACCTATCAGCAGCGCGAGTCTGGCGCGAATTTCGCGGGCGATGACTGGGTCTCCGGCATGGTGACGTTCACGGTTCCCCTCTGGGCCGAGCGCAGCCAGGAGCCACGCCTGCGCGCGGCGAGAGCTGACCGGGCAAGCGCAGAGATGCGCTATCAGGCCGCCGCCCGAAGTGCGGCCGCCCGCTACGCCGCCGAGGCCGCCGCATGGTGGGCCGCTGAAGACAATATCGCTGTCCTTGAGCGCAACATCGCGGCCGTGGAAGACGAGATCGCGTCGCAACTGATCATCTACGAATCCGGTGTCGGCGACTATGCGCCCATCATCGACGGTGAACTCGCCATCCTCAAACTCCGCGCCGACATCGCCGCAGAAGAAGCCCGCAGGGCCGCTGCGATTGCGCGCATGAACGCTCTTCTGGTGACGCCATGACACGATTAGCTTTCCTCTTACCCCTGGGCGCTGCCGCGCTTCTTGGAGCCTGCAACGATAATCCGGGCGTGCGGACCACCGAAACGCCTGCAGAAGGCCAGGTCGCCGCCGTCTCAGCTGAAGCGGCCCAATACACCTGCCCGATGCACCCGCACTATATCTCAACCGATCCGGATGGGTCGTGCCCGATCTGCGGCATGGATCTGGTGCCGGTGACTGCCGATGCTGGCGCAGCGAAGGGGGATGGATCCATCGTCGTCGCGCCGGAAATGATCCAGACCATGGGCATTCGAACGGTTCCGACCGAAGTCGTCGATTTCGGTCAGTCACTGCGGGCCTTTGGCGTGGTCGAAACCAATGAGCGCCTTGAAAATGTCGCTGTCTCGCGCCTTGAAGGCTGGATCGAGAGCCTGACCGTACGGGCTGAGGGCGACACGGTACGTCCCGGCGCGCTCCTCTACCGGATCTACAGCCCCGACCTGATCGCTGCGCAGAAGGATTATCTGAACTCGCTGGAGATCGGTAATGAGACCCGTATCGCCGCCGTGCGCCAGCGTCTGCGCTCGCTCGGCATGCAGAATGCAGCGGTCGACCGGTTGACGCAAAATCGCGAAGTGATTGAGCGGGTGCCGGTCTATGCCGAAGCGGGCGGCACGGTCGCCGAATTGCAGGTGCGCGAAGGTGACTATGTCAGTCCCGGCACGCCGATCCTGCGCCTGCAATCCTATTCCGGCGTCTGGGTGATGGCGGCTGTGCCGGAGACCGATCTGCCGCTGATCGACGCCGGCATGCCGGTTCGGCTCGATTTTCCAAGCGCGCCGGAAGCGCCCGCTGAAGGCTCGGTGGACTATATCTACCCGACCATTGATCCGGCGACGCGCACGGCGCAGGTCCGGATCGAGGTCGACAATGCGGCAGGCTATCTGCGTCCTGGCGCCTATGCCGACATCACCATGGATCTTGGCGGCGGAGAGCGCTTATCCGTGCCGACAGAGGCCATCCTGCGCGACAGCCGCGGCGCGCATGTCATTATCGCGCTGGGCGAGGGCCGGTTTGCAGGCCGCGCGGTGCGCGTGGGCATCAGCAGCAGCGGACGCACAGAAATCCTTGCAGGCCTGACGCCTGGCGAACAAGTGGTCGCCAGCGGTCAATTCCTGCTCGACAGCGAAGTAAACCTGCGCGAAGGCTTCTCCAAGCTGCAGGCACCGCCTGCTATGGTGGCCGGGCCGGACACACCGCTGTCGCAGCTTCCGGTGGACGCCAGCACGCTGGCCGAGATTGATCATTTCACGGACATGGCGCTTTATTTCCATGAGGCGCTGACCGATGAATATCGTATCGACCCCTATTTCGTGGACCCGGCGCTGGGCTTGGGCGAAACGCTTCGAACCCGTTTCGCCGATACGAAGCTGGTTCCGATCCTGGAAGACGGCGAAACCGCGCTGCGGGCCGCCAAAGCTGCACGCGAGGGCGACGCGCTCGCCGCCGAACTCGCGCGTCTCATGGCGGCGCTGGAGCCTTGGCTGCTCGAAGGCGCGCCGATCCATTATCGGGGCGCCGGACTGACCCTGTTCCGCGATACCGAGACGGGCCGCCTCTGGCTGCAGCAAGGCGACAGTCCAAGCAATCCCTATGGCGATGCTGAGGCAGAGCTCATCGCCTGGCCCGACCCGATGGCAGGCATGGAGATGGACGGAGCCGAGCGCCGTCCCATCGATCCCCATGCTGGCCACAATTAGGGGGCAGCGATGACAGACACACCCAAACATGATCTGGCAGGCCAGGACCCGTCAAAATCCTGGGTCGCCGGGCTGATCGGCTGGTCGATGGCGAACCAGCTGATCGTGCTGGTGCTCGCGGCCGCGCTGGCTGTGGCTGGGTGGCTGGCGGTCGAACGCACGCCGCTCGACGCGGTGCCGGACCTGACCGACACCCAGATCATCATCCGAACCGATTTCCCGGGCCAGAGCCCGCAGATCGTCGAAGACCTCGTTACCTATCCGCTGTCGACCAATCTTCTGAGCCTTCCCCGCACCAAGGATGTACGCGGCTCATCCATGTTCGGCACAAGCTTTGTCTATGTCATTTTTGAAGACGACGTGGACCTCTATTGGGCGCGCTCGCGCGTACTGGAAGCGCTGTCCCGGCTTGGTTCCGAACTGCCAGACGGTGCCGTGCCCCAGATCGGCCCCGATGCGACCGGGGTCGGCTGGGTCTATCAGTATGCGCTGGTGGACAGGACCGGTAACACCGACCTCGCCGAGCTTCGCTCGCTGCAGGACTGGTTCCTGTCGCTGGAACTGGCCGGTGTTGACGGGGTGGCCGAAGTCGCCTCGGTCGGCGGCTTTGTCCGCGAATATCAGATCTTCATCGATCCGAACCGGTTGCGCAGTTTCGATATCTCGATCGCCCGCATTCGTGACGCCGTGCGCGCGGCCTCAAGCGAGGTTGGCGGGCGCGTCATTGAACAGGCCGAAACAGAATATGTCATCCGCTCGTCGGGCTATGTCGATGAGCGGTCCGACCTGGAAGCGGTCGTGATTTACGCCGCTGACGGGACGCCCGTCCTGCTCAGCGATGTGGCGCGGATTGTCGAGGGCCCGGCGCTTCGGCGCGGCATTGTTGAGCTCAATGGCGAAGGCGAAACGGTCGCCGGCATTGTGATCATGCGCGATGGCGAGAATGCGCTTCAGGTGATCGACCGGGTCAAGGCCAAGCTTGCCGAGTTGCAGCGCGGCCTGCCTGAAGGTGTTGAGATCGTCACCGTCTATGACCGCGCCCCACTGATCGAAGGCTCAGTGGCATACCTTCGCGACAAGCTGATTGAGGAAGGCATCGCCGTGGCACTGGTGATTCTGATCTTCCTGCTGCATGTGCGCTCCTCTCTGGTAGCGATTATCACGCTGCCGCTCGGCGTCCTCGGCGCATTCCTGATCATGTCCTTTCAGGGCGTGACGGCCAACATCATGTCGCTTGGTGGCATTGCCATTGCCATCGGCGCGATGGTCGATGCCTCGATTGTTCTTGTAGAGAATGCCAGCCGAAAACTCTCGGAATTCGAGGAAAGCCCGAGCCCGGCTGCGCGCCGCGCAGCTCTGCTTGAGGCCGCTCAGGAAGTCGGCCCCGGTATCTTCTTTTCTCTATTAATCATCACAGTGTCCTTCCTGCCGGTGTTCGCGCTAACCGGCGAAAGCTATCGCCTGTTTTCACCGCTTGCGTTCACAAAAACCTATGCGATGGCGTTCGCTGCCATCCTGTCTGTCACCCTGGTGCCGGTTCTGATGCTGTATCTGATGCGGGGCAAATTCCGCCGCGAAGAAGCCAATCCCCTCAACGCCTTTTTCGTCTGGGCCTACAAACCGATCCTGCATGCGTCGCTGCGGTTCAAATGGGTGACCGTCGCGCTCGCCATGGTGCTGACCGCCAGCGTGATTGTTCCCCTCCAGCGCATCGGCTCGGAATTCATGCCAGCGCTCTATGAAGGCGAACTGCTCTATATGCCGACCACGCTACCTGGCGTCTCGGCCACCAAGATGCGTGAAATCCTCGGCCAGACAAACCGCGTGATGATGACCGTGCCTGAAGTCGAAAACGTGTTCGGCAAGGCGGGCCGCGCCGACACCGCGACCGACCCTGCGCCGCTCACCATGATCGAAACATGGATCAGGCTTAAACCTAAAGAAGACTGGCGCCTAGGCGTCACCATTGACGACATCATCGCCGAGCTCGACCAGCGTTTGCAGATGCCGGGACTCGTCAATAGCTGGGGCTATCCGATCAAAATCCGTATGGACATGGTCTCAACCGGGGTTCGCACACCGATCGGGATCAAGGTGACCGGCGACAGCCTGACCGAGATCGAACAGATCGCCCGCGATGTGGAAGCGGTGGTTACGGACATTCCGGGTACGCGTTCAGCCTTTGCTGACCGCGTGTTAGGCGGCAAGTATCTGGAAATCACCCCGAATCGTGGCGAACTCGCCCGGCGCAATATCGACATGGGAACATTCCAGGCCGTGGTGCAGACCGCCCTTGGCGGCATGCGCCTGTCCCAATCGGTCGAGGGAAGAGAGCGCTATGACATCATCCTGCGCTATGACCGGCCCTTCCGGGAGAGCGCTGACGACCTTGAAAACATCCTCGTGCCGACGCCGACCGGCGCGCATATTCCGCTCGGTGAGCTGGCCAGCATCGCCTACACAGAAGGCCCGCCCATGATCCGCTCGGAGAATGCGCGCCTGACCGGATGGGTGTTCGTTGATATCGAAGGCCGCGACATGGGCGGCTATGTCGCCGAGGCGCGCACCGCCGTTGCAAATCAGGTGACCCTACCGCCCGGTTATGCGGTCGATTTTGCTGGACAGTACGAACAGCTCGAAGAAGCCAGCGCCCGGCTGCAGATCGCCATCCCGGCGGCCGTGGCTCTGATCTTCCTGCTGCTGATGCTGCATTTCGGACGTCTTGACCGCACGCTGATCATCATGGCGAGCCTGCCGTTCGGCCTCATCGGCGGCCTCTGGGCGGTCTGGCTGGCGGGCTACAATCTCTCAGTGGCGGTCGCGGTCGGCTTCATCGCGCTGGGCGGGATCGCGGTCGAAACGGCCGTGATCATGCTGCTCTATATCGACAGCGAGGTGCGCAAGGCTGAGCCGGAGACACGCGAAGCGCTGTTTGCCGCGATCAGCCGGGGCGCCGCCCTGCGGGTGCGTCCGAAACTGATGACCGTGACCACTATTTTTGCCGGCTTGGCCCCGATCTTCCTGACCGACGGTCTCGGCTCCGATGTCATGCGTCGCATTGCGCTGCCGATGATCGGCGGGATGGCTTCGACGCTGATCCTGACCCTGATCGTTATTCCGGCAATCTACTATATCTGGACCGGATTCCAGCTTTCCGCGCGCGCCGGAAGACCACCAGAAGACGCGCAAGAACCACGACCTGAACTTGAAGGAGAACCGATATGAAACCTCTCACCCTTGTTACCGCCAGCCTGCTGGCGCTGAGCCTTGCTGCCTGCGGCGGAGCTGAAGACACGGCGCCGCCAGCGACTTCAGAAGCCGATATGCCGATGGATATGGCGAGCGATGGCGACATGGATCATGGCGATCATGACATGGCCGGAATGGGGGATGGTGTTGGCCACGCAACGGGCACGATCAGGTCTGTGGGCAGCCAGGGCGATTTCCTAACCATTGAGCATGGCCCCTTCGATGGCGATATCGCGATGGGTGCGATGACTATGGGATTTGATATCATGGGCGATGTTGACCTGTCGGGCTTCGCTGACGGCGACGAGGTCACGTTCATGGTCAAACAGGGCCGCGATGGCGCCTATCGCATTATGGCAATCTGCAATACCGCCGCCGACGGCGATGACTGTCTCGACGGCTTAATGGACCATGCGAGGTGATGTCTGGGATGATCTGATGGAGGCGAGATGTCGTTTTTAATGTCCTTTTCTCGCCCAATAGCAGCCCACTAAAACGTTAGAACAGCGTACCCGTCAAATGGGCGTTCGAAGTCCGGACGTGCGGCTTCAAGATCAGAGATATACAACCACCTGCGGCATATACAGTAGCTTGAATACACTTCGAACGTTATAGAAAGTGAATGGATTGGAAGGGTGAATTCTACATTGGTGAAACGTCGCTCGTGTATCGTGGGCGAGCCGCTGACAACCGCCCCCATGCCCATGCCACACTTCAACTCGCCGTGTCGCTCAGCTCAGACATCTCGATCAGCGATGACCAAGATCGCTTGATATTTGGTCGCGCGCTTTGTGTGAAAGCCGGGAAACGTCACACGCTCCACCCAGCAGACAAGGCTGTGCTTTTGTTGATTGAGCCTCAATCGCAACTGGCACGCTATATTCAAAGCTTTGCCGGCGATGATGATGTCTCGATTGTGGACCCAAGTCTTATCGTTGAAACGAACTGGCAGGGCGAACTCGATACACTCCTTGATGATTTGGGACGCGCGGCAGGTCGAACCAGCCCACAAATGGATCTGCGCCTATTGGAGGCTCTCGATTTCTTGCGGACGGCACAACTGAAAAGCGCAATTTCTGAAGCCGCGAAAGCCTGCGGGCTATCCGAGCCGAGGTTACGGGTAATTGCCCAGGAACAACTTGGCGTCCCACTCTCCAAGTGGCTCATATGGCAGGCGACCCGGCGCTCAGCGCAGGCGATGGCGGAGGGCGCGTCACTGGCTGATGCAGCATATGCGGGTGGGTTTTCTGATCAGGCGCACCTCACACGAACAATGGGTAAAATTATGGGTGTGACGCCTCTTCAGGCATTAAACGCAGGTCAATAGTCGTAATTAACAAACGAGCGTTTCGTTCAAGACGCACAAGAGAAGCATAAAGTATCCTCCTTTTATTTGGGAGATACAGACATGACGAAGACCATCGTTTTGGCAGATTTCGACAATGATCTGGTTCGAAGCACCGCGAATCGAATTGTCCGTAACGCTGACGACGTAAACGAGAAATTCAACAGACTGCTCAACTATGTCAGAGACGATATCAAGTTTGGGTTTCCAGCAAATGGCGACCTGACGAAGGCGTCTGAAACCATCAGATTGGGTTTGGGGCAGTGCAACACGAAAGCGACATTGCTCCTTGCCCTGTGTAAGGCCGCTAACATGCCGGCACGGATACATTTCTCGCTGATTTCCAAAGAGATCCAACGAGGCTTTTTTAAGGGTCTGGCCTACCGGCTGATGCCCGATGAGATCTCTCATTCCTGGCTTGAGATCGAAATCGACGGCGAATGGAAGCGAACGGACGGATTTATCAACGATACGTCACTTCAAGCTTCGTCAGAGCGAGAGTTAAAGCGACGCCGTTGGAAAACAGGTTTGTCGGTTGCACTGTCATCACCTGGTAAAGACTGCGGAACTTGCTCTACTGTTGGGACTTTTCAGCAAATGGCCGCGGTCACTGATGATCATGGCGTTTTCGACGAGCCCGCCGAGTATTTTCAGTCTGCACTTTACGAAAACCGACCCGGTCCGATCAAACTCTTGCTTTATCGGATCAGTGTCGCAGCCTTCAATCGCCGCGTGGAAGCACTGCGAGCAAAGTCCGATACAGCTCTTTCGCGTCGGACGGCTTAAAGCGGTACAAGCGTTTCGTTCAATACGTAGCAGAATAGATCGCGGAAGAAGACCTTCGAAAATTCTAATCGAATCGAAGGTTGAATTATGAAGCCCGCCATAAAGACCGCATTTGGCCAAGAGATGTCGCTGGCCAAAGAAGCTTACAATCGTGATCAGTTGGATGAGGCGTTTCGACGACTAGAGCGGGCGCATATTCTGGGGCAGCGTTACTTCACAACGCATATCATCACGCATTGGTGGATGTTGAAAGTGGGCATCCGAAACACTGATTGGCGCGAAATAAGAGGCCAAGTTCTCCGGATCATCGCGGTCATCCCGGGATATCTTTTCGGCTGGATCCCCAAAGGGAACACAGGCGGCGCTGATGTGTCGGCACTCAAACCGATGCCAATTCCGGATGATTTGGCGGCGCCGCTAAAGGGCTACAATGTCTGGATCGATGTGCTTCTGCGTGTCGTATTTTGG
The DNA here is from genome assembly GCA_039025235.1 of Pseudomonadota bacterium. Lineage (GTDB taxonomy): Bacteria > Pseudomonadota > Alphaproteobacteria > Caulobacterales > Parvularculaceae > MED-G105. The sequence goes on from JBCCOS010000015.1 coordinate 76,520, forward strand.
TCCTTCATCGCCGCGATTGCCTGGATCGGCGTATTCGCCTGGTCGACCTATGTCAGAGCCGGAGAAACCCGCGAAATTATCTCTTCTTTCGATGGCACCTGTCGCCCACTCGTCGGCTTTGAAGGACCAGAAGACCTCGTTTGGGACCGCGAGGCGGGCATGGTTTACGCCGTCGGTGGAGACCGACGATCCTTCCGCTCTGGCGGACCTGGGCGCGCCAAGGTTTGGTCACTGCCCATGGCGTCACCAGACTTGGCCGTGCCAAACGACCTTGCTCCCGCAGAACCAGAGATATTTCGCAGCTTTGGCATGGACCTTCACATCGATGAAATGGGAACCCGCCGCCTATTTGTCGCCAACCGTCCCAGCGACGGGCACACGATCGAAGTCTTTCGCGTAACCGCTTCGGGGGACTTGTTGCTGGAGCGAACGCTGAAACATCCGCTTCTGCGCAATCCGAATGATCTGGTCGCGATTGGACCAACAGAAGCGCTCGTGACCCTCGACAAAAAGGCTGACGCGGCAACGCTGGGCGAAATCCTTGAGGGCGCGAGCCAGCTTCGCACCGGCAAAGTCTTGCGCGTCAATACCGAGACGGCCGAGTATGTGACTGAAGACTTACAGATGGCCAATGGGATAGCCTTCAGTCCATCACAAAGAGTGCTTTATGTTGGTGAAACCATCGCCCAAAGACTGTCTGTCTTTGACTACGATCCTCAAACGAAAACACTTTCTTTCAACCGTCATGTGCCCCTAGAGACAGGCGTTGATAATATAACCGTCAATCCCGATGGCCGCGTATTCATTGCGGGTCACCCAAAGCTTTTGACACTTGCCATGGGGTATCAACGCTCGGAGACATCGCCTTCGCCGTCTGAAGTCTTGGTCTACGATCCATCGCGCGAGGCGGTCGAACGGCTTTATGTCAATGATGGCTCGGAACACTCTGGTGGATCGGTCGCCATCGTTGATGACGCGTCAGGCCGAATGCTAATCGGATCGGCCTTTGGTCCGCACATTTTAAGCTGTGAGTTTGGCCACGCCGCTAACGCTGCGCTTTAGAGCAATGGCTATAATAAATGAAATGATAGCTGCGCCATGGCCGAGTTGGCTTGCACGACCCATGATGAATTGGGACGGACTCTTGCTGGCAGGAATCGTCTCTCTGTGCGGCGTTTTTCTGTCAAACATCACCGGCGCGCCTGTTCTGTTACTCGTGCTTGTTATTGGACTGATGCTCAAAGCGCCGAGCGCGAACGACACGCAATCTGCTGGTCTCAATTTGGCAGGTGACGCAATTCTGAAAGCCGGTGTCGCGCTTTTGGGGATGCAGATAACCCTATCTCAGATTGCAGCGCTCGGTTGGGCAACGGCGCTGTTGGTTTTGACCAGCCTGGTGATGACCCTCGCCATAGGCTGGCAGATTGGAAAATGGGCTGGCCTCAAAAGTGAAAGTGCAATCATTGCTGCAAGCGCGGTTGCCATTTGCGGGGCCTCCGCTGCCTTGGCGATTGCGAGCGTGCTGCCTCGAAAGGCAAAAGACGACACAGTCATTCTCTCAATCATCGGCGTGACCACCCTCAGCACCGCTGCGATGATTGCCTATCCGGCTCTTGCCCAAACGCTAGGACTGAATGACGTGCAGGCCGGAATATTGTTTGGCGCAGCGGTACACGATGTCGCCCAAGTGGTCGGTGCGGGCGCGCTATTCTCTCCTGAGGCGACGGAAACCTCGGCCATTGTGAAACTGCTAAGGGTCGCCTGTCTGATGCCAGTGGCTCTGATCGTTGGAATACTGTTTTCGCAGAGAAGCTGTGAGAAACCTAAACGGATCACGTTGCCTCGTTTTCCTATCTTCCTAATCATCTTCGCTGTGCTCGTAGGGATTAACAGCTTAGGCCTTGTGCCGGAATCTGGACGTTCCACGGCCAATGCTCTTTCGCAAGGTTGCCTGATCTTGGCAGTAGCGGCCATTGGCATAAAAACCTCGTTCTCTCAGCTTTTGATGACGAGTGGTCGCGTCCTCTTGGTCCTAGCTGTGGTGACCGTTTTGCTCGGTGGCGGCATTCTCGGATCACTTCTTCTGTTCTTTGAGACGACTACGACTTGAACCATTTGTGAGGCGAATACTATGAGACGATTTTTGCTGATCCTACTCCTGCTTTTGCTGCTTGGTCCCCTGATCGGAATAGCAATTGTTGACGGTCAACGCGCAAGAGATGCAAAGCGCCTGGATGAGGCGTGGGCGCTTGCCACCGTGGATAAGGTTCCTGAGTTCGGAACGACGCGCAGCCTTGAAGTTTTGCCACTCGTGAATTGGCATAGTGACATAGATGATTTGCGCATCGAGCCGGGTGTGTCCTATTTGATTAGGACTGACCAAGAGACCATTCTTTTCGACCTAGGTTTCAATCGGTCTGGTGAATCTCCATCGCCTTTGGAACACAATATGACGCGCCTTGGTGTGGAGCGTTCCGGCATTGATACGATTTTCATTAGTCATCTTCATCGCGATCATGTTGGGGGCGTGGATTGGGCAACCGCGCGATCCTTTTCCTTTGGGACCAAACAAGCGGACCTGGGCAATGCCTCCGTTTATACACCAACCGAGATGAATTATCCGGGACTGACAGTCCAAACGGTGACGTCGCCCCGTGCGCTCTCGACCGGCATTGCCTCCACCGGGCCTATCCCTCGGCGCTTGTTCATTGGTCAAATCGATGAGCAGGCGCTGGTTATACACTTGGAAGGACGAGGCCTAGTCGTCATTGTTGGTTGTGGGCACCAGACGGTGCCGAAGTTGCTTGAGCGAGTTGAGGCCGCATTCGATGTTCCACTTTATGCGATTATCGGCGACCTCCATTACCCTGTGCCCGAGGGGCGCTTGTATGTCGCTGGAATAGACGCCCAGCGACGGCTAGCGTCTGGCAATGGCGTATTTGCTCCTATCGATCAAAGCATGATCCAGGATGAGATTGAGTTGCTGAGCCGGGAGCTCTCATTTCTGGCTCTCGGCGGTCACGATACGCATGATGCGGTTTTCGATCAGTTTGAGGATGTAATGGGTGAGCGGTTTCAGCGGGTGAAGGTGGGCGCGCCCATTAGTCTGGGCTCGGAATAGTAGTCGAACTACGCTATATGGCTCTCAACCCCAGCGATAGAATTACAACGGCATCGAGTGGGTGGAGCGGACGAATTGGCTTTCCATTTTTTTGGCGACACAAAGGCTGGAGAATGCATTGGACCGATCCACTAAAAATACTTCTCGGATGCATGCTGAACTGCGTGAACGATACCTGCGTGTATTGAGCGAGCCAATTCCTACTAGAATAAAAGCGTTGGTTGAAGATTTGCGTAAATTGGAACGCAAAGAACAATCAAAGAAAAAGGGCAGAAACTGAGTGGCGCAAAATCGCCCGTGAACGAAATATGGTAAGGTCTTCTTCGGGTTATAGGTGGGCGCTAGCCGCAACAATCATCGCCAACTTGGATCGGGGGACACGCCACGTCGCCGAATGAGCAGTAAACGCAGCAATCCCCCGGATTGGGCTTTAGCACCGCGCCGCAGCCTTTGCAGTCATAGAAGAACTGACACGCATTCGTCGGCATAGTGTCTTTTGATCGATGCCCGCACTCTGGGCAGGTCAGAGTTGAATCGGGGATGAAATCTCCGGTTACATCAAGTTCAGCCATTCCAATATTTCTCTCTCATAAGATGGCAAGACATACGCGATGCCCGCCAAAACAAAGCCAATGACCAGCAAAACGATAACGCGCATTCGCGGTCGACCATTTCCAAAAGCAAAGAAGGTCGCCGCGATCAGCAGGGCCAGAGTCACCCACTGAAACAGAGCTTGATTGCGAGCGAAGAAGCCGAGCTGTGCGACGAGCGTCGTACTCACACCAAGATTCACCAATATGATGGGAAGCACGCAGCAAGAAGCGCCGATAAAGGCAAAGAAGCTGGCGATTAATCCGCCGCTCGCGAACCATCCACCTTGCTTCTGGTCGCCATTTTCTGTTTGAATTTCACTAGACATGTGATCACTCTAAAACCTGTAGTAACTATAGGTGCAAGCATGTCAGACATCACAATTGGGCGACTGAGCGACGCAACGGGCGTCAAAATTGAGACAATCCGCTATTATGAGAAGATTGGCATCATGCCCAACCCACCGCGCACGAGCGGAGGTCAGCGTATATACAGCAGTGCCCATCAAGCGAGGCTTGGATTTATCAAGCGCAGCCGAGACCTTGGTTTTTCGCTGGAAGCTGTTCGCTCCCTTCTAGGGTTAACGGATGAGCCACCATCATGTGGTGAAGTGCACGCGATCACGACGACGCATCTCCAAGACGTGCGAGATAAGATTGATGACTTGAAGCGACTGGAGAAGACGCTAAGTGCGATCGCCGCCGAGTGCTTGGCTGGCAACACCCCGGATTGTCCCATTATCGATGCATTGTTCGGTCAACGATCACAGGCTGTTCATTGATGCGGTGGTCGAAGTGGGATTTAGTGCCAGGCGCAGATATAAACTGTATTTTGGGCCATTTTGGAGTTTCGGTTTCCTCTTTAACCCCCAAGTTTGTGATGTGTTGCAACATACAGCCGCAAACGGCGGCGCAAGGCAAATCGCAAAACCACGATCGCGATAAAAACCAAAAACAATGACCTTATCAAAAGGTCATATAAGTCGACCGTGCCGAAGCCGAGCTGTATTGCAGCCGGGGCAGTAAGCGGAAACCAGCTCAGCATCGTATATCCAATGCCGCCAATGTTCGAAGCGAACAAAAGCGCCATGGGTGCGGGTGCGACCGCGAAAAACGACACCGGCCCTGCTAGGGACCTGGCAGCTGCGGCTGTCTTCGACCGCAAGGCGATGAGCAACACGCAGGATGCGAAAACGACATAACCAGCCGGCGCACACAGTAAAAAGAGCAGCAATCGCAATGGATCAAAAGCCGATACGCCAGTTTCTTTTATCGCCGCTAATAAGGCTGGATCGCCGCTCATGGCCAGCGCGCCAATGCCAAGCGATAAGATGATCCCCCAAGGCAGCGCCAATGTTGCATAAGCGCCGCCAATGCCAATCAGCTTACCGAGGAAGTCCTCTCTCAACCCCACATCTGAAAGAGACGATTTTTGACTTTGCTCTAAATATGCTGTCGCCAAAGCGTGCGTCGATGCAGCCGCCAATGCTCCTGAAGCAGCTGCGAGCAACACTGTTACCAGCCAGATCAGTTGATCGGAAAGAGATGTGTCTTCAGCGGGCTGTGCATCTTTACCCTGAATAACAAACTCAACCGAGGCGTTGGTGGCTTCATACAGAAATGCTGCATTCGCCTCGGCGCGCACCAAATCAATGATGTAGTTGGGGGGATCCACACGGGGATGGAGATGGACGGTTTTGGTGTCTCTCTGAACATTGACTTCCAAGCCGATCGGGATTTTCCCAATCTCTAACGCAGCCCGACCGTCGACAATTTTGTCAGCAGAGACAGGCACCCAATGGGCTGCGTGTTGATCTCGCAGTTTCGATTTGTCCGCAGAGGGTCCTATCTCCGTCGATAACGCCTCTAAGATTTGATCGGAGATCGCCGCTTTATCACTCGACACTACAAGCGCCACCCGTGGATCTTGTGATGACATATAAAAGAGAGCAGTGATCCCGAGTGCTGCAACGACAAAGGGGGCGAAGGCCGCAATGAGAAATCCTGGAGATCTTACGATTGCGCCTGACTCTGCAAGCGCCGTCGAAACGACCTGTCGCCAACGCAAATCCATCATGATCGCTTCTCGGTGTCATTGATCAGCTCACCAACAAATCCAACTGTGTCGGGATCGCTCAATTGATGAAGGTTGCCTTGAACGACTTCACGGATCTTTGGATCTGCGAAGGGTTTGACAAGATCGCGAAGCTCATCAAGCGAAAGCGGCGGGTCTTCCTTCACACCATCAGCAGACGGAAGAACCAAGCCTTTGAAATATCTATTCGGGTCAATCTCTAGAAGAAGTGTCAGACGTATTAGAGTGTCGAGCGACGGCATAGACTTTCCTTGCTCGAAACGTGCGATCGAGGACGCTCTTTTTAATCCTACTTGTTCCGCCACATGCGCCTGGGTGAACCCCTTCCTGGTTCGGTGCACCAACAAGATCTCGCCAATATGTTGCGCGATCTTAGCGCAGGACGGATGCTGCATGGAGCTAGACATCGTCCCCACCTACAACTCTACGTCTATAAAGGAGTGTCTGTGGAAAATCTTATCTTGACAAGAGAGAATCAGCGAAAACAGTCAAATAAGGCGAATCAGGTGCCGTTTTTCACAAAAATGTAATGTTACTAAAAGGAATTAACCAACATTTCGTCACTAAATGTTGAAAGTGCACACAAGGACGCGTGAACAATATGCCTCATATTAGTACAGTTGACGCCTTCATTTAGAATTCCACCCATCAACATTTGTAAATTTCGCGCGTCTTCGCTCGAAAGTTCGACGAAGGTTGCGTCCGGGGACTTCGCCAAAGGTGCATTCATATTGCAGCAACTTGTTTCTTCGAGCCAGGGCACCACATCCTGAGCGGCCACTCTCGATAATGCAACAGAAACGATATGATTCATCCGGCCGGTGCTCAGTCCAAGTTTTAGGGTTCGTGATTTTAACTGCCGCAGATTGGTCTGCCCCACTGAGGTGGTCCACCGGTTTTGTTAGTCCGGCGGTTTCCACGTAGCAGCGATCATGCTGCTACCTCCACATGGTAAGGCAGAATGATCGCTGCGGGCAAGATGGCTTCTGGCGCGGGCGATTTATAGCCCAGAGAAGAGTGCGGTCTGGCCGTGTTGTAGTGGTATCGCCAGCCCTCGATGAGGGCTTTGGCTTCGCGGAGGTCGTAGAAAATTTCGCGGGCCAGCAGCTCATCTCTGAGCTTGGAGTTGAAGCTTTCGCAGTAGCCATTCTCCCAGGGACTTGCAGGCGTGATGTAAAGCGTTGCAACGCCAATATTGCCGAGCCATTCCCTTAGCGCGATGGCGATAAACTCTGGTCCATTGTCGGACCGTATATGCTCTGGGGCGCCGTGCCGCACGAACAGCTCGCCAAGCACATCCAGAACATCCCGAGAGTTCAGGCGCCGTTCGACGCGGATGGCGAGACACTCGCGCGTGTACTCGTCGATGACACACAGCATGCGGAAGACCTTTCCATCATGGGTGCGGTCCTGGACGAAGTCATACGACCAGACATGGCCCTTGTGTGCAGGCCTGAGCCTCACGCACGATCCATCATTCAGCCACAGCCGCCCGCGCTTGGGTTGCTTCTGCGGGACTTTCAGCCCTTCACGTCGCCATATGCGATAGACGCGCTTCTCATTCACACGCCAGCCGTCTCGCCTCAGCAGCTCCGTAATCCGGCGATAGCCGTATCGGCCGAACTGCGTTGCGAGCCTGATGATCGCGTCTGTCAGCGCAGGCTCGTCATCACGAGGTGTTCTAGGCTTGCGCTGGGTAGAGCGATGCTGACCGATCACGCGGCAAGCCCGGCGTTCTGATGCGCCAAGCTCTTCCACCACATGATCGATCGCAAGGCGTTTGCGTGAAGGGCTTAGTACTTTCCCCGCACGACTTCCTGCAGGATTTGATTGTCCAATGTTAGATCAGAAACAGCCCGCCGCAGCCGCGCGTTCTCCTTCTCAATCTCTTTCATCCGTTTGGCCTGGCCAACCTGCAGCCCGCCATACTCTTTGCGCCAACGATAATAAGTCTGCTCGGTCACGCCGATAGAACGTGCAGCCTGCGCTGCTGTCTCACCGCGAGCGAGACGAACCTCAACCTCCCGCAGCTTTGCGATAATCTCTTCAGGCTTAAGTCTCTTGCCCATAACTCAGCTCCATATCTGAAGCCGGAACTAACTCAAATAATGGACCACTTTTCAGGGAGCAGACCACATTGGTGTGTTCAGTGATGACGCTGCTGATTCACGCGAGCCAACCTAAACCGCCCCTCGTCATTTCAGTGTCGATCAAAACGCTTCTCGAAGAGCACATGGTGACCACTATTGGTCAAAATATTTCGCAAAGCGAAGCTGAAATCAGGACCAGTGAATATGTCGCCTCAATTGAGAGCGCGATCGCTGATTTGACATCAGATGAAAGCGTCATCGTCGTGGCGAGCGAAGCGGTTCTTGGACCAAACGTTCCCGACTTTACAGGTGACGTCCGCCTTATGGCGCGAGAGCGAGCTGAAGCGTTGGCTGCTCGGCGCGGCGCGAGCTTGCCCGCCTTGGGCGACCAATCCGGAATGACGCAAATGCTCGACCGCATGGCTGCGGATACCGCGGATCTTCGACAGCAGCTTATCGCAATTGATCAAAACGCTTCTGCCCAAGGAGAGGCACAATGACGGCGACGAGCTTAGAGCCGCGGGCGTCGCTCAATCGCGGATGGCGCAGAGTCCTTTTCCTAGGATTATTGTTCGCGGTGCTGACATTCATTGGTTTTGCGATGAGATGGGAACGCTCTTGGTACGTTACGATCAATTGGACACAGAGCCTTAGCCATTGGGCATTCATCGTCGACAAAAATGCAGAGCCCGTTATTGGCGACTATGTCGACTTCTATCCGCCCGAAAACCCATACTATCAGAACATCAATTTCGTAAAATTGATCGTCGCGGGTCCCGGAGATGAGGTCGTTTGCAGAGGGCGCGCTTTCCTCGTCGATGGCGCGGTCGTCGCGATAGCGAAAACGCATTCGCAGGCGGGCGACCCATTGGTCCAGGGCCCGTGCGGCACAGTCCCGGCAGGGCATTACTTCGTCATCGCGCCGCACAAGGACAGCTTTGACTCAAGATACAAGGAGATAGGCCATGTGGCGCAGACCCGTGTTCGCGGTGTTGCTCGCCCTATTTTGTGAGGCAGCCCGCGCAGAAGATCTTGGCGTTCGCGGTGAGGTTTTCCCCGTCGCAGAACCGGATCTGTTCTCCGAAATCCAGGCAAGGTTCAATCGCCTTGAAGCAGCGGGAGAAGTCGACCGGATCAATCAGCGTTTACGAGATCGTGCGATCGCGACGGCAGAGCGACCACCGCGCGTAGAAGGCATCGACCGAACCACCGATCCGAGAAGCTTCCATTTTGATCCCACGGTCGTTGTTCAGGAAAACATTGTGACGCCGGATGGCCGTATCATCGCGAGTGCAGGCGATACTTTCAATCCGCTCGATTACACTCCGATGCAGCAGCGCTTGGTCTTTTTCGACGGCGACGATCTCGAACAGGTTGAATGGGCTCGCGCCGAAATCGCCGGAACAGATGCTCAAGTTCAACCCATCTTGATCGGAGGCCCCGTTTTGGAACTGACCAGAAATTGGCGTCGTCAAGTATTCTTCGACCAGGGCGGTAAAATCACAGAGCGGTTCGGGATTTCTCAAGTTCCGGCACGCGTCATACGCGACGGAAACCGCCTTTTGGTCGAGGAGGTTCAACCATGATCCGGCGTATCCTGATTTCATTTATCGTCTGTGTCTCTATGGCCGTCATGCCAGCCCGCGCCCAGTCGCCGCAATGCGGTGGAACCTTCGTCAATCCAATTACGGATATTTGCTGGTCCTGCCTGTTTCCCATATCCCTTGGCGCCGTCCCAATTTGGCCGTCAGGGCGACCGGATACTTCTAATCCGGCAAGTCCCATTTGCCTCTGTCCAATCTCGTTTCCACCCTTTGTGAGGCCCGGTCTCTCGGTCGGCTATTGGGAACCTGTCAGACTCATGGACGTCACCAAGAAGCCTTACTGCTTCACAAATCTTGGGGGGCTATCCATCGACCTTGGGTTAGGGATTGGATCAAAGACGGTTTCGAACTCGGACAATGATGATGATACCGGGTCATGGCACGTCCACTATTACATGTATCCGCTAATCTACTGGTTAGAATTACTGACCGACTTTGGCTGTATGCAGATTGCCGATTTTGATCTGCTTTATTTGACCGAGATCGATCCTCTCTGGTCGAATGATGAGCTGACTTTCATCCTCAACCCCGAAGTTGTTGTATTCGCCAATCCGATCGCGCAGGCAGCATGTGCCGCCGACTGCGTCGCTGCGTCCGCACACTTACCCGTGAATGAACTCTTTTGGTGCGCAGGTTGTCATGGCTCAATGTATCCCATGGATGGCAACATCCCAGCTGAATACGGTCATGTGCAAGGCGCCTCGCTCGCCGCTGAGCGCTTCTTGTTCAAATTACATCGACAGCTAATCGCCTGGCAACATTCAGGCAGCGGATATGTCTGCCAGAACGGACCAAATCCACTGATCAAGAAGTCTGAATACCGACTTCAATTGGTTAATCCGGTTCCCAATGTCCGTGGCCGTTGGGCGTGTCCAACGATTGGCGCTTCCAACGTTCTTTACGAGATCGGAAAGACGATCCCGGTCATCGGAGAGGATTACGGGTTTCTCGTTTGGAAGAAGGAGAATTGCTGTGTCTTCTAGGAATCGCCGTTCTCTTCTCAGAATTGGCGGCATCATCACCGGAGCATCAGCTGTGTTGATTGCCAATGCTCAAGAAGCCCCACCCATCGACCAGGAGAAAATTGACCAGGCGATTGAAGACATCAGCCCTGACGTCTCAGCCTTTGCAGCCGAAGTTGCAGCACGTGCAGAAGCGTATTCTGAAGAAGCACGCACGCTAACCGATGGCGTGATGTCACGTCTTGGACGAGATGCGGACGTCGGTGATACCGAGATTGATGCCGTACTGGCGCTCGCACCGCAAATCTCTGAGGCCAGAGACGCCGCCGCCACTGCGAGCGTAGGGATCATGGTGTTCGCATCCTTTTCCATGGATAGCCAGGCGCTTCGGAGCCTCGTCGTCGACGCTCACCATGCTGGTGTCCCAGTGATGCTTCGTGGTTTCTCTGAGGGCAGTCTCGCGATGACTGCTCGACGTATGAGAGACTTGCTTGGTGAAATAGAAAGCGAAGAAGGACTACATGCCGAATTCCTTGGTGGTGTTGTCATCGATCCGCGTGCATATCGAATATTCAACATCACAGACGTCCCGACATTTATAGCCCTGAATGGACCATTGCCGGATTGCGACGGACTTGATTGTTCAGCGCCGCCGCCGCCGCACGACAGGCTTGCAGGCAACATGTCCCTCAATGCTGCGTTGAGTGCGCTCGCCTCAGAGGGGTCAGAAGCCCCGCTTCAAGCGCGCGCTGCGCTGACAAAGCTGGAGGCGCGCTATGATTGAAAAGCTAACATGTCTAGAAGGTATATGCTGCGCGTTTGCTTTTCTCGTCGGACTGACGGTCTGGTTCAACGCTTTTCCGAAATGGCCCGCCATTGCGGGTATGGCCAAAGCGCTGATGGGGGGCGCGCTATTCGCTTTCATATTGGTGGTGCCCATTCAGGCGCAAGCTCAAATGACGCGAGATGACGCCGAACAAGAGGCCAAAGACCTCGCAGCTGGTTTGGAAACTCAGGTTCAAGATGGAGCGAACCAAACGGTCGACGCTACGACCGTCCCGTCATTTGTCACTGATCGTCCCTCTGAGACGAGTTATTACGGCAATTCACATAATCTAGATACCGCCGGCCATGCCGCAATTAGCGGCAATGAGGCGGCAAGTCTCGTTGACTCTTCGATCACGTCGAGACCGATTGTAACACAGGCTGAACTCGACACATGGACCAGCAATGGTCTGGCGATCGAAGCAAACGCGCAATCAATCGTCGTTGAGTATACCGGCGCATACGGTGACTGCACCACCAGTGTTTCCAGCGGCACGACTGATACGACCTTTACCTATTCATGTGATGAAGGTGAAACGCTGATCGAATATCCCGCCAGCTGCCACGTGCCGCTCAATATCAGTTTTTCCACAAACTATGTGTATCAGTTCTCAAACAACTGGTCCGACGATGCGTGTTTTTGGGAGCCAGGCCTAGAAGAGTTTATCATTCGTGGTCATGGCGGCTGCACGATAACTCAAACCAACTCGGCCAATTGCGGACAATCTGCTACGATCTGTGGTGCAGATTGCGATGATCAGAACTTTGAGGCTGTATGCACGTCGCCAGTCCCCAATCTAGCCCACGTGCGTACTCAGCCCGGACCAATCAGTGAGTCTTGGGACACATCCGGTTGTGACGTACGTGAAACAGATCCGACCTGCACATTCTTGGGCGAGGTGTGCATCGAGCCCGCTGAGACCAGAATCATAAATGGTCAGCCTGTAACGCGCGATTGTTGGCGTACGCAGCGAAATTATCAGTGCGCTTCTCTCGGTGGATCCTCGAATGATTGCAGCCCACCAGCCGGTTGCACGCTCGCCAGCTCAGAATGCCTTTCCTATGACGATGCCACTGGTGCTTGTCGAACAACGGAGCACACATATTCGTGCACGGTGGCAGGGACGCCGGGTGGCGCCGTCGGTTACTGCGATCAGGATGTCTATTGCATAGCCGGTGACTGCAACACGATCGTTCGGGAGCAGAATGACGAGTTCCATCAGGCTGTTTCCGCGCTCTCAATGCTCGGCCAGCTGCAAAATGACGTCAATGACGCCACGCTTGAGATTTTTCCGGGTGAACATCTTCAGTGTTCAAAAGCTGTCGCCGGTCTGAAGAATTGCTGTTCCGATGACGGGGTTCTTTTGTCACTCGGATTTTCTTGTTCACCGCAGGAAGAATCGCTTGCGCTCAGAAAAGGCGAAGGCCAGTGCCATTATGTTGGGACATATTGTTCGAAAAAGACTTTTTTTGGCATCTGCCTGACCAAGCGGCGTTCCTATTGCTGCTTTAACAATAAACTTGCCCGCATCATCCACGAGCAAGGCCGACCACAGATCAGCTTTGACTGGGGCGATCGAAAAAATCCTGACTGCTCAGGCTTTACCGTTGTGCAGTTCCAGGCGCTCGATCTTTCAACTGTCGATTTTTCCGAATTCTACGACGAGGTCCTCGCGACCTTTTCCGGACCCGACACCAATGCGGCGACAGCTGCTATCACGACAAGGATAATCAATGCGTATCAGTGCCCGCCAAATTGCTAGCGGGCTGATCGCCTGCGCCGCTTTCATCAACACCCCTCTTATGGCGAGCAGCCAGGAGCGCGACCCTGATCCGTTCTATTGCGGCGAACGAGACCTTGGCAGGTACTTCTATTGTGATCGGCACAGGCAGCAAGCCGAACCCGATGAGCCTACGGTCGTTGAAATTATTGCGGCTCCGCCAACAGCAATAGAAGAGATGTCCGAAATTCAGGACACGCTAAAAGAACTTCGCACCGAAGCTGTTTTACGTCCCACCGCTGACAATGTCCGAGCCTACATTGTTTATCAGCGCCAACAGCTTGATCGGGCCAGCGCATTCTCCGACTCATGGCGGCGCCTTCTATGGACGGAACCATCACTCGATTACACCCTTCAGCGTCCAGTTTCTCAGCTCGGAAAACGCCAATGGCTCGATGAGCGCCGCGAGGATCGCGGCTTCGTTCTCGCCAATCTTGGCGAACGTTATGGGCTCTTCTATTTTTTCGCTGCGTCATGCTCGGCGTGCACCGAATTCTCACCTATTTTGCGCGCATTCGCCGACCGTCACGACATTCCCGTCAAAGCCGTCAGCGTTGATGGTGGCCCGTCACCGTATTTCCCTGAAGCGGTTGGTGACTCCGGACAAATGGCGGCGCTTGGCCTTTCGGGCGCTCCGACTCCAGCCGTGGCGCTTTACGACAGTCACGCCAACAAAGTCATCCCAATCGGCTTTGGTATCGTTTCTCAATCCGAACTCGAAGATCGAATTTTTGTGCTGACACAGACGCAGCCGGGAGAGGACTATTGATGTGCTATCGCCCCATGCCGCCTGACATCGAAACAGTGACTGAGGCGTGGCTTCAGTCCCGCGGTGTGAAACTGGTCCCGATCAGCCCAGGAGAGCAGCGCGCAGCTCAACAACGCCTTTCGCGCTTTGGGGACCCGGCCAAGCGAAAGGCCCTTCGCATGGTTGCGCTTTGGTCCCTCGCGCCCATCGCCATGGCCATCAAACCCCGTCTATCCGTCAAAGACATGGCCGATTTCATTGGGGCGGAAGGGTACGCCCTGGAAGACCACGAAGGAGAACGCACGCTCGTTCCAGAGGAGATTTGCTCATGAAACTTAACATAAGACTGTTGATCAATTGTCTGACGGCTGGCGCGTTCGCCATCGCGCCGATCGCTGCCCATGCCGACGTCAATTCGAAGATGAATGATTTTTGGGATGAGATCGGCGTTGCAGCCAATGTCACTGGTCCTAGCTCATTTGAAGGTCAGCGCGCGGGATACTACACGCTCGGAAATGTCTATATTCGCACGCCCCAAGAAACCCTCAATCCGGTCAACATCCAAATGCCTGGATACCGCGCCGGTTGCGGCGGCATTGATATGTATGCGGGCGGTTTCTCCTATGTAAACTCCGATCAGCTCGTCGCTTTCATGAAAGCGGTCGCGAACAATGCCGCGTCGTTCGCGTTCCAAGTCGCGCTTGAAACGATTTCGCCGGTGATCGCAGAAAAAGTGAGCGAGCTTCAATCAATCGCTCAACGGATCAATCAGTTCTCAGCGAGTTCGTGTGAAGCCGGCCAACTCGCTGTAGCGGCCGTCTGGCCTCAATCCGATCAGGCCAGCCGTGTTATATGCGAGGCCTCGGCGGCGCGACGCGGACTCTACCCAGATTGGGTGGCAGCCCGTCATGGATGCGGCTCCGAAGGCGATCGCTCATCAGTGCTGGGCGGCGCCAGCACCGAAGAGAAAGCGCAGCTTCCACAGAACGTGAACATCGCTTGGGACGCGCTGAAACGACACCCGGTCATCAATACCGACCGACAATTCATGCAGTTCCTGATGACGTTATCGGGCACAGAGATTTTGCGCGCAGGCGCCGATGACGATGCTCAGCAGACTTATGAATTCCTGCCGTCCCGGATGCTGGATGCCGGCGTTATCTCAGCATTTCTCGATGGTGGACAGATCGAGATTTACCAGTGCGACTCCGATCCAGAAGATCGCTGTCTCAACCCAACCACCGGAACGACGGTGACGATTGCCGCGGCAGATGGGTTACGCGCACGTGTGCAAGCCATGCTTGCCAGCATTACAAATAAAGTACGCACTCGCACGCCGCTAACTGCCGCCGAGCAGCAGTTTCTTAATCTGCCCAGTCTTCCCGTCTACAAGATGATTAATGTGCATTCCGCCTATGAAGGTGTCTTCGCTGATCAGACTATCCAATCATATGCAGAAATCGTCGCTATTGATCTTCTGTATCAACTGTTTGAAGATTTCGCTGAAACCTTGGAAGATGCGTCGTCAACGGCAACATCGGGCGCACGAGACTCTGTTCTTGCGTGGAAGGACCAGCTCGCCACGCAGCGTCAATTCCTGATCGACTATCAGATCGAAAACAATGCGCGTGTCGAGGTGGTTGAACAAATCATCTCAAAAACCCAAGCCATCGAACGCCAACTTGCTGGACGTTTGTCGAGAGATCTCGCTGACGCTTTCGAGTTCAGCCAAGCCACTTTCTAGGAGGGCGCCCCGATGGAGGTCATTACATACGGAGGCGGGGAATTTGTCCGCGACGTGTTTAACGGAGTAGCGGCCCTTGTCGGCGTCGGGGCATTCGGCTCAGCTCTAAGGTTGTCGCTCCTCTTGGGTCTATTGTTCACGCTTTTTCAAACGGCTTTCAACATGAATGTCTGGGTCATGATCCGTTGGTTCATGACGACATTGATCATTTATCTCTGCCTGATGGTTCCAAAGGTCGATGTGACTGTCACAGACCGGTTTGACCCAGGATTGCCGAGTCCAACCGTCGCAAACGTCCCCATAGGACTGGCTCTGGTCGCAAGCATCACTACGACGGTCGGGGACCGGTTCACGGATCTCACAGAAACCGCGTTCTCTCTCCCAATCGATCTTGAATACCAAGAAAACGGCTTCATCTTCGGGTCGAAGATATTTCGCGATTCAATGTCATTTCGCGTCACTGACACCACGTTCAGCGGAAATCTATCAGGTTACATTCGCAATTGCGTCTTTTTTGACCTCTTGGAACATCGCTATTCGGTCACAGATTTGCGGGAAACCAACGACCTCTGGACATTCATCACAACAACTCATGCTCCGAACCCGGCACGCTTTTATGAATTTGTCACCGGTCCTGGTGCGACCACGGTTCAATCTTGCGACCTCGCTGCTACGACGCTTGATGGCCAATGGGCTGCTGAAATAGATCGCGTTGCGACGATCTATGGGAAACAGATCAGACCCGACCTTTCTGACGCTGCCGCGCGTGCGCTCGTTCTTGGTGCTCTGGTCGACAGCCACGATTTCTTCTTAGGGACAGCTCGTGCGGCAACCGCCCAAATTCAGCAAACAACCCTTGGAAATCTCATCGACAAAGCCGTAAGGGATGAAGGTGCTGAATTGGGAGCCGACGCTCTCTTGGACGCGTATGGACAAGCCCGCACGGACGTTGAAACGGCGAACGCAATTGCCGAGGGTGCGCGTCTGGCCGACCGCTTCGTGCCACTTTTTAGGACGGTGGCCGAAACGGTCTTTTATGGACTGTTCCCCGTATTGTTTCCAATTTTTCTGCTGCCGATGGCGGGTATACGACTTTTGCGAGGCTACATCTTTGGATTTGTGGCGCTTATGTCGTGGGGGCCGCTTTATGTGCTCTTGCACCGGATCTCGATGGGCACAGCTGAGATCAAATCACTTGGCGCCTCCTTCACGCCAACATCCGGCAATGAAATCACCTTGGTGACACAATCAGGTATTGCGGGCGCCCATGCCGACATCGCAATGATTGCTGGCTATCTGACTCTGCTCATTCCGTTTGCAGCTGCCCGCTTGGGGCAAGGGGCGATGGCATTCGGTGGATTAGCGCAATCGTTCCTGCAACCTGCGCAATCTGCCGCCCAGGCTGCTGCGCGCGATATGACAACAGGGAATTTCTCTTTCGGAAACACGTCTTTCGGAACACATCGGTTCAACATGACAGACGGAAACCGCGCGTCTACGAGTTCATTCTCCGATGTTGGCGAGAGTTCATTCAACACACCTCAAGGTGGCCGTGTACGGATTGCCGGTGGCGGACGAACCATCATTGATGGTAGCGGCGCTGGAAGTCGCACGTTTACGGATGTGCTATCTTCGCAGCAGTTCTCACAGGCCATGACGTTTGAAGCTGGTCGCTCCGAAGAAATGCGCGTTGCTGCCGCTGAGCGAGAGCAACAAGCGCGTTCAGCATTGAGTCATCAGATGAGTGAAGCGGCATTTCAGATGAGTAATGGCGCTAGCGTGGAAGAAGCGACAGGCTGGGGTATCAATACTAATCAGGCGAAAGCGTTCAACACTCTGGTGACCGACGCAAGCAGATTTGCATCTCGCTATACTGACGCCAATGAAAGAGCGTTGGCAACCGAAGCTTACATTAGTGCATCTGCACAGTATAAGTGGGGTTTGCCCGGTGGCATTGGACCGTCTGCAAAGGTGGAAGGTGGTGTAAAAGGCTCGGCTGTCTCAACTAATCGACAGGCTGAGATTGCGGAAGAAGCTCGCGAAGCGTCGAGATCGTCTTCTGCGTCCACCAACTACGATTTTCTAGTAGCTACTTTTGACCGCGATTCCACCGGCGCGACATCCGGAAAAACGAGCACATGGCGAGAGGGCTTTGCTGCGAATCTGCAAAGTCTTCATTCCGCATCGTCTGATGTTGAGCGTTATCAAGCCCGTGCGGACACTGCGCGGGAGTTGGCGAGCAGTATTAATCAAGAAGGTAGCTCGATAAGCCAACAACTCAGTCAACCGTTTTGGGAATACATGGTTGATCAAGTCGGGCTTGGACGTGCTCAGACTTTGGCACTCTCGTCCGAACCCCAAGAGCTGATTGAGGTTCGGCGTATGGCAAATGATTTCGTTAATCACTGGACGGACGATGCTCTGGCGCCAATGAGCGTTGCCGGATGGAAGGACCCACGTGGAGTTGAGATAGCGACGCCCAGAGGGGCCAATCAGATTGGCGCTACGGCTTCGCACGCTCACGATCGAGCTGTGGAGTTCGCTTCAGCGCCACCAGAAGGGTTTGACGCCGCTTCCTTCGATCAAAGTAAGGCTGATAGGATTCATCGGGCCTCTGAAGGTGTCGAGGACTTTGCCGAGAAAATCACGTTCCGTGGCAGTGACGCAGTTGAGCATCGGGCCCAAGCGCAGGCCGAGGCGGTCGAAGAGACAACACCCGACAAAGTTAGTTCCATTGGTGGTGCTCTATCGCGGCGCCCGCGTCTCTATACTGGCGGTGATCCTACATTCGATTTTGAATTCGAGAACGCCGAACAACGCGGTCGTGACGAGCATTATTCAACTGGTGAAAATCGGTTAAGGGATAACTAGTCCTCATTGTCTCGGGTTTTTAGCGCGTCAGCCATCTTTTTAGCAGTTGAATAACCGCGCCAAACCGCGGTCAAAGAAATCGTGCCAACAGTAATCGCGACAAGACCGAAAAAAACCCCAAATACCCAATCGCCATTACCCGGTGTGCCTGCGAAAACGAAAACACCAAGTATGAATATTGCCGCTGAGACCAGCATAAATGGGGCATAGATCCAAAGGTTTCTCGCTTGCCATTCGTAGCCAGAGCGAGCCTGAATTTCGAATTGCTCTAGAATTACCGGATCAATAATTCGTTGTGGCGGTTGGTTATCGTTGCGTTCATCCATGCTGGCATTCTAGCACAAATACGGGATCGGTTCACCTGAATTGAGGGCAATCCGGAACGCAACCTCCGCCAGGCTAAGTGATCACGATGCGATCTTATTTCTTCAGTAAATCAGAGGCTAAAACGCCTAAAGCGTCAGCAACTGCTTCAATTGCATCTATTGATGCAGACGTCTCAGATCTTTCAATCATCCCAATATAGTTGCGCGTAAGACCGGAGCGTTCACCAAGTTCTTCTTGGCTCCAACGCTTTTTCGTTCGCGTTAGCCGAACATTTCTGGCAAAAGTCTCTTTCAGGTCCATCAAATGAGGTGGACGTGACCCGCGCATTTGCGCTACCAAGTATATTTGGTATTCCGACTCCGTGCGCTACGGGCACGCAATCACGAGGGTACAGCAATGCCAGGACGCGTCACAGCTGCTGATCAACCTCTGTCGTCAGACTTGTCGCTTCTAAGCATGAATTATGAGTACCTGTTATCCAGCTGTTCCGAGCTGGTAGATAATGCGGCGGTGCGGGAACGGATGGGTCAGATTGAACTTGATGTCGCTGCGCTATACTGGGAGCTTTCGCGAGAGGATCGTGACCGATTAGCTGGGCAGTTTCGTGCGTTTATTGAGATGAAACGGACCTTTAGACGTTCTCACGCCTCTTAGGCTGTAGACTCTGTCGGAGCGACTTAGAAATCTCTGAATACAGTCGGTTTGGGAGCTAGGCCGAGTGTCCTACATGCCGCGAGTTTAGGCCGCTCGCTTGTTGCGGGTTTTCAGTTCCGCCTTCCACTATTCGGCTGGCTGAACGTTCGTGTTGCGGTTCCATCTGCGGAACGGCTCGACAAGCTGTGCGCCATAACCGACCGGAAAGTCTGGACGTCCCGCAACACCGAGGTCACCATCTCGCGGTTGCGGACGGTCCTTGACGAAGGTGCCGAGCAAATGGTCCCAGATCATAGTGAACAGGCCGAAATTGACATCGCCCTTGACCTTGTGAGCGAGGTGATGGTGGCGATGCCCCGGCGCGACGGCCCAGAGGTAGATCAGTGGACCGACGCGCATGTCCGTGTTGGAATGC
>JBCCOS010000016.1:0-79639 GCA_039025235.1 Pseudomonadota bacterium
AGCATCAAGGTAACCGATATCACCGGTGCGGAGCCATCCGTCAAAGAATGCATTTTTGTTTAAGTCTTCTGCATTGAAATACCCGTTCATTACCTGAGGGCCTTTGACGACAATTTCTCCGGTTTCTCCCGTTTGGGCCCACGTACTATCATCCTTCAGAATACGTACAGTTGTGCCAGGTACAGGAAATCCTACACTACCCGAGCGCGCATTCTCGCCGGGCGCGTTCCACGTCGCCACAGCGGTTGCTTCAGTCATCCCGTAAGTCTCATAGATTTTGGAGCCGGTTAAGCCTTCCCATTCTGCGGCTACTGACGAATTCAGTGCCGTAGCACCCGAAAACGTCAAACCAATTTTGGGAGGGTTCGTGACGAACCAATCTTCTTTCATCAACCCTGCAAACAACGTATTCACACCTAAGAAACCATTAACGGTATATTTGCTGAAAGCTTGCTTCAGATTGGAAAGAGGCCGCGGACTTGGAACTAAGACGACATGACCGTGCATCAATAAGCCGGCCATTAACACAGTGAATCCTGACATATGGTAGAGGGGTAGGACCAAAATGGTTGTCAGGTTTTTCTTTTTAAACTCGTCGGGGGCCAATGACCGCGCTTGCATATGATTGTGGACGATACCTGCTAAAGAGAGTTTTACCCCTTTCGACTTACCGGTCGTCCCCCCGGAGTATTGAAGAAAATTCGTATCATCTGCAGACTGTTCATTCGTGTACTGTAAGGTTTTTAACCCATTCGTAATGTCGATTTTAACGATGTCGGTAAAGGCAGTATGCGGCGTTGACACATTTGGCACCATCCGACGCACATATTTCAACACAAAATTGAGCATCGCAGCGCGGAGTGGCGGGAAAAAATCGGTGATTGAGACTTTTATCAGCTTTAAATCATTGAGCCCCGATACAGCCTCATCGATTTTATCGCCGAACAGATCGATAAAGACCAATGCTTTAGCCTTGCAATCGTCAAGCTGCCGACGTGTTTCAAATGGCGTATAAAGCGGATTGACGTTTGATACGATAAGACCGGCACGAACAATGCCAAGCATTGCGATCGCATAGGACGTACAATTTGGTAATTGAAGGGCAACAACATCGCCAGCCTTCAGTTTCAACTCTTCGCGCAGGTATCGGGCAAACGCATAAGACGCTGCTGCCATCTCTTTGTAGGATAGCGTTTTTTCAGATCCGTTCGGCAGTATTGTTGTCACCAACGGCTGGTCACCGTCTGTTTTCACACCGTCTGCTAAAATACTTTCAATTGAAACGGTGGGCGACCGTTCAATCGAATCTACTGCTACTGCTTCGTCTTGGTAAAGAACTGACCAAGGTCTGTTTTCTCCATCAGCCACTAATCTTCCTCCCACCATTCAGGTTTTGGCGGAGGTCCCTTAACACGTTCGCGCGGAATTACAAATTGCCTTATAACTTCAGTCCATTTCGCCAAAAAAATGCGCAAGACTTTTGTGTCGGGACTGCTTACTGGCCGATCAAGCAGCATGCCACGCATGAGCCATTGATTGAGGAATAAAATGTCCGATGCCGTAATGTTTGAACCCGGCTTCGACTCAAAAAAATGATTTGCTGCGATTGCGAACATATCGCGCATTCTTGCCGATAGATGTCGAAGCTTTGTGGCGAGTTCTTCATCGGTCTGAGCTGCGATTAAGATTTCGGTGACGACCCTTCCATCCCTCGATAGAAAAACATTATCCCATAAGGTGTGGACAAGCGCCTCAAGATAATCAGATCCGGGTTCTGGCTCTGGTACGATGTTTCCAATGCCTTTGTACACCTTCTTCATGATTGCCTCCGAAGCTGCCAAAATTAAGGCCGCTTTGGATTCAAAGTGATGGAGATGAGCGCCCCGCGATACACCAGCTTCATTGACAATCACTGATATCGTGGTGCCGGCGTACCCATATTTGTTGAGGCATTCAATTGTTGCTTCAATAAGACGACTTCGCATTTCGCGCGTTCGTTCTTCTTGTTTGCGACGTGGCGTTGTTATCGACGTTGATGCCATTTACGCCGTGCTCCTGATGCCTGGTATGTATACTGAAACCCAAACAAGTCGAATGAGCCCGATTATTAATTTGCAATACGTATTGCATATAAGTGCTTTTTTTGCAACTACTGCGAAGGCATTTTGAGGCGTGGTAAAGCGAAGTTGCTGTCGCGACGAATATTGTACGTTTCATATTGCGTTCCGGCAACTGACGAACCCAATAACGCGTTTGAGTGATGTTGTGTGAGATAGCTTTATCAAATGTTATCCGTACAAAGAAATGTTAGGGGAGGACGGCAGGCCTTGGTCGTTTTGCAGGTGCTGTAATTGTTGATGAATGAATGCGCGCTTATGCTTGGCAATCTGGCATTTAGGTAGTGCGATGATTTTAAGCTATTTCAATAAGACTGATGGAGAAGTATTTTGGAACGACTAAAGGGAAAAAAAGCCCTTATAACGGGTGGTGCTCAAGGTCTGGGCGCGTGTTTCGCACACATGTTCGCCGACGAGGGAGCAAAGGTCGCTGTAACAGATATAAATGCTGACGGCGCTGAAGCAACGGCCGCCTCTATTAATGAAAAACATCCGGGTGCTGCAATTTCCTTTTCTCATGATGTAACGGACCAAGAGCATTGGAAGCGGGCGCTTGCGGGCACTGCAGAGGCTTTTGATGGGCTGAGCGTTTTGGTAAATAATGCGGGTATTGGGACCGCGGGAAATATTGAGACAGAGACTTTTGAAAACTTCCAAAGAATACAAGACGTTGATGTTGGTTCGATTTTCATCGGAACGCAGCTTGCTATGCCTTATCTGCGGAACAATACACCAGGATCGATCGTTAATATTGCCTCGGTTGCGGCATATATCGCCAACGGCGACTCATTGTCTTACAATGTAGCCAAGGCAGGCGTCGTCATGATGACAAAGTCGATTGCACTGCATTGTACGAAACAAAAACTAGATATTCGATGCAATTCGATTTGTCCTGCATTTACCCGTACGCCAATCATCGACCCCTTGATCGCCTTTGCAGGCGGTGATGAAGCGGCTGAACAAAAATTGGTAAAAGGGGTGCCAATGCGACGGATAGCCGACCCAGAGGAAATCGGCTTTACCGCAATCTTTCTCGCCTCTGATGAATCGCGTTTTGTTACGGCTACTGAAATTCGAGTAGACGGCGGAATGACGGCGAAGTAACCATTACGACGCTAGCGGTGTTCGCGCTGTGTCTTAGCAAATGCTGTCTCACTGACATATGGGTTTTCGGTGCGGCTTTAGCTTCTGTCGCCCTTTGCGCTGATGCCCTTTGCGCACCGATGCTCTACGCACGGATGTCCTTGCGTGTTGTCGCTCCATTATTTGCCGGAGGTCTAAGTGCCTGTTTGGCCAATAAACAAGTAATCAGCTTGTTTATGTTGCGCTTATTCGGCGCGTGGCCATTAGCTGACACGAATTCATTAGTCTCTATCTGGCCGTTCCTTAAGTCGAGCAATAACAATACCTTAGGGCTTTTCGGCGTTTGTTTTGGTCAGAATGGGCGAAATCATTAACTCTAAAAATGATATTGCTTTAATTATTTATTTGCAGTACGTGTTGAATGTAAATTCTCTTAAATTGCGCTGGAGATAATCGTTATGATCCATCGAACCCTTTACTCTGATGAACACCTGATGTTTCGCGATAACTTTCGGAAATTCGTCGAGAAAGAAATTGTTCCGCACCATGATCGCTGGGAACAGCAACAATATGTTGATCGATCGGCTTGGAAGTTAGCCGGCGAGCAGGGGTTTCTCTGCACGGGAATGCCTGAGGAGTATGGTGGCGCAAACGCGGATCGCTATATTAGCGCTATTATAATTGAAGAGCTGTGTCGCGTCGGTGCAAGTGGACCCGGCTTTTCTCTGCACTCTGACATTGTTGCACCCTATATCTTTAATTACGGCAATGAAGAACAAAAGAAGCGTTTCCTACCGCCCATGGCAAAAGGAGACCTGATCGGCGCCATAGCAATGACAGAGCCTGGAACTGGCTCGGACCTGCAAGGCGTGAAAACGACGGCTGTTGAAGATGGTGATGACTACATCATCAATGGGTCAAAGATTTTCATCACCAATGGCTATATGTGCGACGTCGCCATTGTTGTTACAAAAACCGGTGACCCCAAGGGCGGCGCTGATCAGATGTCGCTGATACTCGTTGAAGCGGACCGCGATGGCTTCACAAAGGAAAAACCGCTTAAGAAAGTGGGGATGAAAGCTCAAGATACAGGCGTCTTGCATTTTTCGGATGTCCGTGTGCCGAAAGCAAATCTGTTGGGCGCACCTGGCAGTGCGTTCATGATGCTAATGTCCGAGCTGGCGTGGGAGCGTTTGATGATTGGTATCGGATGCGTTGTAGGTGCTGAGGGTGTTTTGGAAGAAACTATCAAATACACAAACGACCGCCAAGCCTTCGGCCGTCCAATTGG
Organism: Pseudomonadota bacterium; assembly: GCA_039025235.1. Taxonomy (GTDB): domain Bacteria; phylum Pseudomonadota; class Alphaproteobacteria; order Caulobacterales; family Parvularculaceae; genus MED-G105. The sequence goes on from JBCCOS010000016.1 coordinate 4,492, forward strand.
CAAGTTTCAAAATACCAAGTTTAAGCTCGCCGAAATGAAAACCGAAACGACGATTGCACGCGTTTTCATCGATAAATGCATGGAACTCGAAGCCGATAAAAAATTAACCGTTGATACCGCTGCGATGGCGAAATACTGGACATCAGAGCTTCTGTGTCGAGTGGCCGATGAGGCTGTTCAACTTCATGGTGGGTACGGTTATATGTGGGAATACCCCGTAGCCCGTGCTTATGCGGATGCCCGCGTCCAGCGGATTTATGGCGGGACGACTGAGATTATGAAGGAGATAATTTCGCGGTCGCTATAAAAATATAACAATTTTAAATGGCTCCAGGGCTTATCGCCCGGAGCCGATTGCGTTATGAAGACTGCATTGGTGATCAAGGCCAAAGCATTGAAAAATCTTTTATACAGATCAGCAAACCAACCCAATCGGAGGCGTTCGTTGGGACGCGATGGTGGGGCAATCTATAGGAAGTCAAAATGGCTGAAGCTTTTATTTATGATGCCGTCCGTACACCGCGGGGCAAAGGAAAGAAAGATGGTTCTCTTAACGAGGCATCTCCGACTTACCTTGCATCACATGTATTAAAATCTGTCCGTGACCGGAATGAATTAGATACGAAACTAGTGGACGATATCGTATTTGGCGTCGTTGAGCCAATCGGTGACCAAGGGGGAAATATCGCACGCACGGCGTCAATAGATGCAGGGTATGATGAAACGGTCGGTGGCGTCCAGATCAATCGTTTCTGTTCTTCAGGCCTCGAAGCGTGCAATATGGCAGCGGCTCGTGTCATGGCTGGGCAATCGGATTTCGTTATCGGTGGCGGCGTTGAATGTATGAGCCGTGTGACGATGGGCGATTCAGGCATGCCACTGGCAACTGATCCTCTCTTGGCGATTCCCGTCCATATGATTTCACAGGGTGTTGCTGCTGATCTTATCGCCACCAAATATGGTTACAGTCGTGACGACTTGGATGCTTACGCGGTCGAAAGTCAGAAGCGCGCAAAAGTCTCATGGGATGAAGGGCGTTTCCAAAAATCGGTTGTCCCGGTGACGGACGAAAATGGTATGATGATGCTTGATCATGACGAGCACATGCGTCCCGATACCGATATGCAGAGCCTTGGCTCTCTACAACCGTCTTTTACTATGGTTGGGGAGTTTGCAGGGATGGGCGCTGTTGCTATCCAAAAATACCCGGATGTCGAAAAGATTGATTACCGTCACCATGCGGGCAATTCATCTGGTATTGTCGATGGTGCGGCCGCCGTTCTTATTGGTTCGGAAGAAGGCGGTAAAAAAGCTGGTTTGAAACCGCGTGCACGGATAAAGGCTTTCACCACGGTTGGTTCAGAACCAACGATCATGCTGACCGGTCCAGGTGATGCGACATTCAAAATTCTAGAGCGTACAGGTATGAAGCCGAGCGACATTGATATCTGGGAACTGAACGAAGCGTTTGCCTCAGTGGTTCTGCGCTACATGGAACAGCTCGATATTCCACATGATAAAATTAATGTGAATGGTGGTGCGATCGCCATGGGACATCCGCTCGGCGCCACCGGTGCGATGATCCTTGGTACGGTTGTCGATGAATTAGAGCGCCGTGATGCCGAAACGGGCCTAGTCACCCTATGCATTGGGGCTGGGATGGGCATCGCCACCATTGTTGAGCGCGTTCACTAAAGCCGTTGAGATCACTCAATTGCTTTGAGACATTGTTTTTATACGCTTCCTGACGTCGAACGAAGTATATAACGCCTGGAAGCGCTTTGAACGGAATAATTTCAAGAGGATTTGAAATGAGCAAATTTTTTGAGACAGATGTCGATAAGGATGGTATCGCCACGATTTCTTGGCTCATGGTCGATCATCCAATGAATGTTTTGTCGACCCCAGCGTTGCAAGAATTCGGCGGGCTTTGGCTCGAGTATGTCGCGAATGATTCGATCAAAGGAATCGTTGTCACATCGTCTCGCGACAAGTTTATCGTTGGTGCAGACATTAACGATCTAGCAGTGATGCAGAAGTTGTCGGCGGAAGGAATCTATGCCTCGACGATGCGTCTCCACGAGTTTTTGCGTCTCATAGAAAAAGAAGCAAAGCCGACGGTTGTTGCCATCAATGGTGATGCGCTTGGCGGCGGTTTTGAATTTGCGCTGGCATTTCGGTACCGTTTGATGTCCGACAAGGATGGCGTCAAGTTAGGTTTGCCTGAAGTGATGCTTGGGTTGCTCCCTGGCGGCGGTGGGACGCAACGTTTGCCCCGTATTCTCGGGCCGCGTGAGGCATTGCCTTATCTGACAACTGGGAAAAGCATGCGCGCAGATAAGGCGAAGAAATTTGGCGTCGTGCATGAGGTTGTACCACATGATAAACTCCTAGACGCCGCTAAAGCAGCGATCCTGGAAAAGAAAGTCCCCGCAAAGGCGCCATGGGATGAGAAAGACTTTGTTTTTCCTGGTGGACCGGCACACTCTGGTGACTGGCTGGAGACTTTCGGTGGCGCGAATGCGATGCTTCGTCGGGAAACCCATGGAAACTATCCAGCACCAAAACGTATTATAGCCGCTGTTTACCAAGGGCTACAGTTGCATATCGATAAAGCGCTTGCGTTCGAACTCCGTCAATTCACATCCTTAATGTTGAGCGATGAGTCGCGTAACTTAATCCGTACCGGTTGGTTCGGCCGTAACGCTGCAAATAAACTTGAGAAACGTCCGAAAGATATTCCAGCAACAGAGTTTACGAAAGTCGGCGTGATTGGTGCGGGTGTCATGGGCGCCGGGATCGCGAGCTGCACGGCCCAAGGTGGCTGCGACGTGGTCTTGCTCGATGTTAATCAAGAAGCGGCAGACCGCGGCAAACAGCATGTGGTTGACTATTTTGCTCGCCAGGTTTCCAAGCGTCGTTTGACGCAAGAGGAAGCGGATAAAATTGTGGCCCGCGTGACCGCTACAACGGATTATTCCGCGTTGGAAGGGGCCCAGTTGACCATTGAAGCGGTTTTTGAGAACCGTGAGATCAAAGCAAAAGTGACCAAAGCCACTGAGGCCGTTACTGATGCAAAACACGTGTTTGGAACGAATACGTCAACTTTGCCGATCACCGGTTTGGCTGAAGCGTCCGAGCGTCCAGACGAATTTATCGGTATTCATTTCTTCTCGCCGGTTGAAAAGATGCCGCTTGTCGAAATCATCCGTGGCGAGAAGACATCTGACCATGCTGCTGCAGTGGCAATGGATTATGTCAAACTTATCTCGAAAACACCGATTGTGGTGAACGATAGCCGCGGGTTTTATACCAGCCGCGTATTTGGAACATACACGCGCGAAGCATTCACCATGCTCATGGATGGGGTCAGCCCTGCTGTGATTGAGAATGTTGGCAAAGCTACAGGTATGCCAATGGGGCCATTGGAACTTGTTGATATGATTGGCATTGATACCGCCCATAAAATCACCCACGCAACAATTGATGAAGTCGGTAAAGATGAAATGATTGCACGTGGTGAACCGATGGATTCGCTTGAGGTGATCGATTGGATCGTCGAGGAGTGCGAACGCTACGGCCAAAAGATCGGTAAAGGGTTTTATGATTATGGGCCCGACAACAAGAAAACACAGATTTGGCCGGAGGTTTATAATCGCTTCCCAACGAAGAATTCGCCTCTTGATGTTGACGATTTGAAGAAGCGCTTCCTTCATATTCAGGCGCTTGAAACCATGCGTTGCATGGAGGAGGGGGTCGTGATGGCCGCTGATGACGCTGATGTCGGCTCTATATTTGGTTGGGGGTTTGCGCCATTCCATGGCGGTGTAATTTCCTACGCTGAAACGATCGGGCTGCCGAAGTTTCTTGCCGAGTGTGAAGACCTCGCCGAAAGATATGGGAAGCGATTTGAGCCACCGCAGCTCTTGCGGGATATGGTCGCGAAGGGCGAATGTTTTTACCCAGATGAGAAACGACCACCGCAAGCCGCCGAATAGCGGCAATTGAATGAGGAAACGCCAATGACTGCAACGAAGACGAAACCCGTATTTGATTTCACCGGAAAAACTGTCTTCGTTGCTGGCGGGACCAGCGGCATCAATCTCGGCGTAGCTGAACGCTTTGCCGAGGCTGGTGCAAGTGTTGCGGTCTTAAGTCGTAAACAAGAGAAAATAGACGCTGCAGTTAAAACGATCTCTGGCTATGGTGTTGAGGCAAAAGGATACTCAGCTGACGTTAGAGACTATGATGCAGTAAAGGCTGCGTTCGATTCTGCGAAGGCTGAATTTCGAGCCATCGACATCGTTGTGTCCGGAGCGGCGGGGAACTTTCCGGCCTTTGCAGAAGGCATTTCGTCTAACGGCTTTCGCGCGGTTCTCGAGATCGACACACTTGGCACCTTTCATGTGATGCGCGCAGCCTATGACGTTATCACCAAGCCAGGGGGGGTGCTGATCAATATTTCTGCGCCGCAAGCTTTCCAGGCAATGCAGATGCAATCCCATGTTTGCGCGGCAAAAGCGGGTGTCGACAAAATCACCGAAACGCTGGCGTTGGAATGGGGACCGAAAGGACTACGGATTAATTCCATCTCACCGGGACCAATCGACAACACGGAAGGCATGGATCGCCTTGCACCGACCCCAGAGCTTCGGGAAATGGTGAAAGGTACGGTGCCGATGCAACGCATGGGGGCGGCAAGCGAAATTGGTGACGCGGCGCTCTTTTTGGCGTCCCCTGCTGCGGCCTATATTACTGGCGCTGTTCTGCCCGTTGATGGCGGGTGGGGAATCACTGGTGCTGGCGTGGCTACTGAAAAAATGGTCGCCGCTTTCACTGGCGGTCGAACTTAGAGCATTTCCTTCACGCCAACCGCGCACACTTGGCTTGGAAATGCTTTAGGATATTCGTTGTTGTTTTTCCCAACGCATCAAGGCAGTTGTTCGTCGAAGCGGACCGATGTCATAAAGGCGATAAGTTTTGAGACTTCGACCATATCGGCACCTTGGAACATAATGGTTCGCGCGCCAGTTCTTGTTATGCCCGGTAGATAGTTCATTAGTTCTGCGGGGATATGTCTTTGAAAATCTGCTTCTAGGGTGATTGGCGTCTGAACTGGTTTCGCTTGAAACACACTTAATTCTTTTACCGCTTGCTTTGCAGCCTCACGGATTTTTGTTTGGGCGACAACTGGCGTGAGCGATATTGCCGAGTAACGCCCATAGGCCCGCTTCGTCTCAACAACCGCGATGTCACTTCCAAGTTCTTCTTTTGCGTGGCGGATATAGGCATCGTCACCGCTGGCAAAAATGGTCGGTATACCGAAATGTGCCGCAATTGCTGCACTAATAGTCGTTTCACTCGCTAACCTACCATTTAGCCTTAGTTCGGTGTAAAGAAGCCCCGACGTTGTGTGAGCAAGGACACCCTCAGAATGATGATGGCCGGTATGATAGCCGAGTAAAAATGCACCTGCGACGCCTTCTGTCTCGACGCCTTGCATCATTTGAAGAGGACGTGGCCAATTACGAACCACACGGACATAGTCGGGCAGAAGGTCAATCAATAGAGATTGTCCATTGCCATGGGAGTCGCTCACGATGATTTCTTCTGCGCCGGCTTCGTGTGCGCCTTCGCATGCGGCAATGACTTCGCCAGTCATCCATTTTCGAGCATTGTCATACTCAAATCCTGCAACAACGGTCTGGGCTGGGCTCACAACACCTGCCACACCTTCAATATCGGCGGAAATGTAGATTTTCATGTTTTTTGGGTTCCAAAGGACCGCTTATTTCCAGTGTTAGGTATGATTGTCGTTCAACCTATGCGCAATCAACCAATAAGCTGAGCAAAAAACCATTTTTCTGAGACCCTTCAGCGTTCGTTACAGATCGCCTAGCATCGCAATTTCACAATAAATTACAAATAATTACCGAAGATATGAGCATGTATTCTTTGTATCCAGAGCGGTCCATGCCCTCTTAATTATCATTCGTTGGTTCTCGTCTGTAAAACGGACTCTCGATTGATGTCTAAAGCATTGAAAAAACAGAATAAAATACCACGTTATCCTAGCCTGTGGCATAGTGCTCCAGGGTGAAAATTCTCTGCTTGAAACAAAGGTGCACCCCCAATAGAAGCGGTGAGCTAATTTCTTGCGATAAACGTTGAGTGAAACCCTAAAGGCGCGAGCAACGTAGCACAGTTGCGTAAAGGGGACTTGGTCTAGATTTGTGGCGCATCGTGAGATGACTATCTTAACCTTGCCCTGGTTGGGTTCCCTAATGACTACCTTAGTCGCTCTTTTGTTTAGTGTTGTTGATCTAAATTTTTGAATTGTTGATTGCCATAGGAGCTAACCGATCGTTACGAAACCGATCCATAACCATTTTATCGTCAATGAGCCATCCATGAATGGGCTCTACGATCCGCAACAGGAATACAGCTCCTGCGGCGTGGGTTTCCTTACGCGGAAAGACGGTAAGCAGACGCATGAGGTCTTGCGCAAGGCCCACGAAGCCCTATGCGCTGTACCCCATCGCGGCGGCATGTCTTCCGAAGGCGTTGGCGACGGTGCAGGGGTATCTGTCGATTTATCGGTTAGGCTGTTTTCGAAATTAACGAACCGCGAACTAGAAGCTGGCTGTTTTGGTGTCGGTAACTTCTTCCTGCCAGCAAATCCGGAGTTCCGGGACGCTGCGATTGTGCTGATTGAACAAGAACTACAGGCGTCATCTTTTGAAATTCTGTTAAGGCGGGAAATTCCTGTCGATGATAGTGCTATCGAGCCCCGTGGGATCAAGTTGCAGCTGCCGATTATGCAATGGGTTTTCATGGCGCCAGAAAGTCTACGTGACGCGGCGCTAGACTCTGAAATCCACCGTACACTGTTGCGCATTGAGGCAGTTGCTTATCCTGACCCCAATATGGACGGGCTCTATCCACTTTCTCTATCGGCGCATACGCAAGTCTTGAAAGGGCGGTTAAACTCTTGGGAGATTATTCCCTACTTTCAGGACCTATGCGATCCGGACCATGCTGTGCATACGGTTTATTTTCACACGCGCTTCTCAACCAATACAGATCCGCACCCGTCAATGGCGCAACCGTTTCGGCTCATGGCCCACAATGGTGAGTTGAATACGGACAAAAAGAACAGACTTTCTGAGGCCGCCGTTGCGCTTGCCAAGAATAGTGCGATCATCCGCCCACGTGGCCAATCCGATAGCTGTCGTTTTGACCAGACGATTAGCGCACGTGTTTTCGAAGATGGCCTTGATCTTGTAACGGCTGTTGTTTCCATGATGCCGCCAGCCTGGGAAAATGATGACAGTTATTCACCGCAAGTGCGGGCGATGCTCGAATATTTCTCACTCTATGAAGAAAAGAATGATGGCCCCGCTGCCCTAATCTTTGGTGAGGGCCGGATTGTTGGGGCGCGCCTCGATAGACTTGGTTTGCGCCCATTGCGTTCGGTTGAGACAAAAGACTATCTCGCCGTAACGTCGGAAGCAGGACAGGTCCGTTTTTCCTCTGAAGAGATCATCCGACGCGGCCGCATTGAAGCTGGCGGCATGCTTTTTTATGATCACAATGAAAGACGGGCCTACGAAACCAATGAAGCCCTGGAGATTCTTGCGGCGCGTCATGATTACAAGGCTCTTCTCAGTGAAGCACAAATTCACATTGATGATTTGCCTGATCCTGATGCGGATGACTTAAAATCTGGTGTGCGTTCCTATGACGGCGATTTGAATATAGCGGCGCGTAATGTTGCGTATACGCATAACCAAGAGAGCTTTAAGTTTCTCATGGATCCAATGCTCGCAAATGGCGTGGAAAAAGTTTCGGCCATGGGATATGGCAATGCGATCAATGCCCTTTCGGACAATGAAGGCGGTGTTGCCAAGTATTTCAGTCAAAGATTTGCGCAGGTAACAAATCCCCCGCTCGATTCAATCCGCGAAGCAGATGGGATGACTCTACGTGTTGCGCTCGGTGAGAAACCGCACCAAGGGCTGACCGGGTCCAAGCAGATTATTGTTGAATCACCAATTCTGCGCATGGGCGAAATCCTCAGAATTAAAGAGCAGAAGGACACGCCCTGGGCTGCTTTTAATATGCTTTATGAGCCAGTCCTCGATAATCCTTCTGAAAATGAAAAGGCTCTTACTAATGCCTTAGATGCGCTGGCAAACGATGTTGTCGCCTTCGCGCGGGAATGCGGTGGTATTGCTATCATCACTGATCGACACGTATGTCGGCAAAAAGCTGCGCTGCCCGGAATCATCGCTGTCTCAGCCATAAATCAACGATTGATCGAAGAAGGGTTGCGTCTTCGCCTTTCGCTCGTTGTGGAAACGGGCCAAATTTCTTCCTCACATCACGTGGCCTGCACGTTGGGTTTCGGCGCAAGTGCCGTTTATCCACTGGCGGTGCGGATGCGGGCAGAGGACAAGTTCAGTGACGATCCCACCACAGCTTTCCGTAAGTTTGCCAAAGCGGCCGAAAAAGCTTTGATGAAAACCATGGGTAAAGTCGGGCTGTGCACAGTTGAAAGCTACAGTGGTGGCGAATTTTTCGAACCAAACTTTCTTGATACAAACGACCCTGTTTTCAAGAAGTACTTTCCGAATATGAAAACGCCAGTTGGGGGTGTTCAATTCTCAACGATTGCGCAATCCATCGTCGATTGGCATGAGCGCGCGTTGTCTATTGAAAGCGAAGCCGATATCCCAATGCTTGGCCTCTTTAAGGAGCGTGCAGAAGGCGCTGGTCATTCATACGGCGTAACGGCGGTTCGCGGTTTCGTGGATATGACTGAGGAAAAGGTCACTTTTGCGCCTGGCAATGAGTCAGTCGAAGATCTTCGTTTGCTCACCTTTCGGCAAATGGAAGATGCTTTTGGTCTCAATGACTCATCATATTTAAATACGTCCTTTGATAAGCTCTCAAAGGATGAAATAGACTCCTTTGAGATTACCCCTGGGTATCGTGCGTTTTCCCGTATGATGGCCGAAGAGCGCCACCGCCGTCCGTCAGCGTTGCGGGATGTTCTCGCCTTTCCTGCAGATATGAGTTTCCTGACCGACACGGATGATATCAAGCGTGAAATGATGCTGTTCAATCGCGCTGGCAACCGTGACTTTGTTATTCGTGGTCTGATGGTGACGACGGTCAATTCTGGCGACTATCTCATCCGTCTCACGGGACCAAAGTCCGACGATATTGCGCGTCTTGATGCCCTTGCGCAAACCCTTACCGAGCGGTTTGGCAAGGACATTGAGGGTCATTGGGTCGAGTGTGGGGCATTGCGCGTAAAAGCGAAAGGTTGGGCTGAGGATTATTTAAGCCGTATTCGTCCTGCGGCTGATCCGATTCCTGTCGACGTTGTGCAGCCGGCATCGGAGATAACTGGACGCCTTGCATCTGGCGCCATGTCCCACGGTGCGTTGGTCGCGCCAGCGCATGAGGCTGTTGCCCATGGCACCAACATGGTTGGGGGCATGTCAAATTCCGGTGAGGGCGGCGAGCATATTTCGCGCTACGGAACAATACGTGCGAGTCGAATTAAACAATTCGCATCGGGACGTTTCGGTGTCTGGGCCGGGTATCTGGCTGATAAGAATCTCGAAGAAATTGAAATCAAAATAGGACAGGGGGCGAAGCCAGGTGAAGGCGGGCAGTTGCCAGCACCCAAGGTTACGGTAGAGATCGCCGCCGCACGCGGGGGGACGCCAGGTGTTGAACTCATTAGTCCACCGCCGCACCATGATACCTATTCGATTGAGGATCTAGGTCAATTGATCCATGATGCAAAGGCAGCACGCGTTCGGGTTGTTGTGAAATTGGTGAGCTCAGAGGGCATTGGTACCATTGCGGTTGGTGTCGCTAAGGCGGGTGCTGATGTTATCAATGTTGCGGGAAATACTGGTGGTACCGGCGCTGCCGCGGTCACGTCTCTGAAATATACGGGTCGAGCCGCTGAACTTGGTATTGCCGAAGTGCATCAAGCCCTTTGCGCAAATGGCATTAGGCAGAAAGTCATCTTGCGTTGTTCCGGCGCCATGCAAACAGGCTCTGATGTCGTTAAGGCGTCATTACTGGGTGGTGATAGCTTTGAGTTCGGGACGACGGCCTTAATGATGCTGAAATGCGTTATGGCAAAGAACTGTAACGTTAAGTGTCCAGCGGGAATTACTACAAATACTGAGCTATTTGACGGAGATCCGCGGGCGCTAGGGCAGTATCTTTTGAATGTGGCTCATGAAGTTCGTGAAATCCTTGCGTCACTAGGGTTTCAATCCCTTGACGAAGCGCGCGGACGCGCAGACCTGTTGCACTTACTCGATCACCCGGCATCAATTGGGCAGTTGAATGTTCGTAATATGCTCATTCGTGTCGACGAGATAAAAGTCGATAATCCAACTTACCTTGAGCGCGATTATACCGTCGATGATAGCCTTGTTGAAATGTTCCGTAAAGAGATCATAGACGGTAACAAGCCATTCTTCACAACAGGTGAAGCAATTGAACTTAAGAATACAAATAAGTCCGTTGGCGGTGAGCTGGCCGTCGATATAGAGCGTATTCTTAATCACGAACTGACCTCCGTGCCGTCGGGGGCCAACATCTACGAGGACGATCGTGGCCGCCGTTATTTACAGGCTGGGGCCTTCCGTGTGCAGACTCACGGGTCTGCGGGTCAAAGCTATGGTCTCTTCTGTAACGACGGAATGGTGCTTGAGCATACGGGTACTTGTAATGATGGCGTTGGCAAGGGTGCCTGTGGCGGCGAGATTATCGTAAAATCTCCCATTGGGGGCGGCACGGGGTATGGTCAAAACGTTCTCATTGGTAACTTTGCCCTATTTGGCGCGACCGGTGGCCGAACTTTTATTGCTGGCGAGGCCGGTGATCGGTTTGCTGTTCGTAATTCTGGCGCTACTGCCGTTGTTGAAGGCGTCGGCGATTTTTGTTGCGAGTACATGACGAATGGCGCGGTTCTCAACCTTGGCGGATTTTCAAAAGGGTTTGGCAACGGTATGTCAGGTGGCTTTGCGTATCAGTATGACCCAGATGGCCGACTATCCGCTGCGGTAAGCCATGACTCAGTATTAGTTCAGTCGATTATCGACGATGATCCCCATGCGAATGTTCACCGTGATGCTGTGCTGACCATGCTGGAATGGCATGTCGAAGCAACGGGGTCTGCCCGTGCAAAGCGTATTCTTGACAATTGGGAGGTTGAACAGGCCCATATTAAATGGGTCATGCCGAAAGCTTTGCTTCAGTACCAAGATGCCAATGAGATCCTTTCCAATAAGACCCGTAAGGACCTTATTGAAGAGCTTTCGACTGCGCTTTCTATGCGCCAAGTCAATAATTTGAAAAAGGCATGGCGCACGGGTGAACCAGTCGAGCAAGGCGCATTTCCTGGGTATGGGGATGTGGATAGTGAGGAGGTTTATCGGCTAGTCAGTTGTTGGACCGTTCTTGAAGCATCACAGTCAATTGCCTTGAAGCGAACGGGTAAACCTGTCGATCATCCTGAAACAGTAAAAGCCGCGCGTAACCTCGTGCTCACTGAAGATTTTGCGCTCATGGCGGCGCTTGCGAAACACGCGCGGGCGGCTATAGAAGGGTATGACAGTTCTGACCTTGCAGCGCTTGTCGCTCACAAACGGATTGAAGACTTTAAGCAAGCGCTTACACTTAGGAATGTGCGGTCATCAGACATTCTGGGTACCTATGGTTGGATTATCCTCCAAACCCAGAAAAACACTGAGACGCTTGGTCGAATCCCGAGTTTCGAAGAGTTGTTTGCGCAGAATGCCCTTGCGGATTTCGCAATGCGACGTGCCGCAGGATAGACTAGCGTTAGGGTAATTTATGACCGCTCCTTTTATTCCAGACGACGCGCCGTTTTCCGACAGTCAGCGCGCTTGGCTCGCGGGTTTCCTCGCGGGTATGGCCGCGAGCGGTGCGCATCATTCCGATGTTGATGCGGGAGATGGGGCCGCGACGCAACTGGATATATTATTCGGAACACAGACCGGTAACGCCGAAACCGTTGCGCAGGAGGCGGCATCTTTAGCGACTGCCAACGGGATGGCGCCGCGTGTGCGCGAACTCAATGATATCGACATGGCGGCTCTTACCACCATGAAGCATGTAATTGTCGTTGTATCCACCTATGGCGAAGGGGAAATGCCGGACAATGCGCAAATGTTCTGGGATGCTGTTTCTGCCACAACGGCGCCACGCCTCGAAGGTATGAGATACGGCGTGCTCGCGCTGGGCGATACAAGCTATGATCAATTCTGCCAAGCCGGTAAGCTCATTGATATGCGGTTTGAACAGCTCGGTGCATCCCGCCTTGCGGCACGGATCGATTGCGATGTTGATTTTGAAGATGTGGCAACCGAGTGGCTTTCTACGACGGTTCCGCTCGCCAATGATGGAAAAGGTCCGGGTGCCGCAGCATCGGCGCTTATTGATACTGAGCCCAGGAAGTCGGTATGGACTCGGAAGAATCCTTATGCGTCTAAAGTCATTGAAAACCGACTTCTATCTGGCATCACATCGGCTAAGGAAATTCGACACTTCTCATTTGACCTTGGCGATAGCGGCATGTCTTATGAGGCGGGTGATGCGCTAGGTGTTATGCCAGTAAATAGCACTGATCTTGTGAATGATATTCTTGTGCGTCTTAGAGCCAATGCGGACCAGGAAATCAAAGGTCACGATGAACCCCTTGGGGTCCTCCTTAAAGAAAAGTTAGAGATCCGTACACCGTCGAAGCAGGTGATTACCGAGGTCGAGAAAATTGCAGAACATGACGAGCTCTCCCATGTTCTGGGCACGGGTGACAAAGAAAGTTTAGAGGCTTTCCTATGGGGGCGAGATACGCTCGACCTTTTAAATCTAAACGCTGATATCACGATTGATCCGGCACAATTTGTCAGTTGGTTAAAGCCGCTCCAACACCGTGCCTATTCTATTTCTTCAAGCCCTAAGGCGCATGACGGTGAAGTCCAGCTAACGGTGGCGGCTGTCCGCTGGAAGTTTGAGGGACGTGGACATAATGGCGTGGCGTCGACATTCCTTTCAGATATGTGCACAGAGGGGGATGATACACCCATCTTTATGTCACCAAATAAATCTTTTCGTATACCTGAGGACAGTGATGCTCCGATGATTATGGTTGGTCCGGGTACGGGTGTGGCTCCGTTTCGTGCCTTCCTCGAAGAACGACGTGAGATTGGTGCTAAAGGCAGAAACTGGTTATTCTTTGGTGATCAACATCGTGACTGCGATTTTATTTACGCCGACGAAATCAGTGATATGTCCCGAAAGGGTTTGCTGACCCGGCTGGATCTCGCCTTTTCCCGAGACCAGGACGAAAAAATCTATGTCCAGACCCGTATGCGTGAAAACGCGCGTACACTATTTGAATGGTTAGAGGAGGGCGGATATTTTTATGTCTGCGGTGATGCGACTCGGATGGCAAAAGACGTCGATATTGCTCTTGCAGATATCATTAAAACTGAAGGTAGTTTATCCGACGATGCTGCAATGGACTACGTAAATAAGCTGAAAAAAGAGAAGCGATATCTTCGCGATGTCTATTAAACCGCGTTGCTTCAATTAATCTCTATACATGTGTGATGGCGGTTAACGAACTATCAACTGTACTCTTACCAATTTATTCCGCTTTATTTGAGAATTGTCTGAAATAATTAATATTTTAGAAGTTATTCTTGCCGTAAATTTACCTGAAAATTTGTTCTTGTACGGAATGCCGTAAATCTTCACGGTCCCAACTTGATTGACCTTGTTTCAATTGTGTTGGTGAAAAGCGGAAAATTGCAGATGGCTTTTAACACGGTAGGAGTATCAAGCGACCAAACAGACAGTGAGGTGTCATTAGACACTGCTCGTTCTGAACCTAGTTATTATGACAAATCTGACGATGTGCCGGTGGCGATGCGAATTACAATCGCTATACTTTTGGCGTCCATTTGCTGGTTTGCGATAGCGACCGGTGCTTATCTATTATTGCATTAATCGCCGCAGCTGACCTGCGCCCCAATTGGTCCCTCATTTGAAGAGGTGCAGCCTCATTAATTCACTTAAAGCAATTATTCTAAGCATTACGGCTTGTTACCGAATAGATGGGCAAAAGTGTTTACCCGGTCAGGTGGATGCATTAACTTTTTTGTTGCGGCTTCTCTTGTAGATTTGATGGAAGGAAGCGGCAATCGAAAGGACTTGTCAGTAAGGTCTATGAAAAGACAAAACGTTCCACACGGATTCCGAAGTCATTTTTAAAAAAATTAGGTCGATTAATAGCTACCGCGTGACAAAAGCACGGCAGGAAGCGTCATCCAGATTATTTTGCAATCCAGCGCTAAAGACTGTTCACGGGCGTATGTAGCATCGAGTTCAACCCGCTTGTCATAGCTGAGATTATTTCTTCCACTGACTTGCCACAAGCCTGTGAGGCCGGGCTTCACTGAGCAGTAGTGAAGAAAATAAGTGCCGTATTTTTGGCACTCGTCCTCAATAATGGGTCGCGGGCCGACAATGCTCATGTCACCCTTAAGAATATTAAAAAGTTGAGGCAGTTCATCTAAACTCAGTTTTCGGAGCCAAATTCCGATTTTCGTTATCCTAGGGTCATTCCGAAGCTTTTGATCTTTTTTCCACTCTTGTTGGGCGGCAGGGCATGTCGCGAGAAGCTTGGCGAGTTGCTCGTCAGCATCGTTAACCATGGTTCGAAATTTGTAACACTTGAATTGCCGACCGCCAAAACCAATCCTACTCTGTGAAAAGACTGCTGGACCGGGTGATGTGAGCTTTATCAAAACTGCCAGTAAAGCCATGAGCGGAAAGAAAAAAACGAGTGCAATTGCGGATAAGACAACGTCTATCTTTCGTTTAGTGGCTCCGTACCCATGATCAAAGTTAATCCCAATTGAACCGGACCGATGAGGAGGTGACGCCACAGAGTCGAGTTCAATTGGGTTTTCTGGTGAGCGGACCTGCGGATATAGCGCTTCTTTGCGTATCAAGTCACTCATACCAACAGTCGTCCCCTATGCCATTCTCCCACCAAAACGATTATCAAACACCATTTTGCAATGCAATGAAAAACAGACTTTCGGGAGCGTTTGCGTGCAAATCCCCAAGGAGAAATACAACTATATTTCCCAAAACGGCGGGTCAGCACTCGCATAAGGCGAATGAAAATACGTACAAAAATTAAAGTCAGATATTCACGTCGCTACGTTTTCTTCGGAATAGCCTATTTTCACGGATAGGTGCGTTTGGTCGCTGTTTACCATTCATAAACGCTGTAACAGAAGCATGATAAAACAATGACTTAAAGCTATGTTCCAATTCTATCGGAACGTGAAAAGCTCTTAGAAACGGCAATATTATTCTTTATAAGAACTAATTTAAATGCGCTTATTTATTATTTTTGCCGACAAAGATAGACCTAGCCGCTCCGAGCGCTAGGCGTGCCGGGTGCCGTTTGTCTTTCTGGTAAAATAAATTCGAGACCACGTGAAATCATTTCGGTAAGCCATCCGATTCCGAAAGCGGTGTGTGATATGATGGCGAGCCCAAAGACCCTTAGAAAACGGTCAACACTATGTTCGGTAATGATGCTCGTGGATATCAAGCAAACGAGTAGAAAATAAAGCGATGGAAAGGCAAGAAATACCGGATGTATGACAATTGATAGCAGGGCGCCGCCTAAAACAGTGCAAGCGGCCCCCACAGGGATTAATTGCCGGATTTTGGGCGGCATTCTGTGTTTTGCTAAAGTAGAGAAACGCCCCCGTCCATTTCTGAAGAACTGAGCCCAAGTCCCCCAAAAAGTCTCACGGGGGAAATAATCAATTCTTACATTGGGGTCTAAGAAAACCTTAGCGCCTGACAGAATTAGTCGCCGATCGAATTCAACATCTTCATTCGCTAAGAAATCGACGTCGTAGCCACCAAGCTCCATGAAAACGTCGAGCTTAAATGCAGCGTGATGTCCATGGTCAACAAAACCGCCAGGTGATGACGAGCGGTGAGGAGAAGCCCCATTCCCGAGCCAACTGTTGAATAGGTCAGAACCAGCGCGCGACATCTTCGTATCGCCAACGGTACGCATAGGCACAACAACACTGGAAGCACCACAAGAAATCAATCGATCGACCAGTTTATGAGCAAATTGAGGAGGGTAAGCCGCATGCGCATCTGCGCGAATTAATATATCGATATCACCTTGATCAGCCGCCATTTTTGCAGCGAGATTTAGCGCATGCGCCTGCGTACGACCTGGATTGGTTATGAGGCGAACATTTGGTTCTTTTTCAGCGATGCTTGAAACCACACTTCGGGTTTTGTCGGAACTTCCACCATCTAAAACCCATATTTCCCCGCGCTCCACATCGAGTCCGACCATTAAGTCCCGAACAACGCTTTCAATATGTTTTTCTTCGTTCAGTGCGGGTACAACGACGACGAACGAAGGGTCCATTTTGGTACCATTTGTATACTGTCGTTGCACGCGTTAGTCTCTTTCTTTCCGTAAACATCGTTTACCATAACGCACTGGTTAACCAAGTTAAACATAAATTACACTGCCAATAAACCATACAAACGACTGAAAATACGTCGAAATCTTAATTAAGTGATTTGAGAAAGGGGGAGACACCAATCGTGAAGGCCAGCTACTTCGTTCACGATATCGGCGATCCGGCGGTTAAACGTCGCGTGATCTCACTTGTCAATATTGGTGTCGACGTGACTGTTGCTGGTTTTAGTCGGTCACCAGCAGTGCCATTAAACCCTGATATTGCTAAAGTAATCGATTTAGGCCCCACATATGACGGAAAGTTGACGCATCGAGTCTGGAAGGTGAGCAACACGCTTTTCAAGAGTTCAGTGCTCAAAAAGTGTGCTGCCGACGCCGATATTCTCATTGCAAGGAACCTTGAATGCTTGGCTCTGCTCTGGCGTTCATTGCGATGGAGCAAATCTAATGTTTATCGGGTTTATGAGGTCTTGGATATTCACCAAGCCTTACTCGGTAGCAGCCTGTCTGCCAAAGTGCTGAGAACTGCTGAAAAGCGGCTGATGCGTAATGTTGATAGAATTATTACAAGCTCGCCTGCTTTTATCACAGAATATTTTCAAACCTATCAGAACGTCGATTCGGATAAAATTAGCCTTGTTGAAAATCGCATCGTTTTTCCTCAAAGGATGCCGAATGCAGTAAAGTCGAATAAAGATCAAATTGCCCCTGCGGGTTCAGCGCGCCAATCAACAGGCAAGCCATGGCAGATCGGTTGGTTTGGTGTCATTCGATGTAGAAAAAGCCTAGTCGTGCTCGATCATCTTGCCAAGCATATGGATGGTTTAGTGAATGTCGTGATTCGCGGAAAAGTAGCTCATGATGTGATACCAGACTTCGAGACAATTGTTTCAGCAAATCCATATTTATCATTCTACGGACCATATCAATATCCGAACGATTTACAGAAAATCTATGAAGAGATCGATTTCGTGTGGTGTATCGATTATTTTGAAGCGGGTGCAAACTCCGAATGGTTGTTGCCCAATCGATTGTACGAGGGAGGGGCTTTTAATACGCCACATATTGCGCGAGCAGGCGTTGAGGCGGCACATTGGCTGAAGCGTCAGCGTCTCGGGTATATTTTAGATGAACCAATTGGCGATTCACTACATCAGTTTTTCCACTGTATAACACCAACGGAAGTTGATGAGATGCGAACGGCCTATCGGGCAAAAAACCGAAGCTTATGGATTGACGATGGCAGTGGTGTTCAATTGTTCATTGGACCTAACAAGTATAATGACGATTGTGGTTCAGGTGGCGGGCTAATGCATATCCAAGGTGCCAATCGTGGATCGGCTCAGAAAGCTTAGGTCGATCAAAGATAAATGGAATCGAGTATTCAACACCTTCCAAATTTCGATATTTGTATTTGCACCTATAAGCGTGCGTCGCTGAAAGACTTATTGGCATCGCTCAATAGACTCGATGGTCTTGAAAGCTTTTCCGTCCGCGTCATCATTGCTGACAATGACGATCATCCTTCAGCAAAGCCAATTGTTGAAGAGTTTCGAAAATCAGCACGGTTCCAAATCACATACGTCCATGCGCCAAAACACAACATATCGGTTGCTAGAAACGCTTGTCTTGATGAAGCGCGCGCTCAATGGTTGATCTTCATCGATGACGATGAAACTGTCTCCGAAAACTGGCTATTGGCGTTTGCTTCTGAGGTCGAAAAGACAAGTGCAGATGTTTATCTCGGTGCGGTAAAAGCCATTTATCCTGACGATACGGATGATTGGTTACGCACAAACGATTTTCATTCCACCCGCGTCGTTTACCGAAAAGGAAGGATCGTTCAGGGGTACACCACCAACACATGTGTGCGCCGCTCGACAATTGAAAATTTCAAGCTTCGCTTTGATCCCGCTTTTGGAAAAACGGGTGGTGAAGATACTGTTTTTTTCTCGACGTTGGTTACTTTGGGCGGGAAAATTGCCGCTTGTCCGGGGGCATTGGCTTATGAAGCAGTCCCGAAATCTCGTTTAACCTTGCGTTGGCTTTGTGATCGAAAATATCGTTCTGGCTACACACAAGGTTTGATATGGGTTAACAAAACGGGTTATGTAAAACGTATAGAGATTATGGTGATATCAGTTGTGAAGTGGATGTTTTGCAGCATTTGCAGCCTCATTGCATACGGCAAAACACGTTCATCCTATTGGAGGGTGCGCGGTGCCCTCCATCATGGTGTTTTTGCAGCTTGCTTGGGGCTTGGTCAAAAAGAGTTATACTGACGTTAGGTGTAATACGCTTTTAAATCATGTGTACTTATTAGTCGCGTCCCATTCCCGAAGGTGCACGACGCAAACGTGTTCTTAGCGATCGAGGTATTTCGCATAGTCAAATACTTCAAGGTCGCTCTCACAAAAAGCTGTAAGCTTCTTTTTCAGACCCGATGAAATTTCTGGGGGAGGCGTTGTGGCTATCCTTTTGTGTTCGATCGACAAACGCCGTCCAATAAGCATTGATAACCGATGCTCAAAGTCCCGCAATTGATCGGTAAACCCAACCAATGAAAATTTTGAAAGGTTCTTTTTCGCTCGCTCTGTCGCGGAATTCACACAAGAGCCTACAGGCTTGATCTCGCCAGAAAGGTATCGTGTAAGGATTGTACCGTGGAACGAAGCCATTTCGCTGTCGAGATACTTTTCAAAATCATCTTCAACAAAACCTGATCGAACTTCTTCTCGAAAATGCGAAATCATTCTTTCAATCGGGCAGCGCAGGACAGTAATCCAATAATAACTTGTGTTGAATTCCTCAAAGGCGCGCGCGTCAAAAAGAAAATGACCGGAAATGCAGCAAGCATTTCTTGTTAAGTAGTACCGCAATAGATTCCTACGAAATTCATAAACAAGGGCACCATTAGGGCTATCGTCATGGAAACGTGCTTCATCAATGATGGGTCCTGCTGACATGGATACCGCCATTCGTGACTCGCGCGGCGTTATCCAGGCAACTTCTTTTTGAATAGGCGTGACAGAATGGAGTGCAGTTATAATCGAATTACCCCCACATTTGGGCACGTGCATAAAGCAAATATTGTTTCCCACATTTGGGGTGATACTGACCGAAATGCGCCTTAAAAACCGACGAAGTCTCTGAACGGTCGTAAAATCGGGATTTGTTTCGCGGTTCATGATAAATACCCGCTGACATCGTTATTCTGTCAAAAGAATAAGTGTAGACTATGGAAGCATCGGTGCAGTAACACACATCATCAAAATAAGGCAATGGATATTGGGCGCCCGGGTCGAACCGGCAACAGCGAATCACGAAAGATAAGAAATTTGTGAAATGGATATGTCACGAATCTTTTTTCAGTTTTTTTGATGACTGTCCTCAGGCACAATGTTGAGTAGTCAATAAAATGACCCTGTCCCCAATCAAGCAAGACACTAGAAGGTTTATAGGTGGCGCTGCATTCGCCCATTGCATATTCACTTTGTTCTGGAGTGCGGACACGCTGACTAAATCGGGCGTTGCCTCGCTTGGACTAGCCTTAATTTATGCAAGTACGGCATTTTTTGCATTTTACCTACGAAGACAAGTTTATAGCTCTATAAAGCGCTCTGTTATTTTATTGGCTTTTCCTGTGATAGCCATGGTTTCCACCTTGTGGTCGATTGATCCGTCTACGACTTTGCGCGGTGGAATTCAAATGGTGATAACCGTGTTGATCGGTATCGTTATCGGTGTTTTACTGGATCTTCGCGGGATTGTAACGTGTACGGCAGTCGCACTGACGATCGGTTTGCTAATGTGCGGCGTAACCTACTTTCTTGGAATATGGCCCCCATTCTTTGATAAAAATGATGTGTTTATCGGTGCCTATCCGCAGAAAAATTTGCTTGGTCACGCGATGGTAGTGCTATTTATTATAGCGTGGCTTTCAATATTTGCTGGCGACAGGCGTACACGCGTCCGGCTCGGCTTTGTTGTGATTGCGATGATTTCAGCGGTTTTGGTGATCGTTTCTCACTCAGCGTCGGCATTAGGGAGCATGGTCGCGTCACCGCTTATCGCGACAGTAATTGGGCTATACAGAAATATTGGTCGTTGGCCTATCGTTTTTGCCTGGGCAATCGTAACGACGATCGCCGCCCTTGCCTTCGCGTTTGTTATCGTTGGTATAAACCCGACGGACGTCGTTCTTGACATGTTGGGGCGCGATGCGTCGCTCACAGGCCGTACGGCATTTTGGCAGTATGGTATGGATATCGCCAAGCAACGACCATTGGATGGAATCGGCTATTTGGCATTTTGGAGCAGTGAAGATTATTCAGCGATCGTATCAGTTTGGCGTAAGCAGAATGGCGATGGTGTCAACGGTTTCCACAATCTCTTTATTGAAGTGCTTGTTGCAACAGGTATCCCTGGTCTTCTTGCTTTGTTGGCTGGCCTCGGTTTGTCGTTGAAGAGAGTACTTTTAGATTCAGCAAACAATCAAACGATGAATGGGGTTATCGCATCGGTATTAGTAATTACGATGATAGGGCTAGCTGCGTTTGACAACAAATTGGTGCGTCCCCATGAGATTGGCGTAATCTTGCTGAGTGCATTCACTGTGGCATCTCTTCGGGAAAAGCATTCATCCTGATGGTGTGTGCGTTGGTTCCGCGCAAGATGATCGTTTGCGGCGCCTGTTTGTCAGTAGCCCCCCGCATAATCCAAACATCATCGCCCACTTGAACAATTGGTTCAGTAAGGCCTGAGCGTTTGTCAAAAAAACTCGGTGGCGCATTAATCCGGTCGCCATTGTCGGTATTGAATCCATAGATGATCTTATGGGCATCGTCGACGTCTTGAACGGTAATGATATCTGCTCCAGCACCGAGAAATATATGATCCAGACCCCCGTGAACGAAGATTTTTGAGCCATGATCGCCAGATGAGATAACATCGTCTTCGTTCGTATCATTGAGAATGCCATTCCTATCGGGATTAATCCTAGCGGTGCTGGCATCAACAGCATTAATATAGATCTCGATGTAATCGACTTCCATTGTCTCCCTAAAAATCGAGGGATTGCGAACGTCCATTGCCCAATACGGATCGGGTCTTCTTGCTCCAATGAGCAAATTTAAAATCGCATACATTGGTGCTTCGAGGCGAGGAGGCGTATTCGCACGAAATATCTCTATACCATCAAAATAGAAAATGACATCGTTCGCTGACCACGCGGCGGCATAGGTATGGAAATCTTTATAGATGTTAGCACCCAAGCGCTCATGGACATTAAACTTTGAACGCGTTGCCTCGTTATCGTCATTCCGAAGAGACTTATAGTGAAGCGTCGTATGGACAACGTTTTCATTTCGCCGTTTATTCTCATCATAAACGGCTTCTAAAATATCAATTTCTGGCGGCCAGCCTTTGGTACCGGTCAGCCAGAATGCGGGCCAGAAGCCCTGACCGCGCGGCAGCCGTGCACGCATTTCGAAATAACCATGTTTACTTGACCAGGCGTCATAGAGCGCCAGTGTACCGGTAAAATACTGTAGGTCGTCTTTGGAAGGTTGAACTGAAGGATCTCCGGTGCGGACAAGCGCCAAGGCGCGGGCTTTATCCGATATGGGGATAACGCCCGCCTTTATCGTTAGAATACCATTGTCAACGGAAAACGGGTTTAGCGTTAGTGGCGTTCCGCTCTTATCAGTTATCCCTGGAAAGGCTGTTAACGCGTCCATTGAACTCGGATGAATATAAGATGTGTAAGGACCGAACTTCCAGACCGGCGCCCATAGTCCCCCGGTTTGATCACTTGCTCTTGTAAACTTTAAGGTATCAAAGTCTTCGCGCAGTATAAGTTCGTAATCCTCTGGGGTTGGTGGTTTTGCATGCCCATCATTCATGAAGCCAACCACTGGAAGGGCGAAAAACAAAAAGACAGTTATGTCAACTTTGTTCGGTTTTTTTTTCGTAAAGCGCTTCGCAATTCCGATAAGCGATGGATCAAATTGTGTCGTTCGCTTTACGACCAAATATAGCCACGCTTCTAATAAAAACCAGCCTATCAGACCGCCAAGCGCGCATCCAGAAAGACCACCGAAAATGCCACCAAAATAGAAACCACCGCCGACGAATAAAACGCCTGAGAAAAGGGGGCGTGTGCTATATTGGTCACGGTCGAGGGCAACAAGCATAGATAGGCCAGGGCCAAAAACAGCAAATATGATATTCTGTAATAAGACTATGAAAAGGGCTGTCGATCCCGAACGGTACTCGGGATTGAAAACACCTAAGATACTTAATGAAAAAAGTCCGCCAATAATCACGGCAGGCGTGACGATGCTTAGTCGCAAGGCGGTTGCGATATCGATGATTTGAATGGTTTTCTTTGTATTGTTATGCGACGCTTCGTGGGCCACTTTGGGCATTGTTGTCGTCTCTATGGCTGTTAATGAAAAGCGCAATAAAGCGGCAATGCGGATGCATACGGCAAGTATCGCAATATCTGTGGCGCCGATCGCGAAAGACGCCGCAAATATCGTAAAATGGGCTGCATTTTCGTAGATCAAGACAGCGGGTGAAAGACGTACGGCAGTCGCGAACCATTTTTTGCGTTCTATCGGGGGGGCAAACTCGATTGGCGTCAATCGAAGGCGCAGGAGCACGGTCTGAACCAAAAGCGCTGCGATGTGGCTCAAGGCAAAAGCAAACATCGATAAGCTTATCGTCAGTCCGTTATGCGCAAACTGATGAAACAATAAAGCCAAAACAAAGAATGAGAATGGCTGCACAAAAGAACGCGGACCTTGGGCTTTGATTTGATGGAACAACGCACCTCCAAAACGTCCTAGAACACGTGAAAATGCCTGGGCTATGGTGGCCATTATGGTACTAACCCAAAAAGGGGAGCCGAGCTCAAAGGAGGCGATTGCATCGGCGCGCGCTAGAATTCCCGTTGATAAAACAACAATACACAAAGCGGCGAAAACAATTGAGATTGTTCCAGTAAGGAGCAAGGAGAAATACATAAATGAATT
Source organism: Pseudomonadota bacterium (assembly GCA_039025235.1). GTDB lineage: Bacteria > Pseudomonadota > Alphaproteobacteria > Caulobacterales > Parvularculaceae > MED-G105. Next base: position 28,126 of record JBCCOS010000016.1, read on the forward strand.
TGCGGCCAAGCGTTCGTTCCGTGCGATTGCTCGTGTGACAAAAGCGGGAGAACCCGCTTCTATGTTTAGTGACAGAAATAGTGAACATAGGCTGCTGGACGCCATGGCGAAGGCTAGAAGCCCAAAATCCTTTGGCTCTAGCGTTCTCGTTATGACGATTGTTGCGATGAGTGAAAAAAAGACGCCGGCAATACGCAGTCCTAAAAGTGCGCCGCCCTTTGCGAGGATTCCCTTTATCAGCTGGAATGGTGCATCTTTAGACGTGTCGGACGCTGGCCGAGGGTGATCTGACGGGGCGTTGGTTTCCACTTTTCTTTGTTAGCTACCGACTTTTTCGTACGCATGCGCGTAGGGTTTTCCAGTCTCGCCGGCAAAACCAGCCAACCGTCTCATGTCCACCATACTATATACTGGAAAGATTTCTCCGCCCGAAAATTTGCTTCGCATCTCGCTATAGCATTGCTTGAGAACTTCAGCACGCGTTGAATTCCAACGAACCGCGAGGATGACCACGTCGCTTTCTGAACTGATCGCGCGGCCATCCAAGACGGGTAGTATGGGCGGCGCGTCAAAGATAATGACATCAAATCTGGCTCGAAGCTCTTCGATGAGTGTTGGCAGTCTTACAATAAATTCTCGACAAAGATCTTCATCTCCAGTCATTTTCATTGTGAGTGATGCAAATGGCAAACCGGACTTCTCGGCACTAATAATTGCATCGTCGATGGGGCAGTCACTTTTCAAGAGTACGTGCAGACCGTTGGGTGTTTTCACTCTAGAGCTGATTTTTCGAAGTGATTTCGATAGTTGGGCGGTTCTTAAATCACCATCAATGATAAGAACTTTCTTACCGAGTTCAGCCGCACCTGCTGCCAAATAAGGCGCTAGAGTCGATTTACCCTCTCCTTGGACACTGGACGTGAGGCTAATGACCCGGCTTTCACTACCTGCATGTCTCAACACGCGCCAAAGTAAAATACTCACTTTATTGCGAAAAATTTCAGCACTCTGGGAGCTTAAGTCATCTGAATACCCCGTAAGAATCATAATTTTGGATTGAAGTCGGTCGATGATCGGAAAGCTATTGCTTTGTGGCGTGTCGGTTGCAGTTTTTGAGCGTCGTCGCCTACGTGATCGATATCGGGATCCAAACAGCGTTGGGGAGACTTTCGGTAAAAAAACAATTGGCTTTCGATCAATTGCAATTGCTAATTCATCAGAAGTGCGTAGCGCACCAGAAAGATAGTCTCTAAAAAGTGCAATTCCTGTACCGATTAAACCAAAGAGTATTCCAGCGGCCGCTAAGGTTAGTTTCTTATTTGGTGCGTAAGGTATAATGGGGGTGAGCGCAGGAGAGACGACCTCTGCACCTGCACTTTGAACGCCTTCATTTGCCGATAACGCGCTAAGAGAAAAGACCAAAGCATCGTACTGTTGCTTTTTACTTTTAATACCTCGCTCTAATTCCATAAGAACAGTGTTTGAGCGATCAAGTTGGTCTTCAACCTTTAAGCCTTCGTTTATGCGCGATTGCAGGTCGCGCTTTTGACCACTTAAAACCTCGATGCGCGCGACAAGGGTATTGCGGCGTGCATTCACCGCGCTTTCAAGCGCTCTTATTATCGAGCGTTGTCGGACCTCAAGTCTGCGGTATTCTGTATCTGTTTTTAAGAGGCTGCTTGCGAATTGGCTTTCCAGTAGACGGATATCGCGCTCCGTTTCAGATAATTTTGTCGAGAGAGAGATAATCTCGGCGTCTTGGTCCATTGTTGGCGTCGCTTGCAGGGGACCGCCACGTTTTTTGTGTGCGTCTATTTCTTTCAGTCGGAGCTCAGCCTTGGCGAGAGCCGTGCTAACGGTCGTCAACTCATCGCTCATTGCTTTGAGAGAACTATCGGCCAGACTTCCCGATTCGACGCGTTCGCTTGTAAGGCCATTGGCTTGACGATATTCGATGGCTCTTCGTTCATCATTTATAATCTGTTGACCGAGCTTAGAAATACGAGCGGATAAAACCGATCTTGATTTCTCATTTCTAGCTAATCGACGATCAAACTCATCTGCGACGTATATTTCCGCGAGCGCATTTGCGAGTTTCGCTGCGACCTGAGGATTAGATGAAGAGACACGGATTTGGATACCTTGGGATTCGCCAATGCGTTCGATGTCTATTTTTTTTCGAAAGGCCTGAACCAGATACGAAATGGACGTTCCATCGTTGGCCAGGTTCGCTTTCTTTTGTACTGTTTTATAGTCCGGATCGGCCTCTGTGAGGTGATCAGAGATGACTTTTGAGAGAATGCGGGATGATGAAATCGCTGCGATTTCTGTTTCCACAATTGCTTCATCGACCGCTTGTGCGCGCAATTGACTGGCAGCTTCTGCGGCAATTGTCGACGGAGATTTGATCACGACCTGCGAATAGGCCGCGTACTTTTCCTTCGCGAAGATCAAATAGACAGAGGCAAGGATCACGCCCACCAAAAATGTGATGATGATTAAAGCTAAATTGGCCCGAATCGCGCCGATAACTCTTTCAAAATCGACAGTCTCAGCACTTGGTAGGCTTTCGTTCAAACGCTCGATGTCTTGTTTGAAACTTCTATCAGATGTCTGCTGGTTCATTGTTTATACTGTTTATTGTACAAGTCGTGTCTGCCGTTTGATGCTGCGTCAAATGCCTATGATCACCGTCCGTTCTCACTCGTTATGCGAGATTGAGTGTATCTGGTTATCATCCTTGCGCCATTGATGAGACGTGAAAGTTTCGTCAACGATCAGCGTCGATCGGACGTCCCTCACGACTGATGCTTTGCGTCTTACTTACAATAGTGCCCAAGGAATAGATACGCTTACTCTAGCGGTGGAAATTAATGACACCCCGTGACTTGCCCCTGTTTCCAGATATCTAAACCCTAATGAAATCCGATAGTTAAAATCAACTCGATCAGTATCGCAGAATCAACCGGGTAATTGTTCCAACAACTTTCGGTTTGGTTGTTTTCTCGTTTCGAATTACCAAATCTGGCACATTGAACCAATGAGTTGCACAAAATGAGCGACCGATTAACAAGCTCGCCTGTGTGTCTTTTTTGAAAAGCAAAATTTCATTTGAAATATGCCGTAATGCCAGCGGAAATATTCACCAAAATGGCCGGGTCTTGAGGTGGAATGCATCACGTATAAGGTGTGATGTGTCCAAGATTCCAGCGCAATAAATTTGAAATGCACGCCCATTATGAGGCAACAATTTTTCTGTTCTGTTCTGTTCTGTTTTTGTGCAGTGTGAGGTTTATGTGGGCTCAAAGCGAATTTCTAGAGGCATTCGTTGGGGATCGGTTTTTTTTGATCGCAGTTAGAAAGCACCGGCGACGACTTAGACTCCGTCATTTGATGCCAGTGAGCCAGCACAGCCAATAAGTATCCTTGAATCGCTAAAGCGTTTGCAAGGTATACTGATGGCGGGTGGTGCCTATCAACCTTAGGAGAATCTATTGTAACTCGGCCTGCTCTGCCTCAATAGACCTACAACACAAATGGGTCTGCACAACAAATATGTCGAAACAAGAAATACGAAACAGTCCAGATTCAGTTGAAATAAGTGATGGATGGTCCTCTGCTCGTTCAACGGCAACGTCAAATAGCACGCCCAGTCCTCTTTATCGCGGCTATGCTCTTTTCCTCCTGGTGGTTGTTTACACATTTAACTTTATCGATCGGCAAATCGTTGGGATCTTAGCGGTTCCTATTAAACGAGAGCTTGCTCTATCGGATACTGAGTTAAGTTTGATGGGCGGATTAGCATTTGCACTATTCTACACGTTTTTAGGCATTCCAATTGCGCTTTTCGCCGATCGATCGTCACGGATATGGATCATGACAGCGGCATTAGCCGTGTGGAGTGCGATGACCGCGCTTTGTGGCTTCGCGCAGAGTTTCCTGCATTTATTTTTGGCGAGGTTGGGCGTCGGTGTCGGAGAGGCGGGCGGCGTTGCCCCAGCATATTCATTAATATCGGACTATTTTCCGCCTCACGAGCGCGCACGCGCGCTCAGCATTTATTCCTTTGGGATACCAATCGGCTCTGCGCTCGGTATTTTATTAGGTGGTGTTTTGACAAGCTATCTTGGGTGGCGGGAAGCCTTTTTCATTGTTGGAGGCGCAGGAATTTTGCTCGCTCCGGTCTTTCGGTTGACAATGCGAGAACCAAAGCGTGGTGCTTTTGATCGCGAAGCTGTCACAACTGCACCGGCCAGAATTCCAGACGTTGTTAGGAAGCTTGCATCAAAATCGAGTTTTTGGGGATTATCGCTTGGCGCCGCATGTGCGTCTATGGTGGGGTACGGATTGATATTTTGGCTTCCCTCTTTTTTCGTGCGGAGCTTTGGTCACGAATTACCGCAGTTTTTTTCATGGTTACCAGCCGCTATCGTTCCAAGTGATCCGTCTCCTGTGCTTTATGCATCATACTTTTACGCAACTATTTTGCTCGCCGGAGGTCTTCTCGGTATCTGGTTAGGTGGATTGTTGGCCGATAAGTATGGGCCAGAAAGAAAAGCCGCTTATGCGCTGGTTCCCGGTTTTGCCTTCATTGCGACCGTGCCCTTTTTCTTGGTGGGTATCCTCTCCAACTCATTAGCCGTGGCATTTCCAGCATTCTTAGGATTGCAAGCGTTAAGTCTTGTTTGGCTTGGCCCAGTCATCGCGGCCTTGCAGCATCTTGTGCCTGCGAATATGCGCACAACGGCCTCAGCGGTTTTTTTGTTTGTAAACAATCTAATCGGTATCGGTCTCGGGAATCTTGTGATCGGCTTGGTATCGGACGCATTAGAAGCTCAATTTGCCGATGAAGCCTTGCGATACGCATTGATGGTAAGCGCGGTTGGATATGTCTTCGCGGCAGGTCTATTTATTTTTATTTCACGGCGTTTGGCATCTGATTGGGAAATTGGAGGGGCGTCATAGAGGTGTGAAGCTGTTTGGTGTCAGACAAAGCGGCGCTTTAGCTTTTACCCAGTTCTCAGGGGTTAAAACCGAAACCGCTCAATTGCGATTTGTTTGGGAAGTTTTGGCGCCGGGTCGCCATCTACGAGCTGCGTGATCATGTCCGCTGTGACGGGGGCCAAGGTGAGCCCTAGATGGTTGTGGCCGAATGCGTAAAACAGGTTTTTCACAGCATTAGCGCGCCCAATGGCTGGCATATAATCTGGTAGCGTTGGGCGTGCACCAAACCATCTTCTTGGCTTTTCCTTAAAGCTCACACCCAATTCATCCGAATGTCGTTGAAGTAAGTCCCATTTGCGTTTGTCTGGTGACGCATTCGGTTTTGAAAATTCTACCAATCCAGACACGCGGAGGCACTGTCTAAACCGTGTAAAGAGGATACCTCGTTCTTCGAAAACGACAATCGGCGTCTGTTCGGGCCAATTATCTACTGGCGCTTCGATATGGTAACCACGCTCGCAAATTAGCGGTACCTTGTAGCCCATTGATTGCATCAGGCTCTTTGAACCCGCCCCCGCTGCTACGACGATATAGTCCGTATTAATTCTATTTCCTTTCTCATCTAAAGCGGTAGCACCGTCTCCGACCCTGCTGATTTTTGCAATTTCTTTTTCTTTGACGGTTCCACCTGAATTTCGAAACCTCTCGATTATTGAATCTCGCACCTGGGGAAGGTCTGTTATGTGCCCCGTATTTTCGAAATATAGTGCATGACAGATATTTGCCTGGAGCAAGGACGTGAGGCGTTTTTCATCATCCGATGTCGTTGCCCTAACACGGACATGGGCGTTATCTGGGACCGGAGCTTGCTGTTGATGTCTAAGCGCCGCTTTATTGGATTCTGAGACAACAAAGTGTCCGTCTTGAATTAATAGGCCCGTTTCGCCGAGTTCGCATAACAAGCTTTTCCAAGCCGGCATGGCCTTCGATAAAAGGCTGCTGAGAATATTTTTGGATTGGTTGAATTGCGACGGCCGAGCTGCCCAGCATAGCCTCATTCCGAAGGGCATCCAATGGGGCAAAGACCCCAACGGAAAATCGACCGGTCCCCCTCTAAAAATGTGCTTTTGGTAAATTGATATCATCGATGACCATGACGCAAGAGGGTCAATTTGTTCAATGGCTATGTGTCCAGCATTGCCGAGGGATGGCGGCATATCTTGCGGTTGCCCTGTGTAAAGCTGCACATTCAATCCACGCTGCTGCAAGCGCAGTGCAATGGTGCAGCCAATAAATCCGCCACCGATGACAAGGGCGCTCTTTGTTGATTTCACCGAAGTTCACCATGAAAACAAAATTCAAAACGATACTAGACGTTCAAAATCGTATACGATATACGCAAAAAAGAAAATAACTACATCAATAAATCGAGCATTTTTTGCAACTGATTTGGTTGAAGAAATGGCTCTAGCCTGGAGAGCGAGAGAATTATGGAAAATTTAAGCCCATCTTGGTCCGGCGTATTTCCCGCGTCGACAACGCAGTTTTCTGAGACTGGTGACGTTGATCTCGATGCAACCCAATCGGTGCAGGCGAAGCTTATTGATGATGGTGTTGATGGCCTGATTATTCTTGGTACGGTTGGGGAAAATAATTCACTTGAGCCATCAGAAAAACTAAGTGTTATCCGCGCGGCACGAGAAGCCGTAGGAGACAAGCGTCCTGTACTATGTGGGGTTTCCGAGCTAACGACGGCGCGTGCGGTCAAGTTTGTCAAAGATGCCGAAGAAGCCGGCGTAAGCGGTCTAATGGTTTTGCCAGCAATGGTATATGTGCCAAAAGAAGAAGAGCTTTCAGCACACTTCAAAACCGTTGCTGAAGCAACCGGTCTTCCGATCATGCTCTATAATAATCCATCAGCTTACCGAACAACAATAGGGTTGGAGGTATTAAAAGAGTTAAGCAAGGTTCCAAACATCGTGGCCATAAAAGAAAGCGCTCCTGACTCACGGCGGTTTACCGATGTCATTAACGCGATTGGCGATGACTTGATTTTATTTGCCGGTTTAGACGATGTTGCGCTTGAAGGGTTGTTGTTGGGCGCGCGTGGGTGGGTGTCTGGACTAACGAATGCTTTCCCGAACGAATCGGTCGCGCTCGTCGCTGCCGTGAAGGCTGGTGATCTTGAAGGTGCCCGAGAAATTTATCGTTGGTTTATGCCCCTTCTTCACCTTGATGCTGTTCACGATCTTGTGCAGTCAATTAAATTAGCAGAGGAAATCATGGGACGAGGGTCCGAACGGGTACGGATGCCAAGAATGGTTCTTTCTGGCGAAAGGCGGCAAGAGGTCGTTCAAATGGTTGAGGCCGCTGCTGCATCACGACCGACCGAGATCGTCGCTCGTTATACATAGGACGAAAAATGCGCCATGTGTTTCAATGTTTAGACGGTCACACGGCAGGCAATCCGGTGCGTCTGGTTTCGGGCGGTGCCCCAATGGTACGCGGCGAGACAATGTCGTTTCGTCGCGCGGATTTTGTCGAGCGTTTTGATTGGATCAGGCAATCGCTTTGTTTTGAACCACGTGGACATGATATGATGTCGGGTGGTTTCTTATATCCACCGCTTTCTGAGGGTGCTGATTGTGCGATCCTCTTCATGGAGACAAGTGGATGTCTACCAATGTGTGGGCACGGATTAATAGGCCTTTTGACATTTTCGCTTGAAGCGGGCTTGGTGCAACCGCGCAAACCGGGGCAATTATCTGTGGAAACGCCAGCAGGTCTCATTGATATTAGTTTCAAGAAAGATGGCGACAAAGTTACATCGATAAAATTCAGAAACATTCCAAGTTATCTTGCCGCTCGAAACATTAAAGTGACGGTGCCAGAGCTTGGTGAGTTAAGTATTGATGTCGCCTATGGCGGTAATTTTTATGCAATCATTGAACCTCAGGGTTGCTACAGCGGAGTAGATAATCTCGGTGTTGACGGCATATTGAGGTTAAGTCCCATGATTAGAAACATTGTTAGGCAGGTGATCGAGCCTGTTCACCCAAAAGACCCATCGATCCGCGGCGTTTCCCATATCCTTTGGGTGGATCATGATTTTAGTTCCAACGCCGACGGTCGAAATGCCGTTTTCTATGGTGATAAAGCAATTGATCGAAGCCCATGCGGCACAGGTACGTCTGCACGCATGGCACAGCTTTGTGCGCACGGTCGATTGAAGAAAGGCGATTCATTTCGGCACGAGAGTTTCATTAAGAGTTGCTTTTCCGGGCGTGTCGAAGAGAATACGCGTGTTGGTGATTTCGACGCTATTGTGCCAAGTATCGAAGGAACGGCCTATCTAACGGGCTACAACACAATAATCGTCGACGATAAAGATCCTTACTGGTCTGGGTTTCAAGTGGTATGAATAAAAGAAAGACAAAGAAAAATAAAACTGCTGATAAATCACCAACGGAAGATGCGTTGATCGTACCAACGAATTTTCAAGTGCGAACGCTAGCGGACCGTTTAGCCGACGTCGTACGTGAACAAATCATCTTGGGCGAAATTGCTCCTGGAATTGCGATTAAGCAAGATGTTTTAGCCGCTAAGCTTAATGTGAGCAAAATACCAATACGCGAGGCGTTATCCCGGCTTGAACAGGATGGAATTGTTCATTCCATACCGAACCGTGGTTTTGTGGCGACGTCAATGACCACCGCAGAGGCCGAGGAGGTCTTTGCGCTGCGGTTGCAAATAGAACCGGATGCCGCGGCAAGGGGGGCTAAGGGGGCTACACAAAGTGATCGCAAAGACGTCAAAATGATTCTCTCAAATCTAGCGCGCGCCAGTCAGCGCGGAGAAAGCACCGTTGGCCTTCTCCATCGAAATTTTCATCTTGCGCTGGTCAAACCGGCAGGGCGCGATCTGACGCTGAATTTAACAGCGCGTCTCCACGTGATTGCTGAAAGATATGTCCGAAAGCACCTCGAGCCGCCTGGCCGTCCAGGTCGAGCACAAGACGAGCACTATGAAATGCTTGATGCTTGGTGTGCTGGCGATGGTTCTACTGTCCGAAGATTAATGCGGTTGCATATAAAACAGACAGCGCAGGAGTTACGGCAAGAACTTAAAACTATTGAACGCGCTGTTCCGGCACTAAAAAGAGCTTCACGATTAAGAAAGTAGTTTCTATGACCCTTACTGGTAAAAACTTTATTGCTGGGGAACGCGTCTCATCGGCTGAACAATTTAACGCAAAAGATGCAACAACTGGTGAATTTCTTGAGCCGCCATTTGCGATCGCATCCGATGCCGATGTTGCTGAGGCTTGTTGCAAGGCCGATGCAGCTTTTGATGAATTCAAGGATATGCCCGCTCAGGCGCGGGCAACTTTTATTGATGCAATTGCCGATACGATTGCCGATACCGGTGACGACATTATAGATCGTGCCCAGAAGGAAACGGCATTACCACGCCCTCGGCTTGAGGGCGAGCGTGGTCGAACGGTTGGTCAACTGAAAATGTTCGCTAATCAGCTGAGGACGGACGATGTTCACGATAAACGTACGATTGCAAGTGACCCAAACCGAGCGCCGATACCGCAGCCAAAATTAGATTTTCGTCGCGTTGGGATTGGGCCAGTTGCTATCTTTGGCGCCTCAAATTTTCCGCTGGCATTCTCTGTCGCGGGTGGCGATACCGCGTCGGCACTCGCGGCGGGATGTCCGGTTGTTGTGAAAGGGCACCCGGCACACCCTGGGGTAAGTGAATATGTGGCAAAGGCGATTTTGAATGTTATTGAGCAGTTTAAATTACCCGCAGGCATATTTTCATTGGTGCACGGGGGAATCGAAACCGGTCAAGCATTAGTCCGTAATGACTATATTAAAGCGGTTGGCTTTACGGGCTCAAGGCGTGGTGGAAAAGCAATCATTGATCTTGCGGCGCAACGGCTGGAGCCAATACCTGTCTATGCTGAGATGAGCAGTATCAACCCTGTGATCTTCGCGCCGGGTGCCTTGGCGCAACGTGCTGAATCATTGGCTGAAGCATTTGTCGGGTCCCTGACACTCGGCGTCGGTCAATTTTGTACAAATCCAGGGCTCATCATCGCGATTGAAGGAAATGACTTCGATCGGTTCAAGGCTTCTGCAATATCCGCATTGTCTCAAGTAACGCCCGTGCCTATGCTAACGCAGGAAATTAAATTAAACTTTGAGAGATGTGTTTCGGCTTTGAGGAATAACGCAGCAGTTTCGGAGGTTTCTTCGGACAATGATTCTACGGACTCAAAAGGTGCGAGTGGCGTTCTTTTTGAAACGACGGCTCATGCATTTATCAATGATCGAACCCTACAAGATGAAGTTTTTGGTCCAGCTGCTGTGATCGTTCGGTGTAAAGACGAAGAAGAGGTCGCGGCAATTATGAAAGCGATAGAGGGTCAATTGACAGCAAGCCTCCACCTCCAAGAACAAGATGAGGATGATATTTCTTTCGCAAGCGCTTTAAGGCCAGTTTTGGAAAGAAAGGTTGGTCGTTTGATTGTGAATGGATGGCCAACGGGTGTTGAGGTCTCACCAGCGATGGTGCATGGCGGTCCTTATCCCGCAACATCGGACGTTCGGACGTCGTCTGTTGGTACTATTGCGATTGAGCGGTTCTTACGTCCGGTTTGTTATCAGGATTTCCCTTCAGCACTATTACCTGAAACATTCCGTACATAGAATATTTTCCGACCAGTTGGCTACTGGTCCATGGGTCAGGAAATCGGAATAATCAAAGGCCTAAAGCCGTTCAGCGATAAAATATTGAAAGTAAAGGCCTTAAAGCGCCTCCGTTTCAATTGGAATCGGAAGGGCGCTTTAAGTTGTTGATTTTACGCATTTCCTTCACGCTAACCGCACACACTTGGCTTGCAAAGGCTTTAGTGTTGGAGTCCAATTAGATTGAATAAAAACATTGCTGGCCAGGCGGCGATCGCGCCAAGAGCCAGTAGGCTTAAATGCATTTTTATCAGTACTGCTCTTTTCCCGCCTCCATAAAGGCCGCGGGCCCAAGCGACAATAGAACTAGCAACAACGGCTAATCCAAGCAGAAAATAGACATTCATCAATAATACGGCCGTTACAACTCTTGTTGTGTTGCCGTTGTAATAATCCACCTCAAGAATACCATCTTGTCGCTCATATCCAAAGAAAATCAGTATCGGTAGTATAACGACACAGATGCCTAGACCTAATGATAGCCATTTGATGCGGCTTTCGAGATTTTGGTATTGACCCCATGCCAGAGCGAGTAAGGCAGAGAGCGTTACTCCAAAACTGATATACAATCCAGCATTTGCGAGCTTTGGGTTTTTTAATCCATTGCTCTTTCGCTTCGCAAAGCTAACATGTTGGTAAAGGAAGATCTCACCATTGGGTTGTAATTGCCGAAAAATCGCACGGCTTTGCTCGTAAAAACGCTCGTTACTATTTTGCTTGGCATCGTAAACCCCTGGTGCACGTTTAAAGAAAGTTTTCCCATCAATAATGAGCTCGCCTTCTTTATCGCCCAGCTTAACGTCTGTTGTGCTAGTCTCCATGATGGTCGAATATGAACGAAGAGATCGGCGCTCAGTCCAATACGTCCCGGGCAGATCCCGATCATTGTTTGCCATGCCAGCAACACTTTCATCAGCATCAACTTTGGGGAGGACTTCCTCCCCAAGTATTGCCTTAGGGAGAGCGTAGAGGTTTGCGCTTTCCCCTTTGGGCCCTTTATCGTTTTTAATGAGGCGTCCTTTACCGAAGACCTTTGCAATAGTGTCACCAATCGTCGGAGAAAGATCCCCGCGCAAAATAGTCACAACAAAGCCGGCTTTGCTTTCCGGTAAAATACCCATCAAACTCACTGTTCCGGGCAAACCACATCCGTGGCTGACCATCAATTCGTTTCCAAAGGTGTTACGGTAAAAGTGGAGCCCCATGCCCGGGTCTGATGCGTGATGACCAGAGTGACGAGCATGGAGTGATCGGCGCCCGTTTGCGGATAATACGTCTGGGTATGTCTTAGCGTCTTCGTCCGCATGCAGCGCTACGTATTTCAGCATATCTCTGGTGGATGTAATAAGCCCTCCAGAGGGTGCTGTCAGTGGGTGTTTGGGAAAAAACTTAACGTCTTGAAGTGAACCATCTGGATAGATCGCATACGGTTGCGCTAGATTTGGCGGCTTTTCCAATGAATGGTGCATAAGTGCCGTATCCATGCCCAGTGGTTCGAAAATATTTTCATCGATATACGCCGCAAACGTCTGATTAGTGATATCCTCAATGGCCAATCCTTCTACCGCCACGCCGAGATTCGCATAGATGCCAACCGTGCCTGGCTTTCGTTCGATGTTTTCTAAAAACACCCTTTTAATTGACTCTGCATCTACTGGTACCCGGATTTCTTTATTTGTAGCCTGAGGTGTGTTGTGACCAGCCATGCCCGAGCTGTGGGTCATTAGTTGTCGGAACGTGACGTCGTCGCCGTAAGGTGGTGGTAATTGATAGCGTTTTAGGTATTTGTTGACCGGGTCATCAAGCGACGCAATCAAACCTCGTTCGACTAATTGCATTAATGCCGTTGCCGTCATCGTTTTTGAGGTGGAGCACATCCGAAAACGGCTTTGTTCCGGGTCTAGAGGGATTTGTTTTTGTTGATCTTGCCAGCCATACGCTTTCAAAAATAAGACGTCATTATCTTGTATAAGGCCGACGGAAGCTCCATTGATTTTTTTGTTCGAGAGGGCCGTCTCGAAATATTCGTCCGCCCAGGTCTCAATCTCTTTTCGGTCGAATTCTGTTCTAGCGTGAACAGGTTCGATTGTGCCCATCAACAAGCAAACGAAAAGCAAGAGTTTTGTAAGATGGTTTTCCATAGTCGAGTGACTCAAAATTGGGACTAGCGCATTGCGTGTTGTTCGGTTTATGCGTCAAAAGCAACGCGTGATTTTTCAGCCATCGTACGGTAACGATTGCCGTTGCTGGCGAAAAGCTTCTTCAACAGGAGCTTAAATAGAGTCCTATACGTTCTCGATGTATGCCCATGGGGTGTTACAGCGTGTCAACCTGGTAATGACCTTGAACGGGCCATTGGATTTAATTATGCGCAATCGACGTTTTTTCGTGCAACTCTCGCAGCAATGTATCGCCATACCGTCAGGTATTCTAGAAATGGCTTGACGAGTTTGCCGTCTTTCTATTGCTAAGGGATAGAAATTTCGCGCTAACCCCAACCAAGTATTTCCATTGATTGTTTGGCTATTTTGTTCACTTCGAAAGCTGTCGTGACGCGATTATCCATAATTACTCCCTTAAAGTGTCAAGAATTCCGCTGAACTGAAAAAAATCCGTAAAATTTTTACGGGTTTTGGCGGTGGGCGGCGTCTTCAAGATATTAGTGGATGTGAGCGCCTTGCATGCACCCACTACTCTATGCACGCCAATTTGATGCATGCTGGGGATGGGTTTTGAGAAATTCCAAACGAGGAAGAGGGAATGGAACGTCGCAAGCGCATGTTTTGGCATGCGGTCTGATGGCGACGATGGCATTACAATATCCGGCCTTGTCCCAAAGTTTGTCGCGCGACGAGGGAGGTGATCAACTAATAAAAGATGATGGCCTGGAAATTTATGATCGACCTTTCTTTGATCGGTTTTTCCCCCAGACTGCGTTGGACATGTTGGTGCGTGTTCCAGGGTTTAATATTACATCGGGTGAGACGCTACGGGGCTTTGGTAGTGCCGCAGGAAACGTTCTGATCGACGGGGAAAGACCAAGCATTAAATCAGGAAGCTTGGAAGAGTTTCTTCGTCGGATACCTGCTGATGCGGTTGAACGGATTGAGATTACGCGCGGGGCGCAGCGTGCTGGTGAAACGGCGGGGCAGAGCCTAACAGCGAATGTCGTTCGAGCGTTGCAGACAGCGGCGGGCACTTGGTCGGCAGAACTTGAGCGCAATGCTGAAGGGCTCATCTATCCGCGTGGAGAAGTCTCGCTAACGGCGCCGATTGGTGCCTGGAAGACAACGACCCGTATTAATGCATTCTGGGAACAATTCGTCTTTACTGATTTTGATCGTCTCAGTATCGATGCCGATGGTCGATTACAGGTGTTTGAAGAGGAGGCTCTGCCGTCGACCTTACGCGATGCATTCATCGCAACTGAAGCGAAACGCCCCTTTAAAGGGGGGACGCTAACGCTCAACGGCCGTTTCGGTAATAGCAAATTCTATCAGGAAACGGAACGCGATGGTTTTATCGGTCGCCCCCCAAGTGGTCTGCCTGATCGCCGCACGGATATCCGTTTTGATTCTGAGTTTTGGGAAGGTGAATTGAGCGCCGATTGGACGCGAACACTTTCCGACAAGTGGTCGTTTAAACTTCTGGCGCTCAGTTCCTTTCGCGATGCGGTCCAAGCTGCGCAAGACGTTGTTGCCGAGCCGGTCGATGGCCCCCGCTCGATCAGCCGATTTCGGTCCGAACAGGTTCCAATCGAGTTATTGTCGCGCGTCACGCTTGGTCAGGTTGACGGCGATTTACGGCCTGAGTTCGGGGGAGAAATTGCTTATAACAGGCTCAGCTCAACAATTGCACTTGAAACAGAGGATGCAATTGGTGTTCAACCGACATTATTGCCAGCATCTGATATTGTTGTTGAGGAGTTGCGCGGCGAGGCCTTTGCTAATCTCGCCTGGGCTGTAACACCGCGTTGGACGGCAGAAGTCGGGCTTGCCGTGGAGACGTCACAAATCACTGTAAGCGGTGACGCTCAAGGGGAAAGCCGCTTTACCTTCTTAAAACCCTCGCTTGCGATAACCAGTCAGCTAACTGACGAAATTCAGATTCGTGCAACAGTGCGGCGTACGGTAGGGCAACTTGATTTTAATGATTTTGCTGCTTCGGCTAACGCCGAAGATGATCGATTACTGGGTGGCAATCCTAATCTTGGTCCGGATCAAACAACGCGTGCAAGTCTGACAGCTGACTTCCGTGTTGCTTCTGGCGCTGCGCTCAATCTTGAGGTCTTTCAGGAATGGCGTGAAGACGTCCTTGAGCAGACCATTTTACCATCCGGTGCGTTTGGTGTTGCGAACTTAGGATCGGCACAAGCCGCCGGTCTAAATGCAGATCTTAGTCTTCCGCTTCGTTTTATCATTCCCGGTGGCCTTTTAGAGGCTGATATTGCCTTTATCAATACGTCTTTTGATGATCCAATAACCGGTCAAATACGCAACGTTACCGACTTTGAAAATCCACTCATTGATATCGACTTCAGACAGGACTTGCCAAGGCTCCGGTTTGCATGGGGCTTTCGCTATGAGCCACCCACGAACATCGAGAATTTCTTTGTAGACGAAGCGATCTTTAGTTCTCGCGGAAGCAATTGGACTGGTTTTATCGAAACGACCCGCTTCTTCGGCGTGAAGTCCCAATTAGAGGTGCGCAATATTGATGGCCAAGAGTTTCCGCGTGAGCGGCTATTTTTCTTTCCTGATCGTGGGGGTGAATTCATCGGTTCAGAAATCATCGATCGCCGCCGCGGAGCATTCATAAAACTGACAATCACAGACCAATTTTAGTAAAGGGGAACAGTAAAATGAACCAGGGTCTTTTGTTAAAAACACTCATCGTGTCGAGTACAGCTCTAACATCGTTCAATGTAAAAGCTGTTGCGCAGGATGCTGATAGCACTTTGAGGCGGGACGAAATCGTAGTGACCGCCAATAAGCGTGAACAACCATTAAGCACTGTCGCGGGCAGTGTTGCAGCAATCACGCGGGACCAGATCGAGCTCATTGGGGCTCAGGATGCAACAGCTTTTCTTGGGAGGGTTGCAGGGCTCTCAATTGAGACAAGCCAACCTGGTTTCAATCGATTTGTAATTCGCGGGGTCAATGCCGGCGGTCAATTCGGCTTTAGGCAGGGCTCAGGCACCGCTCTCTATTTTGACGATACGCCACTTACAACGCGTGCGAATTTCTTTTTTGCAAGTCCTGATATTAATCTCTTCGATTTGGAACGCGTTGAGGTCTTACGCGGACCGCAGGGTACGCTCTTTGGCTCCAGTGCGATCGGCGGCGCAGTCCGCGCGGTACCACGGCGACCAGATTACACAACATTTTCCGGAAGTCTTGAAGGGGAGGGGTCTTATACGCGTGATGCAGGTGATCCGAACTATGCGGTTCGGGCCTCATTAAATATGCCAATTATTGATGATAAGCTTGCACTACGCATCGTGGGCGAGCAAATGCGTAATGATGGTTTTATAGACGCGGTTCTAATTACGGGGCGAGACTTTATAAAAGAAGCTGAGACAGCTCCGCGAATTAGAGATTATAATGATCAGGAACGGACAACAATACGCGCCGCACTTGGTTGGCAGGCAAACAACTGGCTCGAGGTCACGCCGTCGGTACTCTTTCAGAACAACCGAGCAGGCGGAGCAGGGGATTTTGCGCTGAATGCGTTTGGTAATTCCGACCGGGCAACGATCTTCGAGTTCAATCCTGCATTCGAAGCTGATGGCCGTGATTATGAATTCGTCGATGACGAGCTTTTCATAGGGACTATCAAGGCAGAGGCCGCCTTGGACATGTTGGGTGGCTTATCCCTTGTCAGTGTGACCTCCTATCAAGATCGCACAGCAAGTGCTCGCGATGATGCTATCGCCGCAAATGGTGGCTTTGTTGCTGCCTATGGCCTTGGTTCAGGCTTTGATGGTGTTGATCCTTTCTTTTCTGAATTCGGCACAGAGGTTCAGCAAATCACCCAAGAGTTACGCGTGGTGACGACAGGTGCGCAGCGCCTTCAATTTGTTGGCGGATTATATTTCAATCAGCTCGATCAAACCGACACGATTGTTTATAGTTTCGAAGGAGCATCTCAAGCAACTTTCGATAACTTTGGTATCGTGACCGCGGAAGCTTTTGATGGGCGCGACGAATTTCGAGAAGATGAGCATGCGATCTTCGCGAATGCTGAATATGCGATAACTGATAAGTTAAAAGTTACAGCTGGTGCGCGTCTTACTTATTATGAACAAGTTCTTTCGCGCGGGGCCGCATTCCCGGCATTTGATGACCCTGGAGACCTAAATAACCCAAGCATTCTGCGCGCAGAAGAAACAAAACTTACGCCGCGTGCGATCATTTCCTATGAACCGCGAGATGGCCTGCTATTATATACGTCCGCTGCCGAGGGGTTTCGCACCGGTGGGGGCAATCCGCCAGAGAACCTTAGGGGAGGGTGTCCCAATCGAACAGATTTTCCTGAACAGCCAGATCAGTTTGATGCTGATAGTGCGTGGTCCTACGAGATAGGAGGAAAGTTCCAAAGCCCTGACGGATCCTTTAGCTTGAATGCCACGGCATTCCGCGTCGATTGGAGTGATATTCAAACCGCCGTGCTTTTTACATGCAGTGACAACTCTGTCATTTCCTTCGTTGATAATGCTGGCGATGCGAGAATCGAAGGCGTAGAGCTCGAAGCAAATCTCGCTGTTTCGCCAGAGCTGACGTTTTTTACGGCTATTGGCTATACAAATGACCGGTTTACCGAAAGCGTACCGGAGGCCGGCGCCGTCGACGGCGAGCCATTGGGCTATGTTCCTGAATGGACAGCAAATATTGGCGTCAACTATGAGGCAACGCGGCCAATTTTTGGTGCATGGCGCCCCTATGCGACCGCAGATTACCGATTCGTCGCTTCCCGAGATGATCCAAACTTTGGGCAACGATCAGACCCTGATTTTGGCATTGATTTACCGGCTCAGAACATCCTTGATGCGAGGGTCGGAATACGTCACAAAAGCGTCGATGTCTCTCTATTTGCCCGTAATTTAGCGGATGAAGACGTTGCGTTACAGCAACTCGGTCTGTTCGCTCCAGACGCATTCCAACCGACTGGCTTTGATACGAGGGGGCTCAGGGAAAATATTGTATTGAGACCCCGAACAATTGGCGTTTCTGCAAGGGTAAAGTTCTAGTGAAACAGCAAACACGTTTGGAAGCACAAGGGCTGACAAAGCGGTATGGCGACGTCTTGGCGCTTGATGGTCTGAACTTAACTGTGAGCGCCGGCGAAAATGTATGTCTGCTCGGCGCGAATGGTGCGGGTAAGACAACGACGCTTAACTTATTTCTTGGTTTTACGTCCCCGAGTGCCGGAAGAGCCTTGGTATCCGGGCAAGACGTATCGGATGATCCGCATGCCGCGCGAAAGAAATTGGGCTATGTGGCCGAAGTTGTAAGCGTTTATCCGACTTTAACGGGGGCGGAGAACCTTGAGTTCTTCGCGCGGCTCGGTGGTCGTCATGTTGATACCGAGAAACGTGATGCAATACTCGAACGTCAGCGTTTTCCCTTGGGTCAGTTGCATGCGCGTGCGGGCGATTACTCCAAAGGTATGCGTCAAAAGCTGGGCCTTGCGATCGCTCTAATGAAAGGAGCTGAGGCTATTCTACTTGATGAGCCTCTTTCGGGGTTGGATCCAGCTGCCTCGAATGATCTGGTTACGGTCATGACAGAAACGGCGAAGGAAGGCACAACATTTCTGGTTTCAACGCATGATATTTTTCGAGCGAAAGAGGTCGCGGATCGTATTGGTATTATGCGCCGGGGAAAACTTGTTGATATCGTTGCTACGGATGATTTGAGCGCAAAAGAACTCGAACAGCTTTATCTTACGCATATGAAGGAAAGTACAGAACCCGCCTAATGACTTCCATTACCGGTCTCTTAGCTTACATTTCGTATCGTATTTCTCGAATGGGATACATTGCAGTTGTCACATGTCTTTCAGCATTTCCAGATCAAGTGGCTTTCTTAATGGCTAATGGGCCACGTGTAAGGCAATACGCACAATCAAAACGTCAAGCATGGCCCATGAATCCTAATCAATGTGCCATGCTACAGACGGATATCTGTCGACGGTACTCGATTTTCCGTGTGATGGTGGTATATGGCGTGGGATGCGCCGTGACGTTTGGATCAGATGGGGAAATCCCGTTCTTGCCATTGCACTGGTCCTTCAACTCCTTGGACCAGTGAACCCGGTCGCTCGTGCAGACTTTCCTTTTGATGTCTATTCCTTCGTCTGTGCTTCTACGGATGAAAGAGGCGTTGGCTTAGCGGCGACTGACAGTCGTGATGCCACTGATAACGAACACCATGACCAGGAAGACGTTGGCGAGCACTGTCCACTCTGTACGGTTGGCGCTTCGGCTGTCTTACCCGCCCCATCGATCAAGGGCTTTGCGGTCTACGCGTCCCAAACGCTTCGTATTGATCGACTGGTTTCGCGCCATTCAGTTGGCGCCACGGGCCCACCACTGGGGGGACGTGCTCCCCCTTTACTTTGACTTACCTAATCCCAAACCAACCGATGTTGTTAAAGCATCGCTGGCTCCCTTTTTTGTAAGTTGAAAGATGAAAACCATGTTGAAACTATCGTTGCTGGTCGGCGCGGCCAGCGGTGCCTTGTCCACCGTGGCAAACGCCCAAATGCCTCCAGAAACTGATGCTACGCCCGTTGAAACCTGGCGCGGTGATACCATTATCGTTGAAGGCGAACGCCGAAGCCCCTACGGCGCAGATGAAGCCGCTGTTGCCCGCGTGCCTATACCAATTTCAGAGATTCCCCAATCCATCCAGGTTTTAACACCAACCCTGCTTCGCGAGCAGGAACTCAACACTCTATCTGATGCGCTTATTAATGTATCTGGGGTTATCCCTGCACAGCCGTCAGAACTCGTCCTTGCCAATCCGGTGGTTCGAGGTTTCGAAGCAGAAATCTATGTGGACGGATTGATAGGGTATGGCGATACCGCTGTTATCGACCCTGCGAGCCTTGTCGGCATTGAACGTATTGAGGTGGCCAAGGGGCCAACGTCAGTATTGTTCGGCGGTGGAACGGGGGCACCCGTTGGTGGCCTCATCAATGTTGTCACGAAAACACCGAAGGCGGACGCTTTCGCCAGAATAGGTGTGCGGGCCGGAAGCTTCGGAACGGCTGCGCCGAACGTTGATATTAACATACCAATTGGCGAGAATGCAGGCTTTCGTTTGCCAGCGGAGTATTTTCGTTCTGACGACTTTATTGATGAAGTAGAGATCGAACGAATTACGCTAAATCCGTCTTTCGGGGCATCGGTCGGGGAAAATACCGACGTATTGTTGAGGGTTGGATACAACCGCATTGAGCAGCTAGAATATGTGGGGCTCCCGGCTCAATTGGCAAACGTACCAGGCGTCGACCCGTTTCAATTCACCGGCGCGCCAGACGCTCCTGACACGGTCATCGAAAATATCACCGTGCATGGAACGGTGACGCACCGGTTTAGCGATAATATTGAAGCGACCATTCAACTGCGTCGTTTTGAGAATTCCTTTGATGAGTTTTCAACAACGCCGTTCTTTGCATCTTTTCCAATTCAGGACACATCCGCGCTGCAGATAGCCGCAACGCTGCCCGTGAACACGGTAGAATGGACGGCAGACGCAAGTGTCACCGCAAAATTCGAGACGGGCAATTTGGATCATACGCTACTTGTCGGACTAACTTATGACGATACGAATTATAATGGAGCGACTGGATTTGATTTTGTCAATGTTCTGGGGCCTTATGATTTCCTAACGCAGACCCCGAGGCTTTCTTTTGGTGAGACACCGCCTCTCACCACTTTTCTGGAAAATGATTATAAGACTTTTGCAGGTTATATTCAGGATCATATCAGGATTGGCGAGCGTTTTAACGTGATGGTCGGCGGACGCGCCAGTCGGTACGAACTCGTCGAACTTGTTGGTGGTCAGGGAACAGATGAAACGACCACCCGGTTTGACCCACGCATCGGAGCAACATTTAAAGTTGTCGACGGCCTCTCGGCCTTTGCTGGTTGGTCTACTGGATCGCGTTTATCTCTATTCTTCTCTAGCCCAGATGGGTCGCCACCAGATCTGGAAACGTCTCGATCGGTTGAAGGAGGCTTTAAGTTTAGCTTAGACCAGTTCGGTTTATCAGGTACTCTTGCCGGTTTTCAAATTACCCGTGAAAATGTACCAACGCCTGATCCGACAACCTTTGTTACGTCAATTCAAACTGGTGAGCAGCGTGCTGTCGGTGCGGAGATTGACCTGGTCTTTGAGCCAACATCGCAACTCTCGGTTTTGATGAATGCTGCGTATACTGATTCAGAAGTAACAGAGGATACAGTTATTCCTGCAGGAACGGGTATTCCTCGTGTTGCTGAGTATACTGGCCGCCTTGCTGCGCGCTATCGCTTTGTTGGAGCGCTTGACGGTTTGGGTGTCGGCGCCGGCGTCACTTGGGCATCCGAAGCGGAGATCACCCTTCCGAACAGTTTTGACAGTGATGGGTACGCAGTGTTCGACGCCCAGGTATCGTATGCATTTGATCGCTATCGTATAGGCGTCACAGTTCAGAACATTGCTGACGAAGAGTACTTCGTGCCTTATCAGTATTTCGCCCAAGCTGTTGTTCGTCCTGGGGCACCGCGCTCTGCTTTCGTAACGCTATCAGCTGAATTTTGAGGTATTGCCATGAAGCTTGATCGAAGAACTTTTGCAGCGATCGCGGCACTCTCATCGCTTGGGATCCTGCCGCGACGGGCAAACGCACAGATGGAACTACCGTCTGGCTCACCGCGTGCAGATATCGATGCTGTACTCCATGATATGTCTGTCTGGCCTGAAGATTGGGTCGGCAGCGAGAAGGTCGTCATGCTTGCTTACCCAGGCATGACGATTCTCGATCTAATCGGACCACAATACATGTTTGCCTGCCTCACAGGGGCCAGTGTATTAATTGCTGCAAAGACGAAAGATCCAATACGTTCCGATACGGGGATCACGATCTTACCCGATATCACGTTTACGGAAGCAACCGATACACCGGACATTCTATTCGCCCCCGGTGGGATCAGTGGAACGCTGAATGCAATGGAGGACAAAGAAACCGTTGATTTCCTTGCCTCGCGTGGGAAGCGTGCTCGTTATGTAACGTCAGTTTGTACTGGCTCGCTTCTTCTCGGGCAGGCGGGCCTCCTTGATGGATATAAAGCGACCTCGCACTGGCTCGCCCTCAATTCACTCGACGCCTTTGGCGCTAAAGCCATCAATGAGCGAGTCGTTCATGATAGAAACCGAATTACCGGTGCTGGCGTCACCTCTGGATTGGATTTTGGACTAACGATGTTGGAGGAATTGCGCGGTAAAGAATTTGCTCAATCGATCCAGTTATTTGCAGAATACGCACCCGAACCGCCACTCTCGGCTGGTACCCTTGATGGGGCCCCTGATCGAGTAAAAAAGATTGCCGTGGGGATGTTCCCGGGTTTTGATGCGCATATTAGGGCTGTAGCGAGCATAGCACGCTGATAATGTCACCTCTGAATTGGCGAGGATGTGGTGAAGGCACCATGCCTTCGCGCTTCGTTTTCGATTAGAAAATTGCTATCGCGTAAAATGCGTATTGAAGTTATGTTTAGGGTCGATAGTACTAACTAAAGCTGCTGCGTTTCAAATGGAGTCGATTAGCGGCTTTAGGTCTTTTTTTCGCATTTACGGGCGCGTGCGCCGGTAGCCATTTCAGCTGGAAGTGCTTTAATACGCGCAGACAGATTAATTCTTGGAACCTTTAAGTCCACCTGTTACGCCTATCAAGGAATGTGCTGTATGAGCTCTTTCAATTCGATTGCCGACAAAGACTGGCAAGAATTCATCCGTGACAAACGCTTACTGATTATGGGGGCGCTTACATTAGGGCTTGCCCTGAGTTCTATTGTTACGATGTTTGCGAATGTAAGGGCGTATGAAGTAACGCGAACGGTAAGCGAACAACAAGATCGCGTTACATGGGAAAACCAAGGCGATCGAAATCCTCATTCTGTTGCTCATTTTGCCACCTGGGCGTTTCGTCCGCAGACGGCGCTCTCGGTTCTCGACCCTGGTCTTACACCTTATGCTGGTGCCGCTATTTGGATGGAGGCACACCACCAAAACGGTGCTCGTGCCCGTCCGATCGATGATAAACCAACCGTGCTAAACCTTGGTCATTTCAGCGTTGCTTGGGTTTTACAGACTATCGTTCCCCTTTTACTTTTCATTGTTGCAGCCGGCCTCATCTCACGAGAAAGGGAGCGCGGCACCTTACGTTTACTGCTCGTTGCAGGTGCGGATGGTAGTGTTTTGCTAAGGAATAAACTAAATGGACTTATAAAAGTCATTGCTGTGATTGCCCTGCCGATCTTAGCGTCTGGAATTTTAGCAGCCCTATTTGCGGGCGCGATTGATCCCTTACGGCTTTGCCTTTGGATTGCTGTGAACGGTGTCTTTTTAGGCATTATCGTTGTTATCGGTACGGCTGTATCGGCGTTGTCACGTACCGTATCGCAAGCAACAATGGCACTTATTGGTCTTTGGTCTGCTGCGATTTTACTGACGCCACGTGCCGGCGTTGCACTGGCGGAGTTCGTAGCACCAACCCCGTCGCCCGAAGTGTTTTGGGGCGATATGAGCGATGAACTATCGGACCTGCCAAATCCTTTTGAGGATGACAGCTTCGAACGCACGATCTTAGAGAAATATGGCGTTGAAACAACTGAAGACTTGCCGGTTAGTTTTGCTGGTCTTCAACTCATAGAGAGCGAACGTATTGATGCTGTCGTTTTTGACCGTAGCTTTGGCGAGCTGACCGAAATTTACTTGAGACAAAGAGTATTAATGAGATTGATGTCTCTTCTATCGCCCCTGCCAGCGCTGCAGCATGTTTCTAGTGCGTTGGCGGGTACGGATATCTACCATCAGCTTGCCTTTCAAAGTCAAGCTGAGGTGCATCGACGTGATGTTGTTGGTGCTCTCAATCAGGATATGGTTGATAACGCCGTCGGGCAAGACTGGGATTACGTCGCGGATGAAAGCTTATGGCGCGCGAGCGACACGTTTCATTTTCATGCGCCGAGCCATTTAGATACCCTGCGAACGATTTGGTTGGATCTGTTAATTCTAGGTTTGTGGTCGATTGGAGCGCTGGTCTTGTTTCGCTTTGCATCGACATCCTTTGTGCGGAGCATCGTCTAATGCGAGAATTACTTGTGCTTGAATGGCGCCGTCTCGTCCGCGAAAGAATAACATGGGTATTACTAGGCTTTTTGACATGCGCTTGTATCCTTGCAGTGGGGCAGGGGCGGTCTGTTCTTGAAAAGCAGATTGAGGCGCGCAACGCTGCGAGCGAGGGTCATCCTGCAGCGCATGAGCGGGTAGTAGGGGTTCTCAAAGATGATGCTGATCCAGCTTTGGCGGTGCTGGCTCCCTATTGGGTTCGTTCTTCTGCTGTATCATCCGTACCTCCGTTGGCTGACTTTAGTGCCGGTCGAGGGCCGTTCGAGCCCCATTCAACCGCCATGTCATTGCGATCAAGAGCCGATACACTCTTTGATCGAACGGCTACCGATAACCCTGAATTAGCTATGCGGGGTACGCTAGATTTGAGTTTTGTTGTTATCGTTCTTCTACCGTTAGTTCTCATTGGATTTGGGTATAATCTGTTTACAGATGATAGAGAAACTGGGCTTGCGCGGCTTGTTTTAACCGAAGCTGGGTCGCCGTTTCGCTTACTTGCTGTACGTAGTGCTCCACGTCTTGTGGTCGCAATCTTGCCTATATTGGCTTCGATTGCTGTTCTGGTCGCGACAGGACCCGAAATTGATGGGCGCCCAAGTGCAGCGCGCTGGTGGATCATTACCGCACTAGGTCTAACGCTTTTTTGGTGGTCATTCATCCTTTTTGTAAATTCATTTAAAATTAGCTCGGAGACCGCGGCGCTCGTTTTGGTATCTGTATGGGCACTATTTACATTGATCTTGCCTGCCGTCATTTCGGCAATCGCGCAGATCAGCTATCCACCACCGTCGCGACTTGAGCAAATTGTTGCTGCACGTGCTGTTCAAGTGAACTCGACAAAAACGTACGAAAATGATCATCCAGAAGCGGTCTCAGACGACTTCGAAGGGCGTCTGGCGTCGATCCGCAAGACCTTAAGTGTTTCTCGTGAAGTCGATCAGGCGCTTCTGCCCATTGCTGACCGTTTTGATGTTCAGCTCGCTGGTCAGCAAAGGCTGTTGCAATCTTTAATATGGTTATCGCCGTCTATGTTGTCTGCGGACGCTTTCGCCAGTATCGCAGGTACCGATCCGGTACGATCAACTGAATTCCGTCATGCCGCGCGCCGTTATCTCAAGAAATTAAAAGCTGAACTCGGCGGTATCATTGATCGTGGAGAGATTATGTCGCGACAACAGTATGAAGAATTGCCGCGTTTTGATTGGCAACCAAAAGCAAGCCATCCAATTAGAGCCGTCGTGTGGTTAGTGTTATCAATAGCACTTTTACTCTCACTATCTTTTCTTAGATTGCGGCGTATCACCGTTTAAACATCAGTTGATGAATAAGTCGCCGCTGCTTAGAGCCTGTTGCAGCAAAAGTGGATCACCGGTTTTGCGGTTCGCAACAGGCTCCAACGAGACTCTAGAGCCGTTTTCTGAATCATCTTGAATGCAAACGGCTCTAAGAAAATTTAATCCGTTGATTGGATGATTATTTCGCTGTCTGAAGGGGAGAGAACCTCTAAATCATAAGCAGCTGCCAACTGAACTAATGCACTGTCAGCGTCATCGATCGGATAAGTCGCGGTGACTGTTTGTGGTTTATCTGTGATATCGCCGACCGTGAGTTTTTGTTCTGTGTAGTGGCTCAGAGCATGGAGGACGGATTTTAATGGCCACTGATCAAAAACAAGTTTTCCATCTTTCCAAGTTGCAATACTAGCGACGTCAACGGCTTCGATATCGTGTGCTTTGCCTTCAAGGAAAAAGGCCTGCTGTGCTGCGCCGATGCTTTGCTGATCATCTGTTGTTGTGCTGGTTATAATGATGGAACCACGACGAACTTGAAAAAATCCATCTTGCGGACTGTGAGCATGAACAGCAAATTCGCTTCCTTTCGGTCGAACGATAGCATCTCCAGCATGTATAATAATTCGCTTTTTTATCCGTTTAGGAATTAAAAATAGGACATCACCTAACCTAAGGTCTACATGGAGACCATCTTTACGATCTGCTATAAGAATATCTGTATTCCAATTTAACCAAACCTCGATTCCATCCACAAATTCGACTTTACGTTGTTCTCCGCGTTGAGTGGTAATACGGTCTAGCTTAGGTTCATTTTCCAGCGCGTATCGGTCATAAACTGTTTGCCGGTCAAATTGATTGGTTACGGTCTGGAGACCAAATGGCACGAGAACGCAGCACAATAATAAGCAGGCTAGCACCCCCGTTCGACCCGGAAAATCTCTCGCGCCGGCGAGTGCGGTTTCCGCATTTAGTCGCATTTTCTCTGTTAGGCTAATTGGTCGATCAGATACCTGACTGAGGACACCCCAGGTTGACATCGCTTTGTCCATTGCCGCGGCGTGATCTTGGGATAGTGCGCGCCATTCGGCAAGGTCATGACGACGTCGTTCGGCAGGGTAATCCCGCGTGGCGATCAAAAGTTTTAGGGCTTGATCCACCAGTAATTGACGGCTCTCAGAAGAGGGTTGGTCATTCGGAGGAGTGTCCATGTGCCCACGAGCCTCTCGTCACTAGGTCTTATTTTTGCGACGATTGCCGCCCGCGTCGTCTTTGGCTTCTTGCGCTTCAATGCGTTGTTGACAGTGAATAACAGCCGATGCCAAGCGCTTCTCTACTGTCGACAAACTAACCCCGAAACGCTGTGCGATCGATTGCTGGGTTTCCCCTTTAATTTTAAACGCGATAAAAATTCTTTGAGTTAGTATCGGAAGTTCAGCAATCGCCTCCTCAACAGTCGCAAGCATTTGCCGACCGACGAGCGTTCTTTCGGGATCGATTTGGTCCGTCTGGTCAAATTGGTTTGCAGCGGCAGCCTCGTTGAAAGCGCGTGTCTGGGCGAGGCGCGTACTGGAGTTGGCTGCGTTCGCCGCTGCTCTAAACAAATAAGCTTTTTTGTTACGGACCTCGGTTGTTGCTGGTGTTCCCAAAAGACGTTCAGACAAAGACTGCAGAATGTCTTCCGCAGTTTCGGCACAGCCTAATCGTCCCATTAGAAAGCGGGTGAGCGCCGCTCTATTTTCTTCCAAGGCAACAAGTAGCGATTCGGACCGGTATGACATTCACGCAATATACGGCCTATCGTCTCTGTGTACTAGAACAATTTCCATTCGGTACGATCCGTAAAATTTCTATAACTAATTGTTTTGTCGCACTTCTTTTGCCGATAACCGATCACACTTATCGGCGAAGCGCTCTAGCCATTTGAATTGGAAATGTCCTAAATCCATTATGCTATCAATAGAAGCCAAGGTTCGGTTGTTTATTAAAATCATGAATTACGTGTCGAGTGAACGAGCGATTAGTTCCTTCATTATTTCGTTCGTTCCACCATATATTCGCTGCACGCGTGCCGCTGTAAAGCAATAGGATATCGGGTATTCTTTCATATATCCGTATCCACCAAAAAGCTGAAGGCAGGCATCAGCGATTTCGAACTGTGTATCGCTGATGAAATACTTTGCGATGGACGCCGATACGGCATCAAGGTTACCCGCATCAAATTTCTCGATACATGAATCCACATAAGTCTTACAAATTTCATATTTTGCTTTAACGGCAGCCAGCTCAAATCGAGTATTTTGAAAGTCAAATATTCGTTTACCGAAAGCTTTCCGCTCTTTGGTGTACGCAACTGTTTGTTTCAGCATGTAACCCATTTGGCCAATAGACTGAAGCGCGATATAGAGCCTTTCCCAGGGCAATTGTTGCATCAGCTGATAAAATCCCTGGCCTTCGGTTTCCCCTAGTAAGGCTTCTCCATCGACATACACATCATTGAAAAAAAGTTCGGACGTATCTTGTCCTGCCAGCCCCATTTTTTCTAGGTTACGACCGCGTTCAAATCCGTTTAGATCTTTTGTCTCTATGCCGAATAGTGAAATAGAATCGCTTGCACGCTCTTTTTTTGTCCGTGCAACGAGTAGAATAAAGTCAGCCGTTTGACCATTTGAGATAAATGTTTTTTGTCCATTTATAGTATATCCATTACCAGTTTTTTCGGCAAAGGTCCGTACAGCTTGTAGATCGGACCCTGCGCCGGGTTCACTCATACCAATCGCACAGACATATTCTCCGGACGCCATTTTAGGCAACCATGCTTCTTTTTGCGCCTTTGTACCAAAAGCAATAACATAGTGAATAACGATTGATTGCAGACCGTGCCCCCAATCAAAGTCACCCGAGAGCCCTTGTTCAAGAGCTGTAACGGCATCGAATGATTTTGGGCATCCGCTACCGCCGTATTGTTCAGGTATTGCAGCACCCAAGATGCCGAGTTCACCGGCTTTATCCCAGACTTTTCGATCAACGCATCCTTGCTCAGAAAAACGTTCCCTATGGGGCACGACCTCTTCTCTAAAGAACTGCTGCACGGTTTCGACAAACAAGCGATGATCGTCAGACATCCAATTAGCGGTAGCGTAGTCCATGAGAGTTTCTCTTATACAGTGGCAACACAAATCAGCATTAGAGCTAGACACTCCTCCCCATATTGAACCATACTAAAGTATGGGTTTGATCCATTTGTACTGTGCAAATCGCTTACTGTGATCAGGACGGCGCAATGAGGTCACCCCAATAAAGGGATTTAGCTGATGAGCAGTTACCCGAGCGATCGGGAGCATTTCTTAAATTCGTCTAAGATTAGAAGCCCCAATATATCTTCTCGAGTATTAGCGGAGCGACCTCAGCTTTTAAGGAAAACCCTTGAATCGGATATCCCTCTGGTTGTACTTGAGGCGCCCGCTGGATATGGGAAAACCACACTCCTGCTTGAGGCGAAAACACGCCTTGAGGAAGCAAATACCACTTGCGCATGGATTTCGCTCGATCACGCGGACAACGATGTTGTTCGTTTTTATGAGCTGACACTCGCTGCGCTACGTGCTGGTCTTGGCGCCGCTGGCGATAACATCATCGTCGCTGCTCAAAAAGAACTCGATGATACTTTTTCAACGAGCTCCGCAGCGGAGCGATTAAGTGACCTTACAGCACTCTGTGACCGGCCAATTATCTTTCTCTATGATGGTTATGAGGTTATCTCTAATCCCGAAGTGCACCAACTCTTCATTCGGTTTGTTCAAAGACTTATACCATCAGTAAGGGTAATTGTATCGACACGTAATGAAACGCGCATGCCGTTCGGACCATTATTTGTTTATAATCTTGCTACTCGGATGTCGCGGGAAGACTTTAGAGTAGATGATTATGTCGTACGGGACTATCTTAATTCAGCGACCCAAGACGAGATACCCGTTACTCTAATAAATCAGCTTGTTAAACAGATTGATGGTTGGCCCTTAGGCATTACATTGGGGACACAGTGGCTCGCCGATGATAAGTTGAGAAAGTCTGCTGGGTTTATTAAGAATGCAAAACTCCACGCTCTTCTTCGAGAGACCGCTTTTTCTTCGCTCAATGAAAGTGACAAGT
This sequence comes from Pseudomonadota bacterium, assembly GCA_039025235.1. Classification (GTDB taxonomy): domain Bacteria; phylum Pseudomonadota; class Alphaproteobacteria; order Caulobacterales; family Parvularculaceae; genus MED-G105. The sequence goes on from JBCCOS010000016.1 coordinate 57,670, forward strand.
CTTTTCTTCTAAAGCTCGTTGTTGTTGACAGGTTTACTAGCGATTTAGCGGGTCATCTTACGCAACATCGATCACCGCAAAAGATGATCGAACGCCTGCAAAATAGTGGTGTATTTCTTGAGCATATTAACGGTGAGACTGATTGGTACCAGTTATCGTCACTCTTCCATCAAACCCTCACGCGCGAAGCAAAAAATATTTTAGGTACTGAAGAATTTAAACGGCTTTGGTCTATTGCTGCGCGTTGGTTCGAACAGTTTGAGATGCCGGAAGAAGCAGTGCGCTTCGCAATTCTGTCACGTGATAAAACACTGATCGAGCGGCTTATCGCTGATTATGCCGCCGATTTTCTTCGTAAGGGGCGCCTTTGGACGCTGGCGAACTGGTATCGGTCCTTACCAAGAGGAATGCGCAAAGCTTCACCGAACCTGACCAAGTCAGTTTTTTGGGCAATGGTTTACACATTTAACTTGGAAGACGCGAAAGCTATTTTGGATGAGATGGCGAATGGCGATATTGGGCAGACCGATGCCGAATATGTTTTGATGCAAAGCACCTTTAAGTCCTTTTCTGGACAACATCGAGCTTTTGCTTTGGCGCATCAAGAAACATTAAAGGCGACAAAATCTAACAACGGCGTCCCACGCCAAGCTGGTCTTATTGTTTTGGCTTATTATTTCCTGCAAACGCGCGACTTCGAAAAATCACGTCGCCACATACTCGAAACCCATATTCAAGATGATGAAGCCGATGAGGATTGGAACAGGCCCAATCCACAACTTTTTTCTGCAACCATTAAAGCATTGAAGGGAGAGGTTTCTGCAGCGCTTAACGAAACGATGCTCCTTGCTGAAAAAGAACATGAGGGCCTTCCATCGTATCCGGTGAGAAGTGCTTCGCTTCTAGCGACCTATGGTGCCCTTCTTTTTGAGACCGGTGCTGATGATGAGGCCGAAGCAATCCTTGAGGACTCGCTTTCGATGATAAATGAATGGTCACCACCTGACTGGATTGCCATCGGTCATGTGACACTATCTGAGATCAAACGTGCAAAACGTGACCATATGAGGGCGGACATATTGCTCGACGACTTGGAAGTTCATCCCCGTTGTAGAGCTGACCCAAGGTTAGGCGCTTTGGTGGCGGCAAGGCGTGCAACCCATGCAAGCCTCTCAGGCGATATAACACTAGCGGATGAAATACTTCATCAAGCCGATAAAGATGGGTTGACTGATGAAATAGAAGGGCAGCGGCTCATTGCAAGCGAGTTGGCAGATCTCACACTTGCGCGACTTTACGTTAAGATTCAAAAACGCGATCTTCAATCTGCGTTAGCACAAACGCAAGGTGAAATACTTCGTGCCGCCAAGTTGCAGTTGGGTTGGCGTTCTCTCAAATTGGAAACACTTAAGTCAGTCATACTGCATTTAGGCGGCGAAGAACGCTTCGCGCGGCGAACGCTATCACTTGCGATCAAAAAGGCGGGAAACAATAAGGCCAACCGAGCTTTTACGGCGACGCATCCGGTCGTGCGGGACATTCTTAAAAATATTGATCGTGGCCTTTCTCAAAAGCTCATTCGAGGATCAGACATTACCCACGAGAAAGTTGGTTTGCTGCTTGGAAAAATTGATCGTCCAATCACGGACGAAACTCCGATCGTTCCTTTTCAACCTTTGTCACCTCTCACGCCCCGAGAGAGGGAATTATTAGAGTTAGTTGCGGTCGGTCTTACAAATAGTGCTATAGCAGAACGATTGGCGCTTAGTGAAAATACAGTGAAATGGCACTTAAGTCGTTCCTATCAAAAGCTGGGTGTTCGTCAGCGTACGCATGCCGTCGCACGCGCCAGAGAGGCAGGCATTCTTACGTAAGCTATTTCAAAGTACGATCTGCTCGATTTGACCTAAAGCGTCAACACTTCAATGGGGATCGGGACGACGCTTTAAGTCTTTGTTTTTGGGCATTTCCTTAATGCCAACCGTACACACTTATCCGCTAAGCGCTCTCGCGTTATTTGTCGTCTTGCTTTTGTGAACTACGGTTTGTTCCGATATTCTTCATGACCTTCTCCAGGGGGGCCATGATATTGCTAGGATTGTAGGAATGATCAAAATCCTCTACATCATGCCATTTTTCTTTGAGGGTTTCCGCCGTGAAACTGTCGGATGGTTCGAATGTAGCACCCTCGCTGGCTTGCCATCTTAGTTTTGAAATCCAGCCGCCGCCAACCTCAAAAAGTTCACCATTTATCTCGCTGTTTTCATGGCACAACATGACAACGAGAGGTGTAACAAACTCCGGTTTGAGAGCTTTGAAAATTTCTGGTGGGATCAAATTCTCTGTTAATCGCGAGGCGGCAACCGGTGCAATTGCATTAACAAAAATACCTTTGCCTTTTCCTTCTTCCGATAGGGCGGTCACCATTCCATATAAAGCTAATTTGGCAGCGGCATAATTCACTTGGCCAAAATTACCATAAATTCCTGCTGCTGATGATGTATTGATGATACGACCATAGCCGGCTTTGCGCATAATCGGCCATGCTGCATGTGTGACAGCGAAAGCGCCATTGACATGTATATCGAAGATGAGCTTCCAGTCTTCTTCTGTCATTTTATGGAAACTAACGTCCCGCAGTATTCCGGCGTTATTGATAACAATGTCAATTTTGCCGAAGGTGTCCATTGCGTTTTCTATGATCCGACCGCCTTCGATGACGTTGTCTGTATTCGCTATGGCTTCACCCCCTTCTGCGATGATTTCGTCAACGACAGTTTGCGCGACGGATTTATCGGCCCCATCACCCTGTGCCGATCCACCTAGATCATTGACGACAACCTTTGCGCCGCGCCGCGCAAATTCTAAAGCATAACTTCGCCCCAGGCCTGCACCAGCGCCTGTTATAACAACAACACGATTGTCAAATCTCATTGTCGGGGGCGTCATAGGTGTGCTCATGTGTCGGCAGCTCGTGTAAACGGTGTAAAAGAGGTGTTGAGCCTACAAAAGCCATTGGCGTCAAGTATTCAACCATACAAAAGTATGGGTGCGCGTTCGCCCAAAGATTTTTTCTAAACCAATTCTAGTCCTGGTCATCGCGGTTGGTGTCACCGATCACCAATTTGAGATGGATTTCACAGCCGATCTTTGTTCTCTTTATATGCATTGCTCCCGACTGCTTTTCGACAATTTGTTTCTTTATACTTCTAAGAAATCGCAATAAACATCTTTCGCGGTTAATTTCTTCGCAATGAATATAAAGACGCGCGCTGAGATCTGCTACAACTTAGTAGCTGTGTTCCTTGTTAAGACTAAAAAGTGAAAATTAAACGATGCCCAGGTTTAAACTGTTGCGCAGTTACATTGCGCGTTGGATTTCCGTAAGCACTTTGTTCCTAACCCTTTTGGTAAATGCTTGGGCCGCTGATCCACGCGCCTACTCGGAGAAGAACTATTCCGTTGAGGCAGTTCAAATCGAAATGCGCGACGGTGTAAAACTACATACGGATATAATGCGACCCCGCACAATGAGCGAAGCACTTCCGATTTTTTTGATGCGCACTCCTTACGGTTCGGGGGGCGGACGATTCGATATGTATGCAGCTCGTTTGAATCGATTAGCGCAAGAGGGGTATATTTTTGTTCTCCAAGAAATACGGGGTACAGAGCGTTCAGGTGGAAGCTTTATTTTGAACCCGCCACCGATCTCAAAGACGGATAAAAATGCGATTGATGAAACCACTGACACCTATGATTCAGTTGAGTGGCTCGTGAATAATATCGGAAAAACGAACGGTTCCGTTGGCGTTGCAGGCTGCTCCTATACTGGCTATGCGGCGTTCATGGCTGGTCTTTCCGGTCATCCTGCCGTGAAAGCTATAATACCTCAGGCTGCAATGGGTGACCTTTTTCGCGGTGATGACTTCTTCTGGAATGGTATTCCGCTTGCCGCCCAAGCTCCATTTTTCATCCCTGGCATGGAGACCCGTTGGAAAGCTAAGGCCAGGTTCGATATAGCCGACGCTTATGAATGGCACTTACGCGCGGGCGCCCTAAAAGACTTGCAACCAGCAGTATTTAATGACCCTAGTGCGATTTGGTCAGAACTCGTAAAAACTGATCGCCTTACGGATTATTGGGCGAAACGCGTCTTAGCCAACTATGCTGGTGATCTAAATGTTCCAGCATTACACGTGATGGGCTGGTTTGATGGTGAAGATTTCCCGGGGCCTATTACAACATTTGAAGCTGCAGATCGAAAAGACCCTAAAGGTGAACAACGCGCGATCATTGGTCCCTGGAACCACTGTATGTGGAACCAACCAGATCCCGGTCGTGGATTGGGCCCTCTGACGTTTGATGGGCCTACCGCAGATCACTACAAAGATTACGAAGCGCGCTTCTTGCGCAAGCATTTAAAAGGCAAAGGCTCGTTGCGTGATATGCCGCAAGTGCGCATTTATGAGACGGGTGTTGGCGGTGGATGGCGCGATCTTAAGCGCTTCCCAAGTGCACGTAGTCAAGCGGTCTATTACCTTGGCGAAGATGAAACCCTCAACAAGGTCGCCTCAGCTGATGAAGGTGCGGACTCTTATATTTCCGATCCAATGAAGCCCGTTCCAAACGCACGGAGGCCCATTGATTTCTTCACTGGAGATGACTTGGTTCCTGGGGATGGCAAAGCCCGGTCATTATTTCTGCTTGAGGATCAAAGATTTGTGCAAGGACGACCAGATGTTATGATTTGGATCTCGGAACCGCTTGAGAACGATGTTGTGTTAAATGGCAGAGCCAAATTCACGATGTTTGCGGAGTCAACCGGCACTGATGTTGACTGGATCGTTCAGTTAGTGGACGTATATCCGAATAATTTCGATCCGGTGATGTCAGGATATCGCATGCCTGTGACCCGCGCCGCGCTACGGGCAAGCCTTCGCAAAGACCTCCGCACGCCGATGCCTGTCGTTCCCGGCGTTGTTGAGGTATATGAAATGGCGTTAGAACCCCGATTACATCGGTTTGCCAAAGGCCATCGGATTCTCCTGCAAGTTCAAAGCACATATTTCCCATATCTGGGGCGAAATCCACAAAAGTTCATTGCACCTGAAACAGCAACGCAAGACGATTTTACCGTTGTGACAAATCGAATTCACCATGGTGGCGGCTTTGCATCAAAGCTCACATTGCCGCTTCAATGATCATCAGCGTGCTCAAAAAAAGAGGACGACACGTAAAGCGTCGTCTCGATTCAAATTGAAGTGGTGACGGTTGAAATTATTGATTGTGACGCAGACTGATTTAATCGAAAAGAGTGAGTAAGCGATTGAAGTAACCGGCGGTATACAAATATACGCCGCCCGTCTGATGTTTCTTTAGAAAACTGCTGCCTTTCAAATGGGATTGTGCAGCGGATTTAGAGCCGTTCGCGTTCCAATAGAATCTGAACGCGGCTCTAAGTCTCTGTTTTGTCGGTCGAACAATTGTTCGGCCTATTGCGGAGTTGATGGCCGGGAACCATCAACCGCATACACTTATCCGCGAAGCGCTCTACAGCATCGGAGTTTTAGCTTGAATCAATCCAACGCTCTATATTTATACTTTTGAGCACCTGAGTGGACCTTGTATTGATCTAATGTGATCGTCCGGCGCTCCAGGTCTTTGATTGGCCGTATTTCTTGATGCGTGGGTCGATATCCACTTAAGCGAGAATTGCATTAACGGATATAAATTTTTCTTTCCACGTCGGACATCAGTTCCGGTCCACCGGTTTCTTTAATGAGGAAACTGTCGCTGGCTAAAAGTGTCCAGCCGAGACCGTCGATCCAGAAACCAGGGACGATATGGAACATCATATTAGGCACAAGGACTTGTTCATTGCCGAGACGAATATCGGCGGGGTCGGCCCAATTTTGACCAGGCAGTCCGACGCCCATGGAATAAGCGATCCAGTCACGCGCTTTAAAACCGCCTTTATGGAGCGTTTCTGTAAACTTCGTCGCAACGTTGTGGGACGTGTTACCTGCAACAGCGGCTTCGAAAACCGCTGCAAAAGCGTCGTTCACGCAGGCGCTCAAGTCTAAATATACCTGATCCACACCACCAATCGCAGCGGCACGGCAGTGACCCACATTATATCCGTATCGTGATGAGCCCATCTCGATGGTGATAAGTTCACCTTCTGGAATCGGTTGATCTGTCCAATTGCTGTGCATCGCTGGATTGCGTCGTCCGACATTCATGACAACGCCTTCTGGATAGAAACCACCATAATCGACAGTCCCCGCCACGTTGGAACGAAATACTTCGGCGGCTACTTCGCATTCTCGAACGCCGGGTTCTATCATTTCAATCGTTGATCGCATGGATGTATTTGAGATTGCCGCACTTTGGCGCAAGACTTGAACTTCAAGGTCAGATTTTACCACCCGCAGTTCCTCGATGATAAATGTCGCATCGACAAATGTTGCATCGGGTAGACCGGCGCGGAGACTACATCCATATCGATACGGCAATTGGCGAGAGGCTTCTTCGATACCAACGCGTTTGTTGCCCCATCCGCGGGATTTCACATAATCCGCCACGACGCCCATTGCGTCCGGTGCGGTTTCTTGTTCGTCTACTTTGGATTCGAGCAAGCCGATCGTATGAGTTGCAAACTTTTCACCAAACGTCGTCATTTGATCTTGTTCGAGATAGGTGGTGAGTTCGGCGGTTGGGGCGCAAGTGAACTCCCGACCAATCCAATGTGGTTTAGGATCGTCCTGTGCGATGACGATAAATGTTTTTTGGTAAGCCGCCGTTTCGCTATATCCTGTCGTCCAATACATATTATTGGCATCACTGATGATGAGTACATCAATTCCCTTTTTTGACATAGCCTTGCGAACACGTTCGACACGCGTTGCAAATTCTTCCGGGGGAAACGGACGCATAGGATCGTTCGTGAGCTTGTTCATAATGTCTTCCTGTTCATGTGCTTAAGTGTTCGTGTTGATCGCCCGACGGTTTTTTGTTCTAATCGCGTGCCGTGTATCAGACGGTCCTGTTTTATTTGATTGCTGTGAAAACTATTGAGGACAGCATCGCTTACGAAATTCAGACGTACGCGCTTTTGTCTCTGATAAAAGCATTGAAGAGTCCTGACCAATCGAGACAAAGGCGAAACCTTTTTCGACCCATTTTTGGGCGGCCTCAACGCTAGTGGCGAAAATTCCAATAGGCATTTCGGCTTTTTGAGCAGCGTCCAAAACCGTTTCGATCGTTGATAAAACGTCCGGATGATTTGGATTGTCCATATGTCCTAACGCAGCGCTAAGGTCTGCGGGCCCGATAAATATGCCGCTTAAGCCCGGCGTCGCTAGGATTTTTTCTACGTTCTCAACTGCTTCGGTTGTTTCAATTTGGACAATGATTGCAATCTCATTTTCCAATGCTTTTTTTGATTTTCCCCAGTGACCGAAGCGTGACGCTCTTGTCGTTCCGGCGACGCCGCGGATTCCGTTCGGTGGGTACTTCGAAAAGGAAATAGCATCAGCAACTTCACGAGCACTTTTTATCTGCGGTATAAAGAGCGACTGTATTCCGCAGTCCAACGCCCTTTTAATGTCGTCGCCATTGAGTGAAGGGACGCGTACGATCAGGGGCGTATCAGCACTTGCTGCCGCTCTTTCAATATCGGCAAGTTGATGAATTGCCCCTGACGTGTGTTCCAGATCCAACATTATCCAATCTGGCTTTGAGTAGGAGAACAGCTCAATAATGTCGGGATTTGGTAAACTGCACCAAAGCCCGCATTGCGGCCTTCCGTTTTTTAAGCCGGCGAGAAAAGCGTTCTCTTTGATCGCTTCTGACTTGCTCATGTTTGCTTGTTCATTCATATTCAGACGTACAGTGAATGTTCCTATGTAAGCTTCAGATTAATCGACTTTGTACTTCTTGATGATATCTTCATTAAGCTCTATCCCAAGCCCCGGCTTTTCGGGTACAAGCGCATATCCGTCCTTAGCTTTGATTGGTTCTTGAGCAAGGTCTTGGCGCAACGGTTGGTCGAACACGCAAAACTCGAGATAATTTGATTGTCGGGATGCTGCCATGAAATGCAAGGACGCTGCGACAAGAATATCTGATGCCCAGCAATGCGGAATGATCTGTACGTTGTGGAGGTCTGCATATGCTGCGATCCGCATCATTTCCGTGAAGCCCCCAACGCGCGCTAAATCAGGTTGGATAATACGTAACTCACCTTGGTCAATAAGGCCCTCGAAATCCCGAACTGTCGCCAGTTTCTCTCCGGTTGCGATCGGCGTCGGCGATGCTGCAACGAGCTTTCGAAAGCTTGCAAAGTCGTCAGCCTCAAGCGGTTCTTCGAGAAAATAGACGCCATAGGGTTCGATAAGTCGGCTAAATTTTATCGCGTGGTCAAGCGGGAGTGCAAAACCGAAATCCAACATAATGTCTATGTCGGGACCAACTTTTTCTCTGACCTGTTGGACCGCTTTAACGTCGGCCTTTAAGTCTTTGCCGAGGCTACCCCATCCGAACTTCATTGCTTTGAAGCCGTTTGCCACATGGCGTTCTGCCAAGTCACACATGGATGCTTTACCGTCAGGGTCAAGATCGCTGGCATAGAGTTTGACCGATTTGCGATGGGCGCCACCGAGGAGCCTGTAGATCGGCATGTCACAGGATTTCCCAAGGATATCCCATAGAGCCATGTCGATCGCGCTAATGGCGTGAAGGACAACGCCGCGCCGCCCAAACCCGCTCGTATATTTATACATCTTATCCCAGAGGTAACTAATGTTTCTTGGGTCTTCTCCGACAAGGAGTTCCGATAAACCGATGGTGCTCCAAGAACAGAACGGTTGTTCAATAACAGCTTTACCAACAAGTTCACTCGTATGCAGTTCGCCAATGCCAGTGATGCCTTCGTCTGTATGCACCTTGACGACAAGAAGCGTTTGCGCCCCATCCGCGATTTTAGGAACATCATGTAGGCGCAACATGATCGGTTCGATTTTGGTGATTTTCATAATACTGATTAACCTTTTTCGAAAATAGCTAGTGTTTAGATCGTTTGACCGTCACCCGCCTGGCAGTGTCGGAATGGGGGGCTTTAGCATCTTTATATGGCATGGCTTATGTCTCGTTCAGCCGATTTGAGAATTTACCTGCCGCGAATAGAAGTGAAGCGCCGATGCAAATGAGCACAAAGACGACCCCTATGGACGAAACAAGGCCGAGAAATTCTCGATAATTTAAAACTACGGCTTCGAGCCCTTGCTCGCTCGGTACACCTCCGGCAAGAGAAGCCAAGGCGCCACTTGCAAATCCAGCGCCTGCGTAACACGTGAAGTGTATCCCAGACATGGTACCGGCTAGTTTTGTCGGGACGTTGGATGTGATCGCGTTGAATGCGATGGGATAAATGAACAATTCCGCTGGGCCTGCTAGAACGAGGGCGATTGTGAGCCATGTAAAATGAATTTTTTGATCGGCGCCCGTGAAAAAAGTGGATGCAAAAAGAACGACGAAACACATAGTCATTAATCCAAAGGCAACCGAGAGTTTACGGAGGAGGCCGCTCAAGCGGGTGGAAGCGCTGTCGAATTGTCGTTTGTCGAGAAGCGTTGCGATGACGGGCCCCAACAAAACAAGCATTACAGGAACAATCGATTGAAAGTGAGAAGGATGTAGCGTGATACCAAACGCCGTGCGATCGACGGCTCTGTCGGCAAATAAAACAAGAGACGACCATTGCTGCTCTTGAAGCGCATTAAATAACAGTGAGGCGATCGTAACAATCGAAAAAGCAAACAAAAATTCTCTTTGCTTAGGAGCGCGAAACGATTCTTTATTTCTATAAATATAGACAACAACGCCTACAGCAACAGCGAGGATTGCGATGCCAGCAGCTGCAGGAGTCGATAGCAAAAAGAACGCACCGGTGATCAATAGGACGGACGAGACGGCTGCTATGGCGATCCTATTTTTGTGGGTTACTGAAGCGCTCGGCATTAGTAGTTGATGGCGATTAAAGTGAACCATTGCGGCTGAGCCCATCATCCCGATGACGAGCGTGCCAAAGACGGGCGTCCAGCCGAACCGCTGAACAAAAGTGCCAGCACAAATTGATGCCATGAGAGCGCCAATTGATTCGACCCAATAATAAAGAACGTAAAGTTTTTCACTACGAGGATCATCTTCTGAAAGGGTCTGTTTTACCAGATTGAAACCTGACAAACGCACAAGCCCAACGGCGCACAACTGCATCGCGAGCGTAAAAAACAAGACAGTCTTTATAAAAGATCCGTCAGTGGCCGTCTCTGTGTTATCGAGGGCTACTGCCAGCGCGAGATAGGCCGGAGCAATCAATAAAACGCCGAGGGCTAATGTTGCGCGTAAACCAAGGAAGCGGTCAGAAAGAACGCCGCTAACAGAATAAAGCAAGTATTGGGTCGTGATGGCCGCACCCAGAACAATCGCGCCGTATTCAGCACCCATTCCCATCTGGTCCACAAAGATCAGAATGAGGAGGTATTTCAGGGTAAAGAATGCTGTTCTCTCGAAAAAGCTAAGACCAAACAATCCTATTGCGGCTCGGCTGAATAGCCCACTAGCGCGCGCCGGTGTGTTTGACGGAGGTGCGCTCGTCAAGAGCTGATCGGAAACCGATGCTCTGACATTTTTGTTTTCTGTAAGATTATCGGTCAATCGTTACGCTCAATTCTTGTTAATCTAGTTTGTGCTTTTGTGTGCCGCTTGATCCTGACGTTTTACCATTAGACGGTATTGATCATTCGTCCGGAAGGTTTTGCGCTGTTCGTCCGCCGTCCACATAGAGATTTTGTCCGGTGACGTAGCTGGAATCATCACTTAAGAAAAAAGCGACGGCCGATGCGATTTCTTCCGGTTCGCCCATTCTCTTCAAGGGCGTTCTTGCCATAACACGGTCGAGTGCGTTCGGCTGATCTTGAATCAATCGATCCATAAGCCGTGTTCGCACGGAGCCGGGCCCGACAGCATTGACCCGTATGTGATCAGGGGCCAACTCGATAGCCATAACTTTCGTTAATTGAGAGACAGCGCCCTTACTACTGCCATAAGAGGTGTGGCCTGTTGATGACGCTATTGTTGCGTTTACGGATGAAATATGAACGATCGATTTTGGTAACGGTGGTCTATCTTTTTCTTTGGCCCAGCGCCGGACGACGGCTTGTGACGGTAGAATGAGACCGATGACGTTTGCTTCCAATGTCTCCCTGACCTCTGCCATTTCCACATCGATCAGTCGTCTACGGATCTCGATACCAAGCGCGTTGACCAAACCATAGAGACGTCCTGGTTGTTTTTCTGCCAGATCAAGCATCTGTTCAACATCGTCACTGTTGCTGGCGTCGCAACGAGTGAAGGTAAGCCGCCCGTTCGAGGCTTCTGCCGCATCTATTTGCTCTGGTTTTGGATTGTCGCGATCAGCAGCAACCACGATGTAGCCTCGGTCCACAAGGAGTTTCGCCGTTGCAAAGCCGATCCCGCCTGTTCCGCCAGTTACAATAACGGTTCGGTCCTGGTTTTCTGACATGTAATTATCCCTCTGTCTTAGCGCACATGTTTTGCACTACTTTTCTTTGCGCTTTCATCCATGTGTTCGTCAATGTTTTCGCGAATAGAGGCAAATTCGTAAAGCTTCTCTGGGTTATCCACCAGTATTCGTTTTCTCGTTTCAGCATCCGGAACCCATTGTTCCAACAACTTCATAAGGTCCATGTCATTCGGAGGTGGCATAAAGCCTGGATGCGGAAAGTTTGTTGCCCATACGAGTCTATCTGGGCGGTGAGCGGCGAGTGCTTTTGCTAAAACCGAAACGTCATCATAATGGGGTGGGCCCAGTTTTGATGTCTCATATGGCGCTGACATCTTGACCCAAACATTATCCGTATCCAGAAGTTTCAACAGCGTTTGAAACGACGGGTCTTCAGGTTTTACGGGATCAAGAAACTTTCCATTGTGGTCTATGACAACTGGGCATGGCAGCGACTGAATTTTTTCCGATAGGTCAGGCAGATTACGCCCATCAATTTGTAATTGCAGATGCCAGCCAAATGGTTCAATAGAGCGGGCGATTTTTGGTAATTCGCTCCAAGCATATACGGGGTTTTCGAGCATAAAAGCCCTGATTCCTCGAATATTTTTTCTATGAAGGTGATTGAGGTTTTCGTCCGTTACCTCATCAGTTGGTATAATCACGATGCCCCTTACATCGTCATCATTAAATGCAGCCATAGCTTTGAGCATTGCTGAATTATCGAACCCAAACAGCATGGATTGGACGGCGACAAACCGAGACAGGTTGAGTTTCTTCATGACGAGGCGATAGTCGTCAATCCAAGCGCTTTGCGATTGACGCTGCAATTCTGGCGCGTTGAAGGGATCATTTGCCGGATAAAAATGCATATGACAGTCGCAAGCGCCGTCGGGTATCGTGGCGTTCGCTGTCAATCATGCCTCCGAAATTGGTTTGGCGCAGAATACAATATGATCTCTACGGCTACTATGTCTCGTGTTCCGGCGATATCGCGTTTGCCCGTGCGCTCTTGTTTCTGGCCCAAATGTGATGGCATTCACCCGTGATCAAAGAGCGCCCTTCTTGCGTGCCCTTCGGTTGCTTTGACCATAGCAGACTCGTTGACCCCTGAAGTCGAAACCACCTCAACCCTTTTTGTGACCTTGCTGGCTAAAAAATATAATTCAACAACTGAATCCGAGTGGTTGTGAAACCTTTTCGATCAGGGGTAATGGCACGTTTTAAGCCGATACAATTGTTGTAGGCCTGATAAACTATTTCATTGTGGTTATCCATCAATCGTCGAAAGCTGCCAATCGATACCAAAGAACAGGACTGGTTAAATATCTCCAGTCTCGACCAATTGCAAAGTCAATTGGGCGTAGAATGAGCCAATGACTGAATGCCAAGCCCAGAAACAGCGGCATCCGAGAAATGGCGGTATCAGAGTCGGCCTGTTATTATGCAACAGCGTGAATTGATCATGGGCTGATACTTGATCATAGAAGCAAAGATCCACAAACAAGATGGGTGGATTGCGATTGAGTGTTCAGTGGCTGAGCGGGCTCGGTATATGCTTTGACTTGCTTAAACCTATAGAGTTATCAAGACTGTGAAACTTTAATTGAAGATATAGAGGCCACCGCAATGAGGGCCAGGTCCCTATTGATGTTCGCCAGTTTCCGGCAAGCCTGGTCACCAATCCGGATGATTTGAAAGAGAAGAATGACGCAATCTAATCAAGAAAAATACAGTCATAAACCCAACGAAATTAGACAGTTTCATGACCCTCTGCGGTTTGAGCTTTTCTCCTCCGACCCTGTGCAAATGCGACACAAATTCTTGCATTTTACGGAGTTTCGTCCGCACGCGGTGGTGCTTAGTGCGCCAGTCCCGATACCGTTCGATGTGGCTTCAGATGAAAGGCGAGCGGCGATTGCCAACCACGAAATCGAATGGCGCTCGACCAATCGATCTTTACAAGACGTCGTTTACGCCCCTGAGCATCCTGTGGATGGCGTGATTATCATTCGTAAGGGAGAAATCGTCTTCGAAGCCTATCCACATATGTCAGAGTGGGACCGGCACATCGCGATGTCCGTCTCAAAACCAATGACTGGCGCATGTATTGCGGTACTGGAAGCGCAAAACCTCATCGATGTGGCGGATCCTGTTGAGAAATATATTCCAGATCTATGTGATACGCATTGGCAGGGTACGTCGATCCAAGACCTTCTCGATATGGCGTCTGGTATTGATGCGCTTGAGGAATCGCCAGGGGCCATGACCGATCCCAACCACCCCTCGACGATTTATGAATCATCGCTTGGAAACGTTGGCGAGTATTCTAAAGCGCCGTCGATTTACGAAGTTGTAAAGTCACTCGACCGTTGCGCGCCCGCCGGAAGCATTTACCAATATAATTCCGCTAATACGTTCGTTTTAGGGTGGATCGTCGAGCAAGTAACCAACGTTCCGTATAACCGATTTTTTTCCCAGGAAATATGGTCGCGAATTGGAACTGAAAAGGATGCATTTATTCAAGTCTCACCACATGGCGCTCAGGCTAATGAAGGTGGTGTGAGTTGTATACTGAGAGACTTAGCTCGTTTTGGCCAACTTTATACGTCGAGTGGTCGCACGATGTTCGGTGATATTTTGCCCAAAGATCACATCAACGCCATTCAAACCGGCGGACGGACGGATATCTATCGGCTGGGCGAGAAAAATGATTCCGATGACGCTCCAATATTTAATTCAAGGCAATGGGACAAAGTTTGGGAAAATGGTGACTTCTTTAAACTTGGGTGGGGCGGGCAGGGCCTCTATGTCTCTCCCTCTAAAGACGTCGTCATCGCTTTTTTTGGAACACTAGACGAAAATCGCCAAAAAAATGATTTGCCGGATATTGCTCGGAAGTTGACGCTATCTGGAGCGCTTGATTAGAGACGCTATGATTGCGGCGTTTCGTTTCACCATCATCTCTTCAGATGTAATGTGCGATGATTTCCCGCTCGAAAAAGTCTCTGAGTTGAGTGGTCTTTTTTTGAAATCCCGAAATGCGCTGATGGAGCATCTCTTTACTTTACACGGTTAGCTACGATTTGAGCAAAAATACTTGAATATGAATAATGACCTCACGGACGATGTAGCGAAGCGCCGTCTTCGTTTTGATATCAAGCACCTGAAGTATTTTGCTACGGTCGCTGAAGAAGGGAGCTTCAGAAAAGCAGCGGAACGCTTGAATATTTCTCAACCCCCGCTTGGACGGCAAATTCAAAAGTTAGAACACGGAGTAGGGGCGGCTCTCTTTGAGAGAACACGCAATGGTGTTGTTCTAACCGCTGCCGGAACAGAGCTGTTGGTGCATGCTCGTAGAATTTTAGAAAATTGTTATCATGCAGCGGAACAGGTCTCGTTGGTCAATAGTGGGCTCGTTGGTTCACTGGTGTGCTGTTTTGCCGATGAGTTTAGCTATGGTGATCTTGCGCTTTGCCTGGCGGATTTTCACAGTCAATATCCAAAGATCGATTTGCAAATACACATGGATCAGTCAACGGATATTGTGACCAAAGTAGAAGCTGGTAGCTGTGATGTCGGCTTTGTCTTTTTTCCCTTGTCAGCCACGGCAACGGGTATTGAAACAGAAGTTCTTGCTCCCATGCCGCTCGTTGTGGCAGTGAATGCAAACCATCCGCTCGCGGATCGCCAGGCCGCGACGATCTCAGATTTTCGTGATGAAACATTTATTTGCGGAACGGTGACTTCTCTCACGCCATTCATGCTTCAAGTCATGTCGCTTTTTAAGAAGGCCAAAGTTGCGCCACGCTTTTTAAAAAATGTAAAACCCCTTGAGTTCCGTTTAGATCTTGTAGCCGCTGGCGTCGGGGTTGTGATCACAACGATGCAAACGCGCCGTCCACAAAATCCCGATATTCGATACATTAACCTGGTTGACGAAGGCGCCGTGGTCACAGGTGGGTTGATTTGGTCGCGTGGCGCGCAGCAGCGCGACAGCGTTCGGCTTTTCCTTGAGTTAGCCCGCTCTAGAATCCTGCCAGACCAAAACTAATGAGCCATGTCATTTAGCGAGCGAATTCTGCAAAGGAAACGGAATGCGTTTTCTTTAGAGCGCCGAGCAAAAAGTGTGCAACGGTTTTTGCGTTAAACGGCGCGATCTCAATAACCTATAGCGGAATGCAATAGTGCAGAATGATGGCATTCTGCTACCGGCTGAGAGTGCGAAGACGTGTTATGCAAAAAGAATTTCACCGTGATACGAAAGAAGTAATTGCGCCATCAAGCAGGTATGCGAGGAGGGGGTTTTGCAACATTGGTGGATTGAATGCCTGAAAAAACTATAGAATTCGAAGGTGCGGTCGAGTGGATCGGCGAAAACCCCTGTATAACGCTCAAAACTGACCCCGATGGTCCGCTAACGACGATCGGACATTTTTTTCGCGTTATAACTTCACCTAAAGGTGCCGGTATTGTTGCGATTGTTATGCAAAAACCAATCGCTGATGGTTCAGATGATAGCGAAAGCAATATTTGTGTGACCGATAATCGCGAACTTGCTGATTATATTATCGCGAACTACGCGGCGCAGTTCGGATCATTCAACGGCACGGACGTCACGAAGCGTTTAACGTTTAAAGAGATGACCGGTGCCCACGTGCGTAATGATTGGCCACGTGAATATACAGAGGTTGTTGAAGCCGACGGTACAAAGGTTGAATTCATTTGGACCGATATCGAGGATCCGATTGTCGCTGGTTATCCCGCTGCCGACTCCGGGATCCCTGGTCAAACAATGGTCTCGACAGTTGTGCCTAGTGCTGGTGGTGCTGTGGTTGTGAACGGTAAAGAATGTGCCGGCGAGCTATTTGAAAAAGAAACACTGGGGCGCAAACACAAATCATCAACGTTAGCCTTTGCTGAAACTTGGATACGCGAAAAATAAGCACTATTTCTAGAGCATCGGGTGATTAGACGGAGTCATATCGGTGCTCTAGAGGCTTCGCGGTTGAGTGTGTTCGGATAATGGTTTCTATCCATCAACTACGCGGAAGAAGCGCGAAAAAATAAAGACTTAAAGCATTTCCAAGCCAAGTGTGTGCGGTTGGCGTTAAGGAAATGCGTAAAATCAAGAACTTAAAGCGCCGTTCTGATTTCAATTGAAACGAAGGCGCTTTAAAGCCGCGTTCAGCATAACAGGGCGCATTTGTAATGCGTCCCTACGAACTAATTTTTTGCTGGAGCAAGTCGAACGAATTTGACATTTCTGACTGACGGTGTGTGCAAGGTAAAGCTGTTGAGTGCGCCGCCTGTGCTTTGGTCAAATTGGACGGACCAGAATTTTCCTTCTTTCAAGGAGCCAGCGATCCACTGATTTCCCGCGATATGGATCAGCGGTCTTTTTCCTACAGCAGACCGGTCCCCATTCCACAGCACTAACGTTCCATCGCTCTCTTTGATAATTTCAAATTTACTTCCCCAAGGTTCGTTGTAGAAAAGACCAACGATAGCGCGCTTTGTTGCATCGTCTGCGGATTGTTGATCAACCCTTTTAAAGTCTACTTTGTTTTCGTGTCCCCAGCCCTTGATCGTCACGGTATCTTGTTCAAACCGCGCTTCTAGGCGCGACGCACTGGCGGAACCTGAATAGGCCGTCAGTACAGGGTTTTTATAATCTTGTGCATGAAGGGCGAAGCTTTTCCCATCCAATGAATGAAGGATAACACCGTCATTCGAACGACGTGACGCGAATACATGCCCACCGGTTTCGCTAAGAAATATGCCCTCGAGGTCAGCCAAAACGGCCTTCTGCGATTTGCGTATCTCGTGTTTGGTTGGAAAGCCTGGAAGGGGTCTGTCAGCTTCCAGATCATTGGCTGGTTCGATATTCAAAATCGACATAGCGGCGTCAAGGGCTGTGCCTAGTGCGCCGAGCGGGGAATATCGGCCAACCTCATTCGTCATCACAATAGCAATAATATCCAGCTCGGGTACCCAAATATACTGATTGCCCACATAGCCGCCATGACCAAACGCGTCGTATCCACGGTGTTTCATTTTGTAGATTCCGAAACGGTAATTTGAATCGGTTTGGTTTTTCAATTGAGCCGCATCGATCATCAGCTCAAACATCGATTTCTCGCCGTTCACTCCGTAGGCCGAGTGTTTTACCCAATCCATGAAGTCGTCCGGCGTTGTATACATGATGCCATTTGCATGGAGGAAGGTGTATGGCATTTCTGTTTCGATGTTGGGTATGTCTTGCCCTTCCGCTGAGATGTAGGCTGTCGCTGCTTCATCTCCCAGTGCCCAAAAATGGTTCCAACGATAAGCGCCTGTGGCCTTAAGACTCCAAGGTCCTGTGACATATTTCTTCAGTGCGTCCGTAAAATGCAGGCCCGTTACGGTTTCAATGAGGTGATCGATGACGCTATAGGTGACGTTTTCATAATGCGCTTTTGCCCGACCAGGTGTAAAAATAGGTTTCGGCTGACTATAGATAAAATTGAGTATCTCCTCTTTAGTCATTCCTGGGCCGCCATACCCTCCAAGGCCGTTACCCGAAACATGTTGGCTTTCGCTATCGTCGTTAAGGCCCGAACGCATTGCCAAGAGGTGCCACACGAGTACCGGTGTATCGTAGGCAGGAAATTCAGGGATATATCGCCGTACAGGGGCATCTAAATCGATTAGTCCATCTTCGGCGAGGTGAAGGACGATTTGTGCCGCGTAGGACTTTGCAACAGATGCGGTCCAGAACTGAGTATCTGTTTGCCAAGGAATGTCCCATTCCCGATTAGCAGCGCCATATGTTCCCGAAAAGACGCGTTCCCCTCCATGCATTAAAATCAACGCACCGCCGGTGGAGTGTGGTTTTGTCGTTGGCTCAAAAAAAGCATCGACAGCCTTTTTCATTGGCTCCCAGCCTTTTGCGACCGAACCGGCATACGCATTCTGCGAAACGACGAGTAAAATCAGCGAAAGAATTGCGGTCCAGCCGCCAGTTGTTACGACGCCAGTCATTGTTTTGTGTTGGGGGCTCTGAATTCTCGACGTCTGCGATGGTTCGAATGTCATGATTGTGATGCCTGTACAAAAAGAAAACATAGGTACGAAAAACACTATTAAGCGACCGCAATAGCCTTACAAGGTTTGGCAAGGCTAGCAATAATTGGTCATTCATTGGCAAAGCGTGACGATCGATGTCAAAGCGTAGTTCCGATCTGAGAGCCATAGCGGTTGAAGCGGTTCAAGTTAAATCTCTCAAAGGCGCCGCACAAGTCGACCAGCATTCAAATTCGCGACTCTGAAAACGCTAAGACGATGCACTCCAATGGTCCAAACAATAGTTCAGCACGAGTGACCGACTACACCTAGGCAATAAGCACACGAAACATCGGTATAAAAATTATCATAATAAAGACTAAATATATCATACTTTACTCATATCGACTTATATCGCTAAAGTATTCGACTGTCACGCGTTTATTGCCTCTGTACTAGAAGTTGGTATAAGTACCGAGAGACGGTGGATCTTGGATTAATTGGACGTTTTGCTGCCATCAGGGCAGAGGCTAACGTAGGGTTTGGAGCGAAATTACAATGAGACTAATCTTTGAGACTAGGAAAAATCTCTCCAGTCTAACTCTATCCAGGATGCCGTTGCTTTTGATACTTTCATTATCGGTCGCAACATCATGTAATCGTTTAACAACAGCGGCTGACAATACCGAAGAAACTGTTGACCGCTCAACAACGTCAACGCAAGAGATCGCCTCCGACTCGGTTACATTCGACGGGTACCTTAAAGGTATCCATGTGATTGAAATGACAATCACGGGTCCTTCAATTACCGTGCGAAAAAAAGACTTAGCAGCGAACAAGTGGGGTGAGGGTGTTGAAGGAGAGGCAAAAGACGCCGCCGAAAACCCAGCCTTTAGCTTCGATAATCGTTTAGCGCGTTTCCCCGCTAATTTTGAGAAGTTTTCGAAAGCAGATTGGTCGGTGGCAACCGAGATCGGCTTTGGAGAGATTAATGCCAAATTTGTTCGTCATGCGGAACTTAAAGAGAAAGTCGGCGATCAGGAAGTAACCGCATTTCACTGGGCCCAAAAAGACAGTAGGGGCTCAACGAGGGATCTTATTGTTGGAGCCGATAACATGATTATCGCTGCATTCGATCCGACAAATGATATGGTGCTTGTGCGTCCTGGATACGAGGAATTTACGACATTAAAACAGTGGCGGGACCCAAAGATATCTCAACCACTATATGGCTATAAAAGGCTCGGTCCCATCATGATGCCGACGCGTTCTGGGCAGAAGTTAGCAACGCTTGTATACCTACCTGCCGGTGAGGATGCGGAAGGTCCTTTTCCAACGATACTTTTCCGAACCCCATATGGAATTATGAACACGCCCTGGGGCGAGGATACTGGTGAAATAAACTACTATAAGCAGTATCCCGTTCGCGGTTACGCATTTGTATTGCAAGCAGCGCAAGGAACTATTCATTGGGATGAAGAGGCCCGCTCCGAGGGCGAGCACTTTTCAATGGTGAATGAACCCATGGATGGCGCGGATACACTCGAATGGATCACGAAGCAGTCTTGGTCAAATGGAGAGATTTGCAGCGAAGGGTCATCTTATCGAGGGTATACCCAATGGACGGCATCCATTGCTCAAAACCCCGCTGTAAAGTGTATCATTCCAGAAGTCTCTATGGGAACAGCCTTTAGTGATCAGCCTTACATGGGTGGCACTTTCGTTCAAGGCTTTACATATTATACATTTTGGATGTTGAACAAAAAGCTGTTGGATAATCGGACCTGGGCTGAAGTTCTCCGTCATCGTCCGATCATTGATATTGATCGCTTTGCAACGGGCGAGGATATTCCTCACTGGAATAGGGTAATTGAAAACGCCACGAATAATGCCTACTGGCAAGGGCAAAATTGGTATACTGGTGATCACGTGCGGAACTTTGGATCATTCCAGATAAGCGGTTGGTTCGATGATGATTTTCCGGGAACGCGTAGCAATTGGGCGTTGATGAAGAAATATGGATCAAAGCCAAACCGCTTAATGCTTGGGCCCTGGCGCCATGGATACAATTATGATCGTCAGCTTAATGGCTATTCATATGGTATCGACGCGATACGGCCTGATGTTCATCTTATGAAGCAGCAATGGTATGACCATTTTCTCAAGGGAGTAGACAATGGTATAACCGATTCAAAAGTCGATTATTTTGTTTTGGGGGAAAATCAATGGCGTACAGCTGAGACGTGGCCGCCAAAAGACGCCAAGACGCAGGCATTCTACTTTCATAGTAACGGTGACGCGCATCGTCTGACAGATGATGGAGTCTTGAAATTTGAATCACCCGTTGATGACCAAAAATTTGAGCAGTACATCTATGACCCGCAAGACGCGGTCAAAAACTGGTATAGCTTTGATTTGATGAAGTCATGGTCTGATTATCAATCATATCCTTATGACTTTAAGGATGTTGAAACACGCTCGGACGTTGCGATCTATACGACGCCGCCGTTGGAAGATGAAGTTACCATCGCTGGGAATATCAAAGTCGTTTTATACGCGTCAACAGATGTAAAAGACACCGATTGGTGGGCTTATATTTCGGATGTGGCACCGGATTATTCTTCGACACGTTTAAGTGTTGGTGCATTGAGAGCGAGATTTAGAAATCTTGATGATCCTGATACCCACATATTTGGATCAAATTTTGAAACCGAAGAACTGCTGTCTGGCAGTTTGGATGATGTCGTTCGTTATGAAATAAGCATCCCAGCTGTTGCGAATACTTTCAAAAAGGGACATCGAATTCGCGTGGCTATTATGAACGCCCATGAAAATTATAGTTTTCCGAATACAAATACGGGTGGCCATGAGGGACACGCAACAACGACGGTACCCGGAACAATGCGTATACACCACTCTCCCGAGCGTGATAGCCATATATTACTTCCCATAATGCCAGTAAAAAAATAATGGTGGTTGGGCCTTAACGCGGTGCCAACACCGCCAAAAGTCTGTTGGCTCATACGTGCTGCGCCACCGAGGCAAAGGGCGATGACCTTAGATGTAATGAGATTTCTGAGTTTTTCGAGCGCCGTTGCAACACCCCCAAGGTTGGCTGGAGCTTTTGCAGTATGTTCATCGGGGGCACGCACAACTTATTTTGCTAGAGCGGCGTTACGATGGAATAGGAACGCCGCTCTAGGTCTTTGAATTGTCGCGCTTTTTTTGCCGATAACCGATCACACTTATCGGCGAAGCGCTCAAGTGTGCACTTTCCAATCAAAGACGAAGCCTGTTTGCTATTTACATCGCAACGATTCACGGCATAACGCAGTCTGAGAT
>JBCCOS010000017.1:0-52349 GCA_039025235.1 Pseudomonadota bacterium
GCCATTGTAGGCGGCGAAATACTTATAACTGTCGTCAAGTGAACCAATGGCACCGCCAGCGGCCTGGGCAATCATAGCCTTGTGGTTGGGGTGCTTTTCAGCCGCCAAGAGAATTTGGTTTTCGCCAAGATAGGAACAACCGTAGGACCCAACGCGGTCGGTCGACCACGGTTGCCTTATGATCCAGTCAATAAAGTCATATCCATCCCGGCGTTCGTTTCCGAAAACCAAAAACTGCCCTTCCGATTTTCCCCGCCCCCGCATGTCTTGCACCGCCACGTTAAAGCCATGGGAGGCGATATAGTTTGCCGCACTAACGGCTGTGGTATAGGTGTCCTTGATATAAGGGAGTCGAATAATGACGGTCGGCAGCTTACCGGTACTTGACGCTGGGGCATAAAGATCAGTCGCGAGCTTCACACCGTCGCGCATCGGTACCATAATATCTTTCGTTACTTTAACATCGAATGGACCGGATTCACTGACGCCCGGTGGAAAATCCTGTGCGGATAATTTGGACGCAAAAATCACAAATACAAATGATGCCAATATCATTATTTTCAGTATACTGTGTTTCAAAACTAAATTCATAACAGCGGCCTTATCCTAT
Source organism: Pseudomonadota bacterium (assembly GCA_039025235.1). Classification (GTDB taxonomy): domain Bacteria; phylum Pseudomonadota; class Alphaproteobacteria; order Caulobacterales; family Parvularculaceae; genus MED-G105. The sequence continues at coordinate 611 of JBCCOS010000017.1, forward strand.
GTCCAAAGCAAGGATTTTATATGTTGCAGATGACGTCTTACCGAGCAAGACTTGATGCTTCCAACTATATAAAATGCACAGACTGCACATATCATCTTCGTAATAAGGTGTTCACTTGTTCACTGTCCGCCATGAGCGTTGAACTACCGTAAGACAATCATCTATATTAAATTCGTATGACCCTATATTCTGCAACGACCCACAAGAATTTCGACGCTCCCACAGCCCACCTATACTCAATAACCGCTGGCTCACCGTTTTTGCGCACCCTGGCTGACGGGATCATCGATAGATATGGCGCTGACCCTATCGATTTGGCGGACATCACAGTTTATGTCCCCACACGCCGTGCTGCACGCGCATTGGCCGAGGCGTTTCTTGATGTGGTAACGGCGAAAAAGCGGCTCAAAGAACGCGACACCTCAGCAACACTGCTACCGCAAATACGAACCCTTGGCGAAGTCGATTTGACGGAAGCCGAATTCAGCTCAAACAGTGAACTCAGCGATCCAGAGGGAACATTAGCACCAGCAGCCTCCCTTGCTCTTCGTCAACTCACCTTAGCCCGTCTCGTTGCCGCGAAAGACAAAGCGTTCACCGGCGCCGAAAATTGGCCAGCAGCCTTGGCAGCCGCAGGCGAGCTCGCAAAGCTGTTGGATTCGCTTTATACAGAGGAAATACCGTTTACTCGATTAAAAAACTTGGTGCCGACTGAACATGCTGCCCATTGGGAGCAATCATTAGCGTTTCTCAATATCATAACAGAGGCTTGGCCTGCCTATTTATCGGCTGCCGGATTAACGGATCCGTCTGCACGGCGTATGGCACTCGTTGATCTACAGAATAAAATATGGCAAAAAACACTACCAAAAGGTCCTGTGATTATTGCTGGCTCCACCGGTAGTGCACCGGCTGTTTCACGGCTTATGAAGACGATAACCCAGCTTCCCAAAGGCGCCGTTGTTCTACCAGGTCTTGATCGAAGCCTGGACCTACGCGCGTGGGAAACGATTGATGACGCTCATCCACAAGCGGGAATGAAATATCTCCTTGAAACGCTTCAGCACACCATTGAAGGCGATCTCCAAAAAGGAACGAGCCCTAAAGAAATACAGCAATGGCACGAAGAACCGAACAATGCATCAGCGTCACGGGAGGCACGAACATCCCTTATTTCCCTTGCCCTTCGGCCAGCTGATGCAACCGACGAGTGGCAACATCGAACCGCCAAACTAATAGAGCGTGATCCAGAGTTAACAGAGGCTCTATCGGGCGTAAGGCTCATTGAAGCGGAGGAAGAAGAGGACGAAGCGACCGCGATTGCTTTACTTTTTCGAGAGACGCTTGAAACCGAAAATAAAACAGCTCTTCTGGTCACGCCCGATCGTTTCCTGGCGCGACGCATCGCCCTCAAAATGCAACGTTGGGGTGTTGATCTTGATGATTCCGCCGGCACACCTTTCTCTTCCTCCCCATGCGGCGCTTTTCTGAGAGTAACAGCACAATGGTTGTCGCACCCCCATGATCCTGTTCGCGCGCTTGCACTCGTTCGTCATCCACTGGCTGGATTTTCGCTCGATAACGACGGGCGACAGCGAAGCATCGACGCATTTGATATAGGCATGCGAGGGGTCGCACCCGCAGTGCACACTCTTAATGGTGGGGCACAAAAGAGTCTGGTCGACATTTTGAGGACCAAACTCGAATTCGCATACGGAGACAATGGGCCTAGGGGTCAACAACAGGTGTCGCTCGACGCCAGCAACGCCATTGTCCATGCCCTCGATATCGCAAGCGTAGATTGGCCGCGTCAACCACAAGCGCCCTTAGGGGATCTACTCATCGCCCACCTGAAGGCAGCAGAAGCCATTGCCGCAACAGCAGATATGGCAGGGGCGGAAGCACTATGGCGGGGTGAAGATGGCACAGCGGGGGCAGCCTTCCTTAGCGATTTGCGCGTCAACTTAACGGAATCTGCAGTTGGGGATATGCGCCTACCAATCCGTGACTACCCCGCCGCATTTATGGGTCTCATCGCATCCTGCGCCGTTCGCCGACGTCGCCCAGCGCACCCTCGCCTCGCTATCCTAGGTCCACTCGAAGCGCGTCTGCAGCATGCTGATCTTATGATCTTAGGTGGCCTCAATGAAGGGGTCTGGCCAGCAGATGCCGGTAGCGATCCGTTCATGTCAAGACAAATGCGCAAAGAGGCGGGCCTTCCCTCTCCTGAACGACGGCTCGGTCTTGCGGCCCATGATTTTTCGCAACTTTCCGCCCATCCCCATATCGTCCTAACCCGTTCAAAAAAGTCTGGGGGGGATCCAACAAAGCCATCACGCTGGCTCGTTCGCCTTAAAACCATTCTCGATGTGGCAGCACCAAAGACGGATATTGATATAACGGACGTCTATGCCATGTGGGCGGCGGCATTGGACGATGGTGGCATCCCTACCCCTGCGCGCAGACCCGCCCCAACACCGCCAGTGACAGCACGCCCTCGCGCGCTCGCTGTGACGCGCATCGATAAATGGTTGCGCGATCCGTATGGCATCTATGCCCGATATATTTTGCGGCTGTTTAAAATGGACCCGCCCGGCGAAACCTTCGGCTCTCGCGAAATGGGCAATCTTCTGCATACATTATTTGAGGTCGCCTCAGCCTCAGACGCGCCGCTGCATGCCGAAGAGCTGATGAAACAGTTCAAAAGTTCAGCGACACTTTACGGGTGTACACGATCGGACTTTACGCTTTGGCGTTATGCTCTAGAGCGGGCATTTGATTGGTTCGTCGAGTTTGAAACAACCAGGCGTTACCATATCAAAGAAACATTTTACGAGGAAAAAGGCGAAATAGAGCTCGCGCAGGTCACCCCCCCCTTCAGGCTGAATGGGCGGGCCGATCGCATTGATGTTTTGCAAGACGGGTCCATTGATATCATTGATTATAAATCCGGTGCCTTAAAGTCTGACAAGCAAGCAAAACACTTTAACCCGCAACTACAATTGCTGGGGCTTATCGCCGAAAGAGGTGGTTTTAAATCCCTAGGGACACCTCAGGTTGAAGCGTATCAATATGTTCGAATGCTGAATAGAAAAGATGGAAGCTCGGATAACGAACGCGGCAAGGCAGGTGATGCGGCACGTGCGGCCATTCGCGAGGCAGAGGAAAAATTGATCGAACTGATCAAGGCGTTTGATAATCCATCGCGCGGTTACGTGGCACAACCGCACCCAGAGTTTACGGACACGCATGGCGACTATGATCAACTATCGCGGCGCGGGGAATGGGGCGCCCTTGGCGATAACGACGGGGGAGAAAGCTGATGGTGGAAAGCATAGCGTTCAAAGACACTGTCGCCAATCAAATCAGAGCGGCATCACCTGACCTTTCGGCCTTCGTGTCGGCCAATGCTGGTTCCGGAAAGACGCGTGTACTGACAACACGGGTGGCCCGCCTCCTCCTTGCAGGGGTTCCACCGTCGCGGCTCCTATGCATTACCTTTACCAAGGCAGCGGCAGCAGAAATGGCCGATCGATTGTTCAAGATGTTAGGTGAATGGTCGCTGGCCAGCGATAAAGATCTGGAAAAAGCGCTGGCCACTATCGGCGCGCCTTTAAAAGACTCCGATAAAGATAAGAATCTTGCGAGGGCCCGCCGACTGTTCGCAACGGCACTTGAAACGCCTGGCGGTTTAAAAATTCAGACCATCCACGCCTTTTGTGAAACGGTGTTAAAACGTTTTCCTTTGGAAGCGGGCGTGGCACCGGGCTTTACCGTTATCGAAGATGCTGACGCCACACGCTTGAAGGCAGAGGCGATTTCAAGCATTTGCACATCCCCTAAGAATGAAGAAATCTCAGCCATCAATCTCTTGAGCCACAACCACGCTCCATCAACCGTCCGACAACAGATCGAAGCCTCAATCAGCAATGAAAAGCGCCGCACAGCGCTGATAAATGAAAACTATGTCGATCGCGTTGCAGCCGCCTTGGATATCTCGCCTCAAATAGATCCTGCAACCCTCATTGCCGAAATCAATGACCATATCGATTTAGCAAAAATAGAGGCATTCGCTTCCGCACTACTTTATGGCGGCAAAACAGCGGTCGGTCTCGGAGAAAAGCTCACAAACTATTCTGCAATAAGCGACCCCAATGGCCGCATCTTCCTTTTGAAGCAGGTGTTCTTCACGTCCACTGGCACCATCAGAGTCAATATCGCTGATGCTAAAGCGAAGAAAGCCGCACCAAACGCCGAAGCCTTGGAGACGGAATTAAAAACCGCCGTCACAGCATTTATCGAGACAGTGCGTGCAGCACAAACACTGAACCAGGCAAAGGCGCTTGCGACACTGACACGATCAGCGGCACAGCATTATGAAACGTCAAAAGCCGCCCGCGCGGCCCTTGACTTTGATGATTTGATCCAAAAAACCCGCTCGCTTTTAGAGGATAACGACCGGGCCCAATGGGTGATGTACAAGCTTGATCAGGGTATCGACCATATTCTACTCGACGAAGCCCAAGACACGAGTCCCGATGCTTGGCGCGTGATTGAAGCCCCGCTAAAAGAGTTCTTTGCTGGGTCCGGCGCATACGAAGCAAAGTCAGCTCAAAGCGCAGACCAGCACAATCAAGCAACAACGACAAATCGTACCTTTTTTGCCGTGGGCGACCAGAAACAATCGATTTACTCCTTCCAGGGTGCCGATGCAGAGCTTTTTCAAACCAAAGCAACGGACCTTGGGAAAAGCATCAGCGCCGTGGCGCCCTTTGCTGAAGTCCCGTTAAACCTATCGTTTCGAACCAGTGAACCCGTCCTCGCTTTCGTGGACGCCCTATTTTCTGATCCAACGGTCTTAGATGGAGTATCCGTAGAGAAGCCATTGCGGCACGATATTTTTCGCACTAAGGCCCCCGGCCGCGTAGAGCTTTGGCCACTCACACCAGCGGAGAAAAGCGCCGATCTCAAACCTTGGAATGCGCCATTAGATGCTTTGACGTCTGAAAGCCCTGAGCGCAAACTCGCAACGGCGGTTGCTGACGAGATTAAACATTTGCTCGGCAACAAAGACATATTGTGGCGCGATCATCACTTGCGCGCGGGCGACATAATGATTCTCGTACAGAATCGGGGGCCATTATTCCGTGAAATGATTAAGGCTCTTTCCCTTGCAGATATTCCTGCCGCTGGTGCGGATAAACTCAAACTCATGGATGACCAAGCGGCAAAAGATTTATTCTGTTTTGCCCGCACCGTTCTTTTTGAAGGTGATGACCTTTCACTTGCCGAAACCCTAAAAAGCCCTTTCTTCAATTATTCTGATGAAATGCTGTTCGACCTTGCCTATGGACGGACGGGCAGTTTGCATCGCGCCTTGACGAAACGTGCACAAACCGACAATACGGCGAACGCTGTTCTTGCGGCACTCAATGCCGCTGGTCACATTGCGCGCACCAATGGACCTTTTGCATTTTTCACCCACCTTCTTGAGACAGGACAGCCCTCCGGTCGGAAACGAATATTAGCGCGTTTAGGACCGCCAGCACGAGACCCCCTCAACGCACTATTAAGCCTTGCCCTTGACTTTGAACAATCAAACCCCCGTTCCCTCACCCAATTCCTCGATTGGGCGGCGGAGCGGGACGCTGAGGTTCATCGGGATGCGGAAAATGCAGGTGACGTCGTGCGCGTGATGACAGCCCATAAGTCAAAAGGCTTAGAAGCCCCCGTCGTTTTCTTGATGGATGCACACCGCAAAGCGCCATCAAAAGATAGTTTTTTGGTCCTTCGTAACGCCTTATCAGAAAAGCAATTCACCGATCCCTTACCCATACTACAGCCAACGAACGATATGGAAACGGCCGTTTCAAAAAGTGCTAAAAAGTATAATAAACAACTTGATACGGATGAATATCGACGCCTTCTTTATGTCGCCGCCACGCGGGCCCGGGATCTTCTTTATATTTGTGGCATAGAAGGCAAACGCGCAAGCGATCCCCACAAGCCATCGCCTCCCAATAAAACATGGCATGCTTTGGCTGAAGATGCGTTTACGAGGCTTAAAGCGTCAGGACACACGATCAGCACATTAGAAAAATGGCAGCGCCCTGTCCTACGTTTGGAAAAAACTGGCACCGGTGAACCGGATCCCACCGCACCAAAAACGGTCGACGCGCGAAAACGCTCTGCGCAAAAAGAGCTTCCCATCTTCTTCACAAAAACGGCGCGCCTAGAGACACCGGCCCGTCGGATACAACCATCACACCTTGCCGAAAAACTCGAGGCCCTTGCCCGCGAAGAGCGCGCCATAAGCCCGGCAAGCGCAGGCGATGCCCTTTTACGCGGGAACTGTCTTCATAAGCTTTTAGAATTATCAACCCACCAACCGGATAAAGCATGGGTCCATAACGCTGATCGCCTTCTTGGAACGCTCGCCCCCGATGTCCCAGAGGCGACGCGGGACGAGTGGCGCGAGGAAGCCAACCGCGTTTTGAAAGATCCCACCTTTGCCGAAGTTTTCGGAACCTTAGCAAAAGCCGAAGTGTCAATTGGCGGCAAACTCCCCAATGGTACGCAACTCAATGGCCAAATTGACCGGCTATTGGTAAAATCAACAAAAATCCTGATTGTGGACTTCAAAACAAACCGCCCGCCGCCAAAACGCGTTGAAGAAACGCCGCCATCTTATCTCGCACAAATGGGGGCCTACGCCTATCTGCTGGCGCAAATCTATCCAGAGCGGTCCATCCAAACAGCAATCCTGTGGACATTTGAAGCTAGGCTAACCCATTTACCAGAAAAACTGACTAAGGAGGCGTTCAACAGCACGCTTTCGTGAGCGAAGCTTGCGCCAGCAAATTCCTCGCCTATGTTCGCAAATCATTATTAAAGGTGCTCAAACAAGAGCAAGTGTGCGGCGCGCCTTCCTCCGGTGTCGCAAATTAAAAGGAGCCATCGACATGGCCACGAAAAAAGTTACAGACGCCTCTTTCGAACAGGATGTCGTTTCCTCCGGCAAACCAGTTGTCGTCGATTTTTGGGCGGAGTGGTGTGGCCCGTGTAAACAGATTGGTCCCGCCCTTGAGGAGTTATCCGAAGAGTTTGGCGAGGCCGTGACCATTGCCAAAATCAACATCGACGAAAACCCTGAAACACCCGGCAAGTTTGGCGTTCGCGGTATCCCGACATTGATGGTGTTTAAGGATGGCGAGCTTTCATCCACAAAAGTCGGTGCAGCACCCAAGTCTGACCTAGCAAACTGGATTCGTGAGCAGACGGGCGCAGCCTAAAAACATTAAAGCGATTGAGTGATCTCAATTGATCCAAGATCGCTCTAAGTTATTGGCTTTGCGCAATTTCACCGACTACCGAAAAAGACAGTGCATCAATAACGACCTGCAAGACGAGACGATAACGCGCGTCCATCCCCTGCGCGTATTGCGGCGTATTCTTTGGCTAGGTCGGTACAACTAAGATACCGTCCCTGGGCATTGCGATAGCCCGTATTGAATTGGCCAACCATCTGCCGACGGAGTGTCGAGGTCGGTTGCTCCAGGGAGACGAGTTGCTTCATCCGTTCGCGCCACAAATCTGTCTCGCGGGCTGGCTCACACATCCGCCTTAAATGATGGAGCTCACCGAACACATTCGCTAGCGCTAATAAATCACTTTGTCGCTGTGCGGCCATCGCATGTGTCGGGACACAGACAGACAGTACAAATGCCAGACAAGCGAAGACAAAGAGACGCTTTCGCGTCAACGGTGACCGGACTGTTTCACAGAAATAGGACATATCAAAAACATTTTGGACATTGCCGCCATCTCGCCCCTAGGTCAAACTGGCAGTTGTCAACTTTTGTTCCAGGGCTTTTCAGCGCTTCCATTTGAGGCAGACCGGCGTTAGCCGACCTCCAAAGCATGATGCAAAAACACGCGTCTCGGAGGCGAGAATGATCTTAATTTCACGATCATTATCATGGGCATGATCATTGAGCGGTTAAGCGCGCCCGCACGCGCCACGCCATCTCTACAGCGCGGCGTGTTTCATCCCAAGCCACCCGCGATAAGGCATTTTCATAGGGGACAAATTCCGCCTCAGCGGCGTCGTCCCCTGCAAGAACATCTCCCTTCACCCAAAGACCAATATAATCGACCAATACCACATGAGCCGGCATATCACTCTTATCATCACGCTTTTCATTACTCTGGTCACTGCTTTCTGAATTGCTGATGTGATCAGGTAAGGCCTCGAAAACGCCAAGCATATCCACAATTTCAACGTCTACGCCGGTTTCTTCAAAGACCTCACGCTTTGCCGCACTTTGAAGCGTTTCGCCAAATTCAAGCCGCCCGCCAGGGATAGACCATTGTCCTTCGAATGGCGGCTTCCCCCGCTTTACCAAAAGCACGTCGTTTCCGCGGAAAACAACGGCCCCGACCCCAATCATGGGGCGTTGCACGATCGTGGTTGGCATGTCATTGCGATCAATCATATTCGCTCAAAAGAAGCGCCGAGCGTCGTCATTAAATGGAAGAAGTTGGGAAAGCTTGTGGCAATCATAGCTGCATCATCAATTTCGACGGGCTTTTCCGAAGCACTGCCTAGAACGAGCGCAGACATCGCAATGCGATGGTCGTGATGTGTTGCCACGCTCCCACCGCCAGCAACCGATGGTCCCTTGCCCATAACCCGCAACCAGTCAGCGCCGGCATCACTTTGAACGCCATTAACCCGCAACAGGGCTTGTGTTGCGTCTATACGGTCGGTTTCTTTAACACGCAATTCTTCGATCCCGGGCATATAGGTATCGCCCGACGCAAACGCGGCGACGACTGCAAGAATCGGATATTCGTCGATCATTGACGCGGCACGTGAAGCGGGCACGGCGATCCCGCGCATGGATTTTGTATACTGCGCCCGGATATCGGCGACAGGCTCGCCACCTGCACTTCTTTCATTCTCAAATGAAATTCGAGCCCCCATCTCCTTGAGAGTATCAAAAACGCCCGCTCGTAGGGGGTTTATCAAAACATTCTTTATAAGGATTTTTGAGCCTGGCGCTATCAACGCAGCCGCCACGAGAAAAGCCGCAGAGGATGGGTCGCCAGGCACATCGACATTTGTTGCCGTTAACGACTGGTCTGCTTTTAGTGTAATTATCCGCCCGGTGCCATCGTTTTCCACCCTTATGTCCGCACCAAAATCAATTAACATACGTTCCGTATGATCACGACTGATCACCGGCTCATGGATGATTGTATCGCCCGCAGCGCCAAGCCCAGCAAGGAGGATGGCTGATTTCACCTGAGCTGATGGCACCGGCAGCGTGTACTCAATTCCTTTTAAAGCCTTTTCTCCCTGTGAAGCCTTTTCTCCCTGTGAAGACCGGGGCACCATTAATGTTATTGGGAGTTTATTATCTGGAGAATCAATGCGAGCGCCCATCGCCCTTAGGGGCGCAAGGATTCGTGCCATAGGGCGGCCACGCAAGGATTGGTCACCCTCAAAGATAATGCCCCCTTCAGTCGAATAGTCACCGTTGGCAAATCGCCCCGCAGCAGCGCCAATGACCAGGCGACAGCCCGTTCCAGAATTACCAAAATAAACCGCTTTTTGAGGCAACCGCCATGGCGCGCCCACAACGCGCCATTCGCCGCCCATTGCTTTTTTCTCGATCTGATCCGCGGCAATTTGACGTTCAACAGTTACGCCAAACGCGCGCATGGCTGCTGCGGTGCGCAGGACGTCGTCACCATCCAATAACCCCGTGATCCGGGTCTCACCCCGTGCCATTGCGCCCAATAGTATCGCGCGATGGGACATCGATTTGTCGCCGGGTGCGCTAATTTCACCCGATAGTGCAGCGCCAGCTCTTGCACGCCACGCACCAGCTAAATCGTCGGCAGGCCCATGCACCGCCTCGGTCTCCCTATGCATCGCTTCGGTTTCTACCATGGATTTAGCATTTGACGACCGGGTTTTCGGCTCATTTGTTGGATTAATAGCCATTAAAATGCTCTTGGTTCAGGGGTGCAGGGATGCAACAGGATGCGGTCGTTGGAAAAACATTCTCGTCAGCCTTTTGACAGCCGCCGTGGTGCGTGGCAACAGACGCTTGTACCGGAATGATTATGAGCTTTGGGGGGATAGGCTCAACTTTCCGTTTGAATGTTTTTGGAGACCGGGCGTCATCCCTATGATGCAAATGAGTGGAATTGTGAGATGCCCCTAACACAAGGCCAGGAAAGATCGTTGTGAGCAAACAAGAACTCGGCATAAAGCGTGACTGTCCCGAATGCGGCGCACGCTTTTACGATTTAAACAAAGACCCCGCCGAATGCCCAAAGTGTAGCCATGTTTTCTCACCGGAAGCTCTATTGAAGCCGAGAAAACCACGGCCAGACGATGCGCAAGCTCAATCTGAAGACGCAAAAGAAGAAAAGCCGGATAGTGAAACGACTCTGGAACAGGCAGATGCGGAAAACGCCGAAGCCACATCAAATCGCAAAGCCAGCCTAGACGAAGATGATGCCGAAGACGAACTCGAAAAACTCGGTGATATCGACGATATCGACATTGACGACAATGATGAAGACGACACACTGTTGGATGATGATGATGACGATGATGACGTCGCGGGAATTGTGACAAGTGGTGATGACGACGAAGTCTAATGGTTCAGCGGTGCATTTATTCCCCTTAGACGGTTAAAGGCCATCTATTTCATCGGCAATAAGCACGGCTTCTCATCAGCGACTTTTCCCTTGCCGTTATGGGAGGCGGCGGATACTGTCCGCGAAAAAGGCGGCTCGGTAGAGATCACCGCTCGTCGTGAAAACCGTTTTATTCGGGGCTATAGCTCAGTTGGGAGAGCGCTTGAATGGCATTCAAGAGGTCGGCGGTTCGATTCCGCCTAGCTCCACCAATTTCCATAAAAGAAAATTGGTTTCGCTTCGGTTTTTCGTTTTGAAAGAAAGCTCGAACAGGTTCGATCTTTCTTCCGGGGAGCTCCACCACTTTCCATATCTCACGACAATGCGCTTCGCGCATGTCTCCGATGGGGCGCCCTGACTGGGCGACGCGCAGTCGCGCGTTTGGCCCGTCGTGGTTCGATATAATTTCGTCCAGCTCCACCACTTTCCATATCTCACGCCAATTTGCTTCGGGCATGTCTCCGATAAGACGCCCTGTTTAATCCTCGACATTATTTGTTCGATAGAAGAGACTTCAGCGGCGGGTTAATCTACAGGAGAAAGCGTTTCATGCTGCGCTCTATTATAGTTTTAAGTTCAATTTGTTTTCTTTTTACGACTAGAGCCGTTGCAGAGATACGCGATAATTGGGCTGATGGCGTCACCAGTGAAACCGTGGCGCATTGGGCGGATACGCGGTTTCAAAAAGCAATTACAGAAAATGAAATCGATGCCGCAGTCGTTTCTGTTGTGAAAGACGGAAAAATTATTTTTGCCAACGGATATGGCCTCGCCGACGCCGTTGAAGGTCGCTTAGCAACATCGACGACGCCCTTTAGAAGCGGCTCTGTCAGCAAGCTGTTTACGGCGATTTCAATTCTTCAACTCGCTGAACGGGGGTTGCTTTCCCTTAATGATGATATCAATGACCATCTCAAACGCGGGTCCATAAAAACCCCTAAGGGCAAAACGACCATTCGTCATTTAATCACGCACAGCGCAGGTTTTGATGAACGATTTCGCAATACACTGATGGCACGCCCAGACAGTAAGATGGCTGATGCCGATTATATAAAAAAATATGCACACAAACAGATCCGCTCGCCTGGTGAACAGATCTGTTATTCGAATTATGGCATGGGCGTCGCGGGCCTCATTGTTGAAGACGTGTCTGGCATGCCCATTGGAGAATACATTACAAAGAATATCTTCCAACCTCTAGGGATGGAGGACGCCTATGTGGAAAACGTCGGGCAGCTTCCGGATCGAGTGGCAAAGGAATATGATATCGCAAATGATGGATCGCTCATCCCTCGCATCTTCAAATACAAAGCACCATTTTTTTTGGGATCGGGCGGCTTTTTCTACTCTGCTATAGATATGGCAAAATTTGCCAATGCCGTTATCGCACGGTCAACGGATTTATTATCTGAGGGGAGTTGGGATATCGCGCTGACAATGCAAAAGATCGCTGGCGATGGGTTCGGGGGCGGTATTGGTTACGGCTTTTGGATTTATGAACCGACGCTAACGGACGATTTTCAGGTGACAAAGGCGGCTGATCTGTTAGGGCATGGTGGCCTTACCGAAGGGTTTAGTTCATCTTTAATGCTCTCCCCTAAAGAACGGGTAGGCATATTCGTGTCGCTTTTAAAAAGCAACGTTTTCGACGATGGATTTGATTTTTCCGGCTCGCAAAGCAGTTGGGAGTTTATCGGTCATTTTCGGGGCTACCGGCGCCTCCCTGAATTTAAGAGCACCGACCAAAATTCATACACTCAGTTCGCAGGAAGATACATTGGGCAGCGCCGCGCCCACACGGGCCCGGAGGTTGCCGTTTGGTGGGCGTATCCAAGGATCAAACATCTTTATACAAATGAGAATGAACTACTTGTTGATGGCAAACCGCTAAGGCGTGTGGGCCCACGAACCTTTGAAGGGCTCACCAGTTATAACCGCCCGTTCATCCTTGGATTTGATAATGATGCAGATACTCTATCGTGGAATGCGTCATCTCTTTACGACAGAAACAGCCCGTTGAACGCCCTTATTTATTCACCCAGTTTGGTCTGGAGTCTGATCGGGATAGGCCTCACAGGTCTGATCGCCGCCCTATGGCCGGGTCGAAAAAATGGCCTCATCCTTGATCGCAGTCTGGCACTCGCGGGACTTGCTTTAGCCGGTGTCGTATTGATTCCACTCATCGCCCTTCATTTTGGAGATCAGTATCGTTTTGAATCGCCGCGGTATTTAATCCAGGCTCTATCCGGCTGGTTTGGCATTGGCGCAACGCTGGTGGCCGCAATAAAATATGCCCTAGACGTTAAACAAAACAATAATCTCATATCAGGCACGGGTCTCATTTTATTCGGTCATCGAACGTTAGTCCTCAGCTCTCTAATTGGCCTTGCCGCCCTATATCTTTACCTGGATATTCTATGACCCTTTCGAAAACCCTCGACGAGATGCACGCCTGGATGTTTGACGATGCCCTTCCCTTTTGGAGTGAAAACGGCATTGACAAAAATTATGGCGGGTTCATCGAAGAGCTTGATTTTTCCGGCAAAGATGCAGCACGGCCTTTTAAACGCATCCGCGTCACTTGCCGCCAAGTGTATGTTTTTGCGCATGCCAAAATGATGGGATGGAACGACGCCGAAGATCTCATCGCCCGGGGCGTTGAATTTCTTACATCAAAAGCACGCCGGGAGGACGGTGGTTTTATGCGACGCGTGAACCGCGACGGCACGCCACTTGATCCGACTGCCGATCTTTATGATACGGCATTTGCCCTATTCGCCTTTGCATGGGCGTTCCGGGCAACCGGGGATATTGCCTATCGCGATTTGGCGGCGCAAACATTCACCTGGGTCCATGATAATATGCGCCATCCAACCGGCGAAGGCTTTTGGCACGCCCGACCTGCAGAAGGACCACGCCAACAAAATCCGCATATGCATTTCCTTGAGGCAAGTATTGCCGCTAACGATGCTCTACATATGCAAGGAATAGGCGACGATGGTCTTTACAAAGAGTGCATTGGGGAAATAACGAACCTCTTCCGCACGCGGTTCTTTAATAAGGAAACCCAAACCCTTACAGAATTCTTCAATGACGAACTGGCACCGGCTGATGGCCAAGACGGTATCATCACAGAGCCCGGTCATCACCTGGAATGGGCCTGGATCTTACGAAACTGCGAGCGGGTCCTATCGACCGATCTTAGTCTTGAAATTGATAAGCTGATTGAGTTTGCAGAACGGCACGGCATTAACCGGCAAGGCGCAGTTATGAATTCGGTTAAAGCATCCGGCCCTCCCATCGACGCCGGCTCGCGAACCTGGCCAAACACGGAACGACTAAAAGCTGCTATTGCTTTGCTGCAGGGGCCTCCACAAAAACGGGCGGGGGCTGCAAAACGCGACGCGACAAAGATGGTCGAGCAAAGCGGGCGCCTCCTCCTTGACCGTTATCTCGGCAAAAACCCCAACCCCAACAGCTCAACGATCCCTATGGGAACAATTCCAAGGGGAACATGGATCGACGCGTTCGATGAGCACGGCAAATCAATCGCCGAACGTATCCCCGCTTCCACCTTTTACCACATATTTCTTGCTTTCGCCGAGCTTCTGGATAATCGCGATAAACTGTGCACAGAGTGAGTAGATGCACGACTCGATGGTGAAAAATTAAAACGATGTATCATTTAATTTCTTGAGCGCTTCGCCGATAAGTGTGAACGCTTGATGGTTCGATTCCATCGGAACGCAAAAAGCTCTAGAACATCAGACGTTTAGACTGGATCAAACCGATGTTCTAGATTCTATATTTTTGAGCGCCGAACACGATCTTACCGAGAGACCGCGAGCTTACCTTGAATCAATGTGATCGACCGGCGCTCTCGCAGGGGCTAGTCTATTCCAAAGCATATCTAATTTCGGCAAAGGCGAGAGACGGTCCGATAAGAATTAAAGAGTCTTTTTGATTTTTGCACTTTCGAAAAGTACTGTGCCTTGCGGTATTCCCCATTTATCTTCAATTTCATATTTTTGACCATGTTATAGACTAACAGGCTGAGACCCAATCAATTATCAGCAGACGATTCAAGGGTGAACATTGAGATGGACGAGATTGAAATTCACGTCGAGGATTGCGTCGCAACCGTCCGGCTAAACCGACCGGATTTCCAAAATCGATTTAATGAAGCAATTATGGTTGCGCTGCGCGATGCTGCCCTGGAACTTCGGGACCGTACCGATGTGCATACTGTTGTTCTTACGGGGAGTACTGAGTTTTTTTCTGCAGGGGCTGACCTCAGCCTTGCCCAACAGAGCAGTGCACCGTCCACATTACTGGAGACGCGCCAGGCGGTTCGGCT
Source organism: Pseudomonadota bacterium (assembly GCA_039025235.1). Lineage (GTDB taxonomy): Bacteria > Pseudomonadota > Alphaproteobacteria > Caulobacterales > Parvularculaceae > MED-G105. Next base: position 15,684 of record JBCCOS010000017.1, read on the forward strand.
TGGGCCGGACATGTGCGAGGCGTGGGAGCGCCTGGAGCAGGTGACAATTGCGGCGATCGAGGGCTATTGCATTGGCGGCGGCGCGGCACTGGTCCTTGCTTGTGATTTTCGCATTGCCGGCGCGGGGGCCAGAATACGCCTGCCCGAAGTGCCATTGGGCATCAATATGAGTTGGCGCTCGCTTCCTCGATTAGCAGCGCTGGTCGGACCCTCGAAGGCAAAACGGATCTCTATATTGGGCGAGTCGATCAAAGCGCGCCAAGCCCTCGATTGGGGCTTGATCGATGAGGCCGTCGATGAAGGCGATGCTTTAAATACCGCTCAAACCCTTGCAAACAGAATTGCATCATTGCCACCGCTCTCTGTACGGATGACAAAAGAGGCGATCAATGCCTGCGTCAATACTCATCATTTCGCTGCGTCACAGATGGACCGTGATCAATTTTTGCTGACCTTAGGGTCCGCCGATTTCAAAGAGGGCATCAGTGCGTATTTTGAAAAGCGGCCGCCCAAATTTAAAGGGAATTAAACATTCTTAGACTTCTTGCGTTAGTAAAAGGACATGCGGTCCCGCCAGGTCGACCACGAACTTGATTAACCATCGTAATAAAAGCGCCATTCCGGCGAAATGGGCCGATAAACCCTCTTTTTTTGCATCGTTTTGAAGCGTACACTTACCCCATGATTTGGATGTTGGAGTGCACGCCATGCTTACCAAACCCGAAGAAAAGTCCACGACGGTTGCAAAGGCATCAAAAGACAAGCCCGATCTTTCAGAATTTGACTGGTCAGATCCTTTTCGCCTTGACGATCAGCTTAGTGATGAAGAATGTCTCATTCGTGATACAGCCCGCGGATATGCGCAGTCGGCCTTGCAGCCCCGGGTGATACGCGCGTTTGCTGATGAAACCACGGAACCTGAAATCTTTCGCGAGATGGGCCGAGCGGGCCTTCTCGGCGCGACCCTGCCAGAGCACTATGGCGGTGCGGGCGCGAATTATGTTGCATATGGGTTGATTGCACGCGAGGTAGAGCGTGTCGACTCCGGATACAGATCAATGATGTCCGTACAGTCATCATTGGTGATTTACCCGATCTACGCTTACGGTTCTGAAACGCAACGCGAAACATATCTCCAAAAACTCGCTAGCGGCGAATGGATTGGCTGTTTCGGCCTAACCGAGCCTGATGCCGGCTCTGACCCTGCAGCGATGAAAACCCGCGCTGAAAAAATTGAAGGCGGATACAGATTAAACGGATCAAAAACATGGATATCAAACAGCCCGATAGCCGATGTTTTCATCGTTTGGGCAAAGTCCGACGCCCATGACGGAAAGATCCGCGGCTTTATTCTGGACAAAGGGATGAAAGGGCTTTCCACCCCGCAAATCAAAGGCAAGCTTAGCCTGAGGGCATCAATCACGGGTGAAATCGTCATGGACGGGGTTGAGGTCTGCGACGACGCGCTTCTCCCAAATGTATCCGGACTAAAAGGACCTTTCGGTTGCTTAAACCGGGCACGCTACGGCATTTCATGGGGCGTCATGGGTGCTGCAGAATTTTGTTGGCACGCCGCGCGTCAGTATGGGCTTGACCGCAAACAATTCGGCCGCCCGCTAGCGCAAACCCAACTTTTTCAAAAGAAGCTCGCGGACATGCAGACCGATATTGCTCTTGGGCTGCAGGGATCGTTGCGACTCGGCAGGATGCTCGATACCGGGAATGCAGCGCCTGAGACGATATCGCTCATGAAACGGAACAATTGCGGTAAAGCACTCGATATTGCACGTAACGCCCGTGATATGCATGGTGGCAACGGTATTTCTGAAGACTATCAAGTGATGCGCCATATGATGAACCTCGAGACGGTCAACACCTATGAGGGCGCCCATGACGTACACGCTCTAATTCTTGGCCGCGCACAAACTGGACTGCAGGCCTTTTTTTGATTTTTTGATTCAGTGCGTAATCACGACGCGAAAGACGCTATCCACCAAACTGTCATATAGCTTTCACAAACGACAGCCCCCACACCCTATGTTAGGACATTTTGCCCGGAGACATCTCCTTGGCCCGAGACATCTCCGCTTTTTAGCGGACCGACACGAGCTTTTGAAATACGCCGATTTCGCAAATTTCGGATCGCCATACCGGTTTCCATTCGCGCGCGCCCTGCTTTGCCCCTCACAGAATCCCGGTTGAAGACATTTTACGGGTGTACGCCAGTGAATACTTGTGCACCGCATCTTTTTCTATAAATAACCCTTGAATAAATTTGTACGCGTTTTCTACCCGTCCATGGAGCCTGGTGTATATGCGCTTGACGAACCATGGGCATAGGGTCCGACGAAGCTAGATTGGCACATCATGTCGCTCGGCAATAACCGATTAATTGAAGTATAGAGGCGAACAATGAAAATATTGATCATTGGTGGTGATGGTTTTTGCGGCTGGCCCACCAGTTTGCATCTTTCGGCGCTTGGCCATGACGTCATGATTGTCGATAACTTATCGCGCAGAAAAATTGATATTGAATTGGAAGTTGACTCCCTCACGCCAATCCAACCGATTTCGGTCCGGCTTGCCGCCTGGCGCGAAGTTTCGAGCCGCACCATCGCCTTCGAGAATATTGATGTTGCAAAAAACTATGCACGCCTTTTGCACCTATTAGAAACGGAAAGGCCCGATGCGATTATACACTTTGGGGAACAGCGCGCTGCGCCTTACTCCATGAAATCGTCCTATCACAAACGATATACGGTCGATAATAATCTGAATGCCACGAATAATATCCTCGCCGCCATCACTGAAGCGGGCGTTGATAGTCATCTCGTCCACTTGGGCACGATGGGCGTTTATGGTTACGGTGCTGCTGGGCTTAAAATTCCAGAGGGCTATCTCCCTGTTAAAATTGAGACGGAAGAGGGTGAAATTGAACGGGAAATTCTTTATCCGGCAAACCCTGGCTCGATTTATCATATGACAAAAACGCAAGACCAACTGCTCTTTGCGTTTTACAACAAAAATGATGGGTTAAAAATAACGGACCTTCACCAAGGCATCGTATGGGGGACACAGACGAAAGAAACCCGCCAGGATCAAAAACTCATTAACCGCTTCGATTATGATGGCGATTATGGAACGGTACTGAACCGATTCTTGATGCAAGCGGCCGTGGGCTATCCTTTAACCGTCCATGGAACCGGCGGGCAAACGCGCGCCTTCATCCATATTCAGGATACGGTACGCTGCCTTCAATTAGCGATAGAGAACCCCCCCTCAAACCGGTGAACGTGTACAGATTTTAAATCAAATGACGGAAACCCACCGCGTTCGGGATCTGGCAAAGATGATCGCCGATAAAACCGGCGCGACGATCGATTATGTGGACAATCCGCGAAACGAGGCCACGGAAAACGATTTAGAGGTGGAAAACCAAAGGCTTCTCGCCCTCGGCCTTGACCCGATTACATTAGAGGCAGGACTTATGGATGAAGTTGCGGAGATCGCGCGGAAATATGCCGATCGATGCGACCGCAGCAAAATCCCTTGCGTCTCCTATTGGTCCGGCGCGCAAAAACCTTGAAGGCTTCGCTTCCACTGGAATGCCGACCTGAGCACCCATCGGAACATCCATCGGAACACAACGAGCATTGAATGCGTTAAAGCGCGTTCATTTCGGATTGTATCGGGCAAGCGCTTTAAATTATTGATTTTTCTTATGTTCGGATACCAAAACGGACATACTTGCCATTGAAATGCTCTGTGCGAATGCCACATCAACGGCTTACTAAACCTAAGTCATACATACCAAGGCCCGAGCAAATTCAAATAGTTGAGGCTCCAGGCGAAAACTAAAAGCACTACGGCAACGACTGTGTACCGTATCCGTCCAAGCCAGGACCAATAGCCATTGATCCACGCCGGCACAACCATTACCGCCGCAATAACACCAAATATCGTAGCCACCAGCGGCACGCTTAATAATAACTCCATATTCGGAAGGCCGCGGGTAAAATTAATTTCGTACGTTGACGTTGGAACGGTGAGATACAAAAGACAAATAAACGCTAGATTGACCGCAACAGCGATGAATTGAACGGCACGCGCAACCTTTTCTCCTCCATTCATTGCTAACCATTTGGGAAATGCCCAAATACCACCAAAAACCGTTCCTAGCATAACGACTACGCCAATGCCGAGAACATAGCGATGGGTCTCGCCACTCTCTAAAAAACCTATTTTTTCAAAGTCCCCATAGTCTGAGCCCGTAACAAGTTTGATTTCACCTTTTCCCATTTCGTGAAAAGATATCGCCACGTCAGGATTATTCACATCACGGAAAACATTGTTCTGAGACGCTATCATTCGCCTTGTCTTGTCAAATGGAAGAGTAAGATTTAGTTCACCGGGTGCCATAGACATAACTTTAGCGTCAGATAACAACGAGTAAAAACCGGCTTCAAAAGTCGTAACCGGTCTACGCAATATTCTGTAGGTGCCCGCATAAGAAACCGCAGTTTCAACACCGTCATTTCTCGGTGCTACAGCAGTGGGCACTTTGGATTCCGCGATATCGCTTGGGTGCGGATAATATCGATCGAAAAACTCTCGAAACAATGGTCCAATTACGGAAAAGCCAGCACGTGAATTGGTCGATACGAAGATGCCCCCCCCCTCAGCGGGCATCAACGCCATTTCCGATACAAAAGCCGGCATAGCGCCGACATGACCATAGGAAAAGCGGCCATTATAGCGCTTCTCAAAAAATCCATGAAGGGTGGCAGGGATCGCCTTATTTGGTTGATAGAGTGGTTTTCTCATTTTCCGCGCTGTTTCTGGCGTGAGAATTCTGGCACCCTTGTATTTTCCATCATTAAGGTGTGCGAGCATAAACTTCGCCATATCTGTTGCCGTCGACGACATCGCGCCTGCCGGGGCATCGCTAACATACTCAAACCCAATATCGATATAAGCGCCATCTACCTTTCGGAAACCAGCAGATAGACCATCTCTAATATTCGACGGGATGGGCTCGCGAAAGGTGGAATGCCCCATGCCAAGCGGGTTAAAAATTTGTCGCTCTACATATGTAGAAAACTCTGTATTCGACTGATTAGCAACTATTAAACCAGCCAACGCCGTAGCCCAATTCGAGTAACCGTGAAAACCGCCAGGAGCTTTAAACCGGGCAGGCATAGACCTCTCAAGGAAAACCGCGAGAGGAAGTACGTTTTTCTCTTGGTCAGGCACAAAGTGACGTTGAAAAAGATCTTCAAAGCCGGTCGTATGGCTCATGATATGCCGCATCGTGATGGGTTCATCAAATGTCGCGGGAATTTGAAACTGCGTCAGGTATTCGTTGACGTCCGTGTCGAGATCGAGCTTACCCTCCTCCACGAGCTGCATGACCGCTGTCCAGGTGAACGTCTTTGAAATAGAACCAATACGGAATAATGTCTTATCGGGATCAACCGGCTTCTCAAAAGCCACATCGGCGTATCCGTACCCCTTGGCCAGGGCCACTTTGCCATCGTGAACAATAGAGATGGTAACACCCGGAACGTCATTGGCTTCCATCAAGGCACCGACGGCACCGTCCACGAAGTCCTCAAGCCCCGGAAGGGCAATTTTTTCAGAATCCGGCGGCGGCGCCTCAGGAACATCGGATGGCTCGCCCGCGATGGTGTCTAACTGAACGTCTTGAGCGTTGTTGCCGGGCGTTAGAGAAAGAGCGATTGTTGGCAAACACCAGCAAAGCAAAACCATCAGTGATAGAAAAAACCGCATTATACCCCCTCAGTATACCTCTTCAGCAACCAAACCAGCGCATCGTTTCTGCGCTTTATCTTTTACCCCCAAATTGTTGCGATACGTTACACCGTCTTTGAGGAAAAGTCGATTACCGGCTTGTCGCTTTAAAATGCATCAAAAGCGATCCTCGGACAGTCCGGTTGAATCAGAAATCATCTTGAACCATAGAAGAGCCTGCAAACGATGGCATGCTGAGCAAATAAAAAACGCGCCGAAAACCGGCGCGTCTCAATCGGTAAAAGCGGCATACTAACTTTTTTGCAGAGTGCCAGCTTTTGCCAGAGTCCCAACTTTTGTTAGGGTGGTCCTGTTACGGACGACTTAGAGGGCTTTTAATTCCGCGGCGGCTTCGCGGCCACGCTCCATAGCGATGTCATATTCAACCTTTTGACCATCTTGCAGACCTTGTAGGCCAGCACGCTGGACGGCAGAAATATGCACAAACACATCCTTGCCACCTTCGTCCGGTTGAATAAAACCAAAGCCTTTTTCGCTATTAAACCACTTAACTGTTCCTGTCGCCATTATTACTTTCTCCTATCAACATGGCGTTCTGATGTGCACGATCACACAATCAGTATCGAACAACATGTCTTGGAAACGGCTGGCGCTTCCCGGACCGCGGTTATTTATGGTATTTCGATCCACGGTTTCGAAAATTATCTCGTCAGGCACGGCAAAAAGAACGTCGTCGATGAAAATATCGTACGATCCTATGTGCGATTTGTCACGCGTGAAACGTTACGTGAATAATAATTTCGCTTAAAAGACGACAAGAATTCGAAAAAATTTAAAATAGTTTGTCAAAAAACTGACACCGATTGCCGTTGTTATCAAAAAATCCTGTCTTCTCTTCGTGACGAAAACGAAGGCATTCAGCGTTTTGCCGGAGATCAAACATCGACCTTTCAGTGCTTGCCTTAGTCGCAATCGTGTTTACGGGCGCGTTTGCACAATCTGCCTTGGGCTTTGGATTTGCGTTGCTTGCGATGCCCTTGCTGTCTTTGTTGATGCCGATCTCAAGCGCAGCCTCTTTTGTTGCGGTGACCGGTCTTGTGATCAGCGCGCAAATGCTCGCCCAGGATTGGCGTAACTCCAATTTTAAGGCAGCGCGCAGCCTTCTCATTGGCGCCTGCATCGGCGTGCCGCTGGGGTTATACGCATTGTCTCTCGCGCCAAGCGCGATCGCTGTTCGGGTCCTCGGGACCTTCATCATTGCGATGAGTGCTTATCTCTTGTTGCAACCGGGCGTCTTTCAATTAGCGCACCACCGATGGAAGTATCTGTTTGGATTTATCGCTGGTCTTTTTGGCGGGGCGTATAATATCAGTGGCCCCGTCATTGTTCTTTATGGCGCAACGCAAAAATGGCACCCGAGTGAATTCCGGCAGACGTTACAGGCTTTTTTTCTGCCAACAAATATGGCGGTCATCGCGAGCCATGCTGTTGCGGGGCATTATGAGCATAGCGTGCTCGTTTTGTTGGCCTACGGCATTCCATCCGCGATTATCGCGGTGATCCTTGGTCGCCAGGTGAATAAACGGATCAACCAAGAGCAGTTCACACCATTGGTTTATATCATCTGCATGGCCTTAGGCGCCCTGCTTATTTTTGAAGGGTGACAGCCGGTTGTGCCATTTTAGCGCTTAAACGATTCTTGGAAACGTACCGGCTTGCCCGCCGCCGGCCCGGTAATCTGACCGTCCCACATAACACGCCTGCCACGAATAATGGTACCAACGGGCCAGCCTGTCGCTTCGAACCCTTCAAACGGGGTCCAACCGGCGCGGTATTTACATTGAGCCGCCGTAATCGTTTCCTTGCGCGCAAGGTCCACAACGGTAAAGTCAGCATCATAGCCAAGGGCGATACGTCCCTTCCCGGCGATCCCAAAAACACGCTGGGGTCCATGGCAAACAAGATCGACAAAACGCGCGAGCGTTATCCGGCCTTGGGCAACATAGGTCAGCATGACGGGTACAAGCGTCTGAACGCCTGGCATACCGGACGGTGATGCCGGATACGGTTTTTCTTTTTCCTCTTTTGTGTGCGGCGCATGGTCAGTGCCCATCACATCGAAAAGGCCTTGGTTGACTGCCGCCCAAAGCCCTTCACGGTGATGTTTCTCCCGCACAGGAGGATTCATTTGGGCAAAACCCTTCATCTCTCGATAGCAATCGGGCGCTGCAAAGGTGAGGTGTTGAGGCAGAATCTCTGCGGTGCAGATATCTTTATTCGCCGCGAGAAGCGCCACCTCATCAACGGTTGAAATATGCAAAATGTGGATGCGCCGCCCGGTTTCGCGGGCGAGCTTCAAAAGCCGTGTTGTGCAGCGAACAGCTGATTCCACGGTCCGCGAGTCCGGATGAGATGTCCAATCGCCCTCGCGAATGAACGCTTTGCCTTCGCGCAACAAATATTCATCTTCCGAGTGGATGGCCACACGGCGCGTGCCGTGGGCCAAGACTTCACGCACGCCATCATCGTTCTCAACAAGCAAGTCGCCGGTCGACGAGCCCATGAAGATCTTCACGCCAGCAACGCCCGGCAATAACTCAAGTTCAGCGAGGTCTTTTGGATTGCCGTGGGTCGCCCCCACATAAAAGGCATGATCACATTGCATGCCGCCATGGTCGACCTTACCAGCCGCTCGATCGAATTTATCCTGTATTGCCGCTTCTGTTGTGGTGAGAGGTGACGTATTCGGCATCTCGAACACGGCGGTCACCCCCCCCATCACCGCGCTGTTGCCGCCAGTTTCCAAATCTTCTTTATGCGTGGCACCAGGTTCCCGAAAATGGACCTGGCTATCGATCACGCCAGGGAGAATATGCAAGCCAGTGCAATCAATCTCTTCACCGGCGTGTGCCGTGCTTAGCGAACCGATTGCCGCAATTTTACCATCGCGCACGCCAATATCGCGAGCCCCTTCGCCGTCGTGATTTACGACGACACCATTTTTCAAAATGAGATCATATGTATCAGTCATAGGATAGGTGTTAAACGAGCAGCAGGCGACGTACCAGCCTCAATTGCAATTTAAGCTGTAACAGTGTGAGAGGATTGAAAGGAAAGCGAGGCGACGCTTAAATGAGACCCATGACCGAAAAGCAAGATCAATATTACGCTATGCCGGATCGCGCCGTCGTTGCCATTAACGGTGACGACGCCTCGACATTTCTGCAAGGGCTTTTGACCCAGGATGTAGCGTCAGAAGACACAAACCCAAACGAGGCCGCTTTCGCAGCGTTACTCACACCACAAGGCAAAATCTTGTTCGACTTCTTTCTCGTGCGCACCGACACTGGATTTATGGTCGATGTTGCAGCAGATGTGACGGACGCATTCGTTAAACGCCTTAAACTCTATAAACTTCGGGCCAAAGTCATAATTGAACGACGTGATGATCTCGCCGTTGGCTGGCGAAAAACCCCCGTCGCGGTTGAGGCAGATAACATCAACGCAGACCCTGGAACCGTTCATATGTTCAATGATCCACGTACTGAACGGTTGGGCGCTCGAACCATTGCAGCAAAGGAAACGCTTTCGGACTTGAATGATCTTGATGCTTACGAAAGCTTACGCCTGCACGAGGGCGTACCGGAGTTTTTGAAAGACTTTGAGGCCGATAGCGTCTTTCTGATGGATGTGAACTATGATGCCCTTCATGGCGTCGATTACAAAAAAGGGTGCTTCGTGGGTCAGGAAGTTGCCAGCCGAATGAAAAGAAAAGGGGCCGTCCGCAAACGAACCTATAAACTCATGACCGAAAGTCGCCCCTTAGCAAAGGGTGCTTCTATCATGGCGGGTGAAAAAACAATTGGCGAGATTTCTTCCGCCTTGGAAAATAGGGCGCTTGCACGGGTGCGAACAGACCGTTTGCAAGCAGCAAGCGAGCCGCTCACCGTAGAGGGGAACACAGTTACCGTAACGCCCCCTGACTATTTGAGTGAAACAGATACCTGAAACGTCATGGGCCAAAAACAATCACGCAAAGCCATAACCGAAGCGCCGCAAGACATAATACAGCGATGCAGTTGGGTGCCTGCTGATGATCCCCTTTACTGCGCTTACCATGACGAAGAATGGGGCGTTCCTGAATGGGACGATCGCGCGCTTTTCGAAAAACTCATTTTAGATGGTTTTCAGGCCGGACTATCTTGGCGCACGATCCTCTATAAACGGGATAATTTCAGACGCGCGTTCGATGGCTTCGATCCAGAAAAAATGGCCCGTTATAAGCCCAAGAAAATCGACCACCTTTTACAGGACAAAGGCATCATCCGATCAAACGCCAAGATCAATGCAGCCGTTTCCAATGCGCAATGCTACCTTCAGGTGATGAACACCCATCGCGGTGGGTTTTCAGACTATCTTTGGGACTTTGTCGGAGGTGCGCCGATTGTTAATAATTTCACAACGTCGAACGAAGTGCCTGCGCAATCACCCCAGAGCGTTGCCATGTCGAAAGATCTGAAAGCACGCGGTTTCAAGTTCTGCGGACCTGTCATCTGTTACGCGTTTATGCAGGCTGTTGGCATGGTCAATGACCACACTGTGTTATGTCCGCGTCACAAGGCCGTGCAAAACTACTCAAAGCCCTGAAAAACGTTGCTTGCGGATAGTAACAAGCGCAAGATAATAATTCATGTGTCAAATTTAGTTGACCGACAAGGCCTTGGGGAAGGTTCTATTGCGTATTGGGTACTATTCTTTCTTTGCATCAGGTTTTGCAACCAAGGCATAACATAACATCCCAATAGCAAATGACGGTCGATCGTGTCGCCAAGGGAGGGACACCATGGCAACATCAGGTGTGCGAATTGTTTCAACGGGCCTGTTCACACCACCAAACGCAATCTCGAATGAAGAGCTGGTGGAAGCCTTCAATGGCTTTGTGAACAAATGGAATGCAGAAAACGCAAGCGCGATAGACGCAGGCGATCTGGAGCCATTGCAACCCTCTTCCGCGGAATTCATCGAAAAAGCGTCTGGCATCAAATCGCGGTTTGTCATGAATAAAGATGGCATACTCGATATCGATCGAATGGCTCCCCGTCTTCCCGGGCGACCGAATGAGGAGATTTCCATTCTGGCCGAAATGGCCACCAACGCGGCTCGCCAAGCCATGAAAGCAGGTGATGTTGGTCCTGAGGATATTGATGCTGTCATTTGCGCCGCCTCAAACCTTCAACGTGGCTACCCGGCAATTGCTGTTGAAATACAAAGTGCCCTTGGCATCGATGGCTATGGTTTTGACATGAATGTTGCTTGCGCGTCTGCAGCCTTTGGCATCGAAACAGCCGTCGGCTTAATCCGTGCAGGCGCGCGCCGCGTCCTGATGGTCAACCCGGAAATTTGCACAGCCCATCTTAATTTCCGCGACCGCGATAGCCATTTCATCTTTGGTGATGTTGCCACAGCGGTGATCTTTGAACAGAATAACGGCGCGGCGCGTGGCGAGGCTTGGGAAATTCTGGATACAAAATTGAAGACTGTCTTCTCAAGCAATATTCGGAATAATTTCGGCTTTTTGAACCGAGCGGAACGCCCTAATGGTGTGCCTGCTGATGACCAGCAATCACCCTTTACCGACAAATTATTCGTTCAAAATGGGCGAAAAGTTTTCCGCGATGTCATACCGATGGTTGGCGACATGATTGCATCGCAACTGGACCGCGCGGGCATTAACCCTAGCGAGGTGAATCGCTTTTGGCTTCACCAGGCAAATTTATCCATGAATGATTTGATTGTGAAACGGATCCTTGGTCGCGAAGCAACGCGTGAAGAGGCACCAGTTGTCCTTGACCAATATGCGAACACGTCATCGGCCGGGTCCATTATTGCCTTCCATAAACATAGGGACGATCTGGCAGAAAATGCCCTGGGCGTCATCACGGGCTTTGGCGCGGGATACTCCGCTGGCGCTGCAATCATTCGAAAAATCGCTTAAAGCTCTTAACGACATTTGTTACTCAGAATGCTCAACGGTCAAATTTAAGTCCTGCGGTAGCGTCGCAACACTCCCTGGGTTGAGTTTAGAAAATGAGACCGGGGCTTCTGGCGCTGCTTTCACGGCAAGCCGTCCGCCTTTTTCCATGAATGACGCAATTGCATTGGCATAATCCGCAAGCTTCGGATTGATCAACATCGCCTGCATCGCGCCCACACGGACAAGCGCCGACCCCTGACTACGAACAGTTCCGGCATCTCCGCCCGTTTGCAACGCTGCGATCGCGAATATAGCATCCAGCATTTTCTCGTCGTCGATCACTAAATTGAGCGACGAGAGACCAAGGTCTGAAAAGACGTCTTCGATTTGTAGCTCCGGCGCCTTTGCTAAATCTTCAAGCTGCAAACCCGCAAGCCCCATGGAAAAATCAAGATCAGTAAAATCTTTAGCGTTAAAATCCGTAGCAAGAGAAAGGTCTCCGGAGTCGGCATTCCATTGATACAGAAAGTTACTTGACCCGGTCAGATTATTGAGGCCGTTCTGGGTCAAGACGTCCAATGCCTCAGTATCATTGTCGCCAAGATAGGCGGTAAAATCATAAGTGATTTTTGGCGTCTTCGCATCGATGCGCGATGGGATCAGCCATGTTGCTTCAATAGCGGATACGCTTGTTTCTTCCGCGCGCGAAAAGAGCTTCCCATTGATAAGCGTTTCCGCTCCGGTCACGCGGATCGACCCGAGGTCAATCAAATCACGCTCGGTCGTTGGCGGGGTGTCTCCCGCGAGAGCAAATGGCATCAGTTTTGAGAAATCAATGTTCTGCCAATTAAACACATCAAAGGTATAGGTCTGCGTACCGGCGCTCAAAACGCTACCGACGGGCCCCTTTAAAACGCCGCCCAGACTATCGCGCGCGGCTTTGATGGTCTCTTCAGATTGTGCTGTTGTCACCTTGAGATTACGCGCAACAAAAGCATCGAGCCGACCCGCACCAAGGCCCGAGTAACGCACATCCGGAGCCGAGAAGCGCACACTCGGACTGCTTGCTGAATCATCTTTCGAAGCGACGGATATATCCTTTAGATAAAGGCCCTTGAGTTTAAATGAGTTAAAGAAATGGGCGGCGTTCGCGTCAACGCCCTCTTCGACGCCTCCAAAGGCACCAAGCCTTATGGCTAACCCGTCAAACTCCAGTGCCCCCACTGCTGTTTGACTAGCCTCATCAGTCGCTGACTGTTCCGTGTCCGTTGCTTGTTCAATATCGAACAAGCGCATTTTAACGAGTACATCCTCGAAGTCTGCCCGATAGCGCGCTTGTCCCTCAATGACGGCTTCATCGATCCGTTTCAGCGCGTCAGGGTCAAGGCCATAAATTTCTGCGCGGGCCGCCGTGAGCCCGGCACCTTGAAAACTGGCATCGCCGCTCTCTAAGGTGACGTCAACACGCGGTGCAAATTTGAGATCCGTTACGACCATTGCACCCCGTTTTTCGTCGAACGTTGCAGAGCCATAGCTTGGGCGCACGGCCTCAGGGATCAATGCCAGAACAGCATCCAAATCTACCGCCTGTGCCCCTTTTAGCGAGAACGGTGTATCAATCGGTGAGTCTTTTTTCAGTGCTATTGCATCAGCGGCCGCCGCCGTCACATCGCTGACAGCGTTGCCCGGCTCCTCACCGCCACAAGCGCTGAGCGCCACACCATATAAAAGAGAGCCACACAAAAGGGGTAAGAGCGTTCGCCGACCCATATTTTGACGGCTGAAGGATTTGCTAGTGGCTTTATTTTTACAGCGGCTGGCGTCGAGCATGGCGGTCTCCTGAGATCATCACTATTCAGCGGTAATGCCGCTTAAGACCACATCGCCCGTCGCTCATCCAGTTGCAAGCCTTCCAAGTGGTTTTCCAGCAGTTAAGAAGCCCGCTAACTGGTTGCGGAGATTGCACGTCGATGATCAGAATTGCGCCACATGTTACGGAAAAGGCACCCGTCCGATACTGTCAGCATCGACACTCGATACGTAAAGATACCCGTCACCAGGCGCTATCGCGCCCGTTGTCAACGTGAACGTGCCGGCTGGATCCTGCCAAGTGTCAAGGATCTTGCCGTCTTCGGTAAATTGCAGAATGAAACTGTAGTGACCTGTTTCAGGCCGGGCCCAACTGGGAATTCTGGAAATGACCTTCCTCAAAAACGGCCGGTTCGCGAGACCATCCAAAATAGCGATGCGCGGCCCTGCTAAACCAAGGAAATAGGTTGCAGTGCCATCGGGAAGCGTTGGTCCCACATTAATGTTATCGGGAAAGCCGGGTAAATTTACCAGGATAGGTTCTGGCGCAACGGCTTCAGCAATGTTTATTTTAACAACCCGATAGGCACCGGTTTCGGCAACGAAGAGCGCATTTCCATCCGGAGATAGCGCAATTCCATTCGCGAAGCTCAGTCCATCTGCGATGATTGACGTTTCACCACTCTGCGGATCATAAGCCAGTACGCGACCCGTTTGGCTTTGTTCCAAAACGTCCAGCGCACTCGCGGAATGGGTGCCGATCGCCTTAGCGCTAAATCGCGTGGTCGCATCAGTGAAATAAACTGTACCATTGGGAGCCACGGCCACATCATCGGCAAACCGAATGGGTTCACCCGCAACCCGATTGGTCAGAACATTGACGTCGCCTTCTGACGTTACTTCCACCAAGCCTAAATAAGCATCGGCAACGAGAAGCGTATCGCTGGGTGAGAATGCGACACCCAGTGGGTGACCACCGGTATCCGCAAACGCCGACACCTCGTTCGTCCTCGGATCAATTCTGAGAATAGCACCGTCTTGCGATGAGGCATAAATAGTAACGTCATCATCTTGAACTTGAGCGACGATATCTTCAGGTCCAACCGATCCATTTAAGGGAATGAGGGACATACCAACGAGTTTTTCGTTTGGTGCAAAATCGCCAACATATCCATCTGATGTCGGCGGCTGCCAGGCAATTGGACGAACCGCGGTCGGCCACAAGACGAAATAAGCCAAAATCAAGAGGAATATTCCAGCGATCGTTTTTACTGCTGTAACCATTTCGCCCTTTCCGGCCTGTGCTGCAGTGGAAATTTAACGCACATTCATTCCGATAAAATCTATATTAAAAGATAAATAGTGCAACGACGGACACTTACGAAACCACAGACCGATAGACCAATGGTAGATAATCAGCCGGCCGCGATCACGCGCTCAATCAAAGCGCGCGCTTCCGGGGAATTCCAATCGGCCTCGCCGACGAGACGACCAACCTCGTTACCGGCGGGATCATAAAGGATCGTCAGCGGCAACGCGGAATCGCCACCAACAGCAATCACCAGCGACAAACGCTGATCCATAAACACGTCAAGGTTTTTAATACCGAGTTCATCAAAGGTCGCTTGCGCAGCTTTTCGGCCTTTTCTATCCGCCGCAACGGTCACGACCTCAAATGCCTCTCCCCCGAGGTCACGCTGCAACGCATCAAGCGTCGGCAGTTCTTTTTTGCACGGCGCACACCAAGTGGCCCAGAAATTCACAAGAATCGTTTTGCCACGATAATCGCTTAATCGACGTCCTTCATTTTTGAGCTTTTCTGCACCGATCTTCTCCCCCGGCCCGGCGTCAATATCAAAAACGGCTGGTGGCGCGCTGCGCGGCATGAAGGCGTAGGTAAACTTAGAAATTGACCCGACGAGCAGGTTCGGGTCCTGGATCGGACCGACCTCCTCTCGCGCGACTGCGTCAGGGCCCGGTTTATCGCCGGTCTGTATTGACGACGCGATAATGATGTAGGCCAGTAAAATAACGCCAAGCCCACCCCAGAAATGCAGTAATACCCTAGGCCGCAGAAAAGACCCCAATAAAACGCCGAGGGTGTTGCGATCCATAATGATGCACTCCTTTTCGATGGTTGAAGCAGTCGTACCGCACCAATATCAATATGATTTAACGTTCGTACCCCAAGCGTGGCACTTCTTCGCACAATAGAGGGAATAACTACTGGCATAATAACGCTTGGTAAATTAGCAACATAGTCCATACGTCGGTCAAATCCGGCTACGATTGAAACCTTATTCACAAAAGGACCCGTTTAGGGGCCAATGATCCCAGAGACGGGCGAGAGCGACGGGCGAGAGCGATGACCGACAAAGAGGATACGCAGCAAGACATAGCCGAGGATCGAAAAAACCAGATGTGGGGTGGGCGTTTTGCCGCTGGTCCCGCGGCAATAATGGAAGAGATCAATGCATCAATCGATGTGGATCGACGCTTGTGGCGCGAGGATATCGCAGGGTCGCGCGCGCATTCGGCGATGCTGGGCGAGATTGGTGTTCTAAGCGCCGATGATGTTACCGCCATTCATGCGGGGCTCGATCAAGTGGCAAAAGAAATCGACAGCGGCGCGTTTGAATTCTCCGCCGCCCTTGAGGACATTCACATGAATATTGAAGCGCGGCTGATCGCACTTGTCGGCGACCCCGCAGCGCGCTTGCATACGGGCCGTTCGCGCAACGACCAAGTGGCAACGGATTTCCGCTTGTGGACGCGTGAGGCCTGCCGTGCAATGGTGAAGAGCATTTCTGGATTGCAAAAGGCGCTAGCAGAGAAAGCGATCACCCACGCCGGCACCGTGATGCCGGGTTACACACACTTGCAGACAGCGCAACCGGTAACATTCGGGCACCATTGTCTCGCCTATGTGGAAATGCTCGA
This sequence comes from Pseudomonadota bacterium, assembly GCA_039025235.1. Lineage (GTDB taxonomy): Bacteria > Pseudomonadota > Alphaproteobacteria > Caulobacterales > Parvularculaceae > MED-G105. Next base: position 32,179 of record JBCCOS010000017.1, read on the forward strand.
GCGGGACAGAACACGTTTTTTAGATGCAGCAAATCGCATGAATGAATGCCCCTTAGGGGCAGCGGCCCTTGCTGGGACGTCATTTCCTTTAGATCGCACACGGACGGCGACTGCCCTTGGATTCGAGCGACCGACGGCGAATTCCCTCGACTCGGTTTCGTCACGCGACTTTGCCCTTGAGGCACTTGCCGCCGCGAGCATTAATGCCGCCACCCTATCGAGGCTATCAGAAGAATTGGTGCTTTGGTGCTCAGCACACTTTGGATTTGCAACCTTTACGGATGCTTTTTCGACAGGCTCAAGCATCATGCCACAAAAGCGCAATCCCGATGCCGCGGAACTCTGCCGCGCGAAAATTGGCGCGGTGAACGGTAGTTTCCAAGGTCTGCTGATGGTGATGAAGGGATTGCCCCTCGCATACTCAAAGGACATGCAAGAAGACAAGAAAACGACATTCGACGCGTTTGATAATCTCGAATTGGCCCTCGCCGCTATGGCCGGCATGATTGACGACCTGCAGGTCAATGATACCAACATGCGCGACGCCGCGGCCAAGGGATATTCAACGGCAACGGATCTTGCCGATTGGCTGGTACGCGTTCTTGGCACGCCTTTCCGCCATGCCCATGATGTATGCGGACGCATTGTTGCCCTTGCCGAAGAAAAGGGCGTGTCGCTTGACACAATCACACTCGCCGAGATGCAAACGATTGAACCCCGCATTACCGATGACGTCTTTAGTGTTTTAAGTATTGATGCATCAGTGGCGTCACGAACATCCTATGGTGGTACAGCACCGACAAATGTCGGCGCACAAGCCGACCACTGGCGTCAACTTCTCTCAGAGCGAAAATAGCTGACACCCGAACCGGTATTGGCCAAACGATAACAACGGAATTGCTCAACAATGACCAAACGCCTCATTGCTTTACTGCTCCTCACTGTGTTTGTCGTCTCAGCATGCGGAAAAAGGGCGCCGCTCCGCACGCCGTCTAGCGACCGCCCACCCGCTGAAGAATCCATTCAAGGCCTTGCTCAATAACGGCAACGACATCGACAGGCATATAAAATAAGCGCACCCGAATCGGCCGCAATAATTGAGAGACCATACCGTGCATCACTTTTCATATAGAAATGGCCATCTGCATGCAGAGGACAATGATCTAACAAGGATTGCAGAAGACATTGGCACGCCATTTTATTGCTATTCCGAGGCGACCCTACGAAGGCATTTCACTGTTTTCCGTGATGCTTTTGATGGACGCGATACGCTGATCGCTTTTTCAGTAAAGGCCAATTCTAACATTGCCGTCTTGAAGATTCTGGCGTCTGAAGGGGCGGGCGCCGATATTGTATCGGTTGGTGAATACAAGCGCGCGCGCGCCGCGGGAATCCCTGCAGAAAAGATCGTCTTTTCAGGCGTTGGCAAAACCCGCGACGAATTAAATCATGCGCTAAGCGAGGGTGTGCACCAGTTCAATGTAGAATCTGAAAACGAGCTTCATGCTTTAAATGCCGTGGCCCTGGAACGAGGTGCTCGTGCCCCCATAGCCTTCCGTGTCAATCCAGACGTGAGCGCTGGCGGCCATGAAAAAATCTCCACCGGGAAAGCCGAAGACAAATTTGGCATCCCCTGGCGTCGAGCACGCGCTCTTTATGCTGAGGCTGCAGCTCTGAACGGCATCGATATTAAAGGCGTCGATGTCCATATCGGTTCACAGATTACCGCCCTCGCCCCTTTTGAGGCAGCCTTCCAACGCGTGGCTGATCTTGTTACCGATTTACGCAGCGATGGCATAACGATCGAACGAATTGACCTTGGAGGGGGCCTTGGCATTCCCTATGGCAATGGAGAAACACCGCCCGATCCGTTAGCCTATGCAAAGATGATCCGTAAAGTGACCGATAAGCTCGATGTTCAGCTTATTTTTGAGCCTGGGCGGATGATTGCGGGCAATGCAGGCATCCTCGTCTCCCGTGCCGTCTATGTCAAAAAGGGCGAAGCATCGCAGTTTCTTATAGTAGACGCAGCCATGAACGATCTTATGCGTCCCGCCCTTTATGATGCGCGCCACGAGATCATGTCCATCATCGAACCCGATCCATCGGCTAACGCAGAACACTATGATGTGGTGGGCCCCGTTTGTGAAACAGGGGATCGCTTTGCGAAGGCACGCCCCTTACCGCCCATCAAGGAAGGCGATCTCATCGCGTTCATGTCAGCAGGCGCCTATGGCGCAGTGCTATCGTCGCAATACAACACCCGCCCCCTCGTCCCAGAAGTGTTGGTGAACGGAAATAACTATGCCGTCGTCCGACGGCGTCCCACCTTCGAAGACATCATGACCCTTGAGGCCACGCCAGATTGGTTGGGTTAATACCAGAGCCATCGGCAATTAATGCGTTTCCAGGCCAAGTGTGCGCGGTTGGCGTTAAGGACACCGTTATTTGTCTTTTCGATGCTTCGAAATTGAAAACAAGAGCGCTACTCAGCGGCCTTGTCAGCGCCTTTAAAACGTTTGTGCATGATCTCTAGACCCGCCTCCGGGCCGTAATCCATTTGGGCCAGCAATCTTTCGCGATCGCGGACGCGGAACTCCTGCACATAGTCTTCGATCTGCTCATCACTTACCTTCATTGTACGAAGTGTTTCGCGTGCAAGCGTTAGACTGGATTCAAGCGTCTCCCGGACGATGAAATTCGGGGTAAGCGGGCGAAGATCAATTTCATGCATGCGATCATGGGCAACAGCCATGATGGGCAGATTCGGGAAACGTTGACGCAGAGCCCCGACCGCATAATTCACGGCCTCTGCATTATCCATCGTCAAGATGACGGCGCATGCTTCACCGGCGCCGGCTGTTAGCAGAACATCAAGCCGGGCTGCATCACCATAATAAACTTTAAACCCAAAACGCTCTGCGTTTTGTATATGCTTTGGGTCGCGATCAATCGCCGTCACGGTACAACCAGCGGACAATAAAACCTGTGACACAATCTGTCCCATCCGGCCAAAGCCGGCAATAATCACATGGCCCCTCTCCATCGGTGGGGCTTCCAGACCAATTGTATTAATTTGCTCTTCGTTCGGAATGCGGCTTGCAGCCATCATCGTGAAAGGCGTCATTATCATCGTGAGTGTCACAATGGCCGACATGATTGTCGCTTGTTCACTGGTAAAAAGCGCATAGGTCACACCAAGACTAAACACGACGAAAGCAAACTCTCCACTCTGCGATAGAACAGCCCCAGTCTTAGCCGAATCACTGATGCCAAAACCGAATGCCCGCACCAGCGCCGTTAACAACAGCATCTTCAGCATCACGAGAACAAGCGCAGCGCCAATGACGAGTTGCCATTTTTCAATGATCAAAGCGACGTTTAGATCCATCCCTATGGAAATAAAGAAAAGCCCGAGCAAAAGACCGCGAAATGGTTCAATATCCGTTTCAATTTGATGGCGATAGGATGATTCCGCGAGCAGCACGCCTGCTAGAAAAGCACCAAGCGCCATAGAAAGGCCAGCCCATGAGACCGCAAGGGACACCGCGGCCACGATAAAAAGGGCCATCGCCGCAAAAGCCTCACGCGAGCCCGAACTGGCCACAAACCGAAACACGGGGTTCAATGCATAGCGGCCAATGACAATGAGCGCAGCGATAACGCCCGCCCCTTTCGCCGCATTTAACCATCCCGCTGCGATTGTACCGTCGGTTTCATTCGCAGGACCAGAACCCGTGGCGGCACTTGCAGCCATTCCAGCAACAAACGGCATCGCAGCAAGCAACGGAATCACAGCTAAGTCTTGGAACAGCAAAATAGGAAAAGCGCGCCGTCCATAGGGCGTCGTCAATTCGCCGCGATCTTTCATATATTGCAGAGCAAAAGCAGTTGAAGAAAAGGCAAATGCCAGCCCAGCAATGATCGCCGCGGGGTTTGGAAGGGCTTCGAAACCAACTAAAATCGCTGCAATGACAAGACCCGTTAGTCCCATTTGGGCCGCGCCAACGGCAAAAATATCTTTGCGCAATGCCCAAAGGCGGGAAAGTGATAATTCTAAACCGATGACAAACAAGAAAAGCACAACGCCGAGCTCGGCGATATGAAAAACGCCTTCCTCCTGATACAGAAGGTTCAAACCCGACGGTCCAACAATAACGCCAGCCGTCACATAGCCTAGAATTGACCCAAGCTTTAATCGTTGAAAAACCGGTACGGCAACCGCCGCAGCCCCAAGATATGTCGCCGCCTGAACAAGAAACTCGCCACCACCGCTTGCCGCCATTGAAACCTTTCCCGCTTTTTGCGTTTTATTAGAGCGTTTCGCGGAGTAAGTGTGAGTTATTAATGGTGGCTGTCCATTAACTCCGCACAACAACCACAATCGGACAAAGACTGAGAGCCTTGGTTTGGATGTCGCTTCAAAAAATCAACCTGACATCTTAAACCGCCTAAAGCGCCTCCGTTTTAATTCGAATCAGAACGGCGCTTTAAGTTTTTGATTTGACTCATTTCCGTAACGCCAACCGCACACACTTGGCTTGGAAATGCTTCAATTTCAACGAAACGCCAAGAGCACTAGACAGTCATAACACAAACCAAAGGATTGCGCAGCCTTTGTATCTCACTACGAAGACTTTTATGTTTTTGGTTTTGTTGGTGGGTCAGGAATATTAATAGGATAGGCAATGGAGCAATTGCTTAGCCTTCAAAGCGCATAGGACATTCATCGGCGGCGAGGAAAAAACACACGGCATAAAATAAACGGGCCAAAACACAAAGACTAGCCAGATCTGGTTACAACAACCGCGTTGCCCAGCAACCACCTCACCCATCGTCCGCAGAGCCTAGGGTAATGCCCGTCAGCTCATTGATACCAAATGTCAGATTGAGGTTTTGGATGGCTTGTACTGCAGCCCCTTTAAGAAGGTTATCTTCGGCCGCGACCACAACAGCATTCTTGCCGTCTTCACTCACAGAAAAACCACCGAGGAGCGCTCCCATACGCTCCGCACCATCTTTGAGCTCTGGTGGCTCATTACGCAGCCGGATGAGGGGTTCATCCTTATATTGATTATTATAGAGATCCATTAAATCGGATGGCTGCATGGGTTCGTTAAGGGGTATGTGGCAGGTCACTAATAGGCCGCGAAAGGCCGGGTGAACATGGGGAGAGAAACGCACAGCCGTCCCCAGATGCCGAGAGACCTCCCGCTCGTGTTTATGCCCCGTTAAAGCATAGGGCATCAGATTATCGGCGAGACGCTCTTTATTGTTGCGAGGATTGGGTGTGGAACCGGCACCTGAATAGCCAGACACCCCAAAGATGACAGGCGCACCGCCCAATCGATCAACGAGGGGCCCCACCGCAAGCTGTGCCGCGGTGGCGTAGCAACCGGGGTTCGCAATACGACGAGCACCAGCAATGGCGGCCCGATTGCGTTCCGGTAGTCCATAGACCCAGCGATCGTCAAAGCGTTTATCCGCTGACAAATCGAGCTGAACGCGTTGTGGCGCAATTGCCTCAAACGCCGCCATGAATGGTGCGCTCGTACCATCGGGTAGGGCCAGTATGACGGCGTCTGCCCGCCGGCGTGCCGCCGCCTCCGGCTCCAGCGCTTCGAATAGGCAATCCTCTCCCACCGCTTCAGGGGCTATCTCCGAGACCTTACGGCCTGCGAATTCACGGCTCGATGCATAGGCAAGCATCATTTCCGGATGCCCCGAAATGAGTCGAATGAGCTCACGTCCAGTATGCCCTCTGGCACCGATGAGACCGACAAGAAAAGGCTCGCTCATAGCCGCGTCTCCTTGCCCGTTCCCTGTTCTGCTTTTCCCTCAAAGGCATCTGGAAGCGCAGCGACCTTTGCAACGATTTTCTCGATTGTCGCAAAGCTGTCTTCGCCCCGCCAGAACACCGTCCATTCACCTCGCTTCACCGAACCGCTTGCCACATCATGGTAGAACGCGTTGAAACCATTGGTCGTGCGCGAGCGCCAATAAAAGGCTGGGTTGCGTTTGATAAAGTCGCGCCAAATTGTGCGCGCAAGGCCCTCGCCACGGGCATCTTCCAACACCGCAAATTTATCGAGATACGTAAATCCATCGACTTTGGTAAGAAGGGCGCCAGCGCGATAGCTCTGTGAAACCACACCTTCATGCAAATCCAGTTTAGCCCACCAATCGGGCTTGAGAGGACGCTGAAACGCCTTTTCGACCAGAGCCCGCAATCGTTGTTCATCGAGCGCCGACTTTTGTTGTTCAACGCGCACGACCTCCCCGCGCCTTACCAAGGTCCCAGCACCACTATGGGTGAAGAGTTCTTTGACGAGCGCGGCTGGCGTTGAAATTGACACCGACGATGACATTGGCGCCGCTTCGAGAAGACGCTGGATTTCCTGCAGTTTGACCCGCATGCCGCCATTGACCCAGTCCGCATTCATGAGCCCATCAAAATCCGTTGCCAGATTAATGGAATGCATCACTTGACCATCACCATTCAACAAGCCGCCGACACCTGTAAGGAAAACGATTTTTATCGGCTTAACGGCATTCACAAGCGCACGGGTTGCCGCGTCCGCATTAACGTTCAGGAGTTGGCCGCCTGGCGATACGCCAAGACACGTAAGGATCGGGATGGCACCAGACCGCACGACCGAATTGATCAAGTCGAGATGCACAGCGGTAGGATCGCCAACAAACCCATATTTCTCCTGGTCAAGATAATGGGCACTAATGGCGCCCGATGTCAGCGAATGCGCCTCTACCCCTTGCGCTCGGACCGCCTCAACCAATCGAATATTCTCGCGCACGAAAATATCACGCGCCACATCGAATGCGTCGGCACGGGTGACACGCAGTCCATCGCGCTTTTCTGTTTCGATCCCTCTTGCATCTAATGCGTCGTCCAGCTGCGGCCCAGCGCCATGAATAACGATCGGCGTTAAACCAACGGTGTGCAGAAAAGCGAGCGCTGCAGCGGTCTCATCCAAACTGTCGCGCAAAATGGCCCCACCGATTTTGATGACCGCAAAACGCGCCTGATCCACGGCTGAGAAGCGCTGCAAATAAGAGCGGATTTCTTTTCCGTCTGTCATATTCGACAACAGCTGAACAATTGTCTGTCGTGTCGTTTGGGACGCGTTATTAGAGGAAACGCTTTTATATCCTGCACCTTGGTGCTCTGGATGTTGGCCGTTCATGGGGTTCAAGTCCATTACGCGAGAAGCGTTTTCATTATTGCCTTTTGCACGTGCAAACGGTTTTCCGCTTCATCATAGGCGATACAATTCGGTCCATCAAAAACCGCGTCGGTTATTTTCACATTCCGGCGCATAGGAAGACAATGGGATACCAACCCATTATTCGTTTTCGACATCTTATCTTCATCGACAATAAAATGCTTGTGGGCATCACGGATTGGTTTTTCCTCTTCCCAATTCCCGAAATAGGGTAGTGCTCCCCAACTTTTCGCGTACACCACATCGGCATTATGGTAAGCACTATCGATATCATGCGACACCGTGAGTGTTCGACCATTCGCTTTGCAATCGGCAGATGCCTGCTCCATATAGCGACGATCAAGCACATACTCCTCTGACGGACAAAGCAACGTGACGTCCATCCCAAATTTCGCCGCGATCATAAGACCCGAATTCGCCACGGCGGTGTTGAGTGGTTTGGGGTGATAGGTCCATGTCAGCACAAATTTCTTGCCATCGAGACCGCCCCGCGCTTCTTTTTCAAAGCGCTCTTGCAAGGCAAGGGCGAGCGCCATCTCCTGGCAAGGATGGGTAATCGTTTCCATATTAACGACAGGAACGCCAGCATATTTCGCGAACGCCTTGAGAATCTTGTCCTTGCGATCCTCTTCCCAATTCTGAAACTTCGGGAAAGCCCGCACCCCAATCATATCGCAGTAACGTGCGAGCACACTTGCAGCTTCACGGACATGTTCCTCCGCGTCGCCATCCATGATGGCTCCATCTTCAAATTCAAGCGGCCACATCCCCCCTGATGGCGACAGCACGACTGCATGTCCCCCCAGCTGTTGTGCCCCGACATCAAATGAGGTTCGCGTCCGCAGGGAGTTGTTCAAAAACAAAAGGGCAATCGTTTTATTTTTGAGGGCGTCGCCAAAGGGCGACGCTTTTAGCGCGCGCGCCTCATCGAGCATCCCCTGCAACGCTTCTCGTGACCAGTCAGCGGTATTTAAAAAGTGTTTCATGCTGCGCTCTACTCGCTTCATTCAGTCGCTTTTTGTTTATCGAAATCGCCGCAAATGAACTTCACTGGACATTTTTCGTCGGTCGGCGTCGAGCCTTTCCATGCCCTACAAATACAACCAGACTCATTTGCAAGGCGCGGTAATAGTCGCTTACGCGGCAAAGAACCAGCAGAAACATCGAGATTTGCCCCGGCAAAAGACATCATTGTGGTCGTTTTGGCCCTAACAGAGCGCTTATTGGGATGATTTGAAATAAACATCAGCGATGAGTGCCGCTTGCAGAGCGCCATTATAACGAGAAATCGCGGTCACCAGAAAGCCCGCTTTTCGCGGGTGAGGCATTAAATCGATCGGCGCACAGAACCAAGCACCCGGTTGCTCGCGTTTAATAAAATGGTATGTCGAATTTAGGCGGCGGTCACCCATAAACGCGTAGTCCCTAACGGCCCCTATTTAAGAACAGAACCTATTTTAGAAGAGCTCCATTTTAGAAGAGCCCCACTTTAAAAGAGAATGACCATGCGCCCTGACACGCCACCGAAAAACCCGACGCGCCTCGCCAACTACCAACCTTACGATTTCATTATCGACGCGGTCGCGCTCGATTTCGATCTGGACCCCGAGAGCACCACAGTAACCTCGACGTTAAATGTGCGTCGGCGCGAAGGTGTCGACCCGCAAGCGCCACTGGTTTTGGACGGAGAAGAGATATCACTCGTATCAATTCGCCTTGACGACAATCCCCTTGCTCCCGACCGTTATCAGTTGGACGAAAATACGCTCACCATTAAGGACCTGCCCAATAAATTTACGTTACACATCGTCAACACATGTTCGCCAGCAACCAATACAAGCCTCTCTGGCCTTTATGTTTCAAACGATATGTTTTGCACACAGTGCGAAGCGGAAGGTTTCAGACGGATAACCTACTATCCTGATCGGCCAGATGTGATGTCGGTGTTCACCGTACGAATTGATGCCGACAAGAAACGTTATCCTGTTCTTCTGTCCAATGGCAATCCTGGCGAGACAGGAGAAACAACTAAAACAGGAGAAACAAAAGACGGCAAGCATTTCGCTATCTGGCATGACCCCCATCCGAAACCCGCTTATCTTTTTGCCCTCGTCGCCGGTGATCTTGCCTGCGTGGAAGATCATTTTGTAACGCGTTCCGGAAAGCAAATCCCTTTACGTGTTTTTGTTCAGCATAAAAATAAAGATCGCTGTGACTTCACACTCGATGCTCTGAAACGATCGATGAAATGGGAAGAAGATGTCTATGGTCTCGAATATGATCTCGACGTCTTTATGATTGTGGCGGTCGACCACTTCAATATGGGGGCAATGGAAAACAAAGGCTTGAACATTTTCAATTCAGCCTACGTCCTTGCCTCTCCCGATACCGCAACAGATGCCGATTACGAAATCATCGAAGCCATTGTCGCCCATGAGTATTTCCACAACTGGTCTGGCAACCGCGTGACATTACGCGATTGGTTCCAGCTCTGCCTCAAGGAAGGCTTCACAGTATTTCGAGATCAAGAATTCTCAGCCGATATGCGCTCACGTTCGGTACAACGGATCAAAGATGTCCGCCGCCTTTGGGCCAGCCAATTTCCGGAGGATGCGGGGCCCCTTGCCCATCCGCCGCGGCCAGACCATTTCTATACGATCGACAACTTTTACACGACAACGGTTTATGAAAAGGGGGCCGAGGTCGTACGCATGCTGAAAACGCTGCTCGGCGAAGACGTTTTTCTGAAATCCTGTGATCAGTATTTTGAGCGACACGATGGTGAGGCCGCCACGATTGAGGATTTTGCAAAAGTTATGGAAGACATCAGCGGCAGAGATCTCACCTTGTTCCGTAATTGGTGGACACGCCCAGGCACCCCCCATGTCACCGTTTCCGAAGGCACGCTCGGACCGGAAGGTGGCACCGTTGAACTCAAACAAGAAACGTCAACGACCACTGCCGGCATCGACGCCGAACCGCGTCATATCCCCGTCGGTTATGCCCTTGTCGGGGCCAGTACCGGCGACGTGCGCGGCACGGGGCTGATCGAGCTGACCGAAGCCTCGCAAACCATAGAGATCAAGCCCGACACCCCCGCTGACGATGGCAGCAATGAACCATTGATCGTGTCATGGCTGACGGATTTTTCTGCCCCGGTCGTCCTTTCGAGCAATCAGTCACTCGACGACCGCCTGACGCTGGCAGCCCATGACCCCGACCCCTTTAATCGCTGGTCTGTGGTCGATGGCCTATGGCGAGACCTTTGCCAAACAGCGGCAGGCTACAACCGCGGCATCGATGAGGAAGAAGCACTGAATGGTTTATGCGCAGCACTCGACCGGTCTGTTCTTGCTGCACTTGATGCTCTCGAAGGAACACGCGGCGTACAGGGCGCGATCGACGCGTCTTTTGTGGCTCAATTACTCGCCGCACCATCAGCATCAGACTTAACACGCGGCCTCGATGGTTTTGACCCCGCAGCCATAGTTGATGGGCGGTCAAAAATTCGGCGCGTTACAGCCGAACGGATTGGCGGAACGCTCCTTTCGGCTTACGAAAGACTAACTTCCGATGCTCCCTATGAGCCCAGCGCCGAAGCGTCTGGTCAACGCGGCCTGAAAAATGCGGCCCTTGGTCTTTTAGTTGAAGCCGGTCGCGCCGATCTCGCCGAGGCTCAAGGCCTATCGTCGCGGAATATGACTGATGAAGCGGCCGCAGCGGCTATTCTTGCCACGAGCGAACATCCGGACGCGGTCCCCGCCCGTGAGAAGGTGCTCGGTGCTTTTTATGACAAATGGAAAGACGATGCGCTGGTCGTGAACAAATGGCTTGGCTGGAATGCGCAGCAACCCGATGCCAATGCCCTATCGCATGTACAGCGCCTTGCTGAGCATAAGAGTTTCGACATCAAAACGCCTAATAAAGTGCGAGCGTTATTTGGTGTTTTCTCAAACGCGAATCTGAAAGGCTTCAACGCTGAAGATGGCGAAGGCTATCGGTTCATTGCCGAGCAGATTTCAAGGGTCGATTCTCTGAATGCCCAACTCGCGGCGCGCATGACGAGCGCTTTCGAACCCTGGCCACGCCTCAAACAACCGCTACGCTCCTTAGCGCAAAACGCACTGGCCTCTATTCTCGATCGAGAGCCATCGACAAATCTTAAGGAAATGGTCGAACGCCTCCTTAAAGAGTAATCATACCGATTTTTTTGGTTCTGCATGTACTTGCGATTGCCAAAAACATGTTTTTCGTTTGCGAGTACCTGTTGCGGATAAGTGACCACCGCTAATACGCTGAAGGCAGGCTTAAACACGGCGTTAGCCCGACTGGCGTTGCCATCTGGGGTTGCCATCTGGGGTTAAGGGGCGGCCATTACTTTTCCACAGGACACTGTGGTGGAATTAAAATTCTTAACAACGTCTTAACGATGCTTTGCCTGTCTATCTATTGAGAATTCAGATCAATCCGGTGTTATTTGACCGCCACACCGATCGGCCTAACCCTGCGACAGAAATAACCTCATCCAACCAAAGACTTAACAGCGAAAATAATCGGTGCTCCGTTTGCTTAATCACGTGACAAACGGGGGAAAACAATAATAGTTTCCAAAAAGTAAATTCCGTAGACGCTATTTCTCCACAAAAGTAGGCAGTGGCTTCAATAATAGCGTCGCGTTCATCGGTAGATTTGTTGTTTTACCTATTTGTTTAAATTGTGAAAAACAAACACTGACGGAAAAGCCGTCGATGGAAATTTAATATCGGGACCGAAAAGGGATTTATGGCGTCGGACCAGCCCTCTAAAACGCTTCAGCGACTACCGTTATCTAAAAATGACGGCAGCAACGGCTCTACAGCCAATGCTCGCTTTGCTCATTCGGGCTTTTCTAATGCTGGAATGACCAGTGCTCGCTTTGAACGGCCGCAAAAGATCGATCGCGTTGAAGAATTGTCCGTACGGCGGTTGTTCGTATTAACGGCGCTTTTTCTGGTTGTCCTCGTAGCCATGTTTATGGGCAAAGCGGGCGAGGAAGGTAGTTTGCGGCGAACAGAAACTGCGCTGCGTGTGTCACAAGCCGCCAGTTCTTGCGCACGTGAAATGTCGATTGCATCGATTACCGGCAAAAGTGTGCGCGCTGTTCTGTCGGGCTGTCACCCCGGCGGCGTATCAAGCGTTTATTATCTGTCCACCGGCGGGGATATTCTCGCCCTTGCCGGGGCAGCGGATACAATCAACATCTCCTCAACGGTGCTTGGCAGCCTTTCGCTCGACAAGTCCAAGGATACTGAACTTGCATTGATCTCTGGGGAAGCGCGGGTCTCTTGGCGCCCTTTAGATGCTGGCGGCACGGTCCTTGTTGCAGCGCCAGCAAGCGATATCGAACAAAGAACACCGGCGTGGGTTACTTATTTTCTGCTGCTTGCCGCAACATCCCTCGTCGTTCTATCGCTGGTGGCTGCACTATTTCGTCAGAATAAGTCCATCGAAAAGGCGGCACAGGCCCTCACATCCCTTAACGAGGCAAAAGAAGGTCTGTCTGCCGGACGCGCAAGCACTTGGCGCTTCGATCCCAAGACACAGACGGTTGAATTTGCCAAATCATTCCTAGAACCGCTCGGCCTCGGCGCAAGGGATCGAAAATTCACCTTGCGAGAAATAACAGCCCTCGTGCATCCCAATGACCTGCGCGTGGCAGTCTCGATTTTCAGCGGCGAGGCGAAAGGCGCCATTGATGGTGTTGTGCGCCTGCGCAGTCCTTCAGGCGGCTGGTCGCGGGCGTATTTCCGGACATCCCCCGAGGCAACGCGTTTAAAGCGTTCCGGCGTGGCCATGGACCTTTCCGGCGATGCGAGCTTCTCGCCGGGCGGCGCCATTGCGGAAATGCGCTTAAAAGATGCTATCGAAAGTATTCCGGAAGCCTTTGTACTTTGGGACGCGCAAGGACGGTTAGCCGTTTGGAACGCCCGTTTTGCATCAATCTTTCGCTTCACGGCAAAAACCATCCGTGCCGGGATGTCACCACGCGAACTTGCCGCAGCGGCGGAAATTGGGTCCGAACTTGTCTTGACCTATTTTGCACCGAACGCTGACGTTGATGAACCCACAATTGAACTTGCATTGCCCCGAAACCGCTGGCTCTCCGTCTCACGGCGGCGCACTGCGGAAGGTGGTCTTGTTTGTGTGGCATCAAACATCACTGAGATGAAACGCCGCGCACGCGCCCAACTCCACAAAGAAAGAGAGTTGAAGGAAACGGTTGCTGATCTGGAAGCATCGCGCCATGAACTTTCAGATTCTATCCGCAAATATGAGGTTGAAAAGCATCGCGCCGAAGACGCGAACCGATCAAAGAGCGAATTTCTCGCCAATATGAGCCATGAGCTAAGAACCCCGCTTAATGCAATCAATGGCTTTTCTGAAATCATGCAATCCGAGCTTTATGGGCCGCTCGGTGATCCTAAGTATAAAGAATATGTCGACGATATTTTATCGAGCGGACAGCATCTTTTGGCACTCATCGAAGACATCCTTGATATGTCGAAGATTGAGGCCGGTAAAACATCGTTGGACCTCGAACGGATCGACCTTGAACGCATTCTTGACGAATGCGGACGATTGATGGTGAAGCGTGCCAATGACGCCGGAATTAAACTCACCGTCTCTGTCTCTCATGCACCGGCAGCATTTGCCGATGCGCGGGCGGCGAAGCAAGTGACCCTCAACCTCTTGTCCAATGCGGTCAAGTTCACCCCACCTGGTGGCGAGGTTTCTCTGACGGTGGAGGCTGACCTTGATTGCGTCACAGTAATTGTCTCAGATACCGGCGTCGGTATTCCACGAAAAGATCTTCCACGTCTTGGCGCGCCGTTTGAAATGGCAAATAATCAGCCATCGAACATTCGCCGTGGATCCGGTCTTGGTCTCGCGCTGTCAAGCTCACTCATGGAATTGCAAGGTGGCCTTCTTGCAATTGCATCGGAAGAAGGGAACGGCGCCTCTGCTTGCGCGTCATTCCCACGTCGGCGTAATGCGCAAACACGCACCCCCCATTTTATGCGTCAGTCTGCTTACATCCTTTCACGCACCAATGTCCAAGCGGCCGAACGCCCGAGTTCTGCTGGTTTTTCTGGCCTTCCTGTATCGCCTGGCGCTGGAAACGTGAACACACAACCACTGGTCCGCCCAGAAGCAGCCGAGTAGGGTTTCCGCAGCGCAACGTCAATTGGAGTCAAAGAATTGCTGTAAGTCTTGTTTTTTGCGCGATTACACTAAAGCGTTAACACTTTAATTGGAATCGGGACGACGCTTTAAGTTGTTGATTTTACGCATTTCCTTAACGCCAACCGCGCGCACTTCGGCTGCAAACGCTTGTGACTATTTCAATTCTTTTCTAATGCTCGAGGCAATGCTGACCTGTGTTTCACCGATACGGGCGAAGTGTTCTTCCATCAGCACGTTCAGGGCATCAATTTTGAAGGCCATCGTAATCAAAGCGGTTTCAATGGCGGACAGTCGATCATCAATCGATACCGACGTCGTGCCCTCTCGCTCGCTAGCACCGTTGAGCGAGGTTGAACTCTTTTTCACTTGCACCTGTCCCGCGTTTCCCTGTTTTTCTTCAAGACGAAAATCTGACTGGCCTGGCACTACAGCGCCTCCGTTTCAATTCGAATCACAACAGCGCTTTGAGTTGTTGATTGTACGCATTTCCTTAACGTCAACGGCACACACTTGGTTTGGAAATGCTTTAAGCTGCTCGCAGCGTCAGCTTTTTTGTCATCACGCTTAACGCTGAGAACCGGTTTTTTAGCGTTCATCACCAAAGTGTTCCCCTCTCTTCGACTATCATGGTCACGATGGCTGCCATAAAAGCAGCAAGACACGCACTACCATCATTAGTTGTGTTGAACCATATTGCAACTCTAAAGGTTTATCCCCGTCGCTTTCCTGGCATGGTCGGTAAATTTATATGAACAGCCCCTTTCATGTGGACTCTCGCGGGCCTATCACCTCGAAATGGATGAGACACGTCAGACACGACAGCCAACCAAAAGGGTCCCCCAAAAGGCCCATAAGCAGTCGACTTATCTTCCAAAACTATATGGCAGACGACAGGGTAAAAGCCTGAAGCCAAGGCAAATGCGCTTGATGGAAACGCTCCTCCCGTCGATTACAATTCCAGATCCAACATCAGAAAATATCGATCCAAAAGAGCTCTTTCCGGATGCAAAATCGATTTGGCTAGAATTGGGCTTTGGTGGAGGTGAGCATCTCGCAACGCTGGCCAAAGACCATCCCGATATTGGCTTCATTGGCGCAGAGCCTTTTCTTGACGGGATCGGAAAACTTCTTGCAATGATCGCTGACGAAGATGTCAAAAATATTCGGCTTTTGCCCGGTGACGGACGCCCTCTGCTTGAGGCGGTTCCCAACAACAGTATTGAACGTCTTTTCGTTTTGCATCCCGACCCGTGGCCCAAAAGACGGCATTTTAAACGGCGGCTGGTTTCACCATGGTTTTTTAAGGAGGCCGCCCGCATCATGCCCTCCAACGGCATTTTGCGAATTGCATCAGACGTTCCTGATTATGTGCGTTGGACTCTCATGCATGCGCAAAACTCAAAAGACTTCCAATGGCTCGCGAAAACCGCTGCCGACTGGCAAAACCGACCCAGCGACTGGCCAGCAACACGATATGGGGAAAAATCTATTCGTGAAGGCAGAAGCCCCATCTACCTGACTTTTCGCCGGCAATAATTGACCTATTTGAATGATTTAGCCGCGAAACGAGGGCATTTACCGCTGGATACAACAAGGTCGATTTGTTGAAAAGCAAAGCAAATAATCTTGTTGCGATATTCAAATGACCCCATACTTGCCAACGGGTATGGACTCATCAATTGTTAATAACCTGCAGATTAACCTTAATTCAATTACCAACTTTCTAGGAAAGGTTGCATCTTCGTGGTTGGTGCACGTTTCTTTGATTGGCTGTGGTAACGTAATGGAACGAAAAAACTTATCGACCCCTCTTTTTCCGAGAATAGTTTGAAATTTCAAGGACTTAG
Source organism: Pseudomonadota bacterium (assembly GCA_039025235.1). Classification (GTDB taxonomy): domain Bacteria; phylum Pseudomonadota; class Alphaproteobacteria; order Caulobacterales; family Parvularculaceae; genus MED-G105. The sequence goes on from JBCCOS010000017.1 coordinate 48,491, forward strand.
AAAAATGGCCCTAGACCTTCATCGAATGGCCGGAAAGACGCCTTAAAGTGTACGAACAATATTCAGTTGCGAGCGACGGAAAGATCGACCCCATAAGGGGGGAAGCGCACCGGCTCAAATGCATTGAAGGACGAAACTCGGTGGCAAAAGGACATCATCAGGACGCGAAAACAATCATGCCCTTCCGAGGCTTGTCGACATTGATCTCGCGATTGAATGACACGCCCCCTCGGCAGCGCCGGAGTGACCACGTAACAACAACAGACCACTGGGCGGCGGCAATCGAACGAACGACAATCCTGACGGCCAATGATGCAATTACATTCAATGCCTCAAATGAGACCACGACCACAAGCTGCGCCACAGGTGAAAGGCTAAGTTTTGCAAATCTCAAACAGCGAAGTTTCCCTGCCCCATACACAATGGAACACCGGACAGATGAAAATAGAATAGATTCATTGAACCACGCTTTTTTCGATCCTTTGTCGGCGTACGACACGTATCGTTTTAAACATCATCATAAATTAGCAGTATATGGATGCGAGCAAATTGATGTGGCCACGGGTAATGCTCCGTTATCGCGACAAATAGAAATCTTTGCAGCAAACCATTTTACGGTTGATGGACAAGCTGAGTGCTGTCGAATGAAGCGCAATCAAAATCGGAAACAAAACAAATCATCATCGGCCCTCGAAATTGGAGCGAACCGCGGTAGAATCAAGTAAAATACTAGCAAATAGAAAAGGCGCAACTCGGCCATTGACAGGCCAAAGACTTCGAACGAGTTCGCGCAAATGTGACTGACAACATGACTAGGATATAGAGCTAAAGCAGACAACAATAGAACATCAGGCAAAAAGCAAGCGAGATTGGCATGAGCGGCGAAAATTTTGACGTATTTGATCTTTTTACGGAGAATTATACCAAGGCCAAGCAGGAGGCGATGAGCCTGCGGGATTATTTGTTATCAGCGCGGGACGAGCCGATGCTTTATGCGTCACCGGCAGAACGCATGGTAAAATCAATCGGTGAACCCGAAATGATCGACACCTCGCAAGATCCACGCCTCAGCCGTATCTTTTTTAATCGGACAATCCGTCAGTATAAAGCTTTTAAGGGCTTTTTCGGGATGGAGGATACGATCGAGCGGATCGTCTCTTACTTCCGTCACGCTGCGCAGGGTCTCGAAGAGAAGCGCCAGATTCTTTATCTTCTGGGGCCGGTTGGTGGCGGTAAGTCGTCGCTCGCCGAACGCCTTAAAGATCTGATGGAAGAGCATCCAATTTATGTCCTGAAGGCTGGCAAAGAAATCTCGCCTGTCTTTGAGAGCCCGCTTGGCCTGTTTCAGTCGGAAGATTTGAAAAACCTACTCGATGAAAAGTACGGTATCGAAAAACGGCGCCTCACCGCAATGATGAGCCCATGGGCGGTGAAACGCCTCGACGAATTCAGCGGCGATATTTCCAAGTTCGAAGTGGTTCGTTTGCTCCCATCGAAACTTCGCCAGATCGGCATCGCCAAAACCGAGCCAGGTGACGAAAATAACCAGGACATCTCCGCCCTGGTCGGCAAAGTCGACATTCGCAAGTTGGAACATTTCAGCCAGGACGACACCGACGCCTACTCTTATTCCGGTGGACTGTGCCGCGCGAACCAGGGCCTTTTGGAGTTCGTTGAGATGTTTAAAGCACCGATCAAGGTGCTGCACCCGCTTCTCACCGCGACGCAAGAAGGCAACTATGTGGGGACCGAAGCGCTGGGGCCGATCCCGTTCCAGGGCACGATCCTCGCCCACTCGAACGAGAGCGAATGGCAGCAGTTCCGGAATAACAAGAATAACGAAGCGTTCCTCGACCGGATCAGTGTTATCAAGGTCCCCTATTCCTTGCGCGTTACCGAAGAGCGCCAGATTTATGAGAAGCTGGTGGAAAGTTCGGAGCTTTCTGACGCCGCTTGCGCGCCGAACACGCTTGACCTTCTGGCTCGCTTTTCGGTGCTCACCCGCCTGCGCGAACACGAGAATTCGAACCTTTATTCAAAACTTCGCGTTTATGATGGCGAGCGCCTGAAAGACACAGATCCCAAAGCGAAGACCATGCAGGAGTATAAAGACGCGGCTGGTGTTGACGAAGGGATGGACGGCATCTCGACGCGCTTCGCTTATAAAGTCCTGTCAGAAACATTTAATTTTGACACTGATGAAGTAGCTGCCGACCCCGTACATATGATGTATGTGCTGGAGACGGCGATCAAGCGCGAGCAATTCCCTGAAGAGGTTGAGAAGAAATATCTCGACTTCATCAAGTCGGACCTATCGGCACGGTATGCCGAGTTCATTGGCAAGGAAATTCAAAAAGCGTATCTCGAAAGCTATTCAGAATACGGTCAAAACCTCTTTGACCGCTACATCGCCTATGCTGATGCATGGATTGAGGACCAGGACTTCAAAGACCCTGACACGGGACAACTTCTGGACCGCGCAACGCTCGACACGGAGCTTTCGAAAATCGAAAAGCCCGCTGGCATCGCCAATCCAAAGGACTTCCGGAACGAGGTGGTGAAGTTTGCACTGCGGGCCCGCGCCTCCAATGAGGGCAAGAACCCCCGTTGGACGTCTTACGAGAAGCTGCGCAATGTTATCGAAAAACGCATGTTCAGCCAGGTCGAGGACTTGCTGCCCGTGATTTCATTCGACAGCAAGAAAGATTCTGACTCAGAGAAAAAACATGAGGACTTCGTTTCACGCATGGTCGAGCGCGGATATACACCGCGCCAGGTTCGGCGTTTGGTGGAGTGGTACATGCGCGTTAATAAGGCGGGGTAGTTTTTGAGGATCTCTCTCCCTCATCCTGAGGAGCGCTGAAAGCGCGTCGCGAAGGATGGAGACTGGAGAAAACGTGTGAAGTCGAGCGTTGAGACCTTTTGCGATCCTTCGCGACGTGGTCCTGAGGGACCACTCCTCAGGATGAAGGTTTGAGGTCAATTCAGAGATGGGGATCGTCGGATTTGTCTATATGCTGAGATGTTCTGACAATAAATACTATATAGGTTCCCACCGCGGCGAGGATGTCAACAAACGAGTCGCCGAACACAATTTAGGGGTGTACAAAGACGCATTCTCCTTTAGACGGCGCCCAGTTGAATTGGTTTGGAGTGAATACTTTGACAGGCATGACGAATTGGTCGCCTGTGAACGCCAGATCAAAGGATGGTCAAGAATAAAGAAAGAAGCGTTGATCGCAGGCAATTCAAAATTGCTTTCAAGACTAGCGAGCAGAGCTAACAAACACGAACCTTCATCCTGAGGAGCAGAGCCTAAGCTCTGCGTCGCGAAGGATAGAGATGAAAAAAGAATAACGCCCCTCACCACCCTTCGCGACGCGCTTTGAGCGTTCCTTAGGATGAAGACAAAAAACGGACGATGCATGAATTCCTTCCATTTCATAGACCGCCGGAAAAACCCTAAGGGAAAATCGCTTGGTAATCGCCAGCGGTTTTTGAAGCGTGCGAAATCACAAATCAAAGACGCGGTCAATAAATCGCTCCGTGATCGGTCTTTGAAGGATCTGGACAAGGGCGAAAAAATCTCGATCCCTACCAAGTCGACCAAAGAGCCGCGCTTTCGCCTTGACCCGGAGACCGGTGAACGCTCTTGGGTAAGCCCTGGCAATAAGGAATTTTCTGAAGGCGATCGCCTCAAAAAACCACCAAAGCAGGTTGGACGCGGGCGCGGCAAAGAAGCCAGCGACGAAGGCGACGGCGAAGACGCGTTTCAATTTACGCTGACCCAGGATGAATTCCTGGATATCTTTTTCGAGGACCTGGAACTGCCAAACCTCGTCAAACGATCCCTCAAGGA
>JBCCOS010000018.1:0-51242 GCA_039025235.1 Pseudomonadota bacterium
CCTCGCATGTCATGATCCTCCTGAACAAATCAGTGAAACACAATTTGATGAAAACATGGAGAGTTTTTCAGCAGCCTGTTAGAGCATTTCCACGCCAAGTGTGTGCGGTTGGCGTTAAGGAAATGCGTTAAATCAACAACTAAAAGCGTCGTTCTAATTCCAATTGAAACAGAGGCGCGTTAAATGGCCACTTGAGCTGGAAGTGCTTTAAACTAAGAGCGAACATTCCATTCTAATATTGACGTGTGTCCGTCTGAGGTTACTTCAGCCACACCAAATGCTGCTGTTCTTAACTTGCGCCCTAAACCGGCTTCAACGCGATCCGCAGCATTCAGTGCAAATCGAGCAACGCCGTTTGACGTCACGATGAGCACATCGCCGGGTAGGTTGCTCGCGTCTTTAAAGATTTTGCGCCAACCGATGATGAGAGCCCTTGTGTCGACACGCCACCCCTCTGGGGGGATGGCTTCTTGGTCCCATCGATCGATTGCTGCACGGCCTATGCGTGTAATGACCATTTCTTCCGAACAGTTTTCGTCGGGGCCATAATCAATTTCCTTTAAGGCCTCAACCCTATCAATCGTCGCCATCGGACAAATAGCATCACGAACGTATTCCGCTGTCTCTAATGTTCTCTTCAGGGGTGATGAAAAAATGGTCGTGAATTGGGCGTTGCGCGCTTTCAGAGCACGGGTAAGACCGAAAAGCTGCTCCCGACCGCTGGGCGAAAGCGGTAAATCTGTACGCCCCCCAACGCGTCTGACGATATCACCTCGATCAAATGTGTTCCCATGGCGGAGCATGAATATTCTTGGCATAGGATATGTTCTTGCACTTCCGTTTTTGTTTGGTGTCACATATTACATAGCAAAAGAGCGGTGCGGCCAAAAGGAGAGTCCAAAAGGAAAATGGTGTAAAAAAATGTGCGTCCTGCGGTTATCTTCTACTCTTTGTTTTTGATTCCATAGAGTGCTAAAGTATTGCGTTCGCAACATGATTGATCTGCCATGCTTTAGGTCTTTGTTTTTAGGTGTTTCTTCTGCGCATTTCCTGGCGAGTGGATTAGTAGCAGCTTGAGCTGGAAATGCTTTAGTGGGCCCGATACCCTAGAGGTTCCAGTGGCAAAAAATCCAGGCGGCATATATGAGAATTCTGGTTATTGGATCGAGCGGGCAGGTCGCCAAGGCGTTTTCTGAAGTAGACATACCATTGCGTCACCGCGTCATCAATATCGCTCGTCCCTCTATAGACTTGTCTGATGAGGAAAGTATCTTCGCTGCCCTTTCGCGCGAAACGCCTGATATTGTTGTCAACGCTGGCGCTTACACAAATGTCGATGCCGCTGAGAATGACGAAACTGTAGCCTTCCGAATAAATGCCGAAGGGCCCGGCTTTCTTGCAAAAGCGTCGGCAATGCAGAATATACCGCTGATACATCTTTCTACCGACTATGTGTTTGATGGCGAAAAGAAAGCGCCATATACAGAAGATGATCGACCCTCTCCCTTAGGTGTCTATGGGCGCTCAAAACTGCAAGGAGAGAAAGCGGTCTTAACGTTCAACAAAAAGAGTCTCATCTTGCGGACAGCGTGGGTCTATAGTCCATTCGGGAAGAATTTTCTAAAGACCATGCTTCGTTTGGCCGAAACTCGTGATGACTTAAATGTTGTGCATGACCAGCGCGGTTCTCCTACCTATGCAATTCATATTGCTGAAGCGATTCTGAAGTTGGTTCCGTTACTGATAAATGATGAGGCAGCTTTTGGTGTTTATCACCTTGCGGGAAGCGGTGATACAACATGGGCTGAATTTGCTGAAGAAATATTCCGTATAAGCGCAAAGTTTGGTGGGCCGACGGCTCGTGTGAAAAAGATCGCAACAACGGAATATCGAACACCGGCCCAGCGTCCGAAGAACTCTAGACTCGACTGCTCAAAGATTAAAAAGGATTTTGATGTTGAAATGCCAGATTGGAAACATGGCGTTCAGCATTGCGTAGAGAGGCTTATCAAACAGGCGCAAACCGAATAGGCCCTTTCAGGTATTCTCAGTATTAAGAACACCATGGACAGCACGATTTATAAAAGCCTTTCCTTAGAACAGGTTATAGTTCGCGCGACATAAATACGGTACCAACAATCGGGGTGTCGTAATAAGGCGAAATTTCCTCAAAACCTATTTCTTTATAAAGAGCGCTAGCATTCTTCATTCGCGGTAAGGTGTCTAGATATATTCTTTTATATCCCATTGTTCGTGCATTATTAATTGCTTTGCGAATTAACGCAGCGCCCAGGCCTTTTCCGCGCGCGTCAGGGCTCACATAAAGTCTTTTCATTTCACATGTTTGAGAATTAAATTTTCGTACTGCGACACATCCTTTGCCAACACCGGATTTATTTTTAGCGAGTAAGAGTTCACCGCCAGGGGGACTGTAATCACCCGGCAATTGATCGAGTTCAGAATCAAATTTCTGGAAACTTAGATCAATTCCTAAGGTATTCGCATATTCAACGAATAGCGACCGAATGATCGCGATGTCATCTAGCGATCGCGCTAACTCTACATTGAATTCAGTCTTCATTATATGATTTAATTACGGAAGGTGAGCTAAGCCTGTGTGGTTTTACTTTTCAAAAGCGGCTGACCGATGGATGGCCGGGTCCATGGTGCCAGTGGTGACCATGTGAGAAACTTGGCAAGATCTCTGGTGCTAATCTGCCGGCTTTCAGCTATCTTCTTACGATCTTCCGCAAAACGTGGTAGACCGATTATGCCATCGCGCATTGCTCTTAAGTATGCGCGCATTCGCCCTTGCGAAGATGCTTTTGCAAGCAATGCTATATTTCCCAGGATTTGTAACGGCAGCGTTGTCCAGTAGATAAGGCTCGGCATATTTTTATAAATAAGCCACAACTTGTTTCTGTTGCCATAGTAGATGGTAAAATCACTATGGCGTCCGCTAGTGCCAGACCCTTCATGGCGAACAATCGCGTCTGCTACTTGAATCGTATGACCGCCATTAAGGCGTAGCCTAAAGCCAAGGTCCACATCTTCTCCGTAGCAAAAAAAGCGTTCATCAAACCCGCCAATCTCCAAAAAGATCTGATGCCTGAACATAGCAGCGGCGGCACAAGGGGCAAAACACTCGTAAGTGGGGGGAAGTCTTTTAATTGATTTGCCAAAGTTGCTTCTGTAGGGAAAACCAAAAGCATGAAGCATATCGCCGGCGCCGTCCAACTTATCAGGATCAGAATCATCGATTTGCGTTGATCCAAAGGCATCCGCCCACGGATATTGATTTGCGGCATTAACAAGGTTTTCCAACCAGGTTGGTTCGGCGTAGGCGTCTGGGTTTAAGAATGCCAGAAATTCTCCATTTGCCCGCTCTGCGGCAAGGTTATTGCCAGCCGCGAAACCGACATTTGACGAGGCCATGAGCCATTGTGGTTCAAACCTTAAGTCTTGGCAGGCAGACTTCGCCAAAGCGATTGAATCGTCTGACGAAGCGTTGTCGACGACCAGGACCTCGAAATTTCTATACCTCTGAGTATCAAGCGACCGGAGAGAATGGGCCAATCGATGCGACGAATTATAATTGACGATAATGACTGAAATAAAAGGGGTGTTGGGTGTGTCGTTGTTTTCTATCGTGGTTTTTGGCATCGTTGTGTAGGCGCGATTCCTGCTGTTCTCAGTTGTGTTGCTGTCGGACAGGGTTTCATCAGGCATCGATGCGATCCCTCACGCAAGCCTGAGGAGTTATCGCTAAAACTAGGGAATGCCTCAAAACGAAAATCATGCTAAGTCTCATTACAGAAACATCTCCCCGTGTGTTTCCTTTTTCAGTAATCAAGGTGACTGACTGAACCGCTTGGTAGCATATGAAATAAATATGAGTATCTCGATCGCAAGCTTTGTTTACTTTGTGATTGATTAGAATGCAATTTAGCCGCAAATATGTCGTATCTGAAATTTTTTCCGACGGTTATATTGCAAAAAAGCTATCGTCAGTGCGACCATCTCTAAAAGGTAAATGCATATGGGCGTTGACCCGGTTTTGTGCTGGTAAGACTTACTGGGTCCATTCTGTTGCGCGCGCCTTAACCGCCGTTTGTGCTGACTTGCCTTATCAGATGTCAAAAATATCGGCATCTTTGAGAAACTCGCCTTCGGCATCTTTTTGCGAAAGGACGGGGGCAATTGGTTTCGTGTCGCCTGCTGACTTGGTTGGCCAGCTGATTTTGATCGCAGGATCATCGAACTTGATACAGCGCTCATGTTCGGCATACCAATAATCGGTTACTTTGTAGTGAAAAACGGCGATTTCGGATAGAACGAAGAATGCATGGGCGAATCCTTCAGGAACCCAGAACTGTTTTTGGTTCTGCGCTGAAAGTATCTCGCCGACCCATTGGCCGAACGTCGGAGAAGACCGCCGAATATCCAGTGCGACATCAAAAACTTCGCCAGCAAGGACCTGAACTAGTTTTCCTTGTGCATGTCGGATTTGGTAGTGGAGCCCTCGAAGCACCCCTCTTTTTGAGGAGGAGACATTATCTTGTACAAAATTCAATGGTCGATTGAGCGCTTCTTCCAGTTTCTTTTTGTTGAAACTCTCAAAGAAGAAGCCACGCTCATCTCCAAAAACGCGCGGCTGTATAACTTTAACATCTGGTATTTTGGTGCTGATGACTTCCATGGCCTTAACTTTTATTGCTTGCAAAAAAGTGAGTTGAGAAATTTAACATGATGATACGCCGTGCTAATCTCCTTTGGATGCCGCCCAGTGCGTCGCAATCATACGTTTAACGGTCGATCCGAGTATCACCATTGAACAGTGATGAAAGCCAGTAGCATTACTATACTTGATATAAACTTTTCTTCATACAAACAGGCATAAACCGTTCGTAAATGCCTACTAGATTTTTTACCGATGACTTATCTCACAGAAGAGTGCTTTCGATAGGAGGAGCCAGCTACTATGAAATTACTTGTCACCGGTGGCGCGGGCTTTATTGGATCGGCTGTTATTCGAATGGCGCTTGATCGTGGCTTAAGCGTGATAAACGTCGATAAACTCACTTATGCGGCAAATCTCGACAATTTAAAAGGATATGATGATCGATCAGACTATACTCTGGTGGCGTGCGATATCTGTGATGGTGACGCGCTGCGAAGAGTATTTACTGAGACCGAGCCTGAATGCGTTATGCATTTGGCCGCGGAGTCCCATGTGGACCGTTCGATTGATGGTCCGGGCACATTTATCGAAACAAACCTTGTTGGCACTTATAAGATGCTAGAAGCGGCGCGCTCTTACTATGACGGCCTTCCCGGGGCTGCTCGCGAGCGTTTTCGATTCCATCATGTATCTACAGACGAGGTGTACGGATCTCTTGGCGTGGAGGGTTTGTTTACTGAAGAAACGCCCTACAAGCCAAACTCGCCCTATTCGGCGTCGAAGGCTGGATCTGATTTCCTCGTAAGGGCGTGGTCTGAAACCTTCAATTTGCCGGTTGTGACGAGTAACTGTTCAAATAATTACGGTCCGTATCAACACCCAGAAAAACTGATTCCTGTGGTGATACTGAACGCGTTGTTTGGACGGGACATTCCTGTTTATGGGAAGGGCGAGAATGTCCGCGATTGGCTTTTTGTGAATGACCATGCGGCTGCATTGCTGCTTATTCTTGAAAAGGGGCGCCTTGGTGAGACATACAATGTTGGCGGTTTCAATGAGCGTCGAAATATTGATCTTGTGGAAACAATTTGTGCATTAATGGATGAGCTGTCACCTCGTAGCGAAACACACACAAACTTAATAAAATTTGTTACGGACCGACCAGGGCATGACCAACGCTATGCTATTGATGCAACAAAGATTGAGCGTGCGCTTGGCTGGCGTCCCTCCGTTACCGTCGAGGAGGGAATACGCGAAACCGTAAAGTGGTACTTAGAAAATGAATGGTGGTGGCGTGCGGTCCAACAACGTGGTTTCTCAAGTGACCGGCTCGGTCTAGGCGATTCAAAAGGCTAGAGCGGACTTTCATAAATTTTAACAAGATTTTGAAAAGTAAGTCATTGCCCTGCGTAAAAAGGGGCGGAAATCGCCAGGCTTAACGAAACAGAAAAGATATATAATCGAGGGTTTTCATGAAGGGAATAATACTCGCTGGTGGTTCTGGAACGCGGCTTTTCCCGATAACGCAAGCTGCCTGTAAGCAACTGCTTCCGGTCTATGATAAGCCAATGATTTATTATCCGCTTACAACCTTAATGCTTGCCGGTATCAGGGATATACTGATTATAACGACGCCAACGGATAAAGAGATATTCGAGTCGTTGTTAAAAGATGGTCGCCAATGGGGCGTTAATTTGAGCTATGCCATCCAGCCAAAGCCTGAGGGGTTGGCGCAAGCCTTTCAGATCGGTGAAGAGTTCATTGATGGTGATAAATGTGCCTTGGTCCTGGGCGATAATATTTTTTACGGACATGGGCTTGCAAAGCAACTAGAGCGCGCGTCTCATCTTGATGCGGGCGCTATTGTCTTTGCGAGCCATGTGCATGACCCGCAGCGTTATGGTGTGGTTGAATTTGATGAAAGCTGGCGTGCTGTTTCAATAGAAGAAAAGCCGAAGCGTCCAAAATCGAACTATGCGGTAACAGGGTTATATTTCTATGATGAGAGTGTGGTATCTCGCGCAAAGGCCGTGAAGCCCTCAGCCAGAGGCGAGCTTGAAATTACGACACTTAACGAGATGTATCTTGAGGATGGCGCTCTGAGTGTTGAAATCTTGGGGCGTGGGTATGCTTGGTTAGACACTGGTACGTATGCTTCACTTTTGCAGGCGGCCCAATATGTGCAGGTTGTTGATGAGCGCCAAGGATTGAAGATTGGTTGCCCTGAGGAAGTTGCGTATCGCAAGGGATTTATTACGGCAGCTGATCTTGAAGCGCTTGCAAATCCTCTTTTGAAAAGTGGCTATGGCCAGTATCTAATGGGAATTCTAGACGATCGCGTTTTGTGATCAATTGTTTTTGCGGTGGTGCTGCTTCGTTGGTAAGTAAATGACGATCTGTCATCGACTAAATGGTCTTGGCTTTTGACTTGAATGGATAGGTTGAGATTGCCATTCCGTTTTCTATCCCTCAGCTCATGGTTGAGGCGCCTAATATTCCAAATGCAAGATGCCTTGCTTATCTGTTCCAATTCCGACGAACTTTAAATGATCGACGGGCACTGTGTGCGACGACTGTATTCCGAAAGTTCGACGCGTTTGCAGGGCCGAGTGTTCGCCGTTGGCCGCTCATTTGGTTATCGGCGGAAACGCGTAAAATCAACAACTTATTAAAGCGCCCTTCTGCTTCCAATTGAAACGGAGGCGCTTTGGGTGAAATTTATCCCTTCAAAAAAGAGCCGCCGCCCCTTGCATATTCAGAATGACCATTCTAAAACCAGAATGAGTGTTCTAAATGAATAGGTTTGCTCAGGCAATTGTGAATGCCGACGGTTGGGACACTTGTATTGACCATTGTTTCGTGTTCGAGAGCGCCCCCAATTTTTGAGGATTTTGGCGCTCCGAAAAATAGGTTTGACGCCTAAAACGCGATCGAGTGGTTGATTTGGCAAGTGACGAGGTTTTGGGATTGAGTGTCAGCGAAACGAGATGATGAATCGTATTAGCGATCAGGAAATGGTGATCATTGCCGCGCGCGACATGTTTTGGTCGCGCGGGTATGACAACACTTCTGTGGAAGATCTCGTGAAGGCGACGGGGCATAATCGTTATGCGCTCTATTCGATGTTTGGTGGTAAGCTCGAGCTGTTTCTCGCGGTTCTTGATTACTATCAAAAAGAACGTCGCGATATTTTTTTACAGACCTTAAGTGATCACACCCGTCCACCAATTGAGGCGATAAGAGACGTTTTTGATTTCTGCGTGGACCAGATGGCTGAACGCGGTGTTGGATGCTTGCTCGGGAATATTGCAGGTGAAGTAGCCCGTAAAGAACCGTTAGTTGCCAGGCGAATAAAAACACATTTTTCCGAAATTTTAGACGCATGTACCTATGCGCTTGAGCGTGCGCAAGAACGCGGTGAAATCAATGAAGCGGTCAAGCCGAAAGACGGCGCGCAACTTCTTGTTGCTCTTGTTCTTGGTCTTGGCGCGAGTGTTGAATGCGTCCAATCACCTGATGACGCCCGTAATTCTTACCGAGCTGCATTGGCGGCGCTTAGTGGAGATGCCCTGTCAGGCAAGACTTCAGTGACGTCGCAAAACCAAAGCCAGAATTTTGATAGTCGACCATCTGTTATCACAGAAGAGACGTATACAAAGAAATAGAGTGTTTAATTTCGACAGGGGTAACAATTGTGAGTAATGCAAAAAATTCTATGGATGCATTTGCTACGGAATTCACCAAATTCATTATTATGATCCGGTGGATCGTCGTGGTTGCTGCCGTTGGGGTGTCGGGTTATATCGCGTCAAATGCTCAAAACCTATCATTCACAGATCAGTATAGAGCATTTTTCTCGCCGCAAAACCCCGAGTTGCGCGCGTTTGAGGAGTTTCAGGCCCGCTTTGTGAAGAGCGATAATATTTCTTTTGTCGTCACTCTTAAGGATGGAAGCGACATTTTTACCAATAAAACGCTTGCCTCCATAGGGTCACTCACAGAGCAGGCGTGGCAATTGCCTTATGCCAGACGCGTTGATTCAATTACGAACTTTCAAAATACATATTCAGAAGACGATGCGCTTGTGGTTGAGGACCTCTTTCCAACGCCAGGTGATAATACTGATACGGAAATTTCAGCGAAAAAAGCAACAGCACTCGCGGAGCCATTAGTATACAAACAAGTGGTATCTGAAAATTCAGATGCCACTGCCGTTAACGTCACCATCAATTTGCCGGGAAAGTCACCTGAAGAAACGCGCGAGACTGTTGGGGCGGCGCGTGACTTGCGGGCTAAAATCGAGGCGGACAATCCTGATCTAAAAATTTATCTGTCTGGTGCTGCAATGCTCGGTAATGCTTTTAGCGAGGCGGTGCTTTCTGATTTCCAGACACTCATTCCGATCATGATTGGGATCATTATCATCATGACGATGATCGTGATCCGCTCACCATCGGCAACATTAGCGACCGTGATCATTGTCGTGCTTTCGGCTGGTGTTGGCATGGGATGGGCTGGTTGGGTTGGTATCGAACTGGCGGGTCCAAGCCCGAGCGCAGTGATCGTTATTTTAACGCTTGCAATCGCCGATAGTATGCACATTCTCGTTACTGCCCGTAATGCGATGCGCACCGGCATGGAAAAGCGCGACGCCATCATTGAGGCAATGCGGGCCAATTTCCTTGCGGTGACGATAACGTCTGTCACAACAATGGTTGGGTTCCTTGCGTTAAACTTTTCAGATTCGCCGCCATTTCGGGATTTTGGAAACATTTCCGCCGTTGGTATTCTCGCCGCCTGGGCACTCTCTCTTACCCTGTTGCCCGCATTATTGGTCATGCTGCCATTCAAATCTGCACCATCTGATACGCCCGGCGACGAACGCATCACTGGCGCGTTAGCTGAGTTTGTCATCGGAAATTATCGAAAGCTCTTCTTTAGCCTGGGGGCGGCCACGATTGCATTGGTCGCTTTCATTCCGACCATTGAGTTCAATGATCGGTTTGTTCAGTATTTTGACAAGCGGATTGAATTTCGTTCTGACACCGATTCTGTGTCGAAGTATTTTGGCATTTACCAAACCGAGTTCTCGATCCCCGCGAGCGAACCCGGCGGCGTTAACGATCCTGACTATCTTCAGAAACTTGATGCCTTCACAGAATGGTTGCGAAGCAGAGAATTTGTCGTTCATGTGTACTCAGTCACCGATATCATGAAGCGCCTCAATAAGAATTTTAATGGCGATGATCCCAACTTCTATCGTTTGCCAACGGACTATGATCTCGCTGCACAGTATTTCCTTCTCTATGAACTTTCCTTGCCCTACGGCCTTGATTTGAACGATCGCGTAGACATTGAGAAGGCAACGGCACGAACCACAGCGACACTTTCGCCAAATATATCGACGAGCCAGTTAAAAGCTTTGCTGCGTGACAGTGCCGCTTGGTTCGATGAAAACGCTCCGGAGTACAAGGCGACGCCAACAGGGCCGCAAGTTCTTTTCACCTTTATTACGGACCGCAACGTTCAAAGCATGATACAAGGAACGGCACTTGCGATTCTGGCCATCGCTGTCATCATGATGATCGCACTTCGAAGCTTTTCGATTGGCCTTTTAAGCCTAGCGCCAAATGGGATGCCGATCCTTGCTGCTTTTGGCGCATGGGCATTGCTTGTCGGTGAGGTCGGGTTTTCTGTCGCCGCTGTTGCCTCGCTGTCGCTTGGGATTGTTATCGACGACACAGTACATTTTCTTACGAAATATGTGAGAGCCCGTAGGGTCCGTGGTCTTTCTGCGGCAGACGCGATTCGATATGCGTTTAAAACCGTTGGTGTGGCGATTATTTTCAATACAATCATCCTTGGGTTGGGATTCGGGATCCTCGTCCTTTCGGCATTTAAGATCAATGCCGAGTTAGGCTTGTTAACGACGCTTTCAATTGGCTTTGCATTGATCTTAGACTTCCTATTTTTGCCAGCGCTTCTCCTAATGACGGCGCGTGATGGAAGTGTTGATGCGTCTACGGAGGATATGTCGGATGGTGTTTATGAGGCGGCCCAGTGATTCGCTGCCAGTGAAAGTAGAATTCACAACGGTGACATCATTGTGATGCATCAAGGTAATCAGACCCGAGATTCGGTATTCTTATGATAGGGAAATTGAAAATGACGAAAGATCGTAATGCTGAAGTTTTAGGTGACAACGGCGCTATTAAAAATAGATCGGTTTACAAGCGGGTAAGAGGCGTCACGCATTCTGTTATCGCAGGTGTTATGCTGGCATCGCTCGCGAGTGGTGCTGTCTTGTCTCAAGAGGCACCAGCTGAATTCGATGCGGCCGCCCGAGGTGACAGCGAAGACGCGCAAAAAGGGTATGACATTTCTGCGCGCGCTGATAGGACTGATCAGGGCTTTGGTGATAGTAATGTCACGGCACAGATGGTTCTTCGGAATGCGGCAGGGCAGGAAAGTATTCGAGAGTTTACCTTCGCGACACTTGAAAAGGTATCCGAAGACGTCGGTGATAAGACGCTGATCGTTTTCCAATCGCCCCGTTTTTACGCTGGTACAGCGCTTCTCTCTCATGCAAAAATTATCGACCCTGACCTACAGTGGCTATATCTGCCGGCCACGAAAAGGGTAAAGCGGATATCATCTGAAAATAAATCAGGTGCCTTCTTGGGATCAGAGTTTGCGTTTGAGGATTTTACCACAACAGAACTCAATAAATATACGTATAAGTATATCGGTGAAGAAGAAGTTGATGGGATGATGACCGACAAGATCGAGCGCTATCCGCGTTATGAAAAATCAGGGTATACGAAGCAAATTGCTTGGATTGACAAAGAAATTTTTCAAACGCGACAAGTTGAGTTTTATGATCGTAAAGGAGCGCTCCTAAAGACGCTGAAATTAGAGGATTATCGTGAATATGATGGTATTCATCGCTCGCACAAATTTATCATGGTGAATCATCAAACTGGAAAAGAAACCGATCTCGTGTTTGGTGACTATCAATTCAAAACCGGTCTCGATGAGAAAGACTTTGAACAGACCAAATTGACACGGCTTCGTTAGATCACCGAAGGTCTGCGGCAGGCTTTGTGCCGGCTCAATCAAATTCAACCGAGAATTTTCCTATGCGACAAATACTAGTTGGTTTACGCGGTAGTAGAGAGCGTTGTTCTACTCGCGCCCGTTTCGGTTCTTGGGTCAGTTCTCGAGCTGGTTCTCGCTTGGGCTTTCGTGCCGGTTTCCGTTCTAGTTTCTGTTCTAGGTTGCGTTCTGGGCAAGTGCGTATCTTGCCCCTATGTTCCGCTTTGCTGACAGCATTATTTGCGACACCGCAATTGGTAGCGGCGGGGGAGTTTGACCTATCGGCGGAATTATCCGCTGACCTACGTCTTTTTCCCAACGATGCGCTGCTTCCAGAACAGTTTGACCATGTTCAGCCATCAATCGTTGTGGAACCTGAATTGCTCTGGCAATCGGAAAGCGGCAAGCATCAGGTGGCTGTTCTTCCATTTTTTCGATGGGATGGACAGGATGACGAACGGACCCATGGCGATATTCGCGAAGGATATTATCGGTATAATTCAGATAAGGATTGGTCATTAACGCTGGGGGCTGCAAAAGTTTTCTGGGGGCGGACGGAGTCGCGTCATTTGGTCGATATTATCAACCAAACAGATGCTGTCGAAGACATCGATGAGGAAGATAAGCTGGGACAGCCAATGGTCTATCTCAGCTTCTTAAAAGATTGGGGTACTGTTGACCTTTTCCTAATGTCAGGTTTTCGTGATCGCACCTTTGCCGGTGTTGACGGGCGCCCCCGCTTCACGTCTGTAATCGATACGGATAACCCAATCTTTACCCGTGACGCGCGCCGGGGTGCTGTGGACATCGCTGCGCGATACTCCCATTATATCGGCGAGTGGGATTTTGGTATATCGGTTTTTCACGGGACATCGAGAGAACCCCGTTTTGCACCCGCTTTCAACGCGCCGACGTTTCTTCCCGTTTATGATCTCATCACCCAAGGCGGTGTGGATCTTCAATACACGAAGGACGCTTGGCTCTGGAAGTTTGAAGCAATTGTCCGTGAAGGGCAGGGTGATACATTTTTTGCGGCTGTTGGTGGTTTTGAATATACCGTCTACCAAGTGTTGGGCAGTAATGCTGATCTTGGCTTGCTGACCGAGTATCAATTCGATGGCCGTGACGACGGCTTCATTCAGGAGAGTTTTGGACCGGCCTTGGCAGCTCCGGTGACTATTGCTGAAAATGACGTTTTCATGGGCGCGCGCCTTGCGTTTAATGATACACAAAACACAGCCCTTCTTGTCGGCGGAACAATTGACGTGGAAGATCAGTCAACGGCGATGTTTATTGAGGCTGAGCGGTCCCTTGGAGAAGACTGGTTTGTTTCGTTGCAGGGACGTCTCTTCTTAAATATTGCGCCTGACAATATTCTTTTTAACTTCCGAGACGATGACTTTTTGAATTTTCGGCTCACGCGTTACTTTTAAACCTTAGTGAGCTTTTGCGTTTCGGAAGAATGGGCGTTGGAATGTCGCTGATGCTTTTCATTCCTAATTTTTGACATTATTATTCATTAGGAATTTAAAGGGAACCAACGTCATCCCAAGGCGTTTAATCATCATGATTAGCGTCGTGAACGCTGGACTGTAGAGCAATTTTAAAGTCAGGATATTCGCTTCCGTTACTCAAAGTAGATCATACGGCATTGGAAAATTGCTTTTTGGATAGATAGTGTGGTTACTGATACGCTTAGCTGCGTTTCTTGCTAAGTATTGTAATTGTTGGAGGCTCTGAGGGGTGTTTCCTCGCTGTGGGCGCCGCGAAATCACTGGAGGAAGAGTGAGCATGGTAAAGATGAGAGTCAGTAAAAAGCTTAGGTTCAAAGAAACCGCAATGATGTCGAGCGCATTGCTATTAATGCTGACGGCGTGCGGTGGCGGGAGTGAATCAGCTTCGAATGGCGAAGCGGAGAGCGAAACGCTTGCCGAGAAAGTTGAAAATGCTGCTGACGCCGCTGCAGAAAAAACGAAAGAAATGGGAGACGCCGCGAGCAATGTTGCTGCTGGTGCCGCTGAGAAAGTTGAAGAAGCTTCTAATAAGGCGGCAGATTCTGCAAAGGAGATGAGCGACGCAGTAACTCAAGCTGCCGACTCTGCGAAGGCGGCTACTGGGAAAGCTGCAGCATCTGCCGCTGAAAAGGCTAACACAGCTGCGGATGCAACCAAGTCTGTCGCGCAAGAAGCGAAAACAAAGGCGGGAGCTGCGGTCACTGGTGCCGCTGGTGCAGCGTCGGCTTTGGCTCAAAACGCAGCCGCTGGTGCGTCCGAGGCCGTAAACAAAGCGGCGGAGGCAACCGCAGATACCGCAGACGCAGTGGGGAAAGCTGTTTCTGGTGAAGCGACGGTCCATGAAGTTGCGATGTACAGCTCCAACCCAGAAAATTCGAGAGAGAAAAACGTCTTCGTCCCCGATCTGATGGTCGTCAAGCCGGGCGATACAGTTCGATTTGTGCCAACAAATCCGACCCACCAATCATCGTCAATTGACGGTATGGTCCCTGAAGGCGCTGAAGGCTGGAAGGGCGACATCAATAAAGCCATCGAGTTTGTTGCGGGAAAACCTGGTGTATACGGATATAAATGTGTACCGCACTATGCGGGTGGGATGGTCGGCATGGTCATCGTCCAAGGTGAAGGCATGATGGATAATGTCGATTCTGCAAAATCCACGAAGCATATTGGGCTTGCTAAGCGACGCTTTGATGACCTTTGGGCGCGCGCTGAAGCCGAATATCTCAATCAATGAGCGCGATCAAAGCGGGTCTAGTTTAAAACCTTAGCCGCGACAGAGAGTAGCCGGGCCAATTAGGTTGGCCCGGCCTTTTTGTATGAAAGTCACATAAACGGGTGGTCAACTGCACACGCTTAGACGCAAAGCGCTTTAGCTCGTTGTATTGGCCTTTGTCAGCTGGCTGAGCCCATTTTCATCAAACGTATCCGTCCAATCGGAGGTGGGCAGCCAACCATAGGGCACGCCGTTACTGGCGGAGCGTTTTTTGATCTGGGTTACGGCATTATAGGTGAGGCGAAGCTCTCGTCATTGGCCGTGCCATTGGCATTCTGGGTCAGCATCTTCAAACAGGAGAGGACGTCATAGGCATTTACAAAATTATCTATACAAAGACTATATCTCTATTTTTTCTTCAAAAGACGATAATAAAATAAAAAAGCTGGAACGAATAGAATTGGATGAACGTAACGAGCCACGTCTGCATCAGAATTCAGATACCTTGTCAAAATTAACGGGACACCTATTGCTATAAAGATAAACGCGAAGGCGGCTTCCAACCAAATAAATAGTACTGGAAGTTTCCTTCGAAAAAAAATTCAGATATGCTCATAGCTGTGATTTAATTATTTTTTCAAAAGACAGGTAGAATAAACCCGCAAAATATCTACGAACCAACCGCCTCGGTATGATTAACTCAACTTCATAAAAGACTGACGATAGCCCCAGTGTGGGAAGTTCGTCCTGTCATATGATTTCCTTTATTTTATCTCGGTAGAAACAGATTAGAATCAGAAGTTAAATTTTCCTCCATCACCTCCGTGATATTCGTTTGTAATATTATTAAAGATATTTGTGCCCATATTTGGATAGCTGTTGGTAAAGGTCGCTGAGTCAAATCTCGAATGACGGAGCGTGGATAAGTCTGAGCGATTGATGGTTGCGTTCCATCAACTTAGCGGAATAAGCGCTTTTAAGTAAAGTCTTAGAGCAGCGTTCGAATTCCATTTCAGACGGAACGGCTTTAATCGATAGCGCTATTGTCCTCGATGTCCGAGAGGAGTTCGGCAATAAGAGCATTTAACACGCGCCGTCCATTTTCTGTCGCGACAAGGTGGTTATTGGTCAGTTTACAGAAGCCATCTTCCACAAGGCGATTTACAGTGTTACCGATTATTGTTTGGTCTTGTTCGTTCAGTATGATGCCTTCCGATGACCTTAGTCCCATCGCCAATCGTTCAGTATACACTTCGTAGGATGATAGAATGTCCATTTTGGCAGCGCCGTGTTTTTTCTCCTCCGCTTGCTGTAAATAAACGGCTGGATCATAATGCGTTTCGATTGCCAGCCTACCATCGGGTGTCCTAAGGCGACCATGGGCCCCTGGTCCGATACCGATATAGTCCTCACCGCGCCAGTAAGCCAGGTTATGGCGGGACCGCGCCCCTTTGCGTGCATGGTTGGAAATTTCGTAGGCGTGTAGGCCTGCGCGTGATGTTTCCTCTTGCGTGATGTCGAATAAATCCGCAGCCATATCATCGTCAGTTGGAATCCAGTGTTTTCTATTCACGGCCCGTTCGAAGGCCGTCCCCGGTTCCACCGTTAATTGATAGGCGGAGAGATGGTCAGCACCCAGCATTAGAGCATCCCTCAATCGAAGGCGCCAGTCCTGAGGCGTCTCACCCGGAAGAGCGTAAATCAAGTCAAAAGAGACATTTTTGAACAAGCCGAGCGCCGCCACAATTGCTTTGCGCGCTGATGCACCATCATGGTTTCTTCCCAAAAAATTCAGCTGATCATCATTAAAAGATTGTACGCCCAAGGACAATCGATTGAAACCACGATCTGAGAGGTCAGAGAAAAGGTCTTGCTCGGCATCTGTTGGGTTGGTCTCCAGCGTGACTTCTATTGCCTCATCCGTCAGCCAAAGTGATTGTGCCGTTTCAATGACAGACGACAGGATCTCCGGCGGACACAAAGATGGTGTTCCCCCACCAAAATAGATGCTCACCAACTGTCGCGGCCCGCTCACAGCACGCCAATAGGTAAGATCATTTTTGAATGCTGTTAGCCACGGCTCAACATCAACTTTTTTGTTTTTTCGAACATTGAAGTCGCAATATGGACAGATTTTGGCGCAATAGGGCCAATGAACATAGATTGCGATTGGAGCCAATGGATGGAGTTGCGACGGGCCATTCCCTCTGGCGGTTCGCTCTCGATGCAAGTTTTGTTCTTTTCCGTGGACATCTGTGCCGTTTGCATTGTGCGAAGCCGACGCTGTCATGACAAGCAGGCGTCTATGAGTTGTTTGAATGCATGAGCGCGGTGGGAAATTGCGTGTTTGTCCTGAGGCGGCATTTCCCCAAATGTTTCCTTTTTGCCGAACGCTAAGGCCTCTTTTCTTTGGGAAAGGGGTTCGAAAATGGGATCATATCCAAACCCTTGCGTGCCGCGCGGCGGAAAAACAATTGTGCCGTCGACCTTACCCAGAAAACTCTCTTGCTCGCCATCAGGCCAAGCGAGGCAAAGGCAGCAAACAAAACGCGCAGAGCGATCCGAGTTAGCCTGGGCTGATAGTTCGCGTTCGACACGCGCCATGGCTCTGTAAAAGTCCCGAGGTCCCCCTGGTATCTCTTCAGCCCAGTCAGCGGCGTAAACACCCGGTTTCCCATCTAAAGCCGTTATTTCGAGGCCGGAATCGTCTGCCAGGGCTGGGAGTTTTGCCGATTTTGCCGCCGCGTGGGCCTTTATTGCTGCGTTTCCGGCAAATGTGGTTTCCGTCTCTTCTGGCGACGGCAATCCGAGTTCATTCGCTGCAACGGCTGTTATGCCAAAAGGCGTCACCAGGTCATTGATCTCTTGGACTTTGCCAGCGTTATGGCTCGCGATGACGAGCTTGCCGGGCTCAAGACGTCTTCCCATTTTTGCATTAATCTCCAATTCTTCAGAGCAATATTCGAGATTGGATGGCTTTGACTAGTCAAAGATATTATTTTGTGGAAACCACTGTGGCTGGCCATTATTTAGTATTCAGAATGACGATTATAGTTGAAGTTTGACCGGTCTCATCCGATACTAATGGTCGATCTTATGTTGTAAGCGAGGATTGAGCGTGACGAAGCGGAATACCTCTACAATGGAAAAAAATAATACAAGTCAGAACCGCGTCGTTTTTGCGTCTGCTTTCATTACCGTTACGCTTGTTTCTGGTTGGGCCTATGCCACAAGCTGTTCAGCTCTTGTGGACGGCTCGGACTTTTTGTTCACGTTGAAAGCGGCTGCATCATGCGCTGATACTTTCTGCGGTCTGTCAATTTTCTAGCCCATATTTTTTAAATATATATCGTCTGGTATCAATTGAGATCAGTCAATTGCGTTTGTGTTTTATTCTGAGGCGCTCTAGCGGCGAACCATTCACACGTCACTCGATGGCTTCGGTCGTCGCATCATCATTAAAAAGCCTCCGCTTCAATTGGAATCAGAAGGGCACTTTAAGTTTTTGATTTGAGGCATCTCCTTAACGCCAGCCGCACACACTTGGCTTGGAAATGCTTTAGGTGAAAATCGATAGCGCTCCTATAGCGACTTGAGTGCATCCACCAGATCTGTGCGTTCCCAGGAAAAGCCGCCGTCATCTTGTGCTGCCCGTCCAAAGTGTCCGTATGCTGCCGTTCTAGCGTATATTGGTTTATTCAGATCAAGCTGTCGGCGGATACCTGATGGCGATAAATCCATGACCTGTTTGATACCAGTTTCCAACTGCTCAGCGCTTACATCTTTTTCAGTGCCATGAAGGTCCACATAAACGGATAGCGGCTGGGCAACGCCAATG
The DNA here is from genome assembly GCA_039025235.1 of Pseudomonadota bacterium. Taxonomy (GTDB): domain Bacteria; phylum Pseudomonadota; class Alphaproteobacteria; order Caulobacterales; family Parvularculaceae; genus MED-G105. The sequence continues at coordinate 18,345 of JBCCOS010000018.1, forward strand.
GCGTAGGACAATTGGATGGTGCAACGGTCAGCAAGGTCTGCGGCAACAACATTTTTTGCAAGATACCGTGCGGCATACGCGGCCGATCGATCAACCTTTGTTGTATCTTTGCCGGAGAAGGCACCACCCCCATGGGGAGCGGCGCCACCATAGGTATCTACAATAATCTTGCGGCCCGTTAGTCCAGCATCGCCATCCGGGCCACCAATAACAAATTTTCCCGTAGGATTTACATGCCATGCGCAGTCACGGGAGATTTCCAAGTCGCCGACTGATGTTCGAATATATGGCTCGACAACAGATCGCACTTTCTCCGATGACCAGGATGGATCTAGGTGTTGCGTCGACAACACGATAGACGTGATTTCAGTCGCTTTTCCATCAACATACCGAACGGTGACTTGCGATTTTGCATCTGGACCAAGTAGCGATGCATTCCCGTCTTTTGCGTGGCGTGCTGCTGCCAAATCCTCAAGTATTTTGTGACTGTAATAAATGGGCGCCGGCATAAGTTCCGGTGTTTCACGACAGGCATATCCAAACATAATACCTTGATCGCCAGCTCCTTCAGCATTATCGGAATCGGCTGCATTATCGACACCTTGCGCAATATCGGCTGACTGTGCATGCAGAAGAATATCGATGTCTGCGGTCTGCCAATGGAAACCATCTTGCTCATAGCCGATTGAGCGAATGGCATTGCGTGCTATCTCCTCAATCTTGCCCACGGCGAGACCATTGCTGCTTTGCAAGCTTTCAGAAGCGCGAACTTCTCCGGCAATAACAACCTTATTTGTTGTGGTGAGCGTCTCACACGCAACACGCATTGCCCAAGGATCTGCGCCATCCTCAACGGCGGAGCGATAGATAAGGTCTACCACTTCATCGGAAATACGATCGCATACTTTGTCCGGGTGCCCTTCCGAAACACTTTCACTCGTAAAGAGATAATCACCGCGCGCCATATGCTCGAGCCTTTCATATAAAGAAAGCTTTATATTTTAAAGCGCTGGTTCTATCGAATAGGGACAGGCCTGTAAATACAAATGATACATCTCTTGCAGGTCGCCCACCCCGGCGTCTCACACCCGGCGGGCTGCGCCGAACAAACCAACGCACTGCCAGCGCAGCACGTCTGCGGCAATGGTGTACGCTCTTGTCGTAAGGCGAGATAAGCTAGGACGGCTCACCTTCAGCAAGTGTTTTGACAAGCTCGATAATTCGTTTGCGGATTTTATTATCTTTAATTTCTGAGAAATGGCGACAAAGCTGCACGCCTTCCGGAGAACTGAGGAACTCCATTATAGGCGCGGCGTCCGTCTCTGGTCCATCTTCGGAGAAACCGTAAGCAAGACGCGATAGGTCCTCAAAATCCTCAAACAAATATTGGATTGGGACATCCAAAATCTTTGAAATCTCGAATAGGCGACTGGCACCGATACGGTTGACCCCTTTTTCATATTTTTGAACTTGTTGAAACGTCAGTCCGAGGGCTTCGCCCAAGCGGTCCTGACTCATACCTAACATAGTCCGCCTGAGGCGTACTCTACCGCCGACATGAACGTCGATCGGATGAGGTTTTTTCTCCTGCTCCATTCTGAACGCATCTCCGCCCTTCGACACGTCGACGCTCCCCCTTACACGCCTGGTCGAACCCATCCGTTCAGTAAACTGCTCCTACAAAAAATGCGACCGATTATGTAAATTTAAGCAGCTTTTATGGACTGTGGTCCGCGATTTAAGTGTAAAATTAGCAATAAGCACGCGCATAAGGCGAGAAATGTAAAATCGCCAAACTTTGAGTAGAAAGTTTCCGGTAGGGCCTGCGGTAATGGTGCGTCGATCACGCCAGATTCGTACAGGGGTTTTCGCGCCACATAGCGACCGGCCGGTCCGATCATTACGGAAATTCCGGTGTTAGCTGCCCGGGCCATGGGAAGTCCTGTCTCGATACTTCTAAGGCGTGCTTGATCTAGGTGCTGGCGTGGACCTGATGTATTGCCGTACCAGGCATCATTCGTCACAACCGCAAGCCACTCCGGGCGATCCTTTTTTGGATAAAGCCGGCCCGGAAATATCGATTCATAACAAATCGAGGGTGCAAACGACGCAGGGCCAATATGTAACGTTCGGGGGCCAGATCCCTTGGCAAATCCTTCTGCATAGGGTGCAAGTTGGGCGAGGCCTAAAGCCGATAATACTGAGCGAAGTGGTAGATACTCTCCAAACGGAATAAGATGATGCTTATCGTAAAAATCCACGAATTGCCTTTTTGTCGTTGTTTGTTGATTGGACCCATCCGGTCCTGTTGCGCTCGGCGCGGCAATCGCTATCGCATTGTAAAAGACTGACCCTGAATTCGGATTGTCTGCTTTTCTGACGGCGCCCGCGATCAAATACGCATTGGTTGGGAGCGAAGCGTCAATCGCATCAAGGGCATCGGCATATTCGTTAATCCGCGGCGCAGCATTTTCGGGCCAAACCACATATACGGTATCGGCGTTTGCTATGGGGTCGGAGGAAAGCGCTAAGGTCTTCTGAACGTTTCGCACAAAAAAGCCCGGATCAATTTTCTCCCGTTGAGGGATGTTCGGTTGAACAATTCTGACTATCACGTCGTCACGCTCGTTTAGTGGCGTGGTCGCGAGGCGAACAACCCCTATGGCCAACAGAGTAAAGGTCGCCAGCACGCAAGCGACTATTCCTTTAGCGAGACTAAGAGTCGTTTGAGCACTAGCGTCGGCTGTCCCGCGCGTCAGTAAAGCTGGCAGTGACCCAATCAGTATAACGATCAGACTGAGGCCATAGACGCCAATCCAAGCGGCACTTTGCGCGCCTGCTGCCAAACCTGCTAGCGCTTGGCCCGGTAAATTCCAAGGCAGTCCTGTTAAAATATGTCCGCGCGTGTATTCCATGCCCATGAATGCAACTGAAAAGAACACAAGTCGCCGCCAGGGCGGACCGGAAAGATAAGTGGCCATTGCGCCAACGAACCCAAACGCTGCAGCATGAAAACATGCCAGAAACGCGCCCATGCCAATTACCGCAAACGGTGCCATCCAGGCGAATAGTTCAGCTTGAACAAAAAAAGCGAGGGCCAGCCAGTGGAGGCTAACAAGGAAAAAACCAAACCCAAAAAACCAACCAAAAAGGGCTGCTGATTTCGCGGTCTGTAGACGCGTCTTTTGATCTGCGCGGTCTAAGATCCCATCTATCATAAATAAAGCCCCAGAAATACTCACTGCGATCAAGGGCGTGAAATAAAAAGGGGCAAAAGACAGTGTAAAAAGAATACCAAGAACAAAAGCACTAAGCCATCGCCGCCAGCCTTGCAAGGACGCTAGTGTCTGAACGAGACCCACGCTCGGTATCTTTGAAGTGTTTATTTCTATCATTATACGTCTTAAAATAGAGTGGATTTCTACGATTGCATCGGTTTCGTTTAAGAGGACCTGTCATCGCGGTTGCTGCATCATTTAAGGTGCTTCAAAACCTAACGGTCGGTCGCAATTAGTTCATATGCTTTCATATGTGGGCTTTATTTTAACCGCTGCTACCAACAGCATCGCTCACCTTATTGAAGCCGTCTGCGCGTAACAGGCGTGGTAATTCAGACAGTATCTGTTGAATAAGACCTGGTCCTTTATAGACAAGCGCCGTGTATAATTGAATCAATGACGCACCGGCTTTGATTTTGATATAGGCATCTTCTGCCGACCCGACGCCTCCAACACCAATCAACGGAACCTGGTGATCAATATCCTTTAATGCGGTGTGAAACTCTTTCAAGAGTTCGGTCGACGCTTGAAAAAGCGGGCGCCCTGATAGGCCCCCTGCTTCGTCTTTATCGGTGCTTTTAAGGGAATTCGGCCGCGCCAGGGTCGTGTTTGAAACAATAAGGCCATCAATTCTGTGGGTATCGAGGCAATCAATAATGTCTTGTTTGTCTTCGTCAGCGAGGTCCGGTGCAATTTTCAGGAAGATAGGGGCTCGTTTGTGCAATGAATTTCGTGCATGGATGACGCGCCTGAGTAACTCGTCGAGTGCTGATTTGTCTTGAAGGGTTCGCAGGCCTGGCGTGTTTGGTGACGAAACATTGACCGTATAAAAATCAATAAGCCCCTCAAGACCAATAATACCCTTTACATAATCTTCAATCCGATCAGCACTCTCCTTATTCGCACCGAGATTAGCGCCCAATACACCATGATGCATACTCGATTTTGTCCTGCGTTTTTTGAGACGCAAAGAAATCTTTTCCAGACCATCATTGTTGAAGCCGTAACGGTTTATAACAGCCTGATCGTGCGGCAGGCGAAAGACCCGGGGCAACGGATTGCCAGGTTGCGGCTGCGGTGTGACGGCGCCAACTTCAACGAAACCAAAACCAAAGCCAAGCATTCGATCTGGTACTTCTGCATTTTTGTCAAACCCAGCGGCCAGCCCGATTGGATTGGCAAAAGACAGACCAGCAACATTGGTTGCTAAAATAGGATCTGACGCATTTTTGGTCGTGTGCCGTGGGCCTGCCGCTGAGAGTGCTCTTATCGTCGCGTTGTGGGCGGTTTCTGGCGGTAAAAGTCGGGCTAGTCGCGCCGCAATATCAAAAGCTATTAACATGGCGGTTTCTTACGCCATGCCGTTGTGTTTTGGAAACCCGTTTTTACGTGAGGATGTCAGCCTCTGCGACAAGCTAGTCGTCAGAGAAATTACTCAGCGGGTGTTGCCAAGGGGGCGTCGGTCGATCGCGATGTGTCGCTTCCACCTTGTTTTAGGGCACCAGGTTTTTGACCACTAGGTTTCTGGGCACTAGGTTTGTGAGCATTGGGGTTTTGGACTGATTGTAACTCGGCATATGCAACCCGCAGCGCTTCGACCGGCGTATCAAAACGCGTCTCTGTGGGAAGTATTTGGTCAGCGTGAAGGCCAACCAGGATGCGCTCCACGTCTTCATTCATACCAGTGATATAGACTTTTTGCTTCGCTGTTGCGGCATCGCTCAGAATTGTTTCCACGGCTCGTGCGGCCGATAGATCGATATTCGGTACATAGGTAAAATCAAGAACAAGAGAACAATATCCCCTACGGATTAATTCCCTTACTTGATGGCCGAGGTCTGCGGCTGCGCCAAAGCTTAAGGGACCGCCCGCAAAGTCAAACATCATGATTTTGCCGTCAGCTTTGTCGAGTAACATCCGCGCTTCTGGATCTTCAATACGGGATTCGTTGTTCTTTAGTGCTTTAAGTTGGATGTCTGCTATTTGTTTCACAAACGCTAATGCCGCAAGAACAACACCGACGCCAACGGCCTGGATCAGATCGACGAAGACAGTCATAAGTAATACGATTGCCATAAGAGCAAGATCCCAGCGCGGACCGCGGTGGGCGCGGGCGAGATAGCTCCAGTCAATGATGTCATATCCAACTTTTACCAGAATACCAGCAAGAACAGCGTGCGGAATATTCGATGCCATCCCGGCCAATGGTAAGGCGGCAGCAATCAAAATGAAAGAATGGGACATGCCTGAGATGCGTGTTTCGCCACCAGAGCGAATGTTCACAACGGTCCGCATCGTGGCGCCAGCGCCGGGCACTGCGCCGAAGAGGCCCGCAATCGTATTGCCAATGCCCTGTCCCACAAGTTCATTATTAGATTTGTGGCGTGTCCCTGTCATGCTATCCGCCACAAGGGACGTTAAAAGGCTGTCAATTGCCCCAAGAAGCGCAAGAATGATTGCCGCTTCGAGGATAATCCCCGCTGACTCTTGAGAAAATTGCGGCATGGTGAAGCTTGGAAGTCCGCTCGGTATCTCGCCAAGCGTGAGAGACTTATCAAGACCGATGACAAGGCTCACGCCCGTTCCAATAATAAGAGCGGCGAGGGGGCCTGGCACGTATTTACCAATTTGCTTGGGCCATAGGAACACGGTGCCAAGTGACAGTGCCCCAACAGTAAAAGCGGGCCAAACTGGATCTGCAACAGAGCTTGGAATGGCTTGCAATGCGGGGATTGTACCAGACCCTTCTGGTTCGTGCCCCAACAATCGAGATACTTGTAGGGCAATGATAATTACGCCGATCCCGCTCATAAATCCGGATACGACAGGATAGGGGACAAGGCGTATATATTCGCCTAACCTTAAGACACCCATTAGGATTTGAATGACACCGGCGAGAACCACTGCCGAGAACACCAGCGCTGGATTTCCCGACAGAGATCCATAAACACCTGCAAAAACAACAATCATGGGGCCAGTGGGGCCGGAAATCTGTGACCCGGTTCCCCCAAAGAGAGCCGCGAAGAAGCCGACGAGGATCGCGCCCCAAAGTCCAGCAATAGGCCCTGCGCCCGATGCTTCACCAAATGCCAGCCCAAGGGGGAGGGCCACAATTCCTGCCGTTAAGCCTCCCAAAAGGTCACCACGCAGGTTGGAGAAGTCAAAGTAAGACGTTTTGCGTTCCGCCGCTTGTGTCGCCATCGTCATTGGTTGGTTTCCTGTTTGTGCCTCTTACTTTTTTGAAAAGGCAATCGCTCGTCCTATTGGACCCCTTCACTTTGGTCCAGGTTCAATGCTCTTTGTGTGCTCTCTGTTTTTGCGCTCGTTCTGCGTGCGCTGTGCATCTGTCTAAAGCACGCAGAGTTTTTCAATGTCGTGCACTGAACACTTTTTGATTAGGTTCCTCGAAGGAGCACATTTCTTTACATTTTGACCAATGGCCCTTGATGGAAACCATTGAATGAACCGGATGCCCAAATGGTGTATCTGCAACACCTTGGAGCGCACCCGTTTTGCCTGTCGGTTCAATTTGCCCAAAGCCGACGAGCGTCGGTGATGCGCGAATGGGTCGATTTATCGAATCGCCCTTCGACAAAATCGACGCCGCTCACTAACCATGCTGCCAGTTCGGGCTGGTTCAGGTGATAAACATGCCGCCGCCCGTCTCGGCGTTCCTCAACAAGCCGGTGGGCACGCAAAAGGCTCAAATGTTGTGAAACACGTGGACCGGGCAAATTTAACCTCGATGCCAATGTATTCACATCCAATTCACCTGCGCGGAGTTCTTCAATCAATCGGATCCTGTCTGGGTGCGCTATAACTTTTAAAATGTCGGCTAATTCCTTAGCGACGACCTGTCTACTGGGCATAAAACCAATCTTTAAGGCTGCCTCGAAAATTCTATTAAATGAATCTTTTCTGAATTCTCTCGGTCAATACTCGCCATCATCAAATCATGTCTGCTCGATTGCTCAATTGCAAGTATTTGCAGCTGTAGATTCATGCCAATTATCAGTGCGCATTGCTATTTTGCGTAAATAAAACGCTATTTTTACAGTAAATGCTTAAATTGTTGCGTTGCACCAAGGCGATGATCGGTTGCTAAACCGGTGTCCCTATGACGTCGGATCGAAGCCCGGCGCAGGTGATGCTTGAGGGCATTTTCCTGCAATTTTCATATTCGATGTTTATGGCATCTATCGATTACTTTGCGTTCGTTTAATGCAAGATGTCTCGACGACTAGGACTCCTATGGTTACCATGACATTATTGGCCGAGGGTGATTTCCTTCCCTCTCACATTAAAGATTACGCCCAGTATATTTACCTTCAAAAAGGATATTTACCTTCAAAAAGGGGAGAAACGCGATGAAATACTCTAGAAAGATCAGTTTAAGGAGAAAGTTCATTCTCGAACGCGGGGTGGCATCGATCGCCGCGACGCTCGTGCTTAGTATGGGTGGAAGTGCGTTTGCTGATGTGATGTGGCGGATCGAAACAACGGGCGAGGATGGTGATACCTCTGTTAAAGAAGTTACCGAAATTGTGGCCAACCAAAAGAATATTCGGTTCAGCGTGCCCGGTGAAGGCGATCTAATTTTTCTTGGTAAGGAAGAAAAGATTATTATGATCGACCACGGCGAGAAATCATACTCCTTCTTTGAGCCGAACAAAATTGCTGCATTAACCTCGGCAATGCCAGATTTGAGCGCAACCATGGCGAACGTTATGGAAGGGATGGATGCTGACACCCGTGCCCTTGTTGCAGGCGCGCTCGGTCAAGGGGGCGGGGCGGCTGGACAAGGAATAGGCGGTGGAATCGCAAATGCCCTGTCTATGTCATCGTCATTTGAAGTGACCAAGTCTAGCGCCTCCTATAAGGTTCTTGGTGCGAAAGCCGATGCTTACGCAATCACTGAGAATGGCGTGAAGACGGGGGAGGTTTGGGTTGCGCGTCCTGAGGATATAAAGGGCGGCACGATCGTACGTGATCGAATGAAAGATCTTGCACAGGTCATGAGCAAAGCAATGGGCCCTTTTGCAAAAATGATGGAGTCGCCTCTCCAATACGTGAATGCCGTCGACGGTGGGGTGCCGGTGGGGGCAACCGAATTTGGTACATCGGGCAAACCGACGCGATCTGAACTTGTTGCAGCAACGGATAAGCCGACATCGGCAAGCTTTTGGCAAGCACCTTCCGGTTACAAAGAACAAAGCTTGCAATAAGGGAGGCTAAAAGGCTTCACTGATGGTGTTGTAGCGATTACCTGAGCATTTCCAGCTCAATTGGCTACCGGCCTACGCGCCAGGAAATGCTCTAAATTAAAGGCTTAAACCGTTCAGTGATTCCATTTGAAACGAACGGCTTTAAAGCGCCTCCGTTTCAATTAGAATGAGATCGGCGCTTTTAGTTTTTGATTTTACGCATTTCCTTAACGCTAACCGCACACACTTGGCTTGGAACTGCTTTAGGTATTTATTGCACGTATTTTCTGACGCCTGACGCAGTTGCTGTCGCGTCGTCTCATGGCCGCTTAAGGTGAGTCATTTAAGCTGGGTATGCCTAAACGCCTTCGATTGTCATATGCCGTGCGCGTGCCGCATGCTCGATCGCTGTAGCGCCCGAGTCCGGCACTTTAAGGGCGTTGCGTACAAGCTCAAGGACGCGGATTTCTGTTATGTCTAGTCGCTCATCCGCCGTGGCAACATCTACGACGGCGGCGTAAGCGGTTTCTGACAGGAAATCAGGGAGAGCGGTCGCGGTCGAGGTTAGAACTTTGTGAAGGCCATCGCTAGACGACATAAGCTCGCCACACGCTTCCGCTGTCTGAACGAGACTCTCTTCGTCTGCGCTGGAAAACAGGGGAAACGAACGCACCACCCGTCCAATCGTTCGCAATTCGGTATCCGTAATCCCGCCATCAGACGCAGACGTCATTACCATCAAATAAATAATCGCTTCCTGGGGCGTAAGCGACGCGACGCCTTCGGCACTCATGAGCAGGTCCTTTCTTCAACAGGGACAATAAACATATGGCATCACGCTAAACGGGGGCGCTGCTAGACGCAATCGAAAGGATGAGCCCCCCTGAATTTGAATAACGGCATCTGGACAACAGCCACTGGATCATGGCCTTGGCCTTACTGCGCTTCTTCAAATGCGGGCTGTCAACGTCGGATTGTTAGAATATATAGCAGTTGGTTATTGAACACTCTTGTCAGCAGAAGTGTGGCACGGTTATGACCGGGGATTATATAAAGCCTCGGTTTTGCCCGCTTCGAAGCGGCACTTTTAAATTGTGTTGAAAGCCACTAACCAATGCCCCAGCAGTATTCTGACGACGTTCTTGCAGCCGCCAAATCCTGGCCTTTCGCCGAAGCGCGCGCTCTTATTAAACGTCTTGCAAAAATCGAGCGTGACAGCGGTTCGAACGACCGTCCGATTGTGTTTCAAACGGGCTACGGTCCATCGGGGCCGCCTCATATAGGGACGTTTGGTGAGGTCGTTCGTACAACGATGGTCCGGCGTGCCTTTGAAGCGCTGACGGGTCGACCCACTGAATTAATTTGCTTTTCAGATGATATGGACGGCATGCGCAAAGTCCCGCCACAGATTCCCAATGGCGAGATCCTGGAACCACACCTGCAAAAGCCGTTAAGCGACGTGCCAAATCCTTTTGGTTCTGACCATCAGAGTTTTGCAAGTCATAACAATGCGTCTCTGCGCGCGTTTCTTGACCGGTTCGGTTTTAAGTATGATTTTTATTCTGCCACTGATTGTTATCGTTCCGGACAATTTGACGAAACGCTGGTCCGTGTCCTTGAGCGATATGAAAAGGTGATGGAGATTATCCTACCGACCCTGGGGGAGGAGCGTCGCGGCACCTATTCACCCATTCTCCCCATATCGCCCAAGACAGGCCGTGTCCTCTACGTGCCGATGCTTGAGATCGATCCTGGCAAAGGCGAGATAGTTTACGAGGATGAGGATGGTGAGAAAATCCGCGCCAGCGTAACAGGCGGGGCAACGAAACTTCAGTGGAAAGCCGATTGGGCGGGGCGGTGGTTTGCCCTCGGCGTTGACTATGAGATGTCGGGTGAGGACTTGACTGAATCCGTACGCCTATCATCGCGTATCGTCCAGGCCCTTGGCGGTGTGGCCCCGGCAGGCTTTAATTACCAGCTCTTTCTTGATGAAGAGGGTAAGAAAATATCGAAGACCAAAGGCAACGGAATTTCTATTGAAGAGTGGTTGGCTTATGCTTCACCAGAAAGTCTTGCCCTCTTTATGTTCCAGAACCCAAGAGCCGCGAAAAAGCTCTATTTCGATATTATTCCAAAGACGGCTGATGATTACTGGATGCATGTTGCGAAATTTCCGGACCAGGAGGGCGGCAAAGCGCTCGATAACCCAGCTTGGCATATTCACGAAGGTAACGTGCCCGGTAAATGCCCGCCGGTGAATTACGCGATGCTGCTGACGATTGTGGGGGCTGTTGGGAAAGCGGATCCGGGGCTCATCCGTGGTTTTGTGGATAAGTATCGCCCGGATGCAACTGAGGAAGAACTGGCGCCCGTTGATGCAATGATTGGCCATGCGGAAGCCTATTTTGAGCGATTTATTGCGCCTAATAAGCAATACCGTCCGCCAACGGATCAGGAGCGTAACGCGCTTCTTGAGCTTTCTGCGGCATTAAAAGCCCTCGGCGAAGGCGCTGTCGAGGATGATTATCAAACGGCTGTCTTCAATGCTGGCAAGGCGCAAAACTACGAAAACATCCGCCACTGGTTTAAAGGACTTTACGAGGTTGTCTTTGGACAATCTGAAGGACCACGCATGGGTCCGTTCACAAAAATCTATGGGGCAGGCGCCACAGCACAGTTGATCGATGATGCGTTAGCGCGCGGTTAGTGGAGTTCCTTCCTTGAGCAGTTTTCCGCTTATCGCTTATATTGACCGCTAACTAAGGCGTGATTGATACATCTTATAAGTCTGCCCGGATAACGAGTATTGAATGTTTCAGTTTCTGATGAAATATTGATAGTCGAAAAGGAGGGCTAGATATGGCATATCTTCACGCCGTGGTAGGGCGAATCATCTTTATAAGTGTCGCTTTAAGTAGTCTATTTCAGATCTGGCTCATTTCTTCGGATTACTTCGGCATTAGTCAAATCCTTCCGCATAAAAATATACTACTTGGTGGTAATGTTGTAGTTCTATTGGCATCTACCCTTTATTTACTTCGTTCGAGACGAGAGAGCTATACAGTTAAGTTCCCTGGAAAACTTCTCCCGCTCTCGATTATTATAATTTGCATAGGAATTTTCGGTATCTATCAATCTGTGACTGATGCCCTGTTCGTTATTGAAAATCGGGCGTTGGTATTAGAGTATCCATCATCACTCGGAAACTTAATTGGATTTTCAATCTTACCCCTCATGGCATTAATGATTGGGTTCCAAATGCTTTGGGATGTTGAAAGTTCTAATTAAAAAGATGTAAACGCCACCCCCCCCGCACAAATTAGGATCGCCAATACGGCCACAACGATTCAGTAGTCGTATGTCGAAATCGGTTACTGAATGGCTGTGATCCATGGTGAGCCGCCGACAAGGCAAATGGCTAGTTCATGAAGATCTCAGAACACAAAGCATTAATGGCAATGACACTACCGGCACGTTCACCATCCATTTGGCCCGAGATGATATTGGTGGTTGTGGCTGCTGTAACAATGATGCTTTTTACTACTTAAACTCGCCTAATACATGCTGAAACCATAGGACGTATAACAGAAAAAGGAACGACAATGGAAAAAGTGAATGGTATCGGCGGATTCTTTTTCCGTTCGGAAAACCCTGCAACACTGCGCGCGTGGTACAAAGAGCATCTAGGGATAGACTTATCACCTCAGTTTTCTGAGGGACCACCATGGCGCCAGGAGGAGGGCTATACGGTTTTCGAGCCCTTTTCTAAAGACAACGAAATGATCCCACCGGGCAAACAATGGATGATCAATTTCCGTGTGGGGGATCTTCAAAAAATGATTTCACAATTGCGGGACGCAGGAATTGAGGTCGCCGACCTCGACGACTATCCCCATGGAAAGTTTACAACGCTACAAGACCCTGAAGGAAACGGCATCCAGCTTTGGGAGCCTGCGCAAGGAGAGTAAGCGTTAGGCCGGTTTCTACTGAAACCGAAAGCAGTGCCAGCCCAGGTGTGTCGGGTTCGGCGCCAAAACGGCAATAGACGGAAACGTTCAAAAGCAAAGACCTAAAGCCAACAGGCTATTCCTTTGTGGGCACCAACCGTGCCACGATACCGCCTTCGTCAATTGCCAAATAAATAGCGCCATCGGGGCCGACGCGCACGTCTCTGATGCGTCCGCCGAGGTCGTAGCGTTCTTCGCCAACCTCTTTCGTCCCATTGAGATCAATGCGGTGGAGCGCTTGTCCGGCAAGCGCGCCGACCAAGAGGTCACCATCCCAATCGGCGGGGAACAGGTCTCCGCGGTAAATGGCAAGACCAGACGGCGCTATGGAAGGTGTCCAGTATTTGAAGGGTTGGCGGGTGCCTTCATACTCCGTAAACGGCGAAATCAATTGACCATTATAGTCGATGCCATAGGTGGCAAACGGCCAACCGTAATTGACTCCCGCTTCGACAATGTTGATTTCATCGCCGCCGCGGGGCCCATGTTCTGTTTCCCACAAGATATTGCGCTCAGGATCATAGGTTAGCCCTTGAGGATTTCGGTGTCCTTTTGAGAATAGTCCGGGTGCTGCATCTGGGCCAAAGTCAGGATTATCGTCTGGCACAGACCCGTCTTCATTCAGGCGAATAACGGCGCCGAAACTTGTCGTCATGTCCTGGGCTTTTTCTTTGTATTTCGAGCCCTCGCCCACGGAGAGGTAGAGTTTACCATCACCGCCCCAGGTGAGCCGTCCGCCGAAATGGTATCCGGCATCTTTTAACGGAATCGCATCATAAATGACTTGTAGATCCTCAAGGCCTTCATCGGTAAAGGTCGCTTTTGCAAGACGTGTCGCGTTTTTTTTGGCTGTGCCCGCTGCGTAAGCGAGATAGATCAGCTTATTTTCCGAAAAATTGGGATGCGGAAGGATATCAAACAGCCCACCCTGGTTTTTTGCAAAAACTTTCGGTGTACCGGTAACGGCTTTTTCACGTAGTTCGCCATTCTCGATGACGCGTAGGGCTCCTTCTCTTTCAGAAACCAAGATGCGGCCATCTGGCAGAAATGCGATTGACCATGGAAAATTCAGGTCCTCGGCAAGAATTTCTTTTTCTAGTTGTATCTCACCATAGGGCGCTGGGTCTGCGAGGGTTTTTTGTAAAGAACGATCGCCGCCGCCTTTTCCTTCACTGCTGGCTGAAACGGCCGGTTCTGCGCATGCAGTAAGCAAAACGAGCCCTATTGCAGGGGCGAGCCCTGTCTTAAAGAGATGGAACCAATTATGGTGTCGTAGATCGATCTGGCTGCGCGAATGGCTCATTGCCTTCTCCCTAATCGTCGTTAAGACGTGTCAATGGTGTTTTCGTGAGCGCTGATGTCAGCTTTGGACGCCGCCCGTTAGACTGCTCTTTAATCCTTCGGCGAAGCCTACCCGATAAGTGGCACTGGCGTTAAGGGCTTGCAACACAAGCAGTGTATGGCCCATGAATTGTGTTTTGATTTTAGGGGTTGAGTAAAGACGTGTCATTTTCTTTGGTTCGTGCCTATCTTATCGCGCTCGGTGTTGGCGCGTTTGCCTCTGCTGCTGCCTTCACCGCAAGTGTTATTCAACGCCAACAAGCTGTCGGCATTGTTTACACACCAGAGCAAATTATTGATGTGTTGATTTTAAATGCCTGGTCGATGGTGAGCAGTGGCGTTCTCTCACTGGCATTATTGGAAGCGATTGCACTGGCTGTCGCGTTGTCTGCTGCTGCTGGTATACGAAGGTTGATACGCGCCCCGGGATTTCTCGTTTATTCTATCGCAGGGGCAGCGGCATTTGTGGCGCTTTTTTCATCAGCAGAGATGGGCGTTGCAATCATGTTTGGTGGGCTCGAAAATGCTGTTTCAGGCCAAGTCGGTTTTTTCGGTGCTGTGACGGGGTCGTTTTTGGGATTATTTTTACAAGCAACAGCTGGGGCTCTCGCTGGGCTGATATATGCTATCGTCAGGCCAAGGCGCTAGGCATGCGTAGCCATTTCAATTGCTCATCGTCATGGGTAATAGGGCTTTGAGAACGAGCCTGCTAAAGGTCGAATAAGGCCCTTAATTCTTAATTTTGTAACAGGGCATTTGGTAATGGGGCCTTGATTTTCTAACGGGGATGGGCGCATCAAGAAGCGCCATGAAGGAAACAACATCGTCGATTATTCGAAAAGCCGCCCAAAGGGTGCGCACCAGAGACTATCTCTGGGCCAATGCTATTGCTGCGGGGATCTTGCTGGTCATTGGAGTTTCGGGGTTTGTAAAAGCTTGGTGGCTGCCGGTACTCGCATGGTGCTGCTTTGCTGCGGCGCTACTGGTGCGTTTCAGAGTTTCGGCAAGCCGCGCCTGGGCAGAGCCCGTTGAGCAGGTTTTTGATACAGAAATTGGCGCGCAAAAAGCGGAGATCGAGGCGTTAAAACTGGCGCATGGTATTGTTGAAGCAATGCCAGAGCCATTGTTCATTCTCGATGTGCATGGATTTATAGAGAATGCCAATCCCGCCGCGCGCGAGTTTGTTACATCAAATGAATTAGAGCATCGGCACTTTACGTCAGTCCTTCGTGCACCGATAGTTTATGATGCGGTGAACGAGGTGGTCGATGGGAAGGCCACACGCGTCGTCGATTTCACCATTACGGGGTCTGTTGATCGTTATTGCAAAGCTTTTGTTACCCCTCTTGGTGAGGCATCGAGACCTGATCGTGTTCTTGTTTATTTGCGGGATCTTACTAGGGAGCGGCGTATCGAAAAGATGCGTGTCGACTTCATCGCTTCAGCAAGCCATGAACTCCGAACCCCTCTTGCGTCAGTGCTCGGATTTATTGAAACTCTGAAAGGTCATGCAAAATCAGACCCAGAAGCACAAGAGAAGTTTCTCGGCATCATGCAGGCGCAGGCCGAAAGAATGCAGCGTCTTGTCAGTGATTTGATGTCTCTTTCAAAAATTGAACTTCATGAGCATGTGCGTCCGCGCGATACGGTAGACCTATGTGAGGCAACGAACGAACTGATTGAAAGTGTTAAGCCGATTACGGAACAATCAAATACAAGTATCGAGTTCTTTTGCGACTGTGGACCCGTCGTAAACATCGTTGCTGATCGCGATCAGATCCTGCAGGCCGTCCAGAATTTGATTGATAATGCCACGAAATATGCGGCATCTGGCGACCGGACTGACACGTCTCGTGTCGAAGTCCGCGTCGGTGTTGGCGAGGCGCCGGGGCATCCTTCGAAGGATGCTTGCCGAATTGGCGATACACTACCGCAATTGGTTGGTCGGCAAGATGGAAATTTGGATGCGTTCGGTTACGTTCAAGTGCGCGACTATGGCGCTGGAATACCCCGCCATAACCTTCCTCGGCTTACGGAACGGTTCTACCGCGTTAATGTGGAGCAAAGTCGGCGAACCGGTGGGACTGGGCTCGGTTTGGCAATCGTAAAGCACATTATGAACCGTCATGGCGGCGGCTTATCGATTGAAAGCGCCGAAGGCGAGGGCACATCCTTCACATGCTATTTCCCGATGGCAGAAAGCCAAGCGCAAGCCGCCGAATAGCGATCAACACATTATCTCTTTATTGGTTGCGTAAAAATTTTTTACGCAACCTGCAGCAGTTATTCCTCCACTGAAATCAATGGGAAGCTATGTGATGTCTCGGGAATGATGATGGTTAAGAGCGCTTAGGTGCTATCTGCCCCTGGTCAATGCGCACAATTTGCGCTTATATTGAGGGGTATAAATTTAAATACCGAAAAAAACCGTCACAAAACCAGTGCATATGCAAATATGGTTTGCGTAGCAGTTAGTGGGAGTATGTCGCTATGGCGTCGCCTTTTTCTCGTAAAGCGCCAAATGGGCTTGCGGGTTTAACGATAGAGATCTCGCAAATGGGTGCGCTTACGGAAGCGCAACTCAATGATGCGCTGAATGCGTTTGAGCGGCGTGATATTGCTTTGGCGCAGAAGGTTCGCAAAAACGACGAACGGATCGACGAGTTGCATTTGCAGATCGAGCAGAATGCTGTGTCGATTTTGCAAAGCGAACGTACCGATGCTTCGGCCCTACGCGAAATTCTCACAACGATAAAGATTGCGGCCGAATTGGAACGCGTGGGAGATCTGGCGAAGAATATTGCTAAGCGAACGCCTGTCATTAGTGCTACGCCCGAAATCCACGTGGTTTCTGGCGTTGTGCGAATGGGACGTCGAAGTCTTCTTCAGTTTTCGGATGTCTTAGACGCCTATGGCTCGAAAAATCTCATGCAGGCGGAAGCGGTTTGGAATGCCGATGATGAGATCGATGAGATGAATAACGTCCTTTTTCAGGATGCGTTAAGAGCCATGATGGCTGACCCAGCATTAGTGACGGCTTGCACGCATCTTGCTTTTGTAGCGAAGAATTTCGAGCGCGTTGGCGATCACGCAACAAATATTGCTGAGTGCGTCTATTTTCTTTTAACGGGAGATCAACTCGTTGGTGATCGCCCTAAGGGAGATGAGACGCCAACAACGGCTGTGTCGATTTGATATAGGTTTTACCTTCAGTTGGTGTTAATTCAATTTGAAAGGTCTAATTCGGAGAGATTTCTGTGGCGAATACCCGCGTTTTACTTGTAGAAGACGAAGCAGCCATCGTCACTTTGCTAGAATATAATCTTGGCAAGGAGGGCTTTGACGTTTCCGTTGCTATTGATGGTGAAGAGGCCATCCTTAAGATTTCGGAAAGCCAGCCTGATATTGTTATCCTTGACTGGATGCTCCCAAAGATCTCTGGAATAGAAGTCTGCCGACAGTTGCGCTCTAAACCGCAAACGCGAAATATTCCGGTCATTATGCTGACGGCCCGCTCTGAAGAGGCTGACCGGATTCGTGGTCTTGAGCAGGGCGCTGACGATTATCTAACGAAACCATTTTCCACCAGCGAATTAATTGCACGTGTCCGCGCTGTCCTTAGACGAATTCGACCGGCGCTCGTCGAGGACGAAGTCTCGCATGGCGACGTGAAGATTGATCGTGTCGCCCATCGCGTCTGGCGCGATGGTAAGGAAATTCATCTTGGTCCAACAGAATTCCGGTTGCTCGACCATTTGATCCAGCATCCGGGGCGCGTGTTTTCCCGCGAGCAACTTTTAAATGCTGTATGGGGTTCAGATGTTTTTGTGGAAGTGCGCACTGTCGATGTCCACATCGGACGCCTCCGCAAGGCGTTGAACCAGTTCCAACAGGGTGATCCGATTAGGACAGTGCGTTCTGCGGGATATGCGCTGGATGCGATTGCCGAAATGAAGGCCGCGGCAAACGCATAGTTGCCAACCGTGTTTCCTAAAGAAATTCCGTCTGAGACTAAACGAATTTTGGGTCCCGTTGTATCTTATTGAGGCAACTTCTCTGGGATGACAATAGGGTCTGCTCTCGAGCCATCAAATCTGCGTCTTCTGCGGCGGCGTTCATTTGCCCGTTGCTCTTGCTTTTCCAATAACGCTCTGCGCTCTTCAATGGATAGACTTTCAAAGACATCAAGCATGAGTGATGTGCGACCCTCGTGAGATGTTGCTCTATGCTGAATAAGAGCCGTCAACGCGCGTTCCGCAGCTTCTCGATCAAATGGGTCTGCGGCCAAGGCCTTGCGAGCATTCAGCCTTAATCGAGAAACTTCCTCCCAATGCTGACGTATCTCAGCGCCGCGTCCTCGTGATGCGTTGCGAACAGCAGCACGCGCTTCTGGCGATAAGAATAGCGCTTCGCCTAAGATATCACCGCGTGGTGGCCGTTTGCCTCTATGCGTGCCGCGTTGATAGCTATCTCTTTGATCAAGCTGACTTTTCGATGCCCCACTGGCATCCGTCTGCCGCTGTTCAATCGTTGACGTCCCCGCCCCGAACGCATTTTTCTTTTGTGAGAGCCAATTTCCCGCAATGAAACCACCGAGGAAAATATTGAAAAACAGCGAGGCTGCTAAGGCAAAGACTATTCCGCGATCCATAGGCTATCCTCTGCGTTATATGAAAGTGTGTCCTCAAGCGCGATCGTGAAATAATCTAGAGCATCAGCCTCAGCGATCGTGTACAAACGGTTTTGTATTGGTACGGAAGGACTTGATATCGATCCGACTAAAAAGCCTAGTGCCCCGACGGCAAGCGCTGCGCTAACGGGTGTTAGCGGCTTTGCCCACCGTCTCAATCTATCAATGATACTGTTATAGTGCTGTAGGCCATCAGCGTTTTGTTGCGTTTTGAGGTGTTTCTTCGTTTCTAGCGATCTTCCATTTGCCTCCTGTATCCTGTCGAAAGCCTGCAGGATAGCCACTTGTAAGCCTTCGCTCACATTTGGTGCTGGTACTGAATTGAGAAGGCGATCTAAGGCTTTTTCCGACAACGCAAGAGTACGGTCATCCTGTTCGATTGATCCTGTATCTTTTGGTAGGTCTCCGTTTTCTGCCATTTTTACTCAACTCCAATAATCACAGAACGCCAATAATCACAGAACGAATGTTTCGAAGCCATCGCACTGTCGCTGTCCATTGTTTCCTATGTGGTGTGATCGAGCCACAATAAACTTCCCTAAGAACCCAGCAATTCATGTCGAACACCTGATAATTGTTTTCTCAACGTCCGGCGGCCGCGCGATAACAGCGATTCAATCGCCTCAACACTGGTGTCAAGAATGTCTGCAGCCTCGGTATTTGACAGTTCTTGATAATGGCAAAGGATAATGGCTTGCCGCTGTCGATCAGGCAGTTTGGCCAATGCGTCCTCAACGACAGCGCGCGTTTCAGATGCTGCCAACACGGCGTCAGCTTGCGGGCTCTGATCAATGCGTTCTGGCGCTGCATCTTCAGGCAATTCTCGCCCTTCTTTTCTCAGCCGATCAAGACAGGCATTCACCGCAACGCGATACAACCATGTGCTAATTTTTGCGTTCCCAGCTTCCCATTTTGAGGCCTTTTTCCAAAGTTTCAGGAACGTTTCTTGGGTCAGGTCTTCCGCTGCCGATCGATCATTCAGCATACGATAGCAGACTGCCATCACGTTATCCGTATGACGAAGAACTAATTCACTTGCAGCGAGCCGGTCGCCGCGACCCGTGCGTAGAACTAATTCATCGTCACTGTTTGCGTGAGGTAACACTGTCGGTTTAGGGCCTTTATGTTGTGTGTTACCCGTTTTGTAGCGAAAAAATAGTTTGGAGCCCATGATCTTATGGCCAACGATCTTGTGGCCCAAAACCTTGTAGCCTTGGACGGCGATAAGGTTTCGCGTCCTGAGCCTGCTTTCCCTCGAAGTGGGGGTCGATCTAGCGACGCCCACGTCGTTTTGGTGAGGGAATCTCATCCTCCGATAAAACGCCATCGCCGTTCGTGTCGAGTTCATCAAAGCGTTTCCGGGCTGCGCCTTCAAATTCTGAGCGAGAAACAACCCCGTCACCATTGTCGTCGGGAAAACGACGTTTTTTCATCTCGTCGCGTCGTTTTTGCTTCATTGCTTCCAATTCTTCGCGTGTGACAAAACCATCGCCGTCGACATCAGCTTTTTTTGCGCGTTCCGCAGCCCGGTCACTAAAGTCTGATACGGCAACACGGCCATCGCCATCAGTATCTAGCTCATCGAATCCACGCGATCCTGGCCCTGCTAAAGCAGTCGTGATTCCGATTGCTGTCAGGCAAGCTACACTGCCTGCAAGAATTGTTATCGAGCGTTGTTTCGAATTCTTCATGTCTTTACCTCTTTCCTCGGTTTTTCATTCAACGGCTCCGGAATAAGGGGGCATAATCCCGCACCGCACGAATGTTATAAACTCTGATGACAAACGGCTTCTAACAGCCCAATTCTGTCACCAGAAATGGCTGTCAAAGCAGGTGAGGGAGGAACAGTTCGGAGCAAATACGCTGCCCCTTTGGGGGTGTTTAGGGGAGAGAAATACTGAATTTCCCTGCGCTTACCTGCTTTGACAAACGTTAAACGAAGAAGCTCTGGCGTTCCGTCGCTTTTTTTGCACTTTTTTTGAATACTAAAGCGGCATCTGTTTCGGGGGTGTCCATTCGCCGTGTCTTGACATAAGCGTTAAGCACTCCAGGAATACCATCCTCGTTAAGCCTGTTAGCACTTGTCTCGCCGCCGCCACCGATGGCGGTGAAATGTCCAGTCCCATTGGATCCGATAAGGAGTCCGGTGCGTCGTTTATGGTCGAAGGGAATATCTGCAAAACAGATAGCGGCCTTGTAGCGCGGAGAGAATGCGGCACTCGTAATCGTGCCGATGGGATGAATGTTCGCTGTATTCTTAGGTGAACCAATGGGGCGTTCATACACTGGTGTACCCGGTATAACCTCATCAGCATCGGCAACTAGCGGAATCAATTCTCTTGTTGGTTCAGTATCCAGAATAGCGCGTCGACCATTAAACCAGGTTCGATTGAGTGGGGCGAGATGGGGCGCGTTGATTTCAGATGGAATGCGTTTCCCAGAGAGGGCGGGTGCATCGGCAGGGCAGAAATCAATGCCCGGCCTCGCTTGCCCCGCTTCTATCCGTACAATTTCGCATGATGCAGTGCCGGCAGCAATGATTTCATTGTTCCTCCTAACCCTTTCCCAGAGGGTAAGTGCTTCTTCTGCTGGAAAAATAATCTCTATACCGCTTGTATGTCCAAGCTCAACTGGTCGCGCGAATGCCTCTACGCCTCTCACTTTGCCGTGTGATGCCAGGGTGTCACCAGTAACCACAAAGCCTGCCGCAGCCGCTGTCTTCAGGGCATTGGGGCCAAAAATACCCAACGCCGCAACGGTATCGGTGATATTATCGAAGCCGATATCATAACCGCGTGCTGCGATGCGGAGGCGACGATCGATTTGGATCGATGTTGTCAGCAAAAAACTTTCTTTTGACAATCGCGTCACGCTACAGAAGTCAACAACATATCCTTCGGAATTCAATATTAAGCCCCGCGCGCTTTCACTGACGAGAATATCATTCGCTGGGGTACTGCTTAAGCGACAAAGGAATTTGGCTGCATCGTGCCCATGAATGGCGTATCGATTTTGAATGCCAAGATCCACGAGTGCCGTACCATGATGAAGGGCCGTATATTCTGATATTATATCCGTATACACCCGTGCTGCGGCAATACCATTGATGACTGTCCAGTCATTCGCCGTGCTTTCATCAGCAAACGGCCGATAAAGGGCCGATGGTCGCGGTTCTTTAAAATGATCTGTTTCAAGGCCAAAAATCATAAAACGCTCTGCAGTTGTTTGTGGTACTGTAGTGCGGTATCAGCCGCACGGCGTCCTGCAGCACCGGTTCCAGGGCTGCCGATTCTCATCCCTGACCCGCAATAAAAATACCCCTTTAATCCTCCAGCATTCGCCAGAAACCTTGCGATCTCTGCCTCGCGTAGAATGACATCGGACGATGTTTCTGTCGTGACTTCGACGGAACGCACGCTCTGAGCCGCGGTTTCATCGAGGGAGGTCAGAATACTTAACGCATGTTTTTTTGCATCAGCTTCCCAATCCTTGAAGACACGACCGGGTTTTGGATTCAAAGGTGCTGGTCCGCTCCGCATGATTGCGACAGCGCCATCAGTTGGGGCAAGGCCGGAATGAAAGGCGCTAGGGAAGAATAACTCAGCCGGCGCATCATCATGAAAGTCTCCAAGCCGGGCGGCGGTAAAACACTTTTTTATCGTGGCTAAGGACGCAAGACGTATGACGCGGCGGCGATAATCTTCATTAAAAAGCGGTCCGTCTGGCTTTGCGTCAAAGGCTATTCTTGCCACCAAGGTTGTATATTGAGGGGCTCGACTCTCAAGGGCACGGACAAATTCAATATCTAAATGATCCCGGCCAGCATGTTTTAGAAATGCTGTATCAGGATCGAAACAGGATACAACAATCGGTGCCCGCAGTTGTCCACCATTCGTGAATTCAACGCCTTGTACTCTATCCCACTCCACCAAAACGCGGGAGACTTCGCTCGCGTGACGGTAGTCGACGCCGAGTGTTTGTAATGTCCGTTTTATTGATCGTGAAAGCCCCTGTAAGCCGCGGTCAATGGCGCCGATACTACTTTGCAATCCGGCAATTTCTCCGCTGTAGCGCCGGATGAGAGAAAGCGACGTCATTGGCGAATCAGGCCTTCTCGCGGAGAAGCGTAACGCCTCGGTGGCAAAGATAGATGTTAGCACCTCTTCGTCAAAAACGCCTGACAAGGTTTCTTCGAGTGATGATAAAGCCCAACGATTAAAGGTATCTGTGGCTTGAGCCTCCGTGTTTCCAGTTTCAAAGTACGGTACAAGCGATTGACTAAGGGATTGAATTTCCTCAATGAAGAGATCTGCTCTGCGTCGATCGCGATCAGTTAGGTCGCCCTCAAGATTTGCAAATTCGGCGAGATCTCCGGGTGCAATTAAACGTTTCCCCCCAGTGGCGTAATAGGTTGTTTCCATACGTCGTTCTGCAAAGCGTAGGCCATGGCGATGTAAATCAATCCTCTGTAATAGGGCAGGGTCGATGCCGAAGCTTAAACTGTCGCCCGGATCGCAATAAAACTGTGCTGTAAACTCTTCTGGTTCAGCAGCAATCATGGGAAAACCGCTTTCGATTACAATGGTTCGTAAACCTGCTTTTGCCAGGAGCGCTGCAGCTGCCATACCATCAAGAGAAGCACCGATAACAATGGCATCGATACCGCCTTCGATCGTCGCCCCTTTTGGGCCTTTTGGGGAAGCATCGAAATGTTCCGTGTACCGTTGGGCAGATGGCAACTGCGGCTCTGGGAAAACTTTGTCCTCGGGCGCAAGTGTCATCGGATTAGACGGCGTTATCGGATTGGACAGTGTTATCGGCTCACAGTCCACCTTCTCGGGTCGATCGACACGGTCTGAGACTGTTTCAGAGTCAGGCTTACCGGTCGACGCAGGTTTTTGTTCTTTTATCTCAGTTTTAGTCATGGCCGGTCATCTCCAGAGCCATCTGCACAGCCGCCATAACCGGATCAGCCACGTCAATTGGTGTCCGTAATCTGTTTTCATTCTGTCGATTGATTTTGTCGTTTGTTGGGTCTGGTTCGTGAGGGCTGATGTCTATTCGAACGTCGATCGAACTGGGGCGGCCTCTGATATTTAGGTGTTCCTTGATGCGATCATAAACGAGGCGGCCGAGGGCTTGGCGATCTTGGTCACTCCACGGCCGCGAGCCATCATCGTCGATCAGCTGATCGGGGCAAAAAGATGTAAAGGCCGTCATCGTTCTTTGATTAACTTCCACGGTGAGTGGTAAATTCTCTGGAATACGTCCCTCTGCCATTGCATCACGGGCGGCGGCGAGCTCTTGTCGGTTTTCTAAAATAAAGATGCGCTCGTCATCTTTGAGAATGTCAGTTTCGGGATAGTCATCGAATTTAATCCGTATAAAGGCTGATGACCCTGAATAACGAGATAATGGCGATCGAGCTGTGTTGGCAAAAAAGCCACTGGCGCGCGCAACTCCGACGCCTGAGGCCATAACCGCCTTTGTCGTGAAGGTATCGCCAGGTCTAAGCTTTATGTCGAATGAATGAGGCTTAGTGCTTGCCACCTCTTCTACGCCACCTTGCGCGAGCACGACGCCCGTTTCGAGAACGGCTTTCTCAAAGTCATCAAAAAAAGAATGCCCGTTTTGTCCGTAATTTGTTGGCCATGCATGTTTACTTAAGGCGGCAAGAGCCCCCGCGGATCCGGGTTCGTCGCCAGCGAGCCCGAGAGCCAGAAGAGATTGTGCGGCAAGGTGTGTCTTGAGCGGTTCATGATCAAAGCAATCGTCAAGATACTCATTGAGCGTATCGAGGGTCGACCCGTAGAGGGTATGCTGATGACTATGGAGTAACGACGCCGGACTGACGGTCAATGACGACAATTCTCCTTCGAAGTCGGCCCATCGTTCTGCTGTATCGGGGCAAATTGACTTCAGAGACTGGATGACATCGTTTCGCGTCGCATGAAGTTCAAAGACTTCTTTTATTTTATTGTCTTTGAGTGGCGTCAGTGTCTTCGTTTTCGCTATTTTGGGTCGATCGGTCGTGACCTTTTCAAGTCCCAAAAGGCGCCAAACGGCGTTGGGGATACCCGGACCCGCAAAATCGAGTGGGGCTTCGGCACCAGTTTTCACAAGCAATACGCTTGCACCTTCAACTGCAGCACACCCCGCCGCTGCAAGTCCTGCAACGTCGGCTCCTAAAATTGCGAGATCAAAGCGTTGGCTAGTTTTACGCACGACCCTTTATGCGGCCTTCCGCCGCTTTTCATCTTCCCCTCTCTTATAAGTATGGAACCTTACGCTCCGGTTATTTATTGATCACCACCGATATGGGCATCAAAGATGACCTTAACAGAGGCTAAACAGCTCTCAAAACGCTCCTCAAGGGCCGCAAAAGTAGACGCATCAAGGGTTTCCATGATGCTTGCCGCAAGAGCACCTTTTGGTGCTGCACGCGCGACAGGATTATTGGGGTCAGCACTGGTATCGGATTTATCGGCTCCATGCGCCGCCCTTTGTAATTGAAGAATGATCTCCAGAAATCGATCTGCAGTCGAAAGGGCCTCTACTTCATCGCCACTTAGAACAGACATTGCTCCTAAGGTCTGAATTAAATCCTGAGGCCGGTTCAGTGGTTTTCCTCTCAATTTCTGAGCGTTTTTTAATGCAAGAAACTCAAGGATGAAATCGATGTCTGCCGTGCCGCCCCGAACAGATTTTATATCCCAATATGATTTAGCCGGTTTCGCTTTGTTCAAGCGCGCATGCATGTCACGCACACCCTGCAACAATACGTCTTCATCAATGGCAGTTGCTTGAATATTTGATAAAACTTTATTTATTTTGTCGGCAAAATCAGTGTCTGTTGCAACAACTCTTGCTTTGATGAGCGCCATTCGTTCCCAAACCCAAGCATCGCTGGCATAATACTTTAAGAACGCATCGATACTGACCGCAGCAGGACCAGCCCGTCCTGAAGGTCGCAACATCATATCGACGTCATATAAAAGACCTTCCTCTGTTGGAGCTGTCATTGCCGTGAGGAACCGGCGCACGAGCTTAGTGAAATACTCAGGTCCTCCTATTGCCACTGGGCCTGTGGATTGCGCATCACTTGGGCAGTCATAAACAAAAACTAAATCGACATCCGATGCGGCGCTCATGCGTACCGCCCCAAGGCGACCCAGCCCTATAATCGCGAGGTTGCCATCAATTTTGCCATGTTTTCGCTCGGTTTCACGCATTGCCAAGGGAAGCAGAACCTCAATGACCCGCACGGCAATGCTCGTATAGGCTTCGCCAACCTTGTCTGGTTCCGCACGTCCAACGGCGAGCGCCGCTGTTACTTCGAACTGTGCCTCGTGTGCCCACCGTCGAACAGCATTGATACCTTGTTCAAAATCGACGCTTGTTCCTAATTGCAATTCGAGCGCCGCGGCGGCTTCGTTGCTGTCGCCCATCGGACGGGGCCAGGATGCGTCTGTCATCGCTTCGATTAGATTCGTTCTGTCCGCCAGTTGGCGCCCAAGGTAAGGTGAGAACGTCATTATACGGATACAGATATCAAAGATTTGTGGTTTGTTGATAAATAAAGAAAATATCTGAAGCCCCCCCGGTAGGCGTTGTAAAAACCGATCGAATGCTAAAAACGAATCATCCGGTCGATCCGATGAAGCAAGGGCACGCAACAGACTAGGGGTAAACTTCGTGAGTAACTCACGGGCGCGGATTGACCGTGTCGAGCGCACTTCTCCGGCATGCCATCGCTTTACGCGGTCAGCGATAAAATTTGGGTCGACAAATCCCATCTCTCGAAGGGTCGCTAATGTCGCCGTATCGTAATCGACGCCAGTAAAGCTAAGGGAGCCAGCGTCATCTGAAAGCGCTTGTTCTTTTCCAAAGATATCAGAGAATACTGTATGCACGTATTGAAGAACGGACCTTAACTCGGTTTCAAATATCTCCATACTTGGCGCGCCCAAAAAGAATGCAAGCCGTTCTGTATTTTCCTTCGTTTCTGGAATTTTGTGCGTTTGTTCGTCCGATATCATCTGTATACGATGTTCAATTCTTCGCAGATAGCGATAGCTTTTATCTAATGCCGCTCCGGTTTCGGACGAGAGCGCGCCGCAGTCCACAAGTGCTGCAATAGCCTTCACCGTTGCGCGCGGGCGAAGCGATTGATCACGCCCACCAAGGATGAGTTGTTGGGTTTGAACAATGAATTCAATTTCCCGAATGCCGCCCCTTCCCGTTTTGAGGTCATGGCCATGGAATTCTATTTTCGCGCCGCCTTTTGCGGCATGAATCTGCCGTTTAATAGAGTGTATGTCTTCGATCGCTGCATAATCGAGTGACCGACGCCAAACAAAGGGACGCAAACGTTTAAGAAAGTCTGCACCGACCGTAGGATCACCAGCAACGCACCTCGCCTTGATATATGCGGCACGTTCCCAGTTTTGGCCGTATGCCTCATAGTATGCCTCCGCAGCATTGATAGAAACGGCAGCCGCTGATGCGCCTGGGTCCGGCCGGAGCCTTAGGTCTGTACGAAAGACATACCCGTCTTTAGTTTGATCGCTAAGGCGCCCAATCATGTCTTTCGTTATATTGACGGCAATCGTTTTTGCGCTTGCGGGGTCAAGGCCAGCTTGCGTGAAAATGGCCGCCTCTGGATCATAAATGACGACAAGGTCAATATCGCTAGAATAGTTGAGTTCGCGTGCACCATGCTTTCCCATGGCGATAACGGCGATGCCACATATTGTGTCACTCAAGGGACCGCTAATTTGTGCTTGGGAGCTTGTTTGCCCATCACACTCGGTGGCGGCTAGCAGTTTACGGTGTTTGTTAAATAATACATTGGACGACTGATAAGCCATCTTGAGTGCTGATCCGCATGCGGCGTCTGCAAAGTCGGACCAAAGAGCAGCGGCCCGAAGAACTTCTATCGCCCCACCGGCTTCGGCAATTCCTAAGCAGAGTGCAGCTCGTGCTTTGGCTTGTCGTAACCCTCTTTTTTGAGCGTCGCTTGTTTCTTCATCTGCTGCTTGCCAGGCTTCTTGCATCGCCAGCGCGATCGTCTCGTCGATAGGCAAGGTCAAAATATCAACCAAATTGGTGGGATATCGAACTGCCAATCCAGAAAGGTACGGTGAAGCGCAAGCAATAGCGCTGACGAGGTCGCGAGCCTTCGGGGGCAACTGTTGAAAAATAGACGGACCCAAACGTTCAACAATCCGTTTGGCCGCCTCTTTATCGAACGGGATTAACTCGTCTTTAATGTCGTCGCTTAGAGACGGCAAGGCTAAACCCTACTAAAGCCTTTCCAAGCCAAGTGTGTGCGGTTGGCGTTAAGGAAATGCGTAAAATCAACGACTTAAAGCGCCGTTCTAATTCCAATTGAAATGGAGGCGCTTTAAAGACAATGGATCACACAAACGAATAGATGACTGGTCCAGTTCAATTATTTGAGCGTCTTATACTCAGAATAAGACTTTTGGTTCTTGTGCTGATGCCGAGACCATCTAGACAAACTCTTCGTCTAACTTGACTTCATAACCCCATAATCTGTGCACATGCCAGAGAACATCTTCCATCGTTGTCCGGTCTAGCTTGCGGCCATTTGAGATTGTATGGCGAAGAGTCAATTGACGATCACCTTCAAGGTCTGCGGCGAGTACCTGGATATTTGGTTCGTGGCGCCCGAGATCATATTGTTGGGACAGGATTTCGCGGATTTCTCTAAACCCGCGTTCATTGTGAATGGCAGGGATTTCCACATGGTTGTCCTCCGCCTTGTCGTAGAGGGCAAAAAGAGAAAAGTTCCGCATGACCGTTGGTGAAAGATATTGCATGATAAAACTCTCATCACGGAAATTTTCCCAAGCGTCTTTTAAAACGTCACGAAAGTCTTCTCCGGCGAGGTGTGGAAACCATTCCCGATCTTCTTCAGTGGAATTTTCGCAAATGCGCCTAATATCTTCCATCATTGCAAAGCCTAGGGCATATGGATTGATGCCTGAGTAACGGCGATCATCGAAGTCCGGTTGGAAAACAACCGAGGAGTGCGAGTGCATAAACTCCATCACAGCCCCCTCAT
Organism: Pseudomonadota bacterium; assembly: GCA_039025235.1. Classification (GTDB taxonomy): domain Bacteria; phylum Pseudomonadota; class Alphaproteobacteria; order Caulobacterales; family Parvularculaceae; genus MED-G105. Next base: position 46,955 of record JBCCOS010000018.1, read on the forward strand.
TAATCTGACCACGCGAATACATCTCATTCATAATGTAATGGTGGGTGAACGTCGCACAGCCCTCATTCATGACTTTCGTCTGCTTTTGGGGATAAAAGTACTGCGAGATATTTCTCACAATACGGATAATCTCTCTCTGCCAAGGCGATAAAATCGGAGAGGCTTTTTCAATGAAGTATAGAAGGTTCTCTTCTGGCAGCTTGATATCGCGGACTTCGGCTTGGCGTTCTTCAGCATCTTCTTCTGGCTCTTCGGTATTTGGAAGCGTGCGCCAAATATCATTGAAGTTTTCTCGTTCGTACTCAGCGCGCGCCGCAATTTTTGCAATCCTGTCAGCGTCCGACAGTCTGGGAGGGCGTTTATAGCGAAATACACCTTGATCCATCAACGCATGCGCGGCGTCTAGAATCACCTCGACTTCTTCTAAACCATATTCATCCTCACACTTCGCAATATATTTCTTTGCAAAGTCGAGATAGGTGAGGATGCCCTCTGCATCCGTCCACTGTCCGAACAAATAGTTATTTTTGAAAAAGTGGTTGTGGCCAAAGCTTGCATGCGCCATCACCAGCGCCTGCATCGTCATTGTATTTTCTTCCATCAAATAAGCGATACACGGGCTTGAGTTAATCACAATTTCATAAGCGAGCCCTTGGTACCCCTTCTGATACATCATTTGATCGCGTGCGAAGTGTTTGCCAAAAGACCAATGCTTATACATCAAGGGCATGCCGTGGCTTGAATACGCGTCAAGCATCTGCTCGGTTGCAATGATTTCAATTTGGTTCGGATAGACGTCGAGTTTCAAATCATTGAGCGCGATATCCTCTATCGCGTCATAGGCGTATTTGAGCCGATCGAAAGTCCACTCGCTGTCGTCGTATATCAGACTATCGGTTTTCGTTGCTGGTTGGCTCATTATCTTGCCTTTGAATTGTGTTCGAACTTCATCGTCTCAAACGCACCATAAGTATGGCATTGTTTAAGCGATTTGGATAACCGAATTTTATGTGTTTTTGCTAAAAGCACGCCTCGTTAGGGAGTTCGGAACGCTTGTGCACAAAATTAATCGTCCAATGGGCCACTCTTTTGGCGACGCCTGATTTTCGAAGATTTCATTCATGAGGCGGCCAAAATATGATTATGCGGCGGTCGCGGGCCGAGTGTGTTGTGCGGCTTCGGGGTTGCAATTCAACCGATAGCATAATTTACTCTTCAACAGTGGCGCGCTTGTGGGGCTGAACACGAATTAACACCCTCGCCAGCGTTACAATTCTAAGAAAACCGGGGGGAGAGTTGATGGCATTCTGTCGTGGCTTGGTCGCTTTTTTTTGGACTTTTTTATGGGTGAATCCTGCGGCCGCACAATTCAAAGTAACTGATTTAGTATCGGTTTTAGGGGACGATATTGTTGGCGGCGTCGGACTTTTGAATAGTGATAGCGATTCAGTCGCCTTTGTGGCGACCACGCTTGTAGGGCCAAAAGTAATGGTGGCCTTCAATGGATGCGACGGGCCAGCAAACAGCGCGCGGTGCAAGAATGTTTTTTTCTATTCATTCTTTGCGCCAACAAGCGCAGCGACGAATATTACGTCGCTTAATGCGCTAAATGATGCCAAGCTGATTACGCCGGCTTATTTCGACAAAGACAATGACATTGTCCTCGCCTATTGGATGCGATCGAATGGTCCTGTTTCCCTTGCGAATTTCCGCGCGGGTTTTGAATTGTGGCACTTAAATCTCGAAACGCTTGCGAACTGGGTCCGAAGCGGCGGGCGATCTACTGATGTCAATCAGGCGCAAAATCTATCGCCATCGATTGTTCTTTCGAGTGATACAATGGCAAGCTCATTGAACCAGGAAATGGTGCGGGATCTGTCTGGCGCAGCGGAAATCAACATGCAATTCAGGAGGAAGGCGCAGACCGTTTACAAACGAATGCAGCGTTTATCCCCTTCGGAAATCGAGAGATAGCATTTTGATCTTTTGAGAAAGTAGTTACACAATCCTTCGCACAGGGTATTTATTCAGCAGTAAACTTCGTGTTCAACGAGAAGCCAAATGATGCTTTTTGATGTTTTTGATGTTTTTGATGCAATTCCTGGCAATGAGCCGCACATACTTCGCCTGGAACTGCCGTAGCCTTATTGTCAAACGCGCGAGCCCTCTATACGATTGGGGTGGGGAATGCACTGTGGAGGGGAATTTTCAGATGAAAAAACTATTATCAGCGGCATTGATTGGTGCAGGCACATTGTTGTCTTCTTTCTCTGCATTCGCTCAACTAAATCCGAATGACGTGGCTTTTGCGGTTGCTGGACTGACAAGTGTTCAGCCTGTCGAAGCCTCGCGCGTTATTGCAGACTATCAAGCCCAACCTGGCACTATTCAATTTTTGTCGCGCACCGAAGGTGGCGCCCTCGTCGTGATTAATTTCTCGGAATGCACGCAGGGCGGAATGGGTATTGCCTGTAATTTTGTTCAGTTTTCGTCAACTTATAATAATCCGGGAAATAGGATCGGGTTGCAGGGCGTTAATCAAATGAACGCGGGAACAATCTCGAATATTCATTTGGACAATAATCGTAAGCTGATCAATCGTCGCATCAATTACGCCCCGACACCCATGTCCCGTGAACTTTTGCGCGCTTCTGCTGTCGCATGGTCAATGGGGAACAAGGCGATTGAAAAAGGGGCGTCCGGTACAGCCAATTCGGTTTCTTTGGAATGGGATGACAATGCAAAACGAAGCGAAGTCTTTGAAATAGCAAAAACGCCCGGTGACGAAAAAGCGGAACGCAAGATGACGGCTTCGCTGAACCGTGCAGAAAACGCTCGTGTATTTTTCGTATCCGACAGTGAGCAATCTGTTTGGTCAGATTTGCTGTTAGATGAACTCGACATACTGGCTAAATTCACTTCAACATTTACGATCGATTAGTCAGCGGCGCTTTAATGCATTGTTAGCTCAAGTGGCGAACGGTCGACGCGACAGAAAATGTGTTAAATCAAAGGTCTTAAAGCCGTTAAACGGTACAATTTATAATGGAGCGGTTTTAAAGCATTTCCAAGCCAAGTGTGTGCGGTTGGCCTTAAGGAAATGAGTCAAATCAACAACCTAAAAGCCCCGTTCTGACTCCAATTGAAACGGAGGCGCTTTAGTGGCGACCTGTGCACACTTTGCCTGGAACTGCTTTAAACGAACGGCTTCAACTCCAAGACTTAAAGTGAGATGGTGTGGCTGAAACGAGATTTTAGTCACGCCGCATCTTTTTGATTCTTTGCAAAAAGCTCTCTGAACACCGGAAAAATATCTTGCGGCCTTGCGATGCGCGTCTGCGCAAAGTGCGCAAAGGCGGGCGCAAATTCGCGGTAGGCACGCCATAATTCTGCACCGGTCTCAGCGTCGGAGAAGACTTCCAACTCCCGCTCATCAAGAATTTCGATATAGGCGTAATACTGAACAATTGGCATGACCGCTTCACTGAGGAGCTCAACGCAGCGTTTGGCATCGCCGCCTTGGGTGTAGCCGTCTGAAGCCTGGGCCACATAGATGTTCCACTCGCCAGCGGGATAGCGATCTGTTTGCACTTCGAGCATTTTTTCAATCGCTGTTGAGACGACTGTGCCACCGGACTGGCGCGAGTAAAAGAAAGTTTCCTCGTCCACTTCCTCCGCATGGTGCGTGTGCCGAATAAAGACGACATCCACTTTTTCGTAGCGGCGCTTTAGGAATAGATAGAGCAGCATGTAAAAGCGCTTGGCGAGGTCCTTCTCCCGCTCTCCCATGGAGCCAGAAACGTCCATAAGGCAAAACATTACTGCGGCGGTCGTATGTACGGGCACCTGCTCATAGGCGTTAAATCGAACATCAAGCGGATCGATATAGGGTGCCCAGCGGCGGCGCTTTTCCATCTCGTCCAGTTTATGGATAAGGGCCTTCTTTTCAGCGATCTCTTGTTCATTCGGCTCGGATATCCGCTCGATATCGAACAGGCGCTCTTTTAGTTCGTTCATTTCCTTTGTGGACGGACGGCCAAGGGCGAGGCGTCGCCCATGGGCATTGCGCATGGTGCGAACGAGATTGAGGTTCGTGGGGGAGCCTGCAACGGTAATCCCTGAGCGTTTATAGGCGGTGGACTTAATTTCCTTGAGGGATCGTTTGACGAGGTTTGGCAGTTCCAGGTCCTCGAAAAAGATATCCAGGAATTCATCCTGGGTCAGCGTAAATTGAAACGCGTCTTCGCCGTCGCCTTCGTCGCTGGCTTCTTTGCCGCGCCCGCGTCCA
>JBCCOS010000019.1:0-50836 GCA_039025235.1 Pseudomonadota bacterium
AAATAACAACCAGAAACGCTATTGCCTGATCACCAACATCCTAATGACAACGCATAAATCGAAAATAACGCAAACCAAAACCACGTGGCCAACCCTAGAAAACCATACCGTATTTAGGTATTTCAGCAGCCTGTTAAAGCGTTTCAAGGCTCAGTGCCCGCAGTTGGCCGCCCATTGGGACCTGGGCGCAAACGCCTAAAAACACAAAGATTACTGCGGCGCTTTCATTCTAAAGCGCCTCCGTTGTGAAAGAGCTTCATTGGAGGGTCGAAGGTGAGGTCGCGGCGGAAATTCGTTCTTCGGATTTGGTCGATGACAGTCTTTTGTTGTTTGGTTTCGCGCAATGAGCCGTTGCAAAGAACAAAAGGAAATTGAGGATCTGCACAAGACCCGCTTCAGCCACGAGCACGCCAGCCAGGGCAGCATCGCTAACGCCGATGGCGGGTGACAACAAAAGCGCTAAGGATAAAAAGATCAAATCGACATTTGGAAGGAATGGGATACGGCTTAAGACCAATTGAAGCGTAATCAAATAAAGCCAAGCGATAAACGCGCCCCCCGGAAGAGCTACGGCATACATGGCGGCCTGGAGGACCATGACAAGCAAAAGGCGAAGGCCATGGATCGTCGTGAGGTAGCGCGCGGTTTGTAGAGATATGTCTAAGATCTTTTCGTGGAAAAAAATGACGGCAGCTGACAGCAGCAATGATGATAGAAAAGCGAGCAAAAAGAGAATGGTCGCACCGGGTATCGTATCGAGAGCCTGTTGAAGGTCACCCATTGCTACGATAATAAGTATAAGGACTACAGTCGCAACATTCGATGCAAAAGCGGACAATATGTTGTTATCTTTTATGCCGGTGAGAATTTTTTTCGTATCTAGATTGAGATTGCGCCTTGCCCAGAGTGTAAAAAAAGCCTCACCGCCGTAACTGACGACAGCAAAATTATAAATGCGTTTACGGATGAAAGCGTCTAAATGCCGCCATAAAGGAATGTTCCAGACTAGTTTGTAGGCTGGAATTTCTGACACAGGTATTGCGAAGAAGCGGGCAAGAAATAGGGCGTAAAATAATGGTTCTGCGGGTAGATTCTCGGCAACCTCAATCCAGCCAATCTTTGACAGCTCCAAAATTAAATAGATCACGATACCAATGAGCATACCATACTGGAATAGGTTCAGCATGCGCTGCACGATTGGTGTTTGCAAAAATTTCTTAACGGATTGGATCATTGACCCTATCGATGCGTTGGCGGTGGTGCCTGATTGAGGCTCTGTGCTCATTATACAAATAAAGAATACGCGATTATAGTATGGCCCCGGTCTGTGTCTGCTTCGCTAGCGCATCAGACGCTTAGGCTGAATCAAACCGATACTCTAGAGCGACATTATCAACGAAATAATAAATGAAAAGGGACGAGGTACGATTAGGCAGCAAGGCGTTGCCCTCTATTGTCAAGGATCGTTTCAAAGTGATTGATCAAGCGATCGAAATGGATCTGTGGCGAGGAAATAATTTGGCTGGCATCGCTAGCGGCTTTCGCCATGCTAGTACGGTTTCGGGCCGTAATTCGTTGCATCGCGGCAAAGCATGATGAACTATCGCCAGCACGATATGTCTCCGAATACGCATCATTTGCAAAGTCGCTGGCACCGCCCAAGTGAGGTGCAAGAAAAGGGATGCCTGCGGAAAGGGCCTCGGCAACCACAAGGCCAAAGGTCTCCGCAGCACCACCATGAATGAAATAATCGGCGCTTGCCATTTGGGTTGCAAGTTCGATGCGGTCCTTTATGACCCCCGCCACCTTGACGCCGCCGCAAGAACGGGCGCGCTGTTTAATGGTACGCCAGGATGGACCGTCGCCGACAAGATAGAGCCCGGCTTTTTCCTTGGCTGAAAACTGCCGGAAGGCGTCAATTAATACGGGTAACCGTTTTTCTGGATGGTGTCGGCTGACCGCCATGAAAAGCGTCGCCGTTGGATCGTCGATGCCACATGTGTTAAGCATCATCCGACGGGTTTGTTCGCTTCTTTTTTCCGGCAGAAATAAATTTTTCTCGACACCCAGTGGAATAACTGTTGGATCGCCTACGCCATTCTGTTTGAGCCGCGAGGCAAACCAATTCGATCCAACCACAATTGATTGAAAATGGTCCGAGAGCCGACGCAAATATTCCCAAAACCAACTGAATACGCGGTCGAGCCGACTCTCGTCGATGAATGGGCTAAATAATGAATGGGGATAAACGGCAACGGGATCCTGGTGTAGAAATAAAGATTTAAGCGCAGGTTTTTTTGCATCTCCGCGCCAGCGGGCAGCAATCCAGCCCCCCCTCCATGTGGACGATGCCTCTAGGATGTGTGGTTTCAATTCATCCAAAAGGTCAAACACCGGTTGCGCACGACCAAAAAGGTGATAGCGGTGGTCAAAAGCGAGCGTCGGGGAACGAACCCAGATTATTTCGCCGCCGCTCCGTGCCTCTCGACGATCCTCAGCACCCGGTGCAATGATCGCCGCTTCGATCCCCGCTTTTGCGTAAGCTTCTAGTTTCTGGTGAACATAGATGCGCACGCCGCCGCCATGATCACTGAAAAATTCAGATATATCGACAATGCGCATCGTAACACCAACATGTAGAATTCCAACGGATCTGTTTACCAGGTGTCATCAAACAGACACATTCAAAACAGACCGGGATTTTAGGAATTTCGCATTACAGTTTCTTGTCACATTGTAGTTTTTCGTTCCGATCAGCCATTGCGGAATGGTAATTCGCGATAAGGCCGTCGAGCACCGCTTCCCAATTAAATTCAAGCGCTTTTTGCCGTGCATTTTTCGCCATAGTCGCGCGCAAGTCTGGTTGATCGGCTAATGCCCTCAACTTTTGCGCATAAGCCATCGCACGAGCGCCCTTGTCCGTTTCAAGTGGGGCAAGGAGACCAGTTTTACCATCTTCAACGAGGGATCGGCTTCCTGCGGCGGCGACAGCCACGGTCGGTAGGCCGCTGGCCATCGCCTCAAGTGTCACATTACCGAATGTTTCCGTAACGCTCGGATTAAAAAATACATCGGCGCTAGCGTAGGCGCGGGCTAGGTTTTGTCCTTCTTGAAATCCTGTGAAGACGGCATCGGGTAATTTTTGCTGAAATCGTTCTCGTTCCGGCCCTTCACCAACAATCAGCCCGATGACGGTTTTATGCCCGTTTTCATTGTTCGATTGTGCAGCCTGTGTCAGTGCCTCGGCAAAAACATCGATCCCCTTCTCAAGGACGACGCGTCCCACGAAAAGGACAACCACTGAATCATCTGAAATCCCGTTCGCTCTGCGCCATGCGAGGTCCCGTTTCTCAGGAGAGAAAAGGGCACTGTCAACGCCGCGCGCCCAGATCCTGACATCTTGACCAATACGGTCTGCAGCCAACTCGTCGCGCATCGATGGCGATGGCGCGTAAACGTGCTGGCAGCGACTGTAAAAACGCCGCATATAGTTCGTTACGTATTTTTCCAGCCGCTTTAATCCGTAATACCGCAGATAGGTATCAAATCGCGTATGGAAAGACGCAACCGGTGTCAGCGCATGTTCTTCAGCGTATTTCAGTGCTTGCAGTCCCGTTAAATCGGGCGCGGCAATATGAATGACATCCGGCGCAAAGGCATCCAACCGTTTTTTTGCTGCGCCAAATAAACCAAGTCCAATACGATATTCCGATCGTGACCCCGGGAAGGGGACAGAGGGGATCGCTATCAGCTCGCCATTATGGGCAACGGGTGGGTTCTTGACCGTTGGAGCAAACACTAAAACGTCATGACCGCGATGTTCTAGGTGCGCAACCAATGTGTTCAGGGCACGGACTGGCCCATCCACCACATAATTATAGTTGCCAGAAAAGATCGCAATACGCAGTGGGCCATCGCATTTTGAATCGTTATTAGGTGATGCAGACGCTGATTGCGGAGCAATTTTTCCCGACATGTCATTCATAGCGTTATTTCATCTATCAAGAGCTTTTTGCGTTACTGCGCACGGCGGCCTTCTACCCAATCCCAAAAGAGCGCTGAGATATCGGCTCCGCCGAACCGTCGAACCTCCTGCACACCTGTGGGGGACGTCACATTAATTTCTGTCAAATAGTCACCGATGACATCGATACCGACAAGGATTAATCCCCGTTGTGAAAGCACAGGTCCGATCCGATCACAAATTTGTTGGTCACGGTCTGTCATCTCAACTGCCTCAGCCCGACCGCCAACATGCATATTGGAACGTGTTTCGCCTTTTGCTGGCACGCGGTTAATCGCACCAACGGCTTCGCCATCTAAAAGGATGATGCGTTTGTCGCCATTTGTTACATCAGGGACAAATTTCTGTATGATGGAGGGTTCAACAAATACGTCCGTAAACATTTCCAGCAACGCATTAAAATTTCCGTCGTCTTGCGCGATTTTAAAAACACCTGCGCCGCCATTCCCGTAAAGCGGCTTTACGATAACGTCACCATGAGTCTCTCTAAAGGCGGTCATTGCCTGTGGATCGCGAGTAACGCAGGTCGGTGGCGTTAAATCGGGGAAGTTCAAAACAAATAGCTTTTCCGGGGCGTCGCGGATTGAGCGCGGATCGTTCACAACCAAGACGTCTTTCGGCAGTTGTTCCAAAATCTGCGCGGCAGTGATGTAAGCGATGTTAAAAGGGGGGTCCTGCCGAATAAGGATCACGTCCATCGTCGAAAGGTCGAGCGTCGCTGGCGATGCAAGGGACACCGGTGAATTGGGATCACGAACAATGCGTAGGATTTGTTGTGCCTTTGCTTGGACTTGAATATTGTTTGACGCATTGTCTTTTGAAGATGGGAGCGCATCCGTTTGGCCAGCCGTCAACTGCAACATTTCTGGACCGTAAACCCATATCTCTGCGCCGCGTCCGGCAGCTTCAAGCGCAAGGTCAAAGGTCGTATCTGCGTTCACATCGACGTTTTCGATTGGGTCCATCTGTATGGCGATTTTTAAGGACATTTTTAAGCAGATAACCTTGTTGAAGCAGACCTGGCTGAAATCGTTAACTGGGTTGTGTAGCGGCTGAAATTGCAATGACTATTCGTTTTTGATTGAGCTGTATTTCACCTTGCCCAATAGGCTTAGCGGCCTTTTAAAGCGTTTGCCGTTGATTTGGTGGCAATATCTTGCGCGTTAGCAAGAATGGATGTTTTCCATCCGTGCTCCTTGGCCCATCTTTACAATATCGACGTTTGCGTTGGAATTACAGGCGACGAACCTGTTCGTCTATGAAGATTATGTGACTAACGACTTTTGTCACGCCTCGGGTTGTCCGAGCATGGTCAACAATCTTTGTTAGAATACGGTCGTCACGGGCGACGCCAATAAGATAGGCAACGCCATTGGAAACGGTAATTTTCACGTCACTACTTCTAATAGCGCCGTCAGTGATCAGCTTGGTCCGAATGGCTGTATCAATTCGACTATCAGCAACGCCCTGTTTAAACCGCGTTTTTTCGCCGATTACGACTTCATCAATGATTTGTTTAACGCCTTTTGACTGCCATCCCTGCATAACCAAACGCTGACGCGTCTGTTCATCGGGAGCGGTTCCAGTCAACATTAAACGACCCTCGAATACGGTTATGTCGATGTCGTCATAGTCGTAAGGCCCATCTGTCATCAAACGCGCTTTGAAATCTTGTCCAGAGTTGGCATCACCAAAAGATGCCCCAAGGGAACGGCTTGATCCGCATCCTTCTAAACAAATCAGCAAAATCACTAACGACAAAATTTGAAGCAGGCGCATGGCAAGTTCATTCAAGTTACTGGGACTAAATGAGGCGGGTGGTATGGTTAAAAAGTGCTTAACTTTAGGGAAGCGCTACACCGTCCTACCATGTTTTACTCACCTTGCCGCCATGCATCTTTGAGTATGACCAGTCGGTATCCCGCCATAGCAGCAATGTCATACCGAACGCCGCAATGGGCGAATTGCGGGCGGTGGGCTTGATAAGAGGCGGTGACCTGTTCGATGCGTCGACGGTTTGCTAGCGTGACGGCTTCGATCGCGGCATCAATGGTCCGTCGGCGTTTCACCTCCACAATAATCAGGGTGCCATTTTTAAACGCGATAATATCAGCCTCGCCTGAGCGGCGTTTGAACCGCCTTGTGAGAATGCGCGCCCCTGAAAGCCGGTAGTATAAAGCAACAACCCATTCGGCCACGCGCCCGGAGCGTTCAGCGGTCTGTCTCTTTTTCCTAGGGTTTTGGGGCGTAAGATTTGCCATTTCAAGACTTGTCGGACTCGGGCATTTGTCATTCTGTCGCTGATAATTCCACGGCGCGGGCGTAAATTACTTTTTTAGATAAATCGAATGCCTCTAAGGCGAGCGCGGTCGCGTCCCGTACCGACAGATGTTTTAAGGCTTTAACGAGGAAACGATCGACACTTGCCGGTGAAGCCTCTTCTGTTTGCGAAAAAGCATCGCGATCCGAAGGCGCGATGAGGACAACAATTTCGCCTTTCGTCTTTTCTTTTGCATAAGTGGCGGCCACGTCCTCGATTGGCCCTTCAAAAACTGTTTCATGGCGCTTGGTGATTTCGCGTACGACCGCGGCGCGCCGTCCGCGGAAAACGTTTGCCATTGCGCCTAAGCTTGATGCTAGGCGGTTTGGTGATTCATAAAAAGCAAGCGTCGCTCTGATCGAGGAAAGGTTTTCGAAAAAACGACCCCGGGCTGCGACCTTTGACGGTGGGAAGCCGGCAAATAAAAATTGATCCGTTGGAAGCCCACTAATTGAAAGCGCGGCAATGACGGCGGATGGCCCTGGGATTGCGAAAATGGAAATATCGGCTGCCCTTGCCTCAGCAACAAGTTTATAGCCAGGATCAGCGATAAGCGGCGTTCCAGCATCGCTGACCAAGCAATAACGTGCACCGTCCTTAAGCGCGTCAAGAATGGATGGTCGCACAGACATCGCGTTATGCTCATGGTAGGGCCTGCGCGGTGTCGTAATCCCATAGGCGTTACAGAGTTTCGCGGTATGCCGTGTGTCTTCGCATAGAATAGCATCCGCTGCTTTCATCGTTTCAATCAAACGAGCGCTAACGTCGCCTAAGTTTCCAATCGGTGTTGCCGCCACATAGAGGCCGCTGGCCAATTCGGTGTGCACTTCGGTTTGTCCTAGCGCCCTTTGAGCTGCAGTTTCTGGCGCCGATCCTTCAAGGGCAGAGCGCTCATTGGCGTATTTGTCTGACATGACCATCCCGCAATTTTTACACGCTCACTAAACCGTTGCCGTTGGTCATAAAGGGTGCACTGAAATCCTCACATTGACACCATCGAATTGCCAAAAGAAGGCGCATCATTTTAAGGCTGTCATATCCTGTTGCTGGTTTACCGCCAACTCTGCTGAGGCTACCTTTTATGTCGTCGCGCGAGCACCACACCGCTTGCTTGCTTTTAAAAATTGACGGATGTTTGCCACACCAAAAATGTGGCGATTTATTTCACGGTTGCCTTATGGGAGCGAAAGTCATGGCGCGGTTGAGTTTTTTCCGATCACCTGGACATCAAAGGACGCAAACGGTTGGCTGTGATGGTGCGATGGAACACGGGTCATGGCGCTTTGAGCGCGATTTAAAAGGGGTTATGAAAGGCATTTTAGCGGCATTCGCCGTGTCTGTGTTGGTGGCGTGTTCATCGGGGCCGTCGACGCAAGGACCGGATATTGCCGAGGCGGGAGGAGATCCCCCCGGCGGTGCTGATCAAGCGACTGATCGCGACCGTCAGGATGGCCGCCGCCGTCGTTATGATCGGCGTGATTTTGCGAAACCTCTACACTTGCGCGGCGCTGAGCCGGTGCGGGTGGGGCTACTCCTGCCGTTTAGTGCTTCGACCAATGCTGCGCAGCGTGCCGCCTCGGCAATGTTCGATGCGGCCCAACTCGCGGCTTTCGAAGCCGCTGATGAGCGCTTCTTACTGTTGCCAAAAGACACAAAAGGCACCGCGGACGGGGCGGCGGCGGCGGCGCGCGCAGCGCTTGCCGATGGCGCGGAGATTATTCTCGGGCCGCTCTATGCGCCATCTGTGAACGCCGCTTCAGAAGTCGCTGCCGCGGCAGGTGTGCCTGTAATTGCATTTTCGTCGGACAATAAGCTCGCACGTGATGGACTTTATCTGTTGAGCTTCCCTCCCGAAGCTGAGGTCGACCGTGTGACCCAATATGCCATTTCCAGCGGGCGGAATCGCTTTGGTCTTATTGCGCCGGCGAATACCTATGGTGAGCGGGTATCAACGGCGTTTAGTTCTACGATTTCGCGCAACGGGGCTTCCCTGATCCACGCCGAACGTTATGAGCAGGATGTTGATGCTATGCGCGCCCCGGCCCGACGCCTGGCGCAATATTCCCGTGAAGTTGTCCCGGTTGAGTTGAGCAACGGATCCGGTAATGACTTCAATGAAAATGGTTTTGCGCGTGGATATCAGGCCGTTTTGGTTCCTGAGCAGGGGACGCTGCTTCGTGCGCTAGCCCCATTATTCCCCTATTACAACGTCGATATTGACCGAGTGAAACTCCTTGGTGTTTCTGCTTGGAACAATCCTCGCCTCACGCGTGAGCCCGCATTGCGCGGTGGTTGGTTTGCAGCGCCGGAACCAAAAATCTCTCAAGGGTTCCGTACACGGTATAAGTCTGCGTTTGGTGATCAGCCACCACGGGTAGCATCGCTGAGTTATGACGCAACGCTCCTAGCGGCAAGGCTCGCGAGAAGTCCCCGTCGGCGCGGTCGGTTCAGCCGCGATGCGATCACCGACCCGAATGGTTATTTCGGGGCAGATGGATTATTTCGGCTGCGCTCAGATGGTACGATCGAACGGGGGCTTGCCATTCTCGAAATTCAGCCCGGTGGCATCAAAGTCATTGATCCGGCGCCTCGAAGCTTTGCGCCGTCGCTTTCATTTTAAATCATTTCCAAGCTAAGTGTGTGCGGTTGGCGTTAAGGAAATGCGGAAAATCAAAAACTTAAAGCGGAATGCAATAATTCTGCACTATTGCGCTCCGCTATAAGCTATGGTTGTCGCGCCGTTTAACGCAAAAACCGTTGCACACTTTTTGCTCGGCGCTCAAAAGCGTCGTCCCGATTCCAATTGAAGTGTCGACGCTTTAGGTCGTGAAGCCCGGTTTTATCAGTGTCGGCATCTTATCAAGTATCAGCATCAGGCCTTGGCGGGCTCATTCAAACTACCAGCGCTTTTGCAGTCGATTGACGATCCAAAGGATGCGCGCAGTCGCATCATAAAGAGCTGTTGAGATCGGGTTGATTGCCGGAAGACGGCCGATCCGTGCAAGCGCTTCAAAGCCAGGTGTTACATCCCAAAGCGCCGCGACCGCGGGCCAGCCCCGCAAAACTTGTTCGTTCGGCGTAAGGGCATGGAGTTTAAACCGAACGTTATCCAATGTAATCCCAATAGCTTCGAACCTTTTCGGTTCGACGGATATGTCGATATAATCGACGCCAAGCTTATTGGCCTTTGTGCGGCGTTCAAAGCTGCAAATGCCCTCGCGACAGACGGGACACACACTGTTGTATAGAATGGTCAGCTTCTCAGGAATGGCTTATGTGTTCCGTGCTTTGATCCAAACAGATACTTTAAAGCGCCTCCGTTTCAATTGGAATCAGAACGGCGCTTTAAGTTTCTGATTTTACGCATTTCCTTCACGCCAACCGCACACACTTGGCTTGGAAATGCTTTAATGAAAATCACGGCTTTTGGGAATAATCCGTATATTGCGAGGGTGGCGATTATTTCCGGGCGCATTGGTCAATGATCGTGTTGAGCGTTGCTCTGGTACGGGACGGCGAACCTCGTCGCTGTTTGCCAATACGCCCTTTAATGGATCTGACCGTAAAAGGGCTTCACGCATATTTTGACATCGCTGGGTGTCTTCTGAAAGCAAAGTGAGATCATCAGTGCGGTCAAATAGGCGTTCAGCCACAATATGAGTCACATGATCCGCGCGCTGGACACGACCGGCAATAGAGAGAAGGCGGGCGCCCATGACTGTTGCGCGGTAGCGCTCTAAGACTTTTGGCCAAACCACGAGGTTTGCGATGCCGGTTTCATCTTCAATGGTAATGAAAACGACGCCTTTGGCGGAGCCGGGCTTTTGTCGCACAAGTACGACGCCGGCTGTTTGGACGAAACGACCGTTCGGACTATTGACGGCTTTTGCAGTGGTGAGAATACGCTCGCGCTGATAGTGCGTCCGCAAGAAGGTCATTGGATGATCTTTTAAGGAAAGATTTGTCACCTGATAATCCTGGATGACTTCCTCTGATGGTGGCATGAAAGGCAGCGTAAATTGCGGTCCATCATCCGCTTTTTCGTTTGAAACGCTTTGCGCGCTTACCGGCGGTGCTTTCTCCAATGGCAATTCAGATGTCTTTGTTGCTGCAAAAAGAGGGGGTGGCTTTGCGCGTGTTTCTCCTCTAATGGCCCAAAGCGCCTGACGCCGTGTAAGGCCCATGGAAGAAAATGCATCTGCGTTGGCAAGGGTTTCCATCGCGCCGCGTGTCAGACCGCTGAGCCGTCGCAGGGCCTCCGGTGTCTCATAGGGTTTCCCAAGGGCATCTCGGGTTTCAATAAGGCGCTGCATTTCCTTTTGATTGGCACCACTGATTTGTCGAAAGCCAAGGCGAACGGCAAAGCGTTTTTCTTCATTCACTTTGAAAGTGCTCCTAGCGCCAGCAGTTTTATCTGTGACGTCTGTATTCGTCATTGGCTCAACTATATTGTCCCATTGGGAGGCATTCACATCGACCGGGCGGACCGCCACGCCATGCTCCTGCGCATCTCTGACAATCTGGGCTGGAGCATAAAATCCCATGGGCTGGCTATTTAGAAGGGCAGCACAGAAAACGTCCGGATGGTGACATTTAAGCCAAGAAGAGACATAAACGAGAAGTGCGAAACTCGCCGCGTGACTTTCTGGGAACCCGTACTCGCCAAACCCCTTCACTTGCTCAAAGCATCGCGCCGCAAAGGTAGGTTCATAGCCCCGCGCAATCATCCGTTCAACCATCATATCTTGGTAATTGTTAATGGTTCCAACTTTTCGGAAGGTTGCCATAGCGCGGCGCAGGCCATTCGCCTCATCCGGGGTGAATTTGGCGGCATCAATAGAAATTTGCATGGCTTGCTCTTGGAAAAGCGGTACACCAAGGGTCCGTGCCAAGATTCTTTCAAGTTCATCTTTGGGGCCGTGGTTGGGGGCAGGCGAGGGATAAACCACCTTTTCAAGTTTGTTACGTCGCCGCAGATAGGGGTGCACCATATCCCCTTGAATGGGGCCAGGACGAACAATAGCCACCTCGATCACCAGGTCATAGAATTTTCGTGGCCTAAGGCGCGGCAGCATATTCATCTGTGCACGGCTTTCCACTTGAAAGACGCCAAGGCTGTCCCCTTTACACAACATATCATAGGTCGTGGTATCATCCGGAGGGAGGCTAGCAAGGGTGTGATGCAAGCCCTTATGCTCTTTGAGCAAAGCAAAAGCCTTTCGAATACATGTCAACATGCCAAGGGCAAGGACATCCACTTTCATAATATTCAGAGCGTCGATATCGTCTTTGTCCCATTCAATAAAAGTGCGATCCGCCATGGCGGCATTGCCGATGGGCACGGTCTCAACAAGGGGGCGCTCGGTTAAAACAAAGCCGCCCACATGCTGTGATAAATGCCGTGGGAAACCAATAAGCGTTCGGGTTAACGCAACGGCCTGTTGAATGGTTGGTGATTTCGGGTCAAGGCCAGCGCCAGTGATTTGCTGTTCTACGATGTCTTTGCCCCAGCTTCCCCAGACGGTCCCGGCAAGCGCGGCGGCAACATCTTCTGTGAGGCCTAGAGCCTTGCATACTTCGCGGACGGCTGAGCGGGGGCGGTAGCAGATAACCGTTGCTGTTAGTGCCGCTCTTTCTCGGCCATAGCGTTGATAAATATACTGAATAACCTCCTCGCGCCGCTCATGTTCGAAGTCGACATCAATGTCTGGCGGCTCTTTGCGCTCCTTTGATAAAAAGCGCTCAAACAGGAGGTTTGTTTCATTGGGATCAACGCTGGTGATCCCAAGGCAATAACAAACGGCTGAATTGGCAGCGGAACCGCGCCCTTGGCAGAGGATTTCCTGTTTACGGGCCCATGCCACGATATCATAGACCGTTAAGAAGTATTTTGCGTAACCAAGGTCATCAATGAGGCAGAGTTCTTTTTTAATAAGCTTTGCCACATGGGATGGAACGCCATCGGGATATCGCCATTTCGCTCCGTTCCATGCAAGTTTTGAGAGATAGGACTGCGGTGTTTGGCCTACCGGGACGGGCTCATTGGGGTAGTCATAGGACAAGTCATCTAGGGAAAAATGACACTGATCGACAATTTCTTTGGTTGTCCGAAGAATATGTTCGTATCCCGAAAATAGTCGTTGTAGCTCGCTAGGACTTTTTAAACAGCGCTCCGCGTTTGCCATAAGCCGACGACCGGCTGTTTGAATTGTGCAATGTTCACGGATGCATGTCATCACATCCTGTAGGGGCTTGCGTTCTGGTGCATGGTACAAGACATCATTGGTTGCGATCAGCGGCAGGCCTTGTTGATGGCCAAGGGCAATCAATCGTGCAATGCGTTCGCGTGCATCGGGTTGATAGTTATAGTTTGCTGCGAGATAAAGTCGCCCCTGCCATATTTCTCTAAGTTGTGTCGTTGTTTCTGCAAATTCCCTATCGAGTTTTTGTGGGGGTATAAGGATGAAAATTTGTCCCTTGGCATAATGCTTTATATCATCGATTGTGAAGTGGCATTCACCTTTGGGGGCCGAGAGCTTGCCTTGGGATATGAGCCTTGAAAGCCGGCCATAGGCATCGCGATCTTGCGGATAACATATCAATTCGGGTCCATCTTGAGGGGCAAGTCTGGCGCCGACGAGAAGCCGAAGGTTTGCCTCTTTTGCAGCGCTATGGGCTCTTACAACCCCGGCGAGCGTGTTTCTATCGGCAATGCCAAGGGCGGAAATGCCGAGATTTTTTGCCTGTGATACCAGTTCTGCTGCGTGTGATGCACCGTGTAGGAAAGAAAAATTTGTCGTGGTGCAGAGTTCAGCAAAATAAAGATCTGTCTTTTGTCGTGACATCTTCATGCGAAGAATCCATATAGAAACCATTGTGGTTGCTGATTGGAAATTTCGTTACCCTTATTTTTGTTGCCCTTAACAGTGGTCGTACTGTTATATGACCCGGTGCCAGGGACTTCTGGTTTTTTAGGGACTTCTGGTCTTTTAGGGGATGTCGTCTCATCATTGGTTTTGTTCTGAGAAGGCAGAATGGCGCAATGCATGTCGCTGGTCCCATAAAGCCCTTCACGATAAAGCCAATAGCGCCTCCCTTCAGTATCCTCCACGCAATAATAATCCCGCGTTTTTTCTTGCTGTTGTGGCGCGGGCAAGACATAGGAGCTTGTTTCAGTCTGATGCCACCATTCCGGAGCAATGCGTTCGGGGCCTGTTGCGCGCGCCACTTGTCTTGCCACGCGCCGCCAGACAAAGCGCGCTGGGGGTCCATCGGGAAGCGCAGCAAGGGCTGTAACGGGTTCCGGGCTCTGCAAAATTCGCAAAGGTCGGCTATTGCGTGAGAAAGATATTGCTTCCGTTGTCTTATGGCCGTCCGTCTTCTTCGTTGTGGTCGTGGTTAAATTTTTGGGCAATGCGCCTTCGAAACGGTGTAATTTTTCTGCCTTTTGCGGCAAATGTGAATCGTGCGGTTCAATGATGTAAACGGTGTTCTCGCCAAGTTTTGCCGTGAGGCGATCGGCAAGGGCGCTCAGTGCAACGGTATCGATTTCTCCCTTCGCAAGTTCGCCTGAAAGGGGCGGTGTTGTTGCCGCCATCGTGTCGATACGGCGTGCCTCTAACGCAAGGGCATCAATCCCAAAGCCCGGGTCAATGGCCTCAATTTTTTCTTTAAAAAGAATACATAGATGATTTGGATTATTGACTGGTGCGGCCGTGGCGGTGGTGACTGATTTTGTTGTTCCATCTGTACGGAATGCAAATAGTGTAAAATGTCGGCCACCTTGCCCGTAGGCCTGTAGGCAAGTGCAAAGGTGTGCTGATAATGTTTCTAACCCTTTGTCGATGCCTTCTTGTGACAAAAGAGGCTCTGGGCACAATATGCGTTCGATAAAGTCGGGGGGAGATTGTAGAGGAGAAAGGGGTTTTTTACGAATGCCCAGCGCCTCATCAAGGCGCAGCAAAACGGTATCGACGGTTTCTATATTATTGCTGAACTGATCTTTTCCCGGTTTCGTGTTATTGTATTTCTTTTTGCGTTGTGGTGAAAACCGCCGTGCCAGAGACTTGCGCGGGACATTATAAAGCTGGCCAATGCGCGTTAATCCAAACCGTCGTAGCGTTGTAATGCTTTCCTCTGAAAGCCCTAGCGACGCCATCGGTAAGTCACTTAGCGCGTTTCGTTCATCATTGGGCGGAATGATGGTGTTTTCCTTGCCTGGCCAATAGCGTGCAGCGGCATTGGCAGCGATTGGGGTTCCAGCAATTCCGAGACGATGACCGATCACAGCTTTTTCGAGGGCTATTGAAAGGCGCTCAAGCATCTTTTGTTCGCCGCCATATAAGTGGGCGCAGCCTGTGATATCCAGCATAATGCCGTCATCGCCATCGCGCGTTACAATGGGTGCGAAGCGAATGAGCCATTCAGCTAGCTTAACAAGTGCCTTTTTGTCAGCCTCTCGATCAATCGGCTCAGCCTTTAGGTGAGGGGCCCTTGCACGCGCATCGGTGAACCGCATACCCGCGTTTATGCCCAGCTTTCGCGCAGCACCATTGGCGCACGCAATAGACAAGCCCTTCGAGCCACCTTCGGTCAAAACGAATGGTCTGTTATTCGTGACGTGCCCACCGAAATGCTTGTCTGCTCTCTTCTTGTTTGCGAGGAGTGTGTGTTTCGACGGGCCATTGGATGATATGTCCTCCCTCCCTTTGTGTTGTATTGTTATTTGATGTGCTGGGGCCGTCGGTATGGTTTGTTTCGTTGATTTTATTCGTGTACGCATGAGCCGGGTCAGTGGCCAATTGGGTAACCATATGGAGAGATAGCGTTTCATTGTCGTACTCTATGATGAAGTTTCGCCCCACATGGTGGGGTGCTGTGCGTGAGCGCTCTAAGGTTGCACACCATCGCGGAGTGCCCGGCGCACGCGCGTCATAAGAGTTGATGCCAGAAGGCGCAGGCTGCACGCGCCAGCGTGCGCTAAGGGCTGTTGCGCCACTATGGCTGTGCGGGGCTAATATAATGGCCGGCGTTCCATAACGTTTTGATGCCAGTGTCAGGCGACGGCTGGCTGTGAAGTCAACGTCGTCAAGGTCTGTCACGACAAGGCCAACGGCCCCTGAGCCGATGGCCTCTTCTGTGGCCAAGAGCGTATCGATATTGCGCCGGGTACGAACGAAAATAATGGGTTGATCGATTGGCCCTAAAAGATTTGCGAGCCCGGCCGGCGATAGAAGGCCGTGCTCACGCGCCCTGTTATATTGGCTTATCCAGAGAATGGGGGCGCAACCCGCTCCGGGTGACGGTTTAAAACTACGCTGATTGTTTTTAACGTCGTCTTGCTCACCGGTGTTTTCGATAGTGCTGCTGCAAAGGGCGGCAGCCAATGCAAAGCCCGTCGCGGCGGTTGCATCTCCATATCGGGCCTCAGCGACGACTTGAACGCCATCGCGTCCAAGTCCAAAGGGAAAAGGAAAAGCTTTAATTCTTTCTTCTGGAGCAATTTTTTTTCGATCTGAATCGCAAAATTGCTCTAGAGCTTTTTGCGTTCCGATGGAATCGGAACGCCGCTCTAAGTCCTTGTTTGGTCGCGCTTCTTTTGCCGATAACCGATCGCACTTATCGGCGA
This sequence comes from Pseudomonadota bacterium, assembly GCA_039025235.1. Lineage (GTDB taxonomy): Bacteria > Pseudomonadota > Alphaproteobacteria > Caulobacterales > Parvularculaceae > MED-G105. The sequence continues at coordinate 15,973 of JBCCOS010000019.1, forward strand.
AGTGCTCTAGGTTCGTATTTTGTCGCATTTTCTCACGCCCAACCGGTATCCACTTGGTCGGAAAATGCTCTGGCGCTCCATCTCTTGTTGTTCTGTCTTTTTGTCTGTTTGGCGCTTGTTTTGTCGTATTGCCTTGGAGATGTTTCGGTATAGATTTGATTGAAATGCCAGCATGTGCGGCGCCGCGCGCCCTTGCTGGCAAAAGATCGCTTGCTTTGAAAATCCGAACAGTCATATGTTCATGATTTGTTCTAAAAATTAAAAAGTCAAGAATGCTTATTTCGGTTCTGGGATGAAATTCACAAGCATCTGAATTCATTGGATATTTATTTTAAGGAGCCTCCTAAAGAGGCTCTGATTCACATCTTTGATTTTTTAAAACATTACAGTAATGTAATAAATTGTTCCGGTTGAAACTTTCATTGTTGGAATATATCCGCTTTATCAAGCTATCATCATGCTTTCAGGTTCGTCTTTCGCCTTACCTTTTTGGGAGGATAGGCCACTAATAAATGGGTCGATCAAAACGCAGCGTTGCAACGCTCCGTGTCCAAGATAAAAGCATCACCGTTCATATAGTTTTGGAGAAATCGATTTGCTCGTCGCAGACCGTCTTACTCGCAAATATGGCGACTTCCTCGCCGTTTCTGATGTCTCGTTTTCAATTGCCCAAGGGGAAATTGTTGGACTGCTTGGTCCCAATGGAGCTGGTAAAACGACGATTATGAAAATGATGACCGGTTTTCTTGAGCCGACGTCAGGACAAATTTTGATTGATGGCGTCAATATCGAAGAGGCGCGCGCGGCAACACAAGCAAAGATTGGGTATCTGCCGGAAAATTGTCCTGTCTACCCAGAGATGACGGTGCTTGATTATCTCGATTATGCCGCGGCCCTCCGCAATATGCCGGAGGCCGACCGTGGATTGGCGATCGCGCGTGCTATCGACGCGACCGCCTTGCACGAAAAAGCGGGAGAACCTATTTCGTCGCTCTCACGCGGCCTTCGCCAACGGGCTGGTGTTGCGCAAGCGATTTTGCATGCACCGCGCATCGTCATACTTGATGAACCAACGAATGGCCTTGATCCTTCGCAGATTCGGCAAATGCGTGCCCTGATCAAACGTCTCGCTGAAACAGCCACAGTGATTGTATCGACGCATATCCTACAGGAGGTGCAAGCGGTTTGTGATCGCGCGATCATTATTAATCGTGGTTCTCTGATGTATGACGCACCACTATCCGAGTTAGGGGGCGGCGGTAAACTCGCGATTTCAACTTCGCTCCGTTATGACACACTTCAAAAAGTACTGGGCGGTCTTGGTACCATTTCCACAGTCGAGGACGCGTCAACCGATACCCATTCATTCGAATTGACGATCGACCAAGCATCAAAGCCGGCTGACTCTGCGAACCTGAATAAAGCCGCAGCCGACGTTTCGCGTCGCATTATCGAAGCCGGCGGGGAACTTTTTGCGCTTTCGCCGGCAAGAAACGATCTTGACCAAATCTTCGCTGAAATATCAGCGGGCACGGCGAAAAAGCTGTTGAACGAAAATAATCAAACGCCATCCGATTCGACAAAGGAGCCGGTTAATGTCTGAGACACTTGTGCGTAACACACCGGAGCCTAACACAGGAGGGCCTAACACAGGGGAGCCTAACACAGCGCCACCCAAATCTCCTGTTTCTAATACCTCAATCGTTCTGCGCGTCGCAAAAAAGGAGATTGCTTCCTACTTTGCGTCGCTTGCCGGTGTGATTTTTATCGGCGTGTTTCTAGCGGCTAGTCTTTTCTCTTTCTTCTGGGTGGAGCGTTTCTTCGCGCGTAATATTGCTGACTTGCGTCCTTTGTTTGAGTGGATGCCTGTACTTTTGATTTTTCTAATCTCGGCAGTGACGATGCGTCAGTGGAGTGAGGAACGGCGCAGTGGAACGCTTGAATATTTGATGACCATGCCGGCTTCACCGCTGGCCCTTGTCATCGGGAAGTTTATTGCATGTCTTACGCTGGTCGCCATCGCCATTGGGTTGACATTGCCCTTGCCAATAACCGTTGCCCTGCTCGGTGATTTGGACCCTGGCCCCGTTATTGGTGGCTATCTTGCTATCTTGTGTGTTGCGTCCGCCTATATTGCGATCGGGTTATTTGTCAGTGCAAGAACGGAAAGTCAGATTGTTAGTTTGATCGTCACAGCGTTATTGTGTGGGATTTTTTATCTCATCGGGTCTGATGGTCTGACAACTTTATTCGGTAATGCCGCGGGCGCATTTATGCGTCTTCTTGGAGCGGGCGCTCGGTTTGAGTCGATCTCCCGCGGTGTACTCGACTTCAGGGATATCTACTATTATCTCAGTATCTTCGGGGTCTTCATTGCCCTCACCGTCTTCACGCTTGAGCGTCTGCGGTGGTCAACGCAAGATACCAGCGGTCGTCATATGCGCTGGCACGTGATTATCGGCCTCGCCATTGCAAATTTGATCGCCGGAAATTTGTGGCTGCAACAGACACCAACGCTTCGTGCCGACCTAACCGATGGTCAAGTCTACTCAATCTCCGATGCCACGCGCGGATATCTTCGCCAATTGGAAGAGCCTTTATTATTGCGGGGCTACTTTTCAGCGGAAACCCATCCGCTTCTCGCCCCCCTTGCGCCGCGCTTGCAAGACCTTATGCGGGAATATGCTGTTGCGGGTGGTGGTCGCGTTAAAGTCGAGTTTATCGACCCTTTACAAGACGAGGCTCTTCAAGAGGAAGCAGGACGTCGGTATGGCGTGCGTCCTGTTCCATTCCAAACCGCTGACCGTCGTCAAGCATCCGTCACGAACTCATATTTTGATATTGTTGTTCAGTATGGAGACGAGTACGAAACCCTCGGATTTGGTGATTTGATTGAAGTCAAGCAAGCTAATCCCACCAGCATTGATGTCGAGTTACAAAACCCCGAATACGATATCACCCGTGCCATCAAGAAAGTTTTGACCAGTTATCGCGCGGCGGGTGATTTGTGGGCCGCCTTTGATAGTCCCATTACGCTAACGGCGTTTATTTCTGATCCGGCAACCTTGCCAGACCCTTTGCCGGTTTTTGTCGGTGAAATCGACACGCTGGTTAATGAATATAAAGAGGAAGCGGGCGACAAATTTGTTTTCCGCCGCATTAACCCGGATGCCAACGACGCTGGCGCCCCCGACCCCATTGCAGACTATGGTTTGCAGCCATTAGCGGCGGGCCTTCTCAATCCGCAGCAGTTCTGGCTCCATCTGGTGCTTGAAAAGGGTGATCGAAAGCTGGTTGTGCCCCTTCCTGAAACGTTCGACAGGGATGCCCTTGAACGTGTGTTGGAAGGCGAATTGAAACGGTTTGCTCCAGGCGCCTTGCGGACAATCGCCCTCAGCCGACCTGCGCCGACCCCTGGTAATCCCCAATTCGGGGTTCCACCAGGGCGCGCGCAGTTCAACGGATTGGAGCAGACGTTACGAGAAAACGCCGACGTTATTATCGCGGACCTCGGCTCGGGACGCACGCCCGCACAAACCGACGCGCTTGTTATTGCGGGACCTGAGGGGCTGGATAATAAAGCACTGTTCGCCATCGACCAATTCCTGATGCGCGGTGGCTCTGTTGTGATTGCAGCGTCCGCGTTTAAGCCAAACCTTGGGCAAGAACTGGCAATAAAGAAACAATCAACAGGTCTTGAAGGTCTGCTTGGTCATTATGGAATATCACTCGGGGATAGTTTGGTACTGGATACGCAGAACACACCATTCCCTGTACCGATTGTTCGTGATCTCGGTGGATTTCAAGTTCAGGATTATGAGTTATTAGACTATCCGCATTTTATCGATTTGCGTCAGAATGCGTTGGCGAGCAACGGCGCGCCGACCGCTGGTCTGGGGCAGGTGACGATGACCTGGGCGTCACCAATCACATTGGACAACGAAAAATTGACTGACGTCGCGGTGACGCGACTGGCGGAAAGTTCTGCAAACGCTTGGGTCTCAACGTCAACGACCGTTATCCCTGATTTTGAACGCTACCCCACGCGCGGCTATCCTGAGCCGGATGAAACTGGTGCGCAACTTCTCGGCGTTATGGCGGAAGGCCGTTTTACGTCATACTTTAAAGGGAAAGATAATCCGCTTCTCGTCGACGCGTCGTCTGCCCAAGAAAATGCAGCCAGCCAAAGCGATGACGACAATGCTGAAGATTCAAAACAACCAACGTTTGGGACGATTATTGAGGAATCAGCAGGAACCGCGCGGTTATTCGTTTATAGTTCAAGCAGCTTTGTGTCGGACGATGCTTTAGCGCTTGCGGGTGGTGTGGACCAACAAGGTTACACGGCACCTCTTCTACTTATCGAGAACACCGTTGATTGGGCGCTGGAAGATCGGGGGCTATTGAAAATCCGTAGTCGCCAGGGACGGTTTGCCCGAACCCTTCTTCCATTGAGTGAAACGGCAAGAGGATTCTGGGAAACAGTAAACTATATCCTTGCCGCAATTGGTCTATTCGCCGTTTACTTCATTCAACAATTTATTCGTAAGCGAACGACGCAGCGCCGCTTGGCGATATTGCAGACTAATAGTACCGGCTCGGGGAGTTGATGATGAATAAAACAATATTGCTTCTGGGCGGTCTCCTCCTCGTGCAAGGGGGTATCGCCACAGGTCTCTACGTTAATCAACAAGGAACCTATAAATTTGAAGCAAGTGAACCCCTTGTCGCATTTGACCAAAGTGCCATGACGGAAGTCACAATATCGGATGCTGACGACAATACGATAACCCTCGCGAGAAAAGATGACACATGGTCGTTGCCTGCGTTAGAGGGCTTTCCGGCTAATCAGAATAAGGCGAACCGACTTCTCTCTAGCATTGCAGGTTTTAAGCGTGGTGTACTTGTGTCGGACCAGCGTGCAAGCGCTGAGCGCTTCGGCGTTGGAGATAACGGCTTTGAGCGAAAGATTTCACTAACGACAAGTGACGGGCCCAAATCAATTTTGTTTGGTGAATCACCATCCTTTAAATATATCTATGCACGCAATGCCGACGATGCGTCGGTTTATACAGTGACATTCTCCGCCATCGATGCCCCTGTCGAGCTTGCTGCCTGGGCTGATAATAAAGCATTTGAGATATCGCAAGACACGATTACTCAGGTAAAGATTAACGACGTTGTCCTCAGGAAGTCTGATGACGGATTTTCTATTGTTGGGATAAGCTCGGCTGAAACACCAAAGGATGAGGCGATCTCTGCACTTGTGAAGGCCGCTTCGACTTTATCATTCGATACTGTTCAAGTTGAAGCGCCAGAAGATGTTGATTTCGCTCAACCGATTGCGGTTTTGGCGGTGGATAATAATGCCGGGACAAACTTGGTTGTTAAATTTGCGCCAGAAGCGACGCAAGAAACCAAGCCAAAACCGACCCCAGAACCGAACTCAGAACCGGGAGATGGTTCAGACGATACGTCTCCTGATGAACCGGCCTCGGATGCTATGCCCAACGCTTATTGGTTTACTGCCGAGGGGCGAACAGGTTTCTTCCGCATTGGGCGTTATCGTGTGGCCGACCTTATTGATGCTAAAAGATCGAACCTTGTGGAAATCAAGGCGAAGGAAGAACCGGAACCGTCTATTGAGGATTTAGACGCTAAGCCTCAGGACGATACTGTTGAGGCTAAACCGGAAGAAGCTGCCGCTGATATAGACATACCCGAGGACGCTTCACGCGATAAGGCATCTCGCGATGAGCCACTGCTCGATAAGGCTCGTACGAATGGTCAGTGATGCGCGATTTTAAAGCGCCTCCGTTCCAATTGGAATCAGAAGGGCGCTTTAAGTTTTTGATTTTACGCATTTCCTTAACGCCAACCGCACACACTTGGCTTGGAAATGCTTTAAATGATAGGGCGCCGGAACGGTCACCTTGTTTTCAATCTAAAACGTCCGTCACCCCGGTCCCAATCGAGATGCCGACGCTTTACGCATTGGCCACAATATCAATTTGAGCTGGAATGGCATTAATACCAAGCCGCATTGATCCTGAGCGATCACATTCAAAGCTTTTTTGCCGATTGGATTGCCGCTTCGACAGCGTTTTTAAGGTCTTCCGATTGCGGATTAACGCTTGATGCGAAAGCCGTTACGAGCTTTCCATCGGCACCAACTAAATATTTATGAAAGTTCCACTTTGGTGCGTTCTCAGCTCCCAGTTTTTTTTGTGCCCAAGTGTAAAATGGGTGCGCATCCTCGCCCGATACTTTTGTTTTTTCCGTTAGTGGAAAGCGTATATTGAAGTTCGCTTCACAAAAGCCTTTAATCTCTTGATTACTACCTGGCTCTTGTCCGCCGAAGTCATTTGAAGGGACGCCAAGTACGACAAATCCGTCGTCTTCATATCGCTCATAAAGCGCCTGTAAACCCGAATATTGTTTGGTAAAGCCGCAGAGTGATGCGGTATTCACAACCAGCACGGGGCGCCCTTCGAATTGCGACAGTGGCATAGGCTCGCCGGCAATTCCGACAAAAGAATAGTCGTGTGCTGATTTATCGATATCGTCCAACGATTTGGCATCCTTGTGATTGTCTTGTTTTGTGGCCGTTTTGATCGTCTCGTCATTGGTCCCGTTGAGGGAGGTCTCATCGGCACAGCCTACTGTACATAGAGCAAAGATCGCAGTTGTGATTATCAAGCGCTTCATGAGGACCCTTTCTGGCTTTTCAATATTTGATCAAAGAGAAACTCGAAATTCCCAATAAAACAAAACATCAACGCTAGTAAATATGTTTGGTGAGGTCTCACCTTTGTGAGGCACTGCTCATGTCTCGCTTCGGAACGTATCAATTTAAAAGCATTTCTCACGCGAGTCGCTACTTGAATGGCTCCCAGCCCACGCGTCAAGAGGTGCCTCAAATCAAAGACTTAAAGTGTCACCCCCACTCCAATTGAAACGGAGGCGCTTCAGGTCTCTGGTTTTACGCAATTTCGGGCGCGTGGGCCAGTAACTTCTTGAGCAGCCACTTGAGCTGGAAATGTTCAAGTGTGTGGAGACAAAAAAGACTGTTTGATGAAAAATCAAAACGAAGGACGCGGCCAGTCTGGTCTGGCCGGCTCGCGCCTAATGTGGGGGTTAAGACACGAGCCGGGCCAACTGGCGCAAAACGCCATACTGTTGTCTAACGAAGAGCGCCTAGAAAAGCAGGCGATCGGCTAGCAGCATTCACCGTATTCGTGAGCTGAAGGACGCTAGAACTAATCTCAAAATTGTTTACGCGAGCGGCAACATCACTTTGGACGCTGATCAGAACATTATCTCTGGTATTATTGATCACGGTCTGTAGGCCATTTGCGCCTCCGTTTTGGACGAGAGCACGGGTCTCGCCGGTACGACGGCCGCGTTCGTTTGTTCCCCCAGGCGCTAAGTCTTCCACTGCAGCCTGACTGCGAACAAATAATTCGATCTCTAATTCGGTCCCACGAGTGGCGTTCGACGGCGCGTTAGAGTCGATACTCGTTGCTGAAGTGCCGTTTGAGGCAGACGCTGTTGAATTGTTTCGCGTCGACCTGACGTTCCCGGAGAAAATGTCGCCGAGATCAATGTCGACCCGTGACACGTCGTCGAGTTTTCCACCAAAAACATCCTCTGGGGAATTAAATCGATCTGCATTACCGACAACGGTTCTTGGAATTTGAGGGATGAATGGCACGGTAACAGGGACATTTTGATTACCCGTACTGAAGCCGCCGCGTGCATCTTGCAAAGCAACCGTACCCATTGGGTGTTCAGCAATGACCAATTCGTTTTTTGCTGTCTCGACCGCTGCGCTGACTTGGTGCATGGGGCCGTCGGTAACGGAGGTTGCGCTCAGTGTGCCGGTATTGAGGCTAATCGCGATAAGCGTTGCTGTAATCATTAAGGGGCTCCGACGGTAACATTAGGGAAAAACCCTGACCGTGTTTGAACAAGTAATTGTGATTGAAGGGACTCAATTTCCAGTGCGCGATCGTGTGGCGCGCCTGGCGTTAGTCGCCAGTCTTCCAGTTTGTTAAAATTGGCTTTTCCGCGACTGAGCTCGGACCGAATGAATAAAATAACGCCATCCCAGCGTTTCTCGAAGCGGCTACGCGGAACCGATACGACGCCTACGGATGGATCGCCTAAAAGAATGGTTTTTTTGGTAATGCCCTTCACGACAACAAAATGCCGATATCCTCGCACATCAATCAGCGCTATGCCTGGTACACCAATTTCTGACAACCGGTCAGTCGTAATTTTAAAGCCGTCCGCTTTTAAATTGATACTCTCAAGATAACTTTTCATCTCCAAAAGCGAAAAGCCTAGTTTTTCAATGCGCTTTTTATCTCCAACCCGCCACATCGCCTCGAAAGCTTCTGTTTCAGTCGTTGGAATGCCGTAGTGATGGGTGAGGAGCGTTGAGAGTGCAGCGGAACCGCAGCTAAAATCATACTGCTGCTTCGTGACGGTGGAAAATTTACGTTCTTGAACACTTGCGACATCAATTTGAGGAATAGCGCCGCCGACATTCAAGAAAACGTCACCGGCCCTTGCAGTTTGTGCCCCACCAATGCTGATAAGGAGAAACGCTAAGCAGGCAAGGGTGCGTTGACCTCTTAGGTTCCCTAACGCACGGCAAACTAAGGTGACTGGGGAACGGTTCCAGACTGTTGCTGTTAGTGTTCGTTGCACGAACGGTCCCCCAGAAATGGTATTAGTCTAAGAAGACATTCACGTTGACCGAGCTTTGCATAACAACGCCGTTGCCGGTGTTGTTAAAGACGGTGGTTATACCCTGATTGGCATTAATCGTATTATTTGAAATGCCACCGCTGGTCGTATTGATGTTTGTCACGTCTTCGACGTTGCCGTTGGTCTCAGAATTGTTGATGCCAATATTATTGATATCGACAGCATAGTTGGCGCTGCCGCCTGATGCAGCGCTCATGGACGTCGCATCCATCGGCGCAAGGGCTAGGGCACCAAAAATATCATCGGCATCCGCCGGTGTAATCGTCCTTGTTTCCTGGATCGATCCACCGTCGCCAGCGGCTAACACCGTGGCAATCAAAGGTCCAAAAAGAGTTCCCAACGCACTCATCAAATATACCGTTCTACAAAACGCGATTACATTCTTAATCGCTAACACTGATTGCTGTTTTAGAAAGCTTTTAACGCAGAGGTCGGTTTCATCCGACCTAAAGTTCTAACTTACAATCAATCGATTTCTAATCGTAACTAGGAAACGGCTGATCGCTGAGTTGGATAACCTTCGTTGAGAAACTGCGGGGCATTCGCCCCGCAGCACTCAAACGTTCACCGAGTTATGGCATTACCGGTGCTTGGTTAACTGTACCAACATTGATTGATTGGTTGGTTTGTTGCGAACCAAAACCAGTGTTGGAGTTAACAACTGACATACCTTCATTGTTGTCAACACTAAAGCCACTGATGTTACCCGTCGTCACCGTCGCATTACCGAGCGGATCAGCCGCGTTTCCGATTCCGATACCGGAAACAGATGAATTCAGAGCAGTGTTGTTCAACTGAATGTCGCCAACCGTTACAGTTAGTGTATTGGTTTCAGAATTGTCGTTGAACGCGTTCTCAATTGTCTGATCATCGTCGGATGAGTTGAACGAGTTAGAAACGCTTACGTCATCGTCAGACGAATTGTCATTGAGCGAATCTGCTACGGCAACATCATCATCAGATGAGTTATCGTTTTGCGAGTCGGTCAACGTTGTATCGTCGTCTGTCGAATTATCGTTTTGCGAGTCGGTCAATGTTGTATCATCGTCAGATGAGTTGTCATTTGCTGAATCGGCAACATTCACGCTGATGTCATCGTCTGTCGAATTATCGTTTTGCGAATCCGTGAGCGTCGTGTCGTCATCTGTATCAACAGAGTTATCCGTGTTCACAGAATTATCATTCTGAGAATCGGCTGTGTTGACGTCGTCATCAGTCGAGTTATCGTTTTGGGAATCGGTTAACGTCGTATCATCGTCCGTCGAATTGTCGTTCAGCGAGCTGCTGACGCTTAAATCGTCATCCGTTGAATTGTCGTTTTGCGAATCCGCAAGGTTGATGTCGTCGTCTGTATCAACAGAATTGTCATTCTGCGAGTTTGACAGGCTCGTGTCATCGTCGGTTGAATTATCGTTCAACGAGTCAGCGACATTCACGTCATCATCGGTCGAGTTATCGTTTTGCGAATTCGAAAAGCTCGTGTCATCATCGGTCGAGTTATCGTTTTGCGAATCGGCAAGATTAACATCGTCGTCCGTCGAATTGTCGTTCAACGAGCTGCTGACGCTGAGATCATCGTCCGTCGAGTTATCGTTTTGCGAATCTGCAAGATTGACATCGTCGTCCGTTGAGTTGTCATTTTGTGAGCTTGAAAGGCTCGTGTCATTGTCATTCGAGTTGTCATTCAACGAATCAGCAACCGACAGATCATCGTCCGTTGAGTTATCGTTTTGTGAGCTCGAAAGACTTGTGTCGTTGTCGTTTGAATTGTCGTTCTGGGAATTGTTGACATTGTCGTCAGCAGATCCGTCCAATTCAACGTCAACAAGGTCGCCGTCGCCAGCTTCTGTTTGAGCTGTGCCGTTGGTGCCGCCATTACCTGACGATGGTTGCGCATATGCGTTTCCGGCTGACGCGATCAACGCCGATGCCGCAATTGTACTAAATAGTCTTAGTTTCACTTTTTCGTCTCCCACTTTGGATTAACGTATATTTCCCCCGCCAATCCAAGGAACGCATACTAAAACGCGCATTGCGAACGACGGGTTGGGGAGCACTACTCCCCCCACGCCACTACTCAATGCAACAGCTGTGCCAAAATGGGAGGGCGGCATCTATTTTAGGGATTTAAACGTTAACGCGCTGTAATATATAAGGAATTTGCGTGAATTGGCGACAAATTATTGTTAACAAAGGATTAATTCGGTGCCGTACCGTGTTTTGGCAGGTGTCAAACTGTAGGCCAGTTGAACGGCTGGCTGTTTTGCGGGGCATCACAGTGTTTTGGTAAAGTTCTCGGCTCATCTATCTGCATACATACTAAATAACGGAGTTCAATTTTCTTTTTACAACTAATTGGGGTGGATACGATTTTGTCAGTATACGGTTTTAGTCGCTATTCAATTTTTAGATGAATTGGATAATTCTTGCAAAACCTGTACTGGTGACGTTTATATCGGTGAATAGCGGGTGATATACTCCCGTTGCGTAAGGTGGGTTCGAGTTGTCTAAGAGATAAAAATTTCTCGCCATTAGTGTGGTTTGAAATTTCGTTATTAGAATTGCCGGCAATTTTGGTTGACTAGTTTTCCGACAATAAGGTACGTGTCCAATGTGGGTATTCCAGTGTATTGGGAAATGACACTTTTTATATGAATGAGCTCATGTTAGCAAATCGGGCGAATTTATACTTGGTGTACATTTTGCGCATTGGATTTTAAATTTCGCATCAGAACTCGTGGGGGAGTTTATGGATGATGGGGACGGCTTTGCCCGAGATCCCTTGCTCGGCAGCGAGCAATTCGAAAGTCCGAACGAGGACAATATCGGTGTGGCATCCGGAAGGCGTGCCCTGAAGGCAAAAGCCAATTCGGTAAAGGCTAATTCAGCTGATCCTAGGTCAGCCAATGCAAGTTTAGCTAATGTCAATGCAGCCAATGTCGCTTCCGGGGCCAACGCCAAACAGCACAACGGTATGCGAGGTGCCGCGGCTGGCGTCTTGATGCATCAGTCGCCGGTCCACAACGATGTGGCACACGTGACTGGAGGTACTGTCAAATCGCTAGACACTAAAGCGAAACCGTTAGACGCATCGGGCGACGTGATGGTCGACGATGACACGAATGTTGCTGTTTTAAATTCGATGGCACCGCCCAGCGTTGAGGCACGCGTTCCGGAAAACGGACAAGACCAGAAAAGATCGATTGGTGAACGGCTGCCTAATCCCTTCCGTCAAAGAAGCCGACGGCCCGGAAAATTTCATCCTGCAGGGGATATTATTGGGTCAAGCAAAATCATTAAGGCGCTGCGCGAGCGAATAGACCTTTGCGCTCAGAGTGATGGCGCCGTCATGATCACCGGCGAGACCGGCGTTGGTAAGGAACTTGTTGCGAAGCGGTTGCACGAAAACAGTCACCGCGCCATGCAGCGCTTTTTGCCGATCAATTTGAGTGCGATGCCGGATACAATGGTGCCGTCTGCTCTATTTGGCCATGAGAAAGGCTCGTTTACGGGCGCCCATGCCGATCGTGATGGTGCGCTTGTCGCGGCGGACGGCGGTACGCTTTTTTTGGACGAAATTGGTGATTTGCCGAAACCGCTACAAACACACTTGCTACGTTGCTTGGAAGATCAAACCGTTTCGCGTCTCGGCGGGTTTTCAACGCGAAAGGTAGATGTTCGTCTTATTACGGCAACAAATGTTGCCATTGGTGATGCGGTTCGTAAACGGCAATTTCGAGACGACCTTTATTATAGGATTAATGTTCTGCCGATCGTTGTTCCCCCGTTGCGCGAGCGTGGAGACGATGTCGTGGAAATAGCAGAACACTTTATTTTAACAGAAGCGAAGAAAACGGCTTTTCATGTCAAACTTTCTTCAGAGGCGGCAGATCGACTAAAATCCTATTCCTTCCCAGGAAATATTAGAGAACTTCGCAGCGTCATACTCCAAGCACTTGTTCTTTGTTTTCATTCAAGGGGCGACACTCTTATTCGTGAAGAAGATATTGTTTTTATGCCACCTGTTGCTCACACCGATAAAGCGGGTTCTGGAAACACAGTATTTACCGATCAAAGTAAGGCACCGGTTTTCGATTCTTTACCCAACGATCGGTGTACCTTCCTGAACGATTCTGACAGTTTACCGTCGACCCATGGTTTACCGCCAACACAGGGTTTACCGTCAAACCATGGCGGTCAGATAGAAACGCTTAATCTGAAAGCAAGTGACGCTTCTGAATTGATTAGTCGCTGGCTAACGCTACGGGCACTTAAGAGTACCGGGGGAAATGTGTCCCATGCATCTAAATTATGTGGCCGATCCCGAAGTACAATTCATGCTTTGGTGAATTCAATTGAAGACAAAGATTTCGACAAAGAGTATGAGGCTCTTCGTCATCAGGTAAAGGCACTACTAAATTGCTGTTAACCGAATGAGTGCAGTATACAGGTTGGGAGCGGTCCGTCTTGGGGAGACTAATGAAATCACATCTAATCGGAAGCGCTGCTGCGTGGGTTATCGTCTATGCAGTAACATCGCTGTCCCAAGTGTCCGCTGCGAACAGCAATGCGAGCCAAGCTGACGATAATCCAGCTGGACAGTCGCAATCTGCCGAGCCAACACCGGAAGAGGAATTCGTCTATCTAAGAGACGTCGTTTCGATCCAGGCGCTTCGGCTCGATCAAACCGAGCAGCTTCTCAAAAAACAAACGGCTTTGATCGAAGCGCAAGCGGAAAAGATTAGGCAGCTCGAAGCCGTCGTTGGGCAAATATCCCAGGTGAACGCGCTCGGTGGTCCTGCATCGCTAACGGGCGTCCATACTGTTCAACCGGGTGAGACACTCACGCGTATTTCAAAGCGATATGGAACAAGCGTCAACGCCTTAGCCCGATTAAATAAAATTCCGGCGCCTTATCGATTGAGTGTTGGTCAAGTCCTTGCGCTTGGTACGAATCCACCCCAACAGATCGCTGTTGCGCCAACCCAGATACAACCGGTTCAGGGACAAGCGGTTCAGGCTCAACCGGGGCAAGTGGCGCCGGTCGTTGGGGCCCAAGCGAGCGTCGCTCCCGCACTTCGAGACGCTCAAAACACCCAAGCGCCATCAACATCAAAGAAAACGAAGTCTGGTGGAGCGCCGTCCAATAAAGCTTCCGAGCAGAAACGAGTTGCTGCGCTACCATCGGGCAACAAAAAGCCAGGTAAGCCGAACGCGACTGGTCGAGCAGACAATAAAGACAACAAAGATAGTCCTGACGGTAATCAACCAACACAAGTCGGTGTACGTCCTGACGATGATTTTGATCGTCCCTATTTACCGCTCTTTACAGACGTTGGCGGCATCTTAACGCCGAAAGGGACGTTATTTGTTGAACCGGGCGTGACTTATACTGTTTCGTCCGATAACCGCTTCTTCTTCCAAGGCATCGATGTTCAAAGAGCCGTTCTTATTGGTGCGATTGAGGCGACAGACACGGACCGTCGTGCGCACTTAGAAAATATCGGCCTGCGTTATGGCATTACGAGCCGGTTTGAAGTGGATGCCAGCGCGGCGTTTGTGAATCGTGATGATCGGATTGCCGGCATCTCACTGACAAGTGATCAAGAAGAAACCAGCAACATAAGTGGGCGTGGTTTTGGTGATGCAGAAATTGGGCTGCACTATCAGTTAAATAATGGTCGCAACTTTCCGTATACCATTGCAAACGTTCGCGTAAAAGCGCCAACGGGTCGAGGTCCGTTTGATGTTGACCGCCTCAGCAATGGGGCGGAAACCGAAGCTGCTGTTGGCTCTGGTTTTTGGACCGTTGAGCCGAGCTTGACCTTCAGTCTACCAACGGCCCCTGCGGTGCTATTTGCCAATGTTGGGTATCAATTCAATTTCGAAACATCACCCAACACGATAACGGAACTGGCACCATCGTCGATTATTGTACCGGTGGCGGCGCTCGATCCACTTTTACAGTCCCAGGTCTTTAATCAGGGTGAGGGGGCCGGTGTTGAGCAGATTACTTCCGGTGTGGCACGCCTTTCTTCGTTTAATCCTGGCGATGCCATCCGTACAAATATTGGTGTTGGTCTATCGTTGAACGAAAAGCTTTCGATAAATTTTGCCTATGATCAAAGCTATTTCTTCAGAACGAGATCGCAAACAGAGTTTTTGCAGAGTGTTCAGACCTTCAACAACAATAATGGTGATGCAAACGCCGATGGACAAAATGATGGCGAAGTTCTTGATACGATCAATCTCAATCCGCAGGTTATTGTTCAAGAGCAGCCATCGGCGACCGTTGGGACATTCCTGTTTGGCGGATCTTATGCTGTCTCGCCGAGATTTCGTATCGGTATGACGGCGGGCATTGGGGCCACGGACGAAGCGCCGGACGCCCGGGTTTCGCTAAGAGCGCAATACAGACTATTTGATTAACCGACTGGTTCTCACGGGAATTATAGCTTCTGTCTCCCGGCTCTCTTGCCCGCCGGTTGGCGGCGGGGAATTTCACAGTTAAATCAGATAGATAGGGGGGATTCGGCGCAACTCATGCCAGCTCTCCATATTTGGTGTGCGCCAATAGCGTGTATGATGCGTTAAGCTTCTTGTATTACGATCACGATCTTGGTGATCCTGACGATCCAAATGTTCATAGGTCTCACTTGCTGCGTCATCGGGATCTCCCATGACCAACGGCATTTCTGCCACCAATGAATGCGGTGACTGTCTGGTCACGGACGCTTAATAAGTTTCGGCGAAAACCGACGCGGAGGCATGTTTGAAGATGTCCAACTCGTTTGAAGGATTTGAAGATTCCCATGTTTGCATGGTTGGCCTGGGCTTTGTCGGGATGACGCTTGCCGTGACGCTGGCAGATCTCGGCTTCCACGTTACAGGCATCGAGAAAAATCCAGACATCATGGGTGCTCTCGCAGAGGGTAAGGCGATATTCGAGGAGAACAATTTTGATTGGCGGCTGAAGAAGGTGATTGCGGCCGGGCGTTTTGATGCCCATCGCGAGATCCCTCAGGATACACGATCAACTGTCTTTATCATTACTGTTGGTACACCAATTGGTGACGATAAAAAGACGAAGATGGCGTCGATCGAGACCGCTGCGAAAGAGGTTGCCGCGGTACTAAAGCCCGGTGATTTGGTCATATTGCGCTCAACAGTGCGTGTCGGCGTTTCGCGCGATGTTGTTAAACCCATTCTCGACCGGGCAGCCGTGCCTTACGACTTGGCATTTTGCCCGGAGCGAACAGTTGAGGGCAAAGCAATCGAAGAATTGCGGTCGCTGCCACAAATCGTTGGCGGTGTTGATACCACTTCGAGTCTGCGCGCCAGCCGGTTTTTTCATATGCTCACACCGTCCGTGGTGCGCGTTTCCAGTTTGGAGGCGGCTGAACTTGTCAAGCTCGTCAACAATGTACATCGCGATCTCATGTTCGCCTTTTCAAATGAGATCGCTGGTGCTGCTGAGGCGTCAGGGTTATCGGCGATTGAGGTTATTGACGCTGCAAATAGAGGGTATCCGCGGGGCGGTGTTTGCTTACCAGGTCCCGTCGGGGGGCCATGTCTGGAAAAAGACCCTTATATTTTTGCAGAGGGCTTAGCGCAGCATGATTTCATACCCACCCTGACGTTAGCGGGGCGCCAGATCAATGAAACGCTACCGCGCGATGTCGCCAAGTTACTGCAAGACTACTTTAACCGCTTAGCGCGCGCACCAAAGCGTCTTGTTATTCTGGGGTTAGCCTTTAAAGGGCGGCCGGAAACAACCGACCTTCGTGGAACGGTCGCACGTCCCCTTTTCGATGTTCTGTCGAAAACATTTCCACAAGCAGAGGTGATAGCTTGGGATCCCATTGTTTCACCGCATGATGCTTTGAATAGTATTGGCGTGAAAATGGCGGCGGACCTACCATCCGCATTTAGTGATGCTGATGCTGTTGTTATACAGAATAATCACCCGGTTTTTGCCCGGATGGATTTTCCGAGGTTCACCGAGAGCATGTCCAAGGGCGGCATCATTTATGACCTGTGGGCGCAGAATGAAGGCGAAGACCTGATGCTCGAAAACGGCGTTTGCTACCGCGCATTTGGTGCTGCGACTCGAATGGCGCACTAAAGCGCTCCCAGCGCAAGTGGCGATCGGCCCACGCGTTAAGAAATGCGTCAAATCAGAGACGTCAAGCGCCTGCGCTATTCCATCGGAAAGCAAAAAGCTCTAGAGCGCTTCGCCGATAAGTGTGATCGGTTATCGGCAAAAGAAGCGCGGCAAAACAAGGACTTAGAGCTTTTTGCGTTCCGATTCCATCGGAAAGCAAAAAGCTCTAAGCATGAAAGAGGCATGTTTTGCTACAGTAAAAGACTGGAGAACAAAGGACGTTTGCACTTTCACCAAAGCTTTCGTGATGGGCTTTGTAGAGCATAAGTTCCGCGGGGCATCATCCACCGGTTAGCAGAAACCGTAATAGACACATGATTATTTTACGACTTTGTTTGGTTTTTGGTGCGGTTGCGCTCTCCGCTGCCATTTTGTGGGCCCTTGGCGCTGACACGCGTGGGCTCGGCCCTGTGATTGTTGAGATGCTTCACGAGCCATGGAGTCTCGTGACCTTGCTTGATTTATATCTCGGGTTTTTCATTGCTGCGATCTTTGTTGTGTTTTTCGAACGCAGCCACTTGTGGTCGACCTTTTGGGCCGTCCCTATTTTCTTTTTGGGCAATGTCTGGACCGCGCTTTGGGTTGTTATACGCCTACCGATTATTGCCAGTAAGCTATCATCGGGTAATTAAAACGACGGGGCCTACAATGAGGCCCACCATTCACCGGGTGTTTTGCGCGTTAAAGACGTCTTCATCAAGTTCTCCTTCCCATCGTCCGATTGTCGTCGCCACAGCTGCATCGCCGGTAACGTTAACGGCCGTACGCATCATATCAAGGATACGGTCAAAGGGGAAAATAAATCCTATGACCAAAGCGGCATGTTCTGGCGTGACACCAAAGACTTCGAGCACAATGGATAACAAGAATAGCGACGCCGACGGAACACCCGCCGTCCCGATTGAGGCAAGAGCTGACGTCAGTGCAATGAGGAAATAATGATGAAGCTCAAGCGAATAACCAAAGGCTTGTGCTGTGAAAAGGGCAACAATACCGAGGTACAGCGACGTTCCATCCATATTAATTGTTGCGCCGAGCGGTAATACGGAACCAGCAACTGATTTACTAACACCAATATTTTCGGACACCGCAGTGATCGTCACGGGCAGTGTCGCTGACGAGGAGGTGGTGGAGTAGGCAACCATCTGTGCATCAAGGATGCCTCGGAAAAACTTGATAACGGGCAGCCGTGCAAAGATTTTTATGAGGCCACCATAAACGACAAAGATATGAATTAAGGCACCGCCATAAACAGCAATGGTCAACCAGAAAATTGCCGTAAAGGTCTCAACACCTTTTGTTCCGGCGACATAGGCGATTAGTCCGAAGACGCCAAATGGGGCGACCTCCATAATGATATAAGTCATTTTAAGGACCCCCTCAGACGCGGACTCGAAAAAGCGTCCTGCGGGCCGGCCCTCCTCACGGGCCATTAAAAGTCCAATACCGAATAGAAGCGAGAAGAAAATGACCGCAAGAATATCTCCCTCGACAAGCGCTTGAAAGGGATTGGCTGGAATAATTCCCATGAGGCGTTGCCCAATGGGCTCGGCTTCTCCCATGGTCATTGGCGCTGCCTCACCCAGATCAACACCCACCCCTGGCCTGATAATTGTCCCCATTGCAAGGCCTAAGAGATTGGCAAAAAATGTCGTCAAAATGTAAAGGACAAAGGCTTTCACGCCGATTGTTCCAAGTTTTTTCGGGTCTCCCATGGCATAAATGCCGGCAACCAACGTAAAAAACACCAAGGGAACAATAATCATCCGTATCAAGCGGATAAAAACGTCACCGATGATCTTAACTTTCCCAAGTAACGCCTCTGCTGCTGCTGGTTCCATGGCTTGTGAAACGGTGAGGCCGAAAGCGACGCCAAGAATTAATGCGATGAACACGCGTTGCCACAGTTTTATTTTAAACCACCATGCCATTGATTGGTTTCTTCCTTTGAATGGTCTTTGTGATGATGCCTGTCACACGACGAGCGATTGACTAAGCTGAACGCCAATGATGCTCAACGCCATGACGCTTAACACTATTTCGAATGGGGTAGCAGCCTTACCAAAATAATCAAATGCCTAACGGGTCCGTTCAGCCTTATTCTTCCTCACCCATTAAGCGCTTCGCAAAATAAGCGAATTCGAGAGCCGTTAGATAAGCTAATTGATCTTGATTAGCGGTTCCGCCATGGCCGCCTTCGGTATTCTCATAGTAATAAAAGCTGTAACCAAGGGACGCGAGCTTCGCCGCGGCCTTGCGTGCATGCCCCGGGTGAACGCGGTCATCTTTGGTCGATGTATAGATCAAGACTGAAGGGTAATCCGCGCCGGCTCTGAGATTCTGGTAAGGGGAATACTGAGAAATATAGGCCCATTCCTTTGGGTCATCAGGATTGCCATATTCACCGATCCATGACGCCCCTGCCAGAAGTTTGTTATAGCGTTTCATATCGAACAGAGGGACGCCAATGTCGATTGCCGCATATAGGTCGGGGCGCTGCGTTAACATAACACCCATCAACAGGCCGCCATTGGACCGTCCAATAATGCCGAGCATTTCAGGTCGCGATACACCTGTCTCAATCAGGTCTTCCGAGACGGCGATAAAGTCGTCATATGCTCGTTGACGGTTTTCCTTCAGAGCCGCTTGGTGCCAGGCCGGGCCATATTCTGACCCCCCTCTGATGTTTGCAATCACTAAAACGCCGCCACGTTCAATCCATAGCTTTCCGGCAAGGGCACCATTTTGTGGGCGGCCGGCTTCAGAATAGTATGTGGGCAAAATAGCCGCGAGAAAGCCACCATATCCATACTGAATGGTTGGGGCGTCTCCGTCTTTCAGAACATCTTTTTTTCCAGCAACAAAGTAGGGAACTTTTGTTCCGTCTGCCGATTTTGCAAATCGTTGCTCTACGGTCACGTCTGACGCATCATAAAAGTTTGGTAGCGACGCGATCGTTTGCTTCCTGTTGTTGTTGTCAACGAAATAAAGGGTGTCTGGGCGGGTCAGGCTTTCGAACGATATAAGCGCAGAATCACTTTCGCTGTTCATGGACACAAGAGACACAACGCCATTATCTGGAAGATCGATTTCGTCTGATAACCAGCTGCCGGATACGGTGTCCTTTCTTAGTCGTGCTGCTTTTCCCACAACATCTTCTAGATATTGAAGGATGAGACCAGTCTTACCAACACCGATTGCTTCTATGGATTGATTTTTCTTTGCCTTCCAAACAAGCGACGCCGTGTCTTTTTGCAAGTCGTAGGCGATAACTGTTCCAAGGTCATAGCTTCTCCCCCCATAGGTCCAGGCTTCGCGTAAACTGATAATTGCCGAGCCGTTGATAACGCCCTGAAAGTCTATATTCGGCGGGAAAGGCAACGGTTTAAATTGGCCGTCTTCACGCTGAACAGAAAGTCTCTTTTCAAAAAATGAAGGGGCAACTAAGCGAAATACCCAGGTCGTGTTTTCATCTTGTTCAGCGAACGCATAGGCGAAAACGTCTGTTTCCGCGCTCTCAAGGATAACCTTTGCATCGTCGATATTGGTGCCGCGCTGCCATTCAATGGCGGTCCGCGGATACCCCGACGTGTTCAATGTGCCGGGGCCGCGATCTGTTGCCACGAGAAGGGTATCTTTGTTTTCCCAAGAGACAGAGGACTTTGCTTCACGAAGGAAAAAACCATTCTCGACGAACTCTTTTGTGACAGTGTCGAACTCACGCCACTCGCCAGCATCTTTTCCGCCATCGGATAACTCTATCATACAATGCCGGTAATCCGGTGACAGACATTTGATGCCACCGGCAATCCAATTTCGTCCTTCTTTTTTGGCGAGCGCGTCATAGTCCAAAACCGTTTCCCAATTGGGTTTGCCATTGGCAAATGCCTTGAGATTTGTGCGTCTCCAGAGCCCGCGTTTATTCTCTTTATCTTTCCAAAGATTATAAACCTTGCCCGCTTTGATAGAGCCATACGGAATGCGCGCTTCTGAGGTTAGGATGGTCCTTGCTTCTTCGTAAAATGTATCGAATAGGGGGTCTGATGTCAGGGCCATTTTCGATTGAGCATTTTGCTGCTCGACCCATTCCAGTGCGCGCTTTCCTTCTATTTCCTCTAACCAAAGAAATGGATCGGGTGCGCTGGTCATGGTTTTCCGTTCGGCCTCGGCAGTTTGTGTGTGGGGAGTGTCGACCTCGGTTTCGATCTTTACGGGCTCGCCTAAACCATTCGCGAAGGCCGCTGAAATCGACGCCGTGATCACGATATATATGATTGCGATTGTGTAGCGAAGTGTCATTGCAGGTCCAAATATGCTGGGCCAAATCGAACACACAAAAAGATTTTCGTTATAACCCTGTGTGTCAGATGCCCAATGTATCTTTTCGGGCGGATAAACAGATTGCAATGACCATCTGCTGTATCACCAACAAATCGCCTGAGCTTTAAAACTTTACGTTTCAAATTAGCAAAGGTTTGAACCCCGTTCCTTACCTTGGCGTTAGAATTGCTTATTGGTGGTCAGGCGGAAACACCGCAATGTTTAACTAATGGGATTTCTGGTGCTCAATATGACGCTATCGCCAACATTATCGGCAATTTTGCCAAAATGGAAAAAGAAGACTGAGGCACGACGGTACCGTCGGGTGCCAATAGACCTAAAGGCAAGGGCGATCATCAACGGAAATGATGAGCATTTCGGTCAAATTGTTAATATGTCTCCCGGCGATCTGTTCATGAAGGCCGAGGGTAATTTTGTGATCGGCGATGCTGCCGTAATATATATCCCCAAATTTGATGTTTTTGAGGGAACGATCGCGCGGGTTATGCCTGACGGGTTTGCTTTGTCATTCCGCGTGTCACGGGCGCGGCGTGCCCAAATTGCCGAACGGTTAATGTTGTGCGTTAACGACCATCTTGGGGTGAAACGCGAGGACCGACGTGCGTCGCCGCGCCATAAAGCAAACGGTCAGCGCCTAGCATGCCGACTTGCCGATGGAAGTTCGCTCTTTGTCAAAGCGGTCGATATGTCCGCTGACGCCGTGTCGGTCGTAGCCTCGCGCAAGCCGCTTATTGGATCTGACATTCATGTGGGCCGTTTGAGGGGTGTCGTTTTACGGCACACGTCGCGTGGATTTGTTGTGTTGTATGATCACTCTGAAACAGCAACACCTGAGAAAGATGACGTGACCGGGGGGAGCGACATTGGGAGTGACAGTTCAGTATCGGATCGAAACCCGTTCCAAGGTCGCTTACGAAAATCAGCATAAAAAGCGAGGATACTGCCGCTTACCCTTTCAACCTATCAACACCCGTCGATAAGTTGAAAGCGCCCGGCGTTATGAACCTGTGAGTACGACAGGGCCCAGGTTTTCTGTCACTTCGCGCGCGTTGAAAGCCTGAACATTGTTTTCAGGTTTCGGTCCCTTGTGCATCGTTACATAGGCGACCGCCGAGTAGCGTGTGATTTCTCTCGTATAGGTATCAAAAGCGGGTCCGCCCCAACCGAATCCATAGGCATAATAAGGAAAGGCATACCGGCCATACCCGAAGCCATACCGTCCGAAAAACGCTGGTTGACCAAAGAATGCCGGATTGGTCGCCGTTGTCGAATAGTTGCTGCGGACCTCCGTGTCATTTTCAATAACAACAAAATGGTCAAAACCGTTTATGAGGGTCAGCTCGGCGGCACGGTAAAGCAGGAATGTTTCAACCGTTTCGCGTGTTGTGGACGAATTTCCGCGAAACATAATCCTATAGCGATTTGACTCGATCCTTTGTTCCGAAAAACCGTACCCATTCCCTTTGCTTGCAGCCACATAAGGGGTGGAGGTCGCACATCCTGCGATAAAGAGGATGAGTGCCGTTGACAACCCGATCGACAAAGCTTTCCGACATCGCACTTGGGTTCTTACTCTGCCGTGTTTTTGCGTATTCAATGTATCAGTCGCCATGATACCCAATCTCTCCTGCTACCAGTTTATTATAGTAAAAACGCGAAAAAACGCCAAAAAAAAGGCACTTCGCTCAGTGTCGAAGTGCCGATGGTGGTGTGTGGGGGAATCTTCAATAAAATCAGCGTTTTAGGGTTCTTCTCGTGGTGGGCTAGCCGGCGGCGCGACGTTTTTGCTGTGTCAATGCCGGTGTTGCGACGGGCTCTGTACGACGTTGTGTTCCAGCGGGCTGGAAGGCTAGACGGGCATGGTAAGCACAGTATGACTTGCCGATCTGTGTGGGGGCGCCACAAAAATGAAAGTCGTCACTTGCCGGATCACCAATTGGCCATCGGCACATGTTGCGTCCCAAAGTCGAAACCGTTGTTAGGTCGGTTTCTTCAAATGTAATGGGCGCAACAAATGTAGGCTCCTGGGCAAGGTCATCCAGACCGTTGTCAATAGTGGCCGTTTCTGGCGCCACTGTTGGTGCTTGATCATTGGTTGCACACCCTCGCTTTGGCTGTGCTGGTGTTGCACGACCGGATAGTCCAAGCCGATGAACCTTACCGATCACGGCATTTCTCGTTACACCACCCATTTTTCCGGCTATCTGGCTCGCAGAGAGACCCTCCGACCAGTATTTCTTTAGCAATTCCACGCGTTCGTCTGTCCAAGCCATTCTGACTGCTCCCTGTTGCCGCGTCCCATGCAGCAAATTTACCCAATCGACCGATCCAGGTTCTTTTCCGTTCATTTATCGTTCGAACAGTGGACCAGCAGACTACACCCATTACGCGTATTCAGCGGTATCGCTGGGTAAATTGCTGCTCGATTAAGTACTATTCTCGATCTGAATCAATATATGGCGCTATTTAGTCGTTCGTCTCACTACGCCACCTAAATATAGTATCTCTTGGTTCTAAAAATACAACATCGAGGTTAAGGATATTTTTACACACTATATATGGTGTTGAAAAAAAGTGCTTCCTAGTGTGACCGCACCAACCCTTTATAAGGCCATAATACCACTAGTCGGCACATGGGTCGTGTATTCATCCCATAATGTCGTGTATTCATCCCATAATAATGAGGCTGGCTCTATTGAAGGTCGAGGTTGGTATTGCCACGTACCGCTCTAATTAATTCAGGCGCTTGCTGCTCCAACAATCTGCGCTCCACAGCTTTAGGTTGTATTTTTGCTCTGAAGGGCGACGTCGATGTTTCAACCTGATGGATTGGGGAAGGCTTTGTAAGGTTGCTTTAAACGCGAAACTTTGCCATCGGGAAAATTCCAGCCTAAGCACCTAATCTAGAAGCGCCAATTTTGGGTCAGTATGCTCGACAAACAACAGTCTATTCGTTCGACCGCGCTCAAAGGCGACACGCAAAGTGGATCGCCACGGACTGGAGGAGCCGCGAATCAAAGCGTGTGTTTGGATCCGAAATGGCGTTTGGGCGAGAGGCGTTTTGGCAGCATCAACTGGCTTGGGATGCGGACGCTTTATCTGCGTGAAGTCCGTCGTTTCCTAAAAGTGGCCATTCAAACGGTGCTCGCGCCCTTAGTGTCGACACTCTTATTTCTTTTCGTTTTTATGCAAGCCTTCGGAGAAACCCGGGCGCCAATTAATGGGGTCGCTTACATAGAGTTTCTAGCGCCCGGTCTTGTCATGATGGCGATCCTATCGAACGCCTTTGCCAATTCTTCGTCTTCATTGATTATAGGAAAGGTTCAGGGCTCGATTATTGATGTTTTAATGCCGCCCTTGTCTGCAAGCGAGTTAACGGTGGCCTTTGTTGCAGGTGCTGCGACCAGGGGACTCGTGGTTGGTGGCGGCGCAGCGGTTTCAAGCGCTGCCTTTATGGCGTTTACGGACACACCGATGCAGATCCATAATCTCATCGTTATCATCTATTTTCTCCTAACTGGTGCTCTCATGTTTGCCATGCTGGGCGTGATAAGTGGTATTTGGGCGGAGAAATTTGATCAAACATCGGCGATACAGAATTTTATTATCACACCACTGACATTTTTATCCGGCACCTTTTACGCCGTTTCCAGTTTGCCCGAACCTTTCTTCTTGATGAGCCGACTGAACCCTGTGTTTTATATTATTGATGGGTTCCGAAGCGGTTTTACAGGCGTATCAGAAATCGGATTCATCGTTGCATTTGCGGTGACGAGTGCCATCAACCTTGTCCTTGCAATTGCATGTTATCGGATGTTTAAATCTGGGTGGCGTTTAAAATCCTGATACAAATAAAGCTTCTTTTGATATGGCGCAAATTCAACCGTTCGGCGACAGACCGAAAGTGTCCGATAAATCCCGGGTGGTGAGTGATTCAAATATTGATGACGTCATTGTCCCATTCAAAGTCGGTCAAACGGCGGTGCGCGGGCGTGCCGTGCGATTAGGACCCGCAATCGATAAAATCCTGTCGGCCCATGATTTTGACGATGCAGTCTCGGAGGTCGTCGGCGAGGCCAGCGTTCTTGTCGCGGCGATGGGTGCAGCGCTCAAATTTGATGGCAAACTTATTCTGCAGCTCCAAGGGGATGGTCCGATGCCCCTGGTGGTCGCGGATTATACATCAAACGGCGCATTGCGTGCGATGGCAACTGTTGAGCCATCTGATGAAAAGTCAACATCGACCGAATCCGAAAGTCGGTGCCTGTCAGATCTTCTTGGCAAAAAGAGCCATATGATGCTGACGGTAGATCAAGGCCCAGACATGGACCGCTATCAAGGGGTCACGCCGGTAGAAGGAGATCGACTGGAGAAAGCGAGCATCGCCTATTTTGACCAGTCGGAGCAAATTCCAACGGCTGTTCGCCTTGCGGTGGGGCGCTTCAGCCGTCGCGGCGAGGCGCCCGTATGGCGTGCGGGTGGTATCATTGTGCAATTTGTTCCGGCTGAAGGCGGCGTCCGCGAACGCGGTGAAGCCGTTCTTCAGTCACAGGACGATCTCGAAACCTGGAACCGTGCAGAGGCGTTTATATCGACCGTTCAGTTTGATGAACTTCTGGACCCCGATCTTTCCACGGAGCGGTTGCTTTACCGTCTGTTCCATGAAGATGGCGTACGCGTTTTTGATTCTTTACCGGTTAAAGCTGATTGTTCATGCGATGCGGATAAGATTCGTGCGGTGTTGAAACGCTATCCTCCGGAGGAGCTTGCCGATATGATGGAAGACGGCGCAATCCGTGTGACATGTGAGTTTTGCCGCAAGGTTTACCTTTTCGATCAACACGCTCGTCAACTAGAGCTTTAAAGGGAAGGGCCGCTCTTGAAGAAGAAAAAATACAACGCCCACCTAAAGGATCTAGAGTTTGAGCTGGCAAAGCTACAAGAGACGGTGCAGCGCAAAGGGCTGAAATTAGCCATTATATTTGAGGGGCGCGATGCAGCAGGGAAAGGTGGTCTTATCAAAACCATCATGAGGCGGATGAATGCCCGTATTTGGCGCGTTGTGGCGCTTCCAAAACCATCCGATCGGGAGCAAACACAATGGTATTTTCAACGTTATGTCTCGCATCTTCCAGCAGCAGGTGAAATTGTTCTGTTTGATCGTTCTTGGTACAATCGTGCGGTCGTAGAGCCGGTCATGGGTTTTTGCACGACGGAGCAATATGAAAAGTTTCTTGCTGATGTTCCGTTGTTTGAAAAAAGCCTGGTCGATTCTGGTATAGTTTTACACAAATATTGGCTCAATGTTTCCGCTGACGAGCAAGAGCGCCGCTTTGAAGAGCGCGCCTCTGATCCGCGTAAGCGCTGGAAGTTATCGCCCATCGATCTTGAAGGACGTCGCCGCTGGGCTGAATTTGCCATCGCAAGAGATCGTATGTTTGAAGAAACGCATACCGATTACGCGCCGTGGCGCGTTGTCATGGCTGATGATAAAGAAAGAGCCCGTTTGAATTGCATACGGTCGATCCTTGATGAAACGCCTTACGAATTTAATGAGGAGGCATTTGCAACGATTGATCTACCACAAAGACAAACAGCAGAAGATGCGGGGTATCAATCAACTGGTATCGAAGAGAAACTGCGCATCAACAACTATTATGATGATCGCTAGAGCTTTTTGCGTTCCGATGGAATCGGAACGCCGCTATAAGTCCTTGTTTGGTCGGTCGAACAATTGTTCGACCTATTGCCGAGTTGATGAACGGGAACCATCAACCGATGAAACTTATCGGCGAAGCGCTTTAAATCAGCAAAAAGCGATGCGCGGTTTTCGCGCTTGATTTGGTGTAAAACAAAGGCGTTCGCCGATTGTGTATGGCTTTCATCGAATCAAAATTCACTGCAAGCGGCGATCATTGTTGAGGGGTGTTTTTCAGCCACATATGGTTTAATGAACTAAAGCGCCTCTGTTTCAATTACGATCAGAACGGCGCTTCAAGTTGTTGATTTTACCCATTTCCTTAACGCCAACCGCACACACTTGGCTTGGAAATGCTTTAGTATTCGAAACACTTTAGTATTCGAAACACTGCGGCCGTGAGAGTAAACAAGCGTATGATTGATTTTTCTGCTTTTGACCGTGCTGATGTAACGAAAACGCCATTTCGCTTTATGTCGACATCGGGTGCGTTGACGGGCGAAGCCGCTGCGAATATCCGACGGGATTATCCAGCGATCAATAAATCCGGTTTCCTGCCCCTGTCCAAACTTGATTCGCGCGGCGCATTTTCTGAACTCATTGACGATTTGCAATCGACACAGCTTGCCGAAGCGCTGTCGGATAAACTCGCCCTTGATCTGCGTGATAAGCCACGAATGATCACGGTACGCCGCTTATCAAAAATTGGTGACGGACGGATCCATAATGATTCCATATCCAAGATTTGCACGATGCTCATTTACCTCAACAAGGAATGGGCGCCAGAACAAAGCGGCGCTATAAGAGCGCTCAAAAATGAGCACGACATTGATGATTATCTCGTTGAAATACCGCCCTTAGCGGGCAATATCTTTGCTTTTGCACGCGCTGATAACAGCTGGCACGGTCACTTACCGTTTGAAGGTGAAAGACTGGTCGTGCAAACCACATTCCTTTCTTCCCAAGACGAGCTGGATAGAAAGGAAAACCGTGGTGGTATTCAATTATTTCTAAAACGCGTTAATCCGTTCTCTCGATAATTCATTCGGTTAAAGCATCTCTCGCGCAAATAGCCACCGATTGCGCTTATTTCGAGTTTTGTCGCTTTTTCTTTTTCCGCTTTTGCTCGTCGGACCGTTTGGGCTCAAACGGTGATAGTTTAAGAGGTTCAAACTCCTTGGAAAAGCGTTCTGCGCTCGCGCGTTCATCGGCTGTCAGATCATTCTTCAGACCAGAAACAAGCGTGCGCGGCAAGGGACCGAAGCCATAGAGATCCGCATCAGGATTATTTTCATAGGTCAACGCCCAACCAAGAGACGCAACAGGGTCATGAGCCGCGTCCGCTGGGGACGCAAGCATGACAGCAAGCTTGCGTTGTGCGCGCGCATTTCCGGCGTATGCGGCGCGTTTGAGCCAAAAAAGACCCTCCTCTCGGAACAGAGTTTTCTCAGTAGCCAAATCTGATTGCATAGATAGCAGACAATCACCAAGCTCATGTTGCGCCGCTTCAAACCCTTCGCCCATCGCTGCTGCGACGCGGTAAGCGGGTATGGCGGCGTCGCAACCGCGTTTTTTCAACGTTTCGCGCGCTTGGGCAAGAACTCGGCCACCGGCTGCAATCCGAGCCGGTGGCTGATCACTGTCTTTGCCGGCTTTATCTGACTTTTTTCGCGCCCGTGTGCCCTGTGCGCCATTATCCTGCGGCACATTATTGTCTTGATCTGCCGCCTCATCTTGTTTTTTGGCGATCTCATCGGGTACGGGGATCGGCTCCTCAAGTTCTATTGGTGGTGGCGCTGGCGCCTTTCGGGTGTTCTCCGTCTGCGTTGTTTCTGCACCGGGGGTGGTTGATTGCGCAAAAGCGTGCGGGCTGAAAGTCGGACACACGGAAATGGCAACAATCATAAAAATCGAAAGACGATCGTATTTACTCATATTATCTGTATACCATAGTTTTAATACGCGAGTATGTCCAAACTCTCACTCATCGCCACAACCTGGCGGCTCGACCGGTCGGCAAACGGTTCTGTATTTATGACCCGTTTAAGAGGGATAAACGTGCAGCAATAGCGGTATCTGGATAGTCTGTGAAAAGTCCATCCACGCCTAGTTTCATGAAGGTTTGTATTTCTTGCTGAGGCGTCCCCAGATAGGGGACATCGTCGCGAAATCCCCATGGAAACACCGAAAGGCCGAGACCATGCGCCTGATCAATAATTGCGGTTTCGTCGCCCGTTTCTGTGACGAGTTTTGATTTGTGTAAACCAATGGCACTCGCAAAGTTTGGGACATCCCCCAAGGACGCCGCAATGTCATCAGGTTCTCCGGTGAGAAGATAAATCAACGGAACATCCGTCTGCGTACTTAATGACTGCAAAGCCTCTTTTTCAAATGATTGCACAGCAAGCGGCCCATCGGTGTAGCCACTTAATGCCAAAGCCAAAGAGCCTTCAAATTCCAAGCCAATGGATTTGAAATAGCTTGGGTATTTGATTTCTGGGTAAATACCGATCGCCCGTCCTGTCTCTTGAGCCTTCACCGATGCCAGGACCAAAATTTCCCCGAATGTCGGAATATCGAATTGGTCATCAAAGTCTTTTGAGCGCGTCTCTTTTGATTGCCGTGCTTTTAGCGTCTTCAATTCCTCGACGGTGAAGTCCTCTATCCACCAATCCTCACCTGGTGCGGTGGGATCGGTCCCCTCGGCGGCTGTATCTGTTCGCTTGCGTTCAGCAAACTCGGGCAAGCTGGCGACATTAGTTGTTTTGGAAAGAAACCTGTCATGGCGCGCAATCAACACGCCATCCTTGGTCATCATCAAATCCGGTTCAATAATGTCAGCACCTTGATCAATCGCGAGCTCATAGGCGGCCAGGGTATGTTCCGGCCTATACCCACTTGCCCCGCGATGGGCAATGACCAATGGCGCAGCACCGTTTAACGTTGACCAATTGTACGTTGCTTGAGGCTCTTCAACATCCACGCTGGCCACCCTCTCCTCCTGGGGCTCCTTATTTTCTTCTGGAAAAAACCCGCAGCCGGTGATCATCAAACTCAATACAAAGAGCGCCGAAAGTTTAACCGACGCTCGATTTAAAACTTGATGATGCTTTAAACGAAGCTCTTTTTCGTCCGAGCCGTTCCCCTGTATCACGCGGCAGCCTCCCCAAAAAAAGGTGATTTCCATTCATAGTGCAGCGGTGCCGCACAAAAGTTCAACTTGTGCATAAACTGCGGCGAAACGCCACCATATTTGCTAGCGTCGTCAATAAACGATGCGGAATATAACGGCAATGAAGGGAATATGGGGACAGGTTTTTGAGTACGCAAAAAATAGGATAAGAATTCATGGCGCGCCGTCTTTAGATGGATATGTTCGGCTTAAAACAGCTTTTGAGGATCGCCAATGTTGCTGCATCGCATCGCTACCTGGACCGTTGTTGGATTAATAAAACTATACCAATGGTCACTGAGCCATATTTTCGCTTTTTTGGGCGTTCGATGCCGACATGTCCCGTCATGTTCGCAATATGGGCTAGAGGCGTTTCAGCATCACGGTCTTTGGAAAGGGTTTTGGTTAACTTTTTCAAGGCTTTCCCGATGTCATCCATGGGGATCGCATGGTTTTGATCCCGTACCCGATCAAATTCCGCCTGCTGGCTGGCGTTTCTGGCGCCTCGGAGACTGGTCTTGGACGGAAAGACCTGCGCCTACCACTGCTTCATCGCCAGAGGATGTAAAGACCAAAGGGTGAAAGGGGCGAAATTTCCCATTTCTTTACGAGGTGTTTACTCGGCATAGGCCAAGTTTACCGGAACTCATTTCGGATGTGAATTACGGCCATGTCGACATTAGCGACAGTCAATGTCATCAAACGACGCTTTCCTGTTGAACTGGAGCGCATCGAAAAGGTGCCTGAATTCCAGCGCGAAATTAATTATTTTCGCGAAAATATAGGTAATGTGAAAACCGCTGACGACTTCCTGGGCGACTTTCGACTTTACCGTTTTGCGCTCACAGCCTTCGACTTAGAGTCCCAAATAAATTCTCGCGGCATCTTCCAAAAAGCGCTCACCGAGGACATTTCCGACGACGATTCACTGGTCAACAAATTGATTGACCCCAAATTCCTCGTTTTCGCTGGCGCTTTTAACTTTGCAGCGGGCAACGAAAAGAATTTCCAAGACACGGAACTCATCGACAGCATCATCGATCGCTACAAAAACGTTCGCGTGGAACAACGCGAAGGCGAACGCTCGCCAGGGGCGCGATTGGCGCTTTACTTCGAACGCCAGGCCCCGCAGCTCTCAAGCTATTTTGGCTTGTTGTCCGATCGGCCCTTACGCGAATTTATCTTTACCGCATTTGGCTTGCCCGATGCGATTAACGTTCTGCCGGCCCAGCGGATTGTTGATATCCTCGAAACGCGGTTTGATTTTGAGGAAATCAAAAGCGAAGAAGGGCGCCAAAGGCTTATTGACCGCTTTGCAGCGACCTATGATGCGATCAATCCACCCCAAATTGCAGCCTCTCCTCTCGCTCAAATCATTCAGCCAATTTCTGCGTCCAGCCGCCCTCAGATCATCTCAATCGACGCAACATCCCTATTCAACCTGCGAACAGGGATCTTCTAATCAACGCTGTCGGGTAAATTCCTACCGCCCATTTCTTGACAGCGGCGCATGAGCGCCATAGCGCTTTGATTCCACATGACGTCAACTTTAAAAATGGGTTTCAATCCATGGTTTCGATAACGCTACCCGATGGTGCAGTCCGCGAATATGAGCGCGCGATGACTGGGGCCGAAATCGCAGCATCGATTTCGAAGTCGTTGGCCAAAAAGGCAATCGCCTTCAAGGTCAACGGAGAACTATTGGATCTATTCGAAACCGTTACAACCGATTCAAATGTTGAGATTGTCACGCCCGATCATGATGATGCTCTGGAGTTAATCCGACACGATACGGCCCATCTTCTAGCGCAGGCCGTGCAGGAACTTTACCCCGGCACTCAAATTAGTATCGGCCCCCCGATAGAAGACGGCTTTTACTATGACTTCTTTAGAGAAGAGCCCTTTTCGACGGACGACTTTGACACTATCGAAAAGCGCATGCATGAGATCGTCGATGAAGGCCGCGTCACCAGCAAAGAAGTCTGGCCGCGTGACGAGGCGCGTGCCTTTTTCGATAAAGCCGGTGAACCGTTCAAGGTCGAGCTTATCGATGACCTTCCGCCCGATGAGGATATCATAATATATCGCCACGGGAATAAATGGCTTGATCTTTGTCGCGGGCCCCATCTCCCGACGACAAAATACATCGGAAAATCGTTCAAACTGACGAAAGTTGCTGGGGCCTATTGGCGTGGTGACCATCGCAATCCAATGCTGCAACGAATCTACGGCACAGCCTGGCGGAACGACAAAGAGTTGAAAGCGTACTTTCAACGCATCGAGGAAGCTGAGAAACGCGACCACCGTAAGATTGGTAAAGCGATGCAACTCTTCCATTTTCAGGAGGAAGCGGCTGGACAGGTTTTCTGGCATACGAACGGATGGACGTTATATTCCGAGCTACAGAATTATATGCGGCGTCGTCAAATCGAGGGTGGGTACCAAGAGATTCGAACCCCTCAATTAATGGATCGCCGTTTTTGGGAAGCGTCGGGCCATTGGGATAAATACCGCGAGAACATGTTCATCACCTCCATTGATGAAGAGGATAAAGTTCTTGCGCTGAAACCAATGAGCTGCCCTTGCCATGTGCAGGTCTTTAATCAGGGTGTGAAGTCTTACCGCGACTTACCGTTTCGACTAGCCGAATTTGGGTCCTGCCACCGATATGAGCCGTCTGGTGCCTTGCACGGTTTAATGCGTGTGCGTGGATTCGTTCAGGACGACGGCCATATTTTCTGTCGTGAAGATCAAGTTACGGATGAAGTTGGAAAATTCTGCGCATTGTTGCAGTCTGTCTATTCGGACCTTGGCTTCGACGATGTCCTGGTGCGTTTCTCTGACCGACCGGAAACGCGGGTTGGATCTGACGAAGTGTGGGATATGGCAGAAGCGTCGTTAAGCGCTGCTGCCGATGCAACTGGCTTGGAGGTTGTTTACAACCCTGGCGATGGGGCATTTTATGGTCCGAAGTTAGATTTCGTCTTGAAAGATGCGATCGGTCGATCCTGGCAGACCGGAACCATTCAAGCGGACTTTACGTTGCCGGAACGCCTTGATGCGACCTATATTGGGGAGGACGGCGCCAAACATCGTCCCGTCATGTTGCACCGAGCCTTGCTTGGTAGCTTCGAGCGTTTTTTGGGCATTCTGATCGAAAACTATGCCGGTCGTTTTCCGCTTTGGTTAGCGCCGCAGCAAGTCGTCGTGACCACCATAACGTCCGATGCAGATGAATATGCAAGAAAAGCCGTTGCACGTTTGTCTGCAGCCGGCCTGCGCGCTTCGCTTGATTTGCGTAATGAAAAAATTAACTACAAAGTCCGCGAACATTCTCACGCGAAGGTGCCCGTTATTGCCGTTGTTGGAGCCCGGGAAGCAGAAGAGGAAACGGTGTCTTTGCGCCGGCTTGGCGAAAAACATCAAAAGGTCATCCCTCTATCTGAGGCAATTACACAGTTGACAGACGAAGCCCTAGCGCCGGATTTGAAACGGCTCCGTAACGCTTAGCGGGTATTCGGCGTTTCTTGGAGGAGCGTCTGGTCGAAGCGAGAGGGATCGTGATGGCTGAGATTGCCGAAAACATAAATGATCCAGAGAATACAACGTTAAGACAAGCGAACGCCGTGCCTCAGCGAGATGTGAGCGCTGTTGTTGTGAGCTATCATACGGGCGCCATTCTCGCAGAGGCTTTAACAGCCTTGCGCGGACAAAAAGCACTGTGCGAGATCATTCTGGTGGATAACGGCAATCCTGACGGGGCCGTTGATGACGCCATTAGAAAATCTGAGGTTGCCAAAAACGCTAACGACTACCTTGTTCCATTACGGGTGATGAGTGGGCATGGGAATATCGGCTTTGCCGCCGCCTGTAACTTGGGCGTCACCGAAACGAGAGGGAATTATCTTTTCTTCTGCAATCCAGATGCTGTTCCCCCTCGTCATGCCGTTGCGCACCTTCGCGCTCGCAGCGATCTATTGCAAAGGCCTTTTTTGATCGCGCCAAAACTTGTCGATAAAGATGGAGGCGAGCAACAAGGATCACGGCGTGCTTACCTGACGCCCTGGCGCGCCATTGTCGAAGCTTTATTCCTCTATCGGATCATGCCGAGTATTGATCGTTTTAATCGGCATAAAGATCCTTGTCCTGAAGAGCTTAGTTTAGAAGACGTGATTTCTGGAGCGTGCTTTTTTCTTCCCAAAGACGACTATCTGAAGATCAAAGGGATGGATGAGGATTACTTTCTGCATGTGGAGGATGTGGACTTCTGCGTTCGCCTTGCAAAAGCTGGTGGTGACGTCTGGTTTGATCCGACCCTATCTGTTGTGCATCATCAAGGATCGAGCAAGGTAACACTGAAAGAAATTGAAACGCACAAAGCTCGTAGCCTGGAACTTTATTTCCGAAAACACTTTGATGACCGCATTACGCCTGGAGGTTTTGCTCTTCTTAGCGCAGGGCTAAAGGCGGCGTCTTTGGGGCGCCAAGTTCTCGGAGGGCTGAGATAGAGTCCGCCTTCACTCAATAACTTTTAAAGTACTTCCAGGCGAAACACACACACTTATCCGCGAAGTGCTCTAACAGGCTGCTGAAATACCTAAATACGGTATGGTTTTCTAGGGTTGGCCACGTGGTTTTGGTTTGCGTTATTTTCGATTTATGCGTTGTCATTAGGATGTTGGTGATCAGGCAATAGCGTTTCTGGTTGTTATTT
>JBCCOS010000020.1:0-50101 GCA_039025235.1 Pseudomonadota bacterium
AAAAATAACAACCAGAAACGCTATTGCCTGATCACCAACATCCTAATGACAACGCATAAATCGAAAATAACGCAAACCAAAACCACGTGGCCAACCCTAGAAAACCATACCGTATTTAGGTATTTCAGCAGCCTGTTAGAGCCTTTAATTGTAGACGGCTTAGAACTTATACCGGAATGTCCCAGATATCGCGACAGCTGATGTTTCTAACTGGCCTGACGCGCTGCCACGAAAAAGATTTTCTGGCAAAGAACCGTCAAGAGCAAACTCTCGATCTTCAAAGAACGCATAAGCAACGCCGAGGTCGAACGCCGCTCGATCATTGAATTCACGGCTGACACCGGCAGAGAGCCACACCCTGTCACTATCCGGAATACGCGGACTGGCGAATCCAGCATTTACTGGGGACTGATCCCACATGACGCCAAGCCGACCAGTGAGGCCATCGGCAACAATATATTCAGCCCCTGCAGAGACCTGCCAACTATTGGTCCAGTTTTGTGTCAAAACCTCATTAGGCGTAATACCGTCGAGCTCAAGTTCGACTACATCAAATACTGACCAAAATGTTCTTTTAGCCGAGAAGAATAAACTTGGACGACCAAGATCAATTGTTGCTCCTATCGCTAGCGATGCCGGCAATGCAAAGTCCGTCGTGAAGTCCGTTGCCCCTAAAAGTCCAAACGTAGAGTTTAACAATTGACCAGCAGCAGAGGCCGATAGATCAAACGCCACAGCCCCCTCGATACTGTGATCAATTGCTGAGTCATAAGCGATGCCGACATCAATCTGCTCGGTGAACTTAAAAAGCACACCAACGGTATAGCCAATATCGACATTATCACCGTCAAATACGGCGCTGGCATCGCTCGTCTGTGGTCCAAACCCATTAATCCCAAAGGCCGATGCGGCACCGCCAGCATCAATGATGGATGAAAGCCCCAGATCCAAATATTGGATCCGCAATCCTGCACCAATAGAAACAGAATCCGTTACTTGATAAGCGAGCGTCGGCGTTGCCTCGATTGTTATGAGGTCACTCTCTTGAGCTTGATAACGAAAGATTGAGTCATTTGCATAATTGGACCGTAGTCCAAAGGGCGTGTTGACGACCAAGCCAATGCTGAGATCATTAATAAGCCGCCCACCAATAGTAAGATTAGGGACAATCCCATCTGCTAAAGCCGTATCGCCGCTTGAACGTCCGTCAATTGGATTAATGCCGGATAGTTGACCATTGGCATTCTGATAACCGCTATCAAGGATGATTCCGGTCACCGTTATACTTCCCTGTCCACGCGCCCCTGCGAGCGACGCTGGATTATAAGCAATAAAAGCGACGTCCTCGAAAACTG
This sequence comes from Pseudomonadota bacterium, assembly GCA_039025235.1. Taxonomy (GTDB): domain Bacteria; phylum Pseudomonadota; class Alphaproteobacteria; order Caulobacterales; family Parvularculaceae; genus MED-G105. The sequence continues at coordinate 1,356 of JBCCOS010000020.1, forward strand.
CTTCCGCGCCTGCGAACGCTCTTCCCATGGCGATCGCATTTTGGTGTTCCAGAAGAAATCCTCCTGCGTTAACAGGTTGGGTTGTGAACGCCACCGCAGCAAAGCTGACAAATGACGCCTGACGTAAACGCTTTGTAATGAACAATGGACCCTCGTTGATTATTTCTTCACTTAAGGACACGGTATCGCCCCCGAAACCTTGTTGCCGTTACACAGACGGTTAATAAAAATTGCTCTGCGTCAAACTAAACGCTTGTAATTAACGAATTATAAAGATTAATTGGACGGACCGTCTTTTGGTGGGAGTGGTAGGTACACTGACTGGTATTCTTCGATAGCAATTAATGATTAGTAATGTTGGCGATGTTGGCATCTTACGCTCATTTTAATCGTCAGCGTTTGGTTAGTTAAGGATTTGGCCGTGAACGTAAATGTCAAGCGGATATCTGTATCGGATACGAATCAAACAGCCCGGTCGGGGTTAAACCGCCAGATTTTAAGTCAAACACCAAAAATGGGTGATTTATCTTTATTGGAGCCCTTTAGTGCGCAGTATATTCGTAACCCGCCTTATACACTCAACGAATTGAAACAAGGGCTGGAACAAATCGCTACTCAATTTAATGATGGATCAGTTTTTCAAGGCATGGCCACGTTGCGTGATACACTTTTGCTAGCACGCGCGAATATGGACCCAGAGCTATGGCTTGAGGCGATCGAGATAGTTGAGACTCATCCCATTAGTGATTTGCTTCGACAATGCCCGACGACAAATCGATCCGTTCAAAAGCCAAGGGGCTATGCTGGTGATGCTCGCCTGATCGATTATATTTATGGAACAGACTGCGATACTGTCATGCCACATGCGGCAACAATCGCAGGACAAGTATCATTTTTCGTTACGCATTCATCCGCATGCTGGGCTGTTCGTGAACGCAGAAAAATCATCGCTGCAGAAATTGAAAAGGCTGTTTCGCATAGAAACGATGTGCGCTTGCTTTCGATTGCTTGCGGACACTTGCGGGAACTCGACCTTCTAAATGCACCTCAGAAAATGAACATTGCGCAGTTTAATGCGTTGGATCAGGACGAAAGCTCACTTGCTGTAGCAAAAGCCGCAGCTGGAGAAGTACCTATTACAGCCATTAATCAGGACATCATGTCATTGATCCGAAATAGAACAACATTTGACAGACTTGATCTCGTCTATGCGTCTGGCCTGTTTGACTATTTATCTGATCGCACAGCAACCAGACTTATTGAGAAAAGCTTCAATTACCTCCGATCGGGCGGAAAACTATTGATCGGCAATTTCACGCCCTATGGGCCCGACATTGGCTACATGGAAGCATGCATGGCTTGGCCCCTAATTTATCGGACTCCAGAAGACTTCCGAAGCCTGTTTAATACGCTTCGGAAAGATCAAGTAGCAGACATTGAGACCTTTACGGACAGCAGAAATATTATTGCTTATGTGGTTGCGGAAAAGAAATAGCAGAGATCGCGGGTGGGAATCACCGAATCCATTTTCCACCGAGGGAAATCGTAGCGAACTGCACTCTGTTAAACACAATATTGTCGGGGTCGGGCTTAATCGTGCAACCGCTCGCGAAAGCTTAGGGTTTCATAATAGTGAGAAGTCGACGATCCTCGCGATGGCTCACATTATTCCGGCTGCAGTATTTTATCTTTGTACGCTTTTCGCCATTTACACCTTCGATGGATTCTTTTTGAAATTCAGCACGGCACTGATCAATGGGCTTGCCATCGCTATTTTGTTCGTTATCGGACACGATGCGTGCCACAACGCGCTGACGCCGAGTAAAAACCTCAACCGATGGATAGCGCGATTGTGTTTTCTACCTAGCCTTCACCCCTATGCTTCTTGGTTTTACAGCCATAATATATTGCACCATGGCTGGACTAACCTTAAAGGTCGGGATCCTGTTTACCCACCGAAATCACCAGAAGAATATCTCGCTTTATCGAAATTTAACCAGCTGAAAGAGCGTTTGTACCGATCACCCATTGGGGTCATGCTTCTGTACATGGATACCATCTGGTTTCGGGAAGAAATTTTCCCGAACGAAAAACGTCGTATAGCGATCGCTAAATATGGCGATTTTCAATTCGACCGTATTCTCGTTTTTGCGTTTATTGGCCTTCACGTTCTAGTTTCTGCGACCTTGGCAAATTCATTGCTTGAAACGGTCTATCTTTTGTGTATCGCGTTTATTGTACCATTCTTTATTTGGAACTGGCTGATGGGTTTCGTCACCTATCTTCAGCACACACACCCGAAAATCAATTGGTTTAACTCACCAAAAGAATGGACATTTTTCGGCGCCCAAGTCGAGGGAACAGCGCATGTCGAATTCCCTTCAGTTTTAGACTTCATTATACTGAGAATTATGCAGCATACAGCGCACCATGTATGTTCAGAGATTCCATTTTATCGGTTAAAGGACTATCAAAAAAAGCTTTCAGCAACAGCATTGAGTTATAGCGCCAGCTTTCAATCACTAAGAGAGACGTTTTCTAAATGCCATTTGTACGATTACGAAGCAAAAACTTGGCATACCTTTGACGAAATCAAAGTACAGAAAACAGCGAGGCTTGCTGCGTGAAACGCATCAAGGTGATTGATCTCAAGTCCGCGGTATTCCAAAGCCATTCGTTGTAAATGGTATTGCTTAGCGGCTTTAAGCAACCAACTCGTCGCCCTCCACATTTGTCGCTTCCGAAGTTGTGGCTGCAATCGGGAGTATCACCGTCACGATCGTGCCCGTGCCTTCGCTTGACTTAATGCGGAGCTTTCCATTCTGTGTTTCGAAGATTTTTGTGGCGATTGCTAATCCCAACCCCAAACCTTCGTTTTGGCGGGTCAAAGGCGAATTACCTTGCGCAAATGGCCGAGATATAGACTCAATAATTTCATTACTGATGCCTTTGCCACTATCAATAATAAGCAACCGGAAAAAATCATCATCAATGGGGTCACCCACAATACGCACCGTTGCCCCGTCAGGAGAGGCTTGTATCGCATTATCAACAATGCAGCTTAAAGCATAAACCGTGTGGTGACTATCGATATGGAGGTCCATAGGCTTCACGCCGCTGACATCTAAGGTCAGGCCCTTGCGCTCAGTCTCTTCTGTGAACAAAGACTTAAGATCTTCTATCAATTCAGATGATGAGTATTTTTCAATAACGAATTCAAGCGTGCCCGCTGAGACGGCTGAATAGCGCAACATTTGATTGACACGGGCGAGCATTTTATTCGCAGCATCAATAACATACTCGGACGCATCGACTGACGCCGTATTACCGCTCTTAGCCACTTCACTTTTCAACAACTCTGTAAAGCCAATAATTTGATGGAGTGGTGTCTTTAACTCATGCGTTAAGACCGAGAGAAAACTTGCCTTTGATTTATCTGCAGCTGTCGCGGAAAGAAGAAGTTCCGAAATCTTGGTGGCGTCTCTTTCACTCTCGACATTCTTTAACCACATGATCCTAGACCGTGCCTCTTGGACATAGTTCGCCATGCTAATAACGATCACCGTGCTCCACATAAAGAAAATAGCACTAGCATAATCGCTAAGTGGAACATCGCCCTTTAAAGCAAGTGATATAATATAAGCAACACCAATAAAGATATAAGTCGGAACCGCATGCACAACCCGAACACGCATGATGCATGCTGATAAAATCATGCAGAATTGAACACCCATTATATAAGGTGGTGATCCTTCAACTGGCATACGATAGACCATAAACAATATGGCTATTGAACAGATTGCTAGTCCTGCTATCGAATTCAGCCCCACATGGCGACGCATGAAAGGCCTCGCACCAACAGCCAATAGATAAATTATAATGAAGAGGGCAACGGAGAACCTGATGGCAAGAAATTCTAACGTGTATGACCCAACAGCAAGGACGTCCAAAATCCCATAAAACATATATAAAGCCATGGCCGCCAATTGGACTTTGTATTCGCGCCGCCAAGCATATCGTTCGATGAAATCCCCATAAGCGTGCTCAAGCTGGCGATCGCTAAATTCTGCGTTCAACCAGTTTAAGTGCTTCCGACCGGGCAGCTGACGATCCGCTATTGCCGCCGCTTGGTCTTTGTAAATCTTTGAAACCAATGGTGACGCGCTAGTCACGCCATACTCCCGCTCGCAATCCTTCAATTCCGATATAATCGAGACGGCTTAAGGCTTCATGAAACCAGTTGGTAAGAGAATATTTACAAATTATTTACGTAAAAATTACACCGATTAATAGTCAACAAACATATAACGAACCTAACAAAGATCGCCATGAAAAGAATAGAACAATAACGCTCTTAATCCAAAGGCCGAACGGAAATTGAAACCTTCTCGTCTAAGAATAATTGAATGACAGCCTCACCATTCTCATCGGCGACGACAATATCATCCAATGCCACTATTGAATAAGGGCACCCAGGATCTAGCCCTGCGACACGAATGTCTAAAAAGCCGCCATTGCCAACAGGCGAAAGGACAAAGTCAATTTGGCCGGGAGCGTAAGTAACCTTTGTTATAGACGCACATTGATCATCAAATTTTTGAATATATGGGGTGTCCGGCTTAGACGATAGAAACATTGTATACTGATTTAGTGACATATCCACGTTCCTGTCCTTGCCTGACGATTATTCATGTAACTATAAAGCGGTATCAATGTTATAATTGATATGACAAAAGGGCCTATTACCTACAGGCGCGCCCACCTTGGCAGGCCAGAGAATGGTACAATTCCCTGAATGACTTTGCGTACTTCAACTCTGCACTGGATCATCAAACTTAAAGTATATATACTGAGCACTTTAAAAAAGTCGCCCCCTCAACATCACGCCAATTCTAACCACCACACCCTTATAGTGAAAAGCACCTTTGCATAATCCGAAAATCATCAGTCTTCTTACATGATTGAAGACTTAAGTGGCGCCGATCTTACTCTTTTTTTCTCATTGGCGGCGTCTTTTACAACCTGTTGCAGTACACTGACGTAATCAAGAAATTGCTTCTGACCCACTTTGGTAATTTTGCAGTGTGTATGCGGTCGATTTTCCTCATAACCCTTGGCAACGCTTACAAAACCAGCATCCACCAGCACTTTTACATGACGACTTAAATTACCATCCGTCAAATCGCATAGTTTTTTCATATCAACGAAAGACAACCCCTTTGGATGACACATAAGTGATGTGAGAATACTGAGTCGAGCTCGTTCGTGTATTGTGCGGTCAAGGCCGTCATATGCAAAACGACCACTCGGTGGATTATTGCTCACTGGGCGTCCCTTCCTGCAACGTGCAGTATTCCAGCCATCAGGAACTGCCCTAATCCAAAAGGAAGCCCCATCAACCAAGGTGAAAGTTGCCGTGTTTCGCTTATCATCATCAAGCAAAACAGCCCCGATAAGAAATACCATGCCCCAACATAGGCAACAGGACGCGGTAACCTTCGAAGTGCTGCAAAAATACCAAGCGCTACCAAGACTTGCCAAATACCAGGTAGCATCCACGCGGCATCCGGTGCGTGACGCAATATAACGATACCGAGTGCAGCGCCAGCCGCCCCTGCAGGAAGAAACTGTTCCACAGCGTGCTGAATCATGTCGGCAGCTAGAGCGCCATGGTGGCGTCGTGACCTAGCAACCATCTCTATACCTATGATGGCGATACAAATAAAAGCTGTTATAATCCAAATCGCAAAGAAGCGATCAATATCAAAAGACAATAATTGAGGAAATAAGGTTTGCGCCAAAGCAACGGCCAATGACAAAACACCGGTGATTGCAATAACAAGGGGGCCAAAACCACGAAAAAGATGTGCCGCTGCAATCTGGTGCCTTATATCGGCAATATCAGATAAAGCGCGGTCTAGATCCGCCATATTTACCTCGCTGCTAACAATTACTTTGTAGTATAAAGTATAATTGCAAGTAAAGTATTTTTTTGGACTGTTTCTTGGCAATCCAAAGGCATGACCACGTGCGCGACGGCTCGGCGCGAGACAGCGAACGAGGTAACATGCGTTAACAGCCCATAACCAAAAGCATCTCGCCTAGAGCCTGTTGCAGCAAAAGTGGATCACCGGTTTTGCGGTTCGCAACAGGCTCCAACTAGAATCTAGAGCTGTTTTCTGAGTCAGCTTGAATGCAAACGGCTCTAGGGCATCGGAGTTTTAGGTTGAATCAATCCAATGCTATAGATACTTGCTTTTGAGCGCCTGAGCAGACCTTATATTGATCCAATGTGATCGTCCGGCGCTCAAGAGCCGCTCCGTTTCAAATGAAATCGCCGCGCGGCTTTAGGTCTTTATTTTTGAGCAGTTCCGGGCGCGTGAGCCGGTAGCAACTTGAGCTTGAAATGCTCAAAAAGTAAAAAGTATTCGGCCATTTGCTCAGCGGGCGATTTCCGCTTCGATGAGCGGTTGCAATTGTTGTTCTAACTGTAGCGCTCCAGACAAAGACGTCCATAGCAGTGACCGGCTACGATCTTCATGGGCGATAAGTCCATAATACCCATTTTTGAAGTCGATCCACGGCGTCCAGCCCAAGGCCCCTGGACTTGAAATCACAACGTCTGTCTCACAGTCATTACTGAAAAAAGATAGATCGCACTCTCGCCATACACCCAATGCGTATCGCCAGTCACCGACACCGGGAACGTTGACACCTGGTTTGTACACAAATAGAGACGATTGCGTCCGATTCTCGGTAAACGCTTGGGTATTCTTAACAAGATCACCGCGAAGGAGCATTTCGAGGACCTTCGCGTATTCCATCGGGGATGAATAAGCACCAACTCCGCGGTTTCGTCTTATCGTGGATGCACCGAATGCTGTATTCGGCGACAATCCAGCCGGACCAATGATTTCCGCCTGGAACAATTGAGCAAAACTCATATTTGTCGCCGATTCAGCAATGAACACCGCAACGTCGAAATGACTCGGGCCATAGTGAAACTCAGCACCAGGCGTAGACTGCAAACCAGCTTCATAAATATTTTGAACACACTCTTCAATAGACGGCACTCTACCGAGGAGACACCCCCCCGAAAAAGGTCGGGAATTGAATCCCGATACCGATGATAAGAGATGGGTTAGCGTTATCTTGCTACGAGGGTCGTCGGCATCGTCGGTCCACCAAGAAATATAGTCTTGCGGGTTATCGTCGAGTGATAATATTCCGCGCTCCACGAGTCGGAACAAAACGACACCGATCAGCATCTTTGACGCTGATGCGATACGGTACGCATTATTGGGTGGTAGATTTCCTTTGGCATATTCGAAAAGAATGCCGGATTCATTCCCAATAATGACACGAACATTATTCAACGAACTTCCATTTATAGCACTTGTTACATCGCTCCATGGCGGAGGACTATCCGCCTGCAAATCGACTGCTGATGCTGTCACAGTCAAGTCCGACGCATCGGAAGCGTTCGACATAGAATCTTCTGAGCTACAGCCGGAAATCACGAAGAAAAGAAAAAAAGAAAGTAAAACTCTGAGTACGATGGAAATCATACTAACTCTCGCTTACTGATTCGTCAGAGTGTTGTTTCACACCCTCATAAAACGAGAGTAGCTTTTCATTTTGATGATTTACTTAACCCGTGCTGTTAAATTTCGTACACCTAAATTTCTTGATAGGTTAGCGTCGCACTCAATTGAATTGCGCTCAGCGTCAAGCATTTATAACGCCAAAGAGGATAAACAATTATTTACAATAATTATTCAAAACAAGAACACTTAAGACGCCCACTAGATAAGTCTGATAATTATCTGTAGACCGATTACTGCAATCCACCGGAAGACTAAAGCATTTCCAGCTCAAGTGGCTATTAAAGTTGCTACTGGCCCACGCGCCAGGAAATGCGCAAAACCAAAGACCTAAAGCCGTTCGGTGATTCCAATTGAAACGGACACGAAGGCGTCGCTGACAACGTCATTGGGTCGACGTAAGTTCGCCGCCAAGGCGCACAAAGATTGCGCGCGATGTATCTTCAAACCCTCGTCGACCATGCAGCATTCTCGAATTGTCCACCATCAAAACGTCGCCGGGTTGCCATTTCACAGGCAGCGTTAAATCGCGCTCCACACGTTGGATGTCGTCGATAATTTCTGCCGGGAGTTTGTCACCATTTTCATCGCGCACGATCCGTAAATTAAAGCCTGCCTGTTCCCACCGGACCATTGTAAAAATATTATTGATGAATGCTGGCTCACTGCAATAAAGCGGTGTTGAAATAGCGGCGGCGCGATATTCTGTGACAATCGAATTGTCGTCGTGCTGATAGACAGTCAATTCATTTTGCTCACAATATGCCTTCACATCGTCGATGGTGTCGGTCTTGAACAATTGTTGCCAGCGTCCATCGGGGTATGTGCAGATGTACTTAATTCGATTATCCGTAAAAAATTTACGCGTCTGACGCTGTAGTTTTTTGAAGATTTCAACCCCATCGGCCACCGTTGTCTCACCATCAACATCGGCCGGCTTTTCGCAGTAGAAAAATAACGTCGATGGCTTACGCTTGGTATAATACATCTCTCCATGCAGAGGAATTGGATGAAGCATTGTTGGTTCGGTGACAGACAGGACCGTACTTTCGCCATCAACCTTGCTACGAGCAGACGCGCCCCCCTCATAGTTCATGAACCCTGGGCAAACCTGATCCGTAAATGACTTGAATGTTGCTGTACTCACAGAAAATCCGCGGAACAAAAGAACGCCATTTTCCTTAAATGCACTTAGAACGTCGGCCTCAGATATCTCCTCGATAGAGGACTTTGTCTGGCTTTCCCAGACTTGCCCATAGTCTTGTGTTAAAGGCCCCTTCGAAAATATGCTATTCGCAACCATCACCATGCCCCCTTTCATCAAATTAACGCACGTTACCTTTAGTGGCCGCCCGCACCATCATCAATGATATCCATCAGCATTCCCCACTCTACAAGATATCGTCTGGGATCCGTTCGAAACTTACGGACCTGTCGCGCTGCTTCTGGCGGTATTTGTTGTAAAGGCCGCCCAGTAGAGAGAGCGAGAAGTTGAACGTCGCATGTGCGCTCTAGCTCGTAATAGTCAATTATCGCCTGTTCAACGGTTTTGCCGCAGGTAATGAGCCCGTGACTTGTAAGAATGAGCGATCGCTTGTCACCAAGCGCGTTGACAATATCGCTTCCCTGGTCGGCATTTGCAATCACACCAGAATACTCAGAGTGAAGAGCATGGTCTTCATAGAAAGAGCAACCGACCTGATCTATCGGCTCAAGCTCGACACCTAGCGCGCTAAACGCGCATGCCGCCCGCGAATGATGGTGCACAACACAGTTGATATCCGGCCGAGCGGCATGAATTGCCGCATGAATAAAGAAGGCTGCGAAGTTGCGCATATTGCGCCCATCGATAATCTTCCCATCGCCCGTGAGAAGCACCATTTTATCGCGGGTCATTTCCGAATAACGCGCACCAACTGAATTGACCCAAAAACAGTTGGGCGCCCCAGGGACACGGACACTCACATGCCCGTAAAGTCCCTCATAGAGACCTTTCACAACCCCCGTATGCGCCAATACTTTAAAGCCGGCGACCATTTTATCTAGTTCATCTCTGGCTTCTTGGCGATTGGCAATGTCCAGAATCTCGCGGCGCTCGTCATCCGTCGGCTCAGCTGGTTTCCAGTACCGCGGCTCCTCCTTTAATATGGTGTCCATTGTTTCCTCCCCAACTTCCGATCTATCTAACAGACAGCTGCATCAACTGGACAAGTTGCGACTCGAAAGCAGCGCCTCGTGATTTCACACCAGAGTCGATCGGCGTTGCACCTGACGCCGCCATCACCTCCGTTACAGTGCCACCGGCGTAAGCCGCATCCATTAAATCATCAAACAGACGCCAGAAACCATTTCTATCGAGAGCATTAAACTCCCCATCCCGTGCACCGAACATTTTCATCAGTGCTCGACGGCCTTTCCGGCCCGACTTTCTAAGCATCTGATAACGAAGGTCTGGTGAAAGGGGCGCATAATGATCAGCAATCAGCGATGAGGATGATCGCAGGACGATATAACCGCGGTTCTTGGCTGGAACCGCGTTCGCGTTCATGACAATCATTCGACCTTCGCGGCTGTCCTCGAATTGATCCTGATCGCCATCAATCGCGAGCAACAATAATCGAGACGGCAAGCGATTCACTTGGGCAATATCTGTTGGATTTTTACTCCCCCCTGATTGCACGGGCATGATGGCCTTTGGGGTCGGCAAACCAAGCGTCTTGGCATCGGCCGCCAATTGAACCGAAAGCCCACCCCCTACGGAATGGCCAACATAGGATACTCTATTAAGGTCTGGTTTTAGTCGTCCTTGCTGCAAATAATTAATAGCGGAGCGTACCCCAACAATTGCGTTTCGACGAATTTTCCGAGCTCGATCGAACTTCGTATTCTCAGCAACCGGATAAATGACAATATTGCCTCGATCAACCAAATGATCGATCCATCCCCCATAACTGAATGGGTCCGTCGCGGCAAGTCCATGAAAGAAAACAACTAAGGGCGCTGTTCCGCTTTCCTTTGCACGGGGTGCAAAGATGTAAGCCGCTTCTCCGCGGGATCCCACTTTTGTAAATCGCGCTGCTCTTGTGATGGGTTCATAGTCAAGATCCGTCTGCGCCATAGCTGAATCACCCGCCTGCCGAGTAGGACTATTGCTTGCCCCTGGACCGGTTGCAGCACATGCGACCGCTGCCAAGCTCAAAACAACGACACCAGCAACGGATGAGAGTTTCGCGGTATTCCGGCCTTGGCATCGCTTGCGTCCAATTGGATGTGTCTGATTAAATTTCATCTTCGCACCGCCTCTTCGTTTAACGCCCTTTTGAGCGTCGCCATTCTGGAAAAAACATCCTGCGCCGACGTTAAGTCAATAATGCGACGCACCAACCAAATTACCGCCTTATTTTACCCTTCATCCTCGGCCTTCGACACGCTTATTGATCGCTGCTGCAAATGTTGCGCAACTGTAATGAGCGGTCGCTTCTCAGCCTCTCGCTCAATAACGGCCTCGATCTTTGATCTTACATCATCAGCGATTTTCTGGAATGCCTCATCTGAAGATTTTCCGTTCAACTCAGACGCGACATCGATCGGTGGTAGAAACTCGATCACATAATCTGTTCTCAACCGACGGCGTTTGTTCACAAGAATATTCTTGTTTTCGTGCTCAACGAGAAGATGGCTTTCATGGGTCCCAAGAAACGCCACAGGCGTGATAGGCACGCCAGCAGAATGGGCAATTTTTATAAACCGCGATGAAAACGGGTGCATACGATAGGGCGGACGCGATGGTTTTTCCTCCGGATAACAAAGAACCGCTTTTCCCATCTCAAGAAGCCTTTGGGTATTTGAATCGGAACCCGGGAAATATCCGAGCTTATCAAACAGCGGGATCATGCTCTGCATTCGTTCAGCGAGCTCAAAATATTTGACCGGCGTCATCATCCAGCCCGGCTCGTTGCGTAAGTCGGTAATGGCATCGAGTGTATAAACCGCATGGGCTGCGACGAATGTCCCGCCAACGAATAAAGGAATAGCAGGGTTATTGCCCATTACGAGAGTTGGCCCGTCCTTCGGCAAATGCTCTGTACAAGCTGCTTTTAAATCAAACAAACCGGCAGCCTCAGCAAATCGCTCACTCAACATCTCCCGCAAGTCAATAACAGAAGCGCGCTTTTCAAGCTGGGCCTTGGTAAATTCGAAACGGCTGGGGTCAAGCTCCTCAGGGACCGCGTCCTGTTTCACGCCATTTCCGGCATCGGGTGGCAACTTTTGTAATCGATAGGCCCTAAAGTCTGTAGGCTGACCTGGCAACACACCCTGCAATGGCCTGTCACGCAATACTTTTGGATGCTCCTGGGCGCCGAGCCAAACTTCCGTGCCTCCACGCGGATTTGGTTCATACTCTTCTCCCTCGCAATCCTCTCGCAAAATGTCAGGACCAAACGGATTTACAGTACCAACGCAAAGACCGAGTGGCGTCGAAACAAGTTGGCGAACACCGCAATTATACGCGTTATCAAAACCACTTAGGGTTACTGGGCTAAACTTCTTACCATCGCCCGTTCCCCAAATGTCAAAGCCACCATGCTTTTCAATAATGCCATCCAACCCCCATTCGAGAACCATCTTCTTAACGTGGTCAGGCCATAGATCTTGATTGACATAATGAAGATATTTGGCCCAGTTCAGGGTACCAACATAAAGATGGTCATCATGCACAGCCATTCGCCAAATATAGCCGTTAAAGATGCTGTCAAATCCAGCGGAGAGATCACTTAGCGGCGTTTTCAGTCCATCAGGCGTTAGCCGTGACGTCCCCATCACGAGCTCCCAACTATCATCAGGAAATATTCGAATTACCTCACCGCCAGCCGGGCCGATATTATTTATGCGATCATAGCCGCCATCTTGAATCGATGCGCCAACATAAAGGGCGCCTTTGAATGCGGCCATGGCCGCAATCCCTTCATTAAACTTGCCGCGATAAGCGCCAAAGTCGATAACTTTCGTCCAGCGATATGGCGCCGGCCCTTCGGCATCGGTCTTCCAAATTTGAAAACCTGTGACGACATTCATCGTACCAGCGTATAAATAGTCCCCTAAAACCTGAAGGTTAAAAACAACGGCATTATTCGGATCACCAAACCCTGGTGTACTGACCATTCGCCAATCACCGGATGCTGGATCCTCACTCTCAAACACAATCGGATATCGTGAGGCATTTACGATATTGCCCGTCATCCCGATCGGCGACGTATACATCTTACCTTTGAAGATCACGAGGGCTCTGAAAGAATTTATTCCTTCATATCCAAGGCCAGCCTCTGAACAGGTTTCAAAATTTTCTCCGTCTTCCGATCGAAGAAACTGCGGACCTGGACTTTGCGTTGTGCAGAATGGCGTCGCATAAAGCACGGGCTTGGAATCGCTCTTCCCTTGGAATGTGACCATACCGCGATAGGCGACCTCGCGCGCGATATCTTTCCCGTGCTTTCCTTTGACAATTGGCGCCCGATAAACGTTTTTCCATTCCGCTGTAAGCGGATTGAATTGCCAGATCTGAGCTCTACAATCCAATGTTTCAAGAGGACTGCCGTCAGGACAATTGATCGGCCAGCGTTTCCATGTGGGTCGACCAATTTTTCGCACCCGAAGAAAACAAAAATTAGCCCGAAAAGTCCCGCAATAGAGCTTGTTTTCAAACCAGGTCATGCCGTGCAAATAGGCATTCCAAGCGTCACCAAAACCACGCATTGAAAGCGGCAAGAATTTGTCTTGCGTTAGCAAGCGGCCAGAGGGTGATCCACTTCCTTGTTGCCCCGGATTATTTTGGTCTGCTTCTAACATACGCCCGCAGCTCTAACCTTAATCTGATGCGTTGTACCAATATGCACATCAATAAGCGGCGGCCTGCTGGCGCGCGGAACACTGTTCAAGAAATTCAAAAACTGCGCCATTCACGGTATCTGGCCGAACAAGAGGGAAGAAATGGCCTGCTTTTTCCACAATGCAAAGCGTCGCAGTTGCCAGCTTCTCCGCCAAGGCCTCTGCACTCGGCAGCGCTTGCGAATACTCTCCGTACAGTAATAATGTAGGAACGTCTAACCGACCTAAAAGGCTTTCTTCTAAAGCATCCTCGGCCTTGTACTCTTCCAAAAATGAGGTCTCGTCGATGAGTTTTAACCATCGCCGCGCACTATTAGCACCGCCGATCCCTGCGAACGGGATAATCATCGCCCCACTCAAACGTTCGAATTGATCAGAGTTTTCCAGGCGCAGCTTAGCCATCTCTGTAAACATTGCAGCGCCAAGCTCGCCCGCCGCCTCGAAGCCAATAACACCCGCATCCTCAAGGCTTTTTTTGTAAACGGGCCAATAGGACCATTTCGAAAAATCGATTGTTGGTTGAATACTGCGGAGCCGCGTATCAATGATCGTTAGGCTTGAAACCACTTTCGGATGTTGATCCGCCACCTTAAGCGCAACACAACCACCGAAACTGTGTGCGATGATGTGAGCCGATGGAATGCTATGATGGTCAAGGAGCCTTGTGATATCTCCCGCTAGATCGCCGGGACGATATCCTTTATCAGGGATCGAACTTCGGCCATGCCCACGCAAATCAACCACAAAAACCGAGTAATAATCCGCGAGATTCTGCGTTAGCTTAAGGTTCCAAAATGCGAGGCTCGATGCCATGCCATGCACAAATACGATAGCCTCACGGGCGGGCCGCGCTGCAGCCCGCTCAAGCATCAGATAGTTGATATGGCCGCCAGGAACCTCAAGACGCGGCATCGCTATTCCATATAACCGAGCAACTCGAGCTGTTTGAGAAGATTTTCCTGTTCTTCCTTACTCATTTTCTCATCCTTAGCGCTATTGTCATCGACGCTTTCCGTTTCGGGTCCTGTAACAACTGGGTTGGCCGCTAAGAATTCAGGCGTGAACATTTGAGATGGGACAGCCCCTTCAAAGTCTTTTGGTACGGGTAAGCCCATGCTGTGCAGAAGCATCGCTGGAATATCCCAAACATAACAGGAATCAGCAAACTTATTCTTCTCAAACCCTTTACCATATCCCATAAAAATGCCTTCGGGATGGTGGGTGCCGAGTGGTATTGGTCGCTTTTCGACCGTTGGACCGTCGGTAATCGATACAAAACCAAAATCACTCAGTTCCAAGAGAAGGTCCGGCGCTTCACGCATACACGGTCCCGGGTATGCATCCTCGCGCTTTTGAATATTGGTGAATACGGGTTTTCCCTCGTCGTCTGTAATTGTGTATAGGTCCTGAATTAACTTATCACGGAACGCCTCATACTCGCTTGGCTTAACACCCGGCATGCCAGGACGCGAAGCAATTCTAATGGTTATTCCGTTACTGGATGGGGTCTGACAATACGCAATGGTCTTCTTCCAATCCAAGTTAGCAAACCATGCTTTTTCACGCCGTGCACCCGACGCACTGTCGTCTGCCTCTTTCCATCCAAGATAACCAAGCTCACAAAGAATAGCATTAATCTTTACCTGGATAATTGAACCTGCAAATCCGTGGTCTGACGCAAGAAATACCTGCGCATCTGGACCCGCGAGATTGACCAGTTTTTCAATCGCAGCATCGAGCTCTTGGAAATACTCCTTACAATGGCCAATCATGCGTTTGGCCCAATCTGACTGGTCATTATCCACAAGCTCAGGATCGAGGAATTGCCAAGCCTGGTGTTGAATTTTGTCTGTGCCATCAAACATCACAGCCATCAGGTCTGGCTCATCTTCGACGAGCAATTTCTCTGCGATCTGGAACCATTGGCGCTCTCGTGTGGTATGATAGGTCACCCAGTTTTCGGTATCTTGCTCTGAAAGTTCCTGAACGGCTTTGGATTCCTGCTCAAAGTCCCATGCCAATTCTTTGGGTTCAAAGCCCGGCATTTTCTTCAGTCGATCAAATAGATCAGCAGGCGTCACATTTCGACGCAAATGCCGCCATGGGACGAAGCCTGGTACAAGCGATCCATTTATTTCTTTAGGCGGTGCCGTGATTGGGAAATTCAGTGACACAACCGATTTGTCTTGGCGAGTTGCGATCGACCAGATCATTTCGTTACGAACGTCACGAGCATCAGGAAGTGTGAAATAAATTTCACCATCACGTTCATCTGCGCGCAGAAAATCAAGTATGCCGTGGTGACCAGGCGAACGCCCCGTCATGATCGAAACCCACGACGGTGGCGTTAGAGGATTGGGCGTAGACAAAAGCTTGCTGCGCACCCCATTCTCATAGATTTTTCGCATGAAGGGCATAACGACCTCACCGTTTTTGTCCGGCGTTGTTAGGTCGTCAAGAACGGTAAAAGTTGCACCGTCGAGCCCAATAAAAAGAGTTGTTGTCATATCCCACCCACCTTAAAATTTAGAAGCAACAAAATTTGCTAATTGCTCAATCGTCACCTCATCAACATATTGACCGTCGTTCATCAAGAGTTCTTCGAACCCCATTTTAGGACGCTCAAAGTCTTCTTCGATTGCAACGACGAGGTGAATGATATCCACAGAAACGAATTCCAGATCAGCGACAAGGCCGGTTCCGGACGTAATCGATTCTGCATCAACGCCCCAATCCTGCACCATATCCGCGATGATCTTTATAATTCTGGCCTGTATTGGTTTCGTATCCGACTTCGCCACAGCCAGTTTCGCAATAGCCGCGCCAGACACATTACTTGCTCGTTCATTCATTCGGTATACTCCCCAGGCCTCGATTTTAAAGCCTTGTTAATGCGCAACGCCAACCTTTTGGCACAGGGCAAATATTTCATCGTCAATCGGCCAAACCTTGACATGGTAGGACGTGTCGGCATGGTTAACCGTCGCCCACCCATCATTTTTGGAGTAATCCTTTACCAGCCAGTTGCGCGGTTCGCCGCCAAGCCCCTTCCCAAGGGCTTTAGCCGCTGCTTCTTTCGCACTCCATAAAGCTAGCAATCCATGGCTCCGTTTACTAGGTCCGACCGCATCCAAAAGAGAAAGCTCGTCTACTGAGAAACTCTTTTGCAACAATTCTGTACCGCGGGAATCCTCAAATCGCGAAAGGTCAATTCCGAGCGGTTCGCCAGCGTTCGATGCAGCCGCAACGATACGCCCTTTACTATGCGTAATAGAAACCACGGGGATATCCCTTAGTTCGCTAAGGGCTCCACAGTTAACCGTAGGCCGACCAAGTTGATCAGGAAGAATTTCTACGTCGGCTGGTGCAAGTTGTAAATTATATTTCTGGGCTGCCCACTGCCGTACAGCATCCTTCGAGGCAATCCGGCCAAGCAACCATTCCGATCGGCGACCACCTTTGGCCGGGAGATCGTACCAAGCCGTTCGCTCCCGCGCAGAAAGCACCAAACTGGCGAGAACGCGCTTCCAAATTCCCCAAGCGTCTTCAAGGAATTCGTTTGCTTCATCATTAATTCTGCGACAGACCGCACCAGTTTCCTGTTGCATCCAGGGCTCGGAAAAGAATTCCGTTTGAGGCCATAGTCGACAACGATAAAAACGATGGGGCATCGTGAAATACCTATCCTGCCAGCCAGACAGCGTCGCGATAATTTCGCCCCGATCATTCACGAACTCAAAGTCTGCACTAATTACGGCGTCTGACGGATCAAGCCGACAAAAATCATAACTTGGAGGGTTTGGATATTTTGGCTCTCCTGCACAGGGCATCCGCTTGATAAGCTCACCCCGTTTATCCAGCACTTCAAATGCCGTTGGCCTGCCATCAGCAGTTTTGACATCGATATTAACACGGCATCTAATCACCTCACCGGCATTCGGTACTGGTGCATACTGACGATAGTCTAATGCGGCAAAAGGGAATGAACTGAGGTCGACACCAAAACGCTCCCCAGCCCAATAGGCGATAAGGTGGCTCGCCGCATCGACAATAACCGGGTCTGTTTCAAAATGCGGGGATGCGCCTAAATCACTGCAAAAACCTATACGCGGCGGCACAACGAGATCGGCATCAATTGCATTTGCATTCCAACAATGAATTTTACGCACCGCCTGGAATTTGGGACCATGGAACATCGGTGCAAATCGCAAATTCTCTGGCTGCGGATAACCGTAAAGCATATCTGGTGCATAATTCGTGCGGTAGAATGCTTCTGTATGGCGATCACCCGCTAGAGGCGCATCTGGATATGCAGCTTTCAAATGCGCAACCCCTTCAAACGCGAGGAATTGCGTCGCTCTTCCATTTACCTGAGATAGCTCAAATATTCGCACACGAACACTCACCTCATCACCAGACACTGCAGTGGGCAAGGGTTCAGCCTTTATCTGAAGGGATAAATCGCCTTCATCAAAAGCGAGCCAGCGATACCCCCGACAATCGGTTAGACGAGTGACTACCTTAGCCTCGCCACAAAACGCTTTTGCCGCCTCGGCAACGATTTCCATACTCACGGAGAATGGTATTACTGGCAAAGCTAACAAGTCTTGGGTCAAATCTGACGGTGGACAGCCAATAGTATGATCACGAACAAAAGCATAATCATCCACTGTCAAACGTCGATTCCAAACATGACCATGTTTCGTTGCGGTTCCTTCGCCACCTAACAACTGAAACTGTTCCGTGCGTTGAACTGATGGTGGGGTGCCTTGGTCAGCAACCGCTTGATCAGGCACCACATGACCGTTAGGCCCCAACCCCATTAACGAGAAAATACGCGCTTGGCTCGACAAAAACTCGTTCATTACATCAAAATGTGCGTGCATTGCCTGCGCCCGCGGATCCGCAACAACCGGATTTGTTCCAGCCTGTTGTGTCGGTTTAGGTGTTGGCGCGGACTGACGCGTGGTTTGTTCAGCTCGCGTCTCATTCGAGCTCGAATGAACAAGAGAAGGTGCCGCGACTTCATCGGTAGTTTCGGCAGGAGAAGGGGGATAGTGATCCAGCTGTGACGTCCGACGACGAAAAGCCTCAACCGTTTCCGGCGGCAAAGACATGAGTGGAATATCCAGCTCAATTTTTGACTGAAGCGGTTTCTTGGTGCCAGCCGTCTCAAACAGTTTCAACGCTTTGACGGGGCGGTAGGCAAACAGCTCATCAAGATTGAGCGGCACACCATGAGCAAACATCTGCCCCACCACATTGAGGATTTGCGGTAAGACCGGCCGACCCTCAATAGCCGTTGCCATTGCTTGGCATTTTTTTCCATGAAGAGAGTCGCGAACAAACCCTGTAAGGCTCCCGCCGGGGCCAACCTCAATAAAGATGCGGGCGCCGTCATCATACATCCGTTGTACGGTTTCGCGGAACCGGACACGGCTATAAATCTGCTGGCTGGCAAGGTCCCGAATACCGGCTGCATCAGAGGGAAAGCGGTCTGCCGTCACACAGCTGTATACTGAACACATCGGTGACGTCACGTCGAGATCGTTATATACAGTCCTAACATATGGGTCTGCGCCGTTGCAAAGCGCTGTGTGGAAACCGCGGTCAAACGGCAGTGATACACATATGCCACCCAATTCTTTGAGACGCTCTGCGGCTGCCCCAATATCATCCGAAGACCCATAAAGCACAGCCTGGTTTGGGCAATTATCAAGCGCGAGATGAAGACGCCCTTCTGATTGATCAACCATATCAATAATAGACTTCGGATCGACGCCGCCAACCGTCAGAAGCCCACCACGCGGCACAACACCGGATTCAACAATTTTATTGTGCGCCTTATAAAAATTCAAAATACCTGCGCCAACGCTCTTTTCATCTTTGTGGGATATAGTGCCTGATGCTACAAGCGCAGCCCCCTCACCGGTGCTATGGCCGATCATCATATCACTTGGCACACCCAGGCGATTTAAAAAATCATAAATGGCCATGCTCGCAGTAAAAACTGTAGCAGATGCGATCTCCATACTGAATAGCTGATCAGCGACACGTTTACGGTCATCGTCATTCAAGGTCGTCGGCGGCGGAAAGATAATCGAGCTCGGTTTGATCGGACATTCATCACTAAGTGATCGGTCTAGAATATCAAACCAATTTCTGGCCGCTGGGATATGTGCACAAAGGTCAGATAACATATCATGATGCTGCCCCCCCTCACCCGGAAAAAGGAACGCAACCTTACCGGTCGATTCTTCGTTTTCACCATCACCGAAAAATAACCCTGCCCGAGACGATACCCGAACAGGGCCATCTTTTTTGAGGGCTTTCTGGACGGTATCGAGTTGCTTTGTAAATTGAGTTTCGCTCTTCACCGTAATCGCAAGGCGAACACGCTTCATCGGCTTTTGCGCGAGCGTATAACTGAGGTCCGCCAATGAAACGCAAACTTGCTCAGAATACCAATGAGCGAGTGAAGTGATCTCATCCAAAAGCTCGGCACGACTATCGGCTGATAATACAATCAATTCGCCGGGCCATTTTTTGTGCGTAAGTGTGGTTGCGCCAGCATATTCCTCAACAAGAATGTGTGCGTTGATACCACCAAATCCGAAAGCGTTTACCGCCGCCCGTCGTGGATGATCTGTTTCACCATGTATCCATGGGCGAAGATTGGTATTAACGTAACAGCTTGTTTCTTCGATCCCGATTTCAGCGTTGACGTCGGAACAAATCGTTGGTGGCAAGACTTTATTATGAAGGGCCAATGCGGTTTTGATCAATCCGGCTGCACCCGCGGCCGGCAAACAATGACCAATCATGGATTTGACCGAGCCGATCGCACGCGTTGGAAGGTCATCGCCACGATCACCAAAAATTGATTTGAGCGTTGCAATTTCTGTTTGGTCCCCCAGCGGCATCCCCGTGCCATGGGCTTCGATAAGCTCTACGCTGGAAGGATCAAATGTGTCATTGTCATACGCGCGCTGTAGCGCCAGTCGCTGTCCCTCATAACGCGGTGCCAATAAACCAACCGCACGACCGTCACTTGAACTACCAAACCCTTTAACGACGGCGTAAATACGATCGCCGTCGCGCTCAGCATCCCTTAATCTCTTCAACACGAAAAGACCAACACCCTCGCCCAAAAGCGTGCCGTCCGCGCTTGCACCAAACGGGCTGAGTTTTGACTTTGAAAGTCCGTTCAGTTGACTGAACAACATGAAGTGTTGTGGCGAAACGATCAAATGTAGACCACCAGCAATCATCATGTCACAATTTTTGGCGGTCAATTCTCGCGACGCCGCTTCCAATGCAAGCAAAGTCGACGCACACGCCGCATCAATCAGATAATTCGGACCCATGAGATTTAGACGATTGGCGATACGGCCACTCAAGACGTTTGGCACCATATTAGGCATCATTTCGGGGCCAAGCGCTGGCAAACTATCCACAAGACCATCACGGATCTGCGTCATCAGATCATCTTCAAGGTCAGGATGCAGTTCCTTCAGTAGACCAAGCACCTGGTCAACGGTTTGTCCATGTTGCACCAGTGTGCCATAGCCACGATTGGGATAGGTTGCCCGCCCCAGAATAATACCGGTTCTTTCATGATCCTCTTCAGGCGCACCATAACCGGCATCGTCCAACGCATCCTTGGCAAGCTTCAGCCCGATAAAATGGTCAGGATCTGCGGACGGCACCGTGTTTGGCATGATGCCAAATTCTGACGGATCAAAAAGCGCATCGCGATCAACAAAGCCGCCCATCTTTGTATAAATTCGGGATACATCTGATGACTGAGGATCGTAATAGGCATCGCCCCATCCGTCCGGCGCTTCGCTCAGGCAATCGGTACCATCGACGATATTCTGCCAGAATGACTGAACATCGTCCGCACCAGCAAATGTCGCTGACATCCCGACAATAGCAATATCGAGAGGGTCGGATGACATTATCCGGCTCCCCCCAGCCTGTTGAGTGCCTTTGAGCCGGTAACTTCGATGTTATTCATCGACAGGCGGACCTTTCCGCTGTGATCAATAAACTGGGCATCAAAACAAATTTTCGTCTCAGTGGCATCCGGACGAATGCGGCAGCGCAGGTCAAGCGGTTCATCAATCGCGCGATCATCAAAGCGGCGTAAAGAACCAAAACTCGCGGGCAAAGGCGTGATATCTAGACGCTTACGTGCCCAGATTAAAACAGACTGCAATGCTGCGTCGACCAATCCGGGATCAAACAACCAGCTACGGGTATCACTTTCGACAGCGTAATTACTTTCGCTGGCACCATTCAACCATTGCGAGGGTTTACTCGGTACGACTTCGGCATCAATCCCCTCGCGGTCCAGACGCCTGATCGTCCGCAATAGTTGGAACCTTGGTCCGTGAAAAAGAAACTTTTGGTAAGCTTCGGCGACGTCGACCGCATCACCATTCATTAATGGCATCATTGATGGATCACTGTCGTCACGTTCATTCGAAACAAGTGTGACGCCACATTTATAAAAATTCTGCGGCGAATCTGAAGCCCCAATCATAAGCGTGGCTTTCATCTCACTAGGGTCAGCGTGGCTTGAGGCCCGCGCTTTAAAAACCACTGTCTTTGGTGCCGATCCGTCAAGCCTTAGACCTTTCAGCACGCGCAGATCTGATATTTGCGAGACCCGCCAGTCAGGCCAAGCATCATTTGCAATTTGCGCCATCCATTCAGCAGCGGCAGCGGCGGGCATGACCGGTGTCGCATCAAGTCGGTGGTCATCAAGATACTGATGAAAATCGAGGGTCACCGTGTGTTCAAAATTTAAAAAACCATCTTTCGATTCAAGTCTTCTGGTTTCGAAGAGCGGTTTTTTTGTCGTCGCCCGATTGGCAGAACCATTCAATTTCGAACGATGTTCCCTCTTGCTCTGATCAGCCGCCGCCACAGCATCTGGTAACGCTTCGCGTCCCCATGGTCCCACACCAGCAACGACTTCCACATCACCAAGGTGCCCAAACCGCATTTCATCTACGAAAAACTGCCGCCCATCCGCAATTTCTATGGGTTCCAGACCTTGCTTTGCAAACTGACGTTTGACCTCATCGCTCACCATGCCGGAGGAATTCCACGGCCCCCAATTAACGCCGACGACCCGTACACCAGACCATTGCTTATGAAGTTGCCATGCAAGACGATTGAGCGTTTCATTGGCCGCAGCATAATCACCCTGCCCGCGATTACCATATCGACCTGCAACGGAGGTAAAAAACGCAAGAAACTTCAATGAGTCAGGGCGAAGAGCTGTACTCAAAATATGAGCGCTCACACATTTGGTGTCAAAAACGCGGTCAAAAGATTCTAAAGTTTTATCGATAATGAGCCGATCTTCAATCACTCCGGCACCGTGAATAACCGCATCAATACGCCCATATTCCGTATAGAGCTGGTTTATTAAACCGGAGAAACTTGCCTCATCACTGACGTCAACCGCGCGATACTCCACTTTAACACCAAGAGACGCTAGCCGCTCGATGTTGTCACGGATTTCTCGCTCTGCCATGACACGGCGCACCTGGCGTTCGATTTCCGTCGGGGTTGGCTTTTGGCCCGCTGCTTTTGCCGCATCCAATAATCCTCGCCGTAAGGACGATACATCGGACAAGATAGCGGTCGTTGGATCTTCCCTATCGGAAATTCGTGTCCGCCCAGCGAGAATAAAGCGAGCGCCGTCAACAGCAATAGCCTCGGCGATCTGCGCAGTAATCCCCCGCGCCCCGCCAGTAATCAGTACAACCCAATCGGGTTCAATCTTGATACCCTGGCGCCCCTCATTATACGCACACACTTGCGTTCTGAAAGCGTATCGGTCATTGGCTGACACGTAACCAATCTCAACGTCATCAGAGGGCTGTCTCATTTCCGCGATAATCGAAGCGGCAATGTCTTGCGCTGACATATCATTAGCGAAATCAATTCCTTTTGCGTTGAGATCACGCCACTCCGCTCGCGCGGTCTTTACCAGACCAAGCGCGCCCCCTGCGGTAGGGGATGAAGTCGCACTGACTTCCGACCGACCGAATGCCCCATCAATCCGTGAGGCCGCAATAACCCAAGCATTGGCGCGGATTGTGGCGCGGATCAAATCCTCGCCGAGACCATTCAACAAAGCCCAGAATGATTTAACATCACGGGCCGCGTCATCCTTCCACGCCGCTAGATCGTTTTGATCAGATGCAGGACGAAGTGATGCCAGGTGAATGATACCGCTGGGGTTTTCCAAGGCAGTGCGCCTACTTTCAATCCATTCCTGCACTCGGCCAGGATCGGACAAGATACCGCTGTCAAGAATAATGCATGAAGCCCCAAGATCTTCCAGCTTTTGCGCGACAAGCTTTGCTACACCAAGTTCATCCTGCGTGATGATAAACGATCCAGAAATATTGAGGGTCGTAGACGCATCAAGATCCGATTGAACGGCAACCATACGATAGCGTGGCAAGCGAACGAGATGCTCGGGCGCGGCCCTATTCGCAGTCTCAGGGAGCGGGTTTGGGTCAATTCCATTTGCGTCCGCTGAGTCTGAATTTGCTGATTTAGGTCCGACGCTCGATGACGCGCTTGTCATCAGATTATCAATCAAACCGTTAAGGGTCTTCACACGGGTGAGCGTCTCCATTTCCTCTTTAAACTGAGCGGTTAACGAGGCGGGTAGCTCTTCCTGCAAAGCACCGAGGATTTCCACACGCTTGATCGAGTCAATACCAAGTTCGGCCTCGATATCCTGATCAAGACCCAACATATCGGACGGATAACCGGTGCGTTCACTCACCTGGTCAAGTAGTAACGCCGTTAATGCTTCGCGGTCTAACTCTGGATCATCTGATGACGCCGATTGCGCAGACGATGCCCCAACGGCTGGAGCCTCCGATGATACTGACGGGGCATTTGCCATTAAATGATCGATCAAGCCATTGAGGGTCTTAACGCGGGTGAGTGTTTCCATTTCCTCTTTAAACTGAGCGGTTAACGAGGCTGGCAATTCTTCCTGCAAAGCACCGAGGATTTCCACACGCTTGATCGAGTCGATACCAAGCTCTGCCTCGATATCTTGATCAAGCCCCAGCATATCTGACGGATAGCCGGTGCGTTCGCTGACCTGTTCGAGCAGCAACGCTGTTAATGCTTCGCGGCTTAGCGCCGCATCAGCTGATGAGGTCGTTTGCGACCGCACCATGTCAGTCGATTGCACACCCGAAGAAGTCGATGGAGCATTTGCCATTAAATGATCGATCAAGCCATTGAGGGTCTTAACCCGGGTGAGCGTTTCCATTTCCTCCTTAAACTGAGCGGTTAACGAGGCTGGCAATTCCTCCTGCAAAGCACCGAGGATTTCCACACGCTTGATCGAGTCAATACCAAGTTCGGCTTCGATATCCTGATCAAGACCCAGCATATCGGACGGATAACCGGTGCGTTCACTCACCTGGTCCAGAAGTAACGCCGTCAACGCATCGCGGCTTAAGTTAGCACCATTCGATTTCGGTTCTTTTGATGGGTCAGGCGCTGAAATGGCGGGCGCATTTACAGAAGGTGTATCAGGGACTTGCTCGACTGGAATTTGAAGGGGCGGCACTTGAGGCGCCGGTATCTGATGTGCAGTCGCATCCGGCTGTGTTGCATGAGAAGCGTCCGGCTCAACCTGCAACGCCTCTAGCGGCATCGACGGTGGTGGCATAAAAGCAGCGCCATTCACTGGAACATTTTGCCCTGCACCCCCGGACAGATAGCTGGTCATTATCTGTTCCTGGACGGAAATAAATTGGCGCATGGTTTGTTGATACGCCATGACAACGTCGAAAGCGCCAGAAGGTGCTGCAGCTGCCGTATACATCGGATTGGCTGGCAGTCCTTGGTTCAGCGGCAATGGGGATGATCCATTCCCATGGAAACCGTGCCCCATCCCCTTACCATTAGAAACCAGTCCATTACTATAAGCAGCGCCATTTTGACGATCAGCATGGCCATTCGCCGACCCATTCGATGCAGATGCCGTTACGTGTCCATTAGCATGCCCATTTGTGTGGTCATTTGTATGGTCATTGGTTTGTCCGGAAAGGTCACCGCCAGCCAGCCTATCAGCCTCTCCATTGGCGTTTCCATTGGGATAAGCGTGTCCGTTTGATATAGCGGCATTAAGACCATTTTGCTGAGCCTGTTTACGCGCTTTGGCAGCGGCCTCCACATCATTGGACGATAGCATTGGGATTCGCCCAGATTTTCGCTCGATGTCACTTTGTTGCCTAACACACCCACCACTTAGAAACCAAGTTGTTGGCGTGAGCTCTTGCTTGATGGTAACTTTCGCAAGACGAGAGAGATTAAGCTCACTTACCGCACGCCCCTCAAAGAGTTGTGCGAGCGTCAAAGTTGCTTTCGTATTGACACTGATCTTTCCAACGCTACTCAAAACGCCTCTCATGCCGCTACCATCAAAGGAGACGCTGAGAAACGCGCGATCTTTAAGGATTGACGAGGTGAGACCTGACAAAATTGACTTCGGACCAAGCTCAACAAAAACCCGTGCGCCGGCCGCGTACATGTTCTCTATCTGCTTGACGAACTCCACTGAATTGAGAAGATGCTCTCGTAAAATTCCCTTCTTCTCGTCAGCGTCTGCTGGATATTCACCGCCCGTTGTATTGCTGTAAACAACAGCATTTTGTTGATGGAACCCGACTGCATTGATGCCGTCATCAAGCGACGATTTTATTGGTGCCATAAGTGGCGAGTGGAACGCACCAGCAACCGGAAGAAGCTGCGCTTTAATGCCATCACGTATCAGCGTTCCAACATATTCTTCAACGGCATCACTCGGCCCGGAGAAAACGGTTTGCTCATGACTATTGTGGTTTGCAATCACCAAATCCGGATGCTGACTAATGATCCGTTCGATCTCATCGCGCTCACCACGCGCGACAGCCATGGCCCCCTTGGTCTCAGCGTCACAAGCCTGCGCCATGACCTCGCCGCGCAGACTCGATAGGTTAAAGAAATCCTCCCGAGACATGCACCCAGCCACATGCAAAGCTGTAAGCTCACCGTAACTATGCCCGGCCATCATCGACGCTTCGAGGCCAATTTGATTTGCAAAATCAGCAAAGCCGAGGCTGATAGCACCAATGGCAGGCTGCGCCACTTTGGTATCGGTCAGTGCTTTTTGCTGATCGTTCGACGTCTCGTCGTTAAAGGCTGCAGGCGGATAGATATATTGCGACAGGAGCCGTGAGCGACGTCCATTCAGTGCTTGATCAGCATCCTCGATCGCAGCGCGCAAAGACGGCAAATAAACGGCGGCTTCCCGTGCCATATTGGGATATTGCGCGCCTTGACCTGGGAATAGAAATGCGATGCTTCCGTCCTGCACGCCATCGCCCAACGATAATGACGTGTATGGCGGCAGTGTTTTTCTTGGCGTTCCATGCAGGTCTTCAAGGATTAAACTCAATTCCCGATTGAGTGCGTCCAGACTATCCGCCACGACGCTGGCGGCGAAGGGCGCTTGGCCGACCGCATCAGCTTTTAGAGCCAATGAATAAGCGAGATCAACCAAACGCATTGTTGCGCCAGCATTTAAGGCATCGCGAACGGATGCTATTTGTCGCTCAAGGTCTGCCTTGTCGAATCCTCGAAATACAAATAACTCACAAGGCCATTCATCGGCGCCCGCTGGCTGAGCATCGGCACGGTATTCATCCGTATACTCCTCAAGAACCGCATGAAAATTTGTTCCGCCAAAACCAAAAGCACTTGAGCCGCCGCGGCGCGGATGGGAGGGAGGACGCAACCATGGACGCGGCTCATCTAGCAGATAGACCGGGCTCTCATCGTCAGCGATAGGCGCAATCGGCTGCTTCACACCATGATGCGGCGGCAGAACTTTATGGTGCAAGGAGAGGGCTAACTTAATGAGCCCAGCGATCCCAGCCGTCCCTTTTGTATGACCAAGGATTGTTTTCACCGAGCCGACAGCGCAACTCTTCGGATCGGTGCTAAACGCTTTTAAAGAATCAACGATTGTTTCTGCTTCAGCCCGATCGCCAACAGCGGTACCGGTGCCATGCGCCTCGATCAGACCAACCGTATTTGGCTCGAACCCGGCTTTTTCATACGCGCGATTGAGAGCGCGTTTTTGACCAGCAGGAAGTGGCGCGGTCAAACCTAGCGCTTTGCCGTCACTGGACCCTGCCACCGCTTTGATGACCGCATAAATGCGATCTCCATCGCGTTGCGCATCGTCCACCCGCTTCAAAACAACAGCGGCCATCCCTTCAGAAATAACGATGCCATCGCTGGTCTCATCAAACGTGCGCGGCTCACCCGTTGGCGACAAAGCAGACGTTTTTGCAAAGCACATATACGAAAAAGGGCTTTGAACGGTGTCGATCCCGCCTGCAATGGCAATGTTAGACCGGCCGGATGCCAGCTCGTTCACCGCCACATTAAGCGCTGCAAGTGACGAAGCACAAGCCGCATCAATCGTGAAATTAAGGCCACCAAAATCAAGGCGGTTTGCAACCCGTCCTGCTGCCACATTGGGTAGACAGCCCGCAAACGATTCTTCACTCCACTCAGGGAGGCGATCAAAGTCGGTATCAACAATACCTTCAACAATGCGCGGCATCTCGGCCCGAACACCATATTGAAGACCAATATCGCCGAGACCACCGCTCGCCCCCAGAACAATTGATGTGTTCTCACGATCGTAATTACCGTCACTATATCCGGCGTCATCAATCGCTTGGCTAACGACCTCAAGGGTTAGCAATTGCAACGGATCAATAGACTTTAAGGAATTCGGCGGAATACCATATTTCATGGGGTCAAATGGTATTTCGTCGAGGAAACCTCCCCATTTTGAGTAAATCTTGTCCTTCGCCTTGCGATCTTCGTCGAAATAGAGCGTCCAATCAAAACGATCTTTTGGAATCTCGGTGATCGCATTCGTCTTTGTAAGAATATTTTTCCAGTATTCGTGCCGAGACGTCGCCTTTGGTAATAATGTTCCAATCCCAATTATTGCGATATCCACGGGCTTCGGATCAGCGGCTGCCGCCTCTTCACGCTGCTGGGCATCTTCGAGGAGGGCAGTCGCTCCCAGCGAAATCTCCTCGTGCAAATCTTGTACTGATCGAACATCGTCGCAGAGCGTTGCCGCCTGTCCAATCATATACATGCCCTGAGACAACTGGGTTTCTTTATCAATATCAATAATGTCCGCGCCCTTGCGATCTTTACCCTTCGACGCCATGCGCAACCGGCCGAGGTTTAGATCTTCAAGCTTTTCGCGGATTTCATCGCCGGAGGCACCCGCTTTTAAAAGTTCGCGACGGACGCGATAAAATTCATGGGCGAATGGCGTGATCGCGCAACGGGAGGCGTGCCCCGGCCCCGACTCTAAAGAAATCGTTTCCTTGCATTCAACCGCTTGTTGCTGAAATTCAGGCACAACAGCGCCAGTTTCGACAATTTCGCGGGTTAGGAGATAGGCGCTCCCCATCAGAACTCCAATTCGAATGCCGCGCTCAACTAAGGGGGCGGCAAAAGACGCCACAAGCGCCGCCGATGCGGCGTCACTGATGCCGCCAGCGAAGACAATATGGAATTCCTCGGCGTTGCTTGGTGTTATCTTTTCGAGAAGAACGCGTATTTGCGCTTCCCATAAAACAAAGCTGCCCAGCGGCCCAACATGGCCACCGCATTCTCGGCCCTCAAAAATAAACCGTCGACCACCCTGATCGATAAACATTTTAAGAAGGTCCGGACTTGGCACATGGAGATAAGTGGCGATGCCTTCTTTTTCGAAAACTTCCGCCTGGTCGGGGCGCCCGCCAGCAATCACAGCCAACGGTGGTTTCACTTTAAGAATTGCTTCAGTTTGCTTATCCCGAAGCTCCTTTGGAATGAAACCGAGAATGCCAGCCCCCCACGGCCGGCCCTTATTCAATGTCTGCGCCGTCTCCAAGAGCGCAAGAGATTGCTCGCCAGACATTAACGCAAGGGCCAAAAACGGCATGCCCCCAGCGCGAGAAACCGCTTGAGAGAATGCTGCGTTATCCGAGACCCGCGTCATTGGTCCTTGGAAAATGGGATATTTCAGACCATGCGACTGAGCGAGAGAGGATCCCGCTGAAAGAGGACGCTCTCTTCGTACAATCTCAAGGTTCCTTGGTCCCTGGGATACCATCGCCTGGACCAATCGACCTGTGGTCTTGAATTCATCGCGGAGTGATTTTGCGATTTGCAGGTTTTGACCGATCGGCCATGCGGTCTTGTTCGAGTTGGCCCAACCAATATGCTCTTCAGCTTTCTGGCGCCATTCATCTTCCGGCCAACCATCCGCCTCGGCAGCCTTACTTAATTCAGAAAGGCGGTCCGCCGCAGCAAAACCAGGACGCGAGATAACGCGTAAAGGCGCGCCAACACGCTCCCCCACTAATAATGTATCGGTTCCACTGCAAAGCTCAATTTGCCGGCGAATACCCAATGGGACATCGCTTTCCGGCATCAATAAAAGCTGATCGTCTAGTATGACCCCCGCAGCGCCGGCTGTCCAAGCCGCTGCCGCGGCGTGGGGACCACTTGCACCTTGCACGAATACGGGTCTCGACTGATTTCGCAGAAGCTTCTGCAAGAGAATAAATGTTGAATCGTCACCGACCCAACCGCCAGCTTCATTGCCGCGCGCTATGAGCGAAACATCTTCGGCATCTCCCACCCACGTTAATTGCGCAACGTTACTGATCTCCACCAAGATCCTTGCGTGTGAGAATTCAGCTCGTCGATCGAGAACAAAATCGACTGTATACTGATCAGCAAGGATCAACCAAAACTCAGAATTCTCCATCCGTTGGGCAAAAGCGCGTAATTGCTCTAAATTTGAACGAGAAACGCGGAGCCCAATATCACCGGTCCTCGTCTCCAGGATTGAATTAATTGATTGATCAACAGCCGCTGCATCGGGACAAAACTGGAGATCCAATACACCGATACCACCCGCCCGCGATGTTGCGATCGCGGATCCAGCATGACCGAACGCTGCCGGACATAAGCCGACACAACGGAATTCTCTCCCCACAGTTCACCCCTTCCAGTAATACTGGATCCCAATATACGCGCTTCAACAAATGGTGCGCCGCAATTTCGCAACTTATCAAACGGATTTTGCGCGTCAACAAACCCAGCGCTGAAATAGTCCTTGTTGACAGATAATACTTTAAAAACCTAGGTTTACCAGTAGGTCGATCAAGATTTACCAACCTTAGTTTGGTTAATTAGGAAACAAAAGTAACGCATCATGATTAACATTTGGTCAGTTTGGGGAGGGAATTTTGGCTGACTGGAAACCCAGTATTAAAAGGGTTCAGATTGGAGAGCGAGGACTTCTCCAGTTCGCCAATGCATTGCTTAAAGAAAAGCGGTTTGAAGAGGCAACGCTCGCTGCTGAAGAGTTTCGCGCAGAAAACCCAAAGTCAGCGGCAGGGCTGACAACGCTCGGCATCTGTTACTTGTCGCAAAAGCGATTTAAAGCAGCAGTCGACACCCTTCAACAAGCGGTTGACGCCGACCCACTGGCCCCACAACCGGTTCTTGCATTGGGTTACGGCCATTTCCTGCTGCGAGATTACGACCAAGCCGAGAACGCTTTTCGGGAGGCCATCAATCTCGATCCCAAACTTCCTGGTCCCGGCATCGGCCTTTCCCAAGTTTACCAAAAACGCGGTGAGCCAGAAAAAGCACGTGAGATTCTCTCGGAGGTTGTGCGCGCACATCCGCAACTCACGTCTGCTAAGCTTCTTTTAGCATTCTTGCATCGAAGCGTTGGCAAGCACCATCAAGCGACAAACGAAGTCAAAAACTTACTTCGCCCTAACCCTGGTCAAGAAGGGGTAGTTTCGCTATTTCCGATGTTGTTTTCCTACCAATCCGAGGAAACAAATTTAGACGAGGCACAGCGGTTGCTTGAGGCCGCTGCGCGCTTTAGGCCGAAAAATGCCACCGTTCACGCCTGGCTTGGACAAGTCCGCTTACAGGCCAATCAATTTGCAGAATCGGAAGCTGCGTTTAGAACCGCTTTATCCTTAAACGGAACAAAAGTTTCTGCAAAATTAGGGCTCGCGACGTCCCTGATGCGCCAAAGCCGCTTTGACGAGTGTGAGACGCTTTTAGCATCAATTCCAAAGCGACGCGTTATTGCGCCGCTGCTCCAGGCCGCCTATGGAGACTTAAATTACTATCGCGGCGCATACGCCGAGGCCGTTCGGTGTTTTTGCTCGGCTCTGTTGCAGCTTCCCAATGGGAAAGACGTCATCACCGCGTTAGAAGCGAATACAGCGGAACGTGAGATCGACGAAGGCGTGGCAAGCCAATATCAAAAGGCAGCCGAAAGAGCCCTCAAGCGGAGCCGCCGCGTGCGGAAAGAAGAAGAATGGACAGCGCTTGCGCGCGGATTTGCGCATGCTGGGTGGAACTCGATGAAACACGCAGAAACAGTTACGGCGTGAATGGGGATTACAAGTGAATAACAACTTTTTTTACATCATCATGGATAGTTGTCGATATGATAGCTTTATGCGCGCAAAGACACCGAACATGGATCGGATCGGTGAGGCCGAAAAGCGCTACAGTTTTGCGACCTGGACAGCACCATCACACTTTACATACCTGATGGGCCAGACCCCGCATACAAGTCCGCGACGGGTTTTTGCTTCTGAGGTTTATAAAGAAGAGTTTGCAAAATGGATGGATCGATTAGGCACACCCAATTTATCATTCAAGACATTTGTGCCCCATCTATCGTTGCCGAAGGTTTTGAAAGATCTCGGCTATTACAACAATGCGATGGTCTCAATGCCCGTTCTGAACGAGTTAACGGTATTGAACCGGAACTTTGACGACTATCGTCTGATGGAAGACCACAATGACTTTGGTGGCATGGTTGAACGCGTCGATCTGAGTAAGTCAGGCGGCTCTTTCTACTTCTTGAATTTAGGTGAGACCCATTACCCTTATATGTTGAAAGACGCACAATTACCGCGCATTTCAGGATTGCATGGCGTGGCCAAGGGCATGGACGATCTTTTGACACGCTCATCAGAAACACCAACTGAAGAACCTGAATTCTTCTCAAAACGTGAAATGGACGATCTTAACGCACAACAAGTCAGATGTGTCGAACATGTAGACGCGATATTGGGTGATCTCATTTCCAAGTGCCCTGACAACACCTATTTTATCATCACTGCCGATCATGGTGAATTGTTCGGTGAGGATGACTATTTTGGACATGGACCAATCATGCATGAAAAGTGCATGGAAGTCCCGTATCTAGAGGGTTTTCGCCCCCTTTAAAGAATTAAGCGCGTGTTAGAAAACACCATCACCTTAAGAACCTTATGTTGGGGAAACCAACAAGGCTCATCATAATCTTCTAAGCCTTGGGGAAAAGAGTGGCGTTGGAACAGTCTTCATCTTATTCAGCAAACGCTGAAGCGGCACCGATTGGTTACTGCATACGCGCAGGGGCCGAATTCACGTCCTCAACCGATCCAGAAACAGGGGCGGAGAAATTTTTTGTGAAGGATCGTCAAACTGACGACCTCTTCCATCTTGGCGCGGAGGAATTTTTCATCTGCCAGTGGCTTGATGGAACCGCAAGCTTTTCTCAAATACAATCTGCTTTTTTGGCTCGTTTCGGTAAGTCTCTTTCAAGAGATCAATTTGAAGCAATGCTGAGAGAGCTGAGCAATGCTGGGCTATTGGCAGAAATTGACTCCCGTCCTTCGGTTCGCAACGACAACCAGCCGAAAACGCTCTCCGCGTCTCCACAAAACGTCTCCCGCGGATTTTATCTATCACTGTTTGATCCATCGCCCTTGCTCGCCGCGCTTATCATCACCCTCGGAGCACTTCGACAAATACCGCTTCTGCTTGTACCCGGCGGCGTTATTTCTGCAGTTGTCCTATTTAGTTCACAGTTCGAGTTAGCAGCCGACATTAGCGGTCTCGGCGTTTCTATCCGGTCCTTCATCACATTACTGATGACAGTGCTATTCTGCAGTTTTGTTGCGAAACTCACCCAAGGAGCTGTTGCAAAGTATTTTGGCGCTGACGTTCGGGATTTTGGATTGCGCATGGCATTGGGGTTTATTCCACAATTTCAAATTGATGGAAGCTCAGTAACCTTATTAAATAAACGCGCTAAACTATGGGTTTATGGCGCACCGTTATTAGCGCGGTTGGCACTTTTTGTTTTTGGCACAACCCTATGGGCGATTTTTCGCGAAAGCTCTGATGCATTGGCAAATGCGTTTTTGATGGTTGCACAAGTGGGAATATGGTCATTTATTTTTACGTCAATCCCAATCCTTCCGAATGATGGTTATTTGTGGATGTCGACTCTGATCGATCAACCGAATGTCCTTGACCGAGCGGCGAGAGTTCTTGAAATGCGCCTTAAAGGACGGCAACTACCTGCAGCATTATCCGATACGGAAAGGCGTGCACTGACAGCTTATGGCGTTGCCGCATTGCTAATATTTGTGATAGGATTATCACTCGCTTTTATTCTTGCCGGATCATTTTTGGAGCAGCGGCTAGGGGGCGCCGGAATTGTCTTAATGTTGGTGGCTGTTGGCGTTATAACAGTTTGGTTCAGCTATATTTGGAGAAACATCCAACACTTACGAAACAGACAAAGCCGACTGACGCAAAATCCGGCATCGCGAAAGATCGTTTCAATGCGATCACGCTCTGAAAACCCAGCTGGGGGAAATCCAATAATTAAAAACACTCAAAGGGCTGCATCCGCTTACTCAAACGATGCTGGTTCAACGCATGACGGTGGCATTCCAACATCATGGATTGTCATGGCTTTGCTAGGCGTTCTCCTTGGCGCACTGGCCCTTATTCCTTATCGATTTGACGCTGGTGGTGATTTTATCATCTTGCCCACGGTCCGCGTTGAGGTTCGCACACGAATTGATGGTGTCGTTGAAAAGATCCACGTCCAAGAAGGTGACTTCATTGAAGAGGGGCAACCCATTGCTGAACTTGCCGTATGGGAAGAAAAGCGCGACCTTGAAGTCGCAAAAGCATCGTTGAAAAAGGCCGAGGCTGAATTACGTCTCCTCGAGGCCGGTGCATCGGCTGAGGAGATTGCCGCGTCAAAAGCCAGAGTTCGCTCGGCTCAAGTTCGCGCCGATATAAGCACCAGAGAATACGAGCGAATGAGGGAGCTCGGCGATATAGGCGTTATATCGGATCGACAACGGGCATCCTTTCAAGGGGAATTTCTGAAAAATAAAGCAGACCTAGAAGCGGCGGAAGCGAATCTGGAACGCGTGGAAGCTGGCGCCTCGCCAAACCTACTGGATGCAGCACGCGCCGAAGTCAGTCGACTGAATGCACAGATATCATTTCTGCAACAGCAGGTAGATGCCGCTGTCGTGGTAGCCCCGATCTCGGGGCGCATCGTATCGGATAACCTAGAATTGCAACTCGGTTCTTATCTTACGGTCGGCGGTTTGCTCACAGTTGTGGAAGATTCCGCTGTCGCCCAGGCGCAAATACTTGTTCCTGAAACAAGTATCGCCGAAGTTGAGGTTGGAGACAGTGTACGATTGAAACCATGGGGCTATAGCGCCGAAGAACTAGGCGGCACCGTCACAGCAATCGCACCAGCCGCAGAAACGACGAAGCGTGGTCAATATATTCGTGTTAAGACGAATATCGATAATTCGTTGGGAATTTTAAAACCCCAGATGACAGGGTACGCTAAAATCGACGGCGCAACGATGTCGGTGTTGGAAGCTTACACAAGGATATATGTTCGATTCTTCAGAATCGAATTGTGGTCTTGGATCCCGTAACCTGCTCATCAATCAGGCACTTTCAGGTGTTTGGTGAGTGCGCGCGTGCTTTAGAGCCGTTTGCATTCAAGCTGATTCAGAAAACGGCTCTAGAGTGTCGTTGGAGCCTGTTGCGAACCGCAAAACCGGTGATCCACTTTTGCTGCAACAGGCTCTAGTGGCACAATGCCCGCAAACAATGAATAGCTTGGGAAGGGTTCGACGTAGCAAGGGCCGAGCGAGCCAACAAAACGGCATATTTCACGTCGTCCGACAAAGCGTTCTGATATATTTTGCGTAGAAGGATTTTCGCGCTTTCGAGATTTTCACCACCAACAGGCTCTCTTTGATCGCGCTCTAAAATATGGCAAACCCAATTAATCGGTTGAAGGAGACCCTGTATTTCAGCGTCAACATCTTGAACACCACTGTTTTGCCTGCCCCATATATCTTGCGTGATCTTTTCTGATACGTGCTGACTTAGAACGGGATACGCATTTAGCCGATCGAGCTTGAATTTTGCCGCACCCATAATTTATGGCTCACTTTTGATCTCATAACGCGCCCCTGAGAGGACATCACTGTTCTGGATTGTTGGCGCACGCCATTAATAAACGTTTAAAGCTGCCACCGATGAGCAAAGGTATTCAGAGCCCTACGCGTATCGAGTTTTCAGATTGGCGTAATTAACCATAAAGAACGGCAATCCCACTAAAATTTCCTATGAAAACAACAATTTGGCATTGACGCACTCGATCCAGATCGAAATATTCGCGGTAGGGACTTTGTGGGGAATGTAGCATGGCTACAAGACTTAACGTCCGTCTGTTCTTTGCTTCAGTCGCACTTGCAATGGCAATCCAACCAGCGGCGGCACAAAAAATAGACGATGTACTAAAGCTTGTTTATGAAACCAATCCGACGATACGTGCCGAACGTGCGCGTCAGGATGCAACGCAAGAGGCGCCGAAACAGGCGCGGGCTGCTCTCTTACCGAGCGCGTCAGCCGACACATCATACTCGCGGTCAAACCGTGACCAGATTGTTAATCCAGATTTATTTGGGACGTTCGTTGGAGAGGAACGAAGCTTTGACCTTAACCCGTTAATTGGGTCCGTTTCGGCGGAGCAAGAAGTTTTTGCTGGCTTCAGAAATATCAACCGCCTGCGACGCGCCCGTGCCATTGTGAAAGCCGGGAACGCGCGGCTACGCCTCACAGAACAGCAAGTTCTACTACAGTCAGCAACGGCCTATTTTGATGTCTTGCGAGATATTGAGATTTTTGACTCCAATCGGTCAAACGTTGATGTACTGAGCGAGAATTTGAGTCATGTCAAATCTCGTTTTGGAGCTGGTGACGCCACGCAAACGGATATCGATCAGGCACGAGCTCGATTGGCAGGCGCACGCGCAGCGCTTTCAGCATCACAAGCCAGACTTTCAACAAGCAGAGCGCGCTTCGAACGGATCGTCGGACAACAACCGGAAACCCTTGTTGCTAACACAGAAATACCTGAACTACCTGAAAGTGAAGAAGAAGCCCTCGCATTTGCAATGGAATTTGCACCACAAATCCAAAACGCCAAAGAAGATGAGGAAGCCTCTCGGCGACAAATCTCAATTGAGAAATCAGCCTTTTCGCCGACGATTTCACTCAATACACGCTATGCGTATGCTGAGGAACCAAACTCGTTTATAAATCGCGATGAAGAATTTTCGTATGGTGTTCGTGCGAGCGTGCCAATTTTTCTCGGCGGCCTACGTCTTTCAAAAGTTCGAGAGGCAAAAGCGCTTAATCGCAGCGACAAGTCTAGGATCATCGCGGTAGAGCGCCAAGTGCGTGAGAATGTTTCAGCGTCGTGGAACGAACTCTTTGCCGCTCAGATGAGAATTACCGCAGCAGAAACGCAAGTTGCCGCGAATGAAGGCGCCCTCGCGGGCGTCAGAAGTCAAGCCCAATTTGGTGTTCGGACGATTTTGGATATTCTCAATGCGGAACAAGAGCTGTTAGTTTCAAGAGTTGGTTTGGCCTCCGCGCGACGCGACGAATTTGTTGCTGCCTATAGCCTACTAGCAGCGATGGGGGCGCCGCTTTTTGAAATACGAGAACCAAACAGAGCGGCAAGCGAAAACGACAATCGCGCGCGCCCGTCGCCCCTACCAAGCCAAGCCAATAGCAAACCACAGCAGTCGACCACCACAATGGTGACAACGGACGCTAACACAGTAGATGTTTTACAGACAAACGTGGTCGCACCTTCGATTAAGCCAAGCAGTAAAGGCGTTTTAGAAAGCTTAGGCACGGCAACCACGCCAGATCGCGGCGATGAGCAACCAGATGAAGAAAGTGATGAACAACAGATCGATGAATTGGTAGATGAGGAGGCACCTCAGCCAATTACGCTACAGGAGCGCTCAAACCCACTGGGGTCAAGCGATAAGTTCGAAGCACAGATCGGGGTTTATGTCACGACAGCGCTGGCACAAAAACGATTGGACAAGGTCGCATTGCAAGCAAGCCCCGAATTGCAAAAAGCGCTCACGAATTTTGGCGTCATTGCTAAGCCTACGATCATAAATGGCGCTGTCTTTTACCGTGTTCGCATCGGTGCAACAACAAAGCAGACCGCCTCTCAAATATGCGGCTACATCGCTGATTCCCACTGCACAATATTGAAGGCGCGATAGGCACGCGAATTCATTCGTGCACAACCCCAAAGACAGCACGACTCATCTTAAGATATCAAGCGATTTCAATTGAGACAGAACGCTGTTAGCGGATCGTCTCCCAAAGCGGAGCCACTTGAATAGGAATCGGAGCGCCACTTTAAGTCTTCGATTTTGCGCGTTTGCGCCAATAACCAAAAGGGCGGAAAACCGCACACACTTAGTTTGAAAACGTTTCAAAAGGTAGCCGTCGCCAGCTGTTGTAAACCGTCTTGAGTATGAACAGTATAAGACAAGATCCGTGTCTTGATATCCCCAACATGAGAC
Organism: Pseudomonadota bacterium; assembly: GCA_039025235.1. Classification (GTDB taxonomy): domain Bacteria; phylum Pseudomonadota; class Alphaproteobacteria; order Caulobacterales; family Parvularculaceae; genus MED-G105. The sequence continues at coordinate 39,736 of JBCCOS010000020.1, forward strand.
TGCCCACGATTACGCGGAGAGACGGCACCGATCACCTCGGCCTTTACCTTGACGAGGACCCTATTGGTGTTACTGAGACCACGGGTCGCAAGCGCAATGTCTTTTGCCTCGTCCGGTGTCGCTTTCCAGAGCCCAGCCTCTGCCGCATTCGCAAACCGGAGTCCGACCTGCCAACCATTATCTCGAAATACCTGCGTCGCACCCGGACGGAACAGGGCAATTCGATATTCCTCATAGGTTGGATCATAGTCGTCTAAATGAGTTCCAAGCTCAAACTCGATAATCTCAACACCCTCAGCATCACGATATTCGGTCATGATTTTATCGCTCAGGGTTTTTACTTTCTCTGTCCGGTTCAATCCGGTGATTGATGTATTTCTATTAAGAGTCGCTTCGATCATTGCTTCGACGGGGGGTAACTCATCTTTTAATTGGAAATAAAGCATCGCTAATTGCTTCGCGTCAGGATTACGCCAGGTCTTTCCAACATGCTTCGTGTCCACAGCATCGAAGCTACGAAGCTGTTCTTTGGTGCCTGACTTAGATGAGCCTTTGTTCGTATCGGAAGCGCTCGCTAACGGCTCAGAACCGGATTGCGGCTGATTAATTTCCGGATCCCCTCCGCAAGCAGCAACACTTAGTAGCAATGCCGCAATAACGCCCAATTGGTAATTCATCTAAAACTCCAGCCGGTAAAGCGCCGCACGATCAAATCTTGAAAGCTTGGCCAATGCTTAAAACGTTGGCCAGAACTTGAAACGTTGGTGGGGGCGCCAACAAGATTACAAATCTAATGAGACAGACTTGGCCGCTTCAGCATTCTCTTTGGCTTTTGTCGCGCGCGCCGCCTCTAGGTCCGCTTCCATTTGCTCTTGGGCTTCATAGAAATTATTTTGGTCGAGGAACGCAACATTGAGAAAACGCGTCATACCAGGTTGATCACTGCTTTCCGTGACTTCCGCAACAATCGTTAAACCGCATCCCGTCCGCCATCCTTGCCCTCGATAAAAGCTCGGATCAACATTATCTTTGCATCGATCAAAATCGCGATTGTCTTTTGGCATAGGACGGCCAAGAACATCATAAACCCAAAAAAGTTTTTTGTCATAGGTACGCTTTTTAGTGGCGTGCGGCTCGCCATATTTTTCGATAAGCTTGGCTTCAACAACTTGTAAAGCGGGACGCGCATCCTTATTGAAAGTCTGCTCACGCCATACTCCGTGCACCACTTCCTCTTTTGGTAAGCCGGTCATCACAACATTCACCGTTACGCTACCACTTTTGCGTGGCTTTAGACGCCCGCCGCCCCACCTCTCACCACAACGACCACCACGTCCTTGTTGCGCGGACATTTTCTCTTGAACTGAGCATTCGTCCCCGTCAGTGACACGTAGACGCTGTCGGGTTTTAACACCGAACATCTTCTCAGTGTGATCCGTATGCCAAGCGCCTGTCTCAAAAGCTAAATTTGGATATTTGCACTTCAGTGTGGCTGCCGCACGGTCATAACCATCGCCGGCTGAAATACCAAAAATATCGGTTTTACCGCCCTCAGGCTCTGGTGGACAAACGGGTTTTTTAGTTTGCGGCGTTCTCATTTTTTTTGCTGATGCGGTTTTTGAAGCTCCGCGATCAGAAGCCGCTGCCACTGAAACGCCATCCTCGGCTTTCTCGTCCGGACCGCATGCTGTCAAAATGCCTGCGAAACTAGCGATTAATACAAAACGAGAAACAGACATTGCGTCATCCCCTTTACCCATATGTAGTTAAACCATCAGATATGAGAGTAACCAGAAATATCGAAGGATCCGTTAAAACTGCTTGGCATTTTAAAAGCATTTTCCAAATCGCAAGGGATGTTTTGAAACACGGAGGTAAATATCAAAGACTAGTTGGTAAAGCCGCCATTAACCATGAGTGCCTGCGACCTTTAGAAAGAAGTGAGCCTTTTTTCCTGCATTCTTTCTGTGTACAATCCTTACTTTTGATGGCCTTACCCACGGGCATTTCATGCTATGAAGGTTTTTCGTCTGCACCAGAATTTTTGGTTCGGAAAACAGCACCTTCATCACTTTGGACCTTGCGGTGCATTTTTGTGACTCGAATATTATCTAGCGAGTACTATCTGTTTTTAAAGCTTGAACCGGAATAACAATATTTAGTTTTTGCACAAACTACTCATCCGGTATAATCGTACGTTCAAGGTTATCACTTTGATATAACGATGAGCGGTGCCAGAGCGGTATCTTATTTGATAGGTGCCTTGCCCTATGGCGCAGCCATCGTGACAGTATTTGACGAAACACTACTCTTCGATGAGAAAAGTCTGAAATTGATAAGTGACGTATTGGGTGTCTAATAGCACAACTTATAAAAGGTATATCATAACTTGAGAGGGCACCGCCGAGATTTTAAGCGACTGTCTTTTTTAGTGCCGATGATTTATGCGTTAACAAAGCATATATCGGTTCATGTTCATAGCTGACACCAATGATACAAATATGAAATTCACAACGATCTTCCGGGACCCGCTCACTTACTTTCTGTTGGTCGGCGCGCTCCTCTTCATCGCGTCTACGATGTTTGAAACTAATCCGCAAAAACAAATTGTTTTCACAAAGGCGGATCAAATTGCGTTATTGCAAAAATGGCAGAACGATTTTGATCGCCCGCCAACGCAAGAAGAATTTGATGTGCTGGTAAAGCGCTGGGTGCGGGAGGAATTGGCCCTTAAGGAAGCGTTAGCTATGGAGCTCGACCAGGACGACCCCGTCATAAGACGTCGTCTTATCCAAAAGCTGGAATATATCACCGGCGAGCAAGCCATACAGAACATCACAAACGACGATCTCTTGACTTTTTATAAGGCTGATCCGTCTCGTTACACTGTTCCGGAGACACTCACCTTTACCCATTATTTCTTTAGCAATGACCGCCGCGCGACACCTAAAGACGATGCACACGCAGCTCTTATTCAGATATCGTCTGGCGCGACCGTGGTGGGTGATCCATTCATTCAGCAGCGGAACCATTATGACAAAACCTACCAGCAGATCAGTGAGGTCTTCGGACCGCAGTTCGCCGATAAGCTTTTTGACGTGGCAGCCAAACAATCCGCTGGCAGGGGCATAACAACGCAATGGGACGGACCATTTGAATCATCGTTCGGCTACCATTTGGTCCAACTGCAAGCATATGACCCAGGTCGAACCGAGACGTTTGAGGAAGCCCGTGAGCGGGTGCTCATTGACTACCAAGCGACATGGAAAGGCAAGGCAAAGGACGATCTCTTTGACCGCCTCGTCGCTGAGTATGAGTTGGTGGTCGAATGATGAGATGGCTCTTTATTATTGTCCTTATGATGACCTCATTCGGCGCTGCTATCGCCCATGAGGCGCGTCCCGGTTTTCTTCAGGTCATCGAAGAAACGCCAGCAACATATTCTTTCACTTGGCGGCGGTCGCTCACCGCGCGCGACCTCGCTCTGGTCTCGCCTATTATTCCGGAAGACTGTTCTATCGTCGGTGTGCCCTCCATTACCAAGAGCGGCCAATCACGATCGGAAGTTTGGCGGCTTGAGTGTGAAAGCCCGCTAACAGGTTTAGAGTTTAGCGGCTTATTGGGCACGCAAAATGAGGTCTTTCTCGACGTTCAGCTGATAGACCGCCCCCCCATAAAAGCGCTCCTCCAATCAAAAACCGCGCGTATTGATTTTGAAACACCGCAGTCTGGCGTCATCGAATACCTTCGTATTGGCGTTGAGCATTTGGTATTCGGGATCGACCATGTGTTATTTGTGATTTGCCTTTTCCTTTTTATACGGACACCCATAAGACTCATTCAGACGCTTACCGCGTTCACGCTCGCCCATAGTCTAACGCTCGGTCTCACAGTCCTTGGCTTCGCCTATCCCCCACAACGACCGGTAGAGGCATTGATTGCAATCTCAATTTTATTCCTATGCCGTGAATTCATGCTGCCCGAACATCGGCGCTCCTACATCACAATGAATACGCCGTGGGTGATGGCGTTTGGCTTCGGGCTCCTCCATGGCTTCGGATTTGCAGGTGCCCTCGGAGACATCGGCCTGCCGCAGAACCAGCTCCTTTTGTCGCTTTTTCTATTTAATGTCGGCATAGAGGTAGGCCAACTTTTCATCGTTGCGATATTGGGCATTCTTGGATGGCTCACGCACCGATTTTTGCAGGAGCGAACACGATTGGTCGAGCAAACAGCGGTCTTCATCATGGGATGTTATGCAGGCCTTTGGACGATCGAGCGCTGTGCTCTGTTGGTCTGAGTGTTTTAGACAAATTGATCATAATGTTTTTAAAAACGTCCGGGAGCAAACTAAGTGGTGAAAAGGCAGTATATATTCGTAGGTTCAGGCATTGCCGCACTGTCGATCGCGCTTATCATCAGTCGGCCTTATCTCGTCATGCTGCTAGAATTCGCACAAATGAAACAATATGTCGGTGTAGATCATCAAGCGGGTCTTCCTGATCAACTGTTCGATATCAATGACGACGTGATAACCAATGAAATCTCGACGGCGATTGCCAATTACAAAAGTCAGCCCCATGCCGACAGAAACGCTTATTTTGGCGATCTGCATGTCCACACCGCACTGTCATTTGATGCCTACGCTTTGGCACAACAGCCTCACCGTCGGACGCCTATCGCTTCGCTAAGGCAGAAGCGATAGATCATCCGTCCGGTTTCCCGATACAGCTCGACCGGCCACTAGATTTTTATGGAGTGACTGATCACGCGCTGTTTTTAGGGCTAAATAAAAAAGCGGCGGAATCACAAACACCAATAATCGGAAAAGAACTGTCAGCGCTCGTCCGTAATATGAATGCAACTAATAATACTCATTGGACTAAAAGGTCGAGACGATACCTCACATTTGCGCGTACTTACATGGAGCTGCCGCGCCGCGTTCTAGACGGCACAATTAAGAAGGATGACGTTTCTAAAACTGCGCAAAATGCCTGGTTAGATATAATAAAAGCCGCAGATTCCCATTACGATCCGGGTACGTTCACAACGTTTGTCGCTTATGAGTTTACGACAGAATACGATAAAACTTCCAATACGCATCGTAATGTAATTTTCAGATCTTCCGACAAGCTCCCGAAAGAACCTTTTTCCAGATACCATTCACGAAACCCGGAAGGCCTGTGGGACAGGATGGATGGATTACGGGATCAAGGCATTGAAAGCCTCGCTATTCCTCACAACTCTAATTATTCTAATGGACAGATGTTTGCGTTAGAAGACTGGGCTGGCAATCCCATAGACGATGACTACGCAGCGAAGCGACTAAGAAACGAACCTCTGGTAGAGGTAACGCAGGTCAAAGGGACTTCGGATACCCATCCTCTTTTATCCAAGAATGATGAGTGGGCATTCTTTGAAATTGATTCTGCTGAGAACATTGGCAGCTACGTGCGAAGCGCTTATTCGCGTGGGCTTTCCATAGAAGCTGGAGGCGTTCTCAACCCGTACAAATTTGGGCTCATTGGATCTTCCGATACCCATATAGCTGCATCGCCAATTTCAGAGGAAAATTTTCAAGGAAAAAGTGGCGTTCTTGATGGAGACCCAGAAGGCAGGGAATCTGTTCCCATTACTGGCTTACGTCGCTTTCTTGAGAATACCTTTTTGCCACCGTTAACTGTAGAGGTTGGTGGGCAAACCTATGAAGCGATGGGGCGCCAAAGAACCAGTTCATCAGGCCTCGCCGGCGTGTGGGCAGAGGAGAATACCCGCGAGGCCATCTATGATGCGTTTCGCCGTAAGGAAACATTTGCGACGACTGGTCCTAGGATAAAGGTCCGCTTCTTCGCTGGCTATGATTGGACGGACGAGATGCTCCAGTCAGAGGATATGGTTTCCACAGCCTACGCATCCGGTGTGCCCATGAGGGCAGACCTCTTAAGCGAAGGCGGCAAGTCGCCTAGTTTCCTTGTTTGGGCTGTTCGCGATAGTCTCGGTGCACCTCTACAACGGGTACAGATTATTAAAGGATATGTTCGTAACGGCGAACATAATGAATTTGTCTATGATGTGGCGTGCTCTGATGGGTCAAGCCCTGATCCAAGCACGCACCGGTGTGCCGACAATCGCGCAACGGTGGATCTCTCGGATTGTTCGATTAGCACTGATCGCGGCGCCGATGAACTCATCACGCTATGGCAGGACCCTGAATTCGATCGTGCACAGGATGCGTTTTACTATGCCCGTGTCCTTGAAAACCCAACCTGCCGATGGTCCACATGGGACGCTATTAAAGTCGGTGTAGAACGCCGCCCAGACCTACCAGCAACCATTGAAGAACGCGCATGGTCATCACCGATTTGGTATGTCAATGCTGACACCAATGATACAAATGTCGAGGTTCACGAACGCTGATCATAAAGTCATTTTTATTGGCTGAGTTTTGCAGTCTGCCATTGATTGTGACCTAGCTAAAGCCGTTGCGTTTCAATTGGAATCGCTGATCGGCTTCTGTTTATTCTATCGCGCCTAGGTGCTTCTCAAGGAATCTGTCGATCGCTTCCAGGTACCGCACGCGATTTTCATGAACCGCGATAAGATGGCTTTCGCCAGGAAAAACGACAGCTTCCGTCTCAATCCCCCGGCGGCGCAATGCATGGTATAACTCTATCGATTGTTGCATGGCCGCCGAATTGTCATTATCGCCGTGTATCAATAAAAGCGGCTCTTTCCCCCATTCATCGACCTTTGAAATAGCCGACGACTCGTACGCGCGTTTTTCAATTTCGTAGCGCTGTGGAATATTGAATTGCAACACTTCATTAAAATCTTTCTCCATTTCCACAACCCAATCGCCAACCCCCGCACCCGAGATACCCGCAGCATAAACATCTGAGCGTGCAAGGGCATTCGTCACGTTATGGCCGCCATAAGAATGTCCAAATATCGCCATACGGTCAGGATCGATTTCCGGATAGTTTTTTATCAAAAACTTCGCGGCATCAATAAAATCATTTGTATCCCCCGCACCTCGACCACCATAGCTCTTCGGCTCACGAAAATCGAGTCCGTACCCGGTTCCACTCCTAAAATTAAGGCTTAAGACAAAGTAGCCCTTACCCGCAAAATAACGATCGAGGGAGGACAGCATAAAGAAATCGGTCATCCAAACGGGACGTTCCTGTATCCTCGAGCCACCATGGGAATTCACAAGAACAGGATGTCGACGATCACCTCTGATTTCGGCCGGTTTATGAAGAATGCCTTGAAGAACGAGACCATCTCCCGCTTTAAATTCAACAACTTCCGGATCAGGCATATTTTTTGTTATAGGGTGACCAGGCTTAGGGCCAGTACTGACAATTTTGGGCGCAGCCCCCTCTGGATTGACAACGAGCCGCCCCGGCGTTTGTCCTCCGGCAAATTCATAGACTAATCCACCGCCCGGTAACGCCATCAGTGTTGCCCCAAACGATAGCGGCATGCCCCCTGCCTCCTCAAAAGGGATCCGAACCGCCTTTAGGCCTTCATCAACGTCCAATCGATAAAGACCAAGCCGTGCACGGTCGACCTCTGTGTTCGCAAAATAAAAAAGTTGCCGACGATCCTTGGAGGACATTATCCTATCGACTTCGAACTTACCTGCTGTGAGTTGCCGCGCGGAACCACCATTTGCGGAAACCGTATACAGATGTTTCCACCCAGTTTTTTCGTATGGAAACACGAGGCTGTCGTCTGCTAACCATGTCAGCGAACCGGACCCTCCGAGCCCCGAATAGGAACTGGCATTGAAACCATTAAACCGCGATCCGTAACCCGGCTCAGATGTGAAAATCGCACGGCCATTTCCGGTTGAAGCGTTGGCCACCATAATGTCGAAGGGTGCCCCTTCCTTATGGTCTGAAAACCGCCAAGTCTTGGGTTCGTAGCCAAACCGAACAAACGCCAAACGCTCACCGTCAGGCGCCCAAGCTATATCTTGATCGATCCCTAAACCGGGCTCCATATATGTCACAGATTTTTGATTGAAATCATAAACGCCGACAAAGCTATATTTCCCGCGACGATATTTCGTTCGATCCGACACGAAAGCGAGCTTTCGACCCACTGGCGCTTGCTTTAAGGAAACGACATTTCCTCGAACGGAAAAAATCGACATTGGTTTACCCGCACCTTGGCCCTGGAGGACAAGTCTTTTGACTTCGCCGCCACGTGCATAATAAAGCTTTGCCCCATCATTAGAGATGATGGGCGCCGAAAAACCATTATCAACGTTAGCGATAAGTACTTTCGGTGTTTTTTGGTTTTGAGTGATTGAAAGTACCGTCCGCGGTTTGAAAAACCGGGTATGCGTCGGATTGAAACCCGTTCGACCACGTACATAGACGAGCTGATCGTTTACCCCAAAACCGATAAGTGTTATTGGGAGACCCTCATTATTTTCATATCGAATTAGTTGTTCGGTCGTGTAATTCGGCGCACGGGCAATAAAGATTGAAGCAGCAGTTCCCTGCCTCTCAAACCAGGCTACGTCACCTTTATCGTTAGCAACATAGTTTCCAATACGCGGTATCTGCAAAAGCTCTTCGATTTCAAACCGAGGCTCGTACACTTTATCGCTACGAGCGCTTTCCTCAGCGAAGCCATCAGCAGACAATAAATGACACGCAAATAAAATCAGTATACCGATCAGAACGTTTGGAAACAAAGGTGCTGGGGCATGTGCCTTGTAAAAAGATATCATTGGGTGTCTTTGGCCCTTTTGAATTAAGCTGTAACTTACCATCTCATCGTGACAGTGGTTCGTAATTGGCAAATTTCCTTAAATGTTGAGCCGATACGAAAGATCAAATAATCAACCGGCCATTTAAATCGTGTTGAGTCACTCGATTAGTCTTATACAAACTTTGGCCCCCGATACTTTTGGCTGCAAAAAAACAACAGCAACGCACTATCTATTGATGACCTTTGTTATAACAAAAATATTCCGAATGATCAATGGCGGCCTACTCGATAGACCACCGAGGGTTCAAGCAGTTTTGTTGTCAACATTTCCAGTGACTTCAAAATTTAACGTCCTGCCCATTTTGGTCGACGCGCTTAAGCATTTCCACGCCAAGTGTGTGCGGTTGGCGTTAAGGAAATGCGTCAAATCAACAACTTAAAGCGCCGTTCTGATTTCAATTGAAACGGAGGCGCTTTAAAGCCGCTGCGTTTCAAACGGTATCAAAGCGCGGCTACAAGTCTTTCTTTTTGCGCGTTTGCGCCAATAACGAAACAGGCGCCAAACCGTGCACACTTCGGCTGCAAACGCTTTAGGATTATCGACTATATGTTTTTCGAACGGCCAATGAACAATCACATGAATTGATCAAACATATCTTTATTGGGACAGCAGCACTATTGATGGTATTTATGAATAAATATTCGTATACCCTTATCGTTTCTGAAACCCAGATATTCTGCGCAAAAGCGCATTCAGTCAGACATGTTCTTTATTCGGTAAATGTACTGAGCTAATGTCTCAATATCCTGCTTAACCGCCTTTTGTGCTGCTCTCTTATTTTTACTTGATAGCGCGTCGATCAAATCATCATGGGTATCTGTTAACTCTCGGCTTTCAATGAAGCCTTTCTTGGAAAGATATTGACCAATTGTAGGCCCCATCTTCAGCCATATGTCTTGAATGATTTCCAGCAAATTGGGCATATCCGCGGCTTCATAAATGGACATGTGAAATTTTTCGTTCGCCGCAACAACCTGTTGCCAGTTGTGACGCTGGAGGGCCTGCTTATACTTGTCGTGTTTATTCGAAATAACTTGAAGTTGTTCTGGCGAAATATTTTCAAGGGCCCATTCGGTCGCAAGACACTCTAGATCAATCCGTATCCTTGTGAATTCCAAAAACTCTTTCGCAGTTGGGTCAAACACGGTGATTGTACTGTTCAAATTCGACGTCAGTATTTTCTGAGCGACCAATCGTTGTAGGGCTTCTCGCGCGGGCGTGAGGCTTGTGTCAAACTGACCTGCAATCTCGCGAAGCTTGAGTTTTTGACCGGGTGCAAACTTTCCCTGACGCAACGCCTCGCACAACTTAACATAGACAAAATGCCCCCTGTGAGGTTCGCCAGTTCCTCTTGCTGGTTGTCGCATTTGCACCTTGCTCATCCCAATTCCCTCTCAGATGAAGTTCTGATGTATATATCGCACTCCATAAGGGATGAAGCATACCATGTTTCGTCGACTGCATGACAATACTCAATTTTACGGTCGTGCCCTCGGTCGATAGGCAGAAACGGACAGCTTGTTCGCAACCGATTGGTTCTGCATCAGAACGAATAATATTTCGATTGCGCCGCCTCTT
>JBCCOS010000021.1:0-46950 GCA_039025235.1 Pseudomonadota bacterium
CGAGCCGCCTTCCTCAACAAAAGTCACAACGCGAGACCGGATATCTTCTGATAATGCCTGCATGATCACCTCCAACCAGAAGGAATCACGCTTCGCTCAATTGTCAAAATTATGATTCAAACAGAGCGTCCGTTGCTCTAGAGCGCCAGACGATCACATTGGTTCAAGATAAGATCGTTTCAGGCGCTCAAATCATAGAATCTAGAGCATCGGTTTGATTCCATCTAAACGTCCGATGATCTAGAGTCTCGTTGGAGCCTGTTGCGAACCGCAAAACCGGTGATCCACTTTTGCTGCAACAGGCTCTAAAGGATCAAATGACAAACCGATCCAGATAGGCGGTAACGCCTTTGGAGGATGGACCTGATGCGCCGCCGAGTAAATAAATCCCGTCATTCAGTGTGACGGCACCTAGTCCATGTCGGGGGCGGATCATTGGTTGGACGGCACGCCAGTGGTCAGACTGGGGATCATACTCCCAGGCATCTGGGTAAACGCCTGGCATCTGGCCAAACCATTCGCCCCCGAAGCAGTAGACTTTGCCATTGAAGGATGCAGCTGCGGTTCCACCCTGGCCTTGAGGGGCATTGGGGCGCATTGATTTTGGTAGCGGTGCGATCGTTCGCCACCGATCTTCGATTGGGTTATAGACTTCGCAAACCGGCGTATTGCCGTCTGAGACAGTGCGTCCACTTATGACATAAATTTCTCCATTCAGTTCGGCAAAGCCGGAACTGTTGCGAGCCGTCGGCAGCGGTGTTCTTTGTTCCCAGGTGCCCAACTTAGTATCAAACACCAAATGATTATCCGTATCAGTATGATCTAAATAGCCTTTGTTTGCTTCGCCGCGTTGTTGTCGCCCGCCAATAAAATGTATCTTTTCATTTACGGCTAAGCAGGATGCCTCTGCTTGTGGGCGAGGAAGGGCAGGCGCTGGTTCCCATTCGCCTGCGACGGGGTCTGATATTCGCCAAACGTCCGAGCACATTTTCCAAAAAGCGAGTTTGTCATTTGTGAAGCCGCCGATGGCGTAAACGTCACCATTAACGCTTGCGAGAGAAATATGGTGCCGTCTTTTTGGTAATGACGCCCCTTCGCGCCAGGAATTGGTGATCGGATTGTATAGGATCGTCTTGCGTTTAACGGGGTATGTGAGGCCGGTTGCAATTCCACCGGCATTGATAATGTGTTGTTCGCCGCCAATCTGTGTCTTTGTCGGGTAGATCTCTTGAACAGCAAACGGCATATCGGCGCATTTTGACCAGTGGCCGTGTCGTGCGTTGTCCGAACCGTTTTCACCGGTAGATTGTTCAACAGCGGTAGAGGGTAAGTCTGTTGGAGATAATGCAAAAACTGGCTTTTGCGACACCACGCCTGTGGTAAAGACGCTCGAAATTAATACGGCCCGTCGTGTGATCATCGTTATTACCCTTCAATTTGTGGCGCCTCATATGAAAGACCCATGGCTTCGGGTCCCATAAATGACCCTTGATGTAAATCGTTCCTAATTATGTGGTCTCAAAACACCCCCGACGGGACGATTTGGTTGCAAAAAATAAGGAATATTTGTCTTGCAATAAATCTCGCAGCTGGTTGCTGGCCAACGTCATCAAATGCTATTATCTCCAGGCCAGACTTAAATTATGCGCACCAACTAGGGATCCCCCGTGACAACCGATTCTGACGATCACGCTCCAGAAGAGAGCGGCGGCGAAATCACTATTGAAGAGGAAATGCAGCGATCGTATCTCGATTACGCTATGAGCGTTATCGTTTCGCGCGCAATTCCTGATGCTCGTGATGGCTTGAAGCCTGTGCATCGCCGAATTTTATGGTCAATGCACGAAAATGGCTTTGGTTGGAATAAGCCTTATCGCAAATCAGCCCGTGTTGTCGGTGATGTCATTGGTAAATATCACCCCCATGGTGACCAGGCGGTATATGATGCACTGGTTCGCATGGCGCAAGACTTCTCAATGCGCTTGCCGTTGCTGGATGGTCAAGGAAATTTCGGGTCGGTGGACGGTGATCCACCAGCAGCTATGCGGTACACTGAAGTACGCATGGATAAACCAGCCCACGCTCTTCTCGATGATATTGAAAAAGATACGGTTGATTTTCAGCCTAACTATGACGGCCAGGAACATGAACCGGTCGTATTACCTGCAAGATTCCCAAACCTTCTGGTTAATGGTGCCGGTGGTATTGCCGTTGGCATGGCAACCAATATTCCACCGCATAATCTTGGTGAAATTATTGATGCAACGATCGCTCTCATCGATACGCCAGACCTTGGGGATAATGAACTATTAGAAATCGTTCCTGGGCCTGATTTTCCGACTGGCGGCTTAATTTTAGGGCGCGCTGGTGCCCGTGCAGCGTTATTGCTCGGGCGCGGTTCTGTGATGATGCGGGGGCGAGCGAATATTGAAGAGATCCGTAAGGATCGGTTTGCGATCGTTGCGACTGAAATCCCGTTTCAGGTCAATAAGGCCTATATGATTGAAAAAATCGCTGGGCTCGTGCGCGATAAAAAGATTGAAGGCATCGCAGACATTCGCGACGAATCTAACCGCGAGGGCATTCGCGTTGTTATTGAGTTAAGACGAGATGCATCACCCGATGTCGTTCTAAATCAGTTGTACCGTCACTCGCAGCTTCAGACGAGTTTTGGGGTTAATATGTTGGCTTTGCGGGGAGGGCGCCCGCAACAACTCACCCTTCGCGACGTTCTGTTGGAGTTCATCGACTTCCGTGAAATTGTTGTCACACGGCGCACGAAGTTCGAACTTAACAAGGCGCGGGAACGGGCGCACATTTTGGTTGGTTTGGCGATTGCTGTGGCCAATATCGATGATGTTGTTGCCTTGATCCGAAATGCACCAGATCCAGCAACCGCTAAGGCCGAATTAATGGCGCGAGAGTGGCCGGCAAAAGACCTTGCGCCCTTGGTTCTTCTCGTCGCTGATCCACGCCATACGATGATTGATGGCGATAAACTGAAACTGTCGGAAGAACAGGCGAAGGCAATTCTTGATTTAAGGTTGCAGCGTCTTACCGCCCTAGGACGCGATGAAATTGGCGATGAACTGAAGGCGTTGGCCGATAAAATTGCTGATTATCTTGATATTTTACGCCGCCGGGACCGGGTCCTGGATATCATAAAAGACGAGATGCTGGCGGTTAAGGAGGAGTTTGCGACCCCGCGTCGAACGGAAATCGTGGACTTTGAGGGTGAAGTTGAGGACGAGGACCTTATCGCTCGCGAAGACATGGTCGTAACCGTAACACATTCTGGCTATGTTAAACGCACACCGCTTTCAACCTATCGCGCGCAAAAGCGTGGTGGTAAGGGGCGTGCGGGCATGAGCTTCAAAGATGAGGATTTCGTTTCCCAGCTGTTTGTTGGAAATACCCATACGCCGCTTCTCTTTTTCTCCTCGACGGGCATGGCCTACAACCTCAAGCTTTGGCGCATACCAGAAGGTGCGCCGAACTCCCGCGGCAAAGCCTTCGTGAACCTGCTGCCGTTGGGTCAGGATGAGCGGATTACGAATATTCTTCCGTTACCGGAGGATGAGGATGCCTGGGAAAGCTTGCAGATTATTTTTGCGACCCGTTCTGGAAATGTTCGCAGAAATAAGCTTTCTGATTTTCGCCGTATCAATCGCAATGGCAAAATTGCTATGAAGCTCGAGGATGAGTGGGCTGGCGGTGAGGATGCCATTGTTGGTGTGCAAATTTGTCAACCAACTGACAACGTATTGCTCACGACCGGTCGCGGTAATTGTATTCGATTCCAGGTAGAAGATGTCCGCGTGTTCGCAGGTCGCACATCCACTGGCGTTCGAGGCATTAAACTTGAAGAAGGTGACGTCGTCATCTCCATGGCTATTCTGGGCGGCGTGTCCGTTACCACAGAAGAAGCAAAGGCCTATCTCAAACACGCGGCGGCCATGCGTAAGGCTGCTGGTGAAGCCGGGGACGATGATGCCGGGGACGCTAGCGAAGAAGAGGTTTCTATTGATGCGATAGACACGCCCCTTTCCCCTGCACGCATTGCCGAATTAGGCGCGGCCGAACAGTTTGTTTTGACAGTCACTGAAAACGGATATGGCAAGCGATCCTCGTCATATGAATACCGGACCTCTGGTCGAGGTGGGAAAGGTATTATCGCAATTACCGTCAGCGAACGAAATGGAAAGGTAAGGGCATCTTTTCCTGTTGAAGAGTCTGATCAGATTATGCTTGTAACCGATGGCGGCCAACTTATTAGAACGCCAATCGACGGTATTCGTGTTGCCGGGCGGAATACCCAGGGTGTTACAATATTCCGTACACGAGAAAGTGAGAAAGTCGTTTCTGTTGAGCGGGTTGAAGAGATTGGTGACGAAGACGGTGACGTAAGCGATATGACAGAAAATGAAAGCGATAAAGGGGACGGTTAATGGGAAAACGCATCGGTCTTTACCCCGGAACCTTTGATCCTTTAACGCTCGGTCACGTCGATATCATTGAAAGAGCCGTGAAGCTTGTCGATGAGCTTGTCGTTGGTGTTGCCATCAATAAAGACAAGGGCCCGTTGTTTTCTCTTGAAGAACGCGTGGAAATGGTTCGTGACCAAATGACGGCAATATCGGGAAAAAGTGGCGTAACGATTACAGTAACACCCTTTGACATGCTCTTAATGAAATTTGCGGAAGAAATAAACGCAGATATTATCATTCGCGGTTTGCGGGCGGTGTCTGATTTTGAATATGAGTTCCAAATGGTTGGTATGAATCAGGCACTCAATGATGAGGTGGAAACAGTCTTCCTGATGGCTGACGCGCGATACCAGTCCATTGCGTCCCGTCTTGTGAAAGAAATCGCGCGTCTCGGGGGCGACATTAGTGCATTCGTGCCAGAAGAAATCGGCAAACGTGTTTTAGAAAGAATGCGCGCAAAATAGGGGCGATTTGTGATGTTGCTACCCCGTGCCGTTTTTCCATGCTAAGTCACTTGAGCATGAGGCAATGGTGAAGTCACGCACGTGTTTCCCTGTCAATACCACGGGAACAACCTGTATCTTTAGGTTTTTCGAGACCGCATAAGTATCGTTGTGGAGTATTTATGTCATTAGAAGTAGGCAATTCGAGTGAGCCGGTAAAATGTCTAAAAGCCGACGCGCAAAGTGATCCTAGGTTTTTTATGGCCCGTTTTGGCGTTCGAATTTTCTTCTTATTGATGTTGTCAACATTAGCCGTGGGCAGTGCGTTTGCCGCGGCAAAAAAAGACAAAAAGTCTGGCGAGGACACAGGACCGACCGCGTTTCAAATCGTCTCGGCGGCACCGCAAAGCGCGTGGCGTACGGTCGACACCGATAACCTGTTAATGATGGACCTCCCGTCAGGCGAAGTTTTCATTGAAATGCGGCCTGACTTGGCGCCTCAACATGTTGAGCGTATCAAAACGCTAACGCGTCAGGGTTTTTATAACGGATTAAAGTTCCATCGCGTGATTGAAGGGTTTATGGCGCAAGGCGGAGACCCAAAAGGAGACGGCACTGGAGGGTCACCTCTACCAGATTTGCCTGGTGAGTTCGTCCATGACGCGTCAGCCATTCAGCCCTTTTCTTTGATTGGGCGGGATCGGATTGCGTCGCGAATTGGATTTTCGAAGGGACTTCCCATCGCTGCGGAACCTGCGTCTTTACGGTCGATCCGTGCCGATCGCCGCGTTTTGGCGTGGCCCGCCCATTGCCCTGGTGTCATGTCTATGGCGCGTGCAACAAACCCGAATAGCGCTAATAGTCAGTTCTTTCTTATGATCGGTGATGCGCGTTCAAGCCTCGATCAACGTTATACAGTATGGGGGTTGATTGTAGACGGGGTTGAAAACTCCCGGCGAATTTCGCGCGGTGAGCCCCCGAAGCGTCCTACACCAATAATTCGAATGCAGATGGTGAGTGACATGCCGGTGAGCGATCGGCCAAATATTGAAGTCCTATCGACTTCGAGTGATATATTCACGAGATATCTCAAAAGGGCTGAACTGATTAATGAGAATGGCCTCGTTAAAGACTTATGTAATATCCGCGCGCCGCGCCGGATAAATGGAAAGGTTGAACTATGACCGACAAAATGATCTTGGAACTTGAGACAGGATCTGTCGAAATTGAAGTGCTGCGGGATAAAGCACCCAACCACGTATCGCGCATTCAAGAGCTTGCGGATGATGGATTTTACGACGGCTTGACACTGCATCGAGTGATTGATGGCTTTATGGCACAAATGGGGTGTCCACGCGGCAATGGGACAGGGGGCTCTGGCCAAAAGCTGAAGGCAGAGTTTAATGACACAAGCCACCAGCGTGGTATTGTATCCATGGCTCGCGCACAGGATCCGGACAGCGGCGATAGTCAGTTCTTTATATGCTTCGATGATGCTTCATTCCTTGATGGTCAGTACACTGCATGGGGACGTGTGACGTCGGGTATGGAAAACGTTGACGCTGCGCAGAAGGGCGAGCCCCCGGCGGCACCAACAAAAATTGTCAGTTTCCGCACTGCTTCTTGAGGCATTTCCAGCTCAAGTGACTACTCAAATGGCTTTGGCCCACGCGCCAGGAAATGCGTAAAAACATAGACTTAAAGCGTCGTCCCGATTACAATTGAAGTGTCGACGCTTTAAAGATTTATGAGTGCCTTAGCGGCAGTCATAATTCCTTGGCTCGATGGCAATGTCGCTGCATAGGCTGGTCCGGTGGCGATGAAGCTATCTTTAGCAGTCAGCCAACGGACCGGTTTGGTCATGTGTTCCGTTAGAAGCGCCGTCACGGCCTCCGCAATACCTCCGGACCGTCTTGTTTCGTCAACAATCAGAATACTTTTGCAATCACGCGTGGCGTTTAAGATTGCTGTCTCCGGAAGCGGCGCCAACCATCGTAAATCAATGATGCGTATTCTTGGTCTTATCTCCTTCATTTGTTCGACCGCTTGGTGTGCGAGAAACACGCCATTGCCAAAAGTCAAAATGGCGAGATCAGTTCCATCACCATACTGACCGGCCTTACCGAACTCGAGTGTTTTCGACGGTGCCGGATAGTCATTCATCCATACGCCATCGTCAGGATGGTGAAGGTCTCGCGTCGCATAAAGTGCAATTGGCTCAAGAAAGACAACAATGCGCTGCTCTTCTCGGGCGAGCCGCACGCACTCTCGTAGCAGTAAGACGGCGTCCTCACCATTCGAAGGGCAAGCAACGATCACCCCTGGAACATCGCGAATGACGGCAAGGGAATTATCATTGTGGAAGTGACCGCCAAACCCTTTTTGATATCCAAGCCCTGCAATTCTTATGACCATGGGATTCGTGAACTGACCATTAGAAAAAAACGGCAAGGTTGCTGCCTCGCCGCGTAACTGGTCCTCGGCATTGTGGAGATAGGCGAGAAATTGAATTTCGGGGATTGGCAAAAAACCATTATGCGCCACGCCTATACTCAGCCCCAAAATGGATTGTTCATCAAGGAGTGTATTGATCACGCGCGCTGTTCCAAATCTTGAACTCAATTTTTTTGTTACACCGTAAACGCCCCCTTTCTCGCCGATGTCTTCACCCATGAGGATGATTTCAGGATGCGCAAGCATTAAATCGGTCAATGCCCAATTGATGAGGCGCGACATCACCTGTGGCTCACCCATTGCCCTCGTATCGCTGCCGAAAGCGGTGGCTCTTATTTCTGCACTGATTGCTTTCGAGGCGGAAAAAGGTCGACGTGGTGGAATAAGGCTGGCCATTACCTCATCGGCAGTTTTGAGGTGCGGTCTTTTCCGCACGTCTTTCGATAGCGTCTCAACGGATCTTAGCGTTTCCAGGTAGATTTCGATGGTGTCATCGGTCGAGATCCGGCCCGTTTCAGTGAGTAGTCTTACTGAATGGAGAAGGGGATCATTTGCCTCTTCGCGATCAATGTCCTTTTGTGGCATGTAGGTCGTCTGAAGATCGGCGCCGGCATGACCGTATAGTCGTACAGTCCGCACATGTAGAAATGCGGGTTTGCGGTCCTTACGCACAAAGGCTGATGCCTCCTGAGCAACTTTGAAGGTATCAAAAATATCGAGACCATCACAGGAGAAATATCGTAGCGCTGGCCGCTGCGAAAAGGTTGCCGTTATCCAGTTTTTTGGCGTCTTCGTTGAAATACCGATACCGTTATCTTCGCAAATAAATAAGAGTGGCAGGGAGATCTTTTGATAGGCGGTCCACTGAGCAGTATTAAAGGCGCCTTGTGCGGTTGAATGGTTGACTGAAGCATCACCAAATGAACAAACGATTATTGAATTATCGGCTAAGACCGGGTGTTCAGTTCGAATTCGTTTTGCAAGTCCGAGCGAGTAGGCGGCACCAACGGCTTTCGGGAGATGACTTGCAATTGTTGACGTTTGCGGCGGTATATTGAGTGATTTTGACCCCAGCACCTTATGGCGTCCGCCAGAGATTGGGTCATCTGATGAACACGCGAATGACAATAGCATATCAAGCGCTATATTCTGGTTAGGGACTTGTTTCGACCGCTGAATTTGGAAAGCGGCGTCGCGATAGTGGAGAAAGGCCATGTCGCTCGGGTTAAGAGCTGCAGCTACCGCCGCCATGCCTTCATGACCAGATGAGCCGATGGTGTAAAAACCGTATCCGGCTTTTTGCATTACGCGACTCTGGATGTCCAATGCCCTTGATAAGCATTGTGATCTATAGACCTCTAGTGCTGTATCAAATTCTAACGGGCCAATTGGTTCTTTACCGTTGGGAAAATCCCCTGCTGAAACTCTACGAAGAAAGTTCTCATGAACAATCTGTGTGCGATCGGTCATAAGGATTTTTATGTCCTATACCGATGCAAGAAACTTCGTGCGCCGTTGGTCGATGGCGTTGCCAGTGTTCAGCGTGCTGGTCGGCTCGAGTAAAACGACCTCACAGGAATCCGACAGTGCAACGGGACAGTGCTCCACCCCTTTGGGCACAACGATAAACTCGCCTTCCTCTAAAATTTCTTCTCTATCACGAAAGCGCATAAGCATCCTACCACGATGTACGAGAAAAAGTTCGTCCTCGTCGGTATGAAAATGCCACGTAAAGTTACCTTCAAGCTTCACCAATTTGATGTGCATGTTATTTATTTTGCCTGCAATACGCGGTGACCAGGTATCGTTGAAACTGTCAAAAGCAAAATCAAGATTCTTTTTTCCAAATGGAGAAAGATGGCCGTTTAATTCAGCGACGTCTCTTACGATTGCTGACAATTGCGATTCTAGTGCCTCATTGTTAGCAGGGTACGAACCATCAAGGGCGGCCGTTCCAATAGTGAAGCCAGCGGCGCCGGCCGCTCGCACGTCAGCGATACGGTCTTTACTTGCGATGGACCCAGCAACGATAACCGGTTTGTTGGCGGCCTCACACACGGCGCGGATTAAGGTTTGGATGTCTTTATTTGTTGATCGATATGCCAAAAGGTCAAGCCCACTGACAACGCCGCGCGATGCTAATGCAGCGGCACTCTCCGCGATTTCCTGGATCGTGCCCTCCAGAACGCTGGGGTGTCCCGTAACGCACCCCGGAAAAGGGAAATACTCAATACTCCGATGAGTGATAATTTCGGCAACGTCGTCAACGCGCGTTCCACCGAGAAGAACATCTACCCCAATATCCAATGCCGCACGCGCAGATGCCAGTTCGCTGTCCCGGTCGAGTGATACGACTTCAAGATAAGACTTGGCACCTTTGGCCTTTATCGCTTTATTGAGACGCTTAAGTTCAGATACCGGTAGACCGACGTCTTTAAAGCCCACATGGCGGACACCGAGCGAAAGAGCAGTATCAAGATGGTCAGCGGCTTCTGCTACGGTGCGATCATTTCGCGTCAACATAAATATAAAGCGCAAGCCCATATGTATTACTCCGCTTGTCAGTGATTAATCTTCGTTCCAATGAGACGCTCGGCATAGTCAATCGCCGTTAGGAGACTTGAGGGGTCTGCGATGCCTTTTCCGGCTATATCGAATGCCGTTCCATGGTCTGGAGAGGTTCGAACAAAATCGAGACCGAGGGTAATGTTGACACCGTGTTCAACACCCATATATTTCACAGGGATTAGGCCTTGATCATGATATTGAGCAACAACGACATCGAATAAGCCCTGCCTTGCTTGCATAAAAACAGTATCACCGGGCCAGGGACCGCTAACATCAATTCCTTCCGCCCGTGCCGCATCGATTGCAGGTTTAATGATAGATATTTCTTCTTCGCCGAAAAGTCCGTTTTCACCGGCGTGCGGGTTCAAACCGGCAACAGCAACGCGCGGCATTAATATGCCTAATGCCAAACACCCTTCATGGGCCAGCCTTATCGCTGAAAGCTGTGCATCGAAGTCTGCACGGTCGATCGCATCCCGCAAAGAGCAGTGAACGGTGACAAGGACCGTCCGGATTTCTTCATTTGCCAACATCATTGCAACCCTGTCGGCCCCGCCAAGCGACAATAACATCTCTGTATGCCCCGGATAGGTAATGCCTGCGGCGGCGAGTGCCTCTTTATTGATCGGCGCGGTGACCAATGCTGATGCGCGTCCCGATTTTACGAGGTCTATTCCTGCAACAATTGCCTCAAAGGCGGCCTGACCACTTTTCGCGTCCACGGCGCCGAGCGGAAAAGGGCCTTCCACATTTATATCAATGACAGAGATGGTCCCAGGTGACCGGACCGCTTGCTCAATTTTTTCAATAGAAACAAGATCTAAGCGGATCAAGAGCCGTTCCACCGTATCCTGAAGTGTATTAAGTGGCCCGATAACGATATTGTTGCCGACGTCCCGTTGGGACAGCCCTTTGGCAATGATTTCGGGACCTATGCCTGATGGATCGCCCATTGTAATGATGAGCGGAGGCCTATTTTCCACAATACCGTCGTTGTTTTTCGGCAAACCATTATCCATTGGCACATCACACAACCTACTCTCCCTGATATCTTAGGTTTTTTCTTGCCGGTGCGCCATTTTTTTGCCGTCCATTTTGTGTAGACCATCGTAAAATAAGTCAGGAAGTAATGGCGAATATAGGGTGAAACGCGTTCCGCGTCGGATTGGCAATGTTAACGCGATCAGGCTAAAAAATCGATTTCACAATATTAGTAGCCTTAGAAGATTGGTTTTTAGGAGGTTTCAAATGGGTTTGCCTAGTCGGAGAACAGTACTTCTCGGTGCCGCTGCAGGGCTTTTTGTGCGGCCAGCATTTGCGGAAGAGGGTGCAGTTCACGAAGTTCAAATGTTGAATGCACATCCAGAAGATCGCAAACAGCGCATGGTTTTCTACCCCCGTGTTTTAAAAGTGAAACCGGGCGATACGGTAAAATTCGTTCCGACCGATCCATCACACAACTGCCAAAGCACGCGTGGCATGCTCCCTGATGGTGCCGAAGAGTGGAAAGGTGCTTTCAATCAAGAAGTAACGATTACGCCGACCGTTCCAGGTGTTTATGGATTTAACTGTCAACCACACCAGGCCGCTGGCATGGTTGGGCTTCTCATTGTTGAAGGCGAGGGCATGCTCAATAATTTAGACGCGGCAAAGGGTGTGCGTCAGATTGGTTTGGCTAAGCGAGTTTGGGGTGAAATTTGGAGTGAAGCCGAGGCCGAGGGCTTACTCTCTTAAGAGGACTCCGCCCCTAAAGCCGGTCCTTTTCAAATGTGGCATTGAACGGCTTTAGAACATAAGCTCTCAAAATTCCAAGCGCAGCGTATGCACTGCATAAAAAAGTGCACTGCATAAAAAAGACGGAGGCGTCAAATTCGACGCTTCCGTCATTATTGTAAGCAGTGGAGTTCAACCACCAAAATCATCGAGCATAATGTCTTCCCGGTCGACACCGAGATCGAGCAACATGTTGATGACCGATTTGTTCATGATAGGTGGACCACACATATAGAACTCACAGTCCTCTGGGGCCGGATGATCTTTTAGATACTGTTCTAACAGAACATTGTGAATGAAGCCGGTGTGGCCATCCCAATCGTCTTCCGGCAGGGCATCAGAGAGGGCCACATGCCAATCAAAATTGTCGTTTTCTTCATCTAGCTTGTCGAAGTCGTCGACATAGAACATCTCGCGCTTTGACCGTGCTCCATACCAGAAGGTGATCTTTCTTTCGGAATCGAGTCGCTTGAGCTGGTCGAAGATGTGGCTGCGCATCGGTGCCATGCCGGCACCGCCACCGACAAAGACCATTTCTTTTTTGGTATCGCGCGCGAAAAATTCACCGAACGGTCCGGCGATCGTCACCTTATCACCTGGTTTTAGGTTGAAGATGTAGGATGACATCTTGCCTGGAGGGATGCCTTCACTGCCTGGCGGCGGCGATGCGACTCGAACGTTGAGCTTAATAATGCCCTTTTCATCGGGATAGTTCGCCATGGAATAAGCCCGCTCGATAGGCTCATCCACTTTGGACTCGTACTGCCAAAGATTAAACTTGTCCCAGTCCTCGCGATACTCTTCGCCCACATCAAAGTCTTTGTACTTAACATGGTGCGCCGGTGCGGAGATCTGGATGTAACCTCCCGCGCGAAAGTTTACGTCTTCCCCTTCGGGAAGTTTCAAGGCCAGTTCTTTAATAAAGGTCGCAACGTTATCGTTGGAAATGACCTCGCATTCCCAACGCTGGACACCGAAAACCTCTTCGGGAACCTCGATTTCCATGTCTTGCTTCACAGCGACTTGGCAGGAGAGGCGATCACCGCAAGCCGCTTCGCGCTTGGTGATATGGCTTTGTTCCGTTGGTAGGATGGAGCCGCCGCCATCGTGAATTTTGACACGGCACTGTGCGCACGTACCACCACCGCCACAGGCCGAAGGAACAAAAAGCTTTTGACCGGCCAGCGTCTGTAAGAGCTTGCCACCGGCAGGAACGGAAATCGTTTTCTCACCATTGATCGTGATGTTCACATTACCGGTTGAAACCAATTGCGAACGCGCAAGCATGATAACCGTTACCAATGCGATAACGATCAGTGTAAACAGTAAGATACCCAAACTAAACGTCGCCACGAGAGTCCCTTTACAGCTTGATACCACCAAATGACATGAAGGCGAGCGCCATCAGGCCAGCGGTAATGAAAGTGATGCCGAGCCCCTGCAATCCGTCAGGGATGTCTGAATATTTTAGTTTTTCGCGGACACCAGCCATTGCCGTGATTGCGAGTGCCCAACCGAAACCAGAGGCGAGGCCGTAGGTTGCTGACTCTGCCAGATTGTAATCGCGCTCAACCATGAAGAGGGAGCCACCCAAAATTGCGCAATTCACCGTAATCAATGGCAGAAAAACGCCAAGAGCATTGTAGAGCGGTGGAAAATACTTATCGAGAACCATTTCCAGAATTTGTACAAGCGCTGCGATAACGCCGATGTAAGAAATTAGTCCCAGGAATGTAAGGTCCACTTCTGAAAAACCGGCCCAGCTTAGCGCGCCTGGCTTCAACAGATAGGTGAGGATGATATTGTTCGCCGGCACCGTGATCGCCTGAACGATCATCACCGAAATACCCAGACCAATTGCTGTTGCGATCTTCTTTGAAACGGCAATGAAGGTGCACATCCCGAGGAAGAAGGAGAGGGCTAGGTTCTCAACAAAGATGGCCTTAACGGCAATGGCGAGAAGATTTTCCATCAGTGGGCCTCAACCGTCTGGATGCGGTATTCACGTTTCTCGACTTGTTCTGGTTTCCAAGAGCGGACCGCCCAAATGAGAAGGCCGATCACGAAAAATGCGGAAGGCGGTAAAAGAAGGAGGCCATTTGGCACATACCAGCCGCCCTCATTGACCGTTTTAAGAACGGTGATGCCGAATAGGCTGCCTGACCCGAAAAGTTCGCGGATAGCGCCAACGACCATCAGGATAAGGCCGTAACCAAGTCCGTTCCCAACGCCGTCGATAAACGAGGCGAAAGGCGGGTTCTTCATGGCAAAGGCTTCTGCGCGGCCCATCACAATGCAGTTTGTGATAATAAGGCCGACGAAAACCGATAGCGTTTTGGAGATTTCAAAGGCGAAGGCTTTCAGGAACTGATCCACAACAATCACAAGCGAGGCAATCACAACCATCTGGACGATAATCCGGATTGAACTCGGGATTTGCTTACGGATCATCGAGATGAACATGGATGAAAACCCGGTCACGAGGGTCACCGCCAAAGACATCACGAAAGCGACTTGCAGCGAAGACGTCACAGCCAGGGCCGAGCAAATACCGAGCACCTGCAACGTGATCGGATTATTATCGACCATAGGGTCAACGAGTAGATCTTTTTTCGTTTGAGACATTTAAGCGCCTCCCGCTTTTAAGGTTTTAAGGAAAGGGGCATAGCCCTCTTCGCCCATCCAAAAACGAACTAAATTATCAACCCCGTCCGACGTGAGCGTCGCGCCCGATAAGGCATCCACGTGATACTCAGGACCCGCTGGCGGTGTAGTTTTTGCCACGGTGATCCCGACCTCACCATTGTCTTTGTAGACCTTTTTATCCTGCCAAAGCGCTTTCCAACGAGGGTTATCAACCTCCGCGCCGAGCCCTGGCGTTTCGCCATGCTCATAAAACTGCAGACCATAAATGTCATTGCCGTTTTCCTCCACAGCAATAAATCCATAAAGGGTCGACCACAAACCATACCCGTGAATGGGCAGAACAACTTTATCGACAGCGCCTGCGTCGTCACGCAAAACATAGATGGTTCTATACTTCGCTTTCCGTCCAATCGACGCCGGGTCATCATCAAGTGCCACGGATGTTTCAGGATCATCAGCGGCGGCACGATCATCGAATGTTGCAGCATCAAATGCGTCTGTGAATTGGCCCGTTTCTAGTTCCAAAACTTGTGGCTCAAAGGCTTTGAAAGCCTCTGCAACGTCTTTGTCAGGATCATAGAGACCAGCAACTTGCAGAACGTTCATCTGCTTGTCTTTAAGTTTGTTGACCTCTTGCGTTGGACGCAATGATACGGCCAGAGACGATACGGCCATGGATGCAACGAGGCAGAGGGTTACCGCGACGAATATCGTTTTGGGAACAGAGTCCGGCGGCATCGCCAAAAACTGGCCGATAAAGCCTTTTGGTTTTGCATTCGTGTCGTCGTTTTTATTTTGGTCGTCAGGCATACGCGCGCGCCCTCCTTTTGATGTTCGCTTGAACAACAAAGTAATCGATCAAAGGGGCAAAAACGTTCCCGAATAGGATGGCGAGCATCATGCCTTCAGGGAAGGCTGGATTGATCACTCGTATTAACACAACCATGACGCCGATAAGAGCACCGTAAATATAGCGGCCCATGTTCGTATGGGAGGCAGAAACCGGTTCCGTCACCATAAAGACAAGACCGAATGCGTAACCGCCAATCACAAAGTGCCAGTACCAAGGCATGGCAAAC
Source organism: Pseudomonadota bacterium (assembly GCA_039025235.1). GTDB lineage: Bacteria > Pseudomonadota > Alphaproteobacteria > Caulobacterales > Parvularculaceae > MED-G105. Next base: position 15,451 of record JBCCOS010000021.1, read on the forward strand.
ATTGGATTTGAATCTGAACCTATCACATTGAGCAGAAGCGAAAACGCGACCATGCCGCCGATGCAACCCACAACCATTCGATAGTTAGCAATCTTGGTTGCGAGCAGGAATGCAAGACCAATCAAGCAGGCAAACGCTGATGTTTCGCCAATACAGCCTTGGATTAATCCAAAGAATGCATCGAACCACGTTATCCCTTGCTCGGGGAGAGCCTGATAGCCATCAGAAGCAGAAACAGAAAGCGCCGTCGCCCCTGAAAAACCATCCACCGGCGTCCAAATCGAATTCCCCGACATATAAGCGGGGTAGGCGAAATAAAGAAACGCACGCCCTGTAAGCGCTGGGTTCAGGAAGTTTTTGCCCGTACCGCCAAAGACTTCCTTGCCGATGACGACGCCAAAAGCGATGCCCAAAGCCACCTGCCACAACGGAACGTTTGGCGGCATAATCAGTGTGTAGAGCATTGAGGTCACGAGAAAGCCTTCATTCACCTCGTGACGTCTGACCGTTGCAAAGACGACCTCGCAGAGCCCGCCCGCGAGAAGCGTCGTCGCATAGATGGGGATGAAGTACAGCAACCCATGGGCAAAATTTGCGAATGGGTTACTGGCGTTAAAGCCGATCCCAACGGTGTCGATGATCCAAGCGCGCCAGCCTGAAGCCCCATAGGTTTCAATTGCGGTATTTGTCTGGTAGCCAACATTGTGCAGGCCAAACAAAATCGCTGGAAATGTTGCGATCACAACATACGTCATGATCCGCTTCATATCGATGTGCGAGCGCGCATGGGGCGCAACGGTTGTCACCGTTTTAGGGGTATACAGAAAGCTTTCCACCATCTCATAGATAGGGAAGTAACGCTCCCATTTTGCACCCTTCTGGAACTCGGGCTCAATGCGGTCGAAGAAACTACGAACGCCCACGGGCTTATCCTTCTTTCTCAATCTTGGTGAGGCAGTCGCGTAACGCCTCGCCATATTCATACTTTGCAGGGCACGCGAACCCGACAAGACTTAAGTCTTCTTCGTCAAGCTCAAGCGCGCCTAACTGTTGGGCAACATCGGTATCCATGACCAAAAGCGCGCGTAAAAGCTGCGTCGGCAGATAGTCCTGCGGCATTAATTCTTCAAACGTGCCGAGTGGCACCATCGCCCGCCGTCCGCCGTTCAGGTTGGACGTTAAAGGGAAGAATTTCCTCGATAGGGCAGACCCTAAAACCGGCTGTACCGCGAATTTATTTGGCATTGGTCGGATCCATCCAAGCGGTGTTTGCTTTCGATCTTCTTCGATGACGGTGATTTGTCGGGCATATCTTCCAAGATAAGCACCCGATCCTTCGCCGCCACTGCGACCACTTAGGATTGAGCCGGAAATCACGCGCGGATCGATGCGGTCATCATATTCGCCGTGCGTAAGTTCCTTTAAGGAGGCCCCCATCGTTGTGCGAATAAGGCGTGGGCGCCGGACCAAAGGACCGCACAGCGAGATGACGCGTTCCGCGTTAAGGCGCCCAGTGTTGAAAAGATGCCCGATAGCGATAACGTCTTGATAATTAATTGTCCAAACAGTGCGTTCTGCATTGGACGGCTTTAAGAAATGGATATGGGTTCCTGAAAGTCCGGCGGGATGGGGCCCAGAGAAAGATGCGGCCTCAACACCAGGCGTGTCACGGCCTGGAAGATCGACGCCAGTGTCTTGGCAAAGGAAAGTCTGTTCGTCGGAAAGCGTGGATACGGCGCGTAAGCCACGGACGAAGGCCTCACTTTCTTCCGCGATGATCAGCGAAGGATCGGCCGCTAATGGCTCCGTATCCATGGCGTTGACGAAAATCGCAGCCGGGCGTTTATCCGGCGCGGGAACTTTTGAATAGGGCCTTGTTTTAAACGACGTCCAAAGTCCTGAAGCACAAAGCCGTTCCGCAATCCCGTCTGCTGTGTCGGCATTACCAATGCTCGAAAAATCAATCGGATCGCCAGCACTTTCGTCCACATCGATTTCAACGCTAATCAAGACACGGCGATATCCACGATTAATGGCTCGCACGCGGCCTGATATGGGCGCGGTAATAAATGTTTCTGGTGTATCTTTGTGGGCAAATATAGGCGCGCCAGCCCGCACAAGGTCTCCTTCCTGAACCTGCAGGCGCGGCTTTAAACCGATGTAATCAGCGCCAAGCACACCCACAGTGCGCAACCTTGGTCCCGATGATATCGTCTGATCGGGTGCGCCCTCTACCGGTAAATCCAGACCCTTTCTGAGGTGGAAGGTTTTCACGTCTCGCTTGTCCTCAACTCGCGCGTTAAACTGGTCTCTAATAAGTGCTCACTCGCTCTTTGGCTGATAGACCGAGACCGCCGAATTTTCTAATAATATCGCAGCGTTTTTTTTGTTTCCGAGTGTGATTCTGCACTTATGGACAACGCGCCGCACCATTTATTGTGAACCAATCGCAATAAAAAGGTAAGGTCTGCAAAACTAAGGCGTTTGGCATAGAATTTATGGATCGATTTCGAACGATTTTATTTGCATTCCTTTTGTTAAGCGCTGGCTGTGGCAGTGGTTCGAACGTCTTTCGAATCACGGGTCAGACGATGGGCACGACCTATAATATAGTCGTGGTTGATCGCAACAATTTGATTGACGAACAAAACCTTAGGGTGGCCGTCGAAGAAACGCTTATTGAAGTAAATGCCGTTTTTTCAAATTGGGATAAAAAATCCGAGGTATCCCGGTTCAATGCCCTAGAAACAACGAAGCCTATCGAAATTTCGAAGGAGTTTGCTGACATTATCAGTCTCTCCGAGCGTATTCACACATCAAGTGATGGCGCTTTTGATATAACGCTTGGTCCATTGGTCGAGCTCTGGGGGTTTGGGGCTCAGAAAAGGAAAGTTTCGCTCGAACAGACCGAACGACCAAGTGCTGAAGAGATTGCCGTGGCCAAGCGCCTTGTCGGGCACAATCGGTTACTGCAACTCAGCGAAGACGGCAAAACGCTACGGAAATCAGATCCGAGGACCTCGGTTTACCTCGCTGCTATCGCGAAGGGGCATGGAATTGATCGTGTGGCTTACGCTTTAAGCAATTTGGGTCTCAATGACTATATGGTGGAGATCGGCGGTGATCTGATTGCAAAGGGCGTCAACCCAGAGGGAAAGCCCTGGCGGATCGGCATTGAGAGACCTGACGCCTCCCAAGGCACCGTTCAACAGGTAATAGAGGTATCCGGCCATGGCATGGCGACGTCAGGAGATTACCGGAACTATTATGAGAAGAATGGTCGACGCTACACGCATATTATCGATGGTGTGACAGGTGAGCCGATCCGTCACCTGACGGCCTCGGTAACGGTTCTTGGAGAAACAGCCGCCAAGGCCGATGCATGGGCCACGGCTCTTCTCGTTTTAGGAGAGGCGCGCGGACTTGCCATCGCAGAAAACCAAGATATTGCTGCTTTGTTCATAACCCGCAGCCAGAGTGCAGATAGGCAAAGTAATGAAACGCAAAGTAACAAGAGTACAGGATCAGCCATACAATTTAAGCTGACCTCGAGCACCGAGTTCGATAAAATACAGCAAGGCATGGCGGTCGATCATGAGACGATCGCCCATTAGGAAACAGACGTGGCCACATTTATTTTTACGTTTTTCATTTTGATCATCATAACCGTTGGTATGGCGGTCGGTGTTATGTTTGCCGGTCGGACGATCAAGGGAAGTTGTGGCGGGCTGAACGCGATTTCCGATGCTGATAAGTGTCTCGTTTGCAATAAGGACATTGATCCGGATAGTCCGCTCCGTGATCGCCTAAATTGCCCGCGAGCGCGCGCGAAGACTTAATATTTGCCTACGGTGGATGTTCGCAGGCGCAATATAACTTAAGAATCCAAACATTTTGGTTAAGGTGTTGCTAAAGGGATGAGAGCAACAATTAATAAGCATGCCGCTGCAACCAGTCCGGAAATCCAGAGTTTCCATGTCGGACCCCCCGATTTCCAGAATTTCCGATATTGGTGCCCTGCAACAATTGCAATCACAAATAGTATTGTTGCGTGAAAAGGGGTTAATACGAACCAATTTGCTATCATGGGTATTCCCTAGCGGCCCATTCGTTGCTTAGTATGTTGGGGACGAACCGTAAACCTATCCAAATTAAGGGGAATTTATGCAAGTTCCTACATCATACGCTGGACCGCGGCGCGATACACCAAAGCGTGCGACCACCTATAGCCAGTCGGAAAGCTCAAATGTTCAAGAGGGCTCTGCCGATGTGGAAAAGCTCCTCGCGCATAAGGGTGATCAGATTTTCTCAATCCATCCCGACGATTCGATGAACAAAGCTGTCGACATAATGCGCGAAAAACGCATTGGGGCTCTCATAGTGACATCGGCTTCGGGGGCCTTGGAAGGTATTTTGTCCGAGCGTGATATTGTCCGAAAGCTCTCTGAAACGCCCGGTGAAGTTCTTAAGCAAAAAGTTGAAGTACTGATGACTCGTCGTGTGCAAGTTTGTACACCGGAGGAGTCCTTGGTGTCGGTCCTTCGCCGCATGACTGAGGGTCGTTTTCGTCACATGCCAGTTGTGGTTGATGATAAGATACTCGGTATGGTGACAATTGGCGATGTCGTCCATTTTCGATTGAATGAGCTTGAGCACCAGACAGTGCAGCTCAAGCAAATGATTGTTGGCTAAACAGAGCTACGGTTGTCCGACTGAGTTCGTGGTTGCCGTCCCAAAGCGGTAGAGATTCTGGACCTTAACTCATGAGTAGAATTTTGTTGATCGTCGCGTGTTTGGCGTTGGTCTACTCTTGTGCCTTACGCGATGATAAAATTGATAAAGATACTGACAAATTATTAGGTCAATATTGCTTTTACAGCAATGACTTATCCAATCAGTCGTCGCAATCAAGAGTGGCACTATTGAGAGAGGCTTGGGCGAAATATGAGCATGAGGAAGTATTACTTCCGCCACTATCAGTAGACGGTACTTTTTATTTTGTTGATAACTGCGCTCAAAGCATAATCACGCCAGTCTTCGCCGATAGTGAAAATAGTATCCAACTATCGGATCACGAGACCTATACTGATATATATCAACTCACTACAGCGAATGCAGTACCGGCAAAATCTAATTAGCGTCAAAACTCATTACACCATTCAGTCATAACATAATTGAATTTGATCAATTTTAGTGGGTTGGTATATTACGATTATTAATCAGTAGATTAATTATATGTTAAAAGACTTTTCTGACCTTGGCGTCGGTCACTGCTAATTCCTGCCGTCTTGAAACCGTCATTGGAAGTAGACCGTCCTCAACAGCTGATAGTCTATTTATCGGTTTCGTCATCAAACCCGTTTTGGATAGTTATTCTAAGACTAAGGGCATGAATTCACATTCATGCCCTTAGTCTTAGACATTTACTTTTATGGGTGTCTTCTGCGCCGTTAATGAATGGGAGCCATTATCGGGTGACTATTTATGCGCCTCCAGAGCGCTTCGCCGATAAGTGAAATCAGTTATCTGCAAAAGAAGCGCGAACAACAAGGACTTAGAGCGGCGTTCCGATTCCATCGGAACGCAAAAAGCTCTAGAAATCCTGCCAATCGTCAGGCTCTTGGTCTAGCTTCGCTGCAGTGGCGGCACCTCCAGAATAAGCGACCGTTGGGTGCGCTGCCTGGACCGCTTGTCTCTTCTGCGCTGGTGTTGATTTGCTGGCGCGTTTACTGGCTGATGCGCCGCCGCCTGATCCCGTATTAAATGTTCCCATCAATTCGATAAGGCGATCGGCCTCGCCAGATAGGGAGTGGCTTGCGGCCGTCGATTCTTCGACCATCGCCGCATTTTGTTGGGTTACCTGATCCATTTGGTTCACTGCCGTATTAATCTCAGCGATGCCAGTGGACTGTTCACGGGCAGATGATGCAATTTCGGCCACACGTGCGCTGATGTCAGCGATTGAGCCAACAATTGTTTGAAGTGCTTCACCGGCGCGGCCCACAAGGTCGACACCTTTTTCAACCTGTGCACCACTTGCAGAAATCAGATCTTTGATTTCTTTTGCTGAATCGGCTGATTTCTGAGCCAAACTCCGCACCTCAGTGGCGACGACGGCAAAACCGCGCCCGGCCTCGCCAGCGCGCGCCGCTTCAACCCCGGCATTCAGGGCGAGAAGGTTTGTTTGGAAAGCAATGTCGTCAATGACGCCAATGATTTGCGAGATTTGCTTGGACGAGTTCTCTATCTCACCCATCGAAGATACGGCGTCGCGAACAACTTCGCCGCTTTCTTCTGCATTCGTGCGTGCCGTGCGCACCAAATTGTCGGCTTCCGCGGCGCCGCTGGCGGTGCCTCTGACGCTTGCCGTCACTTGTTCAAGCGACGCAGCCGTTTGTTCCAGAGTTGCCGCCTGGTTTTCTGTCCGTCGAGATAGGTCATCGGCAGCTTGGCTAATTTCACCGGCGCCATTGTGAATTGAATGGGCATTCGTAATGACTTCACTAAAGGCATCGCGCAATTTGACGATTGCATTATTGAAGTCATTCCGTAAGCGTTCAAATCGACTTGCAAATTCACTTTCGATTTCACAGGTCAAGTCACCTTGAGACAGTCTTACAAGCGAGCTGGCGAGATTCTCGACCACATGATCTAATTGTTCCTCGCGTTCCTTCCGCTCCGCTTCCAGGTTTAGTTTTTCGATCTCACCTTCCGTGATATTGGCAGCGAGCTTGATAACCCGATAGACCACTCCGTCCCTATCAACTAATGGGTTATACTGAGCGTTCAACCAAAGGTCTTGACCGGCCTTATTTTTTCTTAGGACCTTGCCGAACATGCTTTCGCCGGCGTTTAATTTCCGCCATAGCTCGTTGTATTCTTCCGTACCAGCATCAGTATTTGGCATAAACAATTTATGATTGTTGTCGACAAGTTCATCAAGCGTATATCCTGTCGCTGCCAGGAAATTCTTGTTCGCTGTTACGATTGTTCCGTCCGGCTTAAACTCTATAAGCGCTTGCGATTGATCAAGTGCATCAAGTGTTGCTGCATCACGCCGTGCTTTGGTCACATCCTTCCACTCAACGATACATCCAACATGTTCGCCATTTTGATTAGCCACACCGGAGATCGTCGTTTGGATGCGAAGGTCGCCCAGCTTCACCAACGACTGGTGAGGAAGGCGCGTTGGATCAGCCATAATCGAACGCTTTTCCGCCGCATCGACTTGAAAAGACTCGATCTTGGACCCAACAATTTTTTCCGGATCAAATGCAGGGAATTCTTTTTTGAACGTTTCAATATTTTGGCGGAAGAGTGTGGACGTTGCATCATTCATGAATGTGACCGTTCCTTCGAGGTCAACAATCATCATGGCTGAAGACGATCCTTCAAACGCAGCCCCCTTGTATAGCGCTACTTTGTTTGCTTCTTCTGCTTCGCTCAATTCCTCGCGGAATTTCGATAATGCACGCGCCATATCGCCAATTTCATCGCGACGGTTTTGGCTTGGAACTTTGATATCAAAACGCCCGTCAGAAATTTTCGACATCACGCGTTGAAGAGCAGAAAGAGGGTTGGATACGTTTTTCGCAGACAAAACAGCGATGCCGATACTGACCGCCACAGAGAGAAACCCGACAATTGCAGAAATCAGGGCACTGTTTGTTGCTTTACTCGCTGTTGACACGGCCTCATTTTTTAACGTGCTTGCTAAGCTTTCTTCAACGCGACGCATTGCATCAATTCGGGATGTTGCAGCGGTGAACCAATCCGCACCAGTAACACCGGTTTCTCTGCCCTCGTAGACACGCGCTTGTGCGCGTTTTGCAAAATCCTGCACGCGAAGAGATTCAGATCCCGACAAAAACCGTTCTATCTCAACCTTTCCATCTGGTGTGGCGTTCACAAGTGCCGTATCCAGTAGTCCGCGCTGCATTCCTGCAAGAGTATTGAAACGGTCATAGACCTCTGCGGTGAAGCCAACTCCACCAAATCCTTGTGCACCCATTGAGCGTTGACGGCCTGCCATTTCTTTTGCTGTTGTCATTGCAAAGAAGGCTTGGGCTTGGCTGGTGATGGCCGCGGTGGCGCTCGCATCAATACTGCCGCGCGCAAAGTCGATTAAGCCCTCAATGGTTTGCGTATAAAAAGCTGCCGCTTCACTTCCACTAATTGCCAGTCCGTCTACGCGACCTCTTGTAGCTTGAAGACTGTTCAACCGTTGTTCAACGCTCTTTAAGCGTGGTAACTCGAAAAGACCGTCCGCCCTGATTTGCGTAATTACTTGATCGACTTCATTACGACGTACGGATAATTCACTGCCGAAGTTGGCACCGCGTGACCCGAGAAAACCAGCAGAAGCGCCTCGTTCGATTTGCAATTGGTGCACGAGGGCGGTCGCTGAAACTGCGGCGTCGACACCGCTTACAACGCTTTTAGCGGTGGCTCGTTCGCTAAGAGTAGAAACAACATTACTCATACTACTGATTGAAAGAACAATAAGAGGTATGGCGGCGATTAACAGGAGCTTATGTACGAGACGCATAACAACCCTCAACGTCTAGAATTTTAAATGGCTTAAACAATCAAACTAGCGACTGTTGGTAAATTCTTTCTATAAGATGTGAAATGCAGCGCGGGTCCAACACTGACCTGTCCCTTTGTTTATCTTCGTAAGCAGATGATTAACTTTGGTTTACTGATCGTTTATGTTGTGAATCTTGAAACCTATCTTTGTGCCATAAGGTTCGATTTTGCCGGGTGGCAGGTTATTATCGTTCCTTATATTCCCCTATAAAAACTAGGATCTGCGCATAAGGGGTGTGCGGTTTTGTTCGAACACGTTATAGCTCATTGGCGTTCGGTGGAAGGCGTCGTATCAATGGCTTTACTGCTGGATTGTGTTTCTCGGGTGTTCCGAGGGTTGAGCAATCGCGTCAAAATGCAGCAGCGCGGTAACAATTATTCCCACCCAACGGATTTTGGCGCGGTGACAAACCTTTACAGCGCTTTAAGGTGTTGATCTCAAGCATTTCCTTAACGCCAACCGCGCACACTTATCTTGGTAATGCTTTAAGTTAATGGAACTTCGCGGATTACCAAGAAATCGGTCAACCGCACAACCTTGGCCTCGAAATATTTCAGGCGGCGTTTGAGTGTTGGTCCTGCTGCGTAATCGCAAAAATAGCTTCAGCCGTTTCGGCGCCGCGGAGCGCTTCTCTCACCGAACTATCCCTTAACAGACGGGTCACTTTTGCTAACGCTTTCAGGTGAGCGGCTGTGGCATTTTCTGGGGCCAGAAGCAAAACAGCAAGATCAATCGGCTCTCCATCAATCGCATCAAAGTCGATTGGTGTATCAAGACGCACCAAGATCGCTGTCACATCGGGCAAATTTTCAATTTTACCGTGTGGAATCGCGACCCCCGATCCAATCCCGGTTGAACCAAGTCGCTCTCTATCGATTAGCGCCGCTTCGATATCCGATGCGGTGATGCCGGTTTTTTGGGATGCTTTATCCGCCAAAATTGAAATGAGATCTCGCTTACATCGAGCATGAACGTTCTCGAAAACGTCACTAATTCCTAAAAGCCCTTGAAGACCCATTTGCCTCACCATTTGTCGCCCCATTGCTATGCCCTATACATCCACATTGCGACGCGACACAATTGATTTTATTCAAATTACAAACAACACAAAGCAAAAATAATGTAATTTAACGGTAAACCCGCCATCGGATTTGAAAATATTTCGTTTTTGCGGTGCACAATCTGGACCAAAAGTTGTTTCAAAATGCGTGCGTCTTCTGAATTATGAAGACGTTGGGTCGATCCAGCCGATGTGTCCGTCCCGGCGACGGTAGACGATATTAATGTTCCCGTGGGCTGCATTTTTAAATAGGACCACCGGCGTTTCGGCGAGATCCAGTTGCATCACTGCGGCACTCACAGTCATTTCCCTGACTTTTGTTGTGCTTTCAGCTACAACCATGGGATGTTCCGTTTCGTCCGCGTTTTCTTCTTCATCGGATGTCGGGGCAATTAAATAATAAGATGCATTCTCAGCGGGTAAGGGGGATTTACCATTGGAATGATGGTCTTTCAGGCGTCGCTTGTATCGCCTGACCCGTTTTTCAAGCTTTTCCAACGCATTGTCGAATGCTCCATAAGCATCACCAGCTTCATCGTGCGCCGCCAAAAATACCCCCGAGTCTAAATGGGCGGTCATTTCACATTCAATTAGATGCCGTTCTTTGGTGAACGTCACAACTGCTTCCGCACCTCTTTCGAAGTATTTGCGGACCCCTTCCGATAAACGTTCTTTGACATGGCTTTGCAATGCGTCACCAAGGTCAATGTTTTTGCCGCTTATTTGAATATCCATTGGGTTTCCTCAAGTATTTTTGTCGATCCAGTCATTGGGAGCCAGTCATTGGGGTCGATGACGTTTCGGGTGGGGTTTTTAGTCATACCGCGAACGCGTCGTATACGCTTTACTCGTCTCATCGGCAGCGCCCGAAATGGCGCCGGAAAAAGTGGTTCCGTATAAATGCGGCATCAAAAAAGTGCTCAATCAGTACCCAGTGCTCCTTTTTACTGGCGCATACGATCAGCAGAAGACAGATGCCGACCTTTTGATTTAAGGCGCCGTGAAAGACGTCCTTAAAGGCGACCGATGGAAGTTACAGTCGGCGAACGCTTCATTGTTGTCCTAGAAAAGTACTGCAGGAAAACCTGCTTTTCTAGCTGTGGGACTGACTAAATTGCTTTTCGAAGTGCCGCTCGTCGCCTTTGAACAGAAGATTCAATTCCTAAAGTCTCCCGATATTTAGCGACCGTGCGGCGTGCGATATCGACGCCTTCCGACTTTAAAATCTCAACAATTTTATCATCTGACAAAATGGCTTTTGGCTCTTCAGCATCGATAAGTTCGCGAATTCGATGGCGAATTGCTTCCGCTGAATAAGCTTCGTCACCTGCAATAGAAGAAATTGATGCAGTGAAAAAGTACTTTAACTCAAAAAGACCCCGAGGGGTGGAAACATATTTGTTAGCCGTCACGCGGGATACCGTTGACTCGTGCATCTCTATTTCTTCAGCGACCGCTTTGAGATTGAGCGGGCGTAAATGTTTAATACCATAAGCAAGAAACGCATCCTGCTGGCGAACAATTTCTCCAGTAACTTTTAAGATCGTCCGTGCACGTTGGTCCAGGCTTTTGGCGAGCCAACTCGCATTGGCGAATTGTTCTTGCACGTAAGCCGTATCCTCATCTTTTTCCTTGCCCTTTGCCTTAGAGACTTCCGTATAATATTGTTGGTTCACCAATATTTTCGGCAGCGTGTCATTATTGAGTTCGATTTTCCAACCACCATCAGGGGCTTGGCGAATATAAACGTCAGGATTAACGACTTGTACATGCTCAGCGCCATACGCATAACCAGGTTTAGGGTTAAGGGCTCTGACTTCCGCAATCATATCGCGCACGTCTTCTTCGTCCGCCTTTGTTGCTTTGATCAGTCCTTTTAAATCGCCTTTTGCCAAAAGCTCAAGATTTTCAACGAAAGCCTCCATTGTGGGGTCCAAGCGATCATTTTCCTGCAATTGCAACCGCATGCATTCTTTAAGATTGCGGGCGCCAACCCCACTAGGGTCAAAGGTCTGGACGATGTTTAACACACCTTCAACATCGCTATTATCTGCACCGAGACGATTGGCAATAGCGTCTGTTGACTCGTGGAGATATCCAGCATCATCGATCAAATCGATTATATAAGAACCAATAAATAGGGTTTTGGGATCTTTGCTTGCGACTTGCAGCTGTTCCGTCAAGTGATCGCGGAGGGAAATATCGCTCGTATGCGTGTCACCAATTTCTCGATCATCGTCGAGGCCGTTGCGTTTGGATCCAAGACCCGCCCAATCGTTTGTTTTATAGTCGCCCGCCGCAGCATCACTTTCCGCTGAGGTCACTTTTTTATCGCGGTAATCTCCGTCGTCATAAGCCGAGTCAAAGGCGTCTTGTGCTTCTGCCATACTTTCAGATTTGCTGAGGTCCATGGCCGTTGTTTCGGTGGCCCCGTCGCCAACCTGATCTCCAGGATTAGCGCTATTATCCGTGCGTGCCCGCTCGGGGTTTCGATCATCCTGCTCAGCTGCGCGTTCCAGAAATGGATTTTCTTCCAACTGTTGTTCAACAAACTCGGAAAGTTCCAAATTGGATAGCTGCAGCAGCTTAATCGCCTGCTGCAGTTGCGGCGTCATCACCAGTTGCTGTGATTGCCGGAATTCAAGTTTTGGAGCTAACGCCACAATGCCCCCATATTTTCAAAATGTTTACCGTTGAAACTCGTCGCCCAGGTAAACACGCCGCACATCATTGTTGTCCACAATCTTGTCCGGCGCGCCCTCCGTGAGGACCTGCCCATCATGTATAATGTATGCACGGTCAATTATGTCTAAAGTTTCTCGAACATTATGGTCAGTTATCAAAACGCCGAGGCCGCGTTCTTTCAGGTGCATAACAAGCTCCCGAATATCGGCGATTGCAAGTGGATCAATACCAGCAAATGGCTCGTCAAGCAGCATAAACGCTGGGCCAGTGGCAAGTGCGCGTGCAATTTCGACCCTGCGACGTTCCCCCCCAGAAAGGGCAAGGGCAGAGGCATTTCTTATATGGGTGATATGAAATTCAGTTAACAGATCGTCAATAAGACGCTGTTGTTTGTCTTTATTTTTGTGAACAAGCTCAACGACAGCTCTTAAATTTTGCTCCACCGTGAGGCCCCTAAAAATCGAGGCTTCCTGTGGAAGATATCCAACGCCAAGTCTAGCGCGTTGATACATCGGTAGGCGAGTCACATCGTGACCGTCAATTGTGATCGAGCCAACATCTGCCGGAATGAGCCCGGTAATCATATAAAAACAAGTCGTTTTGCCAGCGCCATTGGGGCCCAGCAAACCAACAACTTCACCGCGATTGACCCGCATTGAAACACTTCGAACAACGGGCCTGCGTTTGAAGCTCTTGCCGAGGTTTTCAGCAAACAGCCCACCATTGCCCTCGATGACGCGGGGGCGCGGTTTTGATCCCTCTTTTTTACTCTGATCGGATGGAGGCATTTGAGAAGCGTTCTGAGATTTTTGAGATTTCTGCGACTTTATTTCTGATACTTTGTCCATAATCGCCTCAAAATATTACTACACGCCGATTGCACGTCCAAATTAATACATTATCAGGATTGGTTATCGAGGTCTTTCGTTTCGAAAATACCACGAATACGTTGACCTTCGTCACCTTTGAATTCGATCCGTCCGGTGTCGACCCAATAAATCAGATCGCCACCCGTCAATATTTGTTTTCCCTGGGTAACAACCACTTCGCCCGTCATTGTAATTGTTCGCTCTAAATCACGATAAATCGCCTTATCGCCGGTAATTGCTTCTTCTGCGGTTGCAAAGCGAACCGTTCCTACGGCTTCAATACGATCAAGGTTACCGTCATCTTTTCGTATAAGGATGAGGCGCTCTGTCGTTAGAATAGAATCGCCTTGCACTGCGCGTACATCCCCAATCCATGTTGCAATGTTCTCCTGGCTTTCCAAGCGATCACTTGTGATATCCAGTGGTTCGTCACTATTTCGGTCAACAAATTGAGCGGATGCAGGTTCGGTATAAATAAAGGGTATACTGATAGATATACTTATGATTGCCGCGCGCAAAAGCGACTTGCGACCGAAAACTTTCACAGTGGTGGCAAGCCTTGAACTGTGCTGGGGAATATCCGCGACATATTTCGTAAAACAGGTGATCATAACTATTTCAGTATTAACGAGGTCTATTACCGATTTGCAGCGGGTTGTTGCAGTTTGTTTTCGTATCTGTCGTCGCTTCATCGTCTGTCGACTTCAAGGTTGGACGGGTATTGTCAGTCATTTCATCTGTTGTCGAACAGCCGGTATTTTCTCGATCCGGATAAATTCGGGTATGTACATTGCCTTCAAAAACGACGATTTGAGTTTTATTGTCCGCAACCATCGTATCAGCTTTTAATTCCGCCCCCCTTGGGCCTTCGCCCATCACTCGTGAGTTGCTGGTTACCGTCTCATCATCAATCGCAAAAATTGCTCGTTTCGTCTTCAGGTTATAACTATCAACACCCAATTGGTGATTAAAGACGACATTTTCCTCAAGAACGAGAACATTGCTTTGGTCGCTATAATCACCTTTCTCAGCGGTAATTGTCGTTTTTTCATCTCCATCGCCTGAAATCGCCTTGGGTTTTTCAAGTGCAACATTATCGTGCGCGTTCGGCGACCGCACTGCAGCAACAGCGGTAATATCGAAAGGCACGCCATCGGCGTCTATCCCTGAAAAATGAGGCTTTGCCATTCGCAGTTCTTCCGCGACATTGTTCATATCGGCGAAATCGTCAAGGACATAGTCTTGTGTACCACCTCCCGTGTTCACCAGAAAGATGAACAGTAAACCACCCGCCGCAATGGGGAGAATAAGCTTGAGCCGTCGCACTAAGAGGGTATGCGCGGCAGCTTGAGCGGTTGTAAGTCTGGGACGTGATGGAAGCGTATCTAACCGGTTTTCACGGGACGGCGCGGTCTCACCCCTTATTTCTGTGGTCATATCAACGCTGTCGCCTCTAATGCCAAAATCCCCTATGAATAGGAAGTGTTTGCGTAAATCGCATTGACCGCTCTCAGTTAAGAGTATGTTTGTACGTCACTAAGTTAACGTGTGTTCAAAGGATGTCGAGGGCTACTAGAACACACCATTATCAATCGTTATTTTTGGCGTTGTTGGTGCTTAACTATAATGGTTTGGGATAGATTTCATAGACGATAATGTAGACGAACGTTAGGGTCTCGACCCGTATTCAGAATCTATCATTCCCTTTAAGAATGGGCAAAAATATCTGTTCCTTCCCAACCCGCGAGGTCTAGGGCTGCCCGCGTTGGCAGGAAATCAAAGCATGACTGTGCAACTAAAGTGCGTCCCTCGCGCTCCAGCATGGTATCTAGTTTTTCTTTCAGCGCGTGAAGATTGAGCACGTCCGACGCCGCATAAGATAATTGGGCATCACTGAGTTTTGGCGCGCCCCAATCCGACGATTGTTGTTGTTTCGAAATTTCAATCCCTAATAATTCCCGAGTGACATCCTTTAATCCGTGTCGGTCAGTATAGGTACGTGCCAGTCGTGATGCGATCTTGGTGCAGTATATTGGCCCGGTGGTAACACCCAACCATTGCATGAAAGCGGCTACGTCAAATCGTGCAAAATGAAAAATTTTCAGAATTTGTGAGTCTTCAAGTAACTTTTTTAAGTTGGGTGCATCGTAATTGGATGGGTTCAGCTGCACCAGATGTGCGTCTCCGTCCCCTGCAGATATTTGCACGACACATAGACGGTCGCGGTGCGGATTTAGGCCCATCGTCTCACTATCGATCGCCACGCTTTTTTCAAAATGTAGGTGATCGGGCAAATCGTCTTGATATAAATAATTTGGCATTCTTGGGTTCTAAATCATTTCGCAGTAATGGGGAACGGGCATTTAATATTAAAGCCGCTCGAGCTGGTATTGTTTTAAACAAGGCAAATTATATTGCGCATTCAATTTAAGCCAGCAAAGATTGCTTACGACCGAAAATACTGATCATAGATGCATCGGCTTTATAACTGGTATTGCAATAGAATATTACCGGGCTCGACACCTTCTCGTGCAGACAAACACAACGATTTCGCAGTTAACGCAAATTCCAAGGGTGTCGCTAATTTACAAAAGCAATACTCTCGTTGCTTCGACCATTATTCGATTTAGCTTTTAGGCCTGCATATTGGATTGCTTCGACAAATAGATGGCGTTGGGCGTGGCTTCCCCCAATTTTTGATAAGAAAGGGAGCGCCTTTGTCATGTGGTGTGCTGCAGTCGTAAAGTCCTGGCGTGCAAAGGCGATGCACCCTTCTGCGGCAGGGACTAATGCATCGCGCCATGCAATTTTGGCCTCACCAGAACGGGTTTCGGCGAAAGCTTTAATGTTTTCCAGCATCGTCTCGGCGGCTTCAAAATTTCCATTATCAGCTCCGGCGCGGGCGAGCGCAATCAGATAATGGATATCGTGAAACGGTAGAAGCTGTTCTTCGGTGCGCGGTGTGATTTGTTCAACGACCGAATTCCATCGATCGCCCACATCAAGGCCGCGCATCTCCAATCGCCATAGCATTGAAACAGCGCCAATTTGCTCCTGTGGAAATTCCGGCCAAGCGCCCCATAAGTAGGTGTCGTAGATCCGGAACACGTCTTCATAGCGTCCAAGAGTCAAATTGAATAACGCCGTATGCCACCAATTATGATCTCTTATAAAGATCCCTTTGGCATCCCATGTGTGAGCGCATTTTGACATCCAATGTGAGCCATCTTTGGCGCGGCCATTGGTTTCCATGACGTGGGCGACGGCGTGATGCGCCCAGGCATCATCAAGCGCAATTCTCGTCGCCAGCATCCCTTGCTCTTCCGCTTCTTCAAGATGATGGTTTTGTTCAAGAGCAAACGCGATCATTCCATGGGTGTAAGGACGATTTTCATGGACAATCCGCGCCCGTTCGGCAAATCGCAATAAGGCTGCCTGATCGCCCACATTAAACGCATGATATTGCCCCCATTTTATCGCGCACAGATCCGCTGGCCACCGTAGTGTTAATTCATCGAGAGCGTTGAGTGCCCCATAAAAATCTTGTTGGGCCCAACGCGAAACCGCTTCACAAAAATATGTCTCTCTTGGCGACACTGGGGAAGGGGCAGCGGCCATCGCGTTCAAAAAGGGGTGTGCGTGCGCCCATCCTTCCGCACCTTCAAATGCAAGATGAAGGGCTGCTGCATGCGCATTCAACATAGCGGACTGAGGCGCGGTGCTAGCGATATCAAAGAGATGGCGAAGTTCAGAACCATAGGACAAGAACTGAACGACATAGTCATCATAGCCTATCGTCTGTTCTTCAGACGCGCCGGTCACAGGAAGGTCGAAAGCATCCTTAGCGATTGTCATTCCGTTCTTTCTTCGCGAGAATTACGCGATCCCTCCATCATGCCCAGTCTGGCTTAGTCTATGTCGTAGCGACATCTAATACGGTCGATTGGGCGAGGGGGCTCAATCACTTATGTAGTCTAATTCCAATTGCGTCTTCGTGAAACAAACGATTTCGTGACAACAACGCGATCGTTCGCAATAAAAAGCCCCTGTGTGTTGATCACACAGGGGCTAAAGCTTTCGCCATCCGGATTTTACGTTAATCGCGCATAAATCCGAGGATATTCAGGATATGGATGAATAGCGTCACGAAAGAACCATAAAGGGCAAATGCTCCGAAGATTGACGCCCGCTCATTGGCTTCACCGCCTTGTTGGTAAAGCGATTTGATCATTTGAGTTTCCCAAGCTGTCACCGCTGAGAACACAAGAACAACTAAGATCGAGGTTATAAAGCTTGCCATACCGCTTTTAAAGAAGATGGCATTCGCAATAATGGCGATCAGAAGTCCGATAGAGGCCATAGCGAGAAAGCCTGCCATGCCGGAGAGATCACGTTTGGTCGAGTAACCAAAGATACTCACACCTGCGAAAACACTCGCGGTGATAAAGAAGGCGCGGTAAATCTCTTGCGCTGCGCCTGCCATTTGGAAGCTCAAGAGCATTGGAGCGATTAAAAGGCCCCATAATGCGGCATAACCCCAGAACATGGCGTGAGCCATGATGCGCGTACCTGAAAAAATGACGCGCGGTGCAAACCAGCCAAGGCCCATAATACCAGCAAAGAGAACCCACTTAATCGGTCCACCTGCAATGGCAAATGCAATCTGCGGTTGAGACGCCACAAATAATGACACGACACCGGTGCCGGCCACGGCGAGCGCCATATAGTTGTAAACACCAAGCATGTATTGGCGCAGACCCTCGTCCATAACGCCAGTGCTCGTGCGGGCGGCTGTAGCGCCATATCCGCGGTTTAGGTCATTCATTTCCTAAGAACCCTTTCTCTATAAGCCTGCCAAAGCCAAAATGCCGTCAGGCAACCACGTCGTTAATATCGGTCAAACAAGCCATTTTTCAAGGGTAAACTACCCAGATGTTCAACAGATCGATGCGTCAAAAGCCTATTATATTCGCTATTCTAATTCCGTTTTACCGATCAGGCGTTAAATCGCGTTTATTTGATCGCAGGTTTTTATTGTAGCTTGTTAACATACAGCTATTGATTTTTTACGAAACGAGCACAAAAAAAGCCATCCATTCCTCTGAGGCCGCTTAAATGGGACGGTAATGTTCGCAAATACCCGTCTTTTGTAGCGAGGCTCCTAAGCTTCTCACCAGCCATCGCTTCCATCGTGTCCGGTTCAATCGGTACCAGCGCAAGTTCCGGGTTTTCCTTTAGGATTTCATTAACCTGGCGTTCTCCTTCTTCGGGTTGCAGTGAGCAAACACAATAGACGAGGAGGCCACCGGGTTTTAGCCATTTTAGGGAGGCATTAACCATTTGACGTTGCGTTGCGGCAAGGTCGACGACCTGTTCCTGTGTTTTCGACCACAGGATATCTGGGTGGCGGCGTATGGTGCCCGTCGCAGAGCATGGGGCGTCGAGCAGTACCGCATCAGCTGGTTCGCTCGGGTGAAATTCCGCCAGATTACATTCTGCTATACTGGCCTTGAGCGCCAATCGCTCCAAATTATCTCTCAGCCGATGGAGTCTCCGGCGCGATGCATCAACGGCTGTTACGTTTGCTCCCTGAGCAGCGAGTTGCATCGTCTTACCGCCTGGCGCGGCGCACAAATCATAGACTGTCTTCTCCGATAGCGATCCAATCGCGTCTAACAATAATCGCGCGGGCATTGATGCTGCTACATCCTGAACCCACCATGCACCGTCGGAATACCCTTCTAGTTTTGTGATTTGAGGCGCATCAAGCAGTCTAACGGTTTCCTTTCCAATGACTGTTCCGTTTAGCCTGTGCGCCCATTCCAGGGCTTGGGTAGGGTTTTTCAGCGTAAGGTCGACGGCGGCTTCATTCCGATGCGCGGCCGCCAGGCCTTTGGTAACGGCCGGGCCGTAGTGGCGCTCCCAGCTTCTCCACAACCATGCCGGCGTATCGACGCGCTCTGGTAATGTGCTCAAGGCACCGGGGCCCTTTTCGGCGATCCTTCTCGCAATGGCATTAATAACCCCAGAAAATCCACGCGTTTCCTGGTATTCCTTCGCGATCTCAACCGCCGTTGAAACGACGGCATGGGCTGGGGTTTCCAAAAATAGCGATTGGGCCGCCGCACATCGCAAAATGTGCATGGCGCGCCGTGCCTTTTTCGGAAATGGCCTGTCAATGTAATCATCAAGGACAGCATCGATTGATCCGCGCCGCCTTAGAATAGTTGATGCCAGGGCCCTCGCAAATGATCGGTCTGGGCCTTCTAACAGCCCAAACGCTTTGCAAAAACTCAAGGCATCATCCAACAGGTGCCCGTCCTCGACCATTTGTGTGAGGTCGATTGCCGCTCGCCTGGCGTCCAAACCTGCAATCTTCGTCTGATGATCGGATTTTCGATCCCCGCCTTTTTTATTGCGGTTTTCGAATGGCGCGCGCTGATTTTTCTGTTGGCCGCTGGAGACTTTCCTATCTTTTTCGATCGTGTTTTGGGAGGAGCGAACAACGGCTCTGTTGGGTGGGTGATCTTTTTTGGGCATGCGATCTGCTGGCATAAATACTTCTTAAGGCGATAATGACGGGTGGCTGCAGGGATATGCACCCTTAGGTTGTCGCGACCCCCAGAGCGCTGAATGCATTTAGCACGCTTATCTTTCCCAACAGCATTGAGATCAACATCTAAATATACCTTTTGCGATGCGTTGAATACTTGGTTAATCTCGACACCGGAACCTCAGATACACCGTAAAGCGATCCGGTGCATAGCGGTTTTGACTAATTTGGCTGCAACCAAAAAAATTGGCGGCTTCTGCGGTAAGGGGAATGAACCGTGTTCAATCTAAAGGCTTTCGTTCAAAAACTTTTCGCTAAAAAAAGACGAATACTTACGGTATCAAAATTCGTATGCGGAATAATCTTATTATATGCGAACCACAGTCTTGCCTATGATATAGAGATTTCAAATCCTGGAGCGATCGTAGCAGACTTTGATTATGAGAGTATCAAGCCTGTTTTGTCGGATCTAAATATTACGGCAACGCAAGCAGTAGATGAGAACGGCAGGCGTTATATTGAGGCAAGTGCGGGAAGTAGCTTTGTCTTTAATATCATGCCCAGCGCTTGTTTAGATCACCAGCGGCATAAGCAGTGTGCTGGCGCACATTTTATTAGTGTTTTTAAAGGCAAGAGAATCAACTTGCAGTCTGTTGCGGCCTTCAATCAGCAGTTTGCTTTTTCCACTGCGGGTGTTTTGCCTGGCGGTCGCGATGCGTATCTCGGTCGCTATGAAATAGCCGACTACGGAATTCCTCGCGGCAATCTTGCATCGTCAATTGCTGGATTTATTTACCTTTCAGAACGTTTTCGCAGCGAAATTTTGACAAGTGATGTTACTGCGGCGCGAAGCGGGTTTGCCGATGATTTAGCAGCGACAAGGCTTAATCAGCAAACATCTGCAAAGATGGGTATCGTTAAATCAATGATGAGTCTGAATGACTTGCACCATGTTGAATTTGAGCGCTCGGTCGAATTTGTGAAATTCTTACTGGGTCAGGACGAGGCTGCCGTAAATAAAATTACAAATACGTATCGCGGTCAATAATTGTAGCGACACGAACATTTTTGTGTACCAAGTGCTCAGCGGGGCTTTGTCAAGATAGACGTAAATATAAAAGGCAGACGTTGATAATCTTCTGGTCAGCGTTAGCCTTCAAACACCTCACGGGCAAGGGCCACCGCCCGTGCACAATTCAACCCTGGTCGACCGCCGAGGCCACCTCAGAGCTTGTCGTTCAATGGTAAGGCCTTGTATTTTGAAATTTATCAAAGATGGCGCGTAATCATGCGTTGCTTCTGCAACGATTAATGAATTCGACGAAGTGAATAAGTCTTTGTCAGTGATGCCCGGGAAAACACTGTCTTTTGCATAAGGCGTCCCACCGTCATCGTTACGGCTCCAATCAACCAGGATCTGATCGAGCGTGGCGTCGTAGTAAATACTACTTACAGTGAAGGTCGAGTTTCCGTCATCAACGGTGCCGATTTTCTCTACACCAGAAAACAGCCCGTTTAAATCATTTCCGGTTAATCCAATATCTTGAGCAACCAAGTCGGCAAGTGTGTTCACAGAAAGCGTTAAACGTCTGACGGCTGTGAGCGCCTCTGAAATTTCTATTACGGCGAAAAACAAGACGACCATAACCGGCGCGATCATGCCGAATTCCAGGGCTGCCAACCCAGAGGTGTCCTTCCTAAACGTCTCAGAACGCTTCGCCAATAAGTGTGATCGGTTATCGGCAAAAGAAGCGCGACCAAGCAAGGACTTAGGGCGGCGTTCCGATCCCATCGCAACGCAAAAAGCTCTAGTACGGCCCAAGAGCTGGCGTGATTTACTCTTTATACTCATTAGAATGGCTCATTGCGAAAGATTGACGATGCAATGATCCTTTTCGGACCACCGCCGGTAGATTGTAGCTTCAGACCGATTCCCGGTGTGAAATTCTCATACAAATAACAAACCCTCACTTGAACGATATCGCGGGCGCCCCCCGGATTGAACGGCATATCTGTTGGATCTGGCTGTCCTAAGCTTGGGTCGGAATTTCGACAAACGGGCGTTGATTGATTTGCATCTAAATCAGCAAAGTCATCAAAGCGCGCGACATCCACTGTTAATTTTTTGTCGCAGTCGCCGAAGACAGAAACAACGTCACACACCTCGTTGAAAAAAGCTTCCCGCGTAGTGCTCGCGCTTTGAACTTGTCCCGTTCTGATTAATCGTGCCGCTTTCGCCGTCGCTGCATCAACCGCAGAGTTAATAAAGAAATAAAGACCGGCTTCGATTATTGCGAATGTCAACGCAAAGAAGAGTGGGGATACCAGAGCAAATTCGACGACGGTCGCACCCTGACGGTCGCGCAAAAAACGTGAAACTGCACGAGTACGCTTCTCATCTTTTGAACAGAAGAGTGCCGATCTGGTCAGAGGAGTAAACATGGACTTGGTCATTCGCATTCTTGGTACACACCCTAATCAACTTAAGATGTTGTCATTAATTTGAAGTATCGATGTTTGGTAAATGCCGATGACCCGATTAACAATTAAAACAGCATAATGCGTTCCGCGCTCCTCGTGGGGCAGCAAATTTCAAGCCATTTTCCCTTAAAGCCCCTCCGTTTCAATTGGAATCAAAAGGGCGCTTTAAGCCGTTGATTTGACGCATTTCCTTCACGCCAACCGCACACACTTGGCTTGGAAATGCTCTAACGCCGCTCCATTTGAAACGGAAAGGCTTTGGACGAGCGATTTATTAGCGTCAAAAATCTCAAAACAAAAAAGGCGACCGAAAGACGGCCGCCTTTTCCATCTCTATCCCCTTGGAGCCAATGATTTGGAGAAATCTAAATCAAGGACTGCTTCAGGCGCGCAAATCGTCAAACGATCTGCATAAGTTTAGAATTTGCCCCGGAACGTCAAACCATATGTCCGCGGAAAGTTTGCGTAACCTGAGAAACTACCGAACCCTGTGACCGGATCAGCAGCAATCGGAGAATTTTGGATTGTTGTCGGAAATGCGCTCTGAAGGAACTCATCATCCAAAAGATTACGACCATAAATGCTGACACCAAGTCCATTATCAAACTCTATACCCATGCTTGCATTCAAAAGGCTAACCTCTCGTGAAGCGATTTCCTCTGGTACATTGTCAACAATCTGAGTGTTGCTCTCAAAAATATAGTCGGCTCTTACGAACCCTTGTAATCCATTGGAAAAGTCATGCGTGTACGTTGCTGATGTGGAAAGGCTGACGGGATGGATACCTGCTGGCGTTGTTCCTGATGCGTCAAAAAAGACCTGGTCTTCGCCACACGCCTCGATAAAAGGTTCGCATGGGGCGTTAACGAAACTGTCATATTCAGGATCCAAATATGTCAGTGAGAAGGTCAGGAAAAGGGGATCGATGGGAGAGTAGGCGCCATCGATTTCAAATCCTCTCACGGACTGTTCGCCTGCGTTGACAAGTGAGAAGCCTGTTCCAACGAAGAGGTTCTGCTGAAAGTTTTCAACCTTTTGATCAAACAAAGCGATGTTCACATAGCCGCCAGGGAACGTCGCTTTTGCACCGATTTCGAAAAGTGTCACGTCCTCTGGTGCCGCTGTGCGGCCGATAACACCATCGGCACTCGGTGGTTGACCATCTGACGAAAGGTTAAATGCGCCCGCTTTCCAGCCTGTTGAATACGTGAAGTATGTATTCAATGAGTCGAGCAGATCATACGCGATACGTGCGGTATACGTCACTTGATCATCGTCTAACTGGCCGTCGTCAAGCGGGTTTGTATCACTTGGAAATGGCGATTGGTCAGATGGGAAAAACTGAAAGTCTGAGGCGAGTTCAGGAAGAGGCAGGGCAGAAACCTGGTCGGTAAGTGTGCTGATACCCGTCACGTCTTTTTCATCACGGATATACGAGATGCCACCGGTAATCACGAGGCGATCCGTCAGCGCGTAATCCGCTTGACCGAAGAATGAGTAGGACAGGTTGTCCATGGTGTATTCGCCGAAAACACCGGTATTGGGTGCGAAGAATGTTCCAGCGGGCTGCATGAAAGAACTCTCAAGTGAGTTAAATATAGCAGCGGGATCGCTAAAGCCCCGCAACACCGCGATTGACTCAGCAACGGCACGACCATCGGCGCCGAAAAATACATTTCGGTCGAAGTTCACTGTCTCGTTGAACAAGAAAGCACCGGCAAGCCAACTGAACGGACCGTCGCCTGTGGAGGCAATCCTGAGCTCAGCGGTGAACGTTTCCAAGTCCAGCATGTTTTCGTTCACAACGGCGTCGGCTGTCGTAAAGTCAGCGTCGACAACAGTGTCATCGGATTGTTCACGGTAAGAAACAATACCAGTTACTTCACCAAATCCCACGTCCCAATCTGCTTGAAGGGAACCGCCATACCCTTCCAACCTATTTGTCGGTAACAGATCGGCGGTGAACTCTCGACCAAATGGGTCGCTGGCATCACTGACGAGAAAGTCCGGTGCGGCACCGTTGTCGATACCCGGAATTCCAGCGGTCACAGGGCCTTCGAATAGCAGGCTCACGCCGCAACACACTTCGTCGGTCTTATTATATTCGCCGATCGCCCTGAAGGATAACGTATCAGAAGCTTCCCAAAGCAATTGGGCGCGGGTGGAGACCCGGCTACGTTCGCTGACGTCAGCGCCATCGAAGTTCGTATAAAAACCATCACGTTGATTCAGGCTTCCCGACACACGAAAGGCAAGACTGTCGGTGATTGGGCCTGTGAGGGTGCCTCGGTAGAGGAATTGATCGAAATTACCGACTGTGATTTCTGAACTGCCGCCGAATTCAAATTGCGGTAACGCCGTCGTAATTGAAATCGCGCCAACGGACACGTTTTTGCCGAACAAAGTTGACTGCGGTCCGCGAAGAACTTCAACGCGCTCTAGTGTCGGTAGGTCAAGGATTGCTGAGGACGAACGGGACCGGAACACACCATCAATAAACACACCCACTGCGTTTTCAATGCCGGGATTATTCGCACCGTTACCAAATCCGCGGATGACGAAGTTTGTTTGTGACGAACTCTGCAATTGAACGACGCGAAGTGATGGAACCACTGTTTGCAGATCGATAAGATCAATAATCTGTGCTTTTTCGACGGTGTCTGCTTGAACGACGCTGACGGCGATTGGCACTTCTTGCAGTGTCTGTTCCCGTTTTGCAGCGGTAACAATAATTTCGTCAGTTTGGGCGACCGCGCCAGACGTGCCAATGGCAACGCCCATCGTTACTGTTCCGGCGCCACATAAAAGATGACGCATTATAGTACTTTTTTTAATCATCAGTCGATTACCCTTTCAAAGCCCCTCCCGAAGAGGCATTTTAAGATCTTGTTCACAGACTTGAGTCGGTGCCAGATCAATTAAGAAAACATTCACTCCGGAATTCAATCCCGTAAAGTCAGTATCGCTTGTGCGGTGAAAGTGCTCATTTAAAGATGTAAAAATGCAACAAAAACAAGCTCTTTTGCTGCGTCGCAATAATTGCGCTATCGATAAAATTAGAGATTTTTGGTTAATCAGATACTAATTAACGCGACGATCGTTCAGTAGTTGATCGTTACTCTTCTTTATGCAGACGGTAAAGTCTTTATATTAAGACGCGCGTCGGACCGCTGCATTGCGGCAGAGATCCGACTCTGAACGTTCGCCATCAGTTTGCGGCGCGTCCTTCATGGTCGGATTAATGCGTGAGTTTGGCAGCACAAGGAGTGCAGACGTACCCTCGCCGAGGGACGAATCAAGCTTAAAGATGGCGCCGTGCGCCGCTGCGATTGCCTGCACCAAAGGCAAGCCTAGTCCTAACCCTTCTGTAGAACGACGAAGAGACATGTCGGATTGTGCGAAGGGTTGGGATACGACGGCTAACTTTTCAGGAGGTATACCCGGGCCATTATCTTTTATGAGGAATGCAAGATCGCCATTAGGGGCCATTGCCGTTCCAACGGTGATCGTGCGACCGCGTTCTCCGAATTTAATGGCGTTATCAATTAACTTTTGCAGTGCTCTTGAAAACAGTTGCCGATCACATCGAACTTCCAAATCGGGCGCATGGATAACCTGCTTTATTTCAGTTTCCGCCAGTGTTGCTTGCTTTGAGCATGCATTCACCGCTAGCGCGATGAGATCCTCAATTGTGCAATCAATATCGTTGATTTCAATGGGACCAGACCGAGCATCGGATGCAAGCAGCATATCTGACACAGAATTCAGCAGCCGTTTTCCGCCATCCACAATGTATTCAGCGTATTCGCGGTGGACATGGTCTGCATCATTATTGAACTGGTCGGAAATGATTTGTCCAAAACCAATTATTGCATTCAGGGGTGTGCGGAGTTCATGACTCATGATTGACATGAGGCCATCTTTAAATTGCGCTGCCGCATCAGCTTGGTCTCTCGCCTCACGCAATGCGATTTGATCGCGTGCTGCCTTAAGAACGAAGCGAGCGGCGTGCCCTAAGAGGGGCCAATTCACCGGCTTAGAAACAAAAGACGTTGCACCAACAGAAAATGCCTTGTCTACGGCCTCAGGGTGGTCGCTTGACGTAATAACAATGACGGGTGTTGAACTCAACGGTTCCGATTTTCGCATCGCTTTTGTCAAATCGTAGCCGCTCATATTCGGCATATCGATATCGGAAACGACTAAATCGAACTCGTTACCGCTGTCATAAGCGGCCCCTAATTTTGCGAATGCTTGCGATCCGTCATTCGCTGACTCGACCAGATAACCGGCCTCGCTGAGTTTTGCGGACGCTATTTCGCGCATAAGTGGGTCATCGTCGACGACAAGAATTCGCGAGGCAGACCCCATAGCACGACAAGCCTTTGTTTTCTTTCGCTTCCAAACCGCCCCGTCGACGCTGTTAACAATGGTCGATTGGCCGTGGCTTTCACAGATGCCACGCGATTGTTAAAAAGCCCTTTAATATTCTCTGTCACGCAATGCGGGAAAAAAATTACCAAATAAGTAATTCAGCTTAAAGATTTTGTCGCGTCGGTTCTGGAGACTAAATCCATGTGTTGTCCAGATCCAGATCCAGTTCCGTCGAAATCGCGATTAGCGTGAGATGACGATATGGACCAATGGCCCACTCCATAAAATCTGTCTACAAATTAACACTTCGTTAACGATGCCACAAAGATGCCGTCTTCAAGCTTTTGAAATCAATTGTCGATAGATTCCAAGTGATTTAGGGCAGTTTAAACGGTTGATTGAGGGGCCGCGTGTTAGACCTCAACCGGAGTTTTGCCTATATAGTTGGACAAATCAGCGTGTCGAAAGAGCAGCCATCATTAAGAGGACGTCTAACACTCCTTGTAATCGTCGCCATTCTTGGCGCAGTTACAGTGACGACGGGATCATCCATCTTACGCGAATTTCGCCATCATGAGTTTGACCAAAATTGGCGATTAAACACGACAGCGCAGCTATTTGCATCCGCTTTGGCTGAACCCGTAAGTTCAAATTCAATACCACAGATTGAACGATCCTTAGACGAAATAACTAGGATTCCTTGGATTGCGAGTGTGGAAGTTGTCAACGCTAAAGGCGCTACCATCGCGGCATTTGACAAGCCGGTGCAGGAAATCCAAACGGCGCGTTCATCGGACTTTTACAGCTTTAAAAAAATTGCTCCTAAGCGGTTCGTCGTTGAGGCGCCAATTATCAACTCTGACGTTGTGGTCGGGGAGCTTCGGGTCGCTGCAAACGTTACAACGCTTGTTGAGCGTATAAAGGCGTTGGTGTGGGACGCACTGTTTGCTGCTGTTTTTGCTACCACGCTTGGACTATTGATTGGTTTACGGATGCAACGCGCTGTCACCCGTCCAATAACAGAGCTTGTCAACGTCATGAATGCAGTAAAGAAAACAGGCGATTTCGGCCGACGAGCGAAACGGACGAGCGATGACGAAATCGGCAATCTTGTCGATGCGTTGAATGATATGTTGAATGAAATCCAAGAGAGAGATGCAAAATTACTTGCCCACCAGCAAAATCTCCAAAAAATAGTTCGTAAAAGAACAAATGAATTGAAACACGCAAAAGAAACAGCGGAAGATGCCAATCAGGCTAAGTCAGAGTTTTTGGCAACCATGAGCCATGAGATCCGAACGCCTATGAACGGCATGCTCGTCATGGCTGAGCTCTTAAGCAATGCAAATTTAGCACCACGTCAAAAGCGATACGCGGATGTAATTTTGAAGTCCGGTCAAAGCCTTCTCGCAATCATTAATGATATCCTTGATTTCTCAAAAGTTGAAGCTGGTCGATTAGACGTAGAAAAAATTTCGATAAACCCGAATGATATCATAAGCGATGTTATTGGATTGTTTTGGGAACGTGCCGGTTCAGCGGGGGTGGAGCTTACTTCATATGTTGGCCCCGGGGTGCCGCTAGCGATAGAAGGCGACCCTGTCAGGCTGAATCAAATTCTTTCCAATCTAGTCAGCAATGCGCTGAAGTTTACGAGTGAAGGAAGTGTAATTGTCAGTGCAAAGCGTTTGCCATCGGAATCTGATTCCTGTGTGATCGAATATACAGTTTCTGATACAGGCGTTGGCATACCAAGCGAAAAGCAGCAAACAATATTCGAGTCGTTTTCTCAGGTTGACCAAACAACAACCCGGCGGTTCGGGGGAACGGGTTTAGGCCTGGCAATTTGTCGGAAAATTGTTCACCGGATGGGTGGGCAAATCGGCGTTGCGTCCCGCGAAGGCAAAGGCTCGCGTTTTTACGTTACAATCCCAACCCGTGTTCTTACACCACCACCAGCAGCGCTTGAATTCAGTGAAGAAAAATCAGCGGTCATTAGTTTGCCAGGACGGGCGAGTGCTGCGATGATTGGTCGTTATCTTGAAGAGGTTGGTGTCAAATCGCGGATCATTGATCCGACAGCTCGACAAGAATTGCTCGCCGCAGCGACGCAGTCTGATATTGTTATTGCAGCGCCAGACGTGTTGAGAGCAATAAATTGTGATTCCACTTCGATGTTGGGGGGGTGGATGCCGGCACGGATTTGTGTTGTTGAACTCGGTGACGGCTCACCAGACACCCTTCTGGAGAATGGGATAGCTGATGATTTGCTGCTTCAACCGTTTTCCCGTCACGACATGCTTTCGTTGATCCAACGATTTTGCGATGGCAAGTTGCGCGGTAGCGATGCCTTATCGCGTGCAACGACCCCACGTCTAAAGTTACCCTTATTTTCTAATTCTCGTGTTCTAGCAGCGGATGATAGTGCCGTGAACAGGGAAGTTGTTGGAGAAGCTTTAAATCGCCTATCCATTGATTTTGTCATCGTCAAAGATGGGTCTGAGGCCGTGCAAGCTGTCCAAAAGAGTGATTTCGATTTGGTCCTAATGGATTGCTCAATGCCCATAATGGATGGTTTTGCCGCGACCAAAGCGATAAGAAAGTGGGAAGACGAAAATGACAAGAAAGAAATCCCGATACTGGCTTTAACAGCGCATGTTGCGAGTGGCGATAATGAATGGCGTAGTGCAGGGATGAATGATTATCTCACCAAGCCATTCACAATTTCTATTCTAGCAGAGGCATTGGGTAAGCATCTCGAGACAACAGGCTGGAGCGATAGTCTGTCTCAAGATGTTGCAGAAAGTGGCGATGAAAGTATCGGTCCGAGTATTAAAACAGCTTGGCACACGGATAAGGAACAGGCTTTCGGCCATGTTCAATCGGCTGTGAATCGCGAAGAAGCCGATGTGACGACCGTGTTTGACATAAGTGTTTTAAAACAGCTTGGTGAAATGCAAGCCGGCAGTAGCGATATCGTGGAGAGGGCTATTAATCTATTTGAGGAGCACTCTAAAACTGCAATCCTGAGGATTGCGCAGGCCACGCA
This sequence comes from Pseudomonadota bacterium, assembly GCA_039025235.1. Taxonomy (GTDB): domain Bacteria; phylum Pseudomonadota; class Alphaproteobacteria; order Caulobacterales; family Parvularculaceae; genus MED-G105. The sequence continues at coordinate 45,112 of JBCCOS010000021.1, forward strand.
AAAGGGTGAGCCAAGTGAGATCGCCAGTGCGGCGCATGCACTAAAGTCAATGAGCTTAAATATCGGTGCACGCCCCTTGGCGCAAGCTTGCTCCAATCTTGAGAATGCTGCGCGAAAAGGCGGAAATACCGACTATATGCAATTCTTAGTCCCGCTCAAGAATGCATTCGCCTTGGCCCATCGCAGACTTCCCGGTGTCCGCGCCCAATATGCCAGAGCAAAAGGGTCAAGCACTCGTATTCCGTTAAGCCCTGACCGATCAGAATATCATCCCGAGAAGTCCCAAGCCTCTGCTTGAACTCGATTTAAGATCCCTCTTAAAGCGTCAATACTTCAATTGGAATCGAGACGACGCTTTAATTGTTTGTTTTTACGCGTTTGCGCCAATATCCGAACGGGCGGCCAACCGCGCACACTTGGCCTGCAAACGCTTTAGTGAAACTGGATTGAGACTCTCGTGCGACCAATGATCCTATTCCGATCAGGATTGTCTATTGGCCTGAAGCCGTCTGCAATCGCTTCAAGTCGCGCTGGTCTTTCACGCCAGCGGCGAAGAATTGGAAGTTCTTGCGTGGCATACAGACAGAAATCCCCATCCGATACTGAGCGATCCGCATAGTCGACGATAATCAGCGTGTCTTCTTGAAATGCAGGGGCGAGCGCTGGATCATTCGTAAAAAAACCAAAGACTTTTTCCGTTTGCGTTGTAATAGGGATGTAATCCTCGGCAAATATATGCGGATCAGTATCTGGCTTGGCGAGAAATGCCGATGCATTTGCAAGGCTGATAATCGGCGTGTGCACAACGCGTCTGCGAAGGTATGCAGAAGCGGGATGATCATCTTCAATAAATGAACGCGTTCCGCCGGCAAGCCATTCTGGCGAAACGCCAAGTACAGATGCTAATTTTATAAGCATTATCCGGCGGGGGTCGTGCAAGCCGGTCTCCCAATTGGCAACGGATGGTTGGCTTACGCCGACGCGTTCTGCGAGAGCAACTTGGTTTAAGCCGATCTCCTTTCGTGCATACCGAATACGTTCGCCGATTGAGCTATCATTTGCCGCTTTTGGCGTTGTCGTGAAAGAATTATTTAAATGCATAATATCCTCAAATAATATAGGCACCACTAATACTGTTAAAGGGAAAGAAGTCGAGCAGATTCCTGTTATTTTACTGCAGTTCACTGCTGTTATTGAGGTTCGGCCAAGGGTTCGCGAAAACCGATCAACGGACCCTGTCAGGACTTGCGAGAATTAGTATTTCTTATAATATGCGTGTTGAACCAACGAAAACTACAGTTCATCGGAGTGAACAATGACAGACCATTGTGATGATGTCGGTGCGAGCCGCCTCGCCAAAAAGATTGAGGATTTTTGGCGGAAAAAAGGTTTTGACGTAAGCGTTGAGACACAGGCCCAGGGCTTTGTTTCAACTATGAGATCGGCTCGAACAGACCTTAGAAGTGATATGATCAACGGCATGCCGCGCCGTTCGATGGGGCTTGACGCATAAGGGGGCGCAAGCTTACGCAGTCTTTTTGCTTTAAATAATTAGTGTACTGAAGGTTCTTTGTTTGACGATTTTGTTCGGCAACAAAGAACCCTTTAGTGCAATCTGATTTGCCAAATGTTGCAGAAGACGAAATTGGCAGATTAAAAATCACTGACCTTTGCAACCAGTTGTAAGAAATAACAGGGTCACTTATTGTGGGCTGTTGATGGTCACTTTATGCCTATACCAGAGCGGGGGTGGGGTTGTATAGGGAACCCCCGCGAATGACATGGTTTGGGGTAAGTATTTTTAAAAAGTTATTTTGGTGGGTAAAAAAAACAAAAAAA
>JBCCOS010000022.1:0-42916 GCA_039025235.1 Pseudomonadota bacterium
GAATGCGATCTTCAATAGAAACATAGCTGAAAAGCTGTGGGTTCTCACCGTCTTCACCTCGCATGTCATGATCCTCCTGAACAAATCAGTGAAACACAATTTGATGAAAACATGGAGAGTTTTTCAGCAGCCTGTTAGAGCCGTTTTCTGAATCAGCTTGAATGCAAACGGCTCTAGATAAAACAACCTGTATCGATTAGGCTCTGCCAATCACTCTGGTATTAGCTTATGATTTTTCGGTACTGACAAGGCGTTTTTGAATCGTATCATATAAGATTTTTGATTGACGATAGTCGAAATCAAACCGGACCGCATACCCATAATTGGCAAACGCCCGTGTGACGGTGCACGGAAATGGTCCAACCTTCAGAGGCGCCGGCGTGGTAATGTCACCGCAAAAGAGAAATTTTGAACCAATTTGCAGCGGATTATACGCACGGATTGCTGCACCGCCTTTTGACAAATCAATCATCGAGCCAGATGCAAACAGCGTCCCGTCTCTTACGAGTTCGGCACGACCAAAGACTTTAAAGCGCTCCCCATCGCGTTCGTCGCGTACGGCTAGAGCGCTATTTGAATAATAACTGCTCATCTCAGGCCTCTCAGCAACCTATCGTTGAGATTAGGGGGGATATATTGAGAAGTCCTAAACAAGCGACCGCCCACTATACAAAATAACTAGTCTTAACACTTATGTAAAAATGAAAATTCTTAAGACTAGAAAAACTCGACATCGTCGTCGGCTTTACCTCTAGGCTCTGGTTGAACTTCAACCGGTTTAACGTCGTCAGAAAGTTGTTTCTGTCTCGCGCGCCCTGTTGGCCAAAATTGAATTCGCCTCGCTCTTGTGCCGCCCAGACTCCCACCAACGCATTCAATGCCCTCATCATTCAAAAAGCGTCGGCCAAACTCAATATTTCTGTCCCCAATATCGGATCCTATGCTAATCATCCGTGCCCCGCCAAAGAGTTTTGCTTTGAGATTCGCACGACGCGCACCGGACTTTAACAAGCCATTGATCAATAACTCCATGGCATTAACGCCATAGACGACGTTCCCGTTCTGACCCTCCTCACCGGGAAGTAGAAAATGATTCATACCGCCGACACCAACTTGCTCGTCAAAAATGCACGTTGCCACGCACGAGCCTAAAACAGTCGTTAGCATTGCTTCAGGATCCGCTGAAACAGCATATTCTCCCTGTACCACGTGAATCGATCGGCGCGGTCGAATGATCGTTCCCGTCGGTGTATTGGTGAGGGTTTGAGGCTTCGTCATGATGCCTCTTTATGTAGGTGTTGAGCGCCAGCGCTTGTCGCGTTGAGAATTGACTTACAAACCGCATTAAGTGGAACCTGCTCGATCACTCCACCTTGTTCATAAGCCACTCGCGGCATTCCGTAGACGATACATGTTTCTCTGTTTTGTCCGATCGTATGAGCACCAACATCGCGCATAGCCTTGAGCCCCTCAGCGCCATCTTGCCCCATACCAGTGAGGATTACCCCAACTCCTCTAGGACCAAACGCTTTCATCGAATGGAATAAGACATCAACAGACGGGCGATGCCCTGTCACTGGGTCACCATCAATCAGTCGGCAACGGATGCCATTGGCATCAATAACTTCTAAATGCTGCGTCCCACCAGGGGCGAGGTAGATGGTGCCAACTTCCAAAGGAGCATTGTTTGTTGCTTCGACAATCTTTGGTGCACAGTTTTGATTAAGCCGTGCTGCAAAACTTGTGGTGAATGTCTCCGGCATATGTTGTGTAATGACCGTTGGTGGACAATTCTCTGGCATTTCGCTCAAGACTTGAAGCAATGCCTCAACGCCGCCCGTTGAAGCCCCTATCGCAACGATTTTGTCCGCTGGTTTAAACCCATCAGTTTGTTTTGGCGGATTTGCCGCACGGCATCTCTTTGCAATATCACTTTGTGCCGCTGCCTTCACTTTTTCTGGAAGTTCAGTAAATGCAGATGAAAACTCAGACCCATGCGGTTTTCCAATCACGTCGAAAGCACCAATAGCCAGAGCTTCAATCGATGCTGCTGCACCATTTTGGGTCAGTGTTGAGATCATTATCACTGGGGTGGGCCGCAGACGCATGATTTTCTCAAGAAACTCAAGGCCGTTCATTTTTGGCATTTCGACATCAAGCGTCACCACATCCGGATTGAGCGCTTTTATTGCTTCACGCGCCTCATAGGGGTCGGCAGCCTCGCCGCAGACTTCGATATCATTGTCATTTCGTAAACGTGATTTAATCACTGCACGCATTGTGCGAGAGTCATCAACAACGAGAACGCGTACTTTTGACATGTGATTTCCCCTGCCCTTACGTCATCAGTGTTTTACGAGTTTTCCGCATGGAGTTTAAAATTCTTTGCTCATTAAACATATTTCTTTCATAATCATCTTAAAAATCACCCCAATCGACATCTGGATCATTAATATCCAGGGCATTTGCTCCACGGCTTTGCGGCGTTGATGACGCCAATGAAGCAATGCGTCTTTGTTGATTGTGGACCAAGTTCCCGTTTGACGGTGCCAGATTTTCTATACCAATCTGATTTTCGTCTCGATCACCCACTTGGAAATGCGAGACGACCCCATTCAATTGCTCAGTATCTTGCATGAGGGCGTGGCTGGCCGCAGTTGATTGCTCGACCATTGCTGCATTCTGCTGCGTAACCTGGTCCATCTGATTAATAGCGACATTAATTTCTGCAATGCTTGTCGACTGCTCTCGCGCCCCTGAGGCAATCTCGGAAACACGATCCGAGATGCTAGCGACAGACGCTACCAATCGTTCTAAGGCTTGGCCGGTTTGCCCAACAAGGTCCACGCCACGATCGACTTGTTGCGAACTTGCCGAAATGAGATCTTTAATCTCTTTTGCGGCATCTGACGAGCGCTGTGCCAAAGCACGCACTTCTGATGCGACCACAGCAAAGCCGCGGCCTGCATCACCGGCGCGTGCCGCTTCGACACCTGCGTTCAAGGCTAAGAGATTTGTTTGAAAAGCAATATCGTCAATGACCCCTATGATTTGAGAGATCTGTTGTGAAGACTGCTCAATTTCTCCCATGGCGCCGACAGCTTCACGCACAATGACCCCGCTTGACTCGGCGTTTTCCCGAGCTTCAGCAACAACTTGATTGGCCTGCTCAGCGCCATCTGCTGCAACCCGAACGCTTGCAGTAATCTCTTCTAACGAGGCCGCCGTTTGTTCAAGGGTCGCGGCTTGATTTTCAGTCCGGCGAGAAAGATCGTCCGCTGCTTGACTAATTTCAGATGCACCGGTTCGGATGCTATCTGTATTTTGAACAACAGAAACAATAGAGGTCTGAAGCCTATCTATGGCATTGTTATAATTGCTTCGGATTTGCTCATAGGCATCCGCGAAAGGTTCGCTGATTTGGCTCGTTAGGTCGCCATCAGATAATCGGGTCAAACTGCTTGCCAAGCTGTTCACAACACGGTTTATTTCGTCTTCTTGTCGATGACGCTCCGCCTCTACTTTAATACGCTCTTGTTCTGTCGCCGTAATATCCGATGCTAGTTTAATCACTCTGCGGACACTGCCATCATTATCAATGACGCCGCAGTAGGATGCCCTGATCCAAACCTCTGAACCATCTTTGGTATACCGCTTGAACTTTCCGTTGATCGCTTCACCAGAGGCTAGTCGGTGCCACATATCCGCATAGTCGTCGGTTTTGACATAAGCCGGATCGCAAAAAATACGGTGATACTTTCCGATAATGTCGTTCAATTCGTATTTGACGGTATCCGTAAAGTTCTTATTCGCTGTAACGATCTCGCCAGAAGGTTTGAACTCAATCATTGCCTGGTTCATATCAATCGCTTTAATGATTGCAGCGTTACGACGGTCATTTGAAACATTTTTCCACTCAATCATATAGCCGCAATAGGCACCGTCTTCGTCGAATACAGCGGAAACACATACTGATATGATCAGCTCACCGATATTGATGTCTTCACGAAGGGGTAAGCACAACGGATCGCTCAGCAACGCCTTTTTGTCATCTAAGAATGATTTGAAAATAATTGCGCTACTGTCGGCATTGCCTATAGGATCAAAACCGGGGGCTGCCGTCTCAAACTCAGAACGGTTCTCTTCAAAATGCTTCTTTGTCCCATCATTGATGAAAACTACATTCAGATCACGGTCCGTCATCACCATAGGATGAGATGAGCCATCAAAAGCAGATCCTTTGAAGACTGCGATACGCCTAGCGTCCTCCGCTTTTTGGGCATCGTCTCGAAACTTCAATAGAGACTTCGCAATTGCCCCAATCTCATCCTTACGCCGGACGCCAGGGATTTTTGTTTCAAAACGCCCTCCAGCAATCTTTGTGGTAACAATTGCGAGTTGACCTAACTGCTTTGAAATTCCTGTTGCATAGTAGATTGTGATTCCGATACTGACGATTATAGCAACGGTCGAAAGAAGTCCTACGAGCAAAAGAGACATAAGTTGCTTCGATGAGACCGATTGAGCAGTGACCAAAAGCGCTTCGGATAAAACATCTTCAACGGCTTTCATTTCATCTATCATTGCCGTGGCGACTGAGAACCACTCTGGTCCAGATACAGTATTCACCCCGTCAAAGGCACTTTTGCGTGCTAACTCGCGATACGCGGAAACACGTTTTGTAGCACTACTCGATGTCAAATCATCTATTTTAGTCGCAGCCGTATTCGCCGAATATTTACGAGCCTGTTCAAGATGATATTTTTGGGCTTCCTGCAAGGCAATAAAAGTCTCATAACGCGCCTCGCTAAAGCGCTGACTAAAACCGATAGCGCCAACAGTTCGTTCACGACCCGCGTACTCTTTAGCCCAAATGAAAGATAAGTACGCGTTGGCAGAAGTTTCAATCCCATCATCAGACGCTTGTCTAAGATGGTCCTCAATAAAGTCGAAAAGAGAAACAATCATATTTGTATAAGCATCGGTCAGTTCAGGGACGGTCCAAGAACGATTGTCGACACCATTGCGAAGTCGACGTAAATTATCCGCTCCAACTCGCCACCCTGTGAGCGCAGTTAGATGTTCCGCTGCCATATCCACGTTTCCACGAATCGTCGGCAACTCATTTGCAAACCGAGCGTCATTTGTCGCAATAAGCCCAACGCTAGCCCCTCGCTCTCGTTGAAGGAAGTGGACAAGTGCACTTGCGGCTTCAGCCTCTTCAACAGCGTCTAAAGTGGATGATGCGGCATTTCGTTCACTGAATGCTTCAACAAAACTCTTCGTTGAGAAGAGCATCATGACAGCTATGGGCGCAGCAACAAGAAGCAATAGGCGATGAAGCATTCGCATGGGAGGCACTCATGATTTGGGCCTTTGGCCGCGGGTCAAAAATCGTAATTATCGTCAGCACACATGAGCGAAAGCCCATTGAATGATTATTTCCGCACCGAACCAAAATACGAACAATCAATGTCTTTCAAGGTCACTACAGATAATTTAGGGGTACATTTTCATCATGAAATTACCCTTAATCATCAGCATACAATTCAACTATATATAGATTTTTTCTTCAACACACCCATGGCGTGTTGCCGCAAGAAAGACTGGGAACCAACAAACAAATGAGAAAAATAACACTCCGTTTACCTATTTTAATATACCGTAAACAGAGATTATATCGATTTAAAACCGCCAATCACGGAAGGAAGCAGCTCAATAACTCTTCGATTACACTATTGGCCGTTGGGATGTTCGGTATAATGCCGCTCCATTTCAAATGGATTCGCTGAACGGCTTTGTGCGTTTGAATTTAAGCATTGCCTGATGTGTGGGACAGTCGCGATTTTAAAGCGCCTCGGTTTCAATTGAAATCAGAACGGCGCTTTCAGTTGTTGATTTTACGCCGTTCCTTGACGCCAACCGCACACACTTGGCTTGAAAATGCTTTAGTCGCTACACGAGTTGGAAATACTTTAGGCGATGTGTGAAGGGTCAGCGGCTAAGAAGCACCTAAACACAAAATACAAAAACGGTTGAGGGGTCTCAATGGATCCGAAATCGCTTTAAGCCTCCAATTTGTAATTCTCAAACGTTTTACGAAGTTCAGTTTTAAGGATTTTACCGGTGGCGCCGATGGGAAGCGACGGCACAAATTCAACAGCGTTCGGCACCGCGATCTTATCGAGTTTACCTTTTAAAAATTCAATAATCTCGTCGGCCTCTACCTTAGAGCCAGGTTTTCGAACAACGATCAATAATGGCCTCTCTTGCCATTTTGGATGAAAGACACCAATAACAGCGGCATTGACAATTTCGTCATGGCTAAGGGCTGCGTTCTCAATTTCAATTGACGACACCCATTCGCCACCTGTTTTGATCACATCTTTTGCGCGATCGGTGATCTCTAGGAACCCATCATCATCGATCGTAGCAACATCTCCCGTATCAAACCAACCATCCGCAGTGAGTGTCGGTTTTTCGGCTTTGAAGTATTCTTTCACAACCCAATTACCACGCACCTGTAAATGGCCTTCGGACTTTCCATCACGCGGCAATAGGTGACCCTCTTTATTAACAATACGCATATCGAAAAAAGGTAGTGCACGTCCTGCTTTAAGGCGCGTTGACATCGTCTCATCGATAGGTTTGTCGGTTAGATGGGGCGGCAAAAGATTGATAGCCCCCACCGGCGCTGTTTCAGTCATGCCCCAGCCTTGTTGAATGTCAACGCCATGTTTAGCTAAACCACGCACCAGCGCTTCTGGCAGTGCAGAACCGCCTGACATGCCACGTTTGAGATGTTTAAGGGTCTTTCCCGTGCTTTCAAGGTACTCCAACAAACCAAGCCAGACCGTCGGTACACCGGCGGAAAACGTCACCTTTTCCTGATCTAAAAGCTCATATAGTCCCTCGCCATCAAGACGTGGCCCAGGAAAGACCTGTTTTGCGCCAGCCATCAAACACGAGTATGGGGTATTCCAAGCATTGACATGAAACATCGGAACGACAGGCAATAGTGAATCACCTTCTTGTAATCCGAGAGAAGATGGTAGACACGTTGCAAAGGTTTGCAGAACAATAGCACGATGAGAATAAACCACCCCTTTGGGATTGCCGGTTGTACCTGATGTGTAACAAATAGCTAAAGCCGAGTTCTCGTCGAATGTTGGCCAGTCAAATTGCGTATCGGCCTTCTCGAGCAACTCATCATAGATTTCGACACCGTCTTTCTTTAACGGGGTGCCATGCTCCGTATCCGTCAGAATATATCGTCCTTTTACTTTCGGCAGCTGTGGCATCATCATGTCGACTAATGGAGCAAATGTTGAATCGTAGAAAAGCCAATCATCTTCTGCGTGATTGATCACATAGCTTGCGTTTTCTATCCCGAGGCGTGGATTAATTGTATGGAGAACTGCGCCAATTCCGCCGACTGCATAATAGAGTTCCAATTGCCGATAGGTGTTCCACCCAATCACACCAACGCGATCACCAGCTTTGACACCAATAGAAATAAGAGCATTAGCGAGCTGGCATATTCGTTCATTCGCGTCGCTGATCGTATATCGATGGATCGGCCCTTCAACGGTTCGGGTAACAATTTCGGTGCTTTTAAAATTGAGAACAGCATGCTTCAAAATTTCTGTCGTCAGAAGCGGGCAGTCCATCATCAGTCCCTGCATGGGATACTCCTTAAATAGTCGCAACCGTCATCGGCGATACGTAATTGCTTCATACCAAGATACATACATACATCTGAACCTAGATGAATAGAAATCTTGCGCATGAGATACCGACGATGGTTTCGAAAGCCCTCAAATTTTATTCAGGAGGAGTTCGTCGGGTCAATCGGTCAGTACAAAAATCCGGCAGTCGCGTCATTAATTTTGGACTTATTCGACACAGCAAGTCGCGTGACCCGGTCGACTTGATTTTCGAGCAAACCAATAAGATTCTTGAACCGTCGAGATACTGGGAATGGCGCGAAGGCGCTATACGGATACTTGTTTCTCATCCTCTGACGACGTTGCGTCAACGGCCGGTGCGTTGGTCGTAAATCCTAATTCAATAAATATTTGCGCAACGGCAAATTTATCGAATGGTTTCAACAACACTTCATTCGCACCTGCAGCACGTGCCAAAGCGAATTGCTGTGGGTCATTTTCAGAAGCACACAGCACGATTGGAGGCTGACCATTTTCCCGCTGACCTGCAACTGCTTTTAAAAAATCAATAGCACCTAACGTGGGAAGGTCCCAGTCAAGTAAAATGACATCTGGCACCTTTTCCTCGAAATAGGCTTTCGCTTCTCCAACATTAGATGCTTCGATCGCAACTAGGCCCAACTCGGCCACTAAACGTCCTGCAATTGCACGAATTGCGGCAGAATCCTCAATAATCAAGCATGTCGCCATAATCGAGCCAACTCTTAAAATCTTCCTAAAAGTTGATTATGCCCGGTGGGAGTTAGTCACTGGTTAATAACGGAAAACGAAAGATAAGTATGATCTAACCGAAGGCTGATTGAAGCATGGTGCGTGCAATAGAATTCTTACGCCATGCGTGAGGTCTTTACTATTAAGCACGTTTTTTGCGTAGTTAATGAATGGGGACCATGACCCGATAATCACGTGTGCGTCACATGCACTAAACCTTAAACTGTAGAGCAATACGCGCTCGGTCCTCATCAAGCGCAGCTGCGGCGCGCCCACCGGACCGTCGTGCCATAACGCCTGCCACGTAAAGTGGTGTGTGTTTCGGCTTTAAATCATCAGTATCACCCGAAAGTGCCTTTGCAACATCGGGGCTCATCATAACACGCTGCCCCGTAGCCTCGATAAGAAACACGCCCTTATCGCCGCTGACAGAAACGGTTCCCCCCCTTGGCACGCAATCCGCTGCTGCTTGAGCACACAACAAAACACCTTTGACATGATCTTTTGGCGCGGATGGCGCTGCAATTTTCCAGTCTAGATCAGCTTTTGAAAAGGAAAACAATGCTTGCAATAGTTCACGCGCCTCTTCGAAGGGGACCTCAACATCATATCCGCCAGCCATGCCATACGCCAACCGTGCAAACTTTAAGGCAGCAACCGCTTTCTCTGTACTCGTCGTAACGAGGTCCATTGCGTCGCCCCGCATTTCTTCATCCATATCAGTATCCGTCAGAACTTCGAGCCCCGAACTTAAAGCGCCGACAGGATTAACCAGGTCATGACAAATTCGAGATGACATCAGTGACGTCAACAGCATAGCATCGAGCTCAACGCTGCTTTTGCCCCGGTGATTTTCGCTATCGGTAGTATTATCAGAAGCGGTATTGGAAAGCGGTGATTGAACGGCATTTGCTTGTGACATGGGTCCTCGACATTAATTAATGACGTCGAGACAGATATCCCTGATTCGGATGCCAAAGGGGCTCACTTTTCGGATAAAGTGCAGCTTTTGATTCGTAAAGCAGCTCCGTTTCAAATAGAATCATTAAAGCGCCTCCGTTTCAATTAGAAACAGAACGGCGCTTTAAGTTCTTGATTTTATGCATTGCCTTAACGCCAACCGCACACACTTGGCTTGGAAATACTTGAAACAGATTTAGGCGAGCAGCCATAACGGATTTAAAAATCAACGCTCTGCTGATTTTTTCTTATTGAGCGCTTCGCCGATAAGTGTAATGGGTTGACGGTTTCCGTCCATCAACTCGGCAATAAGTCGAACAATTGTTCGACCGACAAATCAAAGACTTAGAGCCGCATTCCGATTCCATCGGAACGCGAAAAGCTCTAGAACGAAGAGACTATTCAAAAGACGATGCGCACCGCTCGCTGTTAGCGCTTTTTGATCCAAGAGCCACTCGCGTCTTGCACGCATTCGCCGGATTTCGCTTTTGCAATCAGCTTCTCGGCTGTTAGCCGCCCCGTATCGCGAATACTGACGCCATTTTGCTTTGCGATCCGCGTATAAGCCGCTTTGCGTTGTTGATTAACGGCGGCCACTTCTCGACGAAGGGCAGCATCAGCACTCTTTCCAGCAACGACCCCAAGATAACCATCATTCCGCTCACCGACGATACATTTTGCTTTGGCAGCTTGAATTGCCGCACTCGCCGCATACCCTTCTGTCGGCATTGATATCGTCGCGATCAGAGCCCCGACTGCCATCAAAAACCCAATCGCATTGAATAACAGTTTTCGACTACTGAATGTGTAGCGACCATGCGCAGCGGTTCTAGACGTCCACATAATTCTGACCTCTTCTAAGCGGCTTTCTTGTGGGGATGTATCGGACACGCCTATGCGCTTATTGGTCCTCTACACGTAATACTATAATCTTAGAAAATATCTGGGTTTTCGGCAATAAGATCCTCGATCTCACGCTCAATTTTAAAGCGCACTTCCTGTTGGATATTCACATTGAGATTAATTTCAATCGGCTCATCGGGCGCCTCGACCTTAACGGTTGCGCAGGCTGATAGCGCGCCTAGCATAATAGCCGCGCAGCCCGTTGTAATGCTCGGCATTGATAATCTGTATGCAACAATCGGTACCATTATCGCCTCCTAACCCGTCATATTGGGAGAGTATGTAGCATGAATCGGACAAATACGAGGCGCAAACCATACCGAACCAAGGAAAACTGATCGCCTTCAGCACAATATTGCCTTTATATTGTCACGGAGAGTCAACATTGTCCTGCAATAGCTCATCTTTCCTACTCTCGATGCCGTTTGCATTTTCGCTATCATTCGTCACGCCTAACGCGCGGCGTAATTCCTGATATTGCATATTCACATCGGTGGATACACGTCCCTGACGAATAAGCTCTAAAATCGGCGCATTGATATTCAACCGATAGATCACTGGCGTGTTAACCGGCTTCGGCGACCCATCCAATGGTATGTTACTGAGCCCCTCGAAGCGGACAGCAAAATCAATATTGCCATCAAGGGGACCATTAATGCGCGCTTCCAGAAGGTCGTAACGAAGATCTCTCAAGATATTAAAGGCCAACTCCGCCTGTTTTTTTGATTTCGCTGCGGCCGAAGCTGTTTTACCGGTGTAGCGCAGGATACCTGGCCCCACGGCCGACAAAACACCATCTTCAATGCGCGCTTTCCCATCTTCAATAATGATAGGCAGAACACCTTGCACAACTCCCTCGCCCGAAAGCCCATCGATAGCGAGATAGTCAAACAGTTCATTTAAATTCACGCCCTCCGCCTGCAACCGCGTCTCGATTTTTTCACCGGTAAGCGGTGTCACTGTTTCGTAGGCCCCTATGGTTCCGCCAAACCAGGGGAAGGTGCCTTTTGAAATAAGGATTGTGTTATCGCCTGGCAGGGTAAAACGCAGCTCACCATTTTCCAACAGAAGCGCATCGAGATCGACACCAGATATCGCAATTGTTTGTTCACCATCGGTTTTGATCGGTGCAAGACTTGAAAAGCGCACAGACCCCGTAACACCCGACGTGCGCGACACCGCAAGGCCAGGACCTCTAAAAGAAACATTATCCAGTGCAAATGTTCCCGATGACGATAATCCGTTTGCCCCCCACGATAGATCAAGCACAGAGTTGGCTTCACCGGTTGCTTCTGAAACAAGGCCACGCAACAGGGGGGTTAAATCTTCTGGCTGCAGACCACCGGGCTCGAAGACCAGACGGTCCGTATCGATCTTAATAGATCCACGCGCTGTTTCAACGGAATGCGTTCCATTTGCCTTACCCAATTGAAGTCCCTTAAGCGATCGAAAGTCTCCTGAAAAATCAAAACGATTTTCCCGAAGCCGTGCCGTCGCCTTTGCAACAACCGGATTTGCGAGAGGTTTTGTCCCAACCAACGAGATACGTGAGCGCGATAGGTCGATATCGACCTCTAAGACTGGTCCATCAAGCGACGCATTAAACGTTCCTTCAGCACCTGAGAAATTGACAATACCATTAACGGACACTGATCCCCCTGAATACGTGGCCTTAAGACGCGTGGCATGATTTTCCGGTGCATAGGTCAGGTTCAATTCAATATTTGGTGGCAAGCCGGTTATCCGCGTTTCGCCGAACCGATAGCGTCCCCTTTCGGCAGCGAGCACTCCCCGTACAGATAAAAGAGACGAACGAGAAAATACAATCTCGGCGAGATTGCCATCGCGCGAACACAAAGTACCGTTTTGCAGCGACCCATCCATATTTTGTGCCGCGAGTGTAAAAGCCCCCCGTTCCAAGTTTAGACAAGATGCCCCTATGGAAAGAGTTTTGTCAGCGAGAGACAGTGAAAGCGGCGCATCAAAGACTAGACGAGAATCGGAAAAAACCATTCGGCCAAGGCGCGCTGATTGTATCCCTGATTGAATATCAATTGTTCCGGTAAACGTATCCTTTTCAAAGCCGCCCTTGAGTGCGAATAGTGTTTTCCGCAACGATAACCCTAAGATCTTTTGAGCGCTGATGTCACCCAATGTCTCAATAAGCCAGCTTTGCTGGACATTTTGACGGGCCCTTATTTGAAAAAGCGCCTTTTTAGAACTAAGATCGTTGATCGATCGATCAAGTTCCAGTTTTACGCCAACCACTGGGCCATTTTCATCACTTGTAATTACGGCCCCATCTAAAGACGAAAAGGACAGACTGCCTCCATCGACAATCTGAAACTTAAGATACGGATCAAAGTATAGACTGGGCTGAAGCGCACCACCCTGAATTTTTATAGCGCCTTCTGTTTTGACATCAAATGATGGGTTTTCTGTTTGTAGGGGAAGGTTTAAAATGCCGGCCTCTGCATTTCCTTCGTCTACAAACAAAGTAAAATTCTCTGGTTTAAGCGATAGCTGAATTTCGCTTTCAGATGGATTGGATAAACCTTGGCGCCAATCATCAACGATTGCGTCAAAGGAAATGGCAAAATCGCGCAAGCTCAAGCCACGTGTTATAACGGTCGCTCGACTCTTACCCGTGAGGCTTGCTTGGCCTTTTGCTTCAAAGTTCAATCGCGCATCACCTTGAAATTCACGCAGAGCCATGCCGCCAAATTTAAGCGCGTCGCTTGAAATATCGATATCAAAGTGGCCACCAGTTTGTTCATCAAAACGGCCTTCGCCGAGGATACGGCCACTTCCCAGGGGGGACTTAACAAAAACTTCCGTGGGACCAAGGGTTATTTTGGGGAGCGACGCATTCGTCCGTGAGGTGTCTTTGTTTTTGCCTTGTGGCAATGATAGACCCGCGATGGAAAGGTTATTTTCGCCATCGATTTCAACGAGAATTTGTCCGCCACTAATTGATACGGCGTCCACGATTGCGCCATTGAGCAACCCTGCAATTGTATAATCGATATCAATGCCTGAAAGCGTGGATTGGTCGCCATCGAGAGGCGTATATATCAACTGACCCACGGATAGTCGTTTGCTGGATAACTCATTGATTTCGAGGGATAGTTTGCCATCGGTCTGTCCGTTGACGCGACCTTCAATTACAGCTTCCACAAGAGAAGTGCGAAAGATGTAAAGGGTACTCACTAAAAGAACAATGAGTAGTAGAAATACAAATATGCCCCTTAAAACCGCTCGCATACCCTTCTTATTCCCAAAAGCTTCGCGCCATTCGGCCCGGCCTTACAATTCCAGCAGTAACACGGTTTGTTGCATTACAGCTATTTTGTGCGCCCCTTAAAGTGAGAAACGTGGTTTCGCATTTGCTTCAGGATATTAAGGTTCCATTTACCTTCTCAGCTGGCATCGGTTTGCGCGCTCAATTTTGCTGCCAATGGCCTTAAAGCGCCTCCGTTTCAATTGGAAACAGAACGGCGCTTTAAGGTGTTGATTTGACGCATTTCCTTAACGCCAACCGCACACACTTGGCTTGAAAATGCTTTAGATCAAACCGCAATTCGTCAAATTTTATGATGCTTCGCAAGTAAGTACGGCCATACCGCGATGTTATTACTCATGAAATTTTGCGTCCTTGAGAAAATTTTACCGCTCGATATTAGTTTCCATTTATTAATGGACAAAAATAGCCATTTGCACGCTTAAGTGATGGCTCGCTGAGGCGGAAACTGGAGTAGTAAGTTCATCGTAATGAGCACGTCCTATCGGCATTTGTTGCGTATATTGCCCAGCACCCGTGCTCGCGCTGTGGGTGTCTTTACCTTTGTAATAATCGCATCAATATCTGTTGCACCTTTATCGACCAATGCACTCGCAAAAGCACTGCCGAACGCCCCAATGGCGCCTCCCAGTATCGCCCCGAACAAAGTGCTTAAGACCCGCAACGCGAGTAAAAATGAGGGCAAAAGAATTGACAGCGCGCCTAGCCTGCGTCCTGGGCGCGCTCCGCTCAATCACAGCGGAAAAACGAATACACCATCACTCCGCGACCAAACGCCGATAATTGCATTCGTTGAACCCATCCTAGCACAACGCTTTGAGGACATCACACCACGCCACAAGCCTGGAATCGGTGCGCCGGCAAACAAGGATCAGCAAACGGTTTCACATCATGAGAGGAATCGAATGGATACGATCCGACTTGGCGAGACCCGCGGATCGGTCCCCTTTAGTCTGCCACCGTTCTTTTTTGAAAATGACATCAAACGCGAAGTAACATCACCACCCGCACATTTGGTATACACATCGGACCTTCCAAACCACCCCGTCGAGGTGATCGTTGAACTGCAGCGAGGCGAAGCCCTTGTTGATATGTTGGGCCGTTTGGAAATTAACGCTGACGATCGAAACGAAATCGTAAACAGCCTTTCAAAAAAAGTCTCTTTACGTCGTTTACGAGCTGGGCAGCAATTTAGAATTGTTTATTCACAAGATTACAGAACGGTGTTTCAAACGGTATCAAGTGCCCCCCTTAAAAAACGCCTCTTAAGTCTAAGCCTATTATCGAATATCAAAGAAAACGTCAGCTTAGCGAGAGTTATACCAGCTGAAAACGGAAGGGTTTTCGACACTCAACAAGCAACGGGGCAAACGACTGAACGCATCGTTACAATCAGTGGAAAGATTGATGGAAGCCTTTTCGGCTCAGCAAAAGCACTCGGCGCGCCCGACGACGCCATTGCTGAGCTCGCGAACATTTTTGCCTACGATATAGACTTCCAACGCGATATTTTTCGAGGAGACTCCTTCGAAGCAATTTTCAAGGGTCAATACGATAAGAATGGAAAGCTGGTCAGTGGTGGCGAGATCCTTTTTGGTAAACTTACGTGGCGTGGGGGCGCTCGCGGAAAAAATTACTATCGCTTCGAGTCAGCGACTAACGGTTCACGCGCCGACTATTTTGACGCTCAGGGCCAAAGCGCCAAAAGACTATTAATGAAAACACCGATCGACGGGGCTCGCTTATCGTCGGGCTTTGGAATGCGTCGCCACCCCATTAAGGGGTATAGGAAAGCCCATAAAGGCGTCGACTTTGCTGCACGACGCGGGACACCAATTTACGCCGCTGGCGACGGGACGATCGAAAGAATAAACCGCTTTGGTAGTTTCGGAAATTATATCCGTATCCGCCATGCACGAGGATATAAAACGGCGTATGCCCACCTAAATGGCTTCAAAAGAGGGCTGCGTTCAGGATCGCGCGTGAGACAAGGTGACGTCATCGGATATGTCGGGAGCACTGGTCGCTCGACCGGCCCTCACCTTCATTATGAAGTGCACTACAAGGGCAAAGCCGTTAACCCGCAAAAGCTCAAAATGGCAACCGGTATCAAATTGACCGGAAAAGAACGACAACGTTTCCGTGCACTACGTAATGACATTGATGCGCTACGCGGCGTTGACGAGCCACAACGAACAGCAGCGCGTTAAGGCGTTTTAATCATCCCAATCTGACGCCTCTTCCTGGTCATTCTCTTCGTTTGACGCAGGGATCGAATAGGATTCATTCAGCCAACGGTGTAAATCGATATCTGCACACCGCTTCGAACAAAAAGGCGTGTACGCGACAACCGTAGGACTTTGACAAACCGGGCACCGGCTTTTTGCTTGTCTTAAACGACCTGACATTAAACCTGTTCCCTTTTCGATCACTTTTAGCTGATGATTAATCTCTAATAGCGGTTTCCGGCGCTAAATAACCTGCACCACGCAAAATATTCATGGTTTCATAAAGGGGCAAACCCACAACATTTGAGTATGATCCAATCATATCAATGATATGCATCGCAAATTGCCCCTGAATTCCGTACCCCCCAGCCTTCCCATGCCATTCACCGCTCAGCAAATAAGCATCGATGTCGGCTTTATTTAGGTGGCGCACCTTTACCCGCGTTTCGACAATTCGGAAGATATATGACTGACCTGGAACAGCTAAAACCACAGCCGTATAAACCCTATGTGCTCGACCAGACAAAAGGGATAAACACTGACGGGCGACGTCTTCATTTTCGGTTTTAGGAAGGATGCGACGACCACAGGCAACAGCTGTATCTGCGCCAAGAACAAGTGCGCCGGTCCTTTTGGCGGCAATCATTTCAACTTTTTCGTGGGCGACCCGCAAAGCGTAATCACGTGGCTTCTCATGGGGTAAGACCCGCTCATCTAAATCAGCAGGCAAAACCTCGTCAGGGGTGACGCAAACCTGCTTCAGTAACTGCAAACGGCGGGGACTTGCGCTTGCCAGAATGAGCTTTGGCTCGTTTCCAATCTTAGCCACAATAAGCCCTTAATTTTCTTTACTGAGGCTATTTGAGACGGCCATCATCTGATATCGATTTTGATGAAGCCTTGTTTCTGTCAAGCGGCATTATTTTAAGATACAGCTTTACCGATGCCGATGAAACTTACTTGAAGCGGTAGGTGACACGCCCTTTTGTCAAATCATAGGGTGACATTTCGACGAGCACTTTGTCGCCGGCAAGAACTCGAATGCGGTTTTTCCGCATTTTTCCAGCGGTGTGCGCAATAAGCTCGTGGCCATTCTCTAGTTTAACGCGGAAAGTGGCATTGGGCAGTAACTCCTCCACAATACCCTCGAATTCCAGTAGTTCTTCCTTAGCCATTAAGACTCCAGATTCAAGGCGCTTCATCAAAGCCGCACAACAATGTCCGGACGCCCTTGTTTACACGCGCGGAAAATGATCGTGTCAGCACATAAAATCAAGGCTTTTTGCGGACTTAACAAAGAAGCTGCGTGAACTTTCACGTCGCAGTCATCTTTTTGCGTCACGAACCAAGCGTTTTGATCCACTGCCAGCGTCTCTTAATGCAAACTGATGCGGCCAAAAGACTGAATAAGTTCAACGTGACGTTGGTGAAACAAGATTTGATAACCATATCAGGATCGAAGATTGAGGCCTGTTTCCAGTTCAAATCGGTACCGCTGCGCTTTGCTCTTGTGGGTCGCCTTTTTTGGACGACCTTAGACTGGAAATCGATCCGTTATCAAACGACGCAGTTCATCACGCACAGTCCTATAGGCGTCAACGATTTGATCCCGAGAGCCCTGCGCCTCGGACGGGTTAGTTGTGAACCATGTCTCAATCTTATTATCAGGAAAATGATCTTTAAGCGCTGTATGTGCTTCTGGCGTCAACGCTATGGCGATATCAAACAATTGTGCGTCAATGGCGCTAAGGTCTTTTGGCTCTTCCACAACGCAAGCAGCGCCAACTTCTTCTAATATGTTATCAAGAAAGGGGTCTTTCATACCCTCGTAAACGCCGGCGGAATCAACGTGCATATGCTCGTTGTAAGAAAGACGCATTAAGGCCGCGGCCATCGGCGAGCGCACAGAGTTCTGATTACAAACGAACAGCACTGATTTGACCATTATTATTCCTCTACTTTGTGATCAGGTGCGTTCATCGCATGTGAAAACTACAAATTAGGGTGAAGAGCCGCCGTGCCGTATCAAGATCAAGGTTTATCTTGTCTTTCAGGCGTTCACGGAGAATTTCTGACCCTTCATTGTGCATACCGCGCCGCGCCATATCGATCGTCTCAATTTGTGCTGGAGCGGCATTCCTAATGGCGTCGTAATAGCTTTCACAAAGAAGGAAATAGTCCTTTATTATTTTCCTGAAGGGCGTCATAGACAAATGAAGCTGCCCCACTGCTTCGCCTCCCTCTCGACGCACATCAAGGACAAGTCGCCGTTCAGCATAACTCAAATAGAGTTCAAATGGGCCAGTACCAGCACCAATCGGTTCGAAGAAGTTTTCATCCAATAAATCATAAACAGCAACTTTCCGCTCATGATCGATATCCGCGGTCGCGGGCGCAAGACTACGTTCGTCAAGCTCGATCTTGACGATCCTTTGTGTCGTTTTCTTTGCCTGAGACTCCGCCATAAATCATGTTTAGCGTATTTTGCTTTCACGCAAATACGGTTAACGGACACCAGCGAAAGTCACAAGACAGAGATTAAAGCAACACCATCACCGGCGACCGGATCCAATTAGCCACTGTACCACTCGCAAAGAGACTGCTTGAGCAAAGATGGTCGAATCGTATCAGACCTCAAGCCTAAAAAAAGTAATGAGTTCAACGCTATGGTAAGTTATCAGTCAAATCCATCAAACAATCATTTTAAATTATATCGCGCTGTAATCATTGCGGGGGCCGCGCTCAGCCTTTTCCAAATACCGTTGTCCAAATCGTTTGCACAGTCATCGAGTACGGTAAACAATGCAACAGAAGTCGATGGCGTCATCGAACAACTATTAAGAGCGACCGTACAGTCAGGCCACACGAAACAGATCGACGTGGTGATCACACGCATTAACACGGTGCGGGATGCGCTCGTTGCCGCATACCCATCGAATGAGAAATTTATCAATCAAAGGGCTGATCTGCTTGTATTTCAACTCAACGATCCCGCTGGCGGCGGTTCAATCTCTCCTTTCAACGGTGAAAACACGGATATCGTCAATTATGGCGACCAGAAGGGTGTTGCAACAATTGCAACGCCAACTATTTCGACCGAAGGACAATCTGTTGCTACAGCAGAGGCGAACGCGCTTGGAACCGACACCGACCCGGCCAACGGTAACAGTCGTGCAATGCTCAAACAGGGTTTCTGGTCGCTGCGCCCTTGGGAAGGGAATATTGCAGCGGGCGCCTCTTCAGCCACCGGTAACTCAGACAACGCCGCAGTATCACTCAATCTTGATGCGGAAAGAACTTTTGGCCGTTTTACAGGCATATTAAATACTTATTTAAATATCGGTGAAGCAAACGATCAACTCAACCAAAAACGTTGGGGAATGTCCTATAAAGTAGATCGTTCGCTTAAAGAAAAAATCTATACATTTACCCGTTTTTCTTACGATGAGGATGAATTTTCGGGATATGACTATCGACTATTTGCTGGTGCTGGAGCTGGCTATTTCATAACAAAACAAGAACGGCGTAAATGGAGGGTGGAGGCTGGACCCGGCTTCCGATACTCACCGATTGATGACAACACAGAGATAGAACAGGAAATTGCGTTTTACGCAGCAACGACTGCAGATTGGGAGATACGCGAGGGTATCAAGTTTAAGGAAAACGCGAGAGTCACATATACGAATTTGAGCTCAACATTCGAAGCAACAACGACTCTTTCGGTACCTGTCTGGGAACAAGTAACAACGGGCCTGTCGTTCTATTATCGCTTCGAAACAGATCCACCCTTCGAACGCGAAAACACAGATACCGTTTTAAGCGCAACACTGGGTTATGATTTTTAGCTTGTTGCGCAGATCTCCAAAGTTATAACACTCCTCGACTGCTGAAGACCTAAACCGCCTCCGTTTTAATTGGAATCAGAACGGCGCTTTAAGTTTTTGATTTTACGCATTTCCTTAACGCCAACCGCACACACTTGGCTTGGAAATGCTTTAGTTGTTAATTCAGCCGTCGTTTGAGTGACGACGCGTGTCCGGGGAGCCCCTCGACCTCCGCCAAGCATATGGCATCAGCGGCAACCTCACGAAGCGAGGTCGCATCGGCACGGACAATCGTTGTACGTTTCATAAATGACAAAACAGACAGACCTGATGCATATCGAGCAGCGCCAGACGTGGGGAGTACGTGATTTGGACCCGCCACATAGTCACCAAGCGCCTCAGGAGTATAGCGCCCTAGGAATATAGCTCCGGCATTTTGTATCTTTTCGAGTAGACCATCAGGGTTCGCCGTAGCAAGTTCCAAATGCTCCGGTGCCAGACGATCAATAAGCGACGGTGCATCATCCAAACTATTGACGATGATAACGGCTGAGTTATCTCCCCACGCGGCCGCCATAATTTCGCGGCGCGGACTGGCGTCAATTTGCCGTTCGACACATTCACGTACTTGGTTGGCAAATACCTGATCGTTCGTAATAAGAATAGCCTGTGACGATGGGTCATGTTCCGCTTGGCTCAATAAATCCGCCGCGATCCAATCAGGATCGTTGTCGTTGTCTGCAACAACCAAGATCTCAGATGGGCCAGCAATGCTATCAATACCAACGGTTCCAAAAACTTGTCGTTTCGCTTCAGCCACAAAGGCGTTGCCTGGACCAACAATAACATCAACGGGACTGATCCCCACCGCGCCGTTCCCGCTTCGATTGATAGCGCCATAGGCCATTGCTGCAATCGCCTGTGCCCCGCCAATACGCCAGATTTCATCAACACCCGCAATCGATGCCGCGGTGAGAACAGCGTCGTTATCCTCGCCACCAGGCGTCGGCACGCACATGACGATGCGCTTAACGCCAGCCACCCTTGCCGGAATTGCGTTCATCAAAACACTCGACGGGTAAGCGGCGCGCCCACCAGGCGCATAAAGCCCTGCCGCCTGAACCGGCGTCCACCGCCATCCTAATTCTACACCAGCGTTATCTTTATATCTCAAACCCTCAGGATACTGCTTTTCATGGAAAGATTTTATCCGTATAGCGGCATTGTCGAGCGCTGTAATGATTTCAGACTGTAAACGTCCTCGCGCCGCTGTAATCTCATCAGCACTAACCCGAACGCGTTCAAGCGATGCCTCAAAGCCATCATATTGACTGGTCAAGCGGCATACGGCGTCCATACCGTTCGCTCTCACGTCTTTAATAATACCAGTTACGGGGTCAGAAACATTTTCTACCGTCCCGCGCGCCCTTCGAACAAGGTCTTCAAATGCCGCGTTGAAACCGGGCGCTTTCGCATCGAGGATAATTGCCATTTGAGTTCCTTGAAAAGCTCAACAATCTCGCAAGTCTTCGTAATTCAATACGATTTTATACGCATTTCTTTAGGTGAATAAACAGGTGACGTTTTTGTCAGCGATCGTTTAGCGCATGGTCAGGCTTTGAACGAACCGGCCAAGGCGCTGTCAAATCACTTAATTGAGCATTGATACTATCAACCCCAAGACGCACGGATCCACCAGCAGCCAACTCAATCGTGACGACGCCAGACCCCTCCTCCCCCTCTTCGAATGAGATCGCAAGGATATCGATCACTGCGTCCTTAACATCGGTACGGATATTTATGTGTTGCGCAGAAACGACGTCATCGAAGTGTACACCTGAACGCACACGGGCAAAGGGTCCCGATTGACGGTCCACCGCACACTCCCAGACAAAACGGTTAACAACAAAGGCAAATCGACGCTGGTTAGGCAAATAGGCAAAATCCCCGACCTTCGAAATCCCATCCTGTAAAACAGAGGATAAAACCGTGAGATCTTCGGCATCAGCGGCCATTAATCGCAGAGGGCTATAACAGGTAAGGTCAACCATAATTTCGCATGCATATATCGTTTTTTTGGACGTATGACGCCTTAAGCTCTTATGTTTAAGAAATCAGCATCAGCACCATTTATGATCAAATCGCGTGGACCCGCTCAATCAGCGCTCCACACTGGCCAAGCTTTTTCTCTAAATGTTCAAATCCGCGATCTAGGTGATAGACACGATTGATG
This sequence comes from Pseudomonadota bacterium, assembly GCA_039025235.1. Lineage (GTDB taxonomy): Bacteria > Pseudomonadota > Alphaproteobacteria > Caulobacterales > Parvularculaceae > MED-G105. Next base: position 21,888 of record JBCCOS010000022.1, read on the forward strand.
ATGGTCTGCCCTTCTGCACCCAATGCAGCTAATATTAAGCTCATTGATGCGCGGAGATCTGTCGCCATCACCGGCGCTCCTTTCAATCGGCGAACACCACGTACAGCCGCAGTTCGTCCGTTGACAGAAATATCCGCCCCTAACCGAGACAACTCTGGTGCATGCATGAAGCGATTTTCAAAAATCTGCTCGGTGATTGTCGAAACGCCTTCAGCTGTTGCCATAAGAGCCATAAACTGTGCCTGCAAGTCAGTGGGAAACCCAGGAAATGCTTCAGTGACCACGTCTTGGGCATTGCATCGATCACCTTCTCTTTTCACTTTGATGCCACGGTCATCGTCTTCAAGCAACAAACCTGCCTGCCGCAAAACTCCAGCAGCGGCCCCGAGAAGATCAAGGCGAGCATTTTCCAAGACTAATTCACCGCCGACGACACCAACTGCCATCGCATAGGAGCCCGCCTCGACGCGGTCCGGTAAAACCGAATGACGGGCACCAGAGAGGCGATCAACACCTTCGATATGGATTTCAGAACCACCATCACCTTCAATCTGCGCGCCCATAGCCCTTAAACAATCGGCGAGATCAACGATTTCTGGCTCTCGCGCAGCATTCATGAGGACAGTTTCCCCTTTCGCAATACACGCCGTCATGAGCGCATGTTCTGTCGCGCCAACCGATACAAAAGGAAAATCTATTCGTGTACCCATCAACCCGTTTGGAGCTTCCGCGCGAACATATCCCTCTTCCAATTCAATCTCTGCGCCCATTGCTTCAATTGCTTTGAGGTGAAGATCCACAGGGCGCGCGCCAATAGCACAGCCGCCAGGTAATGAAACCCGCGCCGACCCCTCACGGGCCAGCAGCGGGCCAAGGACATTGAAAGATGCCCGCATTTTTCGCACGAGATCATACGGTGCCTCAGTCGACGCCACCGAAGCAAAGTGCAACACCATGGTGCCAACATCATTATAGGTTATTTCCGCACCAAGCGTTTCCAACAGTCTTCGCAGCATGACAACATCGGCAAGCGCTGGAACGTTATCGAGCTGTAAGCTTTCATCGGTAAGGATTGATGCGACCATTACCTTTATTGCGGAGTTCTTCGCACCACTAATAGGTAGGGTACCAAAAAGCTGGCGCCCTCCAATAATTGCGAGTGTGTCCATCGATGTGAAACCTACTTTTTAATGCGTAAGTGCAGTAACAGGCTATCCAACCGTTTGCGAGCAAAGATCCAAAGAAATATGGCGCGCGACGGGTTAAAATTCGCTCAAAGCAATTATTGCTACGCTCAACAACAATGACCAAACTTTGCCTAACGCAGCCCTTGCGAATTGCTGCATTAATGTCGGTCAGGAAGTCTTATTGGAAGTTTTCCGACGCCGCAAATTAGCCCGCAATGCCTCGGCCAAACGCGCCTCACGATTTGAAGTCGCTATAGCTTTTTGCGTTCCGATGGAATCGGAACGCTGCTCTAAGTCCTTGTTTGATCGTGTTTCTTTTACCGATAACCGATCACACTTATCGGCGAAGCGCTCTAGAACATCATTGGATGAAGTCTTAGACTTTTCATCTGATGGTTTGTTTTTGATATTTGGGACCGAGGGTGACGAGTCGTCAGAAGACATGGGAAATTTACCATCGATGGTTGGAAAATAGCCAGTGTAAAGACTTATTTGCGCCAGTAACGCTTGGAAACGATTAACACCTTCACTCAAACTGCTCTGAGCCAAAATTCTTTGATATTGGGTCTAAAGCGCCTCCGTTTGAATTGGAACCAGAAGGGCGCTTTAAGTTCTTGATTTTAAGCATTTCCTTAACGCCAACCGCACACACTTGGCTTGGAAATGCTTGAATATATCCCATTGGCATAAGTGCCATTACCCAAACTTCGACGCAGCCGCCACCAAGCAACTTGTAATCACATCAGACGTTTGCGCAGGCACACAGCCTGCGCAAGTCGTCCATGGCACTGTGGTCTATTCTGGAATGATCTCACCGGGTAGCGAATTCACCGTCATTGTATCGCGTGGTTGATAATGAATAACCGATCGGATCGACTTACCTGCCTTCAACAGGTCAAAAGCGGTATTGATCTTATCGTGGCTCATATTGTGCGTGATATAGGGATCGACATCGAAATCACCGCGCAACCATTCATCGACCATACCTGGAAGTTGGCTCCGGCCAAGAACGCCACCAAACGCCGTTCCGCGCCAAACGCGACCCGTAACAAGCTGGAATGGACGCGTAGCGATTTCTTCCCCGGCCCCGGCAACGCCGATGATTGTGCATTCGCCCCAGCCCTTATGACACGCCTCAAGGGCCGCGCGCATAACGTTCACATTACCAATACATTCAAAGGTGTAATCCAAACCGCCATCGGTCATTTCAACTAGGATTTCTTGGATTGGGGTGCTGTGCTCACTTGGATTAATGCACTCGCTGGCGCCGAGCGATTGGGCAAGTTCAAATTTTGCGGGATTTGTATCAATGCCAATAATCCGAGACGCGCCATTCATCACCGCGCCTTGAATCACGGCCATGCCAACGGCACCCAAGCCAAAAACCGCTACTGTCGCGCCCTCTTCGACTTTAGCCGTGTTACGAACAGCCCCCATGCCTGTCGGCACAGCGCAGCCCATAACCGAGGCTTTTGACAGCGGCGCTTCTTTAGAAATTTTGGCAATCGCGATTTCCGGAAGAACGGTATACTCGCTGAACGTGCTTGTCCCCATATAGTGAAGGATCTGCTTGCCTTTATAGGAAAAGCGAGAGGTTCCATCTGGCATCAAGCCAGCGCCCTGTGTCGCGCGAATGGTTTGACAGAGGTTGGTTTTACCTGACTTAATATAGGGGCAATCCGGGTCTTCTGGCACGTAAAGAGGGATAACGTGGTCGCCAGGCTTCACTGTCGTGACACCCTTGCCAACCTCTTCCACGATACCACATCCTTCATGTCCTAAGACGCAAGGGAATAATCCCTCTGGATCTGCACCGGATAACGTGAACATATCGGTATGGCACAGGCTGGTTGTCACAATGCGAACGAGGACTTCACCGTCCTTTGGACCTTCGAGGTCAATTTCTTCTATTTCCAAAGGCCTATTCGGCTCCCAGGCAATAGCTGCACGCGTTTTCACTACCAATTCTCCTCTAACTCAATGATGGGTGTTTAAGGGGTGCGCTGGCACATAGCAACTATGTAGCCCTCGGTTTCATCTTATAACAGCCTAGGTGACGATGAAACACTGTAACTTTTTTGACGATCTTCGGTATCAGATTGCACTGTTTTAGAACTGTCATGGCTGTCGCGAAAGCAACAACAAAATTGAGAATCTTCAGTCTGTTGAGACCACCAGATTTTTAGCAGTCTAAATCACAATCCACTGATCTATGATTTTATCACGCCCTCTCCCGCCATTGGATGGGCTAATGTCGAGCAAGCCTCGTTTGCTAAACAAGGTAAAGCAAACGTCGTTATGGCGCTCGCCCTCATCCACCAACTTGCCAACTGGAGTGATACCCGTTTTTTTAAATCTAGTCCCTGTACACAAAATGTGAACGAAATCCATAAATTGCCACGACAATGAAGCTTAACATCGGCAGAAAGAATGAGGTCTTGATTGATGGAATACCGTCAATGATAGGAGGTGCATCAATCATCTGCCCCTGGAATGGTGGCATGAGAGCGCCGCCGACGATCGCCATTACCAGGCCAGCGGAGCCGAGGCTTGCATCATCTTTAAGGTCATGAAGGGCTATGCCGTAAATGGTGGGATACATCAGCGACATACAAGCAGATACCGCGACAAGCGAGTATAAACCGGCGATGCCCGGCATAAAAATAGCACCGGTAGAAGTCATTATACCACCGACCGCTAATATCACTAAAAACAAACCGGGACGGATCAATCCAAGTAGGAACGTTGCGACGAACCGACTGGCGAGAAATACAATCATCGCAACAATATTATAGTCTTGCGCTTCTGCCGCAGTGAGACCAATCACTATCATTCCGTAGTGAATAATAAATGTCCAACACATAATTTGTGCACCAACATAAAACGCTTGCGCAATGACGCCTTCGACATATCGCTTATTCATGACCAGCCGAAGGAATGTTGCCCTTGCCTCAGCGACGGTGAATGGTTTCTGAACAGACATAGTGTTGGGAAGCTTCACAACCATGAACACCGCAAAAAGAAGGATGACAACACCGGCGATCGCTATATAGGGGCCGCGAACCGTTGCCAGATCAGCGAGCTGCATCGCTTGATAAGCATCAGGACTCGTGACGGCAAAGTTCTTTAAAGACTGCGTCAGCTTTGCGTCCGCATCGGCCGGTAACAAATTTGCATAATCTGGATTGGCTAAGCGTTCCGCGGCACGAAACTCTTGGACCTTTAAGTCGCTTAAAATATAATTAGAGGCGACAAACATTCCCACCAACGACCCCATCGGATTAAAGGCCTGCGCAAAATTGAGGCGCCGCGTTGCCGTATCCGGATGTCCCATCGAAAGGATATAAGGATTAGCTGTTGTTTCTAGAAGCGCCAAACCGCACGTTAGAATACACATGGCCGCTAGAAAAAAACGAAATTCTTGAAACAAACTTGCAGGCAAAAAAAGCAATGCACCTAACGCATAGAGCCCAAGTCCCAAAAGAATACCTGATCTGTACGAAAAATACCGTATAAAGAGGGCTGCGGGTATCGCCATAATCCCATACCCTAAATAAAAGGCGAATTGCACCATACTGCTTTGGGCATTAGTAATGAGGAAGATGTCTTTAAATGCTGCAACTAATGGGTTTGTCACATCGTTAGCAAACCCCCACAGCGGAAATAACAGCGCCACCAACACAAAAGGAACGATCATATCCTTATGGAGAATTGGGGCTACTGAGTTTTTGCGCATGTTGCCGAACGATTCCTAGCATTCCATCTTTAGTGAGTTCTTGCCGCATTTCTAAAAGGCGTTTTTTTGCGCCCGCGCTCATGGTTAGAAGCTACGAAGGCACCGCCAAAATGTTGCATATATGAAATATTATTTCAATTATGAAATTTCATGCTACGCTCTTGTAAAACTCTCTGACCGAAAGCACCTGCCCGCAAATAAATGGCGCATGTCTCTCCGCGCGCCCTTGGGCAAAGTCACTAGTAAAGGTCGATCATTCGCATTACACGTCGCTTTGATATTAAGAGACAAAATCGTTTGCGGACGAATAGACACGATAGATGGAATAGCAACTCCAGTGACCGAGCAAGAAGACAGACCCAAATACAAAGCCCCCGCCTTAGCGAAGGGCATTGCAATTCTGGAGCTTCTGGCAAAAAGCAGCGAACCGCTCACACTCTCCGGCATATCCGATAGCCTTGATCGATCTCGAAACGAGATCTTTAGGATGGTCCAAGACCTTCAAACACTCGGCTATATCCGTCGCTCTACGTCCGATGACGGATACGAATTGACGAATAGGCTTTTCACCTTGGGAATAGAGCAGCCTAAAGTCGCTTCATTGTTAGAAGTCGCATTGCCAGAGATGCGACGGTTCGCAAAGCGGTCCGGGCAATCTTGTCATATTGCGACACCTTTCGATGGAGAATTTGTCGTCATCGCAAGAATTGAAAGCCCTGGTGATACATCTTTCGCTGTCCGTGTCGGCGTTCGGCATGCATTGCATCAAGGGGCGTCCGGCATGGTGCTGTTTGCCCACCAACCGAGCGATGTTCAAGAAGAATGGCGCGAACTCATCGCCACAAAAGATCCAGACTTTAATGCATCAATACTGGATAAAAAGGCAGTTCAGATTAAGAAAGATGGCTATTACAGTCAGCGGAGTAATTTCGTCGATGGCGTGATGGACGTTGGTGCACCGATCATCAGTGGCGGACGCGCCATTGCTTCTCTTACTTCGCCTTGTATTACGAAGCTTGCAAGGGGGAAAAAACTCCCCTTACCGATTGAAGAACTCATAGACGCGGCTGTTAAGATCTCCGCGGGACTATCCCCTAAATAGCGGTGCGCCGTTCCCTTAAGGCCGTTCCTTCATTCGGCTCGCGCTCCTCAGCAAATTGAAGCGATTGACTATGAGGAAGGCAAGCAGGCGGGACCCACTGGCTCAAATACCTTATACGTCAGAATGAACTCCTGATGCCCCAGCGCTTCAGACTTGCTTTTCTCTCCACTCGAAACGCGCATAACCGTCTCATAGATGTTGGCTCCGACCTCATTCAAAGATTAAGTGCCATCAAGAATGGTCCCCGCATTAACGTCCATGTCGTCCATCATACGGTTGTACATTTGCGAGTTTGTTGAAACTTTTATAACGGGCGAGATCGCAGAACCGACCACGGACCCGCGACCCGTCGTAAAAATTATCACATGGCATCCGGACGCGATCATCTCTGTAATCTCAGCGTTATCCGATATATTAGGAAAACCAAACCGGACATCGCCGTCGGGGACAACATCGAGTAAATAAAGCCCGCCTGTTGGTGGTTGCATGCCAGGCTTAATCAACCCAACAATTTTCGAGGCGCCTGACTTCGCATAGGCGCCCATGCTCTTTTCTTCTTGGGTCGTGAGACCACCCTCTGCGTTACCGGGCGCGAAGCTTCCCTGTCCGAGAACGGAATAATATTTTGCTGCTTTCTCAACACATTTAACGATCTCTTCTGCCAAAGCTGGGGTCGCCGCACGAGCGGCCATGTGTTCTTCGCAGCCGATTAACTCACCTGTTTCTTCAAAGATACATGCGGCACCGTTCGCAACGAGCTGATCAAACGCCTTGCCAACGGCCGGGTTGGCGGTGATACCACTCGCCCCATCGGAACCGCCGCAAATCGTGCCAACGACGAGTTCAGCGGGTGTCATTGGTATGGGTGTTTGCTTGTCGGTTTCCATTCGCATTTCCTCAACGAGGGATCGACCGAGTTCGATTGTCTTACGGGTACCGCCTTCGCCCTGAATGACGAGCGTTTGAACAGGCCTTCCCGACGCGGCAATGTGGCTTTCGAGTCCATATTTATCAAACCCCTCGCACCCCAATGAAACCAATAGAACGGCACCAATGTTTGGATGCGTCGTGAGTTTGCGCATCATTTCTTGAGCGTACTCGTTGAAATAGCACCCCGGAAAACCGATGAGGTGAACGTCTTTATTACGATACGGAAGAACGATTTCTCGCGCTACATGATGCGCACATTCGACAAGATAAGCAACGACGACAACGTTGCGTATCCCCTTGCGTCCGTCAGACCGAAGCCATCCCTTCATCACACCCCCCATCAAATAACATGGCTTTCATCGGATTCATTAGTATGAATAGCGATATAATCGCTCTTCATATTATCGGTATGAACGCGTGCACCGGGAGTAATTTCTTGGCTTGCACTGCCGATTGGCGCCCCGTATTTCAAAATTTTTTGGCCAGGAGATATTTCGGTACGAGCAATTTTGAAGCCGGGCAGCACATCACGATTAATGATATAGCGAGATCCATCGATAAGAACATCTGTCCCCTGCCCTAGTCGCGTCCGAGCGACCACGACATTGTCATCATCACAGAGTAAAAGTAGCCGATGATCGAGATTGGTTTCAGTCATGGTGAAACACCTCATCCATAGGCGCCCACTTTTCACCCTCATTGACCGTATCAAGAGGGTTTTGGCACGGATCGGTTAATGACCACCATTCCTGGGTCCGCTGATCTTCCGACATTCGTCTCATATCGGCATCAAATTGATTGCCGGTATATTCGAAATATCCAAATAGAATGTTCTCAGGTTCCCTCAAAAAAATAGTGTAATTCGTAATATTACAGTCCGAGATTTTATTCAGAACGTCTTCCCAAACGTCGCGATGCAATTCCTTATAGCGTTGAGCATGATGCGAATGCAGTTCAATCATCCATCCGTATCGTTTCATACACCTTGTCTATCCACACCTCTGCTACACAACGTCATTGACTTCGTATCATTAATAAAACAATGTTTTTTATATGAGCACACCGCTACAATCCTCGTCAAGTCTGACGGCGCCAACAGCAAAAATGGCCAAAAGCAATTCCTTAGCAGTTCGCAAGCTCGGGAATACCGAACTATCATTGACCGAATTAGGGTTCGGCGGTGCGTCGGTTGGCAACCTTCATCGCGCCTCAACGGATGCAGAGGCTTACGGCGCGATGGCCGCAGCCCTTGACGCTGGTGTTCTTTATTTCGACACCGCCCCCCACTATGGGCACGGGCTGAGCGAGCAACGCTTCGGCACCTTCTTTGCCGGAAGAAAACCTGATCATCTGGTTTTATCGACGAAGGTCGGCCGTTTGCTAGAGCCCTCTGGACCGGAAGGGGCACCAGATCACGGCTTCGTCGATCCCCTACCATTTACCCAAGTCTATGATTATTCTTATGACGGAGTAATGCGTAGTTTCGAGCAAAGCCAGAAGCGGCTGAAGGGTCTTCCTATCGACATTCTGCTCATGCACGATATCGGCGCTCACACCCATGGCCAGGAAAACCACGCCCGTCTATTCGCCCAAGCGATAAATGATGGATTTCGGGCCATGCAAGAACTAAAGGACGCGGGGGATGTCAGCGCGATCGGATTGGGTGTCAATGAGTGGGAAGTTTGTTTAGAGGCGCTAGAACACACCGATCCCGATGTTTTTATGTTAGCGGGCCGTCACACACTCCTAGAACGAGAAGCATCAAAAAATTTATTTCCGACATGCACAGAGCGGAACGTATCTGTTATTTCAGCCGCGCCTTTTAATTCCGGCCTTCTCGCCCGCCGTCCCGATGCAAGCTCACGCTACAACTATCAACATGCGCCTTCGGAGATTGTGGTCGTTGCGCAAGAGCTATTCGACAATGTCGAACAACGCGGCGGCAGCCTCCAGGCGGCAGCGCTTCAATTTCCACTCAGGCATCCATGCGTTGTCAGCATTGTTGGAGGAATGGCAAACGCTGAGCGTGTACAATCGACCATCGGCTGGCTGAAAGAAAACGTCAGTGCTGAGGTTTGGACGTATCTTGAATCAGATCAGTCGTTGAGCTCCCGAAAATGATCATTGACGCTCACCATCACTTTTGGTCGCTCGATGCGCAATGGTGCCATTGGCCTACGCCCGACCTTGCCGGCATCTATCAAGACTTCGGCCCCGATAGCCTATCGCCCATTCTTCGAAACTCGGGCGTGGACAGAACTGTTTTGGTGCAAGCCGCTCCAGACATCCGAGAGACGAATGCGCTCCTGGCGATCGCTGACAACACGCCATTTGTGGGAGGGGTCGTCGGCTGGGTGCCCCTTGAGAAACCGCTTGAAGCCGCTGAGCAGTTGGAAGGTTTTTCGCTAAATAGTCAATTCAAGGGCGTGCGAGCGATGCTCCAAGACATGGACGCGCGCGAATGGATTTTGAACGAAGCGCTGGAGCCCGCGCTCAACATACTGGTTGCACGATCGTTCACCTTCGATGCGCTGATATTGCCGGACCAACTTCCCTATATCGCTAACCTGGCAAAACGATTGCCAAACCTGAAAATCGTCATCGATCACGGCGCCAAACCAAATATTGCGGAGAGATCTTACGATCAGTGGAAAGAGGATATTTCAGCGTTTCGTTATTTCGATAATGTTTTTTGCAAACTTTCAGGTCTTATGACAGAAGCAAAAAACAATGATGGGGCTGATGCTCTTCGACCTATATCAAATCATCTCATCAATTGCTTTGGCGCAGACCGGTTGATGTGGGGTAGCGATTGGCCTGTGCTGAACTTAGCGTCCTCATACGAGGACTGGTTAGCGATCTGCCGACGCTTAACAAACCATCTTTCCAGTAGCGCAAAAGACGCAATTTTTGGCGGTACTGCCGCCGCTTTCTACCACCTCTCATGGAGCAAAAAGTGACTAGCGATAGGCTTAAGGGGAAATCAGTACTCGTCACTGCAGCGGGGCAAGGAATTGGTCGTGCAATCGCAGAGCGTTGCGCTGCTGAAGAGGCAAACGTTGTTGCAACCGATATCAATGAAGAAGCACTTTCGGAAATCGATAATATTGAAGCGTGCAAGCTCGATGTGATGGACCCCAACGATATAGAAACAGTCATTAAGCGCGCCTCCCCCGACGTGCTTGTGAACTGCGCTGGTTATGTTGCAAACGGTTCAATCCTCGACTGTTCTGAAAAAGACTGGGATTTCTCCTTCGACCTTAATGTCAAAGCAATGTACCGCCTTTGCCGCACCGCCATTCCGGGCATGGTTCAAAAAGGAAACGGGAGTATCGTCAATATTTCTTCGGTAGCGTCCCATGTCGTCGGCGCCGCAAACCGGTTCGTCTACGGCGCATCGAAGGCCGCGGTCATCGGGTTAACGAAATCTATTGCGGTCGATTTCGTCACGGATGGCATTCGGTGCAATGCCATTTGCCCAGGGACGATCCAATCCCCCTCTCTGGACGATCGGATCAATGCCTTCGACGATCCTAAAGAAGCGCGAAAAGCGTTCGTGGAAAGACAACCGATGGGACGATTGGGAACGGCATCCGAAGTCGCTGCCCTTGCCGCCTACCTCGCCTCAAGCGAAGCGTCGTTTACCACCGGAGCCGTACACATTATCGACGGCGGTTGGACAGCTTCATAAAACACGATATCAATCCGTCAAATAAACTCTTGAGCGATTTTGTGTGAGCTTATTTTGCACTCGCTTTAAGCGGATCATCCAGAAATTTATCAACATTAAATTCCGGGATCTTAGATTTCTTCAAATCAATAAATTAATTTTTGTGCCATTGGGTGCGGGAGTAGGATTTGAACCTACGACCTTCAGGTTATGAGCCTGACGAGCTACCGGACTGCTCCATCCCGCGCCAACGCATGAAACGGGTTCCAAAGATGGCAATCGTCTCATCAAGCAGCAGGGTATAGCGGCAGCATTTCGTCTATTCAAGACCATTGTGACAATATTTATGGGTGATTTTTTTAAAACAACCAAAATCCTAAAGGTCTTCGTTTTCTTCTCAAGGCGTCTCTTCAGATTTGTCATCATCTGCTTTGACAAATTCCAGCATGTAAAAGTCATTGAGCCCGTCCACGACAGGGCTCTTTTTCGTGCTAAAGCCAAAACTTGTGATTTCATCAACCAAACCATCGCGACCAAATCGAAGATGATCTCGGCTCGGATCGTTTGCTTTAGATGGATCATAATTGTAATCGAGAATGACCAAACGACCATCAGCTTTCAATGATTTGCGAACGCTCGCCATTACCTTTTCGGGATCAGCGAAGTAATGATAAGTATCAGCAATGAAAACCACATCCACTGACTGATGAGGCAAAGTAATATCGTCTTCGCGACTGAGAACAGCGACAACATTCTCAAGCTCTAGATCGGCAACCCTTTGATTCACCAAACGTAGAAACCTTGGCTCAATGTCGACAGCATAGACAACGCCCGTCTCGCCCAGAATGGGGGAAAACAAAAGCGTATAAAGACCTGTGCCCGCCCCAAGGTCAGCGACTTTTTCGCCCTTTTTTAAATCAAGCGCTGAGATAACCGCATCGCGCGCCACATAGAGCTCTCGATTTGACAGCTCCATCGTCTCGAGCCAGAGCTCAACATTTGCCTCTTCTTCCCCATAGGGCTGTGGCGGCAACGGTTCGGCCTGGTCTGATGATGACGTATGATCCGCGCAGGCGGACAGCGTTAGGGCCGCTAACACTGCCAAACCATGTAACCACGCACGCATCGTTAAGCTTCGGCAATAATCGCTTTTGTTTGCTCGCCTCTCATCACTCAGTCTTAAATATATCATGCCCTGCCCGTATTGTGCCCTACTCTCAATAACGACGACCGTTATATGATCTCGTTGGTCGTCGATCTAATATCGCCTCTTCTCTCTATTTTACCCCATTCTCACACATGTCAAAATGGATGCGCATTACAGACCTTGGCAAGTGGCCTCGTCGTCCCCATTCATCTGGAATTTCCATAAGGCTCTTTGCGTGTTAATAACAACTCGCAATTCAAAATTTCGCTCATCTCGTAGAGCGCATCACACGAAACAAGGCCATCAAGATGGTAGGCAAACAGCAATCTCAACAGTGTCCTGCTCATGCAGCCACGACATCAGGCGTCAATCCTGGTATGAAGCACGAACAATCAAAGAGTGAAGGATCTAGAAAGTATGAAGGGTCAAAGGCCGGCGAAAAACCAACGGTGGCGGTAACAGGAGCAAGCCGTGGCATCGGTCATGCCATCGTTAAAGAATTTTATCGAACGGGATGGGAGGTATTCACCCTCGCTCGCACGCCTTTTTCCGAGGTTTGCCCATGGGCCGATGGGATCGTGAAGCATATCGAAGTTGATCTCTCCTCGGAACAGTCCATTCTCGAAAGCACCAATAATCTGAAATCGCAATTGGGCGGACGGGATCTCAATGCTCTTGTCAATAACGCGGGCATTTCGCCAAAAAACAACGAAGGCGCCCGTCTCTCAGCAACAGCTACTGACGTCGACACCTTTCAACACGTGCAGATGGTCAACCTCATCGCCCCCCTCATTTTGTGTCGGCAGCTTTTGGATCCGCTGCGCCAGGCGAAAGGCGTGGTCCTGAATGTCACGTCGATTGCAGCGTCAAAGATCCACCCTTTTGCCGGCGCTGCTTATGCGGTATCCAAAGCTGGTCTTTCAGCCCTTACCCGCGAGCTTGCCTACGAACTTGCCGACAGCGGTGTACGCGTTAATGCCGTTGCCCCAGGGGAGATTACCACATCAATCTTATCGACGGGCACCGACCAGTTAGTCGAGCGTGACGTTCCTATGAAAAGACTTGGCAGCCCCGAAGAAGTCGCAGAGGTTGTTAGCTTTCTATGTAGTTCGAGTGCGTCTTATATTACTGGTGCCGAAATTCCGGTAAATGGCGGGCAGCATGTTTGATGCTAAAACGGTCTTATCCTGGATAAGATAGACTTTTCCCTATAGCGCAATCGTCAATGTACCGCGCAATTGCCGCGGCTCCACCGGGTGCAGGTGAATGTCTTCCACAGGAGACGGCTCACCTGGCAATTGGGACTCAAAGAAATAGGTGATGTCCGCGTCTTCGGAGTCTAGGAGGTTTAAGATATCTAAACTCAGTCTAACGGGCCCCAAATCTTTATAAAGCCCAAGATTAACGATGGTCGTTGGTTCAGAGAACACAGAACCATCTTCGATCAAAGGCGCTTCGCCAAATCGTCTTAGGCGAACCGTCGCAGTTAAATCACGCACTGGCTCAACCGACACACCGGCACCGAATACATTTTCCACCGCCTGTGGAATGCGATCCGCATTCGCATCGGCATTTGCAAAGCGGGCATCCGTATACGCTGCTGTTGCATCAAAAATAAGCCAATCCGTTGGCCGCCAAAAGGCGTTAAACTCGACACCAAAACGGCGTGAGCCATCATTAGGCTCGGTCGTTCCGGCATCACCCACAAATACAAGCTCGCTATCCAATTCGAGCCAAAACCCAACAATTGTCGCGTTAAACGTGTCAGTCTCAAACCGAGCCCCAATCTCAGCGCCTTCTGCCCGAACAAGAACGTCCACTGGGTCGGCGGGCGTCAGCGAAATCGGATCCAGCGTAATCGATGCTCCGCGCACGTCATTAGAATGAAATCCTTGTCCATAATTAGCGTAGAGTTCAACGTTATTTGCAGCCCGCCACGCAAGACCTGCCGTCGGTGTCACGATTCCATCAGACCCGTCACCGGAATTCACATCAATCGATGAACCGACATTAAAGTTGAAAAAATCGCCTCGCAGACCGGCGCTGGCACGCAGGCGATCGGTCAGCGCAACTTCGACCTCGGCAAAACCCCCTATCGAGAATTCAGTGACATCATCATTGCGGACGGTCGATAACCGCTGCCGGCCAGCGGTGTTGAACAGACCAATATCAAAGATATTATCATAGCGCAGATCGCTTCCCAAACGCAGTGTCGCTGGCGTCCCTGCTAGATCGAAAGGCTTGCTGTATTTGACATTGCCACCAAGCGTCACGCGCTCATCGCGTTGCTCGAACTCGTCACCGTTGACAGGATCGTTTGCGAAATAGGTAAAGTTCGAAAATAAAGAGAAATCGTAATAAATCGCGTAAGCATTGGCCGACCAATTGCCAACATCCACGCCGCCATTCAGCGCGATCCGTGTCGTTTCTCCACCAAGATCAGGATCAATAAACCCTAATCTGGAAATGGTCCCATTCTCGATCGCCCGTAATGGAACTTGATCCGTCGATGTCCACTGCGCGTCATAAGCGCTTAATGAAATACGCCAATCGGCCGCACCCGTACTACGGGAGTACTTTAAAAAGGCATTATATTTCTCAAGGTTTTCATCAAGCACAAACGGGCTGTCAAAAAATACCGTTTCGCCAGCAAGGAGTAAGTCGCCGCCGCCCGCTTTGACCGACGTTGCAACTAACCCACGGCGAAAGCCATTTTCGCCAATCGATACTTGGGCGATGTTCGTCGGCAAAGCATCATATGTTTTAAACGCTGCTGTCGCTGCTGCGGTGAAATCACCAACATCAGCAAAGTAAGGTCCTTTGCGGAAGTCAATCCGCTCCGTGAGCTCAGGAATGATAAAATTAAGGTCGAGATAGCCCTGCCCATGGCCATGGGTACGGAAATTTATTGGCGTACCATCAACAAATGCCGCAAAGTCTGTACCATGATCAAGATTGAAGCCGCGCAAGAAATACTGATTTGCTTTACCGATGCCAGAGTGTTGTGTAGCAACAAGGCCCGGGATCACCTCCACTAGCTCACCCACACGGGCAAGCGGGCGTTGCTCAAAGTCAGAATACCCGACAACACCCTCAGACCCGCTACTAGCATCGCCGATAAGGTTGAGCGCGCGGCCAAAAACGACAATTTCGTTGATGGGTTTAGCTTCGACTTCCGTTGATGCATCCTCGCTCGCAGGACCGACTTGCGCCCAAGCGGGTTGTACAAAATTCGATGCTCCCAATGCACCAGTAAGAGCCAAGGTCAAAAAAATTCGTTGCGCCATCAGCTTCCCCCCGAATTCAAGCAGTTAAAAACAGGTTTTGTGACGGCGTTATCAAATCATCATTCTCAAGAAACAACTCTTTTTAGCTGCTGATTCAGATAGAATGACTAATTTAATGGTCGAATCGAACATCAGTCTGGACGGATCCAGCGAAGCCAATAGCCTTCAGAAACGAATAGAAAAAATTTGAACATTTTGTGACACTTTTTCCGATTGCCAGCATTGGGGTCGAAATACCGCTAGCGCTCCTAAAGCGGTTAGCATCATCAACTGCACTATAAAAAACCCTCATCGACTTCATTGCATGATAGATCATGCGTCGAGTTTGTTTTGCTGAACAACCCTTCAATATTACCACCATCGAGCCGTTCTCAAACTATCTCTCTATTGATTAACCGGTTGAAGCGTGGGGGCGATCACCTTCAGTGCATCCTCCCACTTTCGACATCAATTGCTTTTTGAACTGCTTGCCAAAAATGCTTGCGGGCAACATGTATATCTCTATCGCCGTTGGGCTTTGGCCAACTGCTGTTTAGCGCAATAACGAGATCACGCTTAGGATCTATAAAAATTGTTTGTCCGAAAACACCTTCCGCATGAAAAACGGGGTCAGGAAAATCAGTCGGCTCAGGAATCCACCATTGGTATCCGTAACCAGCATTGCCAGGCGTTTTTACCAGATACGACGTTCCGTCTTTGAGGAAATTTTGCGGCACAATAGTCTCGCCAATCCCTTTTAATTGTTCGGTGATGAATAATCCGAACCGCGCATAATCTCTTGTTGTTACCATAATAGCGCCAGAAGCAATTTCGGCACCATCTTCGCCAAGAAGCCAGTTGGCATCATCCTCCATGCCAAACGGTTTCCATATTTTTTCAGAAAGATAAGTTGCCATTGGTTGATCGATAGCGCGGTCAACAAGAATTCCTATTAACGCCGTCTCGGCTGAATTATAGTAAAACTCTTGCCCCGGGGGGTACCGTCGCGGTAGCTGCTTCATAAAGCTTACGACAATTGGAGTTTTATTTCTTTTTTTGTCTTTATCAAGAAGTTGCAACTGCCAGCGTCTAAAATCCGATTCGGGATCATCATAATCCTCGCTCCACTGAACGCCTGACGTCATTGTTAACAAATGTTCAACCGTGACGTTGTCGTAAGCACTTCCTTTCAATTCAGGGATGAAGTCGGTCACCGGCTGATCGACACTTGAAATATAGCCATCCTGAATTGCTGCGCCGAGAAGGGTCGACATGAAGGACTTACCAACAGAAAAACTTAGCGTTCTCTCACGGGGGCCAAATCCCATGTCATAAAACTCTTTGCGAATTTTTCCCTTGTGCAAAATCACGAGCCCCGTGGTGTGCTGGACCTTCAAGATTGCTTCAACATCCAAATCGATTTTTAGATCATCGCCTATTGGAAGCTCTCTAACATTATTTCCGGCTGGGACTTGTCGCTTTTTTACGATGAAGGGAACGCGGTCAGCCATTCTGATAGCGACAGTACGTTGTTCAGTCGTAAGCTCAAACACATCGTTGCTACGAGGTGGATCACTTAGCAGGGCCCGCCAATCTGGCCCAATGGCCCACCAGCCAAGACCTAATGCTACAGCAAATGCACCTAATCCAATTCCAGCCGATTTAATATTCACAAGTCGCTCCCTCTACCAACAAAGTGTTGGTCGTTATTTCTATTTTACACAAACAACGCCCGGTCGCTGTCATGGAAGCTTTGGAAAGCTCTGTAGAGTGACTTGCCCCCAGACAATGAGCGTCATCTTTAAAAGAGATTTGTTATTAGACGTTGCATGGATAAATTATCGCGCACAATCTAATCTGCACGCCGCCTAAAGTATCATTTCCAACAAATCAGGCATTAGCTTCTCAGGCGTGACGCCATCAGAGTTCGCAACAATGACACCGCCTGATTTTTGCTTTGGCAAAATAGCGACTTCCGTGCTAACTCCGGGATCGCCTCCGCTATGGCCCCAGACATTTTTGCCAGAGGGCGTTTCAAAGGAACGCCATGTCATGCCGTAGTCATATCCGCTGCCTTTCCGAGGTTTTTCGATCTGGACCGTCAACATCTCTGCAACGGTATCAGTTTGTAGAATCCGTTTTCCATCAACCAGGCCGCCATTCGCATATGCACGAAGATATAGTAGTAAATCGCTAACGCACGATCGCAAAAACCCGTCCGGGTAATTAGGGTGGTTGTATAAGCAGTTTTCGTGCAATCCTTCGGCGAGAGGTTTGTCAAGCGTAGGCCCGTCTGGCGTGATGACGCCCAAGGGGACACCCCCCCATGAGCCGCCCCTCGTGCCAGATTCATCTACCCACGCATAAGGTGTTGAATGTTGCCTCTTATCAATATCAGCCAACAACCAGTTTGTTGATACCATGCCGAGATGGGAGAATATGTTTCTATGACAATAGGCTGGAAATGGAATGCCAGAAATACGCTCAACAATAAGGGCAGCCACACTCCAACTTACATTACAATAATACCATCCCTCACCCGGAGCCCAATTTTCAAAATTAGCGTCACGGTCGTAATAGATATTGCCCGGCTTAAAGAACGCGCGAACCCATGCAGCAATTGAAATTCGCGGGTCACCACAGGCATAGTTTTTTGCGTAATTGTAGCCATCCCTCAAAGACGATTGATGGGTCAGCAATTGGCGCATGGTAATTGGCTTGTTTGGGTGATTGGGGTTTCGAAGATCAAACCCCAAATAACTATTTATATCAGCATCTAAATCGAGAAGGCCAAGTTCTTTGAGCTGCATTGCCGCTGTAGCAACAAATGTTTTCGACACAGATCCGATATTCTGAACACTGTTGAGTGTCATTTTCTGCTTACGTTCTAAATTCGAATATCCATACGATTTTGACCAAATGACTCCCGTTGCATCAAAAACTGCGGCTGCTAGCCCTGGCAAGTGATCACGCTTCATCACCTCAGCAATTAACTTGTCGAGGTCTTTAGTGCGATGCGATTGTGCTGCGACAGACAGAGGCATCGCTGACCCAGCAATAGAT
This sequence comes from Pseudomonadota bacterium, assembly GCA_039025235.1. Taxonomy (GTDB): domain Bacteria; phylum Pseudomonadota; class Alphaproteobacteria; order Caulobacterales; family Parvularculaceae; genus MED-G105. The sequence continues at coordinate 39,989 of JBCCOS010000022.1, forward strand.
ATTCCGCTCGCTAACGAACTCTTTAAAAATTGACGTCTTTGCAAAATGGAATTCCTTAGTCTACCCGAACTCTTAACTACATCTAACTTCTGCAATGCATCATTCTAAAAGAAGGAGCCGAGGTGAGTTCAACGCTGGATGTTAGCAAGAGCCTCCAAAAGTAACTGTTGGAAAAAAAGAGCTTTCAAGGATAATATTCATTAACAAGGCTAGCTGGCCGAATAAGTTATTTATCCTATTTTCTTTGCGAGAGTTTAGCATGAAGCAGAATGACAGCGGTATTGATCATTATGATCTCAAGATAATTAAAACTCTTGCGAAAAATGGCTATATCAAGAATGCCGTACTTGCCGAGTCAATCGGATTATCTCCAAGCGCATGCCACCAACGTGTAGCAAGACTAAAAAAAATCGGTTTAATAAAAGGATACCTTGTTGAATTTGATTTATCCCAAATAGCGTCCAACATCCGCGTGATGACCCTCATTATGTTAGAGCGTCAAAGGACAGATGAATACAATCGGATGAATGCGGAAATAGTCAAAACGCCTGAGATCGTACGTGCCCACCGCGTTTCTGGTCAGTACGACTATGCCTTAGAGGCCGTCGCTTGCAATTATGAGCATTATCGGCAAATCATCGAACGTTTGTTAAACTCAGGGGTAGAGGTCAAACAATATCAATCGAAAATCATGCAGCAGAATATAAAATCAAAGAACGCTGCTGAGATCGTCTGTCAGAACCGATCCGAGACCTTATGATTTGCGCGTTATGCACACCTTAATTGCAACACAACGTCAACTCTACAAAGTAATGCTGCTGCCGAATTAGTGGTAGTCCGACACCAGTCGATAGACAGGTGTATTACTATATTTATTTTGCCATTGTAAACATCGTCTAGACTCGATTAACCTGAAACAAAGCAGCTTTATCAGATGACGAACCGGCGATGCGCCTATTTAGCTTAGCGACACTTTTACATTAAAACGCTAACGCCGTTCTGAGACTATTGTTTACTGTTTGACTGATTGAAGAGTGGGAACGATTACATCGAACGCAGCGTTTACGGGCACATATTCTCTATGATCCCAAAAAGTCCGACCTAAATGCACGATCACCATATCCATCGATGGCAGTATGTATACTCCTTGACCCTCCGCACCTCCGAAACGATACATCGACGCTGGTAGTGATGGAAACTTTTTCATATTTTTCTTGCCATACGGATTATTTAACCACATCTGGGCGCCATAGATGCCTTTTGAGGCACTTGCAGGGCTTGAAACAAATGCTGTCCATCCTTCAGGGAAAATTCGTTCACCATTCCAAACACCGTCCTGCAGAAAAAGCTGTCCTAATTTTGCCCAATCCCGCGCCGTTGCATAGACAATGGAACCACCGATAAACTCACCAGAGCTATCAGGCACAAAGACAACGCTTGATGCACCGAGGGGGGCGAAGATCTGATCACGACCAAATGAGTGATAGCTTACACCTTTATTCTCAAGCGCGACCCTTAGCGCGCGTTGAATGATCTGGCTCGTCCCTGTTGAATAAGCCCAATGGGTACCAGGCGGATGGATAAGCGGTTTTTCAATAGGATACTGCGCCATCGATTGCGTGAGCGTCGCATAAACGGGAAAGCCATCTTTGACGTCCAGGTAATCTTCTTTGAATTCAAGGCCTGATTGCATTTGCAAAAGGTGGCGCCAAGTAATTTCCCGCCGTGGATCATCAGGCGCTGACCACTCTTCTATCGGCGCGCGGTCATCAAGCGCGAAAAGCCCTTCATTAATCGCCGCACCAACCATCATTTGCGACACGGTCTTTGCCATTGAATGACTAAGCATCGGTGTATCTGCATCAAACCCCGGCGCATAATGCTCGGCAATCAGTTCACCGCCCATTATAAACACCATGGCCCGGTGATCGTCCGACTTCGTATCAATGGCTTTTTGAAAAACCGTATCGAGGGCGCTATTCAATGCATCACCATCGATACCGTATTTAGCAGGCGATGCGGTTTTCCAGGCTTTCGGCTCTATTGGTTCCAAGTGTGGCACGGCGACAAGCTTGTCAACCACCAGCGTGCACCCATATCCTTCTCTGTACACCGATGTTCTGCGTCCCAGCGGCCCTAATCCGCTGGTCACAATTTTCTTATCGTAATCAACATTCGCAGAAAATAAGTGCCTTGCTTCCGGAAGATATGTTAATTCCGTTGCGAGGATATCTTTTAAGTCACGGTCAGTAAGAAAGACCTCATTGCAAACGATCTGGCTTTTTGCACCGGCACCTATCTTGGCCAGATAATTCAAATGACCGATCCCAAAGCCACCGAGAACAAGGGCTCCGACAGCGCCGACACCAAAAGCTATTTTCCGTATATCCGGCATAGGTTTTCTCTTTCTTCACTTAACAGTACGCTTACGGACGTTTATTGCCTCGTTATATTTTATTCTTGAACTCTAAAAGCAGCTAGATCGGGAAACAGATTTCTCTCAGCCGCTCCCGACTGATAACAACGAAATGGTCAAAAATGGTATCGATCGCTCCGAGCGATCGATACCATTTTATGACGTCACTCATCTGTCTTGAGGACAGGTGCGCTTATGAAAGACGCTTTATCGCCGCCAAGTTGCACCGACTGAACCGGTGCCGGGAAATATGGCATGGTGAGATTATTATCCGCATCTGCCCCAGTAATGACAATGCGCATCCTGTTGCCTTTATCAAAGACATTGGCCGTAGGCGGAAGAGCGAACTTTAACTCGGCAAGCCCTTCGTTAAGCGGCGGTGTGGCAGCGATGGCTTCCTTGCTGGAAATCGACCAGGGAAGTCCAAGATTATCGTAAGGAGGTGTCCCAAGTGTGCGATGGGACGCTTTCATGGCTCGTTCCATAATAAACTCTGCATGCCCATCTGGCGA
>JBCCOS010000023.1:0-25297 GCA_039025235.1 Pseudomonadota bacterium
AAATAACAACCAGAAACGCTATTGCCTGATCACCAACATCCTAATGACAACGCATAAATCGAAAATAACGCAAACCAAAACCACGTGGCCAACCCTAGAAAACCATACCGTATTTAGGTATTTCAGCAGCCTGTTAGAGCATTTCCAAGCCAAGTGTGTGCGGTTGGCGTTAAGGAAATGCGAAAAATCAATAACTTAAAGCGCCGAGCAAAAAGTGTCCAACGGTTTTTGCGTTAAACAGCGCGACACCCATAACCCATAGCGGAATGCAATAGTACAGAATTATTGCATTCCGCTATAGTCCGTATCAATACTTTCGCATTAGGCCTACGAGTTTGCCTTGCACCGCCACCCGGTCATGGCCATAAATACGCGTTTCAAAGGCAGGGTTGGCCGCTTCTAACGCTATTGATGCCCCCTTCTTTCTTAACCGTTTAAGCGTCGCTTCTTGCCCGTCGACGAGGGCAACCACGATTTCTCCATTGGAACCATCCGCGCACCGCTGAATGATCGCAAAGTCACCATCATTGATACCGGCCTCGATCATCGATTCGCCTTGCACTTCCAAGATGTAGTGCTCACCAGCCCCTAACAGCGCAGCAGGTGCCTCGATGCGATCAACTTCATGCTGTATTGCATCGATCGGCGTACCAGCGGCTATTCGACCAAGAACAGGAAGATCAATGGGGCCGTTCGCCGATGAAGCACGCGACGACGTGTTTGAAACCACATTCTGCGCTGGTGTCTCACTGGCAACTGAAATGCTAGCGGCACGCGATGGCCGAACCGTTCCGCGTGGATTTCGAACACCACGCCCGCGCCGGGCAGCAAGACCCCCGTCAACCACGGCTGGTTTAAACGTTTGCCGCCCTGCTCGTCCGTCAGTGCTTGGCGTCACGACAGCAGAGCTTTTTCTCGTCTCGGAGACGCCGTTCGTCGCCACAGGATTTCCGTCAGCAGATTTCAAAATTTCCAACGCACGGGCGCGATGAGGGAGACGACGAATAAATCCGCGCTCCTCCAATGCCGTAATAAGCCGGTGAATGCCGGATTTGGATTTTAATCCAAGCGCATCCTTCATTTCATCAAACGAGGGCGATACGCCACTGTCAGCAAGCCTTTCCTCGATAAAGGTGAGAAGCGCGTGTTGTTTCTTTGTCAGCACTTATATGCCGCCTTTCCTAGTCCCTTTGCCAACGGTCCCGCCGGTTGCTACCCCATCAAGAAGACTCCAGATGTCGAAACGATAACAATGCACTGCCTCTTCAAGGTGAACTTCGTCATTACCGACGGCTTTTAGAATGCAAGAACTTTAATCCATCTAGAACAAACCAAAAACGTTCTATAATTGTTCCGTCCACCCGTCAATAGGGACTTAAAGAGAACCGTTTTACTTGATGGGTTTTGAGGCCTAAAGCGGCGACCCCTCGATTGTAATCGGGGCGACGGTTTGGCTCTTAGCTTTTAAGCGTTTGCGGCAATATCCAAACGGCCGGCCAACCGCGCAAATTTCGGCGGCCAACGCTTAAAAATACAATCAAACGATTTGCGGCGATTGGATCAGGGCCGCCGTTGCTGCGCTGACATTCTGCTGGCGCATCAGCGTTTCGCCAACAAGAAACGCCTTCGCCCCCGAGCCAACCAAGTTATGAATATCGCTATTCGTGTTGATACCGCTTTCGCTTACAATAAATAAGTCATGGCGACCACCGGGGTTCATTTGTGTCGCTGCAAAAGAAATGAGTTTTTCTGTGCTTTCTAAATCGGTTTCAAATGTTTTGAGATTACGATTATTGATACCAATGATCGCGTCGCCGTTTTGATGCCTCGAAACTAACTCCAGAGCACGGATCATCTCCTCTTCATCATGCACTTCGACCAAGACATCTAAAGCATATTCTGAGGCGCTTTGTGCAAGCAAATGCGCTTCGTCGTCCGTGAGACAAGCCATGATAAGGAGAATGCAATCGGCTCCCCATGCGCGCGCCTCCAATACCTGGTACGGATCAATCATAAAATCCTTGCGCAAAATCGGTAGCGCAACACAATCTCTCGCTACCTTTAGCGCTTCGGGTGAGCCTTTGAAGCTTGGAAAGTCCGTCAGTACGGATAAACAGGTTGCGCCGCCTTTTTCATATGCTTTAGCAAGAGCCGCAGGGTCAAAGTCCTCTCGAATAAGGCCTTTAGACGGACTTGCTTTTTTTATTTCAGCAATAAGAGCAATACCGTGGACCGACTTTTTCTTAAGCGCTTTAATAAACCCGCGCGGCATCGGCGCTTCCAGCGCTAAAGCCCGCATTGCCGCTTCAGACGCATTGGCTTTCGCTGCGTTTACCTCATCCTTTTTGTAAGAAATGATCTCGTCAAGGATCGTCATATTGTTGTTTTCTCCGCCGGCACGTGACTTACCTTGACGAGCGCCGCAAGGCTGTTCTGTGCGGACCCGTTGTCGATTGCAGCGGTCGCTTGCTCGGCGCCGTCTTTTAGGGATTTCACAACACCGCCAACCAGAAGGGTAGCCGCAGCGTTCAGTATGGCAACATCACGATAGGCCCCCGCCTCACCCGCCAGCACGGCGCGCAGACGTTGCGCATTTTCTTCTGCATCGCCCCCTTTTAACATATCGAGTGGCCAGCGTTTCAGACCAAGACTTTCGGGGCTCACTTCAAAGATTGAGATTTCACCCTCTTCCAATGACGCAACGAGCGTCGTGTCCGAAACCGTCAGCTCATCAAGGCCGTCACTGCCATGAACCACCCACGCCCTTTTGGAGCCAAGTTGTATTAGTGCTTCAGCTATCGGCTCAAGAAAGGACTTGTCGAAAACACCAATCAATTGTCGTTTCGCCCCTGCTGGATTCGCAAGGGGGCCGAGAATATTAAATAAAGTTCGCACACCAAGGGCTTTGCGGATTGGTGCGACACGCGCTGTGGCACCATGGTGGCGTGGAGCGAACATAAATCCGATCCCTGCTTCCTCTATACACTGACCGACTTGTGCTGGCGTTGCTTCAAGATTGACCCCCAGCGCGGCAAGGACATCTGACGAACCCGATTTTGAACTCGCCGCTTTGTTCCCATGCTTAGCAATCGGCACACCCGCGGCCGCAGCGATGATCGCCGCTGCCGTGGAGATGTTCACCGTGTTAGCGCCGTCACCGCCGGTACCGCAGACATCGACGATATCAATCGTGTCGGGAACGCGAACGGGTATCGCCCTGGCACGCATCACGTCCGCAGCAGCAGCGATCTCATCCGGCGTTTCTCCACGGGCGCGCAGACCCATTAGAAACGCAGCGATCTCCAAAGGTTGTGCATCGCCGTCGAAAATACGCGTAATTGCGTCCTTCATCGCAGATGAACTCAATGTTTTCCGATCAGCAAGTATCTTCAATTGAGCATGCAAACCAGCCAGCTTTTGGTTAGTAGACTGCTTAATGGCTTCGAGATTTTGTGACATATCTAAGCGTATCCTACGCGGGTCGCCGACCAATTCAGAAAATTCTGAAACAAAGCAGCACCATGCTCGGACGCAATACTCTCAGGGTGAAATTGAACGCCCGCAATCGGCGCTGTTATATGGCTAAGCGCCATTACTTCTCCATCATCTGCGCTTTTCGCCTCAACCTTTAAGGACGCCGGAAGCGTCTTAGCCTCAGCAACGAGGGAATGATAGCGAGCGGCCTTAAACGTTTTCGGCATATCTTTGAACAGCGGCCCGCCGTTGTGTCCAACATTGCTCGTCTTCCCATGCATAAGCTGGCGTGCGCGAACGATTGTGCCGCCGAAAGCCGCCGCGATAGACTGCAAGCCCAAACAGACCCCGAAGACTGGAATAGATCGAGTAGCAGCGTGTTTCACCAATGGAACACAAATACCGGCATCCTCTGGACGGCCCGGACCAGGCGACAAAACGATAGCTTTTGGCGAGCAATCAATCACGTCGTCAACGGACACGGCGTTATTCCGTTGAACCACAAATGCTTCGCCCAAACCTCCAATGAGATGGGCAAGATTATATGTGAAGCTGTCATAGTTATCGATCACCAGAATCATTGCACTCAATATATCCACAAAAAATCTTCGATTTATCCCCAATTTGCAAAAGGGGTAGCCGCCGTTAACGCTCATTGATGCGAATCAAGCGAACCAAGTCTTAGGATAAAGAGATAAGCACTGCATTAGTCGTTGACGTCAATGCAGAGAACGCCCATCGGACGCAGAACATGGCTGAAATGGCAGAAAACAAGAGGCCGTTGTTAAGAGGCGGAGACCCAGCAAACGAAGGCCTCACGTCCCAAAGCAAATCAACGCCCAAACCACCGCAGGAGGATGAGCCGAGGCAAAAGCCCTCGTCAAATTCTCCGCTGCGGACTGGCATGCACCGTGCCTCTAAAAATCGATCAATGAACCATGCGCGCCGTGAAAAAGCACCAATACTGCAAGCGCGATTGACGTCAAAGCGCAAGAAAAAGACCCCCCTTAAAATTCGGGTATTGCGATCAAAAGCTACGCTTGCTGTTGCGGCAGGGTGTTGTTTTGGATTGGGACTTGCGATCATCGCTTCGGAGGGAATTTGGCAAAGAGCAAACCATATCGCTGCACCGTCGTTCGTAAAGACTGATCCGGCATCCACAAAGACTGATCTCGTTTCTGCGACGACGAGCCCGGGTGATATTCCTACGTTAAAAGCGGTTTTTTTATCAGATGCGCAGCAAGAAAAGCCAGGCTTGCGCGACCTTCAAAGTTACACAAGAACGCCGCCCCAACCCCTTCAAAAACCAGAAAGATTATCACCAGGCCTCGGCGTACCGATTAAGACCCAGAACCAGGCAATAATACGTGATGCACCAACGCGCGTTGACAAGGCAACAAGCGCAGGCAAGGCAACAAGCGCAGGCAGGGCGACGAGAGCTGTCAAGCGACAGCCGCGGGGGCAAATTGCCCTTGTCGTCGACGACCTAGGGAAAAATGTTGATGCTTTCGAGCGTCTCATGGCGCTCGATATTCCGTTGACGATGGCCTTCTTGCCTTATGGTGACAATTTACAACAAAAAGCCAATACCGCGCGGGCGGCCGGTCACACCGTTTTACTCCACTTGCCAATGGAGCCGTTTGGCAATGAGGACCCAGGACCAAACGCGCTCTATGCCGATATGAATAAGCGGGCCCTCCTCAAAAAAACACGCGAAAACTTGCGTAGCTTCCGAGGATATTCAGGCGTGAACAATCATATGGGTTCGCGTGTCACATCTGACCCAAAAGCCATGGATATCATTATCTCGGTCCTGCAAGATGAAGGTCTTTTCTTTCTTGATTCAATTACATCAAGAAAATCAATTGCTTATAAATCGAGTTTAAAGCGTGGTCTTCGAACATATCGGCGGGACATTTTCATCGACGCCTACCTTGGTCGAGAGGCTGCAATCCAGGGATTTAAGAATCTTGAAAAGGTTGCGATCAAAACTGGCTACGCCGTTGGTATCATCCATCCACGCCCTGACAGCCTAGATGTATTGGAACTGTGGGCCGACAGCGCGCGAGCGCGTGGTTTTCAACTATTGACCCTTCAGAACTTTCCAGCACTCAACAGTGAAAGACTGCGACTCGCATCGATTGAAAATCGACTGCGGTAAAGCGTCTTCATCACCGCAACTGGGCTCTACAGCCGCTTAACTTCACATGGCATCGAAGAACGGCTTCGTTTTGGTGATTTTACACAGTCACTGACAGCTAAAGCGTCGACACTTCAATTGGAATCGGGACGACGCTTTAAGTCACTATTTTTACGCATTTCCTTAACGCCAACCTCACACACTTGGCTTGGAAATGCTTTAGGCTAATAACCTCATTCCTCATTTCGCATAGCTTTTCTGCAAGTGTACCATCATCAACGCCCGAAACTCGAAACTCGAAACTCGAAACTCGAAACCACGGGATATCACGAAATCGAACAAGTCATCGTGTTTTGTACGTGATCGAGACGCGCGCCTATATCTCCCAACACGACACGACGCCGTGTCATATTACATCTTTTGATGAAGCATCGAGCATATTTTGAAAGCGGTTCCCATCGAGCGGGGCAACTGATCGGATAGAATTTTTAATTTGGAGACTTATTATGAAAAAGCAGTCTAAATTCGTTATAGCAATCGCTGCTATTGCAGGGCTCTTCAGCATGGCTGGCGCCACCGTCATCGCGACAACCACCACCGCAGTCGCCGCAACATCGGGTGAAACGGTTATTGTTCGCGGCACCTGGACCAAAAAATTCGCTGATAGTCGTGGCGATTGGTCGATCGTTGAGCGCAATGGAAAACAGTTTGTTGTCCTCAGCGACGACTTTAAAACACGCCGCGCACCTGATCTAAAGATATTCCTTACACCAACCGATATAGGATCACTTAATGGCGATAATGCCACCGATCGCTCGGTACTCATTGCACCACTCGCAAACAACAAAGGCGGTCAGGAGTATGAAGTACCAAATGGTGTCGATATCAACGATTACACATCGATTGTAATTCACTGCGAAGCTTACTCAAAATTATGGAGCGCAGCACCTCTAGAGCCGTCCCCGTTCCAATAGAAGCGGAACGCGAAAAGCGCCAGTTGAGCACGAGATGTATTAGTTTCCAAATTCAAACCCGGCTCCTGTCTTAATTTCTTGCGACTTGTCCGTCGTAAACAGAATACCATCAGAAGAAATCTTCAGGGCCGGTTCATCTTGGAAAAAAGTCTCTGTTGTCATCGGCACTGCGGATGACCTATTCAGCGACGGCGATGCACGATTGTAATTTACCTGTACGGTTTGGTCAGCTGGTTCAGTTGGATTAATATTCACAAATATCCCAAGAAGTTTCCATTGGTCCGCACGATGAATGACATTGATGTTGAACGCGAGATCCGCTCGTTCTGTTTGGCCGTTGGTCGAACAAGCTGCAGAGAAAGCCCTTTGACCATCCACCGTTTGAGTATAATCGGCATTCACACAAACGGGCGTCGCTAATGTCTTCAGCGGCCCTGCCACGGCCTTTAATCCATTTGACAAACTGGTAAGGCCCATCGGGTTTTGATTGATCGCCTGGAGCATTTCTGGTGACGCCCGATCGAGAATCGCCTGGCTGTCCCAATTTTCCGCATAAGCGCGAATGCTCTCTTCTGCGTAAACTGGTGCTCCCTCGACAAGCGGCTTGACGTCTTTGGCCAATTGGAAACCAAAAATAACAATCGAGCTGATGAATAAGATGAAGATGATCCCGATTAACGCCAAGATCCAGAGAACTACACGCATAATAACCCCTCAAAAATCGACGTCCTGCAGACGCATACCCCTACCACAACGTTAACGATATTTTCTGATTATGAAAGCCGCATTTTTGTAGAGAAACGAGACGGAATATCCTAACAAAATCAGTTACTAACACAGATCCTATCAATAGGTCCCTTGAATTCAGTCACGGAGATCCCTAATGTATGCAGCCTATCGGTCGATTGTTATACGAGCGTTTTCCAAAGGCTCAGGCGACCGTTTTTCTTAATGTTGCGCTATAAAAGCGAGTTTATTGACGTCGAAACACCAGTTTGACGGTTTAATTTTTTCAGCTCAGAAAGGCAGACTTCCGATGCAAAAAGTTCCGATGACGGCGATCGGCTATCAAAGGCTCGAGGAAGAAATCAAACGCCTGAAAAATGTTGAGCGTCCGTCGATTATTCAAGCGATTTCGGAAGCCCGTGCCCATGGAGATCTGTCAGAAAACGCCGAGTATCACGCGGCAAAAGAGCGGCAAAGCTGGGTCGAGGGACAACTCCTAGAGTTAGAAGATAAATTAACACGCGCCGACGTTATCGACGTGGCGAAACTTGACGGTGACGTCGTCAAATTTGGGGCCACCGTGACGCTTATCGACGAAGATACGGAGGAAGAGAAAACCTGGCAAATCGTTGGTGATTATGAAGCTGACGTGAAATCGGGCAAAGTTTCAATCTCTTCCCCAATAGCACGTGCCCTTATCAATAAAGAAAGTGGTGATAGCGTTGAGGTTGCCGCTCCCGGTGGAGCACGGAGCTATGAAATTGCCCGCGTTCAATTTGTGTAGGCCCTGCATGCAAGGATATTCTTGGCACTGCTAAGAGTGTTAGTGACAAATGGGACCTGACTTAAACTCTACCCTCACGGCGGAACACACTGATGACGGGACACCGCGCCCTTTGTGGCGGGCCTTATGGCGTGGCGCAAGAGGACGCTGTCCCAATTGCAATCATGGACGATTACTAGTGGGTTACAGCAGGCTATCGCGAACTTGTCCTTCGTGCGGATTGGCGTTCAGCGGCGCGAGAGCCGACGACGCTCCGCCTTATGTAACGATCATGATTGTTGGCCATATTGTTATTCCCCTAGCACTTGCCTGGAAGCAGTTTTTTGATCCCCCCCTTTCGCTACAGTTTATGGTTGTGGGGCCAATTATTCTCACAGCAACATTTTGGCTTCTGCCGATTTCAAAAGGCGCTCTCGTTGGTTTACAATGGGCAAACCGTATGCATGGTTTCGGCGATGATGAGGACGACTATTAAGTCTACCATCTAATTTGATGCCAGTCGTTAAACGGCTGTCTCCCTAAAGCGCCGACACTTCAAATTGAATCGGGACGACGCTTTAAGTCACTGTTTTTACGCATTTCCTTAACGCCAACCGCACACACTTGGCTTGGAAATGCTTTAACACGTTGAATTCTATATGACCGCCAAACGAAGAAATTCTGTTGACAGCCGGTATCGATCAGATAACAACGCTGCCTAACATTGATTTACACTGCTATTTGCAGCTGTCTTGGAGCGTCTAACCATGGCCAAGCCCACCACTGTTAAAATCCGTTTGAATTCAACGGCTGGTACCGGGTATTTTTACGTTACCAAAAAGAACTCCAGGACTATGACCGAGAAGCTCGTTCTTAAAAAGTATGACCCGGTTGCGCGCAAGCATGTGGAGTTCAAAGAAGGCAAAATCAAATAGGGTCTGATCTGTGCCCACGGCTCTCGCAAATGTTCATAGTATCGATAACCGATCAGCCGCGGGATTTCACTTTCAAGTATGTATTCTAGAACGGCTCTCACATAGGGCTGGAGCGTTGATCGCAATCTTGGCAATTGGCGGCAACTCCGAAAAATTAACAGAAAACCGTCCAGTCATTCCAATTGGACCGAAACACCTTTAAGCAGCAGCTGTGCTTTGCATGACTTTGTTACGGCCATTGTGTTTAGCGCCATAAAGCGCTTCGTCGGCGCGCTTGATTAGTCGCTGAGACGTATCGTCCGGCGCATCGTCTTCAGTTGAGGCAATGCCGATAGATACGGTCACATTGATGCTCTCACCTTCACTATTGATTTGCATCTGTGTTGTTTCGACTTTTTCACGGAGTCTTTCTGCGACCGCTGCAGTGAATTTTTTGTCAGTGTCCGGCATCGCAACCAGAAACTCTTCACCGCCATACCGACATGCGAGATCGATTCCGCGTATAGAATTGCGAATACACTCAGAGAATTGCTGCAGAACAGCGTCCCCGGCATCATGGCCATGCGTATCATTGATCGATTTGAAATGGTCTAAGTCGAGTACCATCACAGATAGTGGTTGCCCCGTCCATATCGCGCGATCGAACATGGCCGATATGTGGCTGGCTAAGTATCGGCGATTATATAAACCGGTCAATTGATCGGTAACCGCCATTTCTAGACTGGCTTCAAAAGAATGGCGTAGTCTGTCAATATATCGCTTGCGGCGCACCTGGGTGCTCACACGTGCAACAAGTTCGTTGCGATCGACGGGACGATTTAGATAATCCGTTACACCAATATCGAGCGCCCGAATTAGTTTTCGTGTGTCACCCTGTCGAACGACAGCAAGAACGGGCGTCATTCTTGTTTCTTCCAGCGATCGCAATTGCGAGCATAAGCGTAATGGGTCCATCGCCTCCATGGACATGTTAATTATGACGATATCGAATTCGCCTTGACGAATGCGGGCTTGGGCCTCGTCATTACTTGTTTCAACAACCACATCACCGGCGTCTTTGAGCATTTTAGTTAAACGGTCAGCCTGCGCAGGTTGATCATCGATAATGAAAATACGTGGCGCGTCGTCATTTTCGCTTTCGGTAATTAACTCACTTTGATCGACAACCCCAAGACTTTTGCCGGTCGCATAGCGCATGCGCAGCTCGTCCGTCATCACTTTAAGGCGCGTGAGGCTGCGAACACGTGCAAAGAGTGCTAGATCCTCAACAGGTTTCGTCAAGAAGTCGTCCGCACCTGCACTCAATCCCTGGACACGGTCAGTCTGCTGATCAAGTGCCGTCACCATTATAACGGGAATATGAGCCGTCTCCGGCGTATTTTTTATTTGATGACATGTTTCAAAGCCATCCATACCCGGCATCATCACATCCAGAAGAATGATATCTGGCTGTTCCGTTTTAGCACACTCGATGGCTTCCTGACCGGAGAACGCGGTCAAGACATCAAAGTATTCCGCTCTCAGCTTGGCTTCTAAGAGCTTTACATTTGGTTCGAGGTCATCGACGACCAATACTCGCGCCGTCATTTTCCCTCCCCATACTAAAATACACCGCGAAATCGGCTATATTTGGGGAGACTAAGACAAATACCTTTTCACTTTCTCAAGAAAATCGACAACAGCTATCGGTTTTGCAATATAATCTCTGCATCCACCTGCGAGAATCCGTTCTTCGTCACCTTTCATCGCAAAAGCAGTGACGGCAATAATCGGAATATCTTTCAGCGCGCTATCGTTAATGATTTCTTGAGTAACCTTAAGACCAGAAATCTCCGGTAGCTGAATATCCATCAGAATAAGGTCAGGCCGAACGGAACGCGCTTTTTCTATCGCCTCACTGCCCGTACGGGCTTCGGCGACCGCGTATCCATGCGCTTCAAGAAGGTCGTGGAACAGCTTCATGTTGAGTTCGTTATCCTCAACAATTAGGACCGTTTTAGGTTTTGTCTCGATTGGTCGCTCCATCGACACGTCAAATCCCGGCATGGTACGGACCTTATCCTCAACAGAAAGACGTTTGCCTGCGACGTCTGGTATATGACTAGTTTCTGACTCCACTCACAAATATTGCAACAAAGGTATTAATCGATTGTTTATGAACAAGATCTGTTTTCAAATGACGGAAGTAGAAATCAAAACCATCCCTATAAGTGACTGAATTAAATAAGAAAATAGGAATATGCCGCGTCTGCGGGAAAACCGCGCCTAACGTCGATGGACGCTGCGACGCCTGTGGCTCGATGCGAATCGCTAATGATCCCGAGCTATCAAGCCTAGCGATTGCCCATGTCGACTGTGACGCATTTTACGCTTCAATCGAGAAACGAGACGATCCGAGCCTCGAAGATAAACCCGTTATCATCGGAGGGGGCCAACGCGGGGTAGTGACAACGGCTTGCTATATCGCGCGTACGTATGGTGTTCGGTCTGCAATGCCTATGTTCAAAGCATTAAAAGCATGCCCTAACGCAACAGTGATCAAACCCAATTTCCAAAAATATGTGGACGCTGGCCGTTCAGTACGGAACATGATGTCAGACCTCACTCCCTTGGTCGAGCCATTATCAATCGATGAGGCATTCTTAGATCTTTCGGGTACAGATAAAATCCATAGCGCGCCGCCATTCATATCCCTGGGAAGATTGCAAGACCGTATTAAAAAAGAAATCGGTATCACGGTCTCTGTCGGCCTCAGTCACAATAAATTCCTGGCGAAACTCGCGTCAGATCTTGAAAAACCAGATGGGTTCACCGTGATCCCCAAGGCAAGAACAGTTGAAATTCTCGCCGCTCTTCCTGTTTCCAAAATTTGGGGCGTGGGAAAAGTAACCGAGGCCAAGCTTTCACAAAGCGGCGTTAAAACGATTGGTGAATTACAACGCATGGACCCACGCATGATTGAACAAAATTTTGGAAAGATTGGTGCACGTCTTTCTGCTCTTGCCTGGGGGATTGATGACCGTTCTGTTTCCGTTGAACGCGAGACAAAAAGCGTATCATCAGAGACGACGTTTAATGAAGACACTGCTGAGATTGATCTCTTAAAGGCAAGGCTTTGGTCGCTATGTGAAGATGTTTCATCCCGAATGAAGCGGAAAGGCTTTATTGGATCGACAGCAACCCTTAAAGTGAAGACAGTGCGGTTCAAAACCTTGACCCGCCAAGCTATCATCGACCCTCCATCGAACTTGGCACGGGCGCTTTTTGAAGCAACAACACTCTTACTCACTGATGTCACTCGCGAGCATGGGCCGTTTCGATTGATTGGTGTTGGGTATTCCAATTTAAAAGATGATCTAGGGGATGATCGGCAAAACGAACTCTTCGAGCGCCCAGAAACACGCTGGGCCAACGAAGAAAAGGCGATCGATGAGATAAGGGAGCGGTTTGGCCAAAATGCTATCTCGCCTGGTCGCGCTCTATCAAAGTCGAGTAAAATCGCTAAAACCGCGTTGGATACAAAATCCAAAAGCTGGCGCCGATAGGCTAGCCAATTTGAACTACCGACACGTTTAATCCGAATGCAACAGCATATACAGTGTCACCTATGACACGTTGACGACTTTCATTTCGCTATATTGAATATCGCTTTAAAATCAATAAGAATTAACGCCTAATCTTGCCATTCGTTCACCCTGCTTTACACAAAACGAACGAGTTAAGGCGTCTCAGTAAGTAATGTCGAATAGGAATAACAAACGCTAATGACTAATCCGGAACAAAAACTCAGTGAACTCGGTATAGAACTAGTAGAGCCAACCGCCCCCGCTGCTAACTATGTGCCTTTTGTCTTAAGCAACGACTTGGTCTTTGTTTCAGGGCAGATTGCCATGGCAACAAACGGTTTGATCACTGGGAAAGTCGGCGCTGACGTCGATTTAGAAGCAGCTGGCAACGCAGCACGCGTTTGTGCAATCAATTTCATTGGGCAACTGAAAGTCGCTTGTGGTGGTGATTTATCAAGAGTAATACGTATCGTGAAGATAGGTATTTTTGTTAATTCAATTCCAGACTTTACGGATCAACATTTGGTGGCAAATGGTGCATCGGATTTACTGGTCGATGTGTTTGGCGATGCGGGTCGTCATGCCCGCGCCGCTGTTGGTACACCAACGCTCCCACTTAATTCAGCAGTGGAAGTCGACGGGATTGTCCAAATAAAAGTCTAGAATCGTCAGGGTATGAACATCGTCCTGAAATATTTCTTTTCGTCTTTCTGGTTTTGAACACCTATGGCCGACGGCTCAAAGTCCTTTGAACTCTCTATGGTCGACAGCGTGGCCCAAGTGCCAGCAGAGGCATGGGACCAATGTGCGTTGGCAGCTGGTGGCAATCCATTTACGTCGCATCGGTTTCTAAGTGCGTTAGAGGTCTCAGGATCAGTCGGTGAGGAAACGGGATGGATTCCGCGTCCTTTGATCCTCCGCGATGGCGACGACATTCTGGGCGTTGCCCCGCTCTATTTGAAACTACACAGTCAAGGAGAATATGTATTTGATCACCATTGGGCCGATGCGTATCACCGGGCGGGCGGGCGTTACTATCCAAAGCTCGTTGCTGCATCACCCTTTTCCCCTGTAACCGGCCCTCGGTTTCTAGCTGGGAAACGTGAATATCGAAAGGCGCTTGCGTCGGGAGCTGTAAGTGCAAGCAAGCAGCTTGGTGTTTCCTCACTACACGTAAATTTTGTGACGCCAGGCGATAAGGAAGTGACGACAGCGGAGGACTATTTAAACAGAGAGGGCATTCAGTATCATTGGTTCAACAAAGACTATCTGACGTTCGATGACTTCCTCGACACACTAATGTCAAGAAAAAGAAAAAGCGTGAAACGGGAACGACGCCAAGCCAATGATGCAGGGCTCGTCATAAGACGTTTACGTGGAAAGGACATCAAACCAAAGCACTGGGATGCCTTTTGGGACTTTTACCTGGACACAGGTGCTCGCAAGTGGGGGCAACCTTACCTCACCCGTTCTTTCTTTGAAGAGATTGCCGGTACCATGTCCGAAGAGATACTCCTCGTCATTGCAGAGTCTGATGAGACCCCTGTTGCCGGTGCGATGAATATCATCGGGTGCGATGCGCTTTACGGACGTTATTGGGGCACAACGGACTATTATGCGTTTCTGCATTTTGAAGTGTGTTATTATCAAGCAATCGAATTTGCGATTGAAGAGCGCTTAGACCGGGTCGAAGCCGGTGCTCAAGGCGAGCATAAAATAGCGCGAGGCTACCGCCCCGTCACGACCCACTCGATCCATTGGTTACGGGATCCAAGTTTTCGTGACGCGATTGACCGTTATCTTGAGGCAGAACGGTCGCAAAATGCAGAGGAACTGGAATACTGCCGTCAACACGAACCTTATAAAAAAGGCGACGCATGAAGGTTATTCACCGAACGCACGACCTTACGGCTGCGAGGGTAATGGTTAGTTATCTGCAGGCAAACGGCGTTGTTGCGGAGCTGTTAGATGCAGCAACGACAAGTATTCTGCCTACGGTTGGTGGCGTGCGTATTGCGATTGACCCAGAGCAAGAACCCATTGCAACCCGCCTTTTAAAAGAAAAAGGTGTCGTCTTTGACAAGGACGAATGAGGGATGTGCCACCTGAAGCGTTTCCAGCTCAACCGGTAGCCATTTGAACTGAAAAACTATTAGACGAGCAATGACAATCTAAATGGAGTAGAAATTTAATGAGCCTTTCGACGCCCTATGATCCAACAAACATCTTTGCAAAGATTATTAAAGGAGAAATGCCGTCCGTAAAGGTATTCGAAAATGACGACGTGTTGTCTTTCATGGACGTATTTCCGCAGACCACAGGACACACGCTAGTCATCCCTAAAAATGCCGAAGCCGTCAACTTTTTCGACATACCACCCGATGCATTACAAAGTCTCATCGTCCATACTCAGACGATCGCAAAAGCGGTAAAGACTGCCTTAAACCCGGACGGTATCCGGATCATTCAGTTTAACGGCGATGCGGCGGGGCAAACAGTGTTTCACCTGCATTTTCACATCCTGCCCGTCTATCGTGACACGCGCCTCACGCCCCATGCGTCCGGCAAACCGGTCGATACTGCCGAACTCGAGACAACCGCGGAACTCATCCGCAAAAAATTACACCCCTAAAGCATTTCCAAGCCAAGTGTGTGCGGTTGGTGTTAAGCAAATGCTGTAAGTAGTCATTTGAGTTGCTATTGTCTTAAGCAAAATCCATTGCCAACGCGCAGCTAAGGCGATCGACTTTAAACCAATGTGACTGGTCGGCGCTTCATTGCGCCATTAGATCACGATTTATCAACGAGCGCCGGAACATTACCACCACCGTCTTTGGGATCTTCAGTGTCTGGCGCGTCAGGATCAGGAATATACTCAAAGGCGAGTTCCTTATTGTCCGATTTATCAATTGACACACGAACGATTCCACCATTTTTGAGAGAGCCAAATAAGATCTGATCGGCAATGGGTTTCTTTATTTTTTCTTGAATGACGCGCGCCAACGGCCGCGCGCCCATTTCTTCGTCGAAGCCCCTCTCCGCCAAGTACCGTGTTGCGTCAGGCTCTAACTCAAATGTGATGTTACGATCAGCGAGTTGCGCTTCAAGTTGGAGAACAAACTTCTCAACGATTCGATCTATTATTTTGGCTGACAGTCCTGCAAATTGAACAACCGCATCAAGACGGTTTCGAAACTCCGGCGTGAAGGTCCGCTTAATCGCCTCATCCCGTTCATCATCTTTGCGACCGCCAGCAAACCCAATAGCGAATTTCGCTGCGTCCGCAGCACCAGCATTGGTCGTCATGATCATGATGACATTTCTGAAGTCAATTTTTTTACCATTCGTATCGGTCAGAACACCATTATCCATAACCTGCAACAGGATATTGAAAATCTCTGGATGCGCTTTTTCAATTTCATCGAGGAGAAGCACGCAATGCGGATTTTGATCAATGGCATCGGTCAGTAATCCACCTTGATCATACCCGACATAGCCTGGCGGTGCACCGATTAATCGTGATACCGTATGGCGCTCCATATATTCGGACATATCGAAACGGGTAAGCTCAACACCGGACAGCAAAGCCAACTGTTTCGCTACTTCCGTTTTACCAACCCCTGTTGGACCCGCGAACAGATAGGACCCAACGGGTTTGTTCGGCTCACGGAGCCCTGCACGCGATAACTTAATGGCCGCAGCCAATTGTTCGATCGC
Source organism: Pseudomonadota bacterium (assembly GCA_039025235.1). Classification (GTDB taxonomy): domain Bacteria; phylum Pseudomonadota; class Alphaproteobacteria; order Caulobacterales; family Parvularculaceae; genus MED-G105. The sequence continues at coordinate 16,296 of JBCCOS010000023.1, forward strand.
ATCATCTTGACCAAACACAACGCGCTTTAGGTCTGTGGCAAGATTTGCCAAACGCTCCGTATCTGATTTCGACACAGATTTCGTTGGGATACGCGCCATTTTTGCGACAATTTCCTCAACTTCAATTGTACCGATAACCTTCTTACGGTCGTCTGGTTTAAAGAGCATTTGCCGCGCACCAGCTTCATCGATGACATCAATCGCTTTGTCGGGTAAGCGCCTATCGGTCATATGTTTCGACGATAATTCAGCAGCTGAGCGTATCGCTTCATCCGTATAGGTAATATTATGATGCTCTTCAAAATACGGCTTCAGACCCATCAAAATCTTAACCGTGTCTTCCATTGACGGCTCAGTGACATCAATTTTCTGGAACCGGCGCGCGAGCGCACGGTCTTTTTCGAAGTGTTGACGATATTCCTTGTAGGTTGTTGATCCCATACAACGAAGCGCGCCAGACTGAAGTTGGGGTTTCAAAAGGTTGGATGCATCCATGGCACCACCGGACGTGGCCCCCGCACCGATCACCGTATGGATCTCATCGATGAAAAGGATCGCGTCTTCCTGTTCTTCAAGCTCCTTGAGAACAGCTTTTATGCGTTCTTCAAAGTCACCGCGATATCGTGTTCCTGCGAGAAGCGCGCCCATATCCAACGAGTGAATTGTTGCGCCGCTCAGCACTTCGGGAACGTCTTCATCGACAATCATCCGCGCGAGCCCTTCAGCAATCGCTGTTTTGCCAACCCCGGGATCACCGACTAGGATTGGGTTGTTCTTCCGGCGGCGGCATAAAACCTGTATCGAGCGGTCGATTTCTGGCTGTCGACCGATCAAGGGATCGATTTTACCCTCACGCGCTTTGTCGTTCAGATTTATGCAATAGGACTCAAGCGCACTTTCGCCGCCTTTGGTTGTTGTTTCGGTTTCATCACCAACGCCCCGCGGACTGCGTGGCGGTGTATCGCCGGGCCGTTTGGCAAGCCCATGTGAAATGTAATTCACCGCATCAAAACGTGTCATATCCTGCATTTGTAGGAAATGAGCGGCATGGGACTCGCGTTCCGCAAAAAGTGCCACCAGTACATTAGCACCGGTTACTTCTTCACGCCCGGACGACTGAACATGAATGACCGCACGCTGAATGACCCTTTGAAAACTTGCCGTGGGTTTCGCTTGCTCGCCGTCTTCCAATTTCAAATTTGTCAGGTCTTTTTCTACAAACTCGTAAAGCTGGCGGCGCAGCTCTTCGAGATCTACATTGCATGCACGCATAACCGCAGCGGCATCTTGGTCGGTTGTTAAAGCAAGGAGAAGGTGCTCTAGCGTTGCGAGCTCATGGGCGCGCTCCGTCGCGAGTCGGATTGCGCGATGGAGGGACTCATCTAAGTTTCGACTGAATGAAGGCATTTTACTCCCTTTCCATCGTACATTGCAGCGGATGTTGATTTCGGCGTGAAATCTCCATCACCTGTGCAACTTTGGTTTCCGCGACCTCATAGGTATAAACTCCACACACCCCGACGCCATGTTGATGCACATGCATCATAATCCTCACCGCATCGTCGGCATCTTTGTGAAAAATGGCCTGAAGCAACCAGACCACAAACTCTTGTGGCGTGTAATCGTCGTTCAAAAGCAAAACTTTATACAAAGAAGGACGCTTGGTTTTAGGAGCCGTTTTGGTAACAACCCCAATGCCTTCCGAAATGTCATTGTCTTCTTGGTCAGACATGTACGGCAACAACCTGTTTTCCTTTGAAAGCATCGTCTGCGAATTTTGCGCTGCTTTCAATGCGCAAGAATGACCTCTAAGTGTCACGATAGGGTTGATTTTATTCAATGGTGGACAGTTGCGGAAAGATTTTAACGTTAATTCACCGGCTCAATGAGAGATATGGTGACGCTATCATGGTTATTGAAGTGTAAGAACCCGATCTTAGAGCGAAATGTGCTTGCCGAACTGATAAAGGGCTTTCATTCCGGGCATTCTTATTATTTCACGGTTATATATTGGGGAAACCTCTTGGGAATTGTGATCACTTCCTGAATTACTTCTGGGGCGCGAGAAATCCCTTTCGTCGGAAGCGCGGAGTAATTGGTAGCCTCCTCGTTTCGGGAGGACCAAGTGCATTTAAAGTTTCCAAGCCAAGCGTGTGCGGTTGGCGTTAAGGAAATGCGAAAAATCAACACCTTAAAGCGCCGGTCTGATTCCAATTAAAGTGGAGGCGCTTTAGCGGCTTTGGCCGCGCCCGCTTGAATGACGAACGACATTTCAACAATAGAAAAAGAGTGCCTGTCGAAACACGCACCCTTTAAAAATCGATATTTCTAACGGCCGAGAAAGCGATTAAAGACACATTTCTCTATCCGCTAGCAATTTCCATCTTCTCGTCGAATTTCCCTCTCTGTGGAATAAAATCGACTAAGATTTACGGACGGAATGACTGAACAGCTTCAACAAATTCACCATACTGCTTTGATAAAGGGTCACTTGCTTCTTTCGCAACACTCGTCCAATGGTCAGCGAGTTTTGAGGCAAAACTGATATTTTTTTCAAAGACTTCACGCGCAAATTCGCTCTGAATCTCAATTGCCTCTTGAACACTACCGGCGGTCGAGGCTTCTTTCGCAATTGCCGCACCCTCGTCATAAGTCTCTTTAATAAACGCGGTCTGCTCAGAAGCCGCCTTTTCAACGCCTTTCGCACATGCGCCAGCGCTCGCCATCAAAGCTTCAAGAGAGCCTTTTTGGATTTCAGCAAGTGCAGATACGCCTTTTGCGACACGGTCGTACCCTTCTTTCATGACTTCAGGGTTCATTGCTGCAAAAGCGTCAAAATCATTTCCATTAACTGGCTTTTTAGTCGCTGCCATTCTTTTCTCCAATGTTCATTTCGTTATTCAGATAAATCTCAACTATTGGCCCATGGCCCGTAAAACCGCTGACTATTTTATACAACACCCGTTGTGCAATGCAACATAACGGTCCGCCCATCCCCGGTCAAGTGCTTTTGTGCGATGCACAAAAAATATACGTTAGCCATAGAATTTCGGTACCTAATTTCAAATCTTACTCTTTAACGCATCAATTGATTTCACTTGGGCATAAAATTTAGTGCTGTCATTGATTTGCCAACAAGCGCGATGCGTAACTCTTTAGGAATTAATGTTAACGAACAATTTACAAGATTGAGGCATTTGAAAATTAAGATGTGTGTCTTGATAATTTAAAATTAATCGTCATTCGGCATGCACTTTGCTGAGCTTTGAAGAATCATTGGATCAATTGAACCGTTGTTTGTCATTACTTGAACAACAACGCGACGTTTCGGTCTTGTGCTGAAGAACGAACACTTGAGATACTCGGTTTTTGATTGGGTCATGCGCTATTTCAGCTCGTAAAAGACAATGCAATTTTCACCAAAGCCCGTTTTTCTCGGGCACGATTTGGGTTAGGCTGCCAACATGTTTTTTGTAACCAGTCGCGTATTATTTAAATTCTCTGCTATTAGAGTGTTCTGTGTTGCGTTTTTTCTTGCCGCATCAACTGTCGTTGTCCCAGCTAACGCCAACCCGAAATATGCTGCACTTGTTGTCCATTCGGGGTCAGGCGATGTTTTGTTTTCGCGATATCCTGACAAAAAGCTTTATCCTGCTTCTTTGACTAAGATGATGACTCTTTATCTCTTATTCGATGAGATAGAGGCCGGTCGCCTTTCGCTAAATAGCAAATTAAAAGTTTCGACCCGAGCAGCCGGTCAACCACCATCGAAATTGGGGGTCCGATCTCGCTCCACAATCGATGTCGAGACAGCAATCAAAGCACTTGTCGTAAAGTCGGCAAATGATGTCGCGGTTGTTGTTGCCGAAGCAATTTCTGGTTCGGAGTGGAAGTTTTCCCAGAAAATGACCCAAAAGGCCCGCCAGTTAGGCATGCGGCGCACGACCTTTCGGAACGCTTCAGGCCTTCCGGATCGCCGACAAATAACAACGGCACGCGACCTCGCAACGCTATCTCGTCGCCTCATCCAAGATCACGAGAAATACTTTCATTATTTCAATGAAAAAAGTTTCGTTTGGAAAGGCAAAACGTATCGCACCCATAATCGACTTGTGCGAGATTATAGCGGCGCGGATGGGCTAAAGACCGGGTATACGCGGCGTTCTGGATTTAACCTTGCGACGACGGCTAATCGAAATGGACACCGGTTAATTGGCATTGTTCTGGGTGGACGTTCCAGCCGCACCCGCGATGCGCACATGCGGAAAATATTAGATCAGAGTTTTTCTCGCATCAAAGAACAGCCTACACTGATTGCATCTCTTCATAGAAATGTCCCAAAACCTCGAATGAAGCCGACATTAGTGGCAAGACTTGAGAAAGAATTTGAAATCGCAAAGGCGCCAACGCTCGCAGCCAATTCAGTATTACAGGCAGAGGTACAATCTGCGGCGCAGTCTTTTGGGACAGTCTCGTCACTCACAACTGATCGACCAATGACAAGCATCTCTGCGAATGATGTTACCGGGCAGAAAGACGTGATTGGTGCGTTGATCGCCGCAACTCAAACGCAGGAAAACGCCGAAATATCACCGCTTGCATGGCAAGCACTCGGCTTTAATCCCAAAACTCAGATTGGGGTCACGACAAGTGACATTCAAATTGGCCAAGGTGATTTTGAATTTTCCATACCCCTAGACTGGCATGTTCAACTCGGCGCGTTTTTAAGTAAGCGATCAGCACAAAAACAGCTTCAAAAGGCGATCCGATTAGCAAAACTGACAAATGTAGACAGCATGGTGTCGCCGCCGAAGACAACGTCCTCTTCATCACAGGGTGGAAAAACTAAGCCGCTTTATCGAGCTTTGTTTATCGATTTAACGGAAGCTGAAGCGTTGGCTGTTTGCAATAAGATCAAAAAAGTCCGTATGGACTGCGTTGTAAGATCGAAGTTACAAGACCAATAGCAGCACACGTAATAATCGTCGACTGCAACCTTCAATGACAGTGGCCTTAGTTTTAAGAAGCCAACATCTTTTTAAGTCTTTTGTTACGTTCAAACCAAGTTTTAGTTATACAGTGAAAGCCACTTTATCTCCGGATGTATGGTGTATTTTTGCTGAATAAGGTCGGTATGATATTTATTTGGCATTTTATGTCGCCATAGGGTCTTGAGCGTGACTGAAAGCCTTCAAAAAAAACCTTCACTTCCCCGTCGTGAAGACCAGCTTGCCACCTATAGCGCAGAGCCAACAACTCAAAAAGCCCTATCTCGGGCCATACGATATCTCTCAAAACCTTCCGGGCAGTATTTGATTTTCGTCTCGGCTTTGTGCCTCGCGATGCTTGGCACCCTGACTGATATGGGACGGGTATGGCTGTCATCATCCGCTTATCTCCATGGAGCCTTTGCCGCTCCGACAGCCTATTTTCTGTTGAAAGCGAACCGCTCATCCACCTCATCATCTCCACCGCATTTCGTATCACCTCCAATCAGTTGGTCTGAATACGTTATTTCGATTTTGGGGCTATCTATCATTTTAAGCATCTGGCTCGTCGCAATTGCAGCAGGCATTGCAATTGTTCAGCAGTTTGCATTTGTCTTTGCCCTTATTGTCGGGTTTTCCATTTTCTTTGGGTGTAGCCACCTTAAAAACTGCGCCGTGCCTCTCGGCTTTTTACTTTTTATGCCACCTCTTGGTGATGGATTGCTTTGGCCAATGCAGGTAACAGCAGCAAGGTTTGCAGAAGTCTTGCTTTCTCTTACTGGCTTTTCACCGCTACGCTCGGGCATTTTGTTGAATGTCAGCGACTATTCTTTTGCCATTACTGAAGCATGCTCAGGCCTTAGAATATTGACAGCAATGATGATGACCGGTTTCTTCATTGCGTATACCGCCGTTCGCCAAATGCGTTCTCGTATGATTATCATCGTTTCTGCAATCATACTGGGACTTCTAGCAAACTGGTTGAGGGTGTACGGCTTAATCGCCTTTACGGTCCTTACAAAAGATCACTACGGCTTAGCGGAAGATCATTTCTTAGTCGGTGTATTTGGTTTCCTTATTGCGATTGGTGCACTTGTATGGATTGCAAGGCGGTTCGCCCTTGCTGAAAGGCTTTCATCCAATTTCGATAAGCAGCAAGATACAAAAATAGCAGAGACGTCGAAACAGACGACGCCATGGGCAGTCAAGAGGCGGTATATGTTTATCGCGCCACTGATTGTTGCCACCTTTGGACTTTATGCCGCTTTGGTCACGACGCCACCGGTTCCCTCTGGTCCCGTTACCAGTTTGGTGTTTGAAACGCCACAACGCTGGAAGCCACTTCCAACAGAATTGACCGGTAATGCGCTGTTTGCTCATGCAGACAGTGAGAGCATTTACGATTTCACCGACGGAAAACGCTGGGTACGTATGACCGCTGGCGTGTTTTTGACTGATCGCAAAGGAGCTGAACTTGTCAGCTACAGTACACATACCGCGCTAGCACAGCAGCTGGGTCTTAAAACAGGGAAAATGAAGCGCGTGCAACAAACGGACAGTACCGCCGCCATTGGTGATATTTGGACGGCGACAACATCGGATCATCGTTCAAAAGCGGCGGCAACTCTTTACATCAATGGTGACAAAGTGTTCACAGATCAGAGGCATTATCTTATTGATTTGGCGGCCTCACGGTTAATCGGACAACATAAGCCTGCCGCCATAGTGCTGATTGAGGCAGGGGCAAATGAGGGACCAGCAGCGCTATCAGCGATTAAAGACTTTTTAGATCTGGATTTTCGTTTGTTGAAAGACACGACGGTCGGGTAACACTGGGTACGGACGGGTGTGCGGAATCGCTGGCATAGTTGACCTTCAATCGGATCGAGCCATTGATCGTTCCGCTGTCGTACGAATGACAAATGCCCTTCAGCACAGAGGGCCAGATGGTGAAGGCTTCCACTTCGAAGCGGGTCTCGGCTTCGGCCACAGACGTTTGGCCGTGATTGATCGCAATGGTGGTAAACAGCCATTCCATAGCCAATCGGGCGATGGTGTTCTTGTTTTTAATGGTGAAATCTACAACTTCACATCACTAGCGAATGAGTCACCCATTAACACAATCCCCCTGAAAACACGATCCGATACGGAGGTTCTCACTGAAGGACTGGCGACCAAAGGAAAAAGCTTCATTGATGATATTCGTGGTATGTTTGCTTTTGCCTTCTGGCAGCGAAGTACGCGAACCCTTACCTTGGCGCGAGACAGAATTGGCGAGCGCCCCCTCTACTATACTCAAACGGCAGATGGTTTTCTTCTGTTTGCCTCGGAACTGCCCGCGCTTTTAGCTTCAGGATTGATTGCGCCAACAATTGATCGCAGAGCCGTCGCCGATTATTTCCTGTACGGCTATATTCCTGACCCGAAAACGATCTATGAAAACGTTCAAAAAGTCCGGCCGGGCGAATTGCTAGAATTTCGCCCAAATACGACCGTGGGTTATGAGAGATATTGGCGACCTGCTTTTAACGATCACACGATTGATATCTACTCTGAAATTGATCCGCTGAAAGAAGAGTTATTGCAACGTTTCGATGCAGCAGTTCACCAACAATTAGTGAGCGACGTTCCAATCGGCGCGTTTCTTTCCGGGGGTGTTGACTCATCAGCTGTCATTTCATCAATTGCCCAAAGCGGTCTTAAGCCAACAGCATGCGTCATTGGTTTTGAAGCCTCTGAATATGATGAGCGTGCATATGCGCGTATTGTTGCTCAGCGTTTTGATGCGCACCTCGTTGAACAAGTTGTTGATATTGACGCAGCATCCCTTATTGACCGGATCGCAGGCGTTTATGGTGAACCCTTTGCCGATAGTTCGGCATTACCTACATATGCTGTTTGTGAAGCAGCACGACAATCTGTGACCGTAGCATTATCTGGCGATGGCGGAGACGAAATATTCGGCGGATATCGTCGATATCCAATGTTTGCCGCAGAAATGAAAATGCGCCGCGCATTGCCAGCGCCATTACGTCATCTCCTCTTCGGGCCCGCTGGAAAACTCTATCCAAAGCTGGACTTCGCTCCTCGTATTTTTCGACTGAAAACCACGCTTCAAGCCATGGCAGAAAATGATACCGAGGCCTATGCGCGTGCCACGGGTGTTAACTTACCAGAGCGTTGTGACGCAATGTTCACCAATGATTTCCAACATAGCAACAATGATTATTCACCCGTCAGCGTCCTCCATGATGCTTTGTCTTTATACGGTCATCCCCCAAAAGATCCTCTCGTTTTTGCGCAGATGATTGACTTTGAAACCTGGTTACCCGGCCGGATGCTCGTGAAAACTGACCGCGCGGCAATGGCGCATGGACTTGAGGTGCGTCCCCCACTTCTTGATACTGACTTTATTGATTGGACGGCTTCGCTACCAAGTGGTGTGAAGCTCGATAAATCAGGCGGCAAAGCCATCTTCAAAAATGCGCTTCGCGACCGTCTTCCAGACGAGATTCTTTTTCGGCGCAAACAAGGTTTTAGTGTTCCATTGAAAGCTTGGCTTCAGGATCGCAAGGGGCCAATCAATCGCTTAAATGATAGCCGCGCCTGGCTCGAAACAGGTTTTTTTGATGAAACGCGCGTTCATCAAATGATGTCACGTCACCAATCAGGGGTAAGTGATTTTTCACAGGAATTATGGACCCTGATTATGTTTGATGCATTTTTGCGCCTGTAATTCAATCAAGACTTCGGGGTTCAACACGGCCTATAGCGGAATGCAATAATTCAGCATGATTGCATTCCGCTATAGGTTATGGTTGTCGCACCGTTTAAAGCAAAAGCCGTTGCACACTTTTTTCTTGGCGCTCTAGGTGTGGAGCCTCAACAGGTTGTCCTTATTCAATCCTAATCGGCTTATTGGAGTTTTGTCTTTGATGCCTCCATGTGGTCTATGCCAGTTGTAGAGATGTTCCCATAGGGGCAAGTCTTTGGCTCGTTGATCCGAGGTTTGGT
>JBCCOS010000024.1:0-24831 GCA_039025235.1 Pseudomonadota bacterium
CGACAGTTATAAGTATTTCGCCGCCTACAATGGCGGCGTTGCCAAGTTAGCCAGCGCCCTTGGGTGGATGTCGCGGAACGGTGATATTGGTATGAATGATCGATCCACAAACATACCAAATAAATCGCAACTACTACGTCAGCTGCCAAGTATTGATTTGCTCCGCAAGGCGGGCTTGGGGCCAAATTATTGGGATGACTTTCTGAAACGTTCATTCACCGATCCGTGGTGGGATAAAATGGGGTATACGACGGATCAAGATACGTTTGATACGCCCGCGATCCACGTCGATGGTTGGTATGATACTGGTGTCAGTGATACCCTTAGGCATTTCAACAGAATGCGCAGCCACGGCATGTCAGTAGAAGCGCGCGAAAATCAGTTCGCCATTATTTCGCCTGGTACACATTGTCGCTCGGAGGGGCTTGGGAAAGACGCGATAGTCGGTGATGTCAATGTTAGCGATGCGTCATTTCCTTACTGGGATACCTATCTCAAATGGTTCGATTACTGGCTAAAGGGCAAAGACAACGGCGTCATCAAGATGCCTAAGATTCAGTACCATGTGACGCAACTTCAAACTTGGGCCAATGCTGCACAATGGCCGCCCGCGGCGTCAGTGCGCGTGAAGTATTTTCTCCGAAGCGGAGGTAAGGCGAATTCGCTGAATGGTGATGGCGTGTTGTCACAAACGCCACCGGCTCAAGAGCCGTCCGATCGGTTCGTCTATGATCCAGGGGATCCCGTTCCGTCAAAAGGAGGATCGTTCTGCTGCACGGGAAACCCTGATGACCGGCCTGGGATTTTTGATCAGACTGAAATCGAGCGGCGTGATGACGTTCTTGTTTATACATCAGCGGCCCTCGATAAGCCGATGACTCTTGCCGGCCCGTTGGGGGGTGTTCTTCACGTGTCGTCAACGGCGAGGGACACCGACTTTACCCTTAAATTAATCGATGTGCAGCCGGATGGAAAAGCTTATAATATACAAGAGTCTATTATCCGTACGCGGTATCGTGAAGGGTTCGATCAGCAAGTCTTCATGAAGAAAGGAGACGTTTATCGTCTCGCCATTGACCTCAATGACACCGCTTATTACTTGCCAGCCGGCCACAAGTTACGTCTGGAAGTATCAAGCAGTAACTTCCCTCATTTCGAGCGCAATCTTAATACTGGCGGACGGAACTATGATGAGACCGAGTGGGTAAAGGCAAACAATACGGTTCATCATAAAAATCAGTACCCATCTTACATTACGGTTTCTGTCAAAGAGTAACGGACTTGCATGAGCGCTATTTCATGAGAATGCTTTAAGGGCGATGTCTCTTGGTCTTCTATGGCTTGGTGTTGTAGGCTGTTGCAGTTTGGCGGTCTAGGTGTTTAGTCCCGGCGAATCCTGACACAGTTTTATCGACTGATTGGCAGGGTGATTGATGAGACAGGTTTTACACGGGAGTGCCACAACGATAGAAACGATCCGTCGAGCAATACAGTTCGAGCGTTAAGAAAACAGCGAAGCTGTTTTTAGCGAAGAACGGTCAAGAGAGCGTGAGAGCGCTTGCCCGTCGTCATGTGATCAGCCCGACGACGTTGCTAAAATGGAAGAAACGGTCGACCACACAGGACGCGCCAATGGGGCCGACGCACGTTTGCTCGACAATCCTGTCACCGGAAGAGGGTGAAGCGCGTAGCGGTGAACGCCTGTGTCGCGTTTCGCAAACACACGCTCTTGCCGCTCGATGATTGTCTTTATGCGTTGCATGCGACAATCCCACACCTAACGCGCTCAAGTTTGCATCGCCTGTTTCAGCGTCATGATATCTCGCGTCTGCCAGACATTGAAGGCGACAAACCGTCGAAGAAAAAGAAGTTCAAGGTTTATCCTATCGGCTATCTTCACATCGACATTGCCCAGGTGCGAACAGAAGAAGGCAAGTTTCAAATGTATGTGGCTATTGACCGAACATCGAAGTTCGCCTTCGCTCAGCTTGTTGATAAAGCAAACCGCGTAACAGCTTCAGCGTTCCTGGAGGCTTTGATAGAGATTGTGCCTTACAAAATACATACTGCACTGACGGATAACGGCATCCAATTCACTTTCCCACCGACATACTAGGACGGGCCGACAGCGCGATATATGACGCGCATGTTCGACATGCGTTGTCGGGAAAATAACATTAAACATCGTCTTACCAAGCCAAACCATCCCTGGAGTTCAAGGGACCGTTTGCGAAGCAAACGCAGCCAGCAGAACGGACAGGTTGAGCGAATGAACCGAACGCTCAAAGAGGCGACCGTCAAGCGCTATCACTATGAAAGCCATTATCAACTGAGAAATCATCTCCAGGCGTTAATTGACGCCTACAATTACGCCAAGCGTCTGAAAACGCTCAAGGGCCTTACGCCCTACGAATATATTTGCAAATACTGGACTGAAAACCCAAACAGATTCATCTTAAATTCGTTACAGAATTCGCCGGGACTAAACACCTAGGCTCTTTTTGCGGATGAATGGTAACGACCGCTGTGCCAGCCGATGCGGGCTTCGATTCAGAGAGGCATCTTACTGTTGTCGAAAGTACGCCTCGGCTTCATCGAGTCCTGCTAGGTTGCCCACATGCTGACCCAACCACTTTAAATGCAATCTGAGCGTCCCTGAACTTCGACTTCTTCATGGAACTCTCCGCCGCCAAAACAGCAGCCTAAATTAGCAAATTCCAGCTTCAAATGGTCCAGAAATTGGGAAGCATGTCACTGCTAGCAAGTTTTGTAGCGGATAAGGGACGCTTGTTTGACGTCCTCGAATGAGGGATCGATAGGGTCGCTTTTGACCGGGGCGGCAATTTCCGCCCCGGCGCTAAGTAACAGTTAGAACGTCGCTTGAACCCCAATTTGCACTGCTCTTCCGAGGGCGCTGACAGGGCGAATGTTGTCTTTGTCATCGCGTAACTTGAAAGGATCTCGGTCGAGCAAGTTGTTCACCCTTAAACTAACTTGAAAGCCCTCCTTTATCTGGTACGCGCCACCGATGTAATGCACGAAGGCGCTGCCGGTATTTGGACGGTCTAAGAAGAATGGATCCGCTTCAAGTTGTTCAATGCCGAAGCCAAATTGATTTCCGAAGACTGTGCTCGAAGTGAAGTTGAAACCATAGTCTGCACTCCACGGACCATTGTTCCACGACAATCCCGCATTGAGGAAGTGTTTCGCGAAGCCGTCTTCACCATCCAATCGGTCGAGGCTTTCAGGTATTCCCGCCGCAAGCTCTTGTTCCCGTTCAATAAGATATGTTCCACCTACAAACGCAGAGAAATCTCCCAAATTACTCGACATCAGACCGTCAAGATCAAAGTTATAAGAAATTTGATAGTCGATGCCGCGACTATTAAGGAAAGCACTGTTAAGCGGCGTTGCTAAGACACTCTCAACTTGACCAGTGACCGGATTGCGCGGCGCAGCATCGCAAAACACATTATCAACCGACTCTGCGTCCGCACAAAAGCGAACGATGTTTCGAAAGTTCGTAGTACCGATGGCGTCTTCGATCTGGATATCGTAATAATCAGCAACGACGGCCAATCCCGGCAGGGCCGATGGTGTCAATGCAAACCCAACCGTAAATGTATCGGCTGTTTCTTCAGTAAGATCCGGGTTTCCCCCCAATACTAAGTTGAGGCTGCCTGATGCAGTTTCCGATGTATCAGGATCGAAGTTTGCGAGATCCGCAACCAGAAGCTCGCAGTTTGCTCGCCGCGTGTCCGACCCTTGCGAAAGGCCAACAGGATCGCAAGGATCCTCGCCCGCTCTAAGGAAGCTCGGAAATTCTGTTTGAGGAACTAGAAGCTCGCCTATGTTTGGAGCCCGAATGGCGCGGTTGAACGAGGCTCGGAAGCGGAGGTCATTCACCGGCCGCCAAACCGCGCCGAAGGCGAAAGATGTTGCATTGCCAACGGTGCTATAATCTGCAACGCGCACTGATGCGTCCAGCGTCAACTGTTCTGCAAACGGCAGGTCGGCTAAAATCGGCACACTGATCTCGGCGAAGCCCTCAACTACGTCAAACCCGCCATCGATGATCGGTGGCCGAGTGGTCTGAAACCGATCAAGCTGGTTCAAGTCCAACCCATTCGGCACCAGTAGGCCGCTCTCTTCCCGATACTCAAAACCCGCTGCGTAAGAGATACCGCCTGCAGGGAGGGTGAAGTAGTCGTCGCTACTTCCAGTAATCGTAGCGTTGAATACGAACTGGTCGATTGTCGCGCTGTCTTCAGCCCTCTGAAATACAAACGCTACCGCCTCTGGATCGAGTTCGTTCGGCAATGCAAAAACATTGAGTGGGACGCAGCTGCCGTCACCCGGAATGAATGACCTGATGTCCGTTGTCACTGGAGCAGGGAAAAATGCGCCTTCCGGCAAACCACTATCCTCAACATCAGAACGACAGACAGGCTCCCCGGTCACCGGATCTGCGATCGCGTCCGTTGCAGCATAGTATCGATCCAACACAACTTCTGAATTGCGCACAAAACTGCTGTCAGTTCGACCGTAGTTTAAGGAGACGCTATAGTTCAGCGCTTGCGAAATTTCGCCCTCAAATCCACTGACGATGCGGAAGGTCTCGCGAATCGTATCGGCGGGTTGCGAGGTAAGCGGGTCTTGCCAAGATCGACTAAGCGTAATCTGAGGGTCGAGGTTTTGTGCGACGAGACTGTCGAACTGCGATTGTACAAGTTCGGGGAGGAAAACATTGTCCCGCGCGATCGGCTGGTATGACATTTCGAAATTTCTATCAAGAACAGCCGAGGCCCTGTTGCGCACATACTTCGCTTCAACAAAAAAGGTCGCTGCATCGGTTAGATCATAGTGGGCTGAGGTATTAATGGAGTAGCGCTCGATATCCGGAACACTTGGAGCCCTGGGGTTCGCGAAAACCTGGCCGGATGCATCGCCGCCTTGAGCAAAGAAAGGATTGCCGAGAATAGTACCGAAGTCGAATGGCCGGATTTCTCCCGTATCAGCATCCACGACTTGTTGAAGCGGAAATCCGCCGAAAGTAGTCCCGCCTTCTGGAACTCCTAAAACAGTCTCAAAGCCGGCAGGATTGAAAGTAAAAGCTGGATTGGCGGAAAATAGGTTGTTTCTTACATCCGACGCCAGAATATTAGCGAACCTTTGGTCAACGCCGGAGCCTTCGCTATTCGGCACAACCACTGAAGACCTGCGCGTGAAATCACGTTCTCCAAATGTCAGTTCAGTCTGACGATTGTATTCAACATTCAAGACCACGTTGCCACGGTCGTCGGCGAAGTTACTGCCCAAGGTCAAGGCGCCGAAGTAAGCTTCGCCGCCGCCACGGGTCGGCAAACTCCCATTGGCGCGCACATCAACGCCTTCAAAGTCATCCTTAAGAATGTAGTTGACGACGCCTGAGACCGCGTCAGCGCCGTAGATGGACGATCCGCCGCCGGTCAAGACCTCGACACGGTCGATGAGCGCCGCCGGTATTGAGGCGACATCGACTGCAGCGCTGTTCGCTACGCCGGGCACGTGGCGGCGCCCATTCACGAGAACCAAAGTGCGGTTTATTCCCAAACCTCGCAGGTCTAGAGCCGAGAGACCAAATGACGGACCCGACAATTCTCCGTTATCATCATCCGAATTGCCGAATGTACTGAGGGTTAGAGACTGGTTGAGCGCCGGTACAAAGCGCAACGCCTCGGTGTTATCCGTCAGTCCGAACCGCTCGATTTCCTCCGCCGTCACAATGTCGACCGGCGCAGGCGAATTCACGGCAGTTCGTTCGATCCGCGTGCCGGTGACGACCACTTGGTCCTCGATCGTCTCTGCAAAGCGTTGCTGCCGGTCCGGCACGGTCGCGACTTCTTCTGAAATCAAAATCGCGCCGTCGCCCGTGGTCTGCGCGATCAATCCTGACCCCGCTAGTGCAAGCTGAAGCGCCTCTAGAGGCGTGAACACGCCAGAGAGTGCAGGCGCGGTCTTATTGGCGACGATCCTGTTCGGCGCAACGATCGTCACGTTCAGGATGTCGCCAAGCTCGACTAGCGTGTCCGCAAGCGGTCCGCTCGGTAGGTTTATCTGCGCAGATTGGCCCTGTGCGACGCCGGTCTGGGCCATGGCGGCCGTGGCTCCGGTAATTACTCCGTTTAGCGCGATGGACGACGCCATGCAAAAGAGCGCTGATTTCAGTAGGTTATTCGTTACGGCGGTACGTTTATTCACGGGCGAGCCCCCTCGACTGCTAGTTTTAGTGAATGCGACTTAGTCGCGTTAACAGTTTTAAGACTCCTCACCCCCTTAAAATGGGACCTTGGCATTCAAGAAAATTAAGGATTTTTAGGGTGCACCCTGGAAAGCTCGGGCCACCGGTGAAGAATGTTAGTTCGCGCGGATAACGATCTTACTCGCATCGGCGCGGTCAACCGTCACCGGAAACATGGACGGCAGCGTCGCCAGCACATTGTCGATATCGGTCCCCACGAATGAAACCGTCACGGTCATGGTATTCAAGTCTGCGACGTCGCCTTCAAGCACGATGGGCGTCTGGGAATAGCGATTTGCGTCGGCGATCAGTTCTCGCAAAGTGGCTTTGGAGTACTTCAGCCTATCGTCTCGCCAAGCGGCGAATGCGTTGACCGGGAAGCTGTTAACGTCGGACAGGCCTTGCGCCGACGTGGCCGAAACGCGCTCGCCCGCCGCTACCTCTTTCCGAGAAAAAAGGGACGTGCGGCCGCTCCCAACTGGAACTGGATGTGCGGCGACGACCTTGCCCTCTAGGACAGATAATCTAACCACCCCGCCATTGCTGCGAACGTCGAAAACGGTTCCTACGACGCGTGCGGAAAAGTCATCGGCTCGCACAAAAAACGGTCGATCGGCGTCTTTCACAACATCAAGAACCACCGCACCGCGCTCTAATCGGACGAAACGCTTGGTCGCGGTCATTTCGACTTTGACTACCGTGAGCGCGCCCAGCGTAATCGTTGAACCATCTGTGAGCGTCACAGATTTCGTCTCTCCGAGGCCGCTTGAATACGCGCTCTTTAAGGCCGCTGTCACTCCATCAGAAGGCTTTGGTCTATCTAGAAACATGATCGTGCTTACCCCGGCGATGCAAAGCATAAGAGCGGCGACCATCGCTTGAATCTTGGGTCTTGCAGGGAACGACCGCTGCGGGAACGTCTGAACAGTGTCTCCCTGGCGATCCTGATGTGGGATATTGTTTTGGTGAGCACTCTCTTTTAATACATCCTCGGCTGTCAGGGTTCCGAGCGCTGACCAAAGAGTGGCCAT
The DNA here is from genome assembly GCA_039025235.1 of Pseudomonadota bacterium. Lineage (GTDB taxonomy): Bacteria > Pseudomonadota > Alphaproteobacteria > Caulobacterales > Parvularculaceae > MED-G105. The sequence continues at coordinate 7,312 of JBCCOS010000024.1, forward strand.
ACGATCGTAAGCGTGTTCGTGGAGCGGGTCTGCAGATCGCCAGTCTTCGAGTTCTCGGAGCTCTTCGTCTGTGGCGGTCCCGCTATCGATGAGCGAGAACCATCTGGCCGCTTCGTCACGGATACTCTTCGGGAGGTCATCTGTCGGTCGCACGATTATCAATCTGTTGTTTTGGCCCGGCTTCCAGAGCAGTTTCGATATCTACGATGGCGCGTTCAATGTGCTTTGAAACCGCGCGACGCGAGACGCCTAAGCGTTCCGCGATCGTTTCCATCTTCATACATTCTATTCGACGCCAGATTAAAGCCTTGCGTCTTGCGGGAGGCATTTCCTGAATGGCGCATGAGACCGCCGACAATTGCTGACTTACTTCTAAGACTCCTTCTGGCGTACTTTTGGGACCTTTTGAGGCGAAGTAAAGCTGCTCGACTTCGTAATCAAACTTGGTGCGCCGGCCGGTATTTCGCTTCTCGGTCAATACGAGGTTCCGAGCGGTGCGCCACAAAAAGGCCTTGTGATTGGAAATGCGGGAGAGATCGACTTCCTGCGCTAATTTGTGGAATGCCTCGTGCGCAATGTCCTCAGGATCGGGCGGTCCCGCCCCAAATTCCTTCAGTAAAAAGTATTTGAGATCGGCGATGTGGTCCCGATACAATTTATCGAGGGAAAACTGTTTCAATACGGGCGTTTTCGCAACCTGAGAGGCTGGCGGATCTATCGTAGCCGCACCGAGGATAATCTTGTTTTGGATAAATCGCTCGCTCACCGCGACGGCTCCCGCTGCGCCTCTCTCATTTCAATCGGAAAGACGATACGTTGTAATTTTATACGCAGATGAGATCCATTGTCACCTAAGGATCGAACTTTTGAAAATGCAGGCGCAGTTTACGCGCGTGTGGGACTATCAAAAATTCTGAAAGACGTTGCGAACAGATTTGGCGATGGCATTGCCAATATTCGCTGTCCTCGTTCCAGGATTGCCTGTTAACAGGGGGGGGAATTCCCTGTTAGTGCAATTATTTTCACTGTTCATTTTTAAGGGAAAACGCTTCGAGCTATCGAATTTAAGTGCTAGTCTCAGAACCCAATCAGATTATTGATCTGTTAAAAAAAAATCATGATTCACGTTGTTCATTATATGGATGGAGGACGTGATCAGCCGGTTGTTTTGCTTGACAGAGGCTCAGTGGTCGGCGATTGAGCCGCATTTGCCGAAGAACCAGCCAGACGTGCGACGGTCTCGGCAAGCTTGCATTCAGGGCGGAAAGCGCGCCGGTCGCACTCGCCGATCAGTGTGTTGATGGTCTGTTTTCCAATGTTTATGCGCAATTCGACGGTTTGATTCCGGTGATGGCGGACGTGTCGGGGACGGACGGCCTTAAAGCGCTGAAAACGCGGATCGAAGCGAAGGCGAAAGAACCGCGCCCGTCTCCGCTGAAAAACGAAGCGCGTGTCGTTTTGGGGTGGTCTACGAAAGGCGTCATCTACGAAGATGCGTTTGCGGCGCGCCGCAATGACTGGGTTATCTCTTCAACGCTCAAAGACATCGCCGACGCGCTCGGCGATATTGATGCGTATATGGCGCAATATGACGCTGAGCAGCGCAAGGCCCCTAGAATTGCGGTCGACATCGCAAGGCGTCTTCTCGACGGTGGGCGCGCCAATGACGCCATGGCGCTCCTGGAGAGCGCAGATACGAAGCGCGGCGCCTATGGGAGTCAGGACTGGGAGGGCGTCTATCTTCAATCCCTCGACGCCGTCGGCCGCGCGGAAGACGCGCAAGCCCTGCGCTGGGAAGCGTTCGAGAAACGCCTCGATGGCGCGCTGTTGAAGGCGTATCTGGCGAACTTGCCCGACTTTGAAGACGTTGAAGCGGAGGAGCGGGCGATCACCCATGCGCGCGGCTTCTCCGATCCGTATCAGGCACTTCATTTTCTTGTTCACTGGCCGGTGCTTGAGACAGCGGCGGATCTCGTTTTAGGGCGCCCGCAGGACATTGACGGCGACGCCTATTACGTTCTTGCACCGGCTGCGGAGAAGCTTGCGGGTAAATATCCGCTAGCGGCGACGTTGCTTCTGCGGGCGATGATTGACTTCATGCTTAAAGAGGGTCGATCGAAGCGCTATAAGCACGCCGCCCGTCATCTGTTGGAATGCGAAAGTCTTGCCGGTCAGATCGCCGACTACGGCGCGCATAAGCCGAATCGAGACTATCTTGCCGATGTACGCGACAAACACAGTCGCAAGCGCGGATTCTGGAGTCAGGTCGGGTGAGGGAGGGTATTATCCAGAAGCTCTCGCGATGCAGCTTTACATTTAAATCGGCTGCATATATATTTTTATAGTGTTCAGCGGGCTTAAACGTCGAGACGAGCCTGGCGATGACACGGAGCCCATTTTCGGAAGCTGAGATGAGCGAGAACAAGCAGCGACAGATTAATATCCGTGACGATGAGATCTATGAGCGGGCCCATCACATCGCCCTTCGCCTTGGGGTGCCGATGAAAGAGGCCGTTCGTAGGGCGTTACGCGCCTTCTCCGCAGAGGAGGGGGCCGCCCCCGCAAGCGATCCAGCGGTCGCCTATCGACTTGAGGAACTGCGCGCCGTCACCAAGCGTATTTCGAAGAAGGCCGTCAAGCGTACGCACGCCGAAGATGATGCAGCGCTTTATTGCGCTGACGGCTTGCCGCGATAGGGGGCGGTGTGATTGCTGTCGACGCCTCTGCGCTTGTGGCCATTGCAACGAAAGAAGAAGGTGACGAAGCTCTGCTTGGCGCTCTGATGGCGGGCGACGCTGTCATTGGGACGCCAGCATTGCACGAGACCTTTATGGTTTTGTTGTCGCGAAAGTCAGACGCTGCGGATGCGCGCGCGTTTCTTTCGTGGGTCGATGGCATGCCGAATGTCCGTGTTTCGGCTTTTGACCAAGTCCATTTAGGCTGGTCCAGAATCGCTATCGAAAAATTCGGCAAAGGCGGCGGTTCCGGCGCCAAGCTGAACATCCTCGATTGCATGGCCTATGCGTCGGCGCGGGTCGCGGATGCGCCGCTTCTTTTCACCGGCGGTGATTTCCGTAAGACCGATATTCAGATCCACCCGGTGTCGCGCGCTGATTGACTTGGGCATTCTTTTCGGTTGTGCCTAGCTATAAATGGCGTTCGGAACCGGCTTGCTGGCGCAGCCGCCCACGTGTTCGCTGCTCTCGTTGCGGAATAGCCTGTTCTATGAGCCAAGTTCCCTGTTTGGCTGTTATTTTCGCTGTTCATCGTTTTAGGGAAAAATGGCACAACCCATTGAATTTTATCGCGATTAGGACGGTCTGACCGTAAATTGTGGCTCAAATTCGCAAATCTCCCCGTAAATTCCTGTATATCAAGGAAACTCCAACGCGATACTGTTTGCGGTTGGACTGGTTCATCCAAGTTTCCGATGTTGGCGACTGCTGTGCAATCGCTGCTGGCTGCGCGCAAAACAGTTGAAAGCGAAATCGCTGATCTTGATAAACGCCTCGGCTGTCTGGCTCGTCAATTCGAGGCCTGCAGACGTGTGATGACCATTCCAGGCGTTGGTCCCGTCACCGCGCTGGCGGCGATCAGTGCGATTGATGATGTCGACCGCTTTGGTCGCGCTCGGACTGCTGGCGCTTATTTCGGCCTGACCCCGCGCCGACATCAATCCGGCGAGGTTGACCATCACGGGGGCATAACCAAGCGCGGCGACGCGATGGTTAGAGCCTTGCTGTATGAGGTCGCGACCGTGCTATTAAGCCGTGTCAAGAAGTTCTCCAGCCTCAAGTCTTGGGGGCTAAAGCTCGCCAAGAGGATCGGTGTCAAACGCGCCCGGGTCGCCGTCGCCCGCAAAACCGGAGCAATCATCGCTGCAATCCTCAAGGACGGCACCGAATTTTGGTGGAAGGTCGAGCAACCCAAAACAGTTTAAGTTTAACGCACGAGAATAAAGGCGAATATCTTCTGATCTGACGGTCAACATCCAATCCCAAGCGGGAAGGAGCATTGGCAATCTCGAAGTCCCCTCGGTATCGCCTTCGTGGCGAATGCGCTGTTCACACTGAGATGCCAATACCGGCCTATACCATGATGAGGCGCGAACAACGGCGACCTCGTAGAGAACAATGCCTAAGCTCTATAGATGAAAGACGCACCAAAGGATCATTTAACCCTTGACGCAACCGACACCATTAGAGAACGGAGGACTAGCTACGCCCTTACGCAAATGGTCAAGCTAGAGAAATATCTCGACGATGACCGACTCGCCATTGATAACAACGCCTCGGAGAGAGCTGAGAAGAATATTGTTCTGGGACAGAAGAACTTTCTATTTTTCGGATCAGACGCCGGCAGCGACAACGCCGCCATCATTTATACGCTGATCGAAACCGCCAAACTCAACAAAATCAAAAGCGAAGCCTGGCTCACCCACCTCATCCAAACCATCGGAGGTTGCAAACAGACCCAACTCAATCATCTCCTACCATGGAATTGGAAAACAGATCAATAAACTCAAACGCTTACGGTTTATCTCTCTTGCTAACCCAGAAAGTGGGATACGCGCGCGCCTTCGAGCTAGCCATAGAAGCTGAGAAAATAGATGCAGCGCGGGCTTTAGAGTTCGGGCTTGTAAACCGCGGTGTCCTAACAACTAATTTCGTTACGGAAGCTACTTCGTGGGCCGAAATGATTGTTCAGCGTGCACCTATTGCGATTGCTCTAACGAAGCGTGCTTTTCGAGCCGCGTCACAAGACAATCTCCTGAACGTCGCCGCTAACGAGGCGTATTTGCAAACCCTTGCCAGCAGAACGGAAGATTCTAGTGAGGGGGTTTTTGCGAAGCTCCAAAAGCGAAAACCCGATTTCAAGGGACGGTAATAGCCATCATCAACTATTGCACCAATCACCCACACGAACGATCTGGCGAAGCTAGGGGCAACGCTTTGATAGAAGGACGAATGAATGATTTATGGCTTTCCTCTATTTGGGTACTCTTCATACCAATCGTTCGTTGTTACGCCTAAGAATTTGTCCAAGATTGTTAATCCCATCGCCGCTTGCATCTTGCTCACTCGGTTAGTGTTAATAAAGATTGCGATCTGTTTCTCGGGAACTAGAAATACGTTACCTGCACAATCATTTGCGCCACCATCATGCCAGAGAATACGCTCGTCATTATAGTCGAACATAACCCAACCAAATCCGTATGCAGCATTCTTTGCGCCCCAGCGGTCTAGATCTTGATTTGGGAAAGGGACGTAGACACTCTTGATGCCTTCTATCCGCCGCATTTTCGTTTGTGGTTGATGCATTTCCATAAAAATCGCTTCTGGGATAATCTCATTTCCATCAATAGTCCCACGCCCTAGCTGAAACCGAAGCCATTGAGTGACGTCAGATGCAGAGGTATTTACACCGCCCGATGGAACGCAAACTGCATCGCAGTATTTATACCGCGTTGGTTTGACGCCATCGCCAAAGACCTTAAAAATGTGACCTTGCGCTGCGTTTCCTGTCGCCCAAGCCTCTTTGGCACTTGCTGTCGTTCGACCCATGCCAAGTGGACGCCAAAGTCGGTTTTCAGCAAACTTTTCCCATGTCTTACCAGTGACCGCTTCGACGAGCTCCCCGGTCAAAATAAACATATTGTTGCTGTATAAAAAACCTGAGCGAAACGGTGCACGCGGTTCCAGTTTCTGAGCGCGATTAAGGATATCACGCGCATCGCTCGAAAGCGCTCGCAATTCATTTTCGTCACTCCAGAACGTTCCAACTGTTCCCGAGAGCATATCGCGTATCGTGAGTTGTTCCGCCACGGACTCATCATAAAGCTTGAGCCATGGTACATATTTCCGTACGCGATCATCCCATGATAGCACACCGTCACTCACCAAAATAGCAATGGTAGCCGCTGCAAAAGCTTTACTCGTGGAGCCAATTGAAAACAGAGTATTCTCATCAACAGGCTTTTTGGTTTTTGAGTTTTTAACACCGTACCCTTTTGCCAAAAGGACTTTGTCATCTTTTACAATGCTGACGAATGCGCCGGGAACGACCCACTCCTCCAGAGATGACTCGATGAATGGGTCAATGTCTTGGAGTGGATCTGCAGAAGCAAATGAAAAGTGAAAGTAAACAAAAAGCCAAACCAAAGGCTTTAGAATTTGATTGATGGGTCGCATGACTAATCTTTGTGTGAAATCGTAACAAACAATTTCTGAAACCACAGCAGGCTTTTGCTCCTATGTCTATAGTGAGTTCTTATTCTTAGATGGGTTTTCGCGTTCCCTTCGTCTCTATATTTTCGTGTAAGCACTTATGACACAGAAATGCTTGCAACGATAACGAGCAAGTCTGCAGCCCAACTATCCGCATTTCACTGCCTTAAGGCAGCAGCACTCCATAGTTTAGAGTAGGCCTCACAGTGTATGATGATCGACTTAAAGTTCGTAAGATCAACTTCTTTAAGAATTAGATATTCCTGTGCACCGCTCTTGCTTGACAATTCAGCAATGAAAACAGACCCCTTGGTTGCATTATCATTGTCAACCGTGGAGACGTCCATTGGTGTGAGGAAAATTTTGAGATCAGGGGCACCGCGTGTGCGAAAATCGTCGTTTAAGATGACGAAACGCTGACCATTGCGCTCGACAATTGACCACTCACCGCGACTTCTAGCGAATTTTTTAGTCCAGGTCCCGTTAGCCACCACCGTTTCGTCAGAATTTTGGGCAACCGCACTTGTTGTCGTAGCGAAAAGTATCACTCCTGATGAGCTTAACAAAGTATGAGTGATTGCGACGGCGACGAGGAAATTCGATTGTTTTTCAAGATATTTTTCTTCCGTTTGTAGTAATCAGTTGTCGGTGAAGCATCGATAAAGTGTTGATTTTTCTCGTTGTTTGTCGTATTTTAGTTTGCTAGATTTTACGGCTATCGGTGCGAAAGCTTGCAAATTATAATTCGCTAATGGGCGTGATTTTCGCTTTGAGTGAGGGCGCCCATGAAACCAAAAGACACGAGCCCCCAGGAGCCTGAGGGGCTGTTCAAAACGCCGCTTGAGCGCGCACCATCCACTGGTGTGGCTTGCCGGCGAGATTGACCGGGATAATCTCGACGCCCATTCAGCTCATGCGTTTACGGATCATGGCCGTCCTGCAACGCCCTCGCGCTTTATGATAGCGATGTTCATCCTGAAGGCGGTTTATGATCGTTCAGCGGGCAATGGGTACCCATCCCATTGCTATTACCGCTTCACTTTCAGCATTTCACCGGCGAGATTTATTTCCAGCATAAAACACCACATGAGCGTTCCGGCATGTCACATTGGCGGCTTTGGCTGGGCCCCGACTTTCTTGACGCCCTGATCCAGGAAAGTTTGCGCATTGTCCACAAATCTGGCGTTCTCAAAGGCGGCCATCTTAAACGGGTGAGCGTTGACACAACGGTGCAGCCGAAAAACGTCAAGTTCCCGACGGACGCCAATCTTCTTTACACGGCGATTGTGCAGCTTGGCGCATTAGCGCGCAGCGCCGGGATAAAGTTGCGCCAGTCCTATGTGCAGGTCGCCAAGCGCGCCCAGATCATGGCCCAGCGCTACGATCACGCCAAACAATACAAGCTTCATCGCCGACAAGTGAAATTCCTTAAAACCCGCCTGGGGCGTTTGATCAGGGATATCAAACGGAAAACCGCCCACGAGCCGGCGTTGCAAGAGGCTTTAGCCGTGTCGCTTGTCAAAGAGCAAACCATCAAAACCCAGGCACTCAACAAAACGGCGCCGCATAAGCGCTACTCATGGGCTGCGCCGGAAACGGAATGCATCGGCAAGGGAAAGCCCTACAAGCCTTACGAGTTCGGCGTCAAAGCAACGATCACAACCACAAATGCAAGAATAAAAGCCGGCATGTTCGTCGTTCATGCCAACGCTCTTCACGGTAACCCTTTCGACGGCCATATGCTCGGTAAGGTCTTAAGCGAGACACAAGCACTTAATGTCGTGGCGCCAACACACGCTTATGTCGACAAAGGACATAAAGGCCATAAACAGAACCGCTTCACGTTTGATCCCGAGATCCGTCAACCGACCCGCCCGCCATGGCGGGTCTTCATGTCCGGCCAAAAAGCCTTGAAGCCGCATGTCCAAAAAAAACTCCGGCGTCGATCAGCCATCGAGCCCGTCATCAGACACATGAAGCAAGAACACCGGATGGGCCGCAACTTTCTGAAAGACCAAACCGGCGATCGATTCAACATCTAAGCCGCCGCCCTCGGCTACAACTTTAGGCGTCTCATCAAGTGGTTTCAGATGATATAGCGCAAAATCTTCCGCGCGATCCACGACGCATTCAAATCGTCAAACAACACAAAACAGGCTTGTTAACATGGGGTAATGGCGTCGGTGCTCCCCTTGCTGCAACGGCGTTAGCCAGTAGGCGTTGACAAAGAAAGAAGGAGAGCAACCCGTGACATATTTTGTCGGTATTGACGTATCAATGACAGAGACTGCGCTATGTATTCTGGATGAAGAGGGCGTTATCGTGAAAGAGACGGCGTCGCTGACCGGGTAGCGTCAAGATATTTTCGCAAATTATTTTTGGCTGGCGAACGGTCGACTCTCAAATCGACGCATTGAAGGATCGCCTTTATAGCCAAGCAAAAAAGAGCGATGTTTGCCGGCGCCTAATGAGTGTTCGTGGCGTTGGGCCAATTACCGCACTAACATTCATGACGACAATCGAGGACCCAAATCGGTTTAAAAAGTCGCGGTCAGTCGGCGCGCATTTGGGATTAACCCCAAGGCGATACCAATCCGGCGAGATGGATCGCATGGGGCGTATCTCCAAATGTGGAGACAAGCTTGTGCGGTATTATCTCTTCGAAGCAGCGAATGTTTTGCTTACGCGTGTCGGCCGTTGGTCGGCGTTGAAAGCATGGGGTGTAAAATTGGCAAAGAAAAACGGTTCTAAAAAAGCCAAAACCGCATTGGCGCGAAAACTCGCTGTCATCCTGCACCGCATCTGGATTGACGGTTCTTGATTCAAATGGAGCAAAGTGGAGGCATCAGCATAATCAGAAGAGTTAACTCAAGTTTCCGTCTCCAGACGGAAAGTCGTCCCTGCCGGGACGAAGGCGACGAACATTCCGAGGGTAGTGTTGTAGCCGCGCTTTGCGAACTGTGTTCTGGACATTGGAAAATCGGCGTCTCACTCGAAAGCCATTATGCAGCGGTCATTAAGCACCGACTGCGAAGACAACGCAGTACCCGGTAGAGACATATAAAAACGGAGTTGACAACCAAAGCCCGAATTAGACAACGCTACCGTTATTGTAGGTGTCCAGATGATCCGAAACATCACGGCTATGAGCGGCAGTAGAAACCGGGCAGTTGACCCGACCAGTTCTACAGGTTTCTGCTCAAATTTGTGTTAGGTGGTGTCGCCACGAACTAACGCCACCGGCAGACGGTGGTTTACGATCTTTTGTTCTGGGTTGATTGCTGCTTCGGCCGCCGCCGCGCCAACGTCAAAGGGTGATCCGTGAACCGTTGTTAGCCTGGGTGTCACGTAATTGATCAGCTCGGCGCTATTGAAGCCGGTTATTTTGATGTCTTGAGGAATACGTAAGCCACGTTCTTGTAGGCATTGCATCGCGGCGATCGCCATATAGTCATTTAACCCTACGACAGCGTCCGGCGTCGGATTTTTGTCGAGATAAAGCTCTAGCGCTTCTCTCGTATCCTCGTAGCCCTCGCTAGTTGATTTTATCGTCGACATCTGAATCTCTTTGCTTATGGCGGCAAACCCTTTTTTTAGACCGCGTTTCCTCTCCGAAAAAGCATGCCATTGAAGTTTGGTATCGATTACAAGTGCAGACGTAACACCTCGCGCCGCTAAGTGGTCGGCAATAAGCATAGCGCTCTCGTAGTCGGATAAGTTGATCGTGGAGACTGACTTGGAGACGGGGGCCGCCTGGATAAAAACCCGCGGCACATCAAGATTTGCGGTCGCCTTTTCAAGCTTAGCAATATTTGCGGCGTCTCCAGAAGAGAGTATGACCAGCGCGTCGACGAGCCGACGATGGAATCCGTTGATCTTTTGGAGCGAGTGCGACTTTCCTAATTCGACCACAAGGCTAAAGCCCGCACGATTTAGTCGATCGCTGAGGCCGGCTATGATTTCTGCGTTCAACGGATCATTGAAGTACCGAGCATTGTCGTCGATGAGGAGAAAGCCAACAGCCCACTGTTTGTTCGTTCGCAAACTTCTTCCCGCTTGTGTCGGCACATATCCGAGCTTGTTGATTGCTTTGATTACCCGTTCGCGAGTTTGTGAGCGAACAATTTCCTTATTGTTGATGACATTTGACACCGTCATGACGGAAACGCCGGCTTCGGCCGCGACATCGCTCAGTGCCGCTCGCTTTGTCGTCCCGGTTCTCGATTTAGCCATTCAATCTCTCGATGTAAAAATTTTATTGTGTAAAATGTAAATATACAACTCCGCAAGAAGTAAAGCGTTCTCCTTTAAATTTTACATTCCTCGGGAATTCCTTGACTCATGCAATAATTTGATATTGTAACGATATAATTTTGAGGAGCATTTATGCGATATTTGCGATTTGTCGAATCATCGGGCTTAGTAAGGGGCGCTGTTAGCGTTGCCGACGAGCATGCGCAGGTGTTGCGAGACGATTTCGATTTCATAGAAGCTCTCCAGACAGCATTGTATTCCAAACAAAGCTTTGAAGAACTTGCGCTCGCTGCGGCGAGCGAAGAGCGTGTTGACGTCAATGCGTTGATTGCCGGCGGCCGAGTGCGCTCGCCTGTCCCATTAAGCGGCAGCGTTGGGACGTGTCTTGTTACCGGTACGGGGCTGACTCACGTTCGCAGCGCCGAAATTCGCGATTCCATGAACGCTGACGAGAATGAATCGTCTGACACTATGAAAATGTATCAAATGGGAAAGGAGGCTGGCCGTCCGCCGAGAGATGGAATCGGCGTGCAACCGGAGTGGTTCTTTAAGGGAACTGGGCAGTGTCTGGTTCCGTCAGGAGCAGACATTGAAGCGCCGGGCTATTCTCTCAGCGCAGGCGAGGAAGTGGAGCTCGCCGGCGTTTATTACATTTCTGATGACTTAGTCCCTGTACGTGTCGGGTTCGTTCTTGTTAACGATTTCTCTGATCATGCGCTGGAAAGCAAAAATTACCTCTACTTGGCGACGTCGAAATTACGCGAATGCGCGATCGGTCCTGAACTGCTGATTGGCGATGCCCCTGAAGACGTAGCTGGTCGCACGCTCGTTCGCCGCAACGGCAAGGTCATTTGGGAGCGCGAATTCAGAACGGGCGAAGCAAACATGACCCATTCAATCGCAAACTTGGAGCATCATCATTTCAAACATACGACGCTTTTGACGCCTGGCGATATCCATATTCACCTTTTGGGTTGTCCTGTTTTCTCTTATGGCGACGGTCACAGCTTGGCCGACGGAGATGAAATTGAAATAAGCGCGCCTAAGTTTGGCGCACCGCTGCGCAACACAGTTCGTTTTCAGCCGAAATCGGAAGTAGCTATTAGTGTAAGGAGATTAAAGGTATGATGACGATTAATAGGATTGAAGTCATACGAATTAAAATGCCCGCATGGGAGACGCCTCGGTGGTGGCGGCACCCCAATGAATGCGCTCCTCGACGCTAATGGGGACAGTCGAGATTGACCTATGGGTCTTTTTAACTTGACGCCTGAAACCCAGCGGGACGACGTCCTATATCTCAACGTTCGATGTATCACCCTCAATGACGAAATCTATGGGCTCGGCGCTATCGGTCTCGGTTCAGAGGGCTCCGCACAGATCATTGAGGGCGAGTTGGTGCCGCTCGTCGAGGGAGAAAATCCGTTCGGTACGGAGCGGCTATGGACACGCATGTATCGAGCGACCGTCAATATCGGCTGAAAGGGAGCGGTGCTCATCGGCATGAGCGGTATCGACATTGCGATTTGGGATGTTGTCAGCAAACTGACGAAGCAACCAGTCCATAATCTTCTTGGCAGACGAACCCGCAACGGAATACGCGCCTATTGCAGCGGCGGATAACCTATGGAGAATATTTGCGAAATGGCGGCGCTCGCAAAGCAGCAAGTAGGCGCCTGCGGCGATACCGCGTTCAAGATGCGTTTTGATTATGGACCGCGTCACGGGCGTCCAGGCATGCGCAAAAATGTTGAAATGGTGTGCGCTATCTGCGAAGCGATCGGTGACAAACGCATGGCGATGTCGGTGTTAAAACCGATGGCCGGTGTGTGCATCGCCTTTTTAGAAGCGCGGGGGTCATCTTTTAACAGATGCTACAGTTGAGCACTATCTCGAAGATTTATGTGATACGGCATGGGAGGTGACAGTCATTCAGGATCTTCTGGATATGTCTTCAGGCATTGACGCACTTGAGGAAACGTCCGGCGCGATGGCAGATCCCATCCATCAATGCTATGCATATGAAGCGTCTCTGGGGAATGTTGAACATTATGCCGATGCTCCGCATACACAAGACGTCGTCAAATCTCTGAAACGTTGCGCATCACCAAGGACAATTCATCAGTATAATTGGGTGAACACATTTGTGTTGGGTTGGATTATTGAGGAGGTGATGTAGCGTCCCTATGGCTATGTTCTTTCTGAGGAAATTTGGTGAAAGATAGGCGTGAGAGAAATGCATTCATACAGGTTTCACCGCACGGTAAATATTGCGTGGATGGTGTTATCAGTTGTACGTTACGCAGTCTTGCCCAGATTTTTTGAGATTTATGGGTGGATAGCTATTGGCGTTGGTGTCGGAATAATTATCATTGCACCATTCTTGCAGCGCTTGATGCATCTGGATACGCTGAATAAGGGACCGAAGGTCCGCTCCGTTAGAAGTCGGCACTGAGCAATAACACGTTACCCCAATCGCATCGCTCAAGGAATTGGTCAGAGCGATTAAAGTATTGCAGCCGTGCGGTTGGTTATGACTGGCCTCATTGTTCGAAATGACCCTGCGAACGGGCCTCGTTATTCGCAGATACTTAGAAGCCAGTCATCGTTTATTTCGATGTTGGTCCGTTGCTTTATGTGGCGGGCGGTGTGCCTTGAATGTCAAAGGACGGGGAACCATCAACCGCATTATTGTTCCACGAATTGTTCTAAAACAGCGCTCGAAGGATTATGATATTGACGCCCGTTATCAGGCTAAATCGACAGAATGGTGGTTTTCCAGGATTAACTGTTTGAAATAAATTACAGTATACAAACAAAAATTTACGTTTGCGTTTTTTGTAAAGTTGTCCAATCCGTGCTGATTATTAGTGTTCTGTTTTGGCTATAAAAATCTGAAATCATTTGGTTTTTAATTTTCGATATTGAAGAGCGTGTAGTATCCGCTCTGCGGTGTTGCGAAGAGTATTTAAATACATATGCAATTTGCTCAGAATGGCAGATCGTTGACACTTTAACGCAATACTGTAGTGTGAGAATTATTTTAACGTTAAAACGGTCTTTTTTGGGGGACGTATATGTCGAGTAGATAGATCTGAGCAGTCGTTCAGATTTAACGGTCACATGAATATGGTCAGAGAACTTCAGCGTAATCGCTTGTGCGAAGACCGAGAATAAAACGGAAGGGAACAAAAATGGAAACAATTGGCTTTGACAAGATAATGAAGCGTCAGCGGAAGTCCTTCGGGCATGACCTGAAGGAAGTTGCTCTTTCCGCTTCTCTGGCGGTTGCTGTTCTTGGTATGACGGCCTGTTCCGCTGGTGAGACTAGTGTTAGTGGGAATACCAAAAGTGACGTAAGCACATCGAATGTCACCTCGTCGGGTAAAGTATCAGCCTTTGGTAAATATGAAGGATATTCCGAGGAGCGTTTCGACGAATTTGTGTATTCGTCAGTCTACGTGCCCATGAGTGACGGCGAAAAGCTTGCTATCAATATTTATCGACCAGCCCGTGACGGTGTTGCCGTTGATGAGAAGTTTCCCGTTATTCTTCGGTATTCTCGATATGCTCGAGCACGGAAACTCGAAGATGGCACAGTGGCGACTAATTTGGGAGCCTTCAAAAAAGGTCAAAAGTCGAAAAAAATTAATCCTTCATTCGATCCCGAATCTCGATTTTTGCGACATGGGTACGTCCTCGCCAACGCCGAAGTGCGTGGTACAAATGCATCGACCGGTGTTTTTGCAGGTGAGTATTCTCTTCAGCAAGCCAAAGATGGCTATGAACTCATCCAGTGGTTGGCGGGTCAAGATTTTTCGACAGGGAAGGTCGGCATGTGGGGGCATTCCTATTACGGGGGTTCACAATGGAATGCGGCCAGTCAAAGCCCTCCTGCGTTAAAAGCAATCGTTCCCATTGTTGCTCCTTTTGATTCCTTTGAAACTGAATTTGCCGGCAGTGGTATTCTGCGAAAAGCGGTGGTCAGTTGGTTGGTTAACAATGCGGGGGCTGACACGAAAATGGATATGGACGCTGTCGAGGCTCCAGCCATCGACGGCGTTGTGGACGATACTTATAAGACTGGCGTTGGATGGAGTATTCTGCCTGTTGATGAAGATGTAGACGGCTCAATGCTAAAAGCGGCTATTGAGCAACGAAAAAAAGGAGCGATGGCTGATCCTCTTCAGCGCGCGATGTCACTGGCCGCCGGCAACCCTGATTTATTGATGGCTTTTGTTGGGTTAACAACATCAACCGGCATCACAAACCCCAGTGAGTTGTTCGGTATCATCTTAAATTCGCAAAAACTTCAGGCGGCGGTGAATGGTAAGCCTGATTTGGCGCGCCGTCTTGCAAAATTACGAATAACGCGTGATGAGTTCCGTGATGAGTTACCGTCTGTTGACCTTTTCCTGAAGGGCATAAAATCGCGTATCCCTCGGTACATTATGGGAAGTTGGCGCGATCTTTTAATTGAACATCAAGGAACGGTCTTCGCCACGTCAACCTCGGCAAAAGTAAAACTCATGCTTGGTCCTGGCACGCACGGTGCCCATGGCTGGCCACCAAAGATCGATCCCCGCGAATTAGAAACGATGGAGTTACAGGGCATTGAAGCCTTGCGATGGTATGACTATTGGTTGAAAGGAATCGATAACAGCGTTGTTGCGGAAGACCCTGTTCATTATGCTCTTGTCGAGAAAGCCCACGCGCGGGAGTGGGAAGGGGCACCGAAAGATGGCTGGGAGTGGAAAAGCGCATCGACTTGGCCAGTGCCTGATACCGAGCGTGTCAACTTCTACTTCTCGGCAACGAAAAGTGGTAGTATCGATAGTGTTAATGATGGGGCACTGGTCGAACAAAGTCCAAAAGCCAATATGATGCAATCTTTTACGGTCGACTATAATGCAACAACCGGAAAAGCAACGCGATTTTACGACGGTATGGTGGAAGTTGCTACCAACTATCCAGATCTTGTTGCTCACGCAAAAACGGCACTTACGTACACGACGGCGCCGCTTGAAAAAGACCTCTCCGTTGTCGGTTCTGTTGTTGTGACATTGCACGCTTCTTCCAATGAAGCCGACGGTGAATTCAATGTCTATCTGGAAGAGGTTTCCCCAGATGGGCATGCGGAGTTTATTATGGAAAGGGCCATGAAAGCGTCCCATCGAACACTCGGGACGCCTCCTTACGATAATCTTGGGCTTCCTTGGTCGATTTCCAGCAAAGAAGCCATCGCTGCCACACCGCCGCTTAACGAAGGGCTTGCCGAGATAAAGTTCGCTCTTCCGCCTACGGCCAATGTCTTTGATAAAGGCAACAGGATGCGCATTGTCATTACTGGGGCAGATGCGGATAATAATCTCACCATGCCATATTTCCCGGCACCGGTTCAGTCGGTGCAAGTTGGCGGCGATAAGGCATCTTTCATCAGCGCACCCGTCCTCAAGACAGATGGGTGACGTCATAAAATGGTATCGATCGCTCGGAGCGATCGATACCGTTTTTGACCATTTCGTTGTTATCAGTCGGGAGCAGATGAAAGAAGTCTGTTTCCCGATCTATCTGCTTTTAGAGTTCAAGAATAAAATATAGTGAATCAATAAACATCCGTAAGCGTACTGTTAAGTGAAGAAAGAGAAAACCCTTTGCCGGATATACGGAAAATAGCTTTTGGTGTCGGCGCTGTCGGAGCCCTTGTTCTCGGTGGCTTCGGTATTAGTCATTTAAATTATTTGGCCAAGATGGTTGCCGGTGGCAAAAGCCATATCGTTTGCAATGAGGTCTTTCTTGCCGGGCGTGACTTAAAAGATATCCTCGCAACGGAACTAACATATCTTCCAGAAGCAAGGCATTTGTTTTCTGCAAATGTTGATTACGATAAGAAAACTGTGACCAGCGGATTAGGGCCGCTGGGACGCAGAACATCGGTGTATAGAGAAGGATATGGGTGCACGCTGGTGGTCGACAAGCTTGTCGACGTGCCGCCCTTGAAACCAATAGCGCACAAAGCCTGGAAAACGGCATCGCCATCTAAATACGGTATTGATGGGAATGCCTTGAATAGTGCCCTCGATACGGTTTTTCAAAAAGCCGTTGATACGAAGTCGGACGATCACCGGGCCATGGTGTTTATAAAGCGGGGTGAACTGATTGCCGAGCATTATGCGCCTGGGTTTGATGCGGACACGCCAATGATTAGTCAGTCGATGGCAAAGACCGTGTCGCAAATGATGGTTGGTGCGGCGATTAATGAAGGGCTTTTCAACCTCGATGATCGCGCGCCGATAGAAGAGTGGTCAGCGCCGGATGATCCACGGCGGGACATTACTTGGCGCCATCTTCTGCAAATGCAATCAGGTCTTGAATTCAAAGAGGATTACCTGGACGTCAAAGATGGCTATCCTGTGTATGCGACGCTCACGCAATCGATGGCGCAGTATCCTATTGAAAAGCCGCTTATCCATTCGCCTGGTACCCATTGGGCCTATTCAACAGGGACGAGCCAGATCATCCAACGGGCGCTAAGGGTCGCGCTCGAAAGTAAGGGGGTGAACTACCACTCATTTGGTCGTGATAAGATTTTTGAACCGCTCGGTGCATCAAGTGTTGTCTTTGTGCCTGATAGCTCTGGTGAGTTTATCGGTGGTTCTATTGTTTATGCTACGGCGCGGGATTGGGCAAAATTAGGACAGCTTTTTCTGCAGGACGGTGTTTGGGAGGGGACACAGATTTTTCCTGAAGGATGGACAGCATTTGTTTCAAGCCCTGCAAGTGCCTCAAAAGGTATCTATGGTGCTCAGATATGGCTTAATGATCCCGAACCGGACTCGCGATTCAAGGGCTATGTCTTTCCGTCCTTGCCAGCTTCAACGTACCGCTTTCTGGGGGCCGAGGGTCAGTCTGTTAATATAATACCAAGCATGGATATGGTGGTCGTGCATTTAGGGCGAACGTTTTGGGATGATCGGGAATTTATCCCTGTTAATGCCGCTCTGGAGGTGATCGCCCCCACGCTTCAACCGGTTAATCA
>JBCCOS010000025.1:0-20343 GCA_039025235.1 Pseudomonadota bacterium
ACCAAACCTCGGATCAACGAGCCAAAGACTTGCCCCTATGGGAACATCTCTACAACTGGCATAGACCACATGGAGGCATCAAAGACAAAACTCCAATAAGCCGATTAGGATTGAATAAGGACAACCTGTTGAGGCTCCACAACTAGCTCCTAGCAAAAGCTAAGATAACTGTCAGTCGAGGCGCTCAAGTGCGCCAGACAGCTTAGCAACAGTGCTATCAATATCAGTGAGTTTATCGAGGCCGAACAATCCTATACGGAAGGTTGAGAAGCCTTCCGGTTCGTCGCACTCAAGGGGCACGCCCGCCGCAATCTGTAGCCCTAGTGCAGAAAACTTCGAGCCATTCTTTATTGCCGAATCGTCTGTATAAGAAACAACGACGCCTGGTGCGCCAAACCCTTCCCCCGCGACCGATTGGTAGCCGTGTTCGTTCAAAAGCGCGCGCACTCTATTTCCAAGCGCCCATTGCGCGTCGCACATCGTATTAAATCCGTGTTCTTTGGTTTCTAAGAGCCCTTCATAAAACTTTACGATGCCGTCAGTCGGCATTGTTGCGTGATAGGCGTGCCCACCATTCTCATAGGCTTCCATGATTTCGCGCCATTTCCCCAAATCACAAGCGAAACTTGTACTTTTTGAGGCTTTGACCCTGTTCAAGCCGCGTTCGCTCATCAAGACAGCGCCGGTGCACGGCGTTGCACTCCACCCTTTTTGTGGCGCCGTAATCAATAGGTCAACATTGGTCTTCGCCATGTCCACCCAGATGCAGCCCGACGCGACACAGTCTAATATGAAAATTGCGCCCACATTGTGAGCCGCATTACCAAGTGCCGACAGGTAGTCATCTGGCAATATAACGCCTGCGGATGTTTCCACATGCGGTGCAAAAACAACGTCAGGCTTTTCCGCTTCGATCCGGGCCACGACATCGTCGATCGGAGCAGGGGCAAAAGGCGCGTTCGCCTCGTCGCTTTGGCGTTGAGCCTTAATAACAATGGGGTCTGACGTCATGTTTCCAGCGTCAAGGATTTGCGACCACCGGAAAGAAAACCATCCATTGCGGACAATAAGCACTTTTTTATCGGTCGCCACTTGTCGCGCGACAGCCTCCATCGCAAAAGTGCCGCCGCCAGGCACAAGAGCGACAGCGTCTGCATTGTAAACGTTTTTAAGCTCCGTACCGAGCCCACGCATCACCGATTGAAATCGCGCAGACATATGGTTCAGAGAACGATCTGTGAAGACCACGGAAAATTCACGTAGACCGTCGGGATCAACGGCTGATTGGGTTATGGACATTTTTATCTCTTAGGTGATTTCAAGGCCTGAACCATAGAGGAAAAAAGTGTTCATATTCAAGGTTGGCCATGTCACCTTTGGCGTTTACCTTATTCGCCGAAAGCGACTGGTGAAAGAACCGGCGCTGTGAAGTCGGCGATTGCGTTAGTGTTGCGACTGCTCAGCTGGTTGATCAATAGCATTACCGATGATGTGAGCCAAACATTAATTCAGCACTTTTACGCCAAGATCTTCCGGTCCAAATTCTAGTCTTTCAACAGCATTACCATTATTGAAAGCCGGTAGAAGATGCTCTTCGACAAAGTCCAACTGCGTTTGGGCAGGCTGTTCAAAAGAAAGTCCACCGGTCACGATCACAGTGTTGAGATCCGGAAATATACAAATGAATTGTCCTGCGCGACCGTTGGCGGAGACCATTCTTACCGGATTTTCAAAGGCGTTAAAATCATATTTGCGATGCCACCAGCTGAAGGCATACCCATCTGTTGAAGGATTTGGCCTGATAGCAGCCACCGTTGTTGATTGAGATACCCAATCTTTTGATATGATCTGTTTACCGTTCCACTTGCCGCGATTGAGCATAAGCTGGCCGATTTTTGCCATGGCGATTGGTCTTATACCAACGGTACTACCCGCTTCAACGGGATCGCCTTCGACACCAGATTCTGTAAGAAAAAACGATCTTTCCTCACCGAGCGGTGCTAACAATTTCTCCTGCATGTATTTCGAAAGATGCGTCTTTGTTGCGCGGGCAAGTGTCTCACCTAAAAGATTGGTAATTTGAGTACTGTAGTTGAAATACGGATCGGGCTTTGTCGTTAAGACAGGGTTTTGAAACATACCCCCCGTAAAACCATCTGGATGCATAAATGTTGTCAGGAAAGGGCTCCCTGCACTCATAAAATTGCGGTCTCCCCAGCCGAGTATATTCGCCATAGTAAGTAGATGCCTTGGGGTGACGCCCGCCTTTCCGGTGCTTTTCATCCAGGGCGTGTCGGCATATTCAGAGAAGTACTGATTGATTGGCTCATCAATATCGAAAACACCATCTTCGACCGCCACCCCAACGAGTAGGCTGGTGATGCTTTTACTGACGGAATGTTGAAGCCACAGACGGTCTGGTGTCGCGCCGAAAAAATACTCTTCCAAAATAAGTTTTCCATTGCGTACGATCAACAAAAAGCCTGGCCGCTCATTATACTGTCCGGCCATATATTGAGTTACGGCTTTTTCGATCGAGCCGATATTAAGCCCTTCAGCTTTTGGTGTGGAGATGGTGAACCCCGATGATAACGAAGTTGGGGCGCTGTATTTATAGTCTGTCGTCGGTTTTCCGTCAGCGTTCAGGCGTGCCGATTTGAAACGATCGAAACGAGCATCAGTATCAGGATAGAAGTTCAAGTTAAGTTGGTATCCACCGGCATCGGACAGTGTCACATTAAGTGATGATCCGTCTCCAACCGAAGTGATTTTCGCTATGACAGGTTGTTCAAAGTAGCGCCCGCCACTAGGGATGGGCCACATGCCTGGTATGAGCATCGTCAACTGCCCATCCTTAGCTATAAGAGACGGCGGGGTCCCGGGGTCTGGCGGAACGCGATCAGCATACGTAAACTGCGCCGTATACTTTTCGTCAGCCGTCTTTGAAATGTTTAAAGACATCATGCCAGACGTATCCAGTCCAGGTTCGAGCCCAGGCGCTATGCTATGCCAAAGGCCGGCAAATTTTTCTGCATAGGCGGAAGAGGCTGGGAAGGTGGCTAGGAGGAGCGCGATACAAATTTGTAACAATATTGACGTTTGTTTCATCATTCAAAACCTGGGTCAGCGTTCTGTGTTAAGCATTCAGTTGCGTTGATATGACAACACCGACATTCCTGTCGGCTCGTTAGTACATACGTTACGCACGGAGCTTTTGAATATCATAGATGGATTCATGTTTTAGTTTTGGTGTCGGATAAGGCAATCGCACTTGTATTGCCTCCATTCGAGGAGTCCACGAAAGGGAGCCGCTTAACATGACTGGACCACTTTCTAACATTTCTTCGCCCATCAATGGCCAAGCGTCGCCTGCTGCGCATTCAAGAAAAAGCATTCGCCGTGGTTTATCCGACTGATTCTCCGCTGATCCGTGCACTGTATGACCGTGATGAAGTGTAACGCTGCCTGCTGGTCCCATCAGCCTGATGCCTTGCGAAGGATCGAGGCCATGTTCTTCCAAGTCTACTGAACCAACAAAATACTCTTTATGGTGGTGATCGAGCACGGGGCCCTGGTGGGTTCCAGGAAACGCGATAAGTGGTGCATTCTCTTCATCAACATCATCAATAAGCACGCCAAGTGCTGTAACACTGTTATTTGTATGGGGATAAAAAGCAAAATCTTGATGCCAATCGACAAGTGCGCCGACGCCAGGCGATTTTACATTAAGTTTCATGCGTTGTAATCGAACAGACTCACCCAAAACTGACTGAAGTGTCCCAATCAGCAATGGATTGCCACCGAGGTCCGCAAACAATGGCGATATCTCATTCGGGTCCTGAATTCGTCTTAGGACGGTTGGGTGATCTTCCTCAAATTCAAAGGATGAAACGGGAAAATCTTTATCGCCACTATTAATCGCATTGAGCGCTTTGACCGTCAGGGTATCGATCTCATCACGGATCGTCTTTATGACGTCTTCGTCAAGTAACCCTTCAATAAGAATGAAGCCATTTTCGTTATACTCGCATAACTGCTTCTCAGACAATTTGAACGACAATGAATTGGTCCTTCTTCATGAACTTAATTCGACACGGAAATAAAGACTGCTTTAGTTTCTGACCCAGAAGGGGTTTGGAAACCCTTTGATCGCATTGTGAATTCAATCATATTTCTATCGATATACTTCCGAGTATTAATATCAAACCCTCAGAGTAAATCGCTTAAGGTCAAACCCATTACACCTCAGTACGTGCTATCATTCGCCCTATCCATGCTCTGTCAACTTGTTGATAGTTTTGTGCTTCGCGCCCAGTCTAACGGATGCTTATCGACATGAGTCTATCATTGACGATTCGTTGATGCTTCTAGCGTTGATGCTTCGCAATGGGCTAACACAGGAGTATTCATCATGAACGGTGCAGAGCTTATTGCGCGTATCCTTGAAAAAGAGGGTATAGAGATTATTCCATGCTATCCCTATAACCCAGTCATCGAAGAAGGCGCAAAAATTGGTTTACGACCCATCGTTGTTCGTCAAGAACGCCAGGCTCTGCACATCGCCGATGGTTATGCGCGCGTTACGGGTGGTAAGAAAATCTGTGCAACGGCGGTGCAAACAGGTCCCGGGTCCGAGAATGCATTCGGCGGTGTTGCTCAATGCTTTGGCGATAATGTTCCTCTCTTACACTTGCCGGGCGGTTATATGTTTAGGGAACTTATGGTCCGCCCAAATTTCAATGCATCACGCAGCATGCAGCACATCAACAAACACTGCGAAATGGCAATGAACGCGGAGCATTTGCCGCAGATGTTGCAAAATGCTTTTGCAATGATCAGAAATGGTCGGCCTGGGCCAGTGACAATTGAATTGCCTGATGATGTTTTCGAACAAGACGTAGAAGATGCGTTATTGGATACCTACTGCCCACAACGGCGGAGCGCACCGGTTGCTAATCCTTCAGATGTTAAAGAGCTCGCTGAGGCGCTTCTAAAAGCTCAAGCACCTGTTATCGTCGCAGGGCAGGGCATACTCTATGCGGATGCTTGTGAAGAGTTGAAAACTCTCGCTGAGTTAACGCAAACGCCTGTGATGACGACACTTAACGGCAAAAGTGCTTTCCCTGAAAATCATCCCCTCTCTTTAGGGTGTGGCGGTCGTGCAAGACCCGATCAGCTTGTTCATTTCTTGAATAAGGCAGATGTCATTCTCGGCTTGGGAACAAGCTTCACGCGTTCGGATTACATTACTCCGCTCCCGGAAAAAGGAAAAACATTCCTTCAGCTGACAAATTGGGAAGGTGATATTTCAAAAGACTATTCCGTCGATTATGCCGCTATAGGCGATGCCAAACCGAGCATTGCTGCTTTAGTAGAAGAAATCAAAGACCGTGCGGTCCTCCCGGACCGAATGAACGGCAAAGAGACGATTGAAGAGTTGGCGACCGCTCGCGAAGCTTTTATGGAAAAATGGTTGCCTGTGCTGACATCCGACGAGGTTCCAATTACGCCTTATCGTGTCGTCTGGGACTTAATGAAAGTCATTGATCGGACGAAATCAACGGTCACGCATGATGCCGGCTCCCCGCGCGAACAATTGACAACGTTTTATGAAAGTATCACACCCCACGGCTATCTTGGTTGGGGAAAAACCACGCAATTGGGCACTGGCCTCGGCCTGGTCCAGGGGGCTAAGTTAGCGAGACCAGATTGGACGTGTGTCAACTTTATGGGCGATGCATCAATCGGCATGGTGATGGCCGATATTGAAACAGGTGTTCGCTGCAATATTGGTACAACCTCCATTGTATTCCGCAACAATATTATGGGCAATTACTCCGATTACCTTCCGGTTTCCTCGGAGCGCTATGACTTGAACAAAGTGGGCGGTGATTATGCTGGCGTTGCTGAATCGCTTGGTGCTCACGCTGAGAGGGTCTCTACGCCGGATGCCATCGTGCCGGCTTTGCGATCTGCTTTTGCAAAGAATGCAGAAGGTATGCCCGCAATTGTAGAAGTCATGACACGCGAAGAGAAGCGTGCCGCTAAATTACTTCCGGACGGCTGTTCAGTATCTTGACGACGAAATAGTGTAGGTAAGCAATCATAAGATGACGGCTCAAACAAAAAATTCTGAGATAGAAATTACTGAGTTGGCGCGCGCGGCTTTTGGTCCTGAACTTATAATCACAGGTGACGATGCGCGGTCCCGCTTGAACCCGGGCGTTGATCCAACGTCCCTTGATTGTGGGCTGGTTGCTTTGCCGCGTACCGTCGGTGACATTCAAAATATCGTAAAATGGTGTGTCGACAAAGACATTTCGATTGTCACTCATGGAGGGAGAACTGGTGTCACTGGTGCAACGTCTACGCAGCCGGGGCAGATGGTCCTTGATACGCGCCATGTGGAAAAGAACCTTGAAGTTGATCCAGCTTCTGGAATGGCCGTCGTCAGTGCCGGTATTACGCTCGCCGAGTTAGAGGAGGCCGCTGCTCCGCACGGATTGCATCCTGGGATTGAAATTGGCTCTCGCAGCGCCTGCACCGTCGGCGGACTTATATCAACAAATGCAGGTGGCGCTGAGGTTTTCCGCTATGGAATGATGCGGCAACGGGTTGTTGGGTTAGAAGCTGTTCTTGCTGACGGATCGCTGATGGTGGACATGCCTTTGGTCCGAAAATCAAATATGGGTATCGATGTAAAGCAATTGCTGATTGGCGGTGAAGGAACGCTTGGCATTATTACTAAAGCGGTCTTAAAACTTGTTGCAATCCAACCCTACACAAGAACACTGATGATCGTTTTTGATTCTATGCAAAGCGCCGTGGACATGGTTGGGCGTTTCAACCAGCTCACGAATGCATCCGTCGCCAAGGCGGATTTCATTCAGTGGAAAGAGTATATCGCGAAGTGTTTGTCGGTCGGAAACGACCAATGCCTCACCTTAGCCCACAGTGCGCTAGCAAGTATCGAAGAAAACACAGAATCGCTCGGTGACAAAGATCTTTTTGAACGCAATCCCAAAGACTTGATTTTTGTCATCGCTGAGTTCGATTCAAGTTGCGAACCCGACGACGGTATTTTATGGACCGATGCTCTGGAAGCGGTAACAGGTGATGGATTTATCGATGCTGTGTTCGCAAAAAATGAAAAAGAACGCGCAGCACTATGGGCCATAAGAGATGAATGGCCTTCGAATGATCGTCTGCCTACTGGCATTAAATATGACTATGACGACGAGATAGAATTTGACGTTTCTGTTCCGATCAAGTCGCTCCCAGCACTGATCGATTTTATACATGAAGCGCCGACTGTATTGGGTATTAATGCTACGCCAAGTTATGTTGGCCATCTGATTGATGGTAACATTCATTTGTCTTATCAGTCGGAGACGAACCTTGATGCTTGGGCGCCAAAGCTTTCAGAATACATTATAACAAAGGTAAAGCAGTTGTCCGGGTCATTTTCGGCCGAGCACGGTATTGGTGCCTATAAACGAGAATGGCTTGAGCGTTATGGCGACCCAGGTCATATCAGTCTTATGCGGACCATTAAGTTGGCGCTTGACCCGAAAGGGATTCTTAATCCGGGGAAAGTGCTAGAGCTTTGAAGCATCTCGCGCTCAAGTGGTTGCCGCCACATGAGGAAGGAAAAGTACAAAATCAATAACCTAAAGTCGTTGCGCTTATCTGTTTAAAATAGCACAGCTTTAGAGTGGTTCAGCCATAAAAATTCACAGGCGCCGTGATAAGTAAGAACAGTATTATAAAATGCGTCGTCCCATCTCACAAGTTCGGTATACGGTAAGAAACCAATAAGACTTCGGTGAGTATATCGTCATTGAGCAATCAAATGAAATAATTCTAATCTTGTGATTGTTACGCCATCGGTTTGTGAAAAACCTTGACCTTTTGGTGTCAATAACGGGGGCGAGGTATATGGGGGCACATCAAACGTGAACAGGGTCTGCGTCAAGTCAAATTCTCCCCTTGTTGGATATAACAACCTATTTAAGCTGTACATTTAGAGTGTTTCAAAACCTTATTTGGCATGGTTATACTGTCTCTATGGTGCACATCGCCTCATTCAAAGGTCAAAAAAGGAAAGACAAACATTAGATGGGTTTGGCAAGTTCTTTTGATGCGATTGCAATGGAATATGGCGATGCTCCATGTTTATCCGACTACGGTGGGGCGTCCTTCTCATTTTCCGAGGTAAAAGGTCTAACAGATAAGATTGCAAGCGCATTGCATGCAAGTGGGCTTCGTGAGGGGAGTAAGGTCGCGGTCTATAGCCCGAACTGTGCCTTAGGGTTTGCGGCGATATTAGGGGTGTTTCGCAGTGGAGGTGTTTGGACACCAATAAACGCGAAGTTTTCTCGTGACGAGGTCGTTTCGGCCGCTCGGCAATTCGATGTTGACTGGCTATTCTATCATTCGAGCTTTAAGGACGAAATCGCGGGCCTTCTTGAAATTGTGCCTTCGATTCGTGGCGTTATATGCATCGACCGCAGGGGCACCAATGCACCATCGTTAGAAGAATGGGCTGGCGCTAACGACAAGAAACCACCAGCTTTACAAGAAAAAGGCACACGGCTCGCCATGCTCGCGGCCACAGGAGGGACGACGGGTACGCCGAAAGGTGTTTGTTTGACGGAGCGTTGCTTTAACGCGATGACGGCAAGCTATCACACCCTCATGCCGGTGCAACACAGGCCAACGCACCTTGTTGCGGCGCCGATGACTCATGCTGCGGGATTTACCGCAATCGCTACAGTTTTACAGGGTGGCGAGCAAGTTTTTATGCCGCAAGTCGATGTTGAGCAGATCATGCAGCTGATCGAAAGCCGTGATGTTACGCACATCTTTTTGCCACCGACCGTTATTTATATGATGTTGGCACACCCACGGGTCGCTGATTTTGATTACTCGTCTCTTGAGTATTTTCTATATGCGGCGGCGCCAATGTCCGAAGCTAAGCTACGCCAAGCCATGGCAATATTTGGCCCGGTGATGACCCAGTGTTTTGGCCAAGTTGAAGCGCCCATGATGTGCACGTATCTTTCTAAACAAGATCACCGGCGCGCGGTCGAAACGGGCCAGCTTCATCGCCTATCATCATGCGGAAAGCCTGGCCCCTTTATTGACGTCAGTATAATGAGTGATAATGGAGAACTTCTGGGCAATAATGAACAGGGCGAGATTGTCCTTCGCGGTGATCTCGTCATGGATGGATACTATAACGATCCCGATGCAACGGCAAAAGCGGAACAAAACGGTTGGCTGTTAACCGGCGACATCGGGCATATCGATGACGATGGCTTTGTCTATATTGTCGATCGTAAGAAAGACATGATTATCTCTGGCGGTTTTAACGTCTTCCCCAAAGAGATTGAGGATGTGATCTGGACACATCCAAGTGTTCAAGACTGCGCGGTTATCGGTATCCCGGACGAAAAATGGGGTGAGGCGGTGACGGCTGTGGTGGAAGCAGTAGAGGGGGAGATAGTCGACAGCGATGAAGTAATCAGTATGTGTAAGGAGAAACTTGGAAGCGTTAAGGCACCCAAGACTGTTCATGTTTGGGAACAACTACCCCGAAGTCCAGTTGGAAAAGTTCTCAAAAAAGAGATTAGACGCAAATTTTGGAGGGGTGAGGATCGGTTAATATAAAGTAGGCCGCACACGATACTATACTAATCGGTCAGTATAGTGAAAAATTCTAAGTATACGACGATCAGTCTAAAGGCACTATTTTTTATAATTGGGTAAGCTCTTCGTCGTTGGGCAGCCGATTTGCGTAAGTGTATGCTCAAAATCCTCTCGTATGCGTTCTGCGAAAAACGCTGCGCCCTTGACGCCACCAGCAGCGACCGACATATAGGGGGCACGTCCAGCTAGAACAAAGTCGGCACCGACTGCAATATAGCGCGCGACGTCGAGCCCAGTCCAACACTGTCCATCTGCCAGTAAAACAAAGTCACGGCCGACGCTCTCTCGGAGTTGTGGTAGTACGTCAATCGCTGTGGGTGCTGCATCAAGCTGACGTCCGCCATGATTAGAGATGACAGCGCCATCCGCGCCAGCGTCGCGGTAGGCTTTTAAATCGCCTTCTGATAAAATACCCTTGACGACAATTACACTATCCCAAAGATCGCGAATAAAACGAAAACCATCAAGAGATGGGAGGCCAAACATATGGTCCCCAATAAAATCTGAATATTCCTGTCGAGATAGTCCGGGAGGTACGAATCGCAAGGCATTGGGGAGCTTCGGAAAGCCATGTATCAGTTGATGAAAAGTCCAGTGGGGATGAAGAATCGCGTCGGTGGCACTGCGTAAGGTGATGTTTGGTGGATAGTCCAAGTCATGCTTTTCTTCTCTCCACCGATATGTGAGTGCAGTCATATCAACGGTGAGTACGAGAACGCGGACACCAATTTCTTTGAGAGTTTTGAGAGTTGTCTTCGTAAACTCTTTATCGCGTCCGACATAGAGCTGGAACCAATCGAAACGATGATTGATTTTTCGGACTTTTTCGACACAAACAGTTGTCATTGTCCCCGGAATAAAAAGAAAACCGTGGTTAGAGGCAGCTCGTGCTAGTGCTTCAGCTGCGCCAGGCCAGATGAAATCTCCTGCCCCTACAGGGGCAATCCCAAATGGGACAGAATATTCTTGCCCAAAAATAGTGGTTTGGGTCGACGGCTCTATTGTTCCGCCTTGATAGGACGGAACAAGTTGAACGTTTTCGACAGCCGTTCGATTTCTGGACTTGCAGACTTCCTCGCCAACGCCTCCTGCAAAATAATCATAGGCAAATCGGGGGACACGCTTTTTTACCGCGCTTGTAATTGAGGCTTGCGTTGTGAGACGCCGTGCTAAAGCATTACCCATCAGATTCCTACACAGATTAATAAAGGTCGTCTAAATCGAAACGAACAACTCACTCGTTTTCGACGTGTTGCGGCAGTTGATATTTTGGGTGGTTGAAAGAGAATCAACCATCGAAGCGCTTATAAAGCTCCGAGAGATGACGAACTTGATCTGGCGTGGGATTGTTATTACGAGCCGGTTGCATGAGTTTGAAATTTTCTTGCGTACTGGAACCGCATAACAATGTGGCTAAGCCTCTGCCATATGTCTGATTGGCAGATGCGGGCAAGCATCGAATTGCAAGACCAATCCTATCGTCATCGGAGCGATTGGGGTGCGATGCATGAAATATTTTTCCATCGTGTAATGACATTTCGCCAGGCTTGAGAACCATATTAACGGCGTCTTTTTCATCGACATCGACGGCAATTTCCTGACCGCGCGATAACATATTTTCAGATGCAAATGTCTCTTTGTGATCGACCAATTCGCGCTTGTGTGATCCGGGTACGACGCGCATACAGCCGCTTTTTTCTGTGCTTGGGGACAAGGCGATCCATGCGGTGACCTCTTTACAGTCATCATTCAGCTTCCAATATTTCAAGTCTTGATGCCATGATATAAAATTTGCCGTATGAGCTTTTTTAGGGAAGAAGCGCGTTTCCCAGATCAAGATATCTGGTCCCAAGATATCACGAACGGCGCCGACGACCGTTGAATGAAATACTAAATCCGCTACCCATTTAAACAATAGATGAGGATCGTCGTCGAGCAATGAGAATTCGTCAGAACTAACGCCAGCATTTTCTAAAAGCTTTGTCGCCTGTGTGCTATTGAAAGTGTCGTCATACTTTTCGCGAAGTTGGCCTGCGTCATTTGTGTCAATGATCTGTATAGGGCAAAGAAAACCATTGTCGTGATAAGACGTCAATTGTTCTTTAGTGAGCATTTATCCCAATCCCAATGTGCGAGCTTTGAAGTGAGAGGTCGCATTGCCAACGATGAGCGTGTATTGCTGATAATACTAACAATCTATGAGAGCGGTTTGTATTTATCTTGCCCATAAACTATATTTGCAGATCGGTACTGTGAACGATCAACAAGTTGACAATGCATACGAAAAGTCACTCCACCGTCTAATCTAGAATTGGGAGTTCTATGAGGGACGGGGAAGCCCCACCAATCATCAATTTCTGGGTTGGTGGTGGCGAGATTGGGATTAACAATGTTCCATCTGCGTCTGCACCCGTTACGACAACCCGAATGCGATGGCCTTCTTCAAAACGGTTTGCGATCGGCATAAGAGCAAATTCCAGAGATACAGTACCAGCATTAAGGGGCGGCGTCGCAGCCACGATATCTGACGTACCTTCAGACCACGGCATATTTAAGTAATCATAAGGTGGATCGCCCAAGGTCCTAAATGATGCTCGCATCACGCCATTGCTAAGAAAGTGAACCGTCCCATCAGCGTCGACCTCCTCCAGATAGACATTAAAGTCGCCATCAGACGCCGTAGAAGTCGCTTGGAGGCGAACGATTGGGTGGCCGGCAATTGAAAGGTCCGCATCAAGAGGTTGCGACGTGTATGTTAATGCTGTTTTTGCATGTTCCGAGAGGTCCGGTAGAATATAGGGCATTCCAAGAGCATTGTAGTATCGGCTGCCTTTGCCCATGGTTGCAGAATAATCGACGTCAAATGTCTGGCCAGTAGATTGCGCCGGCACACTTGAAAGCAATGTTCCATCGTTTATCGATTTTATTGTATCGGATGACCCGGCTCCAAAATAAAACGGTTTATGTTCTGAGTTGGATACAGGCCATTCGTCTGCCTGACGCCATTCCCATTCGTCTTCAGAATGTGTAATGGCATAATTCACGGATGGCTCATTCATGACACCGTTATCGATACCTTTTAGAAAGTGGTCAAACCAACGTAATTGTTCGACCGTTTGCAAGATGCGGTATGCATTATTGCGCGGCGTATCAATGGCAGGGTAATGACCCCAAGGACCAAGCGTTAATTTTGTTGGGTTCGTTAAGTTCACGTACCAAAAAGCAGTTCCGTCAACATAGACGTCGCGCCATCCGCCCCAGTTGTAAATTGGCACACCAGAAGCGTTTATATTCGGCAGCTGTTTAGCAAGGTAAACATCTCCACCGAAATCTTCTCTATAACCTTCAAATGTTACTCTGCGAAGTCCGTCTGCAAACTCTGGATGCTTTGCTAATGTCTCAGCAAGCACGTCTGTCGGCCCATAAGCAAGGCGAACTAACTCAGCATCATCTTTAATTCCAAGTGTTTCTTTGAACTTCAATAAAAAACGCTTTGTTTCCGGACTCCACCGGAACTTGAAATTTTCTTCCAGCATTGCATCAGGACCAGCGTCACTACGCCGCTCAGTGATAGCAGCGTTCAACAAAGTTCCGTCTTTATCGGCATCTACCCTTGCAACCTTTTTTTGGTCTTTTCTGTTTGAGTCTGCAGCTAAACCATCATTGACAACCTGATTAATAACCCAGTTCACAATACTTTTTTGCAACACACCAACACCAGATGACCAACTCTGGAAATCATCAAAGTAAGCAACGGATGCGAAGCAGGCCTTTAGACTTGGTGGTGCTTGCCTCAAAATTGAATATTGCACCTGACCTAAATATGAACGACCTAACATGCCCACTTTGCCGTTTGAAAAGTCTTGTGCGGCAAGCCACTCTATGAGGTCGTAACCATCAAGTGCTTCTTGAGCGGAAAACCCGCCGTCATAAAGCCCTTGGGACGCACCAGTCCCTCTGGATTCGGCTCGGACAATAATATAGCCGTGGCTCGCCAAGTAGGGATCACCGAGTCGACTTTCTTCGAATGACCATTCCAGTTTACCCCCAATTTCGCCAGGCGGAATTATGCCCATTTGGCCTTTGATGGATCCGTCCGGGAGTTCACGCGCACGCCAGTAACGTGAGTACCGCAGTAATACGGGCATAGGTGTTTTGACAGGGGCGCCATTTATTGCCGGGCGATAGATATCAACAGCAAGCTTCACACCATCACGCATCGGCACGTATATGGAAGATCTTATATATTTTTCATATATCGGTTTGGAATAGCCATCGTAACGACCGAATATCGATACTT
This sequence comes from Pseudomonadota bacterium, assembly GCA_039025235.1. Taxonomy (GTDB): domain Bacteria; phylum Pseudomonadota; class Alphaproteobacteria; order Caulobacterales; family Parvularculaceae; genus MED-G105. The sequence continues at coordinate 14,012 of JBCCOS010000025.1, forward strand.
TATCAGTGGTGGCCGTTTCCTCATCGCTTGCATTTGATGGATTTTGCGAATCCGAAGCGTTGGAACATGCCGCTAAAATCGTCATAAATGCGGTGACAGCAGTAATCATTAGATATTGCATAATAACGCCTTTATATTCGTCATAGTTGAGAGAACATCACCATACAAATTACTTTAGAATTGGAAGTTCGATGAGGGACGGCGAAGCCCCACCGATCATCAATTTTTGCGTTGGTGGTGGTGAGAGCGGGATCAAAAGCGTGCCATCGGAATCAGCTCCGGTGACGACCACTCTAATGCGATGGCCTTTTTCAAAACGGTTGGCAATTGCTTTCATTGGGAATTCCAATGACGCCGTGCCAGCATTCAAGGGAGGTGTTGCATCAACGGCATCTGCTGTGGCCACGGACCATGGCATGCCCAAATAATCATAGTCCGGCTTCCCAAGAGTTCTATAGGATCCCCGCATAAGGCCATCAGTCAAAAAATGAACGCTTCCGTCGGAATCAACCTCTTCGAGGTACACCATAAAGTCACCATCCGATGCTGTCGACGAAGCCTTCAGGCGTACGATTGGATGGCCTGCGATAACGAGATCTTCTTCAAGGGGCGGTGTTGTATATGTCAGTCCCGTCTTTGCGTGCTTGACAAGATCAACGGACTTGAAGATTCCTTTAATGGCATCGTAATAACGATCTTGCGTCCCCATGGTCGTCGTATAATCGACCGCATAAGCATGTGGTGTTTCATCACCGGCCACGTCGCGCGAAAGCAAACCGTCATTAACGGATGCTATCGAGCCCGACGGTCCATCGGCAAAATAAAATGACTGATGCATCGAGCCGGATGGTGGCCATTGATCGTCTTGACGCCATTCCCATTCCGTCGGCGAGTGATTGACCGCATAGTGAACTTCTGGTTCATCTAAGATGCCATTGTCTATACCTTTTAGAAAATGATCGAACCATCGTAACTGCTCAATCGTCAGTGTAAGACGCTGGGCATCTTCCCGCAAATCATCCGTTTCTTTGGGTGAATGACTCCAAGGCCCCATCGTTAGTTTCTTGGGAGTAGTCAGATTGACATACCACAACGGCATTGCATCCGCATAAACGTCGCGCCATCCACCCCAGTTATAGATTGGAATGCCTGATGCATTTATTTGCGGCAAAAGTTTTGTAAAATTATCAGGAAGGTCACTATAAAGGTCTCTAGGTACCCTAGTTGCACGAATAAGTCTCTCAGAAAGTTCGGGATGCTGAGCCAATGCTTTGGCTAAAACATCAGTAGGCCCATAGATTAGTCGCACTAAATCGATATCACTTTCAATTGAAAGCACATCCTTTGCATCCATAAGTATCTGTTCAATTTCCGCGTTCCAGTCATCAAACGCCATCTTTAACACGTAGTTTGGCACACGAATTGACCGACGTAGAGAAAGTGCCGAGGCCAATAAGCGGCCATCGATATCCTCATCTACAGGCACAACAACACCGTCGCCCCGGGCCTTTTTTCGTTCAGGGATATCATTGTTTTCAAGTACGCCATCATCACTCATATTGGCCAAGGTCCAGTCGGTCATAATTCCTTTGCGATAGACGCCAGCGCCACTTATCCAGGTCTGATAGGGATCGATTAGGGCCACGCCGGGGAAAATCGCCTTTAGGGGTTTGGGCGGCGCGTGCCTTAATACAGAATACTGAGTAGAACCTGCGTAGGATCCTCCAGCCATACCGACATTGCCGTTTGAAAACGATTGTGAACCCAACCACTCAATTAAGTCATGGCCATCTTCGGCCTCTTTTACCGAATACTCGCCAGGATATATGCCCATAGACGCGCCTGTCCCTCGGGATTCTGCGCGCGCGATTATGTAACCATGGCTCATAAGATAGGGATTGCCCAATTGGCTTTCCTCAATTGACCATTTCAGTTCACCGCCAACTTCGCCTGGCGGGATGTTTCCCATAATACCGTTGACTGATCCGTCGGGCAGCTTTCTTGCCCTCAAGTAACGAGAATAAATAAGAATAACAGGAAGTGGCGTGTCTACCGCCACGCCATCAATTGCCGGCCGGTAAATATCAATAGCAACTTTAACAGCATCGCGCATAGGAACGTATACTGATGATCGGATGTACTCATCGTATATCGGTTTAGAATAGCCCTCATAACGACCGAACTCAGAAACTTTGACAGGCGTGTCTGGCCTTGCGCCCATTACTACCGACGGATCGGCATCTTTGTTTTGCGGTTCTTGCTGTGCGGGGTCGCCAGAACAGGCAAAGCCAAAAGTCAGGAAAAGCGCGATCGCCGCAGTCTTTAAGAGGTTCATGTATTCTTTCTCATGGTATTTCATAAATAATTGTCAGTTTAACACTTTCACACCGAGGTCTTCGGGTCCAAATTCAAGCTTCTCCACGGCGGTGCCGTCGTTGAAGATCGATAACAGCTGTTGTTCAATAAAGTTGAATTGCCTTGTTGTACCGCCAGGGGTGAAGTCGAGTGCACCGGTAACGATGGCAGCGTTAAAGTCCGGTAGGATACAAATGAATTGCCCAGCGCGTCCGCTGGCGAAGACCATACGTACAGGTTGTTTTCGCGATTTGAATTTGTACTTACGGTGCCACCATTGGTAACCATACCCGTCATGCGAAGGGTTCGGCTTAAGTGCGGTGACGGATGTTGATTCGGCAACCCATTTCGATGACACGACCTGCTTTCCATCCCAGTCGCCGCGATTAAGCATAAGCTGGCCAATTTTTGCCATTGCAATCGGTCGCATACCGACAGTACTTCCAGCTTCAACGGGATCACCCTCTACACCTGATTCTGTGAGGAAAAAGGATCGTTCTTCACCAAGCGGTGTAAGCAAACGATCTTGAAGATAGTTGGAAAGGTGTTGACCCGTTGCTCTAGCGACTGTTTCACCCAAAAGATTAGTAAGGTGTGTATTATAATTGAAGTATGGGTCTGGATCTGTGGTGATCACCGGGTACTGGAGCACGCCTTCAGTGAAGCCCCCAGGATACGAGAACGCTTTATTAAACCGGCTCCCCGATTTTACATAGCCGTCATCCGCCCAACCGATCACGTTCGCCATGAACAATAAGTGCCTTGGTGTGACGCCAGTATTCTGCGTACTCTTCATCCAAGGACTATCAGCATATTCCGGAAAATATTTATTGATTGGTTCATTGATATCAATTGCGCCCTCATCAGCAGCGATACCGGCCAATAAACTCGTAATACTTTTGCTGTCTGAATGTAAAAGCCATAGCCGATCGGGCGTGGCACCAAAAAAATATTCTTCAAGAACAAGTTTTCCATTGCGCACGATTAATAAAAAACCAGGTCGCTTGCTGTATTTTCCAGATATATATGCCGTCACTGCCTTTTCGATAGCGCGACGACTGATCCCTTCTTTCTTAGGCGTTGAAACTGTAAATCCCGAAGATACTGAAGATGGTGTGCTGTATTTATAATCCGTAACCGGCGTACCGCCTGCGCCTAAGCGTGGGTACTTAAATTGATCAAAACGAGTGTCATTATCGGGATAGAAGCGTAGTTCTATTGTGTATCCGCTGGTATCTGTCAGCGTTACATCGAGTGATGACCCATCGTCGATCGAAGTTATTTCGGCCTTTACTGGTTGCTTGAAGTAGCGCCCCCCGCTTGGAATTGGCCACATGCCAGGAACCAGCATGCTTAAACGTCCATTGATAGGTCGAAGAGACGGCAGATTACCTGGATCCGATGGGACACGGTCAGCATGGATGAATTGAGCTTTGAACTTTCCGTCATCCGACTTTGAAATCTTCAACGACATCATTCCAGACGTATCGAGCGCGGGCTCAAGCCCTGGCGCAGTCGTATGCCAAAGGCCTTCGAAGGCTTGCGCATGAGCCGCTGATCCAAAGCAAGCCATTAAGAATGTTGCTATACCAATCTTTAATGGTCTAATAAATCTGCTCATATCATCTGCCTTCGTTTCGTTATGAGGAGTTAGCCTAGTGCCAATAATTGGGGTTCTGCAAAAGCTTTAAAACAGTTCGAGGGGAGCGCTTTTTTGCATGATATATTTGCAGCATTAAGATGAAGGGCACTACACAAGGGGGCGCTGGCCACTTAAATCGCTTCCGCCTCGCGACACAATGAGGTTTGCGGACAAGCAGTTTCCAATTTTCAAATCCGCGAGCCCGTTGACGACGTGAACAAGTGTTGGCAGCTGTTCCCACGTCGATTGTTTGAACTTAATCGATGCATCTTCGAATTTGTAAGCTTCTTCGATGACTTCGTGGGATGTTTCTTCGGCGGTAAGTACAGGGTAATGCACGTCGGCTTCGCCTTGCGTCCATGTTCGAGGAATGTACTTTAAATGCATATCGCCTTGCGAAGGGGAATCTGGAAGCTCCTCGGGGTCAATCGATGACTTGCCACGAAGTGAGAATGTTGAAAATTCGTGCCCGTCCCAAGACGCTCGGCATTCAACACGGTCATCCATCACAATCGGTTCTGGTAACTCGCAATAGACCTTGGAAAAGCCCAAATCTTCGCGCCCGGTGATTATTGGATCCGCTTTATTTTCCCACAAAACGAGGAGAAAATCGCCAATGATATTGTCTTGTTTTCCCTCAAAATGGGCGGGAACTGAAACCCCGAAAACATTGTAAGTCCGACCCGCAAGCCATTCGACTTCCATCATTATTCCGAACTGTATGGTCAGCCTTGCTTCGCCAAAAACTTTAAAACCAGTCGGTAATAAGTCTTCTAATTGACTCGCTTCCGCTTCGAACGTGGCTTCGAATGTCTTGATCAGAGGATTTGTCTTGCACGAAAAACGGCGGCCGTCTAAGCCTTGCCTTGGCCCGAGGCTTGGGCCAAAGTGGGTCGGCATCCGGTAGTGGTGTTTAGGATCGAAAGCATAGGCCATACGTTTGGTTTCTCTATTATTCGTGATGTTCTACCGGTGCGAAGGCGAACAATCCGACCGTTAAAACGCCAAACGTATTTTCTAGGAGTGCGAACGAACTATCAACTTGTTGACAATTATTAACAAATTACCCGCTGTATATTTTGATCAGCAAGCAGATAATATTAAAAGAGCAATGGTTTAATCTTGTCAGCATCCACTCACAACAAAAGACCATTAAAGCACCTCGTTCGCTAAAGCATCGTTACTTCAAGACTTCTCTCAATCTTTTTATGTCGAGAATATTGAGCTTACCGTATTCAGTTTCTATTAAATCCTGCTGTGCCCATTTCTGAAGTATTTTATTAATGCTTTGTCTTGACACGCCAACGAGTGCTGCGAGATCTTGCTGATTAAATAGAACGGCGTTCTCACCTGCTGCATGAACGCAGAAATCGCAAAGGCGCCAGGCAAGGCGCTGCTCAGGCGTCGTGGACAGGATCATATCTATTTCTTCAAACGCTTCTCTCATCGATATACACAGATTGTTGATCAGTGTCGGATAAAAATCATCGAAGCGTCGTTTCAAGGCTTCAATATCGGAAACGCTCAGCAATGCGATCCGTAAAGCCCCGATTGCATATCCGTCATGCGATTTTCCAAAACCACCGATCGAAGATAAATCTCCTGCCCAATCGCTTGGAATCGCGACAGCGAAACTTGTCTCATAGCCTGCTGCTGTGACGGCTGTGTATCGTATCCCGCCATTTATAATCGCCTGTATGCCGTCACTTTTATCGCCTTTCTTATGCACACTTTGCCCGTGGGTATATTCTCTGATGGTGCACCGGTTTAAAATTTCTTCGGATGTCGTCTTGGAGAACGATGACAACCATTCTGTACTGCGCAAAAATTCTAAATCATCCGGTGTCATGGAGTACTCCGTCGGACAAAACTTGTATCGAAATGAGTTTCAAGATAGACGCTTACGCGGCAAATTGCGCAGGGAAAGCCGTTAAATTGTGCCCGGAGCGATTTTAAGCTGTGCGTCTTCACTTCAGAGTAAAACTCAGTCGAATTCTCTACCCAAACATTCTGAAGTTTTAACGGCGTTTAAACAGCTTTGTAAAGAAGTTGATAGTCTCCAGGCAAATTAGTTCCCTAACAACAGTCACACTTGCCTAATGGCTTGTTGCCGGACCGTCGTAAACCGTTTGGTTAATCAACAATCGAATTGCGGACGATAGATAGATAATTTCGGATGAATGATCCTTTACTCATGAGACAAATGATGCGTTCAGTTGATGACATCCGTACGATTGGGGTTGTCGGTTGCGGCTTGATTGGTACGGGATGGATCATTCAGTTCCTCGCCAGTGGTTTAAATGTGGTTGCATTTGATGCAGCGTCAGATGTTGAA
>JBCCOS010000026.1:0-19827 GCA_039025235.1 Pseudomonadota bacterium
CATTGATGCGGTGACGGCTCACATAGAAAAATGCAACAAGCGATCGGCGCTAATATTGCTGGATACTGTCGGTAAGAAATGGCGCGAAGGTCTGACGTCAGATGATGAAGGACGTGTTATTAAAACGGCAAGCGCTGCTGGCGCTATCATCATCAAACGCCTGTTGAAGAATGGCTCTCTTGGCGTTGTTCACTCGATTGAGCATCGCAACCCAGAGACACGTCTTATTCCAAAGGATCAGTGGGAACAAAGCCAGGCCCGGTATATTCGAAACCTTGGGCTGACGAAAAACGTTGGGACATATCTCAAGCATTTAAAGCCAGTATTGCGGGCGGGCTTGGATCAATTGGCGTTGGCGATTCGCCAAGGAGATCTGACGATCAAAGACGGGAGGCTGATCGTTCCTCGCTTGCAATCAGCACAAACCAGTCCCGAAGTTGGTGTGGTGCGTAGGCGTTTGTTCGATATGATTGGCGAGGCCCAACTACCCGACGTTTTGATCAATGTGGACGCTGCAACGGGCTTTTCCAGCAAGCTTCTCGGCCGTCCGGCGCGGTCGGACAAAGAACTTGTGACGCTTTACGCGTCAACACTGGCCCTGGGTACGGATCTGACGGCTGCGAGCGCTGCACGCATGGTCGCCGGCGTTGAGGCGAAAGCCATCGCCCGGATGATGGCGCGGCTGGTCGCTTCCGGGACGCTGCCAGCGGCTAACAGGGCGGTCCTGGAATTTGCGGCGGCCCATGACATCGCAAAATTATGGGGACCGGGAACGACCGCGTCATCTGATATGATGAGCCTTGAGGCGTCTCGCCATTTATGGAGCACGCGTATCGATCCGCGTCGGCGCAGCTATTCAATCGGAGCTTACACGCATGTTCTGGATCAATGGTCCATCATTTACGATCAGCCAATCGTTTTAAATAGACGCCAGGCGGGTGCGGCGATTGAAGGAGCATTGCGTCAAACGACGACAACCATAGACCGCCTTGCCGTCGATACTCATGGACACACGCATTTTGCCATGGCGCTTGCAAAATGCTGCGGCTTTGATTTGTGTCCGCGGCTGGCTGGATTACACAATCGAAAACTCTATCTGCCAAAAGGGTTTATGGTTCCAAACGAGTTGAAGGATATCGTGTCGCCATCAATATCAACACGCACAATCGCCAATGGATGGGATGGATTGTTACGGTTGGCGAGCTCAGTGCAACAAGGGTGGGTTCCAGCGACGTTTGCTATGGACCGGTTTGGATCAGCGGCGAAAGGTGATCCGATCTATGAAGCTGGTGTCGGTCTCGGGAAACTCTTACTAACGCTTTACCTCTGTGATTACCTGACGAAAGAGGACTTCCAGCGAGAAATCGGCCGCCTTCTATCGCAAGGGGAGTCAATCCATATTCTTCAGCGTGCGATCCATTCAAAACCGCTAGGCGCAAAAACCGGTCGGGATATTGAGGAGTTGACGGCCATCTCCAACGCATTGACGTTGCTGACCAAAATCGTAGTTGCGTGGAATACGGCATCCATGGAGCAGGTTATCAAATCAGCGCCGGCAGACTGGCGACAGGAGCATGTGCGCCACATCGCGCCAATCGCTCACGCGCATATCAACCTGCGCGGCGTCATGACGTTTGACCTCGGAAAGCACCGCGACAACCCCTTTGGCGGAGAACAAAACAAGAAAGCGCACTCAGAAAACGTAAAACCAAATTTGCAAATAAATTCAACGCCATAAAAGGATACGCGCCGAAAACACCAATAAAATCAAGGGCCGCTTATCGTCACTTTCAACACTAAATGCGGGTTAAGCCCGAAAAGCGAAGGAATTACTCTTCAGATTGTTTAAGATCCACGGCTTTTTTCTTCTTTTAAATTCAGCACAGGAACGACAACTTCCAGAGCTCTGATGACCGGCTCGCGTTCCCTGTGGTCGAAATATCCACGACCGAGACGAATGATAATCATGTCATCATCAGGCAGAATTAATACGTGTTGTGCACCAGCCCCAGCGAACAAATATGTATTTACGGGAAGTGGCGGAAAGTACTGCCACTTGTGTTTTGTACTATAATTATTGAGCCACATTTGTGCGCTGTATACTCCTCCTGACGCGCTCGCCGGTGTCGTTACAAACTCAGACCAAAATTCCGGAAATATTCGTTCGCCGTTCCAAACACCACCTTCGAGGAATAGTTGGCCAAGCTTGGCCCAATCACGCGCCGTGGCATAGACCGAACTGCCGCCGATAAATTCGCCTGAACTGTCGGGAATGAAAACAACGCTGGATGCCCCTAATGGTTCGAATATTTTATCGCGAGCGAATGAGTGATAATCAATGCCGTTATTTTCAAGGGCGACCCGCAAGGCTCGTTGAAGAACCTGGCTCGTGTATGTCATATACGCCCAATGGGTGCCGGGTTCATGCACCAAGGGTTTAGCAATCGCATACTGAGCCATTGAGTGAGACATCTCTTGGTACTTATTGAACTCATCGTAATCATTGTAGTCTTCGCTAAAATCCAATCCTGACTGCATTTGTAAAAGATGTCGCCAGGTGATTTCGCGACGAGGATCATCGGAGGCGGACCATTCCTCTATGGAAGCACGATCATCAAGGTCAAATAAACCCAAATTAATAGCTGCCCCAACCATCATTTGCGTGACCGTCTTTGCCATAGAATAACTATACATCCGGGTGTTGCGATCGAATCCGGGTGCATATCGTTCGGCGATTAAGTGACCATTTTTGATGACGACTATGGCGCGATGTTTGTCCGCTTTCATCGCGAACACCTCGTCGAGCGCATTGTCCAGGGCTTTACCATCAATACCGTATTCCGACGGCTTCGCTGTATCCCAAGCCTCCGGTTCTACCGGTCGCAAAGGCGGCACATCAACAAGTTTACCCGTAATGTGTGTGCATCCATACCCCTCTCGGTATACAGATTTCTTGCGCGCTAGTGGTCCGAGACCTACACTGACTTCCTTGTTTTCATCGTCCACATCGATCTTGAGAAGTTCTGCTTCTTCAGGAAGTTCGCTATACTCAGTCTCTATAACATCATCCAATTGTCGCCCGGCGGTAAAAACCTCGTTGCAAGTAAACCGGGATTTGTAACTGGACCCGATTTTTCCGATGTAATCCAAACGGGCGATACCCAATCCAATGAGGACAAAGATGACAGCAATCGCCGCTCCGAAGATCGCTTTTTTCATTTACACACTTTCATACGTTCGTGATTTCACGGCTCATTTGCATCGATCAATCATGCTTGGCCACTCATAATTCTACCCTTGGCTGCTGGTCCTTAATTGATTTCAGCTAAAAACAACACCTAATAGTATTAGACAATAACGAGTTTTTTGTATAGTCTTTATGTTAAATATTGTGCACGGAACCTACAACCGCGTAACTTCAAATGGAATCAAAACGCCACTGTAAGTCTCTGTTTTTGCGCGTTTCCGCCAATGTCTAAACGGGCCCTGAATTGCGCGCACTTTGGCTTCAAACGCTTTAAACTGACCTTGAGGCGGCGATGCTACAAAACGTTAAATCTTCACGACGAGCCCTGTGGGTGTGATTTGTTCCGGTTCGACTATTTCCGAAACACGCAACGTCGAATTCAAAGATAACCCTCAGTCACTATTCTTTGTGGGATCTAAATCAGTTCGTGTACGGGCGAGTTCTTATGTTTAATCATTCTTTAGCTAGATGCATGCAATGAAAATAACCACGCCAACCATGCATGCGAGATCAAAACAGCACAAGGGTTCAAAAAGACTAGTTGTCAATAAGCGTTGAATGTAAAAAGCTCATCTTCCATGTGCCGTTTTCTTTTCGGAAAGTTGCGCTCTCGGTCCATTCATGCGTATCCCGGCGCTTATCGTTCTTAAAAATACCGGTGTTACGATACCTGATGACGGTAAGATTTTTACTAACCTCGATGTTTGGCTGACTAATAATCCAATCCCGCGTTGTGTCTGGGCGAGATTTCAGAACGTCGATCAATTTTTCTGCAGACCAATGGCGACCGTCTTCAAACAAGACAAAGTCATCAGTGACGACCGATTTAAGCATTGATAGGTCTTTTTGCCTCAACGCTTCAAAGAATCTCTCAACGTCAGCTGTAACGGCTTTAGCAATGGGGTCGGTTTCTGTCTTAATCGAAGCAATGAGGGTCTGCGCTGCCTCACTAAGTGCCCGCCGAGCTGGCCGTTTTTCTCCGTTATCATCTTTGGTGGGATCGTCGCCAATACCGTGCCCAAGCCTTACAACGACGACGTCCAGTGATGGAATAACGACAACCCGCTGCCCCTCTATACCGACCATGCTATACGCGTCGCTAGGCCAAGGCCCGCTTGACCGAAAATAGGTCCAAACTTGCCCACCATAAACCGGCTCCCGCCAAGCAGGTGCCGGAGCACGGACAAGTGCCATATATTCATGGGAGAGCAAACGTTCACCGTTCCAAATCCCATCCTGCGCATAAAGAAGCCCAAGCCTTGCCCAGTCGCGGGTTGTTGCATAGCTATAAGCTGCCGTTAAAGGATTACCCACCCGATCCGGTTCGATCACCATAGATCGCATCCCAATGCGATCGTAAAGCGCCTTGCGTGGCCATTTCGCGAGGGTGTCGCCAGTTTTCGCCAATTCATTTGTCAGAACGCGACCGATGACATGCGGTTGGCAATTCGTATAGTGGCCCCGTTCACTGGGGTTTTCACGAAGTAGTCGTTTCACAGCATAGTCAAAGGCATTTTCTGGCCCAACGAAGCTATATAGGTAGTCTGTATATCCACTTTCTAACCACGATGTATAATTAAAATTATTTCCATCGAGCTCACAATCAAGGCCTGCGGACATCCGCAAAAGATCGGCGAGCGTAATTTTGCGGCGAGGGTCGTTCGCGCCGGTCCACTCAGGGACAATCCCCGTTCGATAGAGATCCAAGCGGCCTTCATTTTCTAACAGGCCGACTAGCGTCGCTTGCAACGTCTTCGTCATGGACCACCCAGGCAAAGGCGTTGTAGCCGTAATACCGTCAGCATAACGCTCTGCAACTATTTTACCCTTATACAGAACCAAAAAGGCTGCCGTGTGGGCGTCTGGCGCAAACGCAAGTTCAATAGCGCGTTCGACGCCCTTGCGATCGATCCCCTTTGGCAAAGAGCGTCCAATTCGTCGGTCGCCCATTGGCCAATCAAGTTCATCCGCAGCCGGAAGCAATGTAGGCGCAGAAACGGGGGTGAACGTAATCTTGTCTCTTCCTGGTGCTAACCCTACGCAGCCCTGAGAACCGGTATAAATAGCCGTCGCTTCGGTCCCATTACCGAGACGGAGTGTCGCCGTTTTCTTATCACGATCAATGGCAACATCCTCTATCGACGCCTTATCCTCCGGCATCATCCAAAATTTAGAACTGTGTGCAAGAAACTCACGAGCGTCACGACCAGAAATAAATACAGCTGAACAGACCTCTTTTACAACGCCAGCTGCCCCAAGCTGTGAGAGATGTGATTTTGGGATATCAGACTTTGCCGCAGCCGTCGTGTTGAGGAGAGAATTAAGACCGTACAAAAATAAAATAGCAGCCAATCTGCATACACTGTTTTTTTGCATGACCAATTTGACACTCCCGATTTTTTTGGGTTCAAGATTAAATAAAGTATTTTTCGTCAGTGACAAACTCAAAAAGCTGCCATTGGGCCAGTCGCTACTAACGTAATCACTCGAGCCGGAAATGCTTTAGTTCTTTAGATAAGGCGATCATCAATGAGACACCGGTCTCCATCGGCTGGGCGAAATAGTGCCGTGAACAAAAGACGTATGTGCTTTATACTATCTATCAACGCCGTTTTGATGTGATCAATCTTATTACTTTTCAGGACAGAAACCCCAAACAAATCCAAACCAAATCGACAAGCTTTACGCATCAAGCGACAGATTTTACTTAATCTAGAATGGTCATCCTTAACTGTCACAACTGCAAATCATACGCACATTGATAAAGTGCGGTACCAGAAATAGCGCACAGTTTGGGTGTGGTTTCACAGTTCTCTAGAAAAGTGTGAAATGAGGCGTCGGGTATCGGCTCAAAAACGAGTCACGATCGTGCGTTTTTCACACTGTTGGCTTCACACTATTACCAATACTGTGAAATATTTCGCTCATCCTGCTTACCCCAGTGAATAACGGACCTCTATGTGCGGTTCCTGGATAAGCGCACATTTGAAAAATAGCCAAGATACGCAGAGTGCCCAACTCGTGGTTACGAACAACATGTTCGGCGGTGTAAAGGCCATTTTATGTGACCTGATAAATAACGCGCTACTATCGGCTTAAATTCATCGATAGTACCGTCTCTAGAGCTTTTCGCGTTCTGATAGAATCGGAACGCGGCTCTATGTGTCTGTTTGGTCGCGCTTCTTTTGCCGAGTTGAGGGACGGGAACCATCAACCGATCACACTTATCGGCGAAGCGCTCTAGTTGTGGAGCCTTTATAGGTTGTCCCGGTTTAAGCCGAGGCGACTGATTGGCGTTTTGTCTTTTATGCCGCCATGGGGACGATGCCAGTTGTAAAGGTGCTGCCATAAGGGCAGATCCTGCGCGCGTTGTTCAGACGTCTCATACGCCCTTGCATAGGCCCACTCTCGCATGGCGGTTTGAATGAAGCGCTCCGCTTTCCCATTGGTTTTCGGCGTGTACGGCTTTGTTCTAACATGTTTGATTTTGAGATCGCGACAGGCTTTGGCGAAGGCCTTTGATTTATAACACGCGCCATTGTCGGTCATGACGCGTTCGACTTTAACGCCGAGCTTGCGATACCAGCGATAGGCCGCTTTTAGATGGGCGACCGCGCTCGCGGCCTTCTCATTTGGGTGTATCTGCGAGAAAGATAACCGTGAATGATCGTCTACACAAACATGAACATATTCCCATCCGTAGCCGCCTTGCTTGCGCGATCTTGGCCCTGACTGACCACGCCGATCGCCAGTGACCCGATGCCCTTTGCGCTCGAAACGGCCGAGCTTTTTAATGTCCAGGTGGATCATTTCACCGGGGGCGGCGCGTTCATAGCGGCGTACCGGTTCGGGCGGGGCTAGATCTTTCAATCGCGATAAACCAACCCGCTTCAGGATACGGCTCACTGTCGCTGGCGAAACGTCGACTTCGCGAGCGATATGTTTGCCGGTCCAACGTCGACGCCGCAGCATGATGATCTGTGTAACGGTTTTCGCCGGCGTTGGAAGGCGAAGCTTGTTCGGCCTTGAAGAGCGATCCTGCAAGCCTGCAACGCCTTCGGACTTATATCGCGTCAGCCATTTGCGTGCGGTCCGCGGGCAAACCCCTTCCGCTCGTGCGGCGGCTCCAGGGCTTTGCCCGCTCAGCATGCGCTTTACAAGGCGCTCTCGACCAAAGGGCGTCAGTCGGGCATTCTCATGGATGTTCATTCGGGTTCTCCTTCGAGAAGGTTTGAAGTTTGGTAACTCCAGTCTCCTCGGTCAGGCCCGAATGGACAACCTATTGAAAGACCACATCTAGTCGCATCGCAGCACGTTAAATTCCTTGTTGACGCTCCACAGCCAACGATGATGGATTGGAACTCTGCAGGCAACTAGTTTCCGGTTCATTACTATCAGCGACGTTACTTTGCCCATTATGCCCAGATCTGACGTTGATCATATTTAATCGGCACTCCATGTTCCATCATCACTCGTCTATCGGGACCACGCGATTGAACACACTGCCCCGCGTTGTTGGCGTGTGTAAAACAAAACGATCGAACGCCCCGTTACCACCTTTTTGAAAACGAACCGACCAGAAATCACCATCAGTCAGTGAACCCGCAATCCACTGCCGATCAGCAATTCGGCTGAGCGGTCGTTTCCCGGCCGCCGAGCGATCCCCGGTCCAAAGTGTCAACACATCGTTTTCGTTGATGATCTCGAATTTACTGCCCCAAGCGGAATTATAAAATACACCAAGAACAGCCCGCTTTGTTTCCGCATTTGCAGGCTGAGGGTCAACACGTGTGAACAAATGTGGACGCTCAAACCCCCATCCTTTTATTTGTAGGCCGGACTGTTCGACTGAGACGTCGATCTTTGATGTGTTAGACAAACGAATTATGGCGGTCAGTCGAGGATCATTTGAGGTGTCCCCTAAAAGAGAAAAATTTTGTCCGTTCAAGGAATGCCGTATAAAGCCCTCGTTGGTCTCGACAGATGCCATGACATGCCCTGTATCATTATTGACAAACACCCCTTTGATATCTGAACCGAAACGGCGTTGCGATATTTTCAATTGCGAAGGCGTTGGATCACCGGGCAATACCCGTTCGGCGTGTTGGGTGTTTTGTGGCCCAATACCTAAGATCGACATTGATGAATCAAGAATAATACGAGGAGCATCGAGCCTAGAAAATCCATCTATCTCGTTGGTCATAAAAACCGTTAATAAATCCAAGCTTGGGACCCAGGAATAATACGTCCCCACATAACCTGTGTGGCCGAACACATCATGACCGCGATGGCTCGTGCGGTATATACCAAAACCATAATCGGTATCTCCTAAGCCTTCCAACTGCTCTGGTTTCGCCATCCGTTCGAACATGGGTTTTTCGCCATTAACACCGTAAGCTGAATGCTTTGCCCATTCTGCAAAATCATTGGCAGTGAAATACATGATGCCACCTGCATGTAGAAAAGTGAACGGCATCTCGGTTTCAATATTGGGGATTTTCTGCCCGTCAGCGGAAATATAAGCCGTCGCCGCCTTGTCGCCCAACGCCCAAAAGTGATTCCATTCGTAAGCACCCGTAGCCTTAAGTCCCCACGGGTCGGTGATGTATTTTTTAACGGCTTCTTTATAGTGCGTTCCCGTGACGTTTTCGATAAGGCGGTCAAGAACACTGTATGCGACATTCTCATAATGAGCCTTCGCACGTCCCGGCGTGAAAATCGGCGCTGGTTGACTATAAATAAACCTGAGGATTTCGTCTTTTGTCATGCCCGGATTGCCATAACCGCCAAGACCGTTTCCTGATATAAACTGGCTGTCAGAATCTTCGTTGAGACCCGACCGCATCGAGAGCAAATGCCACACACGAACCGGCGTCTCATAATCTGGAAACTCAGGGATATAATCGCGCACCGGAGCATTGAGATTGACAAGTCCGGCGTCTGAAAGACGTAACACGATCTGTGCAGCATAAGACTTTGCTACGGATGCTGTCCAGAATTGCGTATCAGTGGTCCACGGAATATCCCATTCCCGATTTGCAGCCCCATAGCTGCCTTCAAACACACGATCACCGCCATGCATCACGATAACAACACCGCCGGTTGAATGTGGTTTCTTCGTCGCTGCAAAATATGCATCGACTTTTTTCTGCAAAGGTTCCCACCCTTTAGCCATCATATTTGCCTGTGCAACTTGTAAGGTTAAAGTCCAAAGCACGCTCGAAAAGATCACGGTACGCCATAAAACTTTTAAAAGCAGCTGCACACTATTTCTACAGTCTGACGAATATCGAATGGTCGATTGCTTGAACGCAAAACAACTTTCGACTCTTACCCGAGACAAACCGTAGCTCATTGTGCTATCCTTATTAAACACTCATTTTTGACACACTCGCGATATATAAACGTAAACGACGAAGGATCGCAACGCGCTTGATTGTGGATAATATAGACCACGCCCCTATAAATAGAGTTTGGGCCGAATTAACACGATAGTTCTCAATCACAGATGTTCAACCTGATGCTGACCGTCGTTGTATCGTCACTATATTTTCAATCACTCAACGCGATAGAAAGGCCAAGTCCCATTAAGGAAATGCGTCGCGGCACCTTTTTTATCGGTGCCCCAAAAAGCCACATCCCAGTTTCGATTTCCACTCATCGCAAGTTCTGCGGGTAGGAAGCGATCGCCGCCGAGGGGAATTAATTCTGATTGGATTGTTTCTTCTTCAATACCGGGATCAATATAATAATACGTGGCGTTCAATTTTTGCCCGTCGCTGGTCACGGTAAAGGTCCGGTTGTGCGAGACAAATTTACCGGTGTACCGCGAGGGGTCAATGTCTGCGCGAACAGCGGTTTCAGGGTTCAATGGTTTTGGTTTCTCAATACCCAAAACATCTTTAAAGACGTGTTTGAAAATAGCGCTGGCGAACGGATACCCCAGTGTTGCAACATTTGAGATGGTCGCAATGGCAAAATTCCGCTCAGGCACCCAGAGAAGATAGGATGAACCGCAATAGGTGGTGCCGCTGTGCCCGTAAATGTCAGCACCATCCCATACCTTATGGAACGGACCGACACACCAATGGACACCCATTTCCGTTGTCGGCATTTTAACTTGATGAGTCTGCATTGTGGCGATGCTATCAGGAGAGAGAACTCTGGTCCCGTTTGCATTAGCACCTTTATCGAGGCACATGCGCGCGAAGCGCACCAGGTCCCCTGCATTACAACATAATGAGCCACCTGCCGGTGCGATTGATCGAGGCATATCAAAATGCGTGACCGGCACCACATCACTCGCCCCACCTACGTATTCGTAACCCCTTGCAAAAGGTCTCATTATAATATCTGCAACAAGGCTCACCGGGTGTTTTAATCCAACGGGTGCTAAGATTCTATCCGAAAGCAGAGTCTCCCAATTTGTCCCGACAACGCGTGCTGCGGCAAGCCCTGCAATATTTGTTGATGCATTCGAGTATCCAAAGGCTTCGCCGGGTTCAAAAATACGTGGTATGTTCTCCATTTCCTTCACATAAAGCGGCAGTGCATCGTCACCACAACCATAATCGGTATACGGCCCGTTATCGAGCCCTGAAGTCATCGAAAGAAGATGACGCAACGTTATTTTTCGTTCTGCACGATCAGGCAGGGTGAAATCCTTAAGGTAGGAACCAATGGGCTCGTCAAGATCAAGACGCTCCTCATCAACGAGTGACATCACCGTCGCTGCATTGAACAGTTTCGTTGTTGAACCGATTTGGAAAAGCGTATCAGATGCGACAGGGACTTTTGCTTCAAGATGAGCAAAGCCGGTAGAAAATTCGTGGACCTCATTTCCATCGAAGATAGCCAGTTGACCGCCTACAACACCGAGTTTTTTTGCAACCGCATCGACTAATTCCTGGGTACTAACGCTATCGATCGCCAAACGAGCTGCTTTTGCCCGCGGCGCGTTGAGCGATCCAACTGTAGCGGCGGTCGCCCCTACAGCCGTTACAAAATCACGCCGGCTTAGATTATTTTTATCTTTCACTTTAATAGGGATCCTTTAACTCTATTGGTGTGCAAAGCCCAGGCATAATAATATAAAGTATTGCAATAGCTTAATAGGTGCCAATCAAATCAAACTTTTCAAGTCCATCTCACCGAACAACATCCTAATAGGATTTTGACAGCGTTCTCATAATCGTATACGTTATTTTGAATTGTTATAACAAACAAGCTTTTGTTGCTTCGCTTTTTTATTGAGAAGCCGTCTTTTTCAAAGAGGCTGAAATTCGTATCGGAGTTAACGTTTTGAACAAAAACAGAATTTGTATTGTTGTTGCAGGTATAATTGGGTCTTTAATACTTAGCGCGTGTATCGATCAAAACCCTGAAAACACTCATAATACGGCTCATAATTTAAAGCTGACGGTTACAGAGAGCGATTATGCGCGCGCCGATCAATTCCTTGCGTGGCGAAAAGACAATTTCATCTTAAATGACAGGGTGAGGCCGAACTGGATCCGTGAAGGCGATGATTTTTGGTACAAGCGCATCGTCGGAACCGGTAGCAAAGAGTTTATTCGTGTTATCGCCGCATCAGGAGAAAAGCGCCCCGCCTTTAATCATCAAGCGATTGCCAACGAAATCAAACGCCTGACCGACAAAGAGGTCTCGCCAAAATCGTTACCGTTCGATCAGTTTACCTACAATAATGATAATGGGATCGATTTTACTGCCTATGGCAAGAATTTCTCTTGTTCAACGACAGATAAATGCGTTCGTCGCGATCGAACGACCACTGAGGGTAAAAAGAGTGGTGAAACGGTCTCACCAAATGGCAAATGGGCCTTGTCCGTTAAAGACGATAACCTGTTCGTTCGTTCCCTCGAAACCGACGAGACATTCGCTCTCACGGATGATGGAGAAAAGGATTACGCATATGCCAGCTCAATTGGTTCCGACACTTCTACAATCACCCGGAAACGATTTAACGGTCCTGACGCGCCTTATGTCGTTTTCTCGCCAGATGGCAATATGGTTGTCACACAGAAAATCGATCAGCGCGCTGTTGGTGTTCATTATCTCCTGCAATACGCGCCGGAAAACGGATCGTTCCGTCCGAAACTGCATAGTTATCGTTATGATTTAGCGCTCGATGAACAAAGGCCAATGGCCAGTTTCGTGGTTTTTGATCTTAAATCCCGCTCACGCATAGACGTCGATTATCCCGCAATCTCTTTGTCCTTTACCACACATGTGGACCCCGAAGGACCTGAAGTCTATTGGCGGGAAGATGGCGGTGGCTTTTACTTTGTCCACAGAGAAGGTTTTGGTAAAGGCTTTACGATCAATTACGTAGACGCAAAAACAGGTACGGTTAAACCGTTTGTCAAACGAACGGGGGACAAACATATCTTTCCCGGTTACAGGATGATCAAGCCAGGTGTCGTTCATCCTGTCGGATCTGATAAGGTGGTGTGGTGGTCGGACGAAACCGGCTGGGGTCATCTCTATTTATCATCGTCTGATGGGGATCGCAGGCAACTCACCGATGGCAAATGGGTGGTGATCAATGTTGTTCGGGTCGACGAGGAAGAAGGCACCGTCTACTTTTTGCGGCATTTAAGCGAAGATGAGGGCAACCCCTATCACATCGCATTATCCAGCGTATCATTGGACGGAAACAACTTCCGTACGCTCACTGAGCTTGCCGGACACCGTAGCATTACGTCAAATCATTTCTCCCCCAGTGGACGTGTGTTCGTCGACAGTGTTTCAAACTCCAAAACCCCTGGCCTGTCGACGCTTCGAACGAAAGATGGTGAATTGGCCGCAGAACTTGAACAGGCAAATGCTTCAAAACTTGATGACCTTGGCCTTGCCCCATCGGAGACGTTCACTGTCACAGCTGCAGACAGTGAAACCAAACTATGGGGACGGCTATTCAAGCCAACAAATTTTGACGCGACCAAGTCATACCCGATCATTGATTCTATTTATCCTGGCCCACAACAAACTTGGGCAAGTCATCGTTTCGCGGGCGTTTACGAATTGCCTTATATCCTAGCCAATTCAGCCCAAGCCCTTGCAGAGCTCGGGTTTATCGTCATCATGGTCGATGGGCGAGGAACACCGGGGCGCTCTCGTAGTTTCAATTATGACACGGATAAAAATTTGCTTGCCGATGCCGGGTTGGTTGATCATGTGGCCGCGATTAAAGAACTTGCTGCGCAACGACCGTACATGAATATCGATCGCGTTGGCATATATGGAATATCGGCTGGCGGTTATGCGTCCACACGGGCCTTGTTGGTCCATCCTGACTTCTACAAGGTTGCGGTATCGTTTAACGGCAACCACGATCAACGCACTTACCATTCCCGCTGGGGTGAGTCTTATATCGGTGAGGCATCTGTCGATCCTACGAAAACAGATCAAGATAACAGGATATTTGGGCGTTTCAAAGATGGTGTCCCCTCCGGACATACACCATTTGCCAACCCAGGCTTCCAAAATATCTCTTTCGCCTCGAACACTTATCATAAAGTTGCCCGTATCGACCGCAGGGATGAAGTTAAGGTCGACCAAGCAACGAAAGACCTTTTCAAACTTGCGTCGAATGTAGAACTTGCCGAAAATTTGGTTGGTAAACTTTTGTTGATCGTCGGTGACATGGATGACAATGTTCACCCAGCATCAACCTATCAGCTTGTGAATGCATTAATAAGATCCAACAAAGACTTTGATCTTTTAAGTATTCCGAATGGAAACCATACTTTAGTATCGGCATCACCCTTAGACCGTGCTTATGCTGAACGCCGTATGTGGGACTATTTCGTTGAACACTTGATGGGGGCAGAACCGCCAAAGGAGTATTCTATTACCTTACCTAACGGCGAAATATCCTTGTACACTCAGATTCTGAAATTTAAAGCATCGCGCAAGTGAGTTGCTGCGAAGAAGATAGCACTTTTTGCTTATAGATAATTCCAACTACCCTTCCTTTAAGGATTTTAATCTAAAGCAATTAGGAAACAAAACGAGGCCTTGGCAACCCTTTTTAGTGGACTTTCAGTATACCCTATTTATACTTTTACAGTGTCACCTAAATTAAACCTTATCTAATAATACGTTTAAGACGATAAAGGTATACTAATCAATATCTTCAAAAGACTCATTTTGAATCGCGTATTCCTTCCAGTCGCGATAATCGAAATGCCACCATTCATATTCATAGACTGAGAAGTCTTGAGCCGTCATTTCGCGATGTAAAAGATCCCTATGCCATCTTTGTTCACCACTTCCGCCGATGAAATAAGGGTGGGAACGCATTGAGACCTCATCAAAGCCGCCAGTCATTTGAACCGGCTTACCGGTTTCGAGATCATATAATGTCAGGTCAATAGCAGCGCCACGATTATGCCGTGACCCTTTGTTGGGGTTTGCAACAAAAGATTTCCCACTTTCCGGCATCATATCCCAAAAGATTTTTGTGACATACCAAGGCCGGTAGGCATCGTGCACCCAAAGCCCGTAGCCTTTTTCACGCAATGCTTTGGAAACACGACCAATAGCATTTGCTGCTGGGCGCTGCATGATTGCTTTTGCTTCATCATAGAGACGTTGCCCAATAATATTATTGGTAGACGCATAATTTAATCGAGCAACGATTGTTTCATCAACGCTCTTCAAATCAACGAGATCCGATGGTCGGAAGGTTCCGCTTTCTTCTGGCGGTGATGCTGTTCTGGCGGTTACTTTTAAATCGGATATCGGTAACATTATATCGCGCAGGAAGGTACGGAACTCATCGCCGAACGCGCGGCGCTTGAATATGATCCCATTCAACGAAATCGAAATCCCTTTTCCCGTCTCATCACGCTCAAACTTCAATGTTTCATAAGGATAATAAGGACTATCAACAAACGCATACTCGTCGTTTGAAAGCTGTTTGATTCTACTGTAATCTAACCATTCAATTCGAATATGGGGCTGACCATCCCATTCATACACGCGAATATAGTTGTGGTCCCAACCATATTGTCCAATAAGCCCAGCAAATGATGGGTCGGGAGCCGTCGGCTTGCGCCAAGTGATTTTCTTGTAAACCTCACCCTCAACGCGCATTGTATTGAGTGATTGGTCAAATACTACTTCCTCTACGCTTGGACCGCTTTCAGCAATCCAGCTTCCGTCAAAACGACGCAACTCTGAGATCTGGGGAAGTCCTTCAATGAATAAGCGTGAATCGTCATCCCACGGGGTTCCATGCTCTCGTATCACGATCATGCGGTCTTTCGATTTATAGTATCCCTTAACTTCTTGACGTTGCTTCGCGTTTGGCGACGTCGACATTTGGTAAGTTGGTAATGGACCTCCCGACTTCGCAGCCAGTAACAATTCCATAGCGTATTCACTTAAAACCTTAATATCTGAAAAAGAATCGAGATTTGCCGCTATTGCAATGCCGACGCCCGCATCGGGTGCAACCTGAGCATCAGCGACGAACCCATATATTGCGCCACCATGCCCGACTGTTCGTACACCACTTACTTCTTTAAGCATGAAGCCAAGGCCCAAGTTCCTTCTATCGCCTGGTTTACCTTGTGGCGTCCACATACGTTCTAACATACTGTCCGTGGCAATGCGCCCGTTTGCACCTTGTCCGCCTTCTAATAAGGCCATCAAAAAACTAGTCAGGTCCTCAACGCTTGAATATAAATTCCCGGCAGGCGCAGCGCCCATTTCAAACTGCGGTGCAATAAAGCGCGCGCCATCGTATGATTGCATCATACCGACTGCAGCCCGTGCTTTTAAGACATCGTTCATTTTAAATTTTGACGACACCATCGCGGCCGGGGCAAATATTCGTTCTTGAATGACCGTTTGATAGTCCTCACCAGTTACTGCCTCAATGATTGCTCCGAGAATTGCGATACCGGCATTGGAATACTTAAAGTCTGTCCCGGGTTCAAAAACCAGTGTCGTCTGATTCAGGCTATTGACAGTATCCGTAAGGCTTGGGCTTGTCGCATCAAAGTAATGCCCCACAATCGGCTCACGAATTAAACCGCTTCGATGAGACATAAGATGTCGGATGGTTAGAGGTGTTGTATACCGGTTATTTAATGCGAGCTCTGGAAGATATTGGGTTATTGGTGCATCAAGACTAAGCATATGATCTTCAACCAGAAGCATAATTACAATCTCTGTAAAGAGTTTAGAAATTGACCCCACCCTGTAAATAGTCGAGGCGCTGGCCTTCTGTGTTTTTTCTTGGTCCGTATATCCAAAGCCACGCTTCCATACTGGTTTACCGTCATAGATGAGAGACACCGAAACAGAACCCACATCGTGGACACCCATCTCGTATTTGATCGCTTCGGAAAGCTTTTCACTCACCATGCTGATCGTCGCTACTGTTGCCTTTGATGAAGATGTCGTCATTTGTTGATCACTATGGTGGCGATCAATAGAAGGTTCTGCGCTACAGCTTGTTAATGCAAAGACGGCTACTAAAGAAAAGAGTATTCGCATTTGACGGTCCTCGAGCATTTGCCGCTTGTGGGTTATATTTCCAACAGCCATTACCGTCGAAGCAGAAGCTAGGCCAATCGCGCTCGGAAACACCTCGTGACTCTCTCGTTACGACTGTAATGTAGAATAGCGCCAACACAAAGGCGCCGTCATTATATCTCGTTACTCAGTCAAAGGCTTTTTTGATTCTACAACGATCATCTTTCCTGCTTTGATGAAAAGAGCCGCTGATGCGAGAGCCGTCAGTGTTAAGAATGACAATGCATATTTCAGGCTTTGTATTTCACCGGTCGTAGGCGCTATTAAATCTGAAATGATACCGATAATGAGCGGGCCAACACCAATACCCAACAAGTGCCCGGACGCAATCATGATCGAGGCCGCTAGAGCTCGTCGACGCACAGGTACGAATGACTGCACGGCAGCATACGATGGTCCAAAAAGCGTACCAATTGCCAAAGCCCCTGCACCGAAGAAGAAAAATGCCCAGAACGATGTCGGTGCATATAAAAATCCCACGAGAAGCGGGGCGTAAATCACCATACCGATCGCAGGCACAATCCCATAGGAAGCCTTCGTCTTGGCGAGTGTTTTGTCCGATATATAACCGCCTAGCGTTACACCAGCACCAAATGTGAAAACAGTTATAACAGCCAACGGAACCGTTATTTGCGTCATTTCCAAATTAAATGATCGCGCAAGAAAGTCTATATCCCAATTACTCAGTGTATTGGTCGTTATTTGAGCCGCTGTAAATGCAAGCACGAATGTACGGTAGACGGGAATACGAAATAGATCAAAGACGGTCGGAATAAAGTCTTTGACCCCATCGAAACCAATATCGTGCTTTTTTTCGGTCGGAGGGGCACTAAAGGTATTAGAATCCGATGCCCCGCGCATTGGCTCTCTTACCGTAAGCTTCATAAGTATCGCCAATACGATCCCTGGAATACCAACGATAAAAAATACCTTTCGCCAACCAAACTCTTCTAAAACCCAGCCCCCGACCAAGAGCGAGATGCAGTCTCCCAGACATACTGCGAGCATAAAAAACCCAAATGCCCGCGCGCGCTCGTTTTCCGCGAAGTAGTCGGAGATAATGGATTGCATCGGCGCTATACCACCTGCTTCACCAATACCGACACCAAGACGTGTTAAAAGAAGTTGGATATAATTCGTACTAAAGGCTGCCAATGTGGTGAAAGCACTCCAGACGGTCAGGGAAACCACCACAATGTTGACGCGATTCCAGCGCGCGGCCAGCCATGCAATTGGTATCGAAAAAGCCGAATAGAATAAGGCAAAAGCGAGACCTTTTAAGAGGCCCAGTTGCGTATCAGATAACCCAAACTCAACCTTCAAGACTGGCGAAAGCAAAGGTAATATCATCCTATCGGCGTAGTTAGAAGCAAACACCAATGTCAGGATAACTAGAACATAATATCGGTATGCTGATGACTTTTCGAAGGATGACATTTTATCCTTTTGCGCATCTTTTGTCGTTTCGGTTTCTACGGTCATCCATACTTCCAAACTAAAGGACGATAAAAGCGCCAAACGCCTTACAATGGCGATTTACTCGCCAATTTCAGTCCAGACGGATTTTGTTTGTGTGTATTCCAGCATGGTTTCTGCGCAACCGTCACGTCCGTTTCCGGACTGTTTGAAGCCACCGAATGGTGTCGTCGAATCGCCCTCATCATAGCAATTTACCCAAATGACCCCCGCTTCCATGTCGCGGGCAAACCTGTGTGCGCGCGACACATCGCTGGTCCAGACCGATGCTGCCAGGCCGAATATGGAATCATTTGCGATCTCTAGCCCTTGCGATAAATCATCAATTGGCATGCCACCGGTCACAGGGCCAAAAATCTCTTCACGAACGATCTTCATGCTGTTATTAACACCAGAGAACAGCGTCGGCTCCACATAGGCGCCGCTTGAGAGCTCACCTGCCCCCTCGCCGCCGCCGAAAACAAGGTTTGCGCCTTCTTTTTTGCCAAGGTCGATATAATCAAGAACGCGCTTCTGATGCGCACTTGTGACAAGAGGTCCCATCGTCGTCGACGGATCAAAAGGATGGCCCATGACGATGGTCTCACGGGTCTTTTTCTCAAACCGATCAACAAATTCATCATAAATACCCCGCTGCACGAGCAAACGTGACCCCGCACAGCACACCTCCCCTTGATTATAATATATGCCGTTAACGGCGCCTTCCACGGCTGCATCGAGATCGCGAACATCGTCCAGAATAATCTGCGGCGACTTGCCCCCACACTCCGTCGTTACCCGCTTCATATTCGACTGGCCGGCATAGACGAGCATCAGCTTGCCGATTTCAACGGATCCGGTGAACCCGATTTTATCCACATCATTATGCAGCGCAAGCGCCTTGCCAGCCGTATGCCCAAAGCCTGGAACCACATTTAGAACACCTGGGGGGCCACCTGCTTCAACAAAGAGCCGCCCAAGGACGATCGCCGATAATGGTGACTGTTCAGCGGGCTTTAAAACAACGCAATTGCCAGCAGCGAGCGCGGGCATGATTTTTGTGAGCGCCATCGCCAATGGGAAGTTCCACGGCACAATGGCACCAACAATACCAAGCGGTTGGCGCAACACATAGTGAAGAGCGTCCGACCGCGTCGCCGTAACGATCCCTTCGACTTTATCGCAGAGTTCGGCAAAATACCTCATCTCCTCAATCGAACCCAAAACGTCATCTTCGAGCGCCGTTAGCACAGGCTTGCCCGTGTCCAACGTTTCAAGAATCGCCAACGTCTCCGCTTGTGCTTGGACCAGATCAGCAAACCGCTGTAATATCGATGCTCGCTCGCGCGGTTCGATCCGCGACCAAACCCCAGATCGAAACGCGCGCCGCGAAGAGGCAACCGCTTCATCAATATCCGATGCATCACCCGACACCACGGACGCAATAACGTCTCCGTTTGCAGGGTTCAGCGTTTCAAAACGGTCTTGTGACTGAGCGTCTTTATACTCACCATCAATGAATAAACGTGTTTCAATACTCAAGTCGCTGGCTTTGC
>JBCCOS010000027.1:0-19678 GCA_039025235.1 Pseudomonadota bacterium
CGAGAGTTGCCACGCTCAACGCTTCGCACCATACGCCAGCGTAAATCATTTGATAGCGATTGACCCATGATTCACCTCCAAAAACGGTGAATCACAATTCGCATGTAATGCAAACAAAACCGATTCTGATTAATTGCTCGGAGCTCTAGGTCGCCGTCATGGCGACTGATGCGACCGTCGATTGGGGCCCCACCCCCAATCGACCTCGCGCGATAAAACCTCATATAGAGACGATCTACGCCCATTACATAAACAAATGCTGACCGCGATGATTGAGATGAAAAACATCATTTTTAATCGGTCTTTTATGAGCGCGTCAGACGTCTTTATCACTAAATGCGTCAATGCAGTACCGTTAGTATGGGACGCCGCAAGCAGACCAAGCGCTTTTGAAAGCGCGGAAAACGGATACGATGACAGGTATCCAATCCACCCATAAGGAGCGTAGTGCATTTCAAAGAGATAACCGAGAATAGTCAGACCAGATACTATCGACAATCATTTGAGAAAAAGATGCATTGATCAATCATGCGCTAACGAACCCGATAAGACTATTGTTCCTTTTGGATATCAAACCTTAAGGTAAAACGGCTCGAATTACAATTAGAAGCGAATGTTCTCAGAATCGGATGATAATTTTTAAAGGCCGATGATTAACACGGATTCAGGCAGCTCATCCTAAGAGCTTTTTCGGTTAGAGTCGCAACTAATCTACGCGTCATTAAATGCTTTACACCTCAGACGAACGCCGTTCAGCGATACCATTTGAACCGGCGTGGCTTTAGAGAATAACCGAGATAAAGCACATGACACGCCCTGCCCGCGGAAAAGCATTGTTTGGGCACCAAATTTCAAAGTTTTAATGATGCAGCGGCCAATATCGCGTCGCCATGCATCGCTGTTGCCGAACGCTCTATTGCCCCTTACAGCAGTTTTGTATTAGCACGACATGGATACAACTTCGCTTGATATTGTCATGCTCAGGGTTGATGGTCGAGTTGGATATTGCAACGCGCAAGATCAGCTCGCTAAGTGTTAGTATGCAAGGTTGAAATTGGATTACGTCGACAAATTTTCAAATTCGAACGGCACGCCAAGAAGTGCCTTCTCCAACACATCGGGGCGCGAAGGTTTTCCTCATATGAACCGCCCTGGCGAATTCGGGCATGACGATCACCTAATGGGTTTCGACGCAGAAGAGGCTTCGGGCATTCAATTCTGGGATATTCTCAAAACACTTTTGCGGTGGCGATGGCTTATCTTGGCAATTGGTCTTTTAGGCGGGGCACTTGGCGTTGTTGTTATTCTACAGACGGTCCCACTCTACAGCGCAACGGCGACAATTGAAATCCAACCGCAAGAAAAACAGATCTTGGAGGGGGCAAGCATTGAGCCGAGTTTCGTTGCTGATGCTGAATTCATGGCAACGCAGTACACTCTTTTGAAAAGCCGTTCGCTTGCCGAAAGAGTTGTTGAAGAATTAGGTCTAGCAAGTGATGCACGCTATGTTGAAGAAACATTGGATCGCGGTGAGCGGGTTGCGCAAGCCGCAAGTAAAGTACAGAAAAATCTCTCAGCCGGCATTGTTGGCCGAAGCCGGATCATAGAAATCAAATATATCTCTGCCGACCCAGGGGAAGCGGCGCGCATCGCCAACGCTGTTGCGGACAGCCATATCGAGGCGGCACTAGAGCGAAAATATAATGCAACGGCCTATGCGCGCAGCTTTATCGACGAGCGCCTGCAGGCGGCAAAGACTGCTCTGGAAGAATCAGAAGCACGTTTCGTCGCCTATGCTGCTAAGGAAGGAATTATCGACCTTTCAAGCGCCGGCGGCTCATCCGTGGGAAGCTCGCTCGACGCAACGTCACTGACAGCATTGAATGATCAACTTGCTGAAGCGCAGTCGTTACGCATTGCGCTCGAAATACGGATGAGAGAGTTGAAAAAGCCGGATCAACGCAAAGCGTTGGAAAGTCGCACGCTTGAGGACCTAGCGCGACGCCGAGCAGATTTGGTCGCCGCCTATGATGAAACGCGTTTCACCTATAACGCCGACTTTCCGGAACTGGAGAGACTAAAGTCGCAAATCGATGGGCTCGACCGCGAGGCCGAGCGGGAACGTAGCAGAATCGTAAATGGCATCACTGCCGAGTACCGAACAGCGGCCAGTACTGAGCGATCGATAAAAGCCCGTATTGAAGATTTAAAAGGCTCCCTGCAGAATTTGCGTAACCGGTCGATAGACTACGGCATCCTCAAACGCGACGTCGATACAAATCGCGCTCAGTATGAAGCACTGTTACAAAGATTAAAAGAGATCAGCATCGCAGATGGCGTTGGCGCGAGCCAGATCGCTATTGTCGATCGAGCACGAAAACCAACCGCCGCATTTGAGCCGAACATCTCGCGCATTTTAATACAATTCGCCATTTTGAGTCTTGGGCTCGGCGTAGGCTTAGCATTTTTGTTGGAATATATCGATGATACGATCAAATCACCTGAGGATTTACCAACAAAACTCGGGATCCCGGCGCTAGGTGCAGCACCTCTTTCCAAGTTGGGCGACCCCTTAAAGGAGTTAATTGATGACCCAGCCTCAATGATGTCCGAAGCGATGGCTTCTGCTCGGATTTCCCTTCAATTCTCTACACCAGACGGTGCACCAAAGTGTCTCCTTGTAACGAGTGTGCGCGCCGCGGAAGGCAAGACGAGCACTTGCGCGGCCCTCGGTGTAACATTCGCTCGGCTCGGAAAACGGGTACTGATTATCGACGCCGACATGCGCAAACCATCTTTTACCGTCGGGAAAGGTGCATCTGTCGGTATTTTGGGTCTGTTGTCTGGCACACATGAACTTGAGGACGAGATCGTCGCAGGTGCAGTACCAGGTCTTTATTTACTGCCGTGCACCTCCCGCGTTCCAAACCCCGCTGAGGCGTTGGCCAGCCCAAGGCTTCAGGCTATTTTGCACAAAGCGCGGGAGAAATTTGACCTGGTAATTGTCGATTCGCCCCCTATTCTGGGTTTTGCCGATGCACCGACACTCAGTTCCTTATGCGATGCAACGATGCTTGTTTTACAAGCAGGCGCTATTCGTCGACCGGCTGCTGCACGCGCTATAGAAAGACTGATCGCGGCCAGAGCAAATGTTATCGGCGCTATGCTGACCAAACATAGAGCGAACCGGCATGGTTATGGCTATGGATACAGTTATTCTGCTGACTACGTATATGGAGATGATGGGACATCAAAAACCAAAAAGAAAAAATCGACCAATCGTAAAGTAGATATTTTTGACGAAACCGACCTATCAGTACGCAAATCGGCTTGAGTCATACTCATGTTTGCGAAAGGCTTCCTAACGCTTCTGTTGTGTTTTCTAACAGCGACCGTGTATTGGGTCGCTGGCTTACGCAACGGCGCTGGTCTTGACCGCGAACCGGAACCAGACTTTTTCGCAACGACTGAAGGTGCGCTGCTTGAAGATCCCCAGCGTTGGCTGCGTCGAGCACCCCTAGCGACAACGCCGCTTTTAGCAGCCGCATTAGATGCATCCCAAAAAAACGACCAGCCGCGCTTCAAGGCAGCTCTTGACGCAGCAATAAAACGCGACCCCCGGAGCGAACCGGCCTGGATGTGGCGTGCAGAAAATGCCGCTATTGCTGGCAAATATCAAACAGCTATTGAAGCAATCGTTCATTTGATCCGTATCAATCGTCGCGATGCAGCTCTATATTACGAACTTCTCGCAGATATTGCCCAAGCGCCAGAAGGCGCTGAAATTGTCTTGGAAACCTTTTCGTCCTCAAACGATATAATTTCACGCATCCTGCCAATCTTGATCGAGCGACAAACGAACCCTGACTTACTTTTTGCGTTTAGCCTCGTGAGTGACACCGCCGCACGTAGGAGGTTTTTGCAATACCTCCTACGAACGGGCGATCAACAACGCGCCTTCATAGCCTGGTTGCAATACCTACCGGAGGATCGATTATCCAATCTTACCTGGCCTATAAATACAGCCTTTACCGAGCCGAACCCCTACCCTCCCTTCGATTGGTCCCTCAACTTAGACAAAGTTGAAACCTCACAGGATGGGCTTTATACGGTCTATTTAGGACGGGGGCAGATGACATTCGCCGAACAGATTATGCCGCTGACACCAGGGCGCTACCGCTTTCGAGCGGAAATGACTGGATATATCAAACCGCGAGGCGGACGCTTTGCCTGGACCATTCATTGCGTCGGAGAAAAAGAACCCATTATGTATCTATCACCAAAGTCGCTATCAGCAACACGGGGTGTGTTTGAAATAGAATTCGAAACGCCCTCAACGGATTGCGCATTCCAGTATTTGGCATTGCGAAGCGAACCTGGCGAGTATGCGAGAAGAGCGACGGCTCAAACCTATAAAATAGGATTGGAATCAATCCAAAATTCAAAAAATTAACAATGAAACCAGATCTTTTTATCATCCCGGAAACCTTGCACGAATAATTATGTTCCGTATGCATAGCGTCAAAACACACTCGCCAACATTTGGTTTCTTACTTACTGTATATCTTGCCGGTGTAATCGTCCTGGGTGGTGCTGCGAATGGTGGTGAATTCCAAAACCAACTATTACAGGCAGTCGCTCCACTTATTCTCGTCTTTATTTTATGGTGTGAAAAGAATATTTCGTTTAGTCTATTACAAAAATTGGTTGCGGCCTTGTTCGTTCTTTGCCCGCTTTTGGCCGGACTGCAACTAATCCCCCTACCCTCAGATTTCTGGAGTCAACTTCCAAATCGCGACGTTATACTTACGGGTTTTAGCCTTTTAAATGACCCTATACCCGACATGCCGGTCAGTTTGGCGCCGTTAGAAACGGCATCCGGCCTTTTTCACTTCTTACCGCCGTTCGCCTTGTTTATTTTAACAGCCTATGTCTTAGCGACTGAGCGACCCTTCATTCTTTATTTGCCGCTTTTAATAGTCAGCTTAGGTGTCTTGAGCGCTTTATTGGGTCTTGCCCAAGCCATTGGCCCCCCTCAATCCAATCTCTACTTTTACACCGTCACCAATAGAGGCTCCGGAGTCGGCTTGTTTGCCAATGCCAATCATCATAGCGCATTTCTTCTCATGTGCTTGCCGTTTTTAGTCGTTGGTACGACGGGGCTCATAGGACATATAAAAAACCATCAACACCACCTTGCCGTCAGAATCGCAAGTACCACCGGCGCACTGATGCTCGTTTTTGGTGTTCTCGCCGCTGGATCCTTTTTCGGATACGCCATGCTCGGCCCTGTCGCGATAGCAAGCACTCTCCTTCTTGGTACCCGCAATAGCCCTTCACGCAGTATCCCCTTTTCACGCATTTTTTCGATACGGGGGGTAATTATTTTTTTCGGCGCGCCCGTTTTGGCAGCAATAGGTTATGCCTTTGCCACTAGCCCCATTCTGCCGAATATTGGTATCACGGTCGTCAATTTAGATGGCACGCTTGCACGTCCACAACTGTTTGCAGGCGCCCTCCAAACACTTATCGATTGCTTTCCTATCGGCGCAGGTCTTGGCGCCTATCAAGCACTTTACCCGCTCTATGAAGACCCCAATTTTGTCACGTCAACATATGCTAATCATGTGCATAATGATTATTTAGAATTCACGCTCGAACTTGGCCTCCTTGGTGCAATTATTATCTGCACTGCACTTATTTTATGGGCAGTTACCTCATATCGCGCCTGGGGCAAGACCAAAGCATCGGGCGCCAATCTACAAAGAGCCGCCAGCATCTCCATTTTCATCGTTATTGCCCATAGTTTTGTCGATTATCCCTTACGTACTGCCGCAATCGCAGGACTGAGTGCCGTTGCTGTTGGGATCTTGGTTGGGCCTCGATCTGAACCGAGGCGCCGCGGCAGACTCCGTCTTGGGGAAAAACGCTTAGTCCTTTAAGTCTCTCCACTTAAAGTGAGATGTTCTCTCTAAAGCGCCTCCGTTTCAATTGGAATCAGAAGGGCGCTTTAAGTTGTTGATTTGACGCATTTCCTTAACGCCAACCACACACACTTGGCTTGGAAATGCTTATAATCACTGAGAACGCCGTGTTACAGCGACGCAACCTCACATGGAATCAAAGTGCCGCTGTAAGTCTTTGTTTTTGCGCGTTTGCGCCAATAACAAAAGAGGCGCCGAACCGCACACACTTCGACCGCAAACGCTCATGAAAAATTTCAAACGGTGCTGATTAATAAATTTTGTGCAATTGCACCAAACAGGTTGCAAACCGCGCACACTTGGCCTGAAAACGTTCTAAAAATGCTTAGCATCCAATCGTTAATCTCTTACGCCCTCCTCGGATAAAACGCTTTTTTTGGTCAAGTTTCATTACTAGACGTATACGAATTATTGATTGCATGCAATTCAGCACTGATAGATGGCATGTGGCCGATATACTCATATCGAAAATCTTGAATCTTGAATTTTTCGCCCCTTATTTCTTCATACTGCTTTGCGTATTTGTAAAAAGCGGTAAGGGCGTTTCTTGGCGTATCATTTGTCGTTATTCCGTTGTGAACTTGATGAAACGTTCCCTCACCAAGGAGGCCAACAACAGTCGCATTTTTTGATCGCGCTGCTCGGTAGAATAAATCCGGATTCGCAAAACCTCCACCAGGGATATCAAATTTCTCGTCCATTCCGCCCAAGCTATCAAAAAGT
Organism: Pseudomonadota bacterium; assembly: GCA_039025235.1. GTDB lineage: Bacteria > Pseudomonadota > Alphaproteobacteria > Caulobacterales > Parvularculaceae > MED-G105. Next base: position 6,708 of record JBCCOS010000027.1, read on the forward strand.
GATTTCGACAAAAAAATACAATTGCTCTCAATCTTTGGCATAAACCAACTCCGATTGTCTTCACCATAGATCTGCCCAATTTCAAAAAGCCGATACCCGTCCTGTGGCCAGTTGATCGATTCCAAAAGTCGATCCTCTCGCTCTTGATTATACCCATGCTGGATAGAGTCACGTTGCGACCCAGGTCCCAAATAAAAATAGTGAGGAATGACGACAGGGTTCTCAAAATACTTGAAAGCGCGCAAACCATATCTTAATACACCGGGCGTCAGAATATGAGCGCCATCTATCATTATACAGATAATTTCTCCACGAGCCGCGTTAACAGCGGAATTTACGGCTGAAACAGGTGACGGAGATGCATCTTTGATTACTTCATGTTTAAAACTGGGACCAAGCTCAGAAAATAAACTTTCTTCGACCTTATGTGCCGATCCATTATCGACGACGATGACCTCATAATCGAGATCATCAATCCCCTCTTGGTAATTCTTAGAAAGTGAATAAAGGGAACGGCGCGCTTCCCTTTGCATATTGTACATAATGACAACGATTGAAAGTTTGACACTAGACATTCCGAGAACTCTATTTTGCTACGTTATTTAAAAACAGCAGTCTGGCGCGTTTTTGAGATAACTTCCATATAGCAAAAAACTTGTCCCAGCGCTTTTATGCTATGTGGCTGCTTTTACCGAAATGAATACCTTGGTTAGCAAGACACCCAGCTTGAAGCATTTTCAGACCAAGTATGAGCGGTTGATCACCCGTTTGGTTGTTGGCCGAAACGCGAGAATCAAAGTCCAAAAACTGTCTAGATATTCCATTTGAAACGGAGCGGCTTTCGGTATTATTCGCCTGTTTTGTAGGCTAAGTTATCTTATGAAACTCATAGAGATAAATGAACTGAGTTGATCCGTACGCACGTTGGACAAACGAAAACAAAGGTGAACAACGGTAAGCGAAAAAACCTATAACCTAAGGAAAAATCAAAGGACATCTACTCTTTCACAGAACCCCATTCAAATACTTTCTGCTTAATCAGCGTTCCATGAGGTCGGCCCCTTAACGCCAGCGTCATGAGCGCCAATGCGTCGTCCTTCGAAACCAATTTCCCACTTTCATACTTCAACGCAAGGTCGCGCAACATATTCACGTCGTTGTCCATCAAGTGCTTAAACGTTAATTCCAGTCCATCCCCGATGAGCTTTCCCCCCTCGAGTGTTAAGTAGTAGATCCTATTAATAATTTTCACAGTGTCCATTCCGAAATTTTCTTTAATGCCATTGGCATGAAGGAAATCAATGAGCTTTTCAGTTGCATCAGCAGGAAAATCATTAAGCCATTCTTGCAAAGACGGAATGGGTTCTTTTTGTTCTTCAGTACCGGGAAATTCAATATTAAACTCTTTTTTCAACCATGCACACTCAGTATAGTCGGCTAATTTTTCGAACCTATATCGATTAAGCTTTGCATCATCTTTAAAGACTCTTTTGAGTATGTGCAGTAGCTGTAATCGGCATTCGATCAACTTCATATCGCCATATTGAAGTGGATTTGTTCGGTTGAGAAGGTACATGGCCTTCAAAGAATGAACGCTGACGCTTTCGTTAATGTGTGACCTTGTCATTTGTCCAGAGTCCAACCCAACAGTCGCACAAAAGTCCTTCACAATATCGCCATCCATTAATGACGCGGGCGAATAGCATTTTACAATCAATTTATCTTTACCAAGATTATTTTCGAATTTTTCCAACCGGAAACGATAACGTGGCGACATCATTTCAGGTATGGTCCCCATCCCGCCTTGAACGAATTCCTGAAACGAACTCGCAGCAAAACTCAATGGATCTCGCACATAGGCGATAACGATTATGTCGTCGCAATGTGTACGGATCAAGTCGAGCAGGCTAAGGGCCTCATTTTCACTCAATAGGCTGATATCTTCCCCAGAGAGAATAATCTGTTCTCTTGATCGCCTCGCTAATTGTTGCTGCAGATCTCTTAGCGCTAAGTGACGTTTTTCCCGTATCTCATGCTCTCTTGCACCCTGCTTCTTCCATATATGATAATCTAGGAAATTTTCACTGAATGCTGTGTAAAGTGGAACGCTGTGATTTGCATTCCCAAGTTGAGCATAGAAGCTCCGCCCATCATCATATGTCGAAAGAGCAGACTGGATAGCCGTTGAGCCAGTCTTATGAGTCCCAATGTGTAAAATGCATTTCATAGCTTCATACCTATCAGGTCATGCTGAGCGTCAGAATAAATTTCCTCAATTTTCTAGGTATTGCAAACACGAAAATAAACATAAGGCCGCAAATGGACTTGCTTCGGGAAAGTTGAGCGTGCTTCCATTAATTGAGAAGGTATTCATGATGGGACCGAACAGATCTTTACCGAGGGTTTTTACCGCGAAGCTGTGCGTTTGAGCGATGAGGGCGGGATCAGTAAAGCATAGGTTTGAGCAGATCTCAGCATCGCAAAATCGACGATGGGCACATGGCGTCTGCAGTATCACGAAGCTAATCTGATGGCAGAGGTGCCGCACGAAAACCTGGCCAAGGAGATTGCCGTCTGTTTATGAATAATAGCGGCTTGCAACGGGGCAGCTTTGGCTTGAGTCGATTAGACAAACTGCTAAAGATACTAAAAATACTGACAGGTACATCGGATTTTTCGGAGCTTATAATTAATGTCAAAAGTATTAGTGCTTGGCGGCGACGGTTTCTGTGGTTGGCCGACGAGCTTATATCTTTCCAAACGAGGGCATGACGTTACAATTGTCGACAATCTCTCGCGTCGGAAAATCGACGTCGAACTCGAGGTGGATTCGTTGACGCCGATAAAGCCAATGGGCGAGCGACTTTCGGTTTGGAAGGAGCTAACTGGTAAAGAAATCGGTTATCAGAACTTTACGATTGGCGAACACTATCACCGCTTGGTAACACTGATAGATGAGTTTGAGCCTGATGCGATCATCCACTTTGCGGAGCAGCGCGCGGCCCCTTATTCAATGAAATCGCCGAAACACAAACGCTACACCGTGAACAATAACTTAAACGCGACAAATGACGTTCTGTCTGGGATTGTCGAGAGTGATCGAGACATTCACCTCATTCATCTCGGTACAATGGGCGTATACGGATATGGCACCGCCGGGATGAAAATCCCAGAAGGATATTTAAGTGTTAAAGTTGAGACAAGTGAGGGTTTTCAAGATCAAGAAATTCTCTATCCGGCCAATCCAGGATCAATTTATCACCTAACCAAAACACAGGATCAACTGTTCTTCCATTTTTATAATAAAAATGATGGCCTGCAGATAACCGATCTTCACCAAGGCATTGTTTGGGGAACGCAGACCGACGAAACTAAAATGGATGAACGCCTAATTAATCGTTTCGATTACGACGGCGACTATGGCACGGTCCTCAATCGTTTTTTGATGCAAGCGGCTGTGAATTATCCAATGACCGTACACGGCACCGGCGGACAAACGCGCGCCTTTATTCATATTCAGGACACGTGTCGTTGTATTGAACTCGCTTTGGAAAATCCGCCGCAGAAAAATGAGCGGGTAAATATATTAAACCAAATGACCGAAACCCACAGGGTCCGAGATCTCGCAAAATTGATTGCCGAGAAGACGGGAGCTGAAATAGCGTTTGTTGAAAATCCTCGCAACGAGGCCGACGAAAATGATCTTCACGTTGCGAATGATCGCTTCCTTGGGTTGGGACTACAGCCCATTACCCTAGACAGCGGCTTAATGGCCGAGGTGCAAGAGATTGCGTCTAAATACGCCGATCGGTGTAACCAATCAAAGATTCCATGCGTTTCGAAATGGTGATGAACTAGGCTAAACTCGACGATAATCCAAATCCAGATAAATGCTGCTATATTCGCAAGACGCTAGCGAGGGCAAGTTGGGGAGCAGATCACCTTATGATGAGCTCTCCTTCTAAATGAGGGACCAATCGGGGCGAAGATCAACTCAGACAAAGATTGGCTTAAGTAGAGTACCCCGCTCAGTCCCTACCTATTCACCGTTCCCCACACGCGACTTTAACTCGGCAAGAAGAAGTCGGTCCCGCAATGCGTTCGTCCCTGCAGGGTCATTGGCCGCGCTCAAGTATTTTGATTGTTCTTTGACAAGACTGATTGCAAGAGCTGCGTTATCAAGACGCTCTATTGAGTCCCGCACGCTTGAGTGATGGCCCGAAAAACGCTTCCATGTGTCCTTTATTCCTGCCTCGCCACCAGCAAGTGTAAGAAGTGAAATAGGTCCAAAAAGGTTCCAACGCAGACCAATTCCATCTGTAAAAATAGCTTCAATATCTTCAACAGTTGCAGCGCCACGCTCGATCAAACTAAGCGCTTCTTCAAAGACTAAAACTTGAAATCGATTCGCCAAAAAGCCTGGCAGTTCCCGTTGAAGAACGACCGCCTTCTTGCCGAGAGCTTCATAATAACGCGATGCCCAATTTACAGCGATCGGAGAAGTCAACTGACCTCCCACGACTTCAACCAAGGGCATGATCGTTACCGGTAAAAAGGGATGACCGACCAAGACACGTTCCGGTGCAACGGCCTCGCTGGAAAAGTCACTCGGCATAATTCCAGAAGTACTTGAAGCAATAACAACATCTGGTGGAGCAAGCTGGGAGATTTGGGCAATCAGTTTGCGTTTGGCATCAAGAAGTTCCGGACCATTTTCTTGAATCACGTCCACTTGACTGGCAACCTCCTCTATCGATGAGGCCATCGTAAAGCGGCCACGTTGTTCTGCCGTGAGGCCAAGTGCACGCAAAGCAGGTTCCTGCGCGTCAATTTCCGCAGCGGCTCTTTTTTCAGCGTCAGAGGACGGATCATATGCGACGACATCAATGCCTTGTGCGATGATTAAAGCTGTCCAAGAGCAGCCAATGACGCCAAGACCAACAACACCAACAGTATTAACTGTTGGACGTCCTATACCATTTTGGGAAGACAATTCACTAAGTGGCATTTCGAAAGCTCCCGAGACCAAGCATATAATTTAATCATCTGTATACATAGATGATCGATGAAAGAAACAATTCCACGAAGAACAAAGAGAATTCTGCATAAAAATAGTCATAATTTGAGTTTTCTCACAACTAGTATGGCTTTAAAGCTTTGCTGTCGTATTAATACCCGGCCACCCACATTGTGACGATTTCCCTTTGGTAATACGCAACCGAGGTTTGATCGCTAAGCCCCACATGTATGATGAACTTGCTTCAATGCTTGAGAACGTTCTGCCATAAATTAGTTTAAATCCATTGTTATTGTAACATGATCTGACATTCCTAGAATTGACTGCTCAACTCCAAAGCGCCCCGTCCCACTTAAGGAACCACTGGCACCAGCACCCGGCATACCTGGTTCCCAATAAGCACTCATTTCATTGATATTGACCACACCGACACGCAGATCTGCAGCACAACGCATTGCCTGTGATATTGATTTTGTAAACACAGACCCGAATAGCCCATATCGGCTTTTCCCGACTAGAGTTCGCAACATACTGTCATCTTTAAATGGCAAAATTGGAATTACGGGCCCAAATGTTTCTTCGCAATTAAGCAGACTGTAAGGCGCAACATCTACGACAACCGTAGGCTGATAATAAAGGTCCGTTGGATAGCCGACAGCGCGTTGACCACCATGGACTATCCTCCCCCCTTTTTGAACAGCATCAGCAATATGACTGTCCACCTTTTTCGCCGTATCTTCATTATGCAAAGGGCCAAGTGTGGTATTCACATCAAAAGGGTCGCCAAGACGTGTCGCTTTTGCTTGACCGGTCGCAAGCACTACAAATTCATCATACACATCTTCATGGACAAGAACGCGTTCTGTCGCCGTGCATATTTGCCCAGCATTTGCGAACGCAGCAGCAGCACTGCATTGAGCGGCCCGCTCGATATCGGCGTCATTGAAGATGATTGTTGGGCCATTGCCGCCCAGTTCCAAAGCTAAAGGTTTGGCACCAGCGCGCGATGCAATTGCGTTACCTGTCTTCGTGCTTCCCGTAAACGCAAGCGCGTCGACACCCTCATGGGCAACAAGGGCGTCACCGACTTCTGACCCTTCGCCGATGACGAGATTTAGAATTCCTTCAACGGGTGGATCGGCCTCCAGAAAACACTCTGCTAATTGCGTCGAAATCAGCGACGTCGACGGTGCAGGGACCCAAATGATCGCATTACCCGCAGCAAAACCCGGTCCCAAATAATAGCAAACGGGAACAGCGGCCGGAGCGTTCCAAGGCGTGATGACACCATAAACACCGCGAGGCCGCAGCTCGACAAAAGCTCGTTTTAGTGGATTTGTTAGGGTGACACCATTTGGTGTAACTGTCGACGCATATTCTGCTGACAGATTAAGTGCCGATAGTGAGATATCAAGCTCGGCGTTTGCCTGCGTTATGGGTTTTCCCTGTTCAAGCGTTAGTAAGTGTACCAATGACTGTCGACGAGCCTCAATTCTGTCGGCAACGCGCCTTAGATAACGGGCCCTATCCTGTCGCGAGCTCTGTTTGAAACGATTGGATGCAACGCGCGCGCTAGAAACTGCTTCATTGACGTGTGAAATTTCACCAAGTGGAATAGTTCCAATCCGCAGGCCGGAAACAGGACTGATGATATCCCGTTGGGATTTACCGTCTTGGCGCCACTTCGACGCAATCAAGTGCCGACCCGTTTCTAAGTTGATTGAACCATTAATGCTTGAAGCATTGTAAACCATCCCATTTCTCTCCAGTCACCTGTTGTCGTTATGATGGTCGAAGCGACTTTCGCAATACAGCAGTTAACTCGCCGTATGCTTCAATACGGGTGAGTTCTTTGTACCCCCTTCGATGATATAAAGAGCCCTCAAGCATAAACGTGCCAAGAAAAACCTCACCATAGCCCAACGTCACTGCTAGTTTCTCTAGAGAACTGCAAAGTCTATCTGCGACACCGCTACCACGAGCGTTTTCATCAACGAAAACGTTGCAAATCCACGGCGTTGCATCGGGTGAAAAATCAAAAGAATCGCGGCTGCGTAAGGATGCCAAGCCGACCGGTTTATCATTCGCGAGGGCGATGTGGGTGACAGGGAGACGGTTGCGTTCAATGCCCTTGGAAAAACGTGCGCGCGTTTCCTCTCGGCTACGTCCTGATAAATTAGCCCACTGTGTGTCGATCCAATCGGTAACCTGCTCGACGGCATCGGGGTGATCAATAAGATCAACAATCATTCACTTATCCAAGCTTTAGACAAATATAATTTTTTCAACAGCATACCGATTGTTCGATAATATAGCATCGCTTTCTAAGTTAAAACATGCATGTCATGCACGTCCACAAGACCTCCATTACTTTTGTAGCGGAGCATTTGCGCGTCGCGATATTCTAATACATCCAGTGAGGCAAAGGCATCAACAATATGATGCTGTGTCGGCAGGTCTTCCCATCGGGCTTTGTTGAATCTTACTTGCCCTGTACCAACAAAACTTTCTAGCAGTGTCATATGATCTGTTGAAGGAAGATATGATATTGTCGCGTGCTCTATATGAGCGGTCCCTCGATTACCAGTCTTCGGAACATATTTATAGCAGAGCATTCCGTTAAGTTCACTTTTAGACTTTGCCTCAACGGTATTGCCTGTCTCTGGCCAACTGGGTTCCGTCACCTCTTGCATCTCCATCAAAGATACTTCAGCGAACCTAAATCCCATCCAGCTTGCAGTTACGTGAGCACTATCATCATAAACGACAGCATCGGGAATATCCGCATAGATTTTAGGAAAACCAACCTCTTCGCGTCCCGTCAAAATTGGATCGGTCAAATTTTCCCATAACACCAAGACCAGAGGGCCACGAGCGACATCATTCCCCCCCTGATACCTAACTGGAATAGTAACACCCAACACATTATAACCACGCCCTGCAAGCCAAGCGATCTCGGTCATATATGTGCATTTAACCGTTACAATAGGCTCGCCATCAAGGCAGAAACCTGGAGGTAACATTGGTGCAAGCTGTTCAGCTCGGGTAAGGAAACTGACACCAATCTCGGTAAAACGCCGCTTATCATTATCGAAACGTTTATCATCGCGCTTCCAGCGAGGCCCGGGTGACGTCCCGAAATAGGTTGGCATACGATATATACAATCAGACATCATGACCTCCCCTAGTTCGTTCATTTATACAGCGATTGCTGACAATCATACGAAATAAGAACAAAACTAAATACTCGCTTGATTTGCATCATCTTTGCCTGGCATCAAAAATACTGTTCCTGGCGAGCCTGAGCGACGAACTTTGCGGAAGGGGCGGTAAGCCTCGCTATCAAAAAAATCCACAGCGATAGATTGAGAAGGAAACTGCAGTATGACTATAAGCTGATCCTCTTGGCGCTGACCCTCCAAACACACAAATTCTTTGGTGCGCGTTAAGAAGCGGCCTCCTACGCTTTCGACGATTGGTGTGACTTTTTGAGCGTATTCCTCAAACCAATCCGGCTCGGTCATATCGATCATAGCGACGACATAATATTTCATTGTACGAGACCTATAATTTGAGACACATTAAAATGTCATAGCAGCAACACTGGACTCGTTCCGAACCACGGAAGAAGTGAAAGCATCCACAACAGCATCGTCAAACGCCTGAAGCACGGTCGCCAACTCCTCGTCGCCATGCATCGTTGAAACGTATAGCTTGTACGGAGCAAACACGCCTCGCTCGATAACCCCCATCTTAATCTGGGTTTTTAGCTCGACATCGCCGGACATTTCCGAACGATAGTCTACAACCGGGATATCCGTAATGGTGAAATCTGAAACCGACCCATCACCATGAACTTGAGCTTGAATACCTCGCCGCTGAAAAATCTCCTCAAGCCCTTTTCGCAAGCCATCTCCGTACCCGTTTAATTGATCGTAAACACCGGGCTTTGAAAGCTCCTTCAATGTAGCAAGTCCAGCGGCACATGTGATTGGGTTTCCACTATAGGTACCTGTAAAGAAAATCGTACGCGGGTCATCCGAGTTAGGATCAAGCAGTTCCATGTATTGCGCCTTTCCCGCGATCGCACCGCACGGAAAGCCGCCCCCTATGGTTTTAGCAAAAACAGCAAGGTCTGGAATGACACCATATCTCTCCTGAGCCCCGCCATAAGCAAACCTAAAGCCCGTCACAACTTCGTCGAAAATCAATATTATATCGTTTTCAGTTGATAGTCGGCGAACTTCAGATAAAAATCCGGGCAGCGGCGCAACAGTGCGCTGGAAAGGTTCGACAATAATGGCAGCAATTTCATGCTTGTGTTGATCTATTATACGAGCGAGGGTCTCCGCATCATTGAATGGAGCAACAAGAACAGTGCCCAGAAGGGCATCGGGTATGCCCGGTGAATCCAATATTGCTTCGGGGTAAGACTTTACTTTTGTCGGATCCGTGAATTGACTTGATTGCATGGCGTAGTCGTGAAAGCCATGATACGCACCTTCGAACTTAAGGATCTTCTGCCGTCCGGTATACGCCCGGGCCACACGCAGCGCAACATCAGTACCCTCTGTTCCGCTCGTCACATATTTAATCTTGTCGGCACAGGGAATAGCCTCGCACAGAAGTCCCGCCAGTTCGATAGCCACTTCGTCCAGATAATAATAGTTCGTACCGCGTTGAAGTTGCTGCGTTATCGCTTCTGTTATTGCGGGATGACGATGACCAAGCACACTGGAACCACTACCAATCAGGTGATCGAGGTAACGCTGGCCGTTAGCGTCAAAAATATAAGCGCCTTCGCCCCTGGAGATCGTAAAACGATGTCCTGCTGGGAGGGTAATTCTCCCCAAACACGCACCAGCTATCGTTTCTCGGGCCATCGCCTCAAATTTAGCGTTAGACATACATCAACTCATAACTCTCCAATGTCCTGAAAATTTAATAAACTGTTAGCAATTTCCAAAAAAATGAATATTTTCGACAGCAACCATCAAAACTATTCATGCGAGAGTGTATGAGACTCGACCGATTTGATATGAATCAACTGGTTTGCTTAGACGCTTTGCTCACTGAAAAAAGCGTCACGCGGGTAGCAGAGCAGCTAAACCTTAGTCAATCTGCAGTAAGCTGGAGCCTTAATAGACTGCGCGAACACTTCGAAGATCCACTTTTCGTGCGTAGCGGGAGAAATGTCGTCCCGACCCCTTTCGCAGAGAGCCTCGCAGAACAGGTGCGCGATATTCTGGAGAGGAGTCGTCGTCTGTCCCTTCAGCGTCCTAACTTAACAAATCTGGGCGTGAAACGAAGATTGCGAATAATGGCTACTGAATACACAAGCATTGTATTCTTAGTTAACGCAGTGAAAGAGCTGCGCTCGGTTTACCAAAACTTGAGTTTTGAAATTCTTCCCCTCACCCCCCATGCGGATACCTTACTTGAACGCGGTGAATTAGATTTACTGATCGCCGGCGATGTCTTTGAATTTGGGCGCCCGCCAAACTTGCTACTGTTAAAAGACGACTATTCTTGTATCGCGTGCAAAGAGTCATGGTCCAAAAAACGTAGTTTTTCTCTAGATGAGTATACAGCCGCAGAGCATATCATTGTACGGCTTATGAATAATAAACTAGCGCTACACGACACCTTAGTTTTTCAGAGCCGAGGAATTGCTCGGCGTGAAATAGCGACGGTTTCGTCGTTTTTGATGGTTCCACCCCTAATTTTAAAATCGAAACACCTTGCCTGCATCCCGACTTTATTAGCAAAAGAAATGAGTAAGCAGTTACCAATTAAGGTACTGCCATGCCCTATCGATTCCCCAGTCTTAAGCGTAAACGCATACTGGCATGAAAGCAGGTCGGCTGATCCGATTCTGGAAGTACTGATAAACTTGATCATGACACCAACAAAGCCTTAACCCCAAGACATATTCCGATGTGAAATATTAAAGATGAGTGTTGTGGCAAAAGTGTTTGCGTTATACAGGTTCGAAAGTTGAGAATGAGTAGTTGGATGTTGTTGCCGATCGACCACGCTAACGTTTGCACACTACTAACACTATATCCTGCCCAACAATCTCTACATTTGGAATAAAGGCGCCCTAAATGAAAACAAGATTCAGTAAACTGCTTATCGGTGCAGTAACGCTAAGCTTAGCAATTGCGGCGCCTTTGACGGCGGTGGCGAAGGATCGTGCGCGCGATCTTGGAGTGCCTTTTTTAGGCAAAACCGGTCCTTTGAATGCAATAACCGATGTTGCAGGTGTAGAGGTTGGGCATGCGACGATTATTAAAGGTAAAGGCAAGCTTAGACGTGGGCATGGTCCCGTGCGCACCGGCGTTACCGCCATTCATCCTCGTGGCAAGACATCCACGGAACCAGTTTTTGGAGCCTGGTTTACACTTAACGCGTCCGGTGAAATGACCGGGACCACATGGCTTGAGGAACGCGGGGTCGTCGATGGTCCAATTTTAATTACGAATACCCACTCGGTTGGCATCGTTCGGGATGCTGCCGTTGAATGGATGGTTGACAAGGGGTGGTCGGAGGACTGGCATGTCCCGATAACGGCCGAGACCTATGACGGCTTCTTCAGTGACATAAATGGTTTTCACGTTAAAAAGAAGCATGCGTTCGATGCTATGCGTTCAGCTCAATCAGGACCGGTCATTGAAGGAGCCGTTGGTGGCGGAACCGGCATGGTGTGTAATGAGTTTAAGGGCGGTATCGGCACCTCATCGCGCTTGGTAACAGTCGATGGCAACACATATACCGTCGGTGTGCTTGTCCAGTGCAATTATGGTTCAAGGACTGATCTTAAGCGAATTGCTGATGTTCCTGTTAAAGAACTTCATGAAGTGTCGATGCCTTGTTTTGAGGATCCTCGCCTACGCCAAGATTTCAGTTGGGGAAGTTATCCCGCATGCAAAGAAAATAGTCTACCCGAGCAAGACGGTGGTCCGGACGGCTCGATTATTATTGTCGTCGCAACTGATGCACTATTGTTACCGCACCAACTAAAACGTGTCGCAAAGCGACCATCATTGGGACTAGGGTGGCTAGGCGCTGTGAGTAATGATGGGTCTGGAGATATATTTATTGCTTTCTCTACAGCACAAACTGGCAAGATCAGCGAAAATAACGTTTCCACGAGTTTATCAATGTACCCAAATAATCGGCTTACACCAATTTTTGATGCGACGGTGCAGGCAACTGAAGAAGCAGTCGTCAATGCTATGGTTGCTGCAGAAACAATGACCGGTGCTAATAGCCTCACGCTTTTCGAATTGCCGGAAGATAAGCTGCGGGCGATTATGGATAATCATAACAAATAACCACGAGCAAGCTCATGGTTTGGCGCCTCATGCTAATTTGCTATTGGCAGAATTAACTTCGATGGATAGTTAGCACCATAGTGAACGGAGTTAGTTGCAATTACTCCCTCCGTTTCAGTAAAATTATCACCACCGGTATTCAAGTTACGATCAAATTTTGGAAAGTTACTGCTAGAGACAGCCAATTGAACCTTATGTCCCGGCATAAAAACATGACTGATCGCATTTAGATCGATGAAGATCTTATATATCTGTCCCGGCTCCATCATAACCTCTTTATCCCAACCATCACGATACCGAACTCTTAAAATTCCAGTTTGAAGGTTATACGATTTGCCATCAGGACCAACGTCAACAAGCCATGCTGTAAAATCAGTGTCTACCGCACTAGATGAAATATACAATTCTAGCCCAACTCGACCGGTTACTTCCAATGGCTGATCAAGCACTTCCGATGTATAAACGAGAACATCTTTGCGAGATTCTCGCGCCGCTTGGAGGTGCGTATCTGGCACAGATGCCAACGAGATAACCTCCTGGCTACTCATCACTGGTTTCATCGGATCGTATACGTAGGTATCTTGTTGCGGGCTTACATTACTATTGATCGTCGTCAG
>JBCCOS010000028.1:0-19520 GCA_039025235.1 Pseudomonadota bacterium
CGCTGACGAAATGGCAGATAATGCGTATGAGCAAGAGCAGATCGAAGGCGTCATCATAGATGAGGTGCGCAATGGTGCTCCCTTGCCCGGAACATATCCGCCAACGGAAGAACGAATGGCGGTATTTAGAGAGCGTGTTGGATTAAAAACGGTTGAAAACAACACTCTATCTGGCGGGTCGATCTAATAAAAACTGTGGCTTTAAAGTTTTCCTAGCTTGTTTTGAAAGTGAGTGCCTGAGCGTGACAAAGAAACACCATAACTACATTGCTGGCAGTTGGGTAACAGGCGAAGAATACTCGAATAACATTAATCCGTCTGACACCGACGATATAGTTGGTGCTTTTGCTCTCGGTAGTGTTTCAGATGTCGCTGAAGCCGTTGAGGCTGCTAGAAGTGCATTTGCGTCCTGGTCTCGATCGGGAATCCTCCAACGTGCAGGTTTATTGTCTAAGGTTGCGCGAACGATCCACGATCGCAAAGAAGAGCTTGGACGATTACTTTCCCGCGAAGAAGGGAAGACCCTAGCGGAAGGGGTCGGAGAAACGGTACGTGCAGCTCAAGTATTCGATTTCTTTGCCGGAGAATGCTTACGCTTGGTTGGCGAAAAGCTCCCCTCCGTGAGGCCAGGCGTTGACGTTGAAGTGACTCGCGAACCTATTGGTGTCGTCGGTATCATCACACCGTGGAATTTTCCGATTGCCATTCCAGCTTGGAAGATTGCTCCCGCGTTGGCATACGGAAACTGCGTTGTGTTTAAACCCGCGAACCTAACGCCGGCCTGCGCTCATGCGTTGACGGAAATTATTGTGGAGGCGGGTGCTCCTCCGGGTGTTTTTAATCTGGTAATGGGTAGGGGCCGCGAAGTTGGTGAAGAGATATTGACCAACCCTGGAATTGATGCAGTTACGTTTACGGGATCAGTAGAGACAGGACGGCATGTTGCGTCTCGATGTGTTGAACAAATGAAAAAGTTCCAACTAGAGATGGGCGGCAAAAACCCTCTTGTCGTGATGAATGATGCTGACCTTCACATTGCTGTTGAATGTGCAATTAACGGTGCATTTTTTTCAACCGGTCAGCGCTGTACCGCGTCGTCAAGGCTTATTGTTGAAGACGGCATCTATGAAAAATTTCTTAGTGCGATTCGTACTCGTATGAACGAGTTGGTCGTTGGAAATGCACTGGATAAGGGCGTCGACATAGGTCCACTCGTTGATCAAACCCAGCTTGAGAAAACCCTTAAATATATTGATATCGGTAAGAGTGAAGGAGCCGACTTGGTCTGTGGCGGTGAAGCTTTAACGCTTGAGACGCCTGGTTTTTACTTTGCACCGGCATTATTCTCAAACTTCAGCGAAACGATGCGGGTGGCAACGGAAGAAATCTTTGGACCAGTCGCTGTTATTCAGCGCGCCGAGGACTATGAGCATGCAGTGGCATTAGCAAATGAAACCAAATTCGGTTTATCAGCGGGTATTTGCACAACGTCACTGGCTCATGCGACCAGTTTTAAACGCGACAGTCAGGCTGGAATGGTAATGGTCAATTTACCTACGGCCGGTGTCGATTTCCATGTGCCCTTCGGCGGACGCAAAGGCTCATCTTATGGCTCTCGCGAGCAAGGGCGCTACGCAGCTGAGTTTTACACGGTCGTAAAGACTGCGTACTCGACGTCGTAATGAACACTGCTTGTATGGCGTTGATGTCCAGCGATGTCAGCCATATTTATTATCAGCTTCTATCAACCAAATAACGAATTGAACCACTTGAACAAAAACCATTGGCGTCGTCAACGACGTTCCGAACATCAAAATGGGTTGATCCGCATTTTGTTTTGCAAGCGAGGATAAGCGAACAGCGATTTGGGTGTGCTATCCTGTTTTGTTCTCCTCAAAGGGCGGACCATCCGGTAAGTCCAGAGCGCCTAAACACGCGCTGGTTCTCGACCCTTGCTCATGCTAGAGAAAAGTTGGATGATTGGCTTAGACACTATAATGAGGTAATATCGCATCGCGCATTCGGAAACAAACCGCCGATAACGCTCACCAACCACATCGACGCAGCCAGCGCGCCAAGGTAACAGAGCCGGAAAACTCTATCTTCTGGCTAGGGCAAATTGGGGAGCGGAGCATAAATTGACGAACCTTCTTTCAAATGAGGGACCAATTGGGTCTCAGGTCAGGCCGCAGGTCTCTTACATTGAAGTTTTATCAAAAGCTGTATGAGCGGCAAATGACAAGGCGTTGGCGACCGGAATATTAGGATAGCTTTTTTGACTGCTATAATTCGAAACGCCTTGTCGATTTGCTGACGGTTCTACTGCTGCATGGTCTTCACACAATAACGGAAAATTGATTTTCGCTAGGGGCCAGAGAGTGTATCTTTGACAAGATGTGGGCTATGTTGACTGCCGTTCCGCAATCTCAAGGCTTAGTTTGACTTTTTTATCGATAACGCGCTGACCACTGTTTTCGGCAATGATCATACTGCCTGCCTGCACCCCCATATCATATGCAGGTACACGAATAGTTGTTAAAGCCGGAAATATGGCTTCTGCAAACGCACTATCACCAAAGCCACACACAGCAACCGTATCTGGCATTGGAATTCCCTGCCGAGCAGCTGAGAAAATAATACCAGCGCCAAGGACGTCACTGGAGCAGAACACAGCATCCGGTTTCTTCTTCATTGTTTTAAAGTGACGAAAAAATTCATCGCCAGCTTTGAAACTATGCGTTCCGTTTTTTGATGATAGAGCGTGAATGAATTGAGGACTATTCCCAGTTAGGTCTTTTGCTCGTTCGCAGAACCCTTCCCAGCGTGATCGGTCTCTTTGGAACTCATTTCCAAAATAGGCGAAACGTCGATAACCTTTCGCATAGAAATAATCAGCCGCAAGCTCTCCAGCTTCGATGTTAGAGTAACCCGCCACCATATCAACGGGTCGTTGGGGATAATCCCATATTTCGACAATAGGGATCCCGGCGTTTTTAAGAAGCGTTTTTGTTTTTCGTGTGTGATCCGTAGACGATATGACTATTCCATCTGGGCGACGACTTAGCATCGTGCTTACAACTTGAACTTCTTGGTCTTTGGAATAGCCAATATCGCCAAGGATAATGTCGTACCCCGCTGAGCTTGCCGCCTCGCTGACCCCGCTGACAGTTTCTGTGAAAGTGTTATTGGCAATGCTAGATATCAAAACACATATTGTTCGTGTGCGTTTGTTTGCAACATAACCTGTTTCTACAATGGATGCCAAAACGCGCTCACGTGTATCCGCATCGACAATTTCAGGTGTCGATAAGACGCGCGATACCGTCATGCTTGAAACACCGGCATGTTTGGCCACGGTTGCTTGTGATACGCCACTTTTTTTCATCCCCGAAATGACGCCCTAATTTAAGTTACAAGATATTCTGAAATATCTTGCTCTGGATCTAATTCAATAGCGGCTTCGCCACGCTTGAATAGACGTGCCGTTTGTGTGCCTAAAATCAACACTTTTTTGTCTATCACCCGAATCGCTGAGCCTTCTCGAAGTCCGACAACGGGCGTTTCGTTCTCTTCGTGGAACTCTGAAATGCGCGTTTCACGCGTCTCGCCCATATGCGTCGAGTTGGGGTCTGGGTCAAGATAATGAGCGTTAATTTGAAAGTTCACCAGACCAAGTGCTTCAAGCGTTTTTGGCCAGACAATAGGCATATCATTTGTCGTTGACATTGTAGGGCACGCTATATTGCTACCAGCGCTGGCGCCGACGTAAGGCATTCCATTTCTGACACGCTCGATAATAGCGCTGGATAGTCCTGTGCGGTGCAACTTTTCAAGCAACCTGAAGCAATTACCGCCACCGGTCAGAATCGCATTGCACTCATCTAATGCCCCTATTGGATCACTACTTTTATGAGGCGAAATACAGCTGCGGTTAAACTTTTCTAGCGCTTCATTCGCTTCTGCTAAGTAGGTATCTAAACTATATTCGGCATAAGGAATGAATAGTGTTGAGCCTTTCTCTGGAAGAATTTCCTCTAACCATTCTCGCGCGTATTCTAAAAAGCTTCCACCATGCAGTGATCCGCAACTAAGTAATAGCAGGTTCATCTTTATCGTCTTTCAATGAATTGGGTTCTCCTTCACCGCCATGAGAAAGGCGTTTCAACAGGGGCGATAGAACAAGCAGAAGTGCTGCGCTAACCCCTGTTAACGCTGAGAGAACAAGAAAAGAAGTGAAATGATCAAGATTTTCGAGAGAGACTGCAATGACGCCGCTTAACCAGGTGCCTAGTCCAACCGTGAGGTACCAACCCCCAATACACAAAGCTGTGTAGCGCTGTGGCGCTAATTTGCTTACCAATGAAATCTGAATTGGCCAAACTAATAAGTCAGCCAGACCAAAGAGCATATATGTGAGCACCATCCACAAAAGCGAGGCCGTGCCAGAGCTCTTCGCTTGCAGACCTGCACCGGACATTAGCACGTATGCAGTGGTCATTAAACCAAGTGCAATAGCGAGCTTAATAGCCGCGCTTGGGTTCATTCCGCGTTGGTCGAGATATTTCCATAGGCGTCCTGATGCTGGTGCAAGGGCGACGAAGACGCTCGTACTGATGATCAAAAGCCACGTTACCGGGACCGTGAAGCCGAATGCTGTTCGGTCCAGGTCATCTCGCGCAAATAACGTCAGTAATCCGCCCTTTTGGTAGAAAGCTGCGGCGTAAATGACAGTGAACAGTCCCTGCAAGGCAATCGCATAAAGTCGTTCCCGTTCCTGGCGCGTGAGTGCTTTCCTGGGGCCGTCCGGCGGTCGAGAAGGGGTTTTTCCGAGGTCGCCCAAATAAGCATTTTGCTTCAAGAGATATAGGGTGATACCGAATATCATGCCTGCGCCGGCAGCACCGAAGCCATATACCCAGCCTATCTTCTCCCCCA
The DNA here is from genome assembly GCA_039025235.1 of Pseudomonadota bacterium. Lineage (GTDB taxonomy): Bacteria > Pseudomonadota > Alphaproteobacteria > Caulobacterales > Parvularculaceae > MED-G105. The sequence goes on from JBCCOS010000028.1 coordinate 4,936, forward strand.
GAAATCCTGCAATCAAGTTTGCTGAAATCGAACCGATATAAATAAACATGAAAAAGATCGCAAAGCCTGCGTCTCGCGTCGCACTGCTATCGGGATAAAGTCGGCTCACGATTGAGGAAATCGTCGGTTTTATCAGTGCCGTGCCGATAATGATTAAGAACAAACCAAGATAGAAGCACCCCGAGACTAATGTGTAAGTAAGGGAAATAGCGAAGAAGCCTGAAGCAACGCCTTGTTCTTTTAGGACATCATGTAAAATCTGTGCGCCTTGCTCATTTATTGTAAGTGCACCGAGTCTGATGTCGGCTGCTTCAAATATCGTGTTGACGTCAAAGCCGACAAATAGAGATATTAAATCTGGAATAGCGTGGGGGCCTGTCAACAAAAGGTGACCAAGGGCAAGCAAAATGCCGCCAATTGCGATACAAAGGCGTTCGCCAAGGTAGTTGTTTGCCAACCATGCGCCGAACAATGGTGTGGCAAATGCAAGGCCCGAATAAAATCCGAATAATAATATTGCTGGTTTACTATCCCAACCAAAGCCACCCTTAGCGATCGGTGCGGTCAGGAATAGAACTAAAAGTCCGAGCATGCCATAATAGCTGAAGCGCTCCCAAAACTCCGTAAGCGCAATGAGAAAGACGCCTTTCGGATGTCCGAACCATGTCTGGTCCGTTGGCTGAAACGAATTGCCTTCCATCACAGTCATAATGTCTTTCTATCGAAGAACCGCATAAGCGTCAGTCTTGACGTGTGTAGGTCACCTGGTAATCCGGCACGACTACACGTTCGACTTTGCCAGTTTCGCTTCGCAAGAAATTGAACAAGCTGATATAAGCACGAGGGCCAGTCCATTCTGCTGCAAATGTATCAGCCTTAAATGGTGTTAGCACCCATCCTGCTTCGTTACTCAAACGCGCAACTAAACCAGCTTCTGTACTTCTAATTGTTAAGTTTCCGACGACTGGATGGCTGTATAAACCAACATAGTCATTTGGTTTAACCGGTTTGTCGAAATTGGCTTTCGCGGATACATTGCGAAGTCGCTGCGAATTAGCGCTTACTCTTTCTTGACGCTTAAGACTTTGTGCAAAAATAGATTTATTCCAATCAGTAGGAGGAAGCCTCATGTGCCAATCAAGTAGCGTTTGAATGATTACTTGGTGACTCCCCGAAATATAAAGTCGATTGTTGACTACTACAAAAACAGCCACACCTACATCAGGGCAGATTACTAGCTTTGCTTCGTAGCCAAGCTCTAAACCGGTATGACCAAAGCAAAACTCTCCACCGTATGATGCAACAGCCATACCCGCGCCATAGCCAATATTATCAAATGATTTATCGTGTGCATTTTTGTTTTTGGTTTCAAAAAGCATCTGAGGTGACGTTACTGTTGTTAGCGCGCGCAGTTCCTTCAATGTTTTCTCAGATAGGATGCGAATGTCATTCAAAGCGCCATTATTGAGAAGCATTTCTGACCATAGCGCCATGTCATTGGCTGACGCGAAAACGCTTTGCGAAGGATCAATACCAGTAACGTGAATATGTATATGCCGGTTGTTGGCCTCGCGCGGTCCCAGAAACAGTTCTTGCGTTCCACGCGGCCACATAGCGTGCGGTATCGCAACATCTCTTGTTACCGTATCGAGCCCACGAGGTGTTTGCTCAGACCAGCCGTCACCTGACGTGAATAGAGCGTTAGGCTTCATGAATGAGCGTGGCGAGGGATAGCTATTGTTCATCCCAAGGGGTTTAAACAATCGGTCAGTAATATAGGTATCCCACGAATAACCAGTCTTTGCACGAATAAGCTCTGCCAAGATTGCGAAACCGATATTGTTATACTCAAATCCGCTGCGGAAATCTATGCTTTGCCCTGCTTTCTTCATCCGATACAAGACATCTCTTGGCGACATATTGCCGAATTGCTCAAAAATATCATTATACGTTTCAATACCTGAACGATGGCTGAGCAGGTCCCTCACAGTGATATGTTGGCTTATCCACGGATCTGCAACTTGAAACGAGGGAAGGTGGTCAACAACTCGATCATCAAGGCTTATTTCCCCATTATCAATTAATGTACCGATCGCAACACCAATAAATGTCTTCGTAATTGATGCAATACCAAAGGCGGTCTTTTGAGTTACCGGAGCGGCTTGGTTCCACTGACGCACGCCATAGCCTTTCGTGAATGATCCGTGTTCTTTGGTAACAACAGCAATGGCAACTCCCGGAACGTTCCACGTCTCCATCACCGCTTTAACCGTCGAGTCAAATCCAACGGGCACGTATTTTTTTTGTGATGCTCCGCAGGCGTTGGGAATTGCCAGAAGGAGAACAGCAAAGAAAACTGCAACTATAGAGCAAGCGCTGTTTTTAACCTTTAATTTCGACATTCCTATACCCTTCTGAACCTCAACTCACGAAATACATGGCCACTAATGTTATAGTCAACATTTAGAAAAAATAAATTGTAATGATTGTTGAGGCAGCTGGAGGTAAGCTTTACCGCAAACAAGAAGAGACATGCCTTTGAAAAATTATTCACAACCCGACTCAGCAAAATTGTTTTTAAATAGATGGAATTTCAACCATTTTCTCGCAAATTGAATTGGCTGCTAAAGGTTTAACCAGCAAAAATAATCATTTTTCGACTAAGCTGTTTGTATTTAGCATAGGGCGTTTCATTGACAAAAAATAGCATATGAAACATACACAATGTTATATGTAACATTTTGATCATCACCGAATGGGTTTCAAAACAGTATGCCACTACAGTTCGAACGAAGCGAGTATAGCGCACGGCGTGAGGCCGCACAGGAGCGTATGCGGGTCGCTGGGCTGGCCGGGATGCTGCTATTCCGTCAGGAAAGCATGTATTATTTAACCGGTTACGACAGTACCGGTTTCCTAACATTCCAATGCTTATTACTCACGGCTGATGGCGAGTTGGTTTTGCTGACCCGATCGCCCGATCTTCGCCAATCGAAATATACATCGGTGATTGAAGATGTCCGTATTTGGCGCGACCGTGCTGACTTTAATCCAGCCTTCGATTTAAGAGACATTCTGGAGGAAAAAGGCTTGCGTAATGCTAAGTTGGGAATCGAGCTTGAGGCATTTGGTCTGACAGCCGCGCGGGGCAAGTGGGTTGAAGAAGCGATGCAGGGGTTTTGCCTATTGCAAGACGCTTCCGCTCTCGTAAGTGAGCTGAGGTTAGTGAAAAGCAATGCAGAGCTTGCCTACGTCGAAAAGGCTGGCGCCCTTGCTGATGAAGCGTTAGATGTGGCGAAAGCAACGGCTCGACCAGGCGTTTTCGAAGGCGAGCTTTATGCCCAAATGCACGGCACAATCTTTCGAGGTGGGGGATTTTATCCTGCCAGCCGCTTTGCCATTGGGTCGGGTGACAAGGCGCTCATTGTACGAACAACCTGCGAGATGGGTACGATTGGCGAGGATGATCAACTCCAGCTAGAATTCGCTGCCGCTTACCGCCATTACCATGCGGGTTTAATGCGGACACTGCTTACAGGAAAGGTTCGCGACGAACACCGTGACATGCACAAGGCAAGCGTTGACGCTATGGCGGCATGCAAGGAAGCGTGTCGTCCAGGGGGGATGGCTGGCGATATCTTCGATGCCCATGCCAGGGTCTATGATGCGGCCGGTTACAAAGAGCACCGATTAAATGCATGCGGCTATTCGCTTGGTGCCACCTATTCGCCCAGCTGGATGGATTGGCCGATGCTTCATACAGGACAACCGGTTGAGCTCAAGCCGAATATGGTATTCCTATTGCTGATGATACTACTCGACAGCGAAAAAGGTTTAGCCATGTCCCATGGTGAGACTGTCGTTGTAACAGATATAGGCTGCCGGACACTATCAAATGCAGACAATGATCTGATTGTGCTTTGAACGGATATGCCATGCGGTTCATACATAAGGTAACTACAGCAACTCTCACCGTTGCTCTATTACTTGGGTTCCCTGCATTTGCCCAAGGCGATGTGCTAGAAATTGAACCTGTACGTCGTATTCAGTTTGAAACGACTGAGGGTACAAAGATGGCGCCGAATCTATCTCCGGACGGCCGCACTATTGTTTTTGAAGTCTTAGGTGACTTGTACCTTGTGGATGCTAAAGGTGGACAGGCACGCGTTTTAACCTCGGGCATGGCATTGGATCATCATGCACGATGGTCGCCTGATGGAAAAAGCATCGCGTTTATAAGTGACCGAGATGGGACGTATAATATTTGGGTCATGAACGCCGATGGGACGGGCTTGCGAAATATCACTCGTCAAGATCCACTGGAACGTCCAAAGACTGTCCATCGCTTTATGGCACCGTCTTGGTCCCCAGACGGACAAAAAATTGTCACGGGCGTTTCAACGGAAAAGACAAGTCTCTACCGTTTCCACGACATTTGGGAATATTCTGTTGAAACGCCGTCAATGGGACAGAGTATCTTTCCTGAAAACATGCATGAGCAGAACCGTCATGGTACAGAGCCAATTTATAGCCCTGATGGCCGGTTCATATACTACAGTCGCCGTTACGAGCAACGCAAAGATGGGGATCCGGTACCTCCATGGTTCCAGATTTGGCGCCACGATACTCAATCCAAGCGTGCCGTTCAAATAACTGATTGGGCCTTGGGTGCGTATAGCCCCAGTTTAAGCCCTAATGGGCGCTATCTCGTCTATGCGACACGTCACGATTCTGATTGTGGTTACCGTTTTGTCGATCTTTCAAGTGGCGAAGACAAATGGCTGATATACCCGATCGATCGTGATTCCGCTGAAGACTGGCTTATGGCATTGATTGCACCTCACGCCTCATGGGCGCCCGACAGCAACAGTTTTATCACAACTTTTGATGGGAAGCTCCAACGAGTTGAGGTGCCCTCGGGTGTTTCGCAAGAGATTCCTTTTTCGGCCAATGTTAATATAGGCCTTGGCCCTCTTAATCGACCGGCACCACGTGCGCGAATGAAGGGCGACGTGACTGCACAAGTGATACGGAGTGTAAAAGCGTCCTCGGATGGAGAGCGTTTTTCGTTCACGGCGTTTGATCGAATATATGTCGGTGCCCCAGGTGCCCCCAAAAGCATTCCGTTAACGGAAGGGAAGCTCGGCCAAGAATATGATGGTGTTTGGACGCCGGACGGAAAAAGCATCGTATTTGCTGCTTTCGATGGACTGACAGGCGAAGGTCACCTTTATAAAAAATCAATTGATAAAAATGATATAATTCAGCTGACGGAAGCATCCGGTTATTACGCGAACCCCGCCATCTCTCCAGATGGTGAAACCATTGTCTTTACGAAGCCGCTTACAAATGCACTGCTGCTTGAGCTTGGCGCACAGCACGTCGAAATTAGATCAATATCGATATCCGGTGGTAACGAAACACTAATTACGGAAAGTCCCCAAGAAATACATGCTCCCGTGTCGCCACAGTTTTCGACGCGATACCCGGAACGTATTTTCTTTAATCACCCAGATGAAGGTTTCGTATCTACGGATATGAATGGTGCGGACTTTAAGGCACACATTCTTGTCGGTAACCTTGGTATTGAAACCCGCGGTGCTATTGGTGGTCATGTGCGCCTTAATCAAGATGGAAAGCAGGCCTTAATTCGTTCTTGGGCGCCTCAATTTGGTGCAATCTACAGCGTTGACTTAATTGATGTAGACTTGATTGATGACCCCACGCTCTTATTGGATAGCAAAATATCTGGGCCAAAAGTCAAGCGTATTACGACTGCGCTTGGCGGTTACGCCCCGTTTTGGAGCGATAATGGTCAGACAGCGCACTTTATTATCGGGCGAAATGTTTTTGCAGTCAGCCGAGGTAACGCGCTGACGGGTATAGCGGCGACAGACCTTGGTCAACTGAATGCGGTTATGCCGCGGGTTGAGCCAGATGGAAATTTATTGCTTACCGGCGCACGTGTTATCACTATGAATGGTGATGAGGCCATTAAGCACGGTGACATATTAATTCGAAATAATAAAATCATCGCTGTCGGGAACAGCGGGTCGATAGATGTCCCAGAGGACACAACGGTTATCGGAATGCGGGGTAAAACGGTCTTGCCGGGTCTAATTGATGGACATGCGCACAATGATAGTATTCCGTTTCGTGCTGCGCCTACTGTCGGTTACTTCTGGCAGAATCTAAACCGTCTTGCCTATGGTGTTACAACAGTTATTGACCCAGCTCATAATATTTATCTGTTTACTGAAAGCGACAGAATCGCTGCGGGTTTGAGCGTTGGACCGCGAATGATCGGGACCGGTCCGGTTTATAATGAAACAGAGTTGATGTTTTCTGCTAATGACGCTAAAGAATTGGCCCGTCGAAATAGCGAGTACTTCGATCAACCGATAATAAAAAGCTATAATGTAGGCGGGCGTTTGGAGCGCCAGAGACTTCTAGTTGAGTCTAATAAGAAAAACCTCATTGCTATTCCTGAAACAGATGGAAGTTTACACAATGTCGTTTCATTGATTCAAGATGGTCACTTTCATCTACCTCACGGATTGTCATTGCCAATTTATAAAGATGTAAAGACATTATTGGTTCGTTCAGGGGTCGGTTTAAACTATCAGTTTGGCACCTTGCGTGGTGAAGGTGGACCGTCATCCGTATACTACTTTTATGATACATTATTAGATGGTGAATTGGAGGCGCGCTTAGCCACAACTATGCCTCGTCGTAAAATCTATGAGCGCTATTGGCGGCGTATGACGATCAATCACGCCGACCACGTATTTCCATACTACTCTCGTGAACTAGAGAAGCTAATCGATGCTGGAGGACTCGTTGGACTTGGTGATCATGAAATGTTTTTCGGGTTAGGCCTCGTATGGGAGGTTATGGCATTGGCAAGTGCGATGAAGGATAATCGGCTTGCCTTGAAAGCTGTGACGACAACAGCGGCAACGATGGTCGGATTGGATAAAGAGATTGGATCAATCCAACCTGGCAAGCTGGCAGATCTCGTAATACTTGATGGCGACCCCATTAGGGACATTAAGAACCTTTCAAAGACACGCTTTACGATGGTTAATGGCGTTCTGTACAACGCCATGACGCTTGCACAGGTTTGGCCGCAAAAGCAGGATTTATTACCACATCCCTCATGGTTGTCTGAATACCCTGATATGCGGAGTGGCTCCCGACGAACAGGTGGTGTTTCTGACCTCCCAAAGTGATATCGAATGGGCATTGAGAGGTATGGGGAGGGATTATATATCGCTTTTTCAGAAATATAACGTGAACGGAACTCAATAGTTAAAAGTTGGTGCTGGTTGTGCAAAGATTTTGTCGAAAAGAAAATGGATATAATTTCAATGAAATGTGCCCCTTTGAGTGCGGTTGATACTATGATCGATATAATGCTTCGCTCACGCAAATCCCTTGGCAGGCGATTATCGAGGCTGATGAAATCAGCTCTGACATCAATCGGATTAATATGCCTTTTAGTTGCCTGTGCACCATCAGAAGAAACGATTAATCGCGCTGAAGATAGCCAAACCATCGCTTCGGTAGACGCGGACGCCAAGGGGAGCGTCGTTGATCACGAAAAAACTCTTGATTTCGAAGGAGAGATGGAACGCGCGGTTAAAGCGCTTGACGCCACTGGACTGCTCGCAGCTGCTATAATTGACGGTGAGATTGTTTTTAAAGGTACTAAGGGAAAAAGCAACGAGAACACCGGCGCGCCCATTGATACGGATATGGTCTTTCCCATTGGCTCAATCTCGAAGGCATTTACGACAACCGCGTTGGCGATTTTAGTCGATCGCGGGCAGGTCGAATGGGATGAGCCTTTGCGCACCTATATCCCTGAGTTTAAAATGGCTGATGATTGGATAACCGATCATTTCACAGTTCGTGACGCGGTGACCCATCGATCTGGGCTCCCGTTAGGCGCAGGAGATCTTTTGTTTTGGCCAGACGCGACGTCGACCATTGATGACTTTATCGCGGCTATGCCTCACTTACCGCAGGCTTATGGCTTCCGAGCAAAGTATGCCTATGACAATCTATTGTATTCCATTGCTGGAGAAGTCGTTGCACGCGTATCAGGCAAAAGCTGGGCTGACTTTGTTAGTGATGAAATTATGACGCCCCTCGATCTCGATGGCTGCGCAGCAAACTTGTCCAAGGTTCCCGTGTCGAAAGCTATTGTTACAGGGCATGAACGAGCGGCCGGGGCCAGTGTTGGCACGCCAATTTCCGATAGCATGCGGCTTAAAGAAGTCGTTGATGCGGCGGGGGGTGTCTACTGTAGCCTCGACGGCATTATGGCCTGGGCACAGTTTTGGTTGAATGATGGCGAAAGCGCAACGGGCGTGCGTATCGTCAGCGAGGAACAGATAGATGAGCTACTATCCCCTGTCATTCCAATCGCGGCCGACAAAATCCTGGGCAAGTCCGGTCTTGTTAATCTCACAAACTATGCCCTTGGCTGGTTCATTCGGGACTTTAACGGCACCAAATTAGTCGAGCACGCTGGCGGCGTCGCTGGCGTGGGAACGCGGCTATTTTTATTTCCAGACAAACAAATGGCCTTTTTCGCAATTACTAACGACTACAGGTCAACCGGAAGTGCTTGGGTTTATCAAATGGCTGATGATGCCATCGGAGGGCGCGAGGTCGATTTCATCAAAGCTTTGGGTGATCGTCAAAATGAACGAACGACGAAGGCACTTACCCAATTAGACGATGCTCTCGCGCCGCCTGAAGATGCAATCCCCCCTAGTCTTCCGCTCAGTGCTTATGCCGGTGTCTATCGCGACCCTTGGTATGGCCTTGTCTCGGTTACCGAAGAGGAAGGTGGTCTTTTAATGGATATGAAGCGCTCAAACCTCCTGACTGGGCCACTATCGCATTATGATGGTGAGACTTTTTCCGCGCTTTGGCCTAATCGGACCCTTAGGGGAGATGCATTTGTTACATTCGAGCTATCGACCGATGATCCAAACGCAGAAGGTTCAGATAGTCCTGCTGCTGAAAAGACAGTCATCGGCATAAAGATGAAAGCGATCTCGGAATTTACTGACTTTTCCTTTGATTTCCATGATCTCGACCTTAAACGGGTCAATTAGGTGATCGCCTCTTAGAGCGCATCCAGATATGTGCTGCTGCAATCTTCAAGGCGCTAGAGACCTGTGTGCGTGCTGTTCTGTTACGTCGAGTTTATTTATTAGTCTTGCTTGTCGATCACCTTTTGGGCCGCCAACACTTATGTGGGATTATGCTATTGTACAGGTCGATTATGAATAAAGTCGAAGCCCTAGATAAATTCGTACACAGGTCTATAAGGCTCGGATACCGACGTAACTGCACCGCTCGTCGTCAATTGCTATCTCGTGCACTGTACGTTTCATCCAATGGGACAAACGACTGTACGCCTTTTTACAGATTACGGTTCCAATATAAGACGTAATCACTGCGAATATGTCCAGGAACACCGCGCGTCGCCATGAGATCGGTTAAGAGATCAAGTACGTCTTGGCCATTCAACCGCCGTTAGACTTCGATCGCTAGGCATTCGTGGGTGAATTCATCAATGACAGTGAGCATACGGAACTTGCGCCCATCACGAGTTTTATCCGGAACAAAATCATAACTCCAAACGTGGTTCTGGTATTGCGGCCGCAACCGAATACACGACCCGTCATTTAGCCATAGCCTGCCGCGGTTGATTGGTTCTTCGGGACTTTCAGGCCTTCACGCTTCCAGATACGCGCCACGCGTTTGCGTGAAGGCCCTACCAATCTCCCACAGCGTTCGACGTTGCCGCCTCACTCCTTCAAGATCGCTTTATCAAGTTCGGCGTCAGCCAGCAGACGTTTCAGCCGACTATCTTCTTTTTTCAGTTCCTTCAGCCGCTTGGCTTGCTACACCTTCATCCCGCCAAATTCACGGCGCCATCTACAGTAGGTAACTTTATTGACACCAAGCTGACGGATGACTTAGTCAACCGTTTTGTTTTGCCCGAGCAAAATATCAGCTTCACGCAACTTATTAATCGCCTTTTCAGGCCCGTATCTTTTCCCTGACATTGAACATCTTCTTTGCCAATTTATATCACCTCAAAATGGCTGCGTTCAAAGGGGTTGGGCCACTTTCGCCCTCGTACTACTACGTCTAAAGACTTAGTCGTATAGCCTTTGATCTGGGCAATTAGATAGCCTCTAGGTAGCGCAACGCCCTGCGTCTTTTTGCGGTCTTTAAAAAACCAAATACGTATAGTCGGGCAATCTAAACCACGAAGCACTTAAAAGTCTCAAATTGATTAATCGATTCCGGTAAAATTAAGATGGCAAAGTCCCCATCAATTTCCAGACGTGGTTTTTGCCTTCGAAATCACAGGCAAGGCAATATGTGAGGGATATAAATTCGAGTGGTGCACCACATTATTGGCGATGACCGCTTCTGTCTCATCATAATTATTTCCACCAGAATTCAGATTTCGCAAATACTTAGGAAAGTTTGATGATGAAACTTCAATGCGAATCCTGTGTCCTTCAGCAAAATATGCGCTCGTAGCAAGCGGACCTATACTGACTTCGTATACTTCATCATTTTTCATGAAAACTTCTTTATCGTATCCTTCCCTCCAACGAGCTCTTTGAATATCATCAGCAATGTTCCAAGCGCGCCCATCTTTATCGACGTCCAGCAGTTTGATCGTAAAGTCAGTATCACGCGCATCGGAAGAGACGTATAATTTCACATCAATAAAGCCGGTCACCTCAATGCCGGTTTCAAATGGTTTGCTGGTATACACCAAAACATCATTTCTGTTTTCGATACTGGCATTATTGTATGATCCCATATTACCTACACTAAATGGATATCCCCTTGTCTCCATTGCCGTGATTATAGGATTTTCCGGATCATAAACGAAGCGGTCGGAAGCTGGTTGTTTTGGCGGGGATCGAACAAGAGTGCCGTCTCCATAAAGAGAATTGGCGTTTCCCTTACTGGAAAGATACAAGACTAGGGATTCACTCTCTTTAGGTGGAAATGCTTCGTAGTCAGACCAGCCGCTCCCCAAGGTAAATACTTCAACTTTCGAATGTTCAGGGAGAGCATTTTCTTTGCCCTTCAGCCAATGGTCGAACCAGGCCGTATAGCGCCCGATATAATCATATCTCGCATCGCCTAAATTACGTTCGCCGACGATTGTGTTCTCCGTTTCCCGGCCCTGTCGGCAATGCGCTGTGGGCCCCACAATCAAATACTGATTGTCGCGATCTTCTTCTGTAAGCGCATTCTGTCGCTGGTGGTTAAACAGGGCAATATTCGGCGCTACAGCAAAGTCGTACCAAGAGTTGACCCACAAAGTAGGAACGCCGAATTTATCGCCTTCATTGGCAAAGCTAATTTTTTTCCATTTCGGGTCATTCGGTTTCATGCGAATGAAGCCGTCGAAATCTGAAGGGGGAGTGCCTATATTTTCCGCTAAATCCATAATTGGAAGATAGCGCAACGCCTCTGAGAAATTGACACCAGGCATGGTTGGCGCGATGTCAAAATACCGAGACATGCGGACTCTTTCCTTTTGCGATAGGCCCTTAGGCAGTTGCGGCCTATATCGATGTCCTAAATTGTAGTACCAAGACAACCAACCGCCTTGGGGAACACCCCCGCGATACCAATTACCTTGCTCCTGATACGGACCGACGACACCAATGCCGCAACCGGGAGCCGCCGGGATCATCGCGGCGTGAGCGGGGTGATTTGCAACGGCTAATTGCATTTGGTGTTCTGCCGATGACGAACAACCAAACGTTCCGACCCGGCCGTTTGACCAGGGTTGTTTGGATATCCAGTCAATGACGTCGAAGCCGTCTCTATGCGCGCCTGCCAAGAACACGTAATCGCCTTCTGACCAATGTCGACCGCGCTCATGATTAAGGACAATAACGTATCCCTCTTTCAACCAATGGGCAATTTTTTTTGCATGCCAGAGAGTTTCTTGGCTATCGTTATACGGAGGGTCAAATTTATACGGCGTACGAAAGAGGATTGTCGGAAGGTTTTTCCGCGGTCCGTCGGGAAAAAGAATATCTGCGTTTAGTTTTACGCCGTCGCGCATGGGAATTAACACGCGACGCTCTATGTCAACGCTTTCCATATAAGCAATGGCCTGGTCCCGTGTTAGTTCACGACGTTCTGCAGCGTCAGCAAATCGAATGAAACATGCTGTCGCCGACAATAAAACTGCTAATAACCATCTAAGTGATTTTACGGGTGAACGTTTAATGATGTGAATTGATAACATCTTCTAATTCTTGGTTTTTAGAAAGTCTTTAAAGACCGGGTTGAACAATACAGTACTGTATAATATGGTATGGAGGAAAGTGAAAGACCAGTGTTAATTACCTACTGTGTGATATTAATGGAAAGGCTTTTTTCGGATGACGGGCACGAGCGACCTCTTAAAATGACTTAAATTGGTCATCCGTCATTGGGTCTAATTGTTGAACGCTATAGTCTTTACCAAAATAAAGTTCTGAGGAATTCAATTGATGTTAACTGCGATAAGACAAGCATTTGAAGGTGTTTTCGGCATATTGAAAAAGCCCATACTCAGCGTCGTTATCGCGGTTTTCGTGCACGCCTTAATGCTTTCGTCGCTTGCTTTTGCAGAAACACGAGAGGTATTCATCACCCCCGATATATTGGTGAGCGAGTATGGTGAAAAACAGGATATCGAGCGTGGGTTAATGTTTGTGCCAGAGAACCGGGCGCGACCAAACTCTCGGACAATTTCTTTTCATTTCTTCCGTGCACCTGCACTTTCTCCAAAGAAGGGTGCGGCACCGATTTTTTATTTGCATGGGGGACCAGGGGCGGAACAGAATTTTAAGATAAACAAAAATTTTCAACACTTGAAAAAGTTACGGCATAAACATGACGTCGTTTACCTCAGTCAGCGCGGCTATGAGGGGGCGCCAGGTGTTAATCCAGATTTTGAATTTCGATATCTGAAATACTTACCTTTTAAAAAAGCGGGATCGATAGATCGCGAAGGTGAGCTTTTGGCAAGCGCTTACAGAGCTGCTGGAGAGGCGTGGCGTGAAAGAGGGGTGGACCTTACAGGCTATGATATTCTCAATATCGTCGATGACGTGTACGATTTAAGGGAAACCCTTGGTTATGAGAAAATAAGCCTAAGGGGCTGTAGTTTTGGATCACAATGGAGTACGTCTTATATGAAGCTCCACCCTGAGACAGTTGATCGTGCACTTTTGAGCGGTGTGGAACCGTTAGATTATACCTATGACAGCGCGAAATGGCTTTGGGCCTCTATGTCCCGTGTTGCGTCAGCTGCTGAGAAAGATCCGGAACTCGCGCGGTATATCCCTGAGGGGGGTATCATGGGCGCTCTCAAAACTGTTATTCAACGTCTTGAAACGGAGCCCGTGACCGTATCTATCCAAAATGGTCAGGGCAAAGAAATTGATATCGTTCTGGGACCTGATGACCTACGGAATGGGGCTGTACGGAATTTTCGTTCTATAGGTCGCGGCACAGCATTAGCCGACCTCGCAGCATGGCCTAAATTTGTTCTTGAAATGTATAATGATGACTTTCGGTTTTTAGCTTTGATGGCGGCCGAAGGACGCCGAGAAATGGTCTCAGATTCACTTATTACCTATCTAATAGATAACAGTATTGGGATCTCAGACGAACGGGATCGACAACTTCTTTCAGAGGAAGAACGTCGCTGGATTGATCCAAACTGGTATTATCGATCAACCCGAAAGATTCCGAATTCAAACCTCGTTGACCAAAGCTTTCGCGATGATTGGAGAATTGACGTTCCAACTTTGCTCGTTACCGGAGACTATGATTGGTATACGCCTGTTGAGAATGCCGAACATATGGAGAGATTCTTGGATAACGGGCATCTCATTATTGTTGAGGGCGGAACCCATTGTCCGATCATGAAATCTGACCAGTTGACGCCTCAGCGGCCTAAAGTCGTGGACCAGATACGTGAATTTTTTAGTATTGATACAGATGAGCAATCGCTATCGAAATATTTTTCGAGATTACCGAAACGCGTTGCCCTTGATGCAATCGACTTTGATACGCCAAAATCGCAGAGCCTATATGAAGAACGAAAGTCGCGATCGAGAAACTAAAATGTATTCGTATAAATAGCTACCGCTTCAGCAATACGAAATGCTTGCAATCAAAAGGTGTACCGACCCAGACGATTTCTGCTCAGGCTACAAGGATTAGTAAGTAGCTATGAGTGAGACATTGATGGAAGAGACGAAACGTCGAACAATTTTGTTTTGTAACAAATCATACTTCGATGCTCGCCAATTATCCATTTGATAAATCGCGATAATCAGTCAGCTCCGTGATAGTAGGATTTTTGTTTTCATCCTCGCACGCCAGCAACCAGCAGCGCAGCGATCGCAAATGGCAAAAGCCACCGCGCTAGAAATCGCCAGGTTTTGAAGACAGCACCATCGACTTGAAACCCAAGTTCCTCTGCAATGCTCTCTTTTGACATGACCCAGCCAGCAAAG
>JBCCOS010000029.1:0-17871 GCA_039025235.1 Pseudomonadota bacterium
CTCATCGTTTACGGCGTGGACTACCAGGGTATCTAATCCTGTTCGCTCCCCACGCTTTCGCACCTCAGCGTCAGAAATGCGCCAGTGAGCCGCCTTCGCCACTGGTGTTCTTCCGAATATCTACGAATTTCACCTCTACACTCGGAATTCCACTATCCTCTCTCAGCCTCTAGACTATCAGTTTTGAAGGCAGTTCCGGGGTGGAGCCCCGGACTTTCACCTCCAACTTGATAGTCCGCCTACGCGCGCTTTACGCCCAGTAATTCCGAACAACGCTAGCCCCTTTCGTATTACCGCGGCTGCTGGCACGAAATTAGCCGGGGCTTCTTCTCCGCCTACCGTCATTATCCTCGGCGGTGAAAGGACTTTACAACCCTAGGGCCTTCTTCATCCACGCGGCATGGCTGCATCAGGCTTTCGCCCATTGTGCAATATTCCCCACTGCTGCCTCCCGTAGGAGTCTGGGCCGTGTCTCAGTCCCAGTGTGGCTGATCTTCCTCTCAGAACAGCTATGGATCGTCGCCTTGGTAAGCCTTTACCTCACCAACTAGCTAATCCAACGCGGGCCGATCCTTCGGCGATAAATCTTTCACCCGGAGGTCGTATACGGTATTAGCAGTCATTTCTAACTGTTGTTCCGTACCGAAGGGCACGTTCCCACGCGTTACTCACCCGTCTGCCGCTCCCTGCAAGCAGGGCGCTCGACTTGCATGTGTTAAGCCTGCCGCCAGCGTTCGTCCTGAGCCAGGATCAAACTCTCAAGTTGAAAGATGATCTTTTTAGAACCAGGCGGCCCTTCCGGAATAGAGAAGGCAAAACCTGGTGGCTCGTCTGCTGACTTTCGTTATGTCCTGATTTCCGCGCCCTGCCCTTACGAGCAACACCCGAAAACCATGCTGACATTGTTCGATCTTACTATTTTGTAAGACTCGTCGCAAAACCAAACCCAACCACCTGCGAGTAAACCCGCAAATGACGAAGGGTACTTGGTTTATTGATATAGAAACGTCAGAGACGATCGATCCTATTACGGGTAATTGTCCGCCAAAAAGCTTCAAACTACGCCGCCGCAAGGACGCGGGGATCAAATGCCACCCACGTTTCTCTTCCTCGAAAACCACTTGTCAAAGAGCCCGTTGCAAACACCAGAGAGGCAAAAACCTCTATGGTAGAAAACAACAACCGACCAACACCCGAAGGGTAAAATTGACCGATAAAAAACCGACACTCCCGAGACCGCCATTTCAGCTCTTGTTGGCTGAGGCAGCTATCTCAGCCGCGTCGGTGGAGTGCGGATCTAGTCCTCGTCTCTGTCTCTGTCAACGGCTTTTTTTTAATTAATCATAAAAAGTGCCGAACCCCGAAAAATGGGCCCAAAAATTGAACCCAAAAAATTGAGCAATGGCGAAACGCCAAAAACACTTCTCATAATACCGCTGTATGAGATGACACTGAGGCAACAACGTAGAATTGCACTCACTCATAGTGAAATACCGGAATGCTATCGCGGATACAAGTGGAATTTCATCGACAAAATAGAATTCCGCGCTTTTTATCATTTGACAGACATCGCGCCACATCGAACAGACGCCAAATGGCACAGGCATCACAGCACCCAGGCACGACAATACAGGCGAAGGCCACCCACAGAGCCAAACCGCAAAACCAAACCTCTGTCTCCAGTCTATCCGTAAACGAATTTTTAACCTTACCTTTCTCATGGGCCAAACACCGCTCCAGTTTCATAAACCTTCAAGCCTTGTGACCGTCTCAATCTCGACAATTTCGATGGTTAATCGAAACCGAACCTTTACTGAATTGACCTAATTTTGCGGGCAAGTCCGCGTGGGGATTGACAAATTTAAGCGGTAAGACGGGTAAGAGTTATGTTACTAAAACTAAAACAAACAGCTCAAAATGCCCCATTAGCCCTACTCCTCCTGATCGTCGCGATACCAAGTTACCTCTCCAAAATTGGAAACAGCACACCGGATGTTAGTTGGCTGACGGATATGTGTGCTCGCATTTTAAATGGCGAGCAGGCCTATGTGGATATCTTCGAAACAACACCGCCCGTGCCAACGCTCTTGTATATGCCAGCAGCGGCTATTGAACATTACTTCGCCCTCCCTGCAGAACCATTCGCCTTGCTTTATATTACCCTATTTTTTGTCGGTATACTGACTTATGCCGAACGCCTTGCTCCAAAGGAATTAAAGGATATTGGTGCTTTTCGATATTGGATTATTGCACCTGCTGCATTATTCATATTCGTCCTCACGAATGACGCCTACGCACAACGAGAAACAATCGCTCTTGCCGCAATGCTACCCCTTATTTCGGTGTCGCTTTGGCGAATAGAAGGAAACGCCTGGCCCGGACTGAGAACCCAAATCATCATCGGATGTCTTGCAGGTTTTGGCGCCGCCGTAAAACCACCCATATTTGCGTTGCCATTGCTCGTGTTAGGGGGCGTATGGCTTTTCCGTGAACGTCGCTTCGATGTACTTTTGAAAAGTGGACTGTTCGTTTCTGGCGTCTTTGCCGTTTCACTAACAGTTTTATCCCTTGCCGTATTCCCAGATTATTTAAGCGGTATTGTTCCCTTGATGAAAGAGATTTACGTTCCAACAAAAATGGGACTTTTATCAACTGTTGGAAATCCATCATTTCGCATTTGCATTCTAACCACAGTCGTTACGTTTATATTTGTTCGGAAGGGCAAAGTACCGAGTTCGCTTTTAATTCCAGCCGTATTTGGATTAAGCTTTTTTGCTATTCATATCATGCAAGGAAAAATGTTCGCGTACCATGCAATACCAGCCGAATTTTTTACCCTTATTGCCCTTTCAATGGCGATTGGTTTTCATCTAAATACCATCAATAGACCAAATCCAAAGATGGGTGAATCTACTGACAATCTTATTGACGTCCTTGGTCTCGTTAGATCGAGTAGATCGACACTCAGCGGCGCTGCCGTTGGTGCTGCTATTTTCATGACCATGGCCGTCGTGGTTTATACTGTTCACGATGATGAACCTGATCCGATTAAAGACTATGCTTGGGCTGAAGATTTGGAAGCGCCAACAGCTCTTGGAATTACGCCATCAATTTATATCAGCTTTCCATTAGCCAGAAAAATTGATGCGATTTGGGTCGATCGTATTCATAGTCAATGGGTCATTCATTATGCAAATATGATGGCGTCAAAAACCAACGTTAGCACCGAACAACGGGCATTATATAATCACTGGCGGGATAGTGAGATCAAACGGGTCGTTAATCTTGTAAAAACAAAACAGCCCGAAATCATCATCCAATGTGTCATGCCAGGCGCTAAAATTCTCAATCGGCAGTTCTTAGCATTTGCCCCGGATCTACTTGATGCCTATGAGCCCATTACAGAGCAAGGCGGCATAAGGGTTTTAAGACGACGCACCGCCATTGAAGCATCAAATATCAATCGTTCAAATAGTAAATCCGCTTCGATCCGCTAACGACTGCAACACCCTGAAAACGGCAACCGATTGTCGTGGATAAGCGCTCAGTTCATCGGCGAGGCTTTACGGCAAACATCATCTGCTTACCCATTGGTTTGATTGGCGACTTCAAGTAGGCGCGAATTAAGGTTGGCGAAACAGGAAGGCGCGATTTGATCGTCAACGGAAGAAACCGCGGTGCGCTTTCGATGACATCATAACCATTTGCGCTAAAGAAATCTGCCAATGAAATATGCGACCATACGGAAATATGGGTGTAGTCATCGAAATACTCCCGAAAGGCATAGGCGTAATTCGGCTGGACGACGGTGAACATACCGCGATCAGACAATTTCATCGAAAGCACCTTTAGGGCTTCGGCGAAATCACTTTTTGATACATGTTCGAACAGATTACTGGCGAACGCGTAATCAATTGATCCATCGGCAAGGTCGTTGAGACGATTGAGATCACCGACAATCGGTTCAATGCCGGTTTCCAAATGGTCGACAAAGCCCGGCCAAAGATCAAGGGCTATACGTCTTTTGGCCTCCCGTACATTGTTGATAAATTCACCATACCCCGCACCAATGTCCAACACACAACTATCCTTCGGTACACGATACCGGAAATGCGCGTCCCAAAGCGTCTGCCAAACAATAGTGCGTCGCGCATCAGCAGGAAGGCGCGACGAATGATAGGTCTCGTATGAGATACACTCAGATGAGACATCACCTTCACCGTTGCTTAGCAATTCCGCAGCGGGCTCGCCCAGAACAGTTTCGCTCATCGCTCCGGTCTCCAACCAAAGGTGAGCCCTCGGATCATGCCCAGTCCCACTTTCATTGCCCTGAGGTTATCCGTATTGCCTCCTTTACTAACACCAGCGCGTTTGTGAAAGGTAACCGGGGCTTCAATAAGCGACACACCGCTTGACATTGCTACATCTAAAAAGTGTGCGTTAAATTCCAAATTGACGCCTGGGGTTAATTTAGCCATTAAAAACTCAAGGGCGTCACGACGCATCAATTTATAGGTTGATCCGAGATCGGTGAGCGTCGTTTTTCCGAGATGTTTTGCTTCTAACAGTTTTGCTGCGAACAAGTTTCCATAAAACATAAAGGCGGTGAGCTGTGTACTGCGGGCGCGCAGCATTTCAACAATTCGCGTACCATTCACAATGTCAGCATGAGGCGAATAGGCAAGCAACTTGTCAATATCGGACGCGCGGAATGTACGATCGCCCTCACATAACACAATTAGTTCGTTTTCCGTGCGCGAGAGCGCTTCACGGAAGCAACGGTAAACGCACGCGCCATAGCCTTGCGTCGGCTCATTAAATGTCATTGCACCCGCGGATTCCGCAATCTCGAAGGTACGATCAGTACTATTGTTCGAGACAACAATAACGTCCGATACCTTCGGATGACTAGAAAAGTCTCGTACGGCATCACCAATACTATCTTCATCGTTATACGCCGTGAGAACGACTGTAACCATCTCTTTATCGATTGGGTCATCGCGATAGACACGAGGCGCCCTTTTTCGTTCAAAGAAGATCAAAATATCGCTTAAGGCGAGAGCAAGACCAAAGAAAACAGGAGCGCCACTATACCAAACAAGGTTTTCAGCAACCGGCCGTAACATCGCTTCTAGTCCGAATACAAAACGTGGAACGATGAGGATAACACCGGCAATATACATGACGGCCCCGACCGCTATCATGTAAACCCCGATCATAAGCCACGGCGGGCGTGCAATTTTATTCTTGATCGTTTCAATCAACGGTAAAGAATCACGATGCGGATCGCCAACATGCGCAGGTGCGAATCCGCGGTGCCCCATTTGGCCGGCGAGAGAATGTTCAGCATCAGCCATCGATCAGCCACTCCGTTAACGAATGACCAAAAGAATACCTTGCGTTTGCTAGAAAATTCTTAAAGCAGCCGCAGAAAATTTAAGGGTCACGAAATTGAACGCTCCCGCTCTCGACATAACGCAGCCTAGAACCAACATTAACACAGCGATCAACCATCATCACCAACGCATGGCTTAGAAAATAGGATTATGTGCTAACCTTAAGGTCGTTATTTTTACGCGTGTCGTCTGCCCCGTTAATGGATTGGAACCAATAATCGGTAGCCACTTCTGCGCGACACGCTTTTCGACAAAAGCCTACAGCTCTAATCCGCGATCTTGCGCATGATATTCGAAAAGCCTGCAACGCTGGTTAAAGAAGGATTAACGCCCATTGTGATAAAATTGCGCTTATTTAGATTTAGGAGTGATCTCGAAAAAGAGACGAACTTAATTCACCCACAAATAAAAAATTTTGCCCTCAACGACCGACGGCTTAATTTTGGCAACGCGTGACCGACACGGCGGCTCCTATGGACGATAATTACTCAAACGTTAAAAATACCACAAATCAACAATCGCCAATGAATGAGGCGCCATCGGGGCGGAGCGATCCGATGGCGCGGCGTAGGGCGCCAGCAACCCCCTCGATTGGTCTTGCCCTCGGTGGCGGTGTGGCCCGCGGTTGGGCGCATATTGGTGTTCTTCGTCGGCTTGATGAGTTGAAGATATGCCCAAATATCGTAGCGGGCACATCAGTTGGCGCCCTTGTCGGCGGCTATTGGCTTGCGGGAAAACTGGGCGAATTCGAAGAATGGACACGCTCATTAAATAAACGTCGGATGCTCGGAAGCCTTGATTTAATGCTCAATGGCGGTGGCCTAATTGGCGGAAGACGTCTTCGTAGCGCGATGGTCGAAACACTGGGTGACGCACGGATCGAAACACTGCCTACAAAGTTCATTGCTGTCACGGCAGAGCTCGCATCGGGACACGAGCGGTGGCTACGCGAGGGGCCTCTTATTGACGCTGTTGAGGCTGCCTACGCTCTCCCGGGTGTCTTCCCCCCGAGACTCATTGACGGTAAGTGGCTTATTGATGGCGCACTTGTAAATCCCCTGCCCGTCTCAGTATGCCGCGCCTATGACGCAGAAGTCGTTATCGCTGTTGGCTTGCATGCGGATGTTTTCTCACGCGCCAGCGCTGCGCGCCGGGAGCGCTATGAAACGCCACCTCTGATCGATGCAAATGATCTGGAGGCCGTATCAAAAGGCGTGAAGTTTGCCGAAAAAGTCATTCTACGGCGCATCTTTCGCCAACAAGATACCGGACCTGGGCTTGGTTCAGCCATGGTTGCTTCGTTCAACATTGTCATGGACCGTATAACGCGATCGCGGCTTGCAGGCGATCCACCAGATGTTCAAATCATGCCCCAGGCGGGGCACATTGGTTTATTCGATTTTGACCGTGCTGATGAACTTATTCAGCTGGGACGAGAAGCCGTCGATTATTCCCTGCCCAGAATAGAAACTGCACTAAACCGTGAGCGCAACGTTATCTCCTGACCATTTCTGAGGCTAAAACTCAAAGAGTTTTGCGTATCAAGGGTAGGCCCTGCATACGCTATTTTTGCTGACAACAGCCCGGCGACCCTCTAATCTGAGTAAAAACAAGGCTGATGATTATTGGGAGGTTTATCATGTCCGTTTGGCTTTTTCGAGGGGCGGAAAACTCTCACAAACAGGATCGTCGTCGAAAATGGGTTGTCAACGCCCTCGCCGTTCTATGTGCTGGCACGATAAGCAATTCGATACCGGCTCTCTCCGCAGCATTAGCCGAAGTCGAAGGTGACGTTCGTCCCGTCATGTTTGTTGGGAACAATTGGGACGGTACCGTCACGGTCATCGATCCGGAAGACAACTACCGACAGATCGGACGCTTAAATGTTATTCCTGACGAAGCCATCCGTTTGAAAGAAATCCGATCAAACCCGATACGGCGTTTTTACTTCTGGGCCATCCGAAATAAAGTTGGTGAGGGTAATAATCAGCTCGTTGATGATATGTATTCTTCTCTCGACGGTAGGTCGCTCATTGCCTCACGACCAAGTTTTGCTGACGTGATTTCAATCGACCTGACAAGCGGCGAACTCAATTGGCGCTTCCCAGTAGATGGATACCGGGCGGATCATATGGCACTTTCCCCCGATGGCCGCGAAGTGGCGGTGTCTGCTTCTACGGGGAACGTCGTCCATCTTATTGATATTGAAACAGGGAAAGAAACGGGCCGATTCTCGACGGGTGATAAACCCCATGAAAACAAATATTTTGCCGGTGGACGGAAAATTATCAACGCTGCCATTGGGAATGTTTCATCTGGCAACGACGCCCATTGGCAGGATTTTACGAAGGGAGATCGCAAACTAACAATCTATAATCGAAATAGCGGTAAGATTGAAAAAATAATCGATATCCGAGATGCCCTTGATGCTTTCGGGCGAAAAGACCTCTCAGATTCTGTTCGCCCATTTTCAATGAGTCAGGACGAAACGACACTTTGGTTCCAAGTTTCGTTTTTTAATGGCGTTATTGAATATGATCTTATGACTGATGATATACGGCGCATTATAAATTTGCCAGACGGTGACGCTCCCAAAAACCGTAAGAAATTTGTCAATGATAGTCGTCATCATGGTCTTGCCTCCAATAAAGACGGAACAAAGCTCTGCGTTGCGGGAACGATGGATGAATATGCAACGATTATTGATCTCAACTCTGAAGAACCAATGAAACTAATTCGTGCTGGCAAACCCTATTGGGCAACTGTGAGTCGTGATGGCACCGCATGTGTGATCTCAGAAAGCGATACTGATAAAGTGACGGTGATTGATTTCGCCTCGGGTGAGAAACGACTGAGCGTTGACGTTGGCAATCATCCGCAACGTGTGCGGAACGGTTTTGTTCCTGCAAATTGGATATCCAACGATAAACAACCCGATCAGGAGAAGGTGGACGCCCCCTCCTATTGATGAAACAATTTGCGCATTACGACGACGAAGGACCAATAATGAGGAGATAACCAAATCTTTAATTTGGGCGGACCTTCAGCTCGCTAGGATAGGTAATCAACGCGGTATTTTATTCCTTTCACCGAAAAGAGATAAAACCTCACGTATTCGTGAACATTGATAAATTTATCGACTGGACACTTTGCCCAACTGAAATTGGTGCGCTTCAGTATTACTTCACAGACGTATTTGGTGCGCTTCTAACGACGCGGTAGCTGATTTTTAAATGGTAAGAATATGGAAGAAAAACGAGAAGACTTAGAAGCGGAGAAACAAAAGGAACTCTTACAAAAACTTGTTGCAGAACTCAGCCGTTCACACCTCGATTTCTATTATAAATCAACCATTGAGGTGGCGTATCTTCTAAAGGACTATATCAAAAAAGGCGCTAAACTGACACAAGACGAGCGCGCCTTGTTGGCCCCTTTGTCACAGCATGACATTCAACTTCGGTTGAGCCTACAGTGATCAATGGTCACAATTAAAGCCGAACCCCAGATGCATTGGCGCCTCAACATATATTGAGGCCATCGATCATTAAGGCGATCATTGCGTGGCCAGGTTTGTTGATTACCATTCTGTAATCCATTACGCCAGATTAAATCGTTAATCCAAGGTAAACGCCTTACCGTATCAAGGGTTTCATTAGTACGGAGAAGTTAGATGAAGAAACGTTTGTTCCTAGCGGCATTTGCCTCGGCAGCCGCCCTTATCACGGCAGTGCCTTCAGCGATGGCTGAAGACCATATGGCTAGCGAGGCTGCCAAATCTGATATCGTTGATACCGCTATTGCTGCGGGCATGTTTAAAACGCTCGTCGCCGCCGTTCAAGCAGCAGGGCTTGAAGGAACGCTTCGTAGCGATGGTCCGTTTACGGTTTTTGCGCCAACAGATGACGCTTTTAAAGCGCTCGGTGACGCAACAATTGCAGACCTTTTGAAAGAAGAAAACAAAGAAAAACTTGCTGGTATTCTTACCTATCATGTGGTTGCCGGTAAAACGATGTCGAAAGACCTTGCAGGCAAGACATTAGACGTCGCTACAGTCAATGGCGCGAGCGTTGCGATCGATGCAACGGATGGTGTGACCGTTGGTGGCGCAAATGTTGTGAAAGCGGATGTTCTCACAACCAATGGCGTCATTCACGTCATTGACAAAGTCATTCTTCCACCTGCCGCAGAGTAAATTTGATTTTATTTTTGAGTGCGAAGGCCGGGAAAACGATATCGTTCCCGGCCTTTTTTATGTTGTTCCAATTATTTTCAATCGCCGCTATTTTTGATTGAGCGACTGGGCAAGTTTGTCGAAAAATGGAAATGATAACAGCCCGAAGAAGAACCCACCCAAGTGTGCTTCCCAGGCAATATCCACTTGTTCTCCCGGCCCCAATCCAACGCCGAATAGGCCTTGCGCAATATTTAGCACGATGAATACGCCGCTTAAGATCCAAACAATAGGATCCGTTAACGGCGCCAATGGTCGTAGCCCCGGCGTGAATTGACCGGCGCTGCGATTGATCATCCGCACAATGCCACCAAACAAACCAGAAACACCGCCCGAAGCACCAACCAAAAGCACACGCTCATCATAATAAAGGATCGAAAATAGAAAAGCACCTGCTATGCCCGATAATATGAAAAACGCAAGAAATAGGAGTGAAACGCCAAACGTGGCCTGCTGGGCCACAAATCGTTCAAGGAAAGGAGGCGGCTGACGATCAACCGACGATAAGCGCCTCACTACGGGTACGCCAAACGCCAGGAAGAGAAGGGAATTGGTTGCAATATGCTGAAACCCAGAATGCACAAACATATGGCCAATGAGCCCAGTTGCTCGGTCTTGAAAAGTCAGATTGCCAGCGCTGAAGAGATCAACTGGCGAAAGCGCTAAATGAACGCCGAGCAACTCAGAATAATTCCGTGGAAGAATTAAAAGGACTGCATAGATGCTCCAAAATCCCAACAGAAGCCATTTAATGATACTGGGTGCTGAGAAAAACGGCTGCTGTTTTGTGTTTTCTATCGCTTGTTCTTGTTGATTGTTCGTTTGGCCAACCTCTGCGTCTGACAACGCCGCACTGCGGGCCATTTTCTTGCCGTCAATATGAGGAGCAGCAGTTGAATTGAATCCAGCATTATCTCGCCGTGTTCTTTTGCGAGGTGGTGTGTTTTCCATGCTCTTGAGCCTCTGCCGCTGCCAATATTGACGGCGTTAAGATACGCGGTTGGCAATATAGCGCAAGGAGAGGAAAATCTGTTACGAGCCCCTTAGACCGGATGGTTACCTTCCAAGAGCCGCTCTGTTTCGAATAGAATCGCTCAACGTCTGTACGGCTTGGGTGTTGTGCTTTTCCTGACACGCGGCCCAGTAAGAAAACAGGTAGTCTATAAAGTCGTCCCTTGAGCTGGATAGGCTCAAGATATCAAAAAGCTCGAAATTATTGAGTAGGGCCCTGTTTTTGTTTGAGTTTTATCGAACAAACTCAAGCTTTGTTTAATCTTATTACGAATAGAAATCTCAGCCGTTTCGTGACGGCTACACCACGCCGCCACCTGGGCGTGTGCCAAATCGGGATCCCAACCTTTTGTTCACCAAGACGTTCTAAACTGGAAACAGATTTGAGTGAAAAACGTAAGTGTTATGTCGAAAGCATTCCGCAAAGAACCCCAAAATAGGGTTAGTCAGCGTGCATCCACGAGAGATGCCGCCGACCGCCGCCAACATGCACGCGTCAAAGTCGATGCGCCGGTTACCATCTATCGCGATGACGATACCGAAGAGGCTTGCGAAATTATCAATATTTCGGCAGGTGGCGCCCTTTTAAAGTCCAAATCCCCTCTACATAAACAACCAAAACTGGGGGAACCTGTTCGGGTCGTCATTCAGGACGTAGGCGAATTCAAAGCCAAGGTCGTCCGTACCGGTCCCGAAGGCTTTGCCGTCGATTACAGAAGTGCTCGCTCAGCTTCTGTGGAAACGGCTGATGCTTTGATGGCACTCCTTCACCGGGAAGCCAATCAGGAAGATCGACGCAATACACCACGTATCAACTACGCTGCGCAAGCAGACCTCACTTTAGAAGATGGTACCAAGACCAATTGTGGCATCATCGACATCTCCCTGACAGGAGCGTCAATTGAAATATCGCCACCCCCTCCTCTCGGCGCCAATATCGTTGTTGGTCGCATGGAAGCAAGAGTTGTAAGGCGGCATTCGCGCGGGGTTGCCGTCGTGTTTAAGGCGCAAAGCGCCGCGCCCCCTACACCAGACACTTCAAAAATAAACCGCTCCAACAACAACACAATTGGAACCGAGATTGCCGTACCGTTCGGTAAAAGGGTCACAAAACCTTGACGAGGCAACCGTGTTAGAACGAGATCGTTATGCTTTCAGCAGATAACTGGTGCGTCAAAGTCCATGATAAGGTTTATGGGCCCTACAGCGCCGAACAATTGAAAAAGTTCGCGAGTGAGGGCCGACTAGCGGCTTGGTCAAAAATCGCGCCTGCCGGAGGCAACAATTGGCGTTCCGCCATCAATGAACCGGTTTTTGCATCGCTTTTTTCAACAGAATCACCAAAATCCCACGCGCAAACCATCGCCGAAACCCGGTTTGGCAAACGCGCTGAAACGACTGACCACGACTTTGAGAACACGGCACCGGCCCCTGTTGGCAAACCGACCGCCGCCCGTCAGGGCGCACAACAAAGGGGTCCGGCATCATCTTCGAATCGCGCTGCGTCTGAACCAAAACGAGCCCAACCGCTTGGTAAAAATTCGAAGACGGCCCCCCGAAACGCTCCAAGACCCTCATTGCGTCGCAATCAATCATTGGCACAGGAAGACGCGAACTTCGTATTGATTTTCGATGTCGTGAGCGCGGCAGCCAGCCGCGTTGAACCGGCAATCGCCAGCCTTGGCCCCCACTTCCGACTTGCCGACAATGTCTGGACTGTTAATTGTCGACTCACTGCGATCGGCGTTCGCAATGCGGTCGCCCCCTTTCTAAGGCCGAACGAATCATTGTTCGTTAGTGAAAGCGCTATTGGCAAGACGACATGGCAAAACTATGCGCCGGCTGTTCACGCTAAGATATCTGACATGTATTTTCCAACTCGGAAAGAACAGTCAGCGTAGGTCTCGTTACTCCGTGAACGTCTTATCGTTGTTGGCTATATCCGTTTGCCCTACCGAACGGAATGTAGCATCAGCGCTTCTTACGTTAAGACTGACGATAGCGGAATATCATACATCTGAACTGTCTCAAAAGTTTTGCGAATATTTCCTTTGCCGATGCTGCAAAGCATGCGTAATCTCTTTTCATGCAGAAAAGGTGATGAAGCAATTGCTTTTGAATAATCTGTGCAATCGTCAGTACACGACACTAAATTTCAGCCGGTCAGCTGTTAGACGATTGCCAACAATTGGGTTAAAGCTTTTAATCCAGTTCAAGTCTTTATTCGAGTTCATGCCTCTAATCGATCTCATGAACGTTACCCCTATTTACCACGATAAAACGCTGTCAAAAGCACTATTCACCACCGCGCCGTTTGCTCCTGACGGTTGGCGAGCGTGCGTAAGAAAAATTCCTTCGCATAAAGAGATATACCGAGTTCTTTCAGTCGAAGGCGCAACAGATTGGGCACTAAGAGGACTTCCTGAATACTAAAAGCTTCGAAATAGAAAGGGACACAGCAATGGCGAAAAGAGCAGCACAACGCGCTGGACGACGCGCTCACAAGCACAGTGACTTCACCTATCAACAATCGGAGATCGAAGCGGATAATGTGCGTAGACTTTTCGATGAACCTCAATGGTCGCCGATCGCAAATCAACGCTCTCACACCCCTGAAGGCGGCGGCACAGGTCAGAAATACCGAAAAAATATCCGTCCACAGAATGAAAATCAACAACACCTACTAGACGCCATTGATGCCTCACCGCTTGTCTTTGCCATCGGCGCTGCGGGAACCGGAAAAACATATCTCGCCATCGCTAAAGCGGTTGAAGCGCTTGAAATGGGCAAGGTGAGCCGCATCGTTCTATCAAGACCTGCGGTGGAAGCCGGTGAAAGCCTTGGATTTTTACCTGGCGATATGGAAGACAAACTTTCCCCCTATCTTCGTCCATTATATGACGCCCTGTGCGATCGGCTTTCAACAAAACGCCTAAAAGCCCTTACCGCCGAGGGTGTCATCGAAATAGCGCCGATTGCTTATATGCGGGGGCGCACTTTGAATAACGCCTATGTCGTCATTGATGAGGCACAGAATTGTACCTACGCCCAGTTGAAGATGCTGTTGACACGCCTTGGTTGGAGCTCAACGATGGTTGTCACCGGCGATCCCGCACAGTCAGACTTACTCCCTGGTCTTTCTGGTCTTGGCGACATCGCGAAAAAACTGGAGCCACTGGACAGCGTCGCTCAGGTTGCATTTGACCGCACTGACGTTGTGCGTCACCCGGTGGTGGCTGAAATGATCGACCTTCTTTAGCGCAATACTCAATTTGGAGAAGGCACCCATACTATCGTGATCGAGACAAGCATTTCCAAGCCAAGTGTGTGCGGTTGGCGTTAAGGAAATGCGTCAAATCAACCACTTAAAGCGCCGTTCTGTTTCCAATTGAAACGAAGGCGCTTTAGCGTTGTACGTTGGAACTCAAGTGGCAACGCTAATCCTTCTTATCATCGAACGTTCGATCAGTTTTGCCCTGACGATTACAAATCGGAATTCCTTGACCGTTGAAAAAAACGCGCGGAGCTGTCAAAGCTTGTGACGCTTTGAACTTGATGCACTGAACTATATCCACTGGAATCTGGGAGAAGGCTTTGAAAAATCTGTTTCGCGCTAAGATGAGGGCTGGATTAATCGGCGTTTTTAGCAGCGTCGCCGTTACAGTTGCCCCGGCGAATGCAAAAGAAGGCATGTATACACCGGAGCAAGCCCCCGACATTGCGAAAGATATGCGTAAAACGGGCCTCCGCCTTGATCCTCGCAGCCTCGCCGACCTCACCGCTTTCCCCATGGGCGCCGTTATTTCGCTTGGTAATTGCACAGCTTCATTTGTCTCGAAAACCGGTCTTGTCGTCACGAATCACCATTGCGCCCGTGGCTCGGTCCAATTCAATTCTACGCCAGAGAACAATTTTCTCGACACCGGTTTTCTCGCAAAAGATCTCAAAAGCGAATTACCAGCCGCGCCCGGCTCCCGCATCTATGTGACGGTTGAGGTTACGGACGTCACTAAACGTGTGTTGGCGGGTGTAACAGACAACCTTTCTCCACGCGCCCGATATCAGACAATTGAGGATGCGCAAAAGGCCCTCATTAAAGAGTGCGAAGCAGATCCAGGCCACCGTTGCCAAGCGCCGGCATTTTTCGGTGGCTTGCAATACAAGCTCATAAAACGCCTTGAAATTCGTGACGTGCGCCTCGTCTACGCACCGGGCGACAATGTTGGCAAATATGGGGGCGATATCGATAATTGGCTTTGGCCCCGTCATACAGGCGACTTTGCGTTTTACCGGGCCTATGTATCACCGGATGGATCGCCGGCGGATCATGCTGATGAAAATGTTCCGTATAAGCCGAAACATATTCTGAATGTATCAGCGGCGGGTCTTGACGATGGCGACTTTGTTATGGCCGCTGGGTATCCTGGTTCAACCGCGCGCTACACGCGTCTTGCTGAAGTCGAATACACATTCGATTGGCTGTACCCGACATTTCGAACCCTGATGACCAATTGGATCGCGACGATCGAAGAAACGGCGCCTGAGGGTTCCGATGCGCGGATCAAATATGAGTCGCTCCTTGCGGCTCTTAATAACTATGAAAAGAATCTTGGCGGTCAAATCGAAGGCGCACGCCGTGTTGGCCTTGTGGATAGGCGTCGACAACGCGAGATCGCACTGAATGCATGGATCGCTCGCGATTCAAAACGCGCAACTTACGCTGCCGCGATTGGTGAACTTGACGCTTTATCGCAGGAAACAGCCAAGGCCCAGAAACGTGATTTTGCTTACAATAACGCGACCCGGCCTCAGCTTCTTGACGCGGCGCAGAGGCTCTATCGACTATCACTCGAACGCCAAAAGCCCGACAATGCGCGCGAACCAGGTTTCCAAGATCGGGACCTGACGTTCTTCGCCGAAGGCCTACGGCAAATTGATCGACGCTACGATGCCGCTGTTGATAAGGCCGTATGGGTCCTTTTCCTGAAAGACTATATCAATCAACCTATCGAGCAACGAATCGCCGCCTTTGACGCAGCACTTGGCTTATCTAATGGATTTGTACCAAGTGATCTTGATCGCTTTTATGCAAAAACAACACTGGGCGATTCAAAAACGCGACTAGCTCTAATGGACGCGCGCCCTGACGATTTTCGTTCAAGCAAAGATCCGTTCATTCAATTAGCTGTTGCCCTTCACGAAACCGAAATGCGTATCGAAGAAGAAGCAAAAGCACGTGGGGGTCGTCGATCCAACCTTAAACCGAAATATATGGAAGCGATCATCGACTGGCGGAAATCGCAAGGCGAAACGGCATATCCGGACGCTAATTCGACCCTGCGGATTACCTATGGCAATGTATTTGGAGGCTCGCCAAAAGACGGATTGATCTACGAACCGTTCACGCGCTTGGAAGGCATCCTAGAAAAAGATACAGGTGAAGAACCATTTAATGCCCCGCAAAAGCAGCTTGATCTGATCGAGGCGAAAGACCACGGATCATATGCTTTACGCTCACTTGGAACGGTGCCCGTGAACTTTTTGACAGACCTCGATTCGACCGGCGGTAATTCGGGCTCGGCGACACTAAACGCGCGCGGCGAACTCGTCGGCCTACTGTTTGACGGCACGATCGAAAGCGTTAATTCAGATTGGGACTTTGACCCGCGAACGACGCGCACAATTCATGTCGATACTCGATACATGCTTTGGGTCATGGAGAAGCTCGATAGCGCGACACGCCTGATTAACGAAATGCAGATCGTGCGTTGACGCAATAGCACACGATCGAAAATCAGTTTCAATGTAAAGGGCTGCGCCGGTGCTTAATAGCCCACGCGTCAGCAAATACGCTAAAGCATTTCCAAGCCAAGTGTGTGCGGTTGGCGTTAAGGAAATGCGAAAAATCAACACCTTAAAGCGCCCTTCTGATTCCATTTGAAACGGAGGCGCTTTAAGAGCGCTTTAGCGTCTATTGCTTCGAGGCAGGGGATTAAATACTACCCGAACAAGCGTCGCGACTGATAGGGCTTTACCGATCGTCGCTTAAGGAAAGCTTCTTATTAGTCATGGGCCACGCCATAGGGTAAGGACGCGTCAGCGGTACAAGATGTAACGATTTGAAACAAATCGCGTTTTTGTTCAGCTTTGATCACGCGGAAATGCATGATATTTCCCTATTCATAATAGGTTGATCTCTGACTTGAGATGTAAACTATAGTTACATTCTTTTGATCGATTAGAGAATAATGGCTTACGTAACACGGGCGGAAGTCTCGATCGGTCAAACGCGAACGATGGGTGTTTGGAGGCCTCATGTCAGGTGGCTTTGGTGGCGAAGAAGTAAAACAGGAATCAAGCTGGCGCTATCCGCTTGGCATCTTTCTGGCGACACTTTTTCTGTGCGCGGTCTTCTTGTATTATTATGTCGCCCCAAGCGTCGACGAATTGGTTGGCAATGAACCAAGCCCCGCAATAAGCGAAGACGTTGTTCCTTTACGGATTGGCGGCGTTAATTTCGGCATTCCAGCAAATTATACCGTTTATCCCCGAGATCGCCGTGGGGGGGATCGCGACGAAGTATTCTTATATGCCTTGTGGTCGACTTTCTCTGGCTACGCACCGGCACGCCGTAATGAGTTCATCGAAGATGCGCCGGACACGCGCAGGATCGACATCACACTTGCGAAACGCACCTCAACATTTAGCGAGAAAGAGAGGATTCAGCGTCTTTATCTCCCCCAAACGATCGATAGCCGCGGGATCATGACCCCGATCCAACTGCTCGCTTATGATTTTAGGGAGCGGCCAGCAGATGTTCCCACGAATGGCTATTCCGATACTGAACTTTTTCTTGGCGACAATGAGGATGATGAAACTATCGCGTTGTTCTGTGTAAAAAAGCGAGACGAGTTACAAAGCCCCTATTGCTGGCGTGAATATGAGCTAACGGATAACCTTACGGTGATCTATCGATTTAAACGCCCTTATCTTCAGGAATGGCGGAATATTGACGCCAAGGTTCGTGAATTTATAGACAGTATGATTGATAAACAGTCTTAAAGCGATTTTATGGCCGAGGTGTATGCTGTGAATGCTTTAGCAGGCTGCTGAAAAACTCTCCATGTTTTCATCAAATTGTGTTTCACTGATTTGTTCAGGAGGATCATGACATGCGAGGTGAAGACGGTGAGAACCCACAGCTTTTCAGCTATGTTTCTATTGAAGATCGCA
>JBCCOS010000030.1:0-17543 GCA_039025235.1 Pseudomonadota bacterium
CTTTGCTGGCTGGGTCATGTCAAAAGAGAGCATTGCAGAGGAACTTGGGTTTCAAGTCGATGGTGCTGTCTTCAAAACCTGGCGATTTCTAGCGCGGTGGCTTTTGCCATTTGCGATCGCTGCGCTGCTGGTTGCTGGCGTACAAGCGTAAGAAAGCCTGAGAGGCAGTATTTAAGCTATATAAATAGTTGATCTGACCGGCGTACTTTTCACTTGTTGCTATTTTTATGCATCTCCAGCTCAAGTGGATACGCCAGAGCGGCTTCGCCGATAAGTGTAATCGGTTAACGGTTCCTGTGCATTAACTCGGCAATAGGTCGAACAATTGTTCGACCGACAAATCAAAGACCGAGAGCCGCGTTCTGATTCCATTTGAAACGGCACAGCGTTGAGTGGTCACAACAAAGCTTTGGTTCAGCGAACGGAACGTACGAGTGATATTTTCTTTAGTAAGGGGGAGGGTGGTGCCCCTTGCGGAATAGCGCCTTTGCCACTTGAGCGAAATAGAGCTGGCGAAGTTGGGAGATATTTCGAACGCTGATGAAGACCGCGACTGCGGCCTCGGCGGCCAGCCCGTCCCGCCGGAGCCGCTGCGCACCGCGAGGCAAATAGTGGCGGATGGGGTGGGATCAACTTCGAACCAGGAAGCCCAAGCGCACGACTGTGCGTCGGCCGATTAGGCTGCCCTCGCGGAGCGCCCTTTGCGCGTGAGCAAAATAATGCTGGCGGATGGGGTGGGATTCGAACCCACGAGACGCGCAAACGCCTGCCGGTTTTCAAGACCGGTGCCTTCAACCACTCGGCCACCCATCCATCTCAGACTGCGTTATGCCGTGAATCGTTGCGATGTAAATAGCAAACAGGCTTCGTCTTTGATTGGAAAGTGCACACTTGAGCGCTTCGCCGATAAGTGTGATCGGTTATCGGCAAAAGAAGCGCGACCAAACAAGGACTTAGAGCGGCGTTCCGATTCCATCGGAACGCAAAAAGCTCTAGAAGCGGCTGCGGAAAGTAAAAACTTTTTGTAGAAGAAATTGAAAATCAAGGAAGGCGTAAGACGCGCAACATACTTTACGATTGGCGACGGTCATTAGAAGTGACGGTTTCGGTGTGGGTTAAGCCACACCCATAGTGAGTGTGACAGTGTTCTATTGGTCCACGCACCAGAAAATTGTAACATCAAAGACCGTAAGTCGTTTAGCGTTTTATTTGAAACGGAGTGGCTTTAGTATCTGTACAAATAATCCATGTCGGATCAAGTACGTTTAAACTTCGACCGATAATAGAAATTTCGATCTTCCGGACGGAAATAATAAGACTGTCGCTCATCAGCTTTATTAATTACGAAACTCAAAATCTGTGCGTTCATCTCAATCAGTCTTTGCACGGCCACTTTAGCAGCGGCTCGTGTTGTTTTGCACCAATCCAATGAAACAACAACAGCATCTGTCGCTGCCGCGATAAGGTTTGCTTCGGATTTCATGATAAGGCTCGGCGCATCAATGATAACATAATCAAAATGCGATTTCAGGTCTTCCGCCGTTTGTTTCAGTTCAGGAGCCTCAATGTCCTCAAAGTCTTCGAAACGCTCACTATCATGCAACTGCGCCATCGTCACGCCACATAGAGTCCCTTCGAAAGAAAGTGGTAACTGTGTATTCAAGTCTTCGATGAAGACGTCGTTCGTCAAGTTGTTCGCAACGGAGAGACTATTGTTGCTTGTCGTATCGGCAATATTGGCATCGATATTCGCGCCCTCATCAGCAATGTGATTTGATGAACCGGTCTCGTCGGTTAGGGCCGGTTGGCTGCTTGTGAAGGAAGGATCGCTGGATTGATCCGTCAACTCCATATTTTTCGAAAGCTTGAAAAACTCCTTCGATGATGAGCCAGAGCAATCTAGGTAAATGACTTTGTGCCCCGCAGCCTTCAGCATCGCAGCGAAACAAAATGCCGTTGTTGAATTTCCTTCACCGCCAAAGACAGACGCGAAAGAAATCGAGATGGGTTCATTCGCGCGACCGGCTTCCGTTGACTTCAACAGAAAAACAAGCTCTCGCATAGCCTCCCTATACAAATTATCCGCGCCCTTCAGCACATACTTCTCAGCTATTTTTCCTATATCCGATCGGAATAAGAGCCCACGGACATTTATCCTTGGGAGCACAACAACAGGGGCATTTTCTCCAAACTGAGCGCGAACATCGGATGTATTGCGAATGCGACCATCAATCATTTCCGCCGTATACGCCGCACCCGCAGCGAGCAAGAAAGCCACGATGAAACCACCGGCCAGAAGTAACTTCCGCCGCGGTCTTGATGGCTCATCAGGGGTCCGCGCACGAGCAACAATTCTGGCATCTGCTTTCAACAGACGGTCTCGTTGGTTTAGTTCACCCTTGCGCGACAGTAACGCTTCATAAACGGCCCTTGGTGCCTGTAGGTCGCGAGACAGCTCTCGCAACCGAACTTCACTTGTTGCTTTTTCTGCAAGACTATTTTGTTCTAGTTCGAGCTCACGCTGTAATGCGAAAACACGCGACCGTACGATTTCCAATTCACTGGCAAGGGACGCAACGATCCGTGTGAGTTCGTCTCGCAATTGGCGCCTCAATCTGGAGCTTTCCTCACGGGCAGCAACAAGACGCGGGTGTCGGTTTCCGTAACGTGTCTCCAGTTCTGCAACTTGTTGTTCCGCGAGAGTGAGGCGTTCGCGCAATTCATCGAGCAATGGAGACGTTAGACTAATCGCGGCAAGATCATTGGGGTTCCCGCTCTCTGCGACGCGACGAACCGCTGCGTACCGGGCATTTTGAACGGTCAATTCGGTGCGGGCCTCTCGCAGGTCGGCTGCTATCCGTGCCATCCGCTGATTAGCGATCGACGTACTCGTGAGCCCTTCATCGACAATCCCTTCGAGCGCGCGTAGCCGCGCTGCCTCGCGTTCCGATTCGCGCACTTGTGTTTTTAAGGTATCGAGACGGGCGTCGATCCACTGGTTCGCGCGGCGAAGGGCGGAAAACTGAGCCTCAACTTTCTCTAGAATAAATTCTTCTGCATAAATATTTGCTATTTCAGCAGCCGTGTATGGGTCACTGCTGATCGCGCGGACCTTGATGAGCATTGTTTGACCAACGCGCTCAACCTCAATATTTTTTTGCAATTGCTCGATGGCTGCTGCGGTTATATTAATATCGTCCGAAGCGTCCAAAACCGAAGTCGTATTATCTTCAGACGACGACGTCGCATTAGAAATACTCGGATTGAGGTTGCCAGATGACGACTGGCCAATTGAAGTGTTTGGAACTACAGAACCGCTTTCTGAAGAAGGCTTCACACTCACTTCTAGTTTGCGTAATGCAGATTCCATTGGTGACAAAGATTCTTCAATATCTGTATCAACCGCTTCTGTTTCTGAAGAAGAAATGAGGTCAGGTGGCGATTTCGTCTCCGTTATTGACATTGTGGCGTCAGAAGCGGGGGAAACCGAATTATCGTTACTGTCCGCTTTATCAGAGCCATCGCTCGCAACCATATCGGCGAATTGACCGAAAAGACCGCGGCTCAGGAAATCCATGCGATCGGACTCTCGCGATGTACCGGTCTCGCCAACAGCAAGCCGCTTTAAAACGCGCATCGCCATCGCACGACTTCTTAAGAGCTCAACTTCTGTATCAATCCGAGCACGGGCTGTCCCGTCAGTAGGCGCGCGATTGGCACCTTCATTGATATAATTTTCATTATCAGATTCAATAACGATCGACGTTTCAGCCGTATAAAGATCTTCGGCAACGATGATGTAAATCAAGAAGGCAAGCATCGTCGTCATACCAACGCCGAGGAATAGGGCGCTTTGTCGCTGTATACCTCGCCAAATCGAGCGGAGGTCAACGACTTCTTCAACCTGTTCAAAGCTCTGTTGTTGGTGATTTACGTCCATGGTGTGAGGGCCCTTAATGAGTTTTTCATCGTCTTACGTCGAGACGAAGACGGAAAATATTCTGGTCGAATGGACTCCGTGCAAATGCGCCGTCTGATGATACGTCAGAGTAGATGTATTCAGCCGCGATTCCGACATGTCTCCCTATGAGATATGTGGCGCCAACGGTACCAACATAAGTGGTGTCGGTTCTGTCAAAATCCTGAAAAGCCTCGCGCCGATATTCAACGCCGCCAGAAATAAGCACATTGCGAAACAACTCATGGTCGACTTTCACTAGGGCTTGGTTTGCAAAAAAACCGCCAGCACCAATGACAGCTGAGGGAACAATAATTCGGCCACCCTCCAGATTGACGGTCGTCAAATTACTTATGAAGACTTCCATGGCGGCGCGTGCAGAGAATCCACTGAAATCGGTAAACAGATCGCTTTCAAAGTCCTCGTCTTGGTAACCGACCTCGATTTCGCCTCTAGCAGCCTTTTGAATATCGAAAGCAAGACCGCCAGATAAAATGTAGGAGTCTGAATCTTGAGCCGCGCCAAGCGCTAGCTGCTCATTGTCAAAGCGACGTTGCCGACCTTCAGCCTGTAGGAACAACTCTACAGCGGGACGCAGGCGGATATACTGGCGAACGAAAGCGGACGTGAACTGCTGATCTCGGAAGTCCTGATCGATGATTGAACCATCACTCGCGGCTATAGCATCGTCAAAATTTGTATCGACAAAACGTATCCCCAATTCTTCGCGAAACCGCGTTTGTCTCAAGTCGATAATCGCTCCAACGCCTTGTTCTACGAAACGAACGGGCTCTACCGACCCTGCGGCCGTTTGCAATGCTGTGCGTTGTTCAACTGTAGACCGATAATCGGCATTCACTCTCAGATTAGAAGCACGTCCAAAATCGAAACGTCCGCTGGTGCCGGCACGAACTTCAGTGAAATTTTCAGTATCATTATCAATATAAGTCGTGCGGGTTGCCCCACCGTTAAGACGCACTTCGTGTCGGCTCCACAAGGAACGAGCTTGAACATCACCACCAGCAGCGATTATGCCGTCATTAATTTCCTCGGGAAGGTCAATAAATACATTATCAACATAGCTTGCCGTTACGTTTGCTGAAGGTTGGATGTTCCATAGGCCAACCGCAATGCCTGCCTCGCCGCGGGGGCGTTGGAAAAAACGATCACGGACACTTTTATTTGGACTTACATCAGCGTCCGGATTGTCCTGCGCCATCGATAGACTCGGTGCACCGACTGCAATGATTAATGCTAGTGTAGATAGAGACGTTTTCATGAAAGAACGCCCAAAAAGAGTCCGCGGCATTTTAGTCCCCCGAAAAGAGCCACATGGACCCTTGGAATAGCGTTAAGCAAGCAAGCCCAAATAAACTCAGTAGGCAAAGCTTTTATTGTTTGGAAATTTAGTGAAAGGCAAACGCCAAATTAATCCACCCAATTTCTTTAAACGAACCCACCTGTCGAACCTACCCAGTCGTAAAGTAATGAGGCATGCGGTGAGAACACAAGTGTTTTATAGCATTCACAATGCCTTTACCGCTGCTGGTTGTGTTTTTTCCCTAATAACAAGAATTTTGATTAATGTGACGAATTATATGCAATCTCACTCAAAACTAGAAGAAACGCTCTGGGATTCTAACCACATCGCCAGGCAGGATTTTTGTTTGTGCAGAGACTTTTGCCTTTTCTTCGTCGCCAACACCGCCGCGTTGAATATAAACCACAGATTTTTTCGCCCTATAGGTGTAACCGCCAGCGGTGGCGATCGCCTTGATTATATTCATTCCGGCGGCGTAGGGGTAATCACCCGGCGTTTCGACTTCGCCGAAAATATAGAAGGGACGAAAGCCAACAATTTCAACGGCAACATTTGCATCATCGAGATAGCCTTCTGCCAGCGCTCGGCTAATGCGTTTGGCTAATTCACTGGTTGTACCACCGGCGGCTTGTATTCGACCGGCAAGTGGCATAGCAATCTCCCCATTGGGACCTACGGAATACTCGTCTGATAAATCGGGTTCTTGGAAAACGCGAACGCGGACGCTATCACCTGGACCAAGTAAATAGCCCTCTAGGTCAGCCCCTACCGATGCAGCGTTTGCCTGTGCCTTGGTTGCGCTTTCGCTTTTAGACGGTTGTGCACTCACGCAAGAGGCAAATAATGATGACGTAACAACCATCATGCCCAAAAAAAGTACTTTTACGCGCGATTGAATATCGGCTTTAATCATTGTGTCGATCCCCCACTGAACATTCCACAGATTGTGTTCATTTCATTGAACTCCAAGAAAACCCTACCATTGCTATCAATAGAGGTGATAATCGAATGCTGCAATACCGCATCTAAAGCAATTGAACACATAACATTTAGGTTTGAGTAGCACCAAAGAATTGAGGCTCGACTGAAAGTTCGCGATTAACGAGAAAATTCGCTGACTTAGTGTTTGACTTAATCCGAACACGGTTTTCGTTTCGATACGCAGCGAGCGCGCCAACTGCAACCCCAACAAATGTAAAGAAAGTTGGTCCGAGGTCGACTGTCGTTCCCGATACGATACCAGCGCCAAGGCCTGCTAATACGGCTGCTCGCGACGCGTTGAATACGCGAACCTTATAAATATAAGACGCATTCGCCCATTCCCGTTTTGCTTTTGGAAACGACCGAAGCGACGAGGTCACGAGGAATGCAATAAATAAGGCCGTTCCAAAAATACCAGTATTACTGAGTAAC
Organism: Pseudomonadota bacterium; assembly: GCA_039025235.1. Lineage (GTDB taxonomy): Bacteria > Pseudomonadota > Alphaproteobacteria > Caulobacterales > Parvularculaceae > MED-G105. Next base: position 6,693 of record JBCCOS010000030.1, read on the forward strand.
GCTGTTGCAAGACTAGATGCTCGCGCACCGCCAAGCCCAACGCCAAGCCCAAACGTATCAATAGCGTTCTGCAAGGCCATTTGATTCCATGAAGACCTTTCAACACCTGAATCCGTTGATAACTTTCCGCCGATCAGTCGATCATACATATCGATAACGAATTCTCGAACGGGATCGAGGATAACCATCCCAGAGGCAAGTAACCCTAAAAAGATTGAGATGATGAAGACGATCATCTGTTCTCTGCCGAGGCCGCTCTTGGCCATAACGCCCCATATGATAGAGATTCCCCAAAGTCCGCCTAAAATGCCGAGAGTGACAAATCCTGTACTCGACAAAGAAACAATTGCGCATGCGAGTGTTAAAAGTGACGCAATAAAGAACCAAGTGCCACGGGTTTGTAAAAAACGCGAAAAGTTAAATGCAAAGATTAAAACGCTTGATGCGCCAAACGCAGAAGCCTCAGAGTAAGAGCCGATGACGCGGCGCATGCCTGCAATCTGTTGATCGGTATGGATGGCGTAATTTGCAGTTCTGAAAAACTCCATGAAAGTGGCCGATGCCGGAATTGCATCAATTACGGCGAACGCCAAATGAGAAATTGTAAAAATATTGATCATGACACCGGCACGCGCCAATCCACCAGGACGACTGACGACGAACGCAACCGCCCATACCAGAAACAGTTCCGACATAAGATAAGCGGATTGGGTTATGTTCCCCGTCATTGGCTTTAGTGTTGAGACACCGATTGTATCGCGACTAAACGACAAAACGCGGATTGACCCTTCAAAAATCCGCGGCATAAAAATTGCGGTCACCGCCGCGTACGAGACGAACGCGCCGAGAAGCAAAACAGGCATATTTTTTTGGGCAAAAATTATGGCGCCTCGTCTTAAGTCGGCGCGCGCAATAATGCCGGTGACAAAAGCAACGATTGAGAGTTGACTGATAAGGACGCTCGAGTCGCCGAGCGCCGTAAGATTAACCGCGGCTGCCGTTTTCAGAGGTAAGGTTGCTCCAAAAAGCGGTAGTCCCCAAGCGATCGGTCTAATTAACGTTAGCACACATACTGCTATCGCAAGCGCGCTGACCGGTAACACTTCCATTCGCTGAACCCCTTTGTATCAATTCTAGATATATCCGTCTAAGCCGTTCGAAGATAGAGCTATTGTTGCACGAAATTTGCGGCATACCACTCAATCTTAATTTTAGAGGTCTGTCTTGCGTGTCGCGATAATACATTACTGGTTGGTCACAATGCGTGGCGGCGAAAAAGTTCTTCGCGCCTTATGCGATATGTATCCAGAAGCTATCATATTCACACATGTCTCAAACCCTGATTTGGTGAAGAAGCATTTTCCGGACCACGAGATAAAACACACCTTTATCTCAAAACTGCCGTTTGCACAGAAACAGTACCGTTCATATTTACCGTTAATGCCAATGGCATTGGAGGAGCTTGATCTAAATGGGTTTGATTTAGTGATATCCAGCGAATCAGGTCCGACAAAAGGTGTCGTTGCAGATCCGGGGGCGCGCCATATCTGCTACTGCCATTCACCAATGCGCTATTTGTGGGACCAACGGCACTTATATCGGCGTGAAGCGTCTATGCCAGTAAAAATATTGGCCCCTCTTATCTCTCATCCGTTAAGGGTATGGGACGTAACCAGTGCCGCGCGTGTTGATCAGTTTATCACGAATTCAGCGTTTGTTGCTGGTAGAATAAAAAAATACTATCGGCGCGATTCAACGGTCGTTCATCCTCCTGTTGACACGAGTGGTTTCGCAGAAAAAGTTGATAGCGGCCTGATATCATCAGCGTTTAGAGCGGCTGTTGATGATGCATATATCCTTGCAGGGCAGCTTACCGCTTACAAACGCCCGGACTTGGCCGTTGATGCCGCCACAAAACTCAATCGCCGACTGGCCGTTATTGGTGAGGGCGAGGCAAGCAAAGCCCTAAAAAAGCGAGCGGGACCGAGTGTTCATTTTTGTGGGCGCGTTTCCGATGCTGAGATGCGATACGCATTTCAGAATTGTAAAGCTTTACTTTTTCCGGGCGAAGAAGACTTCGGCATTATTCCAATCGAAGCAATGGCTGCTGGAACACCTGTGCTGGCATTGGGGCGTGGCGGTGCTCTTGAAACGATTCAAGATGGTGTCACAGGATGCTTATTTACAGATCCTTCTATGGAAGCGCTTATTGAAACGATTGAAACGTTTGAAGCGAATACAAGCACCTTCTGTCCAAATAAGATTGCAAAGCACGCACAAGGCTTTTCTCTCGACGTATTCAAAAGCAACTTTAGCTCGGCGATCAGTCCCTAATAACAGCCTTTCATTTTATGTGATGTTGTTTCTGCTGTGATTTTCTGCACATGCAAAATTAGAATCATTTATGTTTGAAGCCATATAAATGTCAGCTGTCGGATAAATACAACTTATTGATGTTTCGTCGTGAAAAAATTTTGAGATTTAAAGTTAAATAAGAACTATCCAATTGATAAAATCAAAGACTGGTGCTTAATATGAAATTGCCGAAAGGTATTTCGGCAGCTAACAGGTGAGTGACCGGGGTCGTTTGTCAAACATCTGATAATTGTGGGGAAATCCAATAATGTCGTTTGTAAATCACGATGATGCATCCTACACGGATGTTTTGGAAAATGATTTTTCTGATGGGGGGGTGGTTCGCTTATCTCCTGACCTCAACGCTATTCCTACAATTATTACGGGTGCTTATTCAGAGAAACAAACGCTTTTAGGGAAGCGTGTATTCGATTTTTTCTTTTCTCTGACCATGTTGGTATTCTTTGCACCGCTTCTTTTATTGATCTTTTTAGTAATCCGAAGTGATGGTGGGCACGCCGTTTTTAAGCACCGGCGTGTTGGCAAAAATGGTGTCGAGTTTGATTGCTATAAATTCAGATCGATGGTCTTGAATGCTGAGGATATGATTGACGAGATTATCGAGAACGACCCTGTGCGAAAACAAGAATGGTTGTCCGAACGAAAATTCACCGATGACCCGCGCGTTACCAAAATCGGCGATTTTCTGCGCCGAAAGAGTTTTGATGAGCTGCCGCAGTTGATCAATGTGCTTCGTGGCGAGATGAGCATGATTGGTCCAAGACCTATCGTGAGAGAAGAAACACTTAAATACGGTAATAATTTCAAAGACTATGCGAGTGTAAAGCCTGGGCTAACGGGGCTTTGGCAAGTGAGTGGCAGAAATGATATTTCGTACGAAGAACGGGTCGCTCTCGACGTTGACTATGTCACCAATCTGTCGTGGCGTCGCGAATTAGGCATTTTGATAAAAACCGTTGTCGTCGTTATGACGGGGCGCGGCGCTCGCTAAACCCATCATTAGTTTCATCTCTGGTCTGGACCATCTCAATCCACGAAAGAGACGTATTTTTCACGACGATGGTTTGGTAAATATACAAATCACTTCATTACTTGTTCAGCATTTTGCGATTTTCTCGACGCGGGTTGGCTGGTAATGATGCAGTTCAAGAAGAAAGTGTTTCGTGCCGCTGACGTTTCCGACGCAAACGACCCCTCATTTCACTCTGGATTTGACGGTCAGGAAAAGCGAAATATTCATGAGAACATTATCGCGAAAAAGACCGATCGCGGTCCCTTCGATATGAAACTAGCGATCGCCGCGTCGCTTTTGTTATGGTCAGCGATCCTCATGCTCGTTTTCACTTTGATGAAGATTGTTTCCTTTATCTTGAACGGCCGCTGACGATCAAATTTATCGTTAATGCGGAAGTCTCAGCATCTACAGCGGCGCGATTCCAAATGGAATCAATGCGCCGCTGTAAGTCTTTGTTTTTGCGCGTTTGCGCCAATAACCAACCGGGCGCCGAACCGCGCACACTTCGGCTGCGGACGCTTTAAATCTTACTGCTTACAATTCATTATGGTTAAATGTCGATATAGCATTGACGGACGGGCATGGACTTGAATACTTTGTATAAAAAGTATTGAGCGCCTTTTGGCCCTTACTGTATTTTTGATTATCGTGCAAAAGTAATTGAGTTTGAGAGGCAGGTTGGCATGAAAGCCTTCGTCGTAATCGCAACCAAAGGGCGCCCCACGGAAACGCGGATTCTAATCGAACGGCTCGAGGCGCAAACGCGTCAACCTGACGGTATATTTGTTGTCGGTGCAGGTGAGGACGATATCGGAGAGGCGCGTAAAGCGAAGACAACAGTAAAGACGACATTGGACATTAGCGATGAACCTGGTCTTCCAAAACAGCGCAATAAAGGCATCGATTTATTGAAAGACGCTGGCGCTTTCGATGGCGGCGGCGATGATGCATTCGTTGTATTTTATGATGATGATTTTCGCCCAGCGGACGATTGGCTTAAGATGGCTGAGCAAAAATTTATTGAAGATTCGCATATTGTCGGTTTAACGGGCGCTGTTCTCGCGGATGGGGTAACTGGATTTGGGTTGTCAGAAGTCGATGCCGATCAGTTTTTGTCTGGTGAACGTTTGCCAGAAAAGCATTGGGCATCGGGTGATAAAGAACGCGATATGGTATCTGCATACGGATGTAATATGGCATTTCGCGGCAATGTTTTTGAAAAGTGTCGCTTCGACGAGACACTTCCTCTTTATGCCTGGCAAGAAGACCGCGATTTTACAGGTCAGGTACGACATCTTGGTCGTGTTATATTGTTGCCTTCGGCAAAAGGCGTACATATGGGCGTCAAAGGTGGCCGCCAAAGCGGTCTCAAATTTGGATATTCCCAAATTGCCAATCCGGTTTATTTATCGGGGAAGGGCACAATGACCGAGCAACAAAAGTGGCTTTTTCTTGGCAAAGCTATATTGGCGAATATGGGGTATTCTGTATTTCGATCAGCATACGCCGATTATCCGGGGCGGTTGCGGGGAAACCTTATTGCAATTCGAGATCTTTTCGCTGGAACGTGCACCCCTTTGAAAATATTAAGCCTTTGATGGCTGCTATGTCATAACACAAAAATTGATGATGGATGTTTTGCTTGTGCGGCGTCAGGCGTTGCCGTTATTGCTGTATATCCGATTATGAGTTGACATGGTTTCGATTCCGATATGGTTGCATGGAAAAGTGCCGTTGCTGCGATGCTTTGTATGCGTCCCCTTAGCCAGTAGCTAGCATGTGGCCAGCACGTCTCTAACTGATTGAACTTTTTGTAATAAACTGCGAAGCTGCGAACCGATTTGGGGATGGCATGGGGCGCTTTGGTGCGACTTCAACTGGTAGCTCTTAAAAACGTTCTGAAAAGAACTGTGTTTGCGGACTTTAAGCGCCGCGACCGTTATCAAGTGTTGGCTGCTTCAAAATGGATCGTTGCCGCACGGTTGTTTGATCAATTCGGTCTTCTACTAATTCTTGCCGTAACGGCCCGGTTTTTGTCCCCGGAGGAGTATGGAAAATTCGCGCTGCTCAGCGCACCGTTTTTTCTGGTGTCCGCGACACTCGGCGCTTTGTGGCGTGAGGCTGTTATATCATGGCGCGGTAACGAATATGCATTGTCCCAGCTATTGCTTGATGCGCTTCCAGCAGGGTTAATAGCAACTGTTTTCGCGCTTAGCGTTACGATAGGCTTTGGGTCGTTCTTTGTTGACGATGAAATACGGTTTTCCGCGTCAATTCTAGCATTCACGCTCACAACCGCGCCACTCGGCGAGGCGTTTAGCGCACTTATTTATCGGCGGAGTGAATATGCTCTGTATGCCATTTGTATCTTAGTATCTGTTCTTGTTGGCGTTGCAGTAACAGCGCTCTTGTTATCCTTCGGGCTCGGAGTATTTGCACTTGCCGCAGCGCTGGCCTCTCAGTCTTGGTTTCGTGCCGCGGCAATGCTATTCGCTTCTAAGGCTCAAGCTGCGAACAATTGGAATTTATCTGCTTTTCCCTCAACGTGCCGTTATATGGCCCATCGTTTCGTTCCGTTAGCGCTTGACGCTTCTGAGAAATTTGTTGGTGTGGTTACAGCTGGGATACTATTTGGACCCGTTGCGGCAGGAATATACAGAGCGGCGGAAATCGTCGTCGTTTCAATGACGGAACTCGTTGCAGCACCGATGCGTACTGGTGGTCTGATCTATTTTAGACGGTATTCTGGCCAAGGGCTTTCGCCACAGGAAATTAAAAGCGTCGCAGAAGAAAAGTTCAAAAGCTTTCTTCCTCTTGTATTCGTCGTAATTGTTCCAGTGTTTGCCGGCTTACTTATAAAGGCTTCGTCGCTCATTCATGTTTTTCTGGGAGACGTTTGGCAAGGCGCTATCACAATTGCGATCTTACTGTTGATTGCTCGTCTTTTGGCGTTTCCGACCTTTGCCATTGAACCCGTTCTTGGCATGGTGAGTAAACTTGGAAAATGGGAATACCATCAGTTTGTCGCTATTCTTGTTTTTATTGGTTCGGCGCTTTTATTGCGTGCATATGACGAGGTTGGTGTTGCAATGGCGGCCGTTATATCAGCGTGTTATCTTTCAGGAGTTTCGATCTGGTTGCAGCGAAAATATGCGTCAGTAGATTGGGGACTTACGCTCAAGACGAGTTTACCCGCCTATTGTGTACCAGTTGTTGTTGCTGTTTCTATACTGTCTTTCAGCGTCATGTTGCCAGCGGATCTCATTTTTCTACAAACGGTGGATCTCCTGGGAAGCATTGTTACGGGCAGTGTCGCTTACTTCGTAATACTGAGTATTCTAGGGCCACGTCTTTTTGATCCAAGTGTATTCTCAACGTGAGCTTAACGTTGGGTATTGTTTAACGATTATTGATCATATTCTCTGTTGTGTGGGTCCCTTCGTTATGGTGAGGAGGGGAACGTCGGATGCGTTTAGTTCCTGCTTTTGCAGTCTTCAAGAGTGTCGAGAACCAGACTCGCTGAATGTGCCCAGGGAAATGCATGGACCCGTTGCAATCCAAGTGTTGAATATTTCTTTCTAAGGGATTTATCTAGGCGAAGTTTCTCAATGGCCTGTGACCAAGCTGTCGCATCATCGGGATCCAGTAGAATAGCAGCATCACCGCAGGTTTCTGGCAATGCACCGGCGTTTGCGGCAATAACGGGTAGGCCATAACCCATTGCTTCGATCGCTGGTAAGCCAAATCCCTCGGTTTTTGATGGTAACAAAAGACATATCGCATTCGTAAAAAGTTGCCGAATTTTTTCGTCGGAAACACGACCTAAACGAATAACATTCGAGGGGACAGCGACACCTTCCGGAAGGTCGCCGCCGATTAATTCAAGGCGCGTATTGCTCAGCTTTGGATCCGCAAACGTCTTTAGCAAGAGTTTTAAGTTTTTATGTGAAGCTGGTGAGGCAAAGGCCACACACCGATCTGATATTGGTGAATCATCTATGTTTTCAGCTTCCCTCCGTTTGGGTTCCCCTTCGATTGTTCGCAGTATGTGATCGGCTCCATTTGGAACAACCGTAATCTGATCTTTCTGGGCAATTCCATGGTAAAGTAGTCGCGATTTAGAATAGTTTGAAACCGTAAGAACTCTCAGTGAGCGACTAGCGAGAATTGGTTGATGCAATCGGTACCATGCTCTAAAGGCAAGGCTGTATGATTTCGGTGCGTCTCTCACTTGCGCATCATGGATCATAACAATGGATTGCTTGTGACGAATAGGGCCTGTATTCGCAAAGTTGAGTAAAATTCCATTCTTGCACGCAGTATAGAGCGCTGTTTGCTCCCAAAGGACGTTTCCGTTTCCGTGAATTTGCTCCACATCGATGACGTCTAATTCTGGCGGTGCCACGCCAGTTGGCGTTATGATTTTCCACGTCTCAGTTGATTTTCTATTGGCTAGCTCTCTATCGAGAGCAATCGTTAACTCGCGGGCAACCCTTTGCACACCAGTTTGTGGTGCACTGAGGAAGCGGCCATTGATGAAAATGCTACAAGCATCGGCACTGCGCAAATTTTCGATCCTTCATTAAAGCGTTTTCAGGCCAGGTTCGTGCAGTTGGCAGCCCGTTTTGTTATTGGCGGAAACGCGTAAAAACAAAGTCTCAAAGCTGCGCTCCGATCTAAACTGAAGTGGCGACGCACTAAGTCCATATACAGCAGTCATTGTGCCAACGCAGGCGCTCCTAGTAAAACAGAAGCAGAATAGAAAAGGAGCGATAACAAAATAACTTTGGCAATCGCTCTTGAAATATGGCCGGTGCCGGAATTTAGGCCGCGCTTAATGAGATGCAGAGAGCGGCGTTTCATCCAAATTAGATTACGGCGCTTTTTGATAGGCGTGAATATAATCCACATACATATATGACGGGCTTGGCGTATTTTCTATTGAGTAACCCGATCCCAACGCAAGGTTTACCAAAATATACCAAGGTTGTTTAAACTCGTCGGGTGTTTTTACTTGCCAATAAGGTTTGCGATTGAAGTAAAACGTCATGAAGTCTTCTTCGATACTAACGCCATATAAGTTGAAGTCTTCTGTCAGTGTGTCACTGTCAACATCCAGCCAGTTGTTCTGAGCAAAGCGTTCGGCATCACTGTCGAGTGGGTGCAATTGGAATGCACTTTGAAATTTCTTTGGTGCATGGCCGTAAAATTCAATGGCATCGATTTCACCGCGAAAACCATCCTGGTCGTTTGTAAGAAACCAAAAGGCGGGCCAAACACCTTCGCCTGCAGGAAGCTTTATGCGTGATTCAAAATAGCCGTAGAGCTGCGTGTATCCAGTACCACAAGGATTTTGTGAGGAGAGAAGTCCGGATTCCCAATTTCCTTCATAGTCTTTCGATGCTTCAATTCTTAATACGCTGTTCGAAATTCGAAACGGGAACCGTTTTGTCGGATTTGCAAATCGAGCATCCCCAAAATCCCCATTATAGGGCGTATGTGCAATCCAACGCGTGTCACACTCTTTATCGGAAACATCGAGGTCGTCGAAGTCCTCAGTAAAAACGCGTTTATATGCCGTTAGATTAAGAAGCTCGCTGTCAGAAGCAATATTATCCTCCGCATGCGACATTTGTGGCGCAGCCCAAAATATGCTCACAGCGAAAAATGGCGCTAATATAAAGAGTGTTCGCCATAGGCGCGCTGAAAATATAGGTCGTCCCATCATATCCCCCTTGATTTCAAGATATAGCGTTAGGTGTATTGCTAAGTCGTGGGGTAATCAACTAACAACACGCTCTTTAAGATGCTATAAAATAAAACCGGTCGCCCGTCATGTCAGTTTCAGCGAACGGCGTTTTAGTATTTCCACTATAGATAGAAGAAAGGGAGGGGTAAACCGTGCGCTCCACCGCCTTTTAGTCGGTGCCATTGGATTATTGAGCACAAGTATTCCTTCAGTAATTATGATGCATATCAGGGATACCTTCGTGTCCAAAGCCATCTCAGTTAGATTAGTTCGGCTATCCACCCGGTTTACCCAATAGCACCAAACATAGGACATGGAAGATACCTAACTGTTTTTGCCGTAAAACCGCATATTGCCTTATTGTATAGCATATGTTTCTTTTTCCAGAGGCTCGCGGAGAGGTATTCATGAAAAAAATTTGTATACTGTATAAAATTCTGAGAGTGGCACTCTTTACTTTACTTGCTTCAGCGTGCGGTTCATCCGATCCGAGTGGATCCACTGCCCCTCAAAATAACCAGCATACAAATGGCAACGATCATCAAACCTCGGAAAAAGGTGTCGAAATTGATCCAAAACAGGCTGTGCTTCCGGAGTTACGCCCGTTTGTTGATCAAGAGCCGACTATCACCTTTAATAGCGTCACACTCAGGCTAGCACGAGCAAAATTGGCGATCGACCGGCCCGATGTGCCAGAGAGTGTTGCCGTGAAAGAGATTCCCGGTCCTGGTGACGCACCGAATATCAAACTCTACATTGCCGATCCGGATCCCGCACGCAAGAATAAACCGGCTTTTCTGCATATACATGGCGGTGGTTACATTGTTTACCGTGCTCAAGATATGGCCCCTCATGCACCTGGCTTAGCGGAAGAATGCGACTGTCTTGTTGTGTCCGTGGACTATCGTTTGGCGCCGGAAACTAAGTTTCCTGGACCGATGGAAGATAATTTTACGGCGTTGAAATGGTTGTATGAAAATGCAGATACCATCGGTGTTGACCGTACACGGATCGCTATTGGCGGCGAAAGTGCTGGGGGTGGGCATGCCGCCCAATTAGCAATTGCCGCACGGGATCGTGGTATTCCGATTGTTTTGCAAGTGTTGACTTATCCTATGCTCGACGATCGCACAGGGTCGACACATGCAGTGCCGAACCACATTGGCCGTTATATCTGGAATGCCGGGTCAAATAAATTTGCTTGGACATCCTATCTGGGACAACCCGCCGGCTCCGATAATCCGCCCTATGGTGCTGTGCCAGCGCGCGTCAAAGACCTATCCGGCCTTGCACCAGCCTGGATTGGCGTCGGCGGTTCAGATTTGTTTCTGGCAGAGGACTTGGAATATGCGCGGCGTCTAACTGAAGCAGGTGTGCACGCAGAACTTCTACTTGTCCCCGGTGCTTTTCATGCATTTGACGGTATTGCTTCTGAAACGTCAGTGGCTAAGCGGTTCCATAAGAGTAGGGTGGAGGCACTGAGGCGGGCACTGCACTTATAGAGCGGTCGTCTTGCCCACAAACGGCCACCACTTATGTGCGACACGCTCTAAATGTGATGTTTCGATAGGTTGTCCATTCAGTCCTGACCGAGGAGATTGGAGTTACCAAGCTTCAAATCTCTTAGGAGGGACCGAATGAACATTCACAAGAATGCCAAACAGACGCCGTTGGGTCGAGAGCAGATGGTACATCGAGTGCTGAGCGGGCA
>JBCCOS010000031.1:0-16142 GCA_039025235.1 Pseudomonadota bacterium
AAGCGGCGGTGTGGCAGCGATGGCTTCCTTGCTGGAAATCGACCAGGGAAGTCCAAGATTATCGTAAGGAGGTGTCCCAAGTGTGCGATGGGACGCTTTCATGGCTCGTTCCATAATAAACTCTGCATGCCCATCTGGCGAAACCTCTTCCAGATAGACATTGAACTCGCCGTCCGCCTCGTTGGACGACGCTTGCAGCGTTACAACGACAGAACCGACAACGGAAAGATCGTCCTCAAGAGGCGCCGTCGTGTAGGTCAGTGCCGTTTTTGCGTGAGCAACAAGATCTGGATATTTAACAGGGTTGCCCGCTACAGTGTCGTACCACCGTGTTTCCTGTCCCGTGGTTACATCATAATCAACCGTGAATGACTGCTCAACGACTCCCTGAGGGCGGTCCCGCGTTAGCGAACCGTCATTAACACTTCGGACACTGCCGCTTTTGGTTGGCGAAAAATAAAACTCAACCTGATCAGTATTAGGCACTGGCCAGGTCGATGCACTTTTCCATTCCCAACCATCGGCGGGTGCACCCTCCCATTCCCGGGCATGCTTTTCGTGAACAAGGGCATAATTCACTCGATCATCGTCAAGAACGCCATTGTCGATGCCCTTTAGCCAGTAGTCATACCAGCGCAAGGCTTCTATTCCCTGAAGCTCAAGATTTTCTAATTCGCGAGGATCGATCTTTGGCGGCCAGGCAAGACCCTTATCGTGCGTGACTGGCCCGAGCATAAGTTTCGTTTCCGCACTGGCGGAGTTGGTAAAAATGGGCACTTGTCCTTCGAGATTTCCATCACGCCATCCCCCCATAATATAGCGGGGAATACTAGACTTTACGCCATTTAAAGTTGTTTGAAATTCCTCCGTATCAGTACTTATATTACGCGGCACTGAAAGTTTGGCCAATTGCCTGGCCAAATCCGGCTTTCCCTCCACTGCGGATTGCAACCTTGAACTATTTAAGAGAATACCCAGTAATTCACTTGGATTGAAAACCCCCGTCGCTGCCGATAGCCGAGCAGCAACCGCAATGAGTTCAGGACTTCCAGTTATGAGACGCTGTATGGGATCGGCCTTGCTTCCTTTTTTTCGTTGCTCAACGGCGGCTTTTAGCATTGATCCGTCTAAGTCTTCGTCAACTGGCGCAATACTCCATCCCGCGCCGGTAGAATTATATCCATCAACGACACCGTCGATCTTTGGCATATCGACGGCGCCCGTATCGATTTTGGTATCCGCCATCGAATTGTTAATGATCCAGCTGACAACTGCCTTTCGCAAAATACCGCTCCCGCTGAAGTATCCTTCGTACCCATCAAAACTCGCAACGACAGGAACGATTGCCTTTAAGGATGGCGGTGTTTGGCTTGCTACATTTAATTGGGATTGTCCGTAATAGGACTCACCCCACATGCCGACTTTTCCTGTTGAAAAGTCCTGATCTGCTAACCATTCAACAAGCTCGTATCCATCCTTGGCCTGCTGGAGAGACTGCTCGCCCGTGAAGACACCAGTCGATGCATTAGTGCCACGCACTTCAGCATGGGCGATCACATATCCATGTCGCATAAACCGGGCTTCAGGATGGAATATAGGCAGAAGTTTCCTTAACTTTTGACCTTTTTTAAACTTGCCCAAATAGGTAGATATGGACCCGTCTTCGAGTTTCTGTGCGCGCGGATATCGAGAATACCGAAGAATAACGGGAAACTTCTCATCAACGGCAACACCGTCACGGGCTGGTCGATAAATATTGATAGCAAGCTTCTCACCATCACTCATTGGAACGTAAACTGACGAATACACAAATTCGTCGAAACGCTCCTCTGAATATCCCTCATATTTACCAAAGGCTGATACTTTACCCGACGAGGTGACATTCGATTCGCTTACGTCAGTTTTGGCATTCCCGCTTATACTAGTCTCATCAGCAGAACAGGCCGTCATACCAAGAACAGCAACCGCCATAGAAGCGGAAAGGGCAACTTCCTTCAGGTCATGCCCAAGGGACTTCCGCTGACGCTTAATCACCTTGTCAAAGCCAATTGTTTCCATTCTTTTTCTCTCCCGTTTGGTAAGCGTGCTCGCTGCAGCTGCAGTATCAATGTTTTGGAACCATTTTCTTGTGCCCATTAAGCGGCGCCAAAAAACTTCGTAATCGAATGACTGTAGTGATAAATCGTTTTACCATTTTGCCTCTAATTGTCAAGGAACCGACGTTTTGAGAATATGATGAGGTCCGTTCGGAACTTTCATCAGCATATCAGCAATAGCTGTATCCGAACCTCAGCACCAAATACTAAAAACCAAATGATTTCAGATTTTTATAGCCAAAGCAGAACACTAATAATCAGTACGGATTGGACAACTTAACAAAAAACGAAAATGTAATTTTTTTGTTTGCATACTGAAATTTATTTCAAACAGCTTATCCTGAAAAACCACCGTTCCGTCGATTTTACCTGATAACGGGCGTCAATATAATAATCCTTCGAGCGTTGTGCCAGACCATTACGAGGATCAATAGTCTGGTTGATGGTCCACCGTCCCGTAACATTCAGGGGACCCAGTCGGTTTCATGCACACAAATATAAACTGCAATTCGCTTTAAGACGCCTTCGGATAACGATGCCCCTTCGCAGCGTCATTTCGAACAATGAGGCCAGTCATAACCAACCGCACGGCCGCAATGCTTTAGTCGCTCTGACCAATTCTTTGAGCGATGCAATTGGGGTAAAGTGTTATTGCTCCGTGCCAACTTCTAACGGGGGCGGACCGTCGCTACCGACCAACGATTGTTCATTCAGTGTGTCCAGATGCATCAAGCGCTGCAAGAATGGCGCAATGATAATTACACCAACACCAACGCCAACAGCGATCCATCCATAAATCTCAAAAAATCCAAGCGACCTCGATGGCGCCGTAACGGTTGACTGCGCTAGCAGCGAAGCAACAAAATTTCCCCCAGCAAAACTTAAAAAATAAGTTCCCATAATCAGGCCCACCATGGACGACACTGATAATCGTGTCATCGCCGAGAGACCTGTAGGGCTAATCAGTATTTCACCAATTGTGTGCAAGAGATAAAGAAGAAAAATAAATAAAACCGGGGTCAATTCGTTGGTACTGTTCGCCCCGAAAACAAGAACCAGAAAACCGGCCCCCAGCAAAACGATCCCGAGCCCCCCTTTTTGAAACGTGCCAAATTGGATATTGCGTTGATACATATACATCCAAAACGCAGCAAATAACGGTCCGAGTATAATAATATACATCGCCCCTAATGATTGAAATACCGATGCTGGAATTTCCTGTCCAAAAATGTGGCGATCAACATTTTCGTCTGTATAAATATTGAGGGTACTACCCACTTGCTCGAACAATGACCAGAAAAAGACATTCATCACAATGAATATCAAAGCAGCATAGATCCGGTCCCTTGCCTCTGGCTCAAGGGTAAAAACACTCTTGTAAAGCACATAGCACACTGTGCTAAAACCGGTAATTGCTAACAAGAAGCCAACAGAATCTTGCGCCCGCACAAGCAAAAAGCATACGATGACCCCTAGAAGCCCCAACGCATAGGTCAATTTTTCCAATGATAGACCCAATGCGATGTTCCGATTGAGTGTATTCAGACATGGTGCCTCTCCTGCACCGTTTAAATAGGGTTTTCCAAAAACGAAAACCGCGAGGCCGAAAAGCATGCCTATACCCGCAAGACCGAATCCGTATTCCCATCCATAGGTTTCGCCAACAAACCCAACATACAAAGCACCGAAAAACGCACCTATATTGATACCCACATGAAAATAGGTGAACGCTGAATCGCGTCTTTGGTCTGTTTTTGGATAAAGCTCTCCAACAATGGTGGAAATGTTAGCTTTCAAGAAGCCAACGCCAACCACGATAAACGCCAGTGCCAGATAGAAAAGGTTGATCGTTATTGGTTTTACATCTGATGATACTGTCGCTGGCTCACCTTCAAACGCCATCAAGGCATGGCCAACAACGAGAAGCAAAGCACCGAATATAATCGACTTGCGTTGACCCAAAATTCGATCGGCAATCACGCCGCCAATAACAGGCGTTATATAGATGAGCGTGACATAAGCGCCATAAATTCCGTATGCGGTCTCACGATCAAACAAAAAGTGTTTGGTCAAATAAAAAATCAGGATTGCGCGCATTCCGTAATAGGAGAAACGCTCCCACATCTCTGTGAAAAAACAGACATATAGTCCAGCGGGTTGGCCGCGCATTAAATATAAGGCGACAACGAACCCGACTGTACCGACTGCCGTAAGGAAAAGGATAAAGGCCACGTCGTATCACCTGTTAAAAATCCAGCGTTTCGAAATTCAGAATGACGCTAGAGCTGTTTGTTCTCAAAAAGGCGCTTCATGCCGTCAAAGTAACCACCTAAATAGAGATTCTCTTCTTTGCTAATTTCAGCGATCAAATCATCAGGAATACGATTGAGCTCTCGTCCGGATGATTCCGCTAGAAGTTGCATCTGACAAGCGCGCTCAAACAGATACGCTCGTTCAAGAGCAACGGCGATGCTTGGCCCAATGGCAATAAACCCGTGATTACGCAAAGCGAGTATTGAACATTCCCCCAATACGTCAGCCATCTGCTCACCCTCAGAGGCATCGCGCAAAACACCGTCATAAGAATCGTAATATGCGATATGCTGATAAAGAGTTGCTGCTGGTTGACTCCCTTGCTCATCGAGCCGCGTTCCCCGCTGCATCAAAAGGGCGCAAACATTCAGGGAATGAAGATGTATGACACATTTCGCATCTTCACGACGCATGTGGATTGGATAGTGAAGACACCAGGCTGCCTGGTTCGGTTTCGCCGACGCGTCGTGAACATTCCCCTCACCATCCATAATCAGGATGTCTTCTGCATAAATATCTGAGAAATGAAGTGAACCGCGTGACACAAGCATAAGTGCGTCGTCATCAGGTGACATAACACTTAAATGGTTCCAGGTGCCCTCATGCATATTTTCATAAGCAATAATGCGGTGCGCAAGCGCCAAATCCTCTTTCGCCAAATCAATTGGTGATGATACAGACTTAGACTCTGTGTGTCTTTCAATATGTTTTAATGCCATATTTTATTCCTCTATTAGCAACTAAACCAATGAGCGATTACAACGCAAACCGATGTGCCGATGACGCAGCCAACAGACAGGGCAAATGGGCACGACGTCTCACCAATATTCTTTTCCAGATTTGATAATTCACATAAACTGACATAGCAGCGGATGCGGAAGGACTTTAATTCCGTAGACGCTATAGTTAAAGTGTAATCCAATTAAACGTAGCCCGTAATAATTCATTCAACGGACAGGCATAACTCGTCGATTTTCCCGCAAAATGTTTGTCAGGATAAGAAGTCTCCAAGATCAAGTTGATTGCGTCCGAGAAAAAGAACTCAAAATTCGCGCCCATGAACGCGTTCCCTTCTCAAAGCTCTCCAGTTCATACTTTTCATTTGGCGAATGAATGGCATCGTCATCCAAGGCAAAACCGACAAGAATAGTTTCTAATCCCAGGTGTCTTTTAATATCTTTTACGACCGGAATTGACCCACCAATACCCATTAATAAGGGGGCTTGTCCCCACTCATCGCTGAGGGACTGAGACGCTTGTCTAAGTGCAGCATGATCAGTACACATGGCGTGGGCTGCATCACTGGCAATTTTTGTAAATGACGCCTCAACATCCTTTGGACAATACAGTCTCACGAATTCTTCGAATGACGACCACACCCGATCTGGATCCTGCCCTGGCACAAGACGGAACGAAATTTTTGCCGAGGCCTCTGACGGAATGACCGTTTTAAACCCTGCACCATTATAGCCGCCTGATATTCCATTGATTTCAGCCGTTGGCCTTAACCAGATCTTTTCCAGCACAGAACAATTATTTTCCCCTGCAGACTCGGAAAGACCGACAGAATTCAAGAAAGCGGCTTCATCGAAGTCGATACGCGATAGCGTTTCCTTCAAAACCCCATCAACGTCATTTATATCATCATAGAAACCGTCGAGCATAACGCGACCATTTTCATCCCACAGCCTTCCCAAAATATTAGATAAAACATGAATTGGATTTCTGGCTGCTCCGCCGTATAAGCCGGAATGTAAGTCCCTGCTCGGACCTTTTAATGTCAACTCGCCAGATACGAGTCCTCTTAAGCTAATAACAATAGCGGGTGCAGACCGTTCCCACATGGACGTATCGCACGCGACTGCAAAGTCAGCTCTTTTCAGTTCATCACCATAAGTCTTCAGAAACTGAGGCATGCTCGGCGCGCCTGTTTCCTCCTCACCTTCAATGAAAACTGTTACCGTACAAGGTAGACCGTCCGCCACGTCCTGCCAGGCACGGCACGCTTCAAGAAAGGTCCTGAGCTGTCCCTTGTCGTCGGATGCTCCGCGCGCACGTATGAAGCTTGTCCCATCGTCACGCTGAATAACTTGCGGGTCGAAAGGGTCACTCTTCCAAAGAGCAAGTGGATCGACGGGTTGAACGTCATAATGCCCGTAAAATAGAATATGGGGCGTCTTTGGGTCAGATGCTTGCTTGTGCGCCAGAACGATGGGGTGCCCCTCAGTTTGCACAACGCGACTTTTAAAGCCAATTTGATTGAGCTCAGACGAAAGACCATCAGCCGCATCGGCGCATTCGTTCGAATACGCCGGATCCGTTGAAATTGATTTGATACGCAAGAAGTCAAATAATCGCGTTAGTCGGTCGTCTGCATTATCGTCAATATGCTGCAGTACAGGATCAAGTTGATTCGATGAGGGCGTCATTGTTTTTTATTTCAGATCTACAGATTAAGATTGGCAATGCTTTAGTGCCTCGTGAAGAGGTTTCAGCGAAAATCAATCGAGCTTTTTGACGTCATTATCATCCCTACACTAATCGGTTTGACTAAGGAGTAACTCATAGAGATCGACCTCGTCCGGATGAGCAAAATTGATCGTGGGTAAGTTGACTTGAGTTGGTAGGCGGTC
Organism: Pseudomonadota bacterium; assembly: GCA_039025235.1. Classification (GTDB taxonomy): domain Bacteria; phylum Pseudomonadota; class Alphaproteobacteria; order Caulobacterales; family Parvularculaceae; genus MED-G105. Next base: position 7,043 of record JBCCOS010000031.1, read on the forward strand.
AAAGAATTCTTGAGCCCGTCCGTCGGACAAATCCTCGTCGATAAAGCTTCTTATCGTGGCCGCAAGCTCGGGGTCGTTTTTCGATATTTGTTCGGGCCTTCCAAGCGGACAATGGGTGCCATTGCGAACGCGAATAAGCTTGCCATTTCGCAATAAACTTGCGCCATGTTCCCCATTTTCTACGGGTGTATACCAATCGAGATCGCCCGAAAGAAGCAATACTGGCGCATCGATTTGCCAGTCTTTACGGTAGCTTTTTGTGATTTCCGGTGCAGCCTTGACGTCTCGCGTTGCTCTGTAACCCCAATTAGGATCAATGAAGCGACGTTCCGGTTGCTGAAGAAGCTTTTTGTCTCTAACTTTCGAAATCCCAATACTGTTATCGATAAGCTGAAACATCATTGGAAAGCTTTCGCCAGACAAACGACGTTCAATCGAAAGTAAGCCAAGGGTGCGGAAGTCCCCGCGATACATATCCAAGATAAAGTGTGGCCAAAGGGCAAGGTCTTCCGTGTCGGTCTTACCCGGAAGTCCCCTTAAAACAACCAGAGAACCCAACCGAAGATCGTCGACGCCTAAGACAATAGGAAGCGAAACATCTTTGTCGGCGATATTTACTTTAACGCGGACAGGTTCTGCTTCGAGCCGATCATAGATCGACCGAATGGCCTCCATCAAACCGCCAGGAGGCAAAAACGCAGCAAAATCTTCGTCATTGTCAACTTGAACAGCAAGTCTCGCAATCGAATCCATGAGCGCTTTGGGACTATCATAACCATAGTCTAATGGTTCGACCCCACCAAGAAGGGCGCGGTCAACAGTCTCTGGCCACCGCTTGATATAGGAAAAGCTTAATTGAGAGCCAAAGCTACAACTGCGGAGCACCACCTTCTCATAACCAAGGGCCGCGCGTAATTCATACAAATCATCCGTGATATTAATGAGGTCATAGCCTTCCACATCGATGCCAATCGATCGCCAGAATTGCAGTGCACGCTTATACTCTTGGCGACGCGTTTTTGATAACACGCTAATGTCCGCTGGCTGAAGAAGAGACCTTGTTGGCGGAATTCGAACTGTTAAGTCAGGGACAAGCCCTGGCGCCTTGGGAAACCCGCGTTGACTGACAACAACTACGTCGCGCGTCGCACGAAGATGGTCAAGCTGCTCAAAACTCCAAGGCTTCTCAAAACGCAGTTCACCGCCCGGCCCACCAGGAAACAAGAATACCGGTGACCGACCCGCCTTACTCTCTTTCGCAAAGTAGCGTTGAAAGTGAAGTACTATTAGTCGTGAATTTGGGTCTGCGCGATTTTCAGGAACAAAAATCAGTCCCCGTTCGCCCTGGAGCCGCTTGCCGTTTGATACCGTGATAACATCTGGCGTCGTAATGATGCGACGGTTTGGCGATAAGTTTTGAAAGGTCGGACCGGCAGCTGGCGTCGCACCCGCTGCATTGTCTGGTGCCGCATAGGCATCGAAAGATGACCAGAAGGCCACCCCTATTGCTAAAAATACCGCTCGAGTCACGCGTTGACATTTACAACCGGCAAAAACCATTTATTTGTTCACTTCCCAATCGTATACGATATAGACAATCGCTTATTGCTTAAAATAACGAAAAGTTCAACAGCTCGTTAACCTGCTCCACAATTTCTCATTGATGATTGTAAAGCACCTCATCAACCAGATGGGTGCGCTTAAGTCTCGTTGTACTCTGATGAAATTCAATCGTGGCCTATTTTTGAGTAAAGAACTTTCACGGAACAAGAATTATATTACGTTGAGCGTGACTTCTTTGAGTCAGTCGCAAAACCATAAATCAAGTCTGTTGGTCATTGACCAGCACCCTGTTAGCGGTGCACTTGGCTAGAAGAATTTCCGGAAAAATGATCAAAGCACGTCAAAACCGCTTCTATGCTCACCAATGTGGATTTCATTCCCAGCTCCAATTTCACTAGAGCTAGAAAATAGTCCGTCCCGAATTACACCATCCGCTTCAAGCGTCCAACCGGACGCCGCGCGGCCAGCGCGCCCCATTGGAGGCGTGAGCAAAGCGAGCTGCCGTGAGATAAATAAACTGGTGCTGCCGGGGAGATTTGAACTCCCGGCCTCTCCCTTACCAAGGGAGTGCTCTACCCCTGAGCTACGGCAGACCCCCTAGCCTTTTAGCCCATTAACCTTATTGTTTTCATTTACTTTTCCTGGCTCGAAGTTTGCAATTTTGTCCCAATAAGTTCCGTTAAATTCCAATAAATGACGGAAATCCTGTGACCCAGTTGTGACCCGTAGGAGGTAGGGTGTGCCCAAAACAACAACAGCGACGCTAACCGCAAAAGCAATTGAGCGCGCAATAAAAGATCGAAATAAGCTCAACGGACAATCCACAAACGAGCGACTGACGCTGTGGGATGGTGTTGTAGACGGGCTTAGTGTCCGCATCGGTAAGCATGGTAATGCTTCATATTCCGTTGTTTATAGGACAGTAGGAAATGGACCCGACAGTCAAATAACCGGTCGCCCCACAGCTGGACGTCAACGACGTATGACGCTTGGCCGTCATCCAAACACTTCGCTAAATGACGCTCGTAAGAAAGCTCAGGAAGCGCTAAAGCTCGCACAAGAAGGTATCGACCCCCAAGATGCTAGAGACCATGATCGACGAGAACGTCGAGATAAGACCTTTGCAGACATTGCTGAACTATATTTGAGCCGATACGCCGATCGCCATTTGCACAAGGCTCACGACATTCGTCGGCATTTTGACTTACACCTACTTCCCCACCTTGCTCGGTCATCTTTTAAAAACTTGGAGCGCGCTGATTTAGTCGACGTGATCAATTACCATATTGATCGAGATGCTGTAGGAACGGCACGAGAGGCACGTAAATACCTGTCGGCGATGTATTCTTGGGCGGTTGATGAGGGTTTAGCACAAGCGAACATCATTTCAGGATATAAAATCAAAACAAACAACATACCAAAAGATGACGGACGTGTTCTAACGCCCGACGAATTAAATTTGCTTTGGCATGGTGCGGAAGAAATAGGCTATCCCTTCGGGCCATGGCTTCAACTGTTGATGCTAACTGGCCTTAGATTGCGAGAATGGGCAAATGCAACATGGGATGAAATCAAACTTGATGCTGGCAGTATTTCCGTTGAAATTGGTCGGTACAAACAACGTCGCAAAAACAGCACGCCATTAGTCGGCACTGCAAAAGAAATCGTAAATGCCCTCCCCCGTTATAACGGTGGACCCTACCTATTTTCTGCTCGTGGTGCGAACGGTGAACAATCTATAAAAGGCTTTTCAAAAGCTAAGAAAAAGATTGATAAAGTTTCCGGGGTTGAAAATTGGACGTTCCATGATCTGAGACGCTCGTTTCGTACCTACGTCGAAAAAAGTGCCGCTATTAGTGGCGTTTCTCAACCCGATAGAATTGCAGAACTTTTGATCGGGCACTCGATTCTGTCTTCACTTGAATCAACATATAATAAAAATCTGTATTGGGATGAACAATGTAAGGCCCTTGAAGCATATGAGGCCTGGCTTATGCAGGTAATCAATGCCCCAAGACCTTAAACTGCATGCAAAAAATATGAATGACGATCCTCGGAACCGCGCGGTCGCCTTTGAGCTTCTTAACGACTACAAATGGCTTTGCTTATGCGTACTGCCCACCATCGATCCCGTCTTTCAACAACCCATAGACTGGAAAGAAGCATTAAGGGTCCAATTAGTATGTGATCGATTGTTGGAAAAGGAGGACCGCAACCCTGATAATGACTTTTTTGATTGTTCAGCACCAACACCATATAATAAATTTAGTGATCGCCATTTTCTGACGAAACAAACATATGAAAAAGTGTTAGAGGCCTTAGAAAATTTGAGCAATGGCAAAGACGTTGACCTTTTTCCGAATGATATTCCGAATAGCAAATTACCACGAACGATTTATGATGATATGAGACTATTAGACATAGTTTCGACTGTACCCCAACTTAACAAAAACGCACTCGAAATCGTCATAAATTTGCTTAGTTATATCAATATATGCGCGACTATTAAGTATGAAAGTAGAGTCGATATCAATAATCAGGTCGTCGCGGCTTCAAAAGAATATCGAAAACAGGCGTCAATCGAACGCCGAGCCATTAAAGTAAAAGAAACAGATGGCGCTATTACTAAACTCCGCACACTAATTTCTGACGTTAGCACAGGCCGAAAACCCGACCATAGAGCGGCAAAAGCTTGGCATGATGTGACGTTTTTTCAATCTCATAAATTTGTGAAGGATAATGCACGGGCCGCTGTCCCATCATATTTTATCACTGCTATGAATGAAGCGCATAAAATCGATCCGAATTTCAGCCTAGATGTTTGGAAAGATATTCCAGCCTTAGATACAAAATTTGATACGCTCAAAAATCACGGCAGGCCGAATTTTACGCAAGCTGACCTAGTGATTATTAGTCAGCTTGCATATAATGCAGAAAAAACCGTAGAAACACATTTATCGAAACGCAATTCAGATGAGCCATGGCGCAATCAAGTAGAGAGAATAATTCTCAAATGGATTGAAGAACACCTACCAGGCTTGGACGAGAAAAAAACCTCTGAACTGTCAGTTTCGCTTCTTAAACACGCGGAAGAATATCGGGCCCGGTTTTATCAAGAGGTCGCAACACCTTAGATCATGCACCTGTTTGACGAGATGTGTTAACAGGCTTTTCGCAAATCATTGAGCGCTTTCGCCAATGAGCCTCCATATTTTGCTGGTTGGGCAAAAAGCTGGCCTTTGGTTGGCACTGTCCACGACACACAACTTGAACTGTGCCCTAAAGCACCTTTTCTTGCTGTCAAAATTAAATGAAAAGGGACAAAACAACAAAATCATCAATAACATGTTTACTCTTCACGGGCGACGATCCAAACGGAGAGAATTAGATGAGCCGTCACGCAGATATGATCGACCAGTTTCAAAATATTAACGGCTCTCTGAACGCAGTGACCAGCGTACTTGCACAGGGTTCGCTATTAATTCGTTCCCTGCACATCTCTTTGTTGGGCTATACGGTTGAACGATTTCCCAAGTGTTCTGACGTTAGTTACTGTGATCCTTTCGCTTTTTCAGAAATCTTCAAGCGGATGACCGGTTTCTAGTTATCTCTTTTCCAAATCCACCGACATAACCGACCGTGATCCCAATATTTGCTCATGCACATTTCATTATGCAGCAAAAAAGAGTATGTTATTCAGACGTTATTGTGCCTCTCCCTTTGGCAAATTCGTTAGTTGCTTAATAAGGTCAATCTCTGCCTGCCTATGAGGTGAACCATCTTTGTTAAAGATATCACTAAACCAAACACTTGGTTCACACTCTTCGCGCAAACTTAAATAGGCGCCATTAACATCTGTAAGAACGCTATAAAAGGAACATGGTAAATGCCCCCACGGGTACTTGGTCTGCGTTTTACCATCGACCAGTCCCCAGTTAATCGCCCCGACATTATGACGTTTCGCAATTGGCAGTATGTTATCGAAGGTTGAACCGACATTACGAGCCATATATTCCGTCGTTATAACTGGTCTCCCATATGTCTGTAATAATTTGACTTCTTGCTCAAATTCTTGCGGCCAATCATAATTATGAAATGAATTGATATCAGAGTTTTCCAACAGGATTTTGTTTACCGTTGATACTTCTTCAATGGGCGCATAGGGTCCATAAAACAACCCACCGGTGATAGGCTGTGATGGATCGGCGTTTCGGGTCCATTGGAAAGCCAGCGGCAATAGCTTTTTTATGCCAGCGTTAACCATTGGCAGGAATTTTCTTCGACATTCAGGTTCATTGTAAACGTCCCATGCAAGAACCCGCTTATCGTTTGCGAAGGTCGTAACGATGTCTGTTATGTATTTTTCAAGACGTCCCCATGATGATGGATCCTTTAAAACCTCCCAACCAGGTGACTGAACCCAACCCGAATTATGGACGCCGAGCACCGGGTCTGGTTGTTTACCCGCCTTTGGATTAGGGTTCCAACAGCCATCGAAAAATACGAGCATGGTGCGTATTGAATGACGATCCGCAATGGACAAATATTTTTCTACGCGCCGCTTAAATCCCTTTGGGTCTTGTTCCCATGCTAGCTCATGGAGAAATACTCGCATAGTATTCATACCAATTGCCGCTGCAAAGCCCAACTCTTTATCAATTGTCTTCGGATCGAATGTATCCGCTTGCCACATTTCAAGCTGATTAATAGCTGTAGACGGAACAAAATTGGCGCCGACTAACCAAGGCTGAGCATCATACCATTCTTTGGCTTCCGCTTCAGACCAGCGGTCCCTTGCTTGAGCATCTGGGCTCGAGAAAAAAAGGGCCATTACGACGCAAAGGTGCGACAACCTGGCTAGCAAATTAAATTTCATCCTCAGACTTCTCCCTTTGAATCTTATTAAACCAGTCAGATCTGCAATCGATCAACGCGTGGCACCAATCAAATAATAACCATGCCCATTGGGGTATCAAGAATAAATCATATTTGATTGCTCATTTGACGGATGGTATTATCTGTCTACAGACTAAATCTGATCAAAATAGTACGTATCACTTTTTACCGATCAGATTACTTCTAATCATCTTTCCTTATTATGTTTCCGCCGAGTGAGCTATCTAACCCAATCCAATTGCGTAATAATATTAATCTTTACACGTGCTTAATAGTTTATACCGATCGTTTACTGAACCTCGACGTTCACACCATTAGCATTAACGTACCAAATAGGTGATGACCAAGCGCGTTCCTCAATTGTTGCTGGTATATCCGTTCTGCGCTCGACACCGACTCGTAAGGCATCCCATGTGGACCATCGGCAGGTGGGGTTTTCTAGGATACGGACATAGTAAAAAGCATCCTGTGCACTATCGAATTCAGGGTCCTGCCATAGCGTGATGAGCTCATCCGCTCCTCCATCAGTGCTAATCGAACAATCAGTAAGATCGACCGTTGCGCCATTATCTGTACACCGATGTGTGGTCGGATCAGGGCTCAACCCGTCAGAGCACGCCACATCGTAAACGATTTCATTGTGCTTGCCACCCCGCACATATCCTTTGATGATCTGTGCCCGTTGCAAAGGTGCACCAAGGCTATCGCGAACGGCCCAAATGAGAAAGTTTGGCGATTTACCGTTTTTACTTAAGAGGTCAGCTCCCATAGGAACACCTGAAGAATAGGCGGTTGACACCATATCCTCTGACTTAAGCATCTCATCACTCCAATCATAGCCTGCAAAGAAGCGAACCTTTATGCGAGGCCCAGTCGTCGCAAATGTTTCCTTACGGCGAAAAGCGTCATAGATGGCTTCACGAGTATTTTCCTCCGCCCACACACCAGCAAGACCAGCAGAGCCTCTTGTAATTGCGCCCATATTTTCAAATACTCGACCATCAATTTCTCTTACTAATGGCGGTAAGAACGTTTTCTCGAAAAATAGTCGTGAACCCGTGAGCGGGACTGAGCCGCGGGCCTGTGGCGTTCCATCTACAACACCGAGTTTCGCATGATAATTTTCTTCTTTAAGAGATGATGCCGCAACGTGAGAATCTGACGATCCGATTAATCCAAATTTGTATGGATTGACTATGCCCTTCGCATCTAGAGAGAGCCCTCTCAATAACGCGGTCCGTACATAACTACCTTCGTTCTCAGCTGAATCAATCTCGAAGAACGCCCACTCATCGTTTTTTGATAATAGTGGATGAGTATCAGAAGACCCCTTCACCTGTGTAATCTCGACAATAGGCTCATTTCTTAATCGCTGCTCTGCATACTTATCATCTATCGGATTATCCGCCCAATCCTCCAATTCAAACATTTGGCCATTGGAATAATTTGAATTATGCGGAATGGCGAGGCTTTCGATTCCTTGGTCCCGTAGTCCATCCATCCAGTCCCATAAATATTCAGGGTTTTGTGAATTAAATCTAGAAAATGGCTCCTTTGGAAACCTCGTTGAAGATCTGAAAATTACATTTCTATGCAACATACTTGCAGCATCAGTTGCTGATGAAAATTCAAACCCAACAAAGGTTGTGAATGTACCTGGATCATAATGAGCGTGGGCAGCTTTTATCGTGTCAAGCCAGGCGTCTTGCGATATCTTGGACAGATCATCATGGTCGATTGATCCATCTTGGATGCCGGCAGTAAGTTCAATAAATGAAAGGCCATAAGCGAGCCAACGTCTGGAGTTTTTCGTCCAGTGATTGTTGCCTTCTGCATTAATGCCATAAAGCGCATTTGACAGCTTATTACTTATGAAAGAGAGACGTTCTCTCTCCGCCTTATAATTCACGCCTAAATAACTAGCATGGTCGGTGACACCTAAAAAATCGAGAGGTCGATCAAGTTGCATTGGAAAACCAGAAGGGTGATCGATGGCCTCTCCCTTAGCGAACCGATACGCATCTGACGGTGTGGCTGTCGTTCCTAAAGCGTTAGCGTCGAACGACAGCGCGGTATGTACGTGTAGATCACCAAAATAGGCGTTTCTGTCCTTGTTTTGCACACTTTCGTAATTGGAAATGCGCGTTGGCATGTCAGTTGTGATAATTTCATCATTAGTGGGAATTATTTGATCGGGAATATCTGCTTCGGGGTCAAAACCAACATAAGCTTTCAGCTGGAAAAATTCGTAAAGCATAACAATGTAAGGCTGACTGATGGCCAGAGTTAACGCCAAAGCAGCGCCTCCAAAACCCAAAAATATATAATGCTTCTTCATCACTTAAATCGATAATTTTTACTACTTTCAAGCCATAAGCAAATATGATTTGTTTACAGATCTATTTTCTAAGTGTCTTTTCGACATATGATTAGTAAATAAACAACCGTGTTAATCGAGCATTATATCGTGACTTTGTAACATAGTATTTCTAACCCTTACTGATTAACCGGTTGAAGCGTGGGGGCGATCACCTCCAGAGCGGCATTAACAGGGATAAATTCCCGATCATCCCAAAACGTTCGCCCTAAATGCACGACCACCATATCCATGCTTGGTATTATATTAACAGACTGACCCTCG
>JBCCOS010000032.1:0-15176 GCA_039025235.1 Pseudomonadota bacterium
ATTCAAGCTGATTCAGAAAACAGCTCTAGATTCTAGTTGGAGCCTGTTGCGAACCGCAAAACCGGTGATCCACTTTTGCTGCAACAGGCTCCAGTGTGCATTTGTCTAAAGCGGCTGGCTTTGGGACTGAACCACAAAAAGCATAAGACAAGCATTTTCAAGCCAAGTGTGTGCGGTTGGTGTTAAGGAAATGCATAAAATGAACGACTTAAAGCGTCGCCCGGATTCCAATTGAAGTGTCGACGCTTTAACTTTGTTATGGTGAGGGACTTGCGAGGACTGTAAGAAACCGGTTACCCCCACTTTGTGTTGATTTACATGGCGCTCGTCGCAACGATCCACTTGCGATTTTACTGTAAGCATTCTTGTATAAGGCATAATCTTCGAGGCACCTATTTGAAGGTATACTGAACAGATGGCGAAAACTCGAACACGAAAGACCCGGTCTGCGCAAACCGACTCCGCTGAAACGAAAATGGAAGAAATTTTCTTGGAGCCGTTGGACGAAGCGTTATCCCGACGATACCTCGCTTACGCCCTGTCAACGATTACGGCACGTGCGCTTCCTGACGTTCGTGATGGCCTGAAACCAGTGCATCGTCGAATTCTCTACGCCATGCGTCAAATGCGCTTAAATCCTTCGGGGGCATATAAAAAGTCTGCAAAGGTTGTTGGTGAGGTGATGGGTAACTTTCACCCCCACGGCGATCAGGCAATTTATGATGCGCTGGTAAGACTCGTACAGGAATTTTCTGTTCGTGCACCGCTTGTCGACGGTCAAGGAAATTTTGGGAATGTTGACGGCGATAATGCTGCTGCGATGCGTTATACCGAAAGTCGACTTACCGAAGCAGCGCAATTGCTCCTTACGGGAATAGACGAAGACACTGTCGACTTTCGTGAGACCTATGATGGCGAGGGGAAAGAGCCCGTTGTTTTACCCGCTGCATTTCCTCACCTATTGGTAAACGGATCTTCCGGTATCGCCGTTGGTATGGCAACATCAATCCCGCCACATAATCCTGCCGAAGTGATTGATGCTTGTATCCATTTGATCAAGGCCCCTAATGCGCGTACCGAAACGCTAATGAATTACATTAAGGGCCCTGATTTTCCAACGGGAGGCGTATGCGTTGAACCCGTAGATGCAATGATCGAAGCGTACGCAACAGGGCGTGGCGGTTTTCGCGTGCGTGCCCGATGGGAAACGGAAGAGCTTGCGCGCGGTCGGTATCAAATTGTGGTTACCGAAATCCCCTACCAGGTACAAAAGTCTCGATTGATAGAGCGTATTGCTGAGTTAATTCAGTCGAAAAAACTTCCAGCACTCGCTGATATTCGGGATGAAAGCGCAGAAGACATCCGCCTGATCCTCGAACCAAAATCAGGCAATATTGACCCAACCGCGTTAATGGAAAGCCTTTTCAAATCGACCGACTTAGAGAACCGGGCGTCTCTGAACATGAATGTTCTTGATTCCTCTGGCGCGCCGCGCGTCATGGGGGTCCGGGATGTGCTAACATCCTACCTCGCGCACCGCAAAGATGTTCTTGTTCGTCGGTCAAATTATCGGTTGGACAAAATTGCCCAGCGTCTTGAGGTGCTCGACGGGTTTTTAATCGCGTATCTCAATCTCGATGAAGTTATCCGCATTATTCGGTTTGAGGATGATCCAAAAGAAGAGTTGATCAAAGCCTTTTCTTTGACTGAAAACCAAGCCGACGCGATCCTCAATATGCGGCTTAGGAATTTGCGTAAGCTTGAGGAAATGGAAATTCGCGCCGAACATAAGGCGTTAAAGGCCGAACAAAAAGCTCTACGCGCACTGCTTAAATCTGATGATGCACAGTGGAAAAAAATTACCGAAGAGTTGCGCGAGGTTCGCAAAGCCTTTGATCCGAAATCAGATTTAGGACGCCGTCGGACAAGCGTTGAAGATGCCCCCGATGCAGAGGAAGTGGACCTTGAAGCATTAATAGAGAAAGAACCCGTCACAATCATTCTATCGGAGAAAGGGTGGGTTCGGACGATGAAAGGGCATGGCGATAAAGTTGGTGATATAAAGTATAAAGAAGGGGATGGCGAAGGCTTTGTCATCCCAGCCATGACGACGGATAAGCTCATCCTATTCGGCACGAATGGAAAATTTTATGCTTTGGACGTGGCGACCTTGCCTGGCGGTCGAGGGCATGGTGAGCCAATTAGACTTCTTGTTGATCTGGGGAATGATGAATCAGTTGCTAGCGCGTTCTTGTGGGCGGGGGAACGGCGTTTTATTGTGGCTTCGTCGGCGGGTTACGGCTTCATTGTCCGAGAGGAAGACTGCCTTGCCAATACAAAGAAAGGCAAGCAAGTTTTAAATGTTCCGGTCGGTTCAGAGGCTTGTGTTTGTCGACCGGTAAGTGAAAACCCGAAAGACATGATTGCTAGCGTAGGGGACAACAAGAAACTGTTGATCTTTCCTTTGGAAGAACTGCCTGAGATGACGCGTGGGAAGGGTGTTGTCCTTCAGAAGTTTCAAAAAGGTGGTTTATCGGATGCAAAAGGCTTCGATAAAAAGGAAGGCCTTACTTGGATGGATCGATCTGGCCGTTTGCAAACCGTAGATGGATGGAAAAGTTTTGTTGCAAAGAGAGCTGGTGCAGGGAAGATTGCACCAAAAGGTTTTCCAACGTCGAAAAAGTTCGGTTCATGGTCATAGTGTTCGTCGGAGTGTTTCAATTTTTACCACTGTTCACGATAGAATCTTCAGCTTCATTTTTTCACTATGCGCGTTGATGATTTCGATTTTGAGCTGCCGCAGGAGTTAATTGCGCTGGCACCTGCGCGTCCTCGAGACGATGCGCGTCTTTTGCATGTCTATGGGAGTGATTTTGGTCATTTCTGGGTAAAGGACTTAGCATCATTATTGCGCTCTGGCGATCTTTTGGTCCTGAACGATACAAAAGTAATACCGGCGCAATTACGAGGTGTTCGGACCGCTAGAGATGACCACAGTGTTTCGGTACAGGTTGATTTAACACTACACAAACGAATTGCACCTGATCGTTGGGAGGCTTTCGCGCGACCTGCAAAACGGTTGCGAGAAGGTGATATCCTCGCGTTTGAACAAGGATTGTCGGCTACGGTCGTCAAGCGTTCTGGTGCGGAACTGACGCTAATTTTTAATCGATCCGGTGTCGATTTTGACCGAACCCTAAGTGAAATCGGTGCGCCACCTTTACCGCCCTATATTGCGCGAAAGCGAGAGTCCGATGACCGCGATATCGATGATTATCAAACGATATATGCTAAGGAAGCGGGGTCCGTTGCGGCACCAACGGCCGGGCTTCATTTTACCCATGACCTCTTCAATCGATTGGAAGAAAATAAGATAGGTGTAGAGACCATTACCCTTCATATTGGCGCTGGAACCTTCTTGCCGGTGACCGTGGACGATACGTCGGCGCATAAAATGCACTCAGAATGGGGAGAGATCACGTCGGCGCAGGCTGAAAGGATAAATCAGGTAAGGTCGAGTGGCGGGCGCATTGTGGCCGTTGGAACGACCGCGATGCGATTACTTGAAAGTGCCGCTGATACCGAAGGCCTCGTTAAGCCATTTGCCGAAGAGACCAGTATATTTATCACGCCTGGTTATCGGTTCCGTGCCGTTGATGTTTTGATGACAAATTTTCATTTGCCCCGCTCGACGCTTTTTATGCTCGTGAGTGCATTTTGTGGTCTGGCGACAATGAAAGAGGCCTATGCCGAGGCTATTTCCAAGTCTTACAGATTTTACTCTTTTGGCGATGCGTGCCTGTTGGAACCAAGCAGAACGCCGTGAAAAATAAAAAAGCAATCATGACATAATGGACAAGTCTTTTACTTTTTCTCTCAACGCGACCGATGGGGCTGCGCGAACGGGTGTCATTACAACGATCAGAGGTGACATTCGTACACCCGCATTTATGCCGGTCGGTACGGCGGCGACTGTAAAAGCGATGATGCCAGAAAGTGTTCGCGCAACGGGCGCTGACATTCTTCTCGGCAATACCTATCATTTGATGCTCCGCCCAGGCGCTGAGCGCGTTGCGCGGCTTGGCGGGCTTCATAAATTCATGAATTGGTCTCGGCCTATTCTGACGGATTCCGGTGGGTTTCAAATTATGTCGTTGGCGGATCTGCGCAAACTGTCTGAAAAAGGTGTCAGCTTTAAGTCCCATATCGACGGCTCAAAGCATATGTTGACGCCTGAGCGATCAATCGAAATCCAATGTTTGTTAGGGGCCGACATTCAGATGCAATTAGATGAGTGTCCAGCTATTCCCATATCCCACGATGATGCCGCTCTATCGATGGAATTGTCATTGCGGTGGGCAAAGCGATCGAAGAATGCGTTTGAGGAATTTGGTCGGTCAACCCAGGCTCTTTTCGGTATTGTTCAGGGGGCAAATTTTCAAGACTTGCGTCGCCGTAGTATCGACGGTCTCGTGGAAATGGATTTTCCGGGGTATTCAGTGGGGGGTCTTGCTGTCGGGGAGGGGCGCGAGGAGATGTTTCGTATCCTCGAATTTACAACACCCCATATGCCCGAGCGCAAACCCCGATACCTAATGGGAGTCGGCAAGCCGGCGGACATCGTCGGCGCTGTGGCGAGAGGGATTGACATGTTTGATTGCGTGGCCCCGACTCGTTCCGGGCGCCATGGCCAAGCCTGGACACCCAAAGGGCCGATAAATCTAAAAAATGCCACCTTTGCAGATGACGACGCTCCGCTTGATCCGCAGAGTACGTGTCCGGCAAGTCGAGACTATTCGAAGGCCTATTTGCATCACCTATTCAAGGCCGGTGAGTATCTTGGTCCAATGTTGTTGTCTTGGCATAATATCCATTATTATCAGAGGCTTATGGATGAAATACGCAAGGCGATTGCTGTCGGCAAATTCTCTGAATTCGTTACGGATTTTAAGGCAAAAAGTGGCGAAACGCTGGTTTAACAACTGCCAAGTCAAAGCGTGCGTGGTTGCGGTCCTATTCATTGCGTTCTCAGCTCAAGTGGCTCTTGACCTTGTTTCCGGCCGACGCGCCAGGAAATACCTAAAAACAAAGACCTAAAGCCGCTCAGCGATTCTATTTGAAACGGAGCGGCTTTCGCTTAGAGCGCCAGACGATCACATTGGTTCAAGATAAGATCGTTTCAGGCGCTCAAATCATAGAATCTAGAGCATCGGTTTGATTCCATCTAAACGTCCGATGATCTAGTGAGCACACACATGTTCACTGAATGATAGTGATGTTGACCCTTGAGTGATCTGGAACGGCCGACGTTTTCGAGGTGATTGAAGGGCTGCGACGGATTGCAGCGTGTTGATGTGCATCGTGTCGAAACACGTGCTATTCGCTTGACCCTGGCGAAGCACGTGACTAATTTGCGTTCACGTTGAGGGTTCGTATTGAATTTATCGGCGCGTATCATTTTAGAATTGTGGGCCCATAGCTCAGTTGGTAGAGCAACTGACTTTTAATCAGTAGGTCGAAGGTTCGAATCCTTCTGGGCTCACCACTAAATCAATCACTTAAGTCAGTTTAAAAACTAATCTGCTACACAACATTTTTGCAATCTGCTACACTTCTGTTGCCGAGTTGATGGAGGGGAACCATCAACCGATCGCACTTATCGTCGAAGCGTTCTAAATCATTGACTATGATACTTTTGTTAAAGCATTTCCAAGCCAAGTGTGTGCGGTTGGCGTTAAGGAAATGCGTAACAACAAAGACTTAAAGCGTCGTCCCGATTCCAATTGAAGTGTCGACGTTTTAGAGGACAGCCGAAAGGCGAGCGATTCGTGACATGTCAGAACTGGCATACGGAGAAAGACGCTAACAAGTTTCTATAAGATACATTTTTCACGATTGGCACTATCTTGTTTGGTATACCATTAACACCGCCAACTTAAGTCCAGGCGATTGGGCTGTCTGAACTCATAGCCTTTGATTGTGATCTTTTCGGGGTCCGTAAGACGCACGTCTGGTAATCGTTTTAGCAGACGTTTTATTGCAATTTCTCCTTGAAGTCGTGCGAGATGATTGCCTAAGCAAACATGTGGGCCCGTGGCAAAGCCAATGTGTTGTTTTATGTTTGGTCGATCGAGTTTGAAGTCAGCAGGGTCAAAGAACACCTTTGGGTCACGGTTTGCAGCACCAAGCATACAGTTGACCGTATCACCTTTCTTTATTTTCGTTCCTGCAATTTCAATATCGCGTGCAGCGTGTCGGGTTGCTGACTGCACAGGCGACAGCCAGCGCACGCTTTCTTCAATGATACTCGGCAAGCGGTCGAAATCGTCGATAACTGCCGAACGAATGCCAGCAAAGGACAGCACTGCATACATTGTATTCAGAATCAGTGCTTCGACAGTCGAGATTCCACCAAAAAGAATAATGAGAGTATTCTTTCGAATTTCTTCGTCGGTGAGGGTCGATTTGCTATCGTCATTGACAACGCTCGCTAACAAACCAGCATTTTGTGTGCCGCGTACACGAAGGATTTCATTTTGCATGAACGTGTGAAAATCTTCGACATCGTTCTTTGCGCGTATACGGATGTCGGGTTTCCTTTCAAAGTTCCCAAGCGCGGCTTCAAAACTGTCATACCAGCTGCGAAACTGTTTTTCCAACTCTTGGGAAAGTCCGAAAACATGAAGAATGGTTTGTATCGGTAAACGACTTGCGAAGGACCGCCGTAAATCCGTTGAGCCATCTTGCTCAAATGAACTGATTAGAGTGTCTACACTGGCATGTATTTCATCGGTTAGTTTTTCGCGAACATGGCGTTTTGCAAAAGCTGCACGAAAAGCTGAACGGTAGCGAATTTGCTCTTGCCCATCGACAGAAAGCATTTGCGTTCCAAACGTATCATAGACAGGAGACCCCGATGTGCCTGATACAAAATCGGCTGTATCGTGCAATATGGCACTCACTTGTTCGTGATTAATAACATACCATAGCTTTAATGGTGCGATCCAATGAACCGCGCCTTTTGGGCGTAATGCGTCAAAGATGGCGTAAGGGTCAGTATCTAATTGATCGAGATATTTATCATCAGAATCTGATGAGCCGATTTCCAGCATTCCGTTGCCGCCCCGGATTTCACGTCTGTTGAAGCGTAGCATCAGATAAATCAAAATACTCAGCATAAAATACAGAAATTTTGGTTATAATTGCCGTATTCTTTCGTATAACACCGATTATCTGGCGATAGTCGTCATATTAATTAGGAGTGCTGAAGACGTGCTTTCTAAACAAGACCGAATGCTTCTTAAACTGCTTCAGAAGGAAGCTCGTCTATCAATCACAAAACTCGCTGAGAGGGTGAACATGTCTGAGTCAACATGCGCTCGCCGAGTTCGCTCGCTTGAAGAAACTGGTATTATATCTCATTACTCGGTTCAAATTGACCCTGAAAAATTGGGGTATAACGTGTCAGCCTATGTGATTGTTCGTCTTGATCAGCGTACAGAAACAGATGCAAAAAAATTTTTTGACGCTGTTGGTAAAGAAGATCGTATTGTTGAAGCTGTTGCGGTAACAGGAACGCCGGATCTTATACTAAGAATTGTGGCTAAGAACATGGAAGACTTCACAGACCTCACCATGCACGGCATTCTTCGTCACAAGAGTGTGCGCGATATATCCTCCTGTATGGTTATGAAGCAGATTAAACCGGATAATGGGTTCCCTGTATGATATTGAAGAAAATACGTATAAAAATAATCTAGTCATAACACCATGACGGCTCTGCAATTTTCCAAACCATTTCAAGCCCGAGTGACCACTTAAATGGTTATTGGCCCACGCGTCGGAAAATGCGTAAAATTAGAGTGCCAAAATCGTTCAGCGATTCCATTAGAAATGGGTCGGCCTTAGAGCCGCAACGCAATTCGATACGCCACTTATATCGGCATGCGAAAAGCTCAAGAAATTTGAGTAAACCTGTCGTGGGCTACTCCTCCCATTCAGTATTTCCGTCAATACCCATGAGTTGGCCAGTGATGTGTCGTGCTGCATCTGAGCAAAGAAAGAAAATGGTGTCGGCGATCTCGTCAACTTCAATCATCGTCCGCATCGATACATATTTTAGCAAGTCTTTCGATGCCTGCTCGTAACTAACGCCTTTACCAGCTGCGACTTTCTCAGTGACGGCACGCATCCGATCGTTATTTATTGCTCCAGGTAGAATAGCGTTTGCCCTTACATTAAATGGTCCCAGTTCTCTTGCTAAATTGCGCGTTAGTCCCTCAACGCCAAATTTCGACACAATATATGCACTGCGGTTTGGCAGGAGCGTTCGCGTTGAGCCGGATGAAAAGTTTACGATTCCGCCAAAGCGCTGATCTTTTAGGTATGGAATCGTCGCCCGAGTCGTCAGAAACATTGCTGTTAGGTTTACCGTTAGCGATTGCTCCCATTCCTCAAGCGTTATGTCCTCGGTAGGCTTGGTTGGTCCTGGTATGCCAACAACATTGATTAAAAAGTCCACACCGCCCATTTGCTCCAAAGCAGACGAAATGAATTTATCAATGCTAGCCGCGTTTCCCATATCGGCTTGTAGCGCAAATATGTTGGGGTTGGCTTCTGCAATGCTTTCAATAGCCTCATTTCGGATATCGCAAACGCTGACTTTGTCTCCGTTAGTACAGAATCGTTCGGCAATCGTTCGTGCAGTGCTATCGGCGCCGGTTACAATAATTCTTCGTGTAGAACCTAATGCCATAAGAATACCAAGTGTAGAGTTGCGAATTTAAAAAAATCGTTTGCACGGTGTGCGATGTTGGTGCCTAAACGACTTGCGACCAAATCTAAAGTCTATTGGACAGCTAGCGTGTTTCGGGCACAAGTGTATGCCGGTTAATGGTTTCAATCCATTAACAGCGCAGAAGAAACGCGTAAAAAAATACTTCAAACCTTGTTCATGAAACTCATTTTATGCGCTTTGCTTTTGAGGGCAGTTTGCTGTGGTTGATCACTCAAACCCACACAACACTGCTATAAAACAGAGGCTATCGCGTTTCAATCAAGTTTCTCAAAAAGTCTGTCTTTCGATGTTTGCGCAATGCACCGATCTTTTTTGACGTTAGGTTATTTGCCGAAGCTCAAACTTTGAATGTTGTGGGTCCCTTATGCGTAAATTTTCTTATACAAAACCCTTTACCCATTAAGCGCGTTTGGACGAGCTAGCAGAAGTGAAAAGCTTGCGTGAAAATCATAAAACTTAGGAGTGACATCTATGACGACGTCAGAGTTCAAGCATGCCATCGTTACCTTCCGCGGGGTGACGCATCCGTGGTTATGCGATGTGATGGGGCATCTCACGACAAGAAATTATTTAGCGATGTTTGATGATGCAAGTTATCACTTTATGGCATCGCTCCAAACGACGCCCCCACCAATCAAAGAGAGTGGTTTGGGTTGGGCCGATGTTAAGCAAGAAATAGAATATTTAGGAGAAATTAGGCAAGGCGAACTCACCGTTGTGCGGTCCGTACCAATCCGTGTCGGAACTAAGTCGATTACATTTGCCAATCAGCTTTCTCTTACCGATTTTGAAGATGTTAAAGCGACATGTGTCACGACCAGTGTTCGTTTTGATTTGAACGCTCGAAAGGCGGTCCCAATTGATGCCGACATCAAAGGCGCTTTAGAAAAATGGATTGACGGGGACCGCCCAAGTTAAAATTCGCATGGAGTGGGCGATTGCGATGAAGAAACGCAACGATTTATCGTCGACGCAGAAGTCTACGTTGTGGAGAAGCGATCATTTCCGCTTCTGTTTTTATTCATCCGAACGATCTCAATCGCTCGGATGATTAATTTGCATTGATGGTTTCTATATGTGCCGAATGCTATTGAAGCGTTCTGAGGATAAGAACGCTAGGATCTTCGCCGCCGGCAATAACTGTATGTGTCGGCACAGGATAACGCGGTATAAATAAGTCATTGTCGAGATCAGCGCCAGTGATTACGATCCTCAAGCGATGCCCGGCTTCGAAATGGTTCGCGATGGGTTGCATGATTAAGGGCAGGCGAACGGTCTCTTCGTTTAGCTTTTTGGCACGCTTGAGTGCAGCTTTGCTTGATACCAACCATGGCATTCCGGCGGTATTAAAAGGCGCCTCACCCGTTTCAGCGTGTCGTGCACGGATGTTCGCATTACTAAGGTAATAGGCTTTGCCGTCTGCATCGACCTCTTCAATAAAAGCATGGAAGATACCGTCTGGCGCTGTTGAGCGAGCATTTATGTAAAGTTGAGGAAAGCCAAAAAGATCAAGGGGTTTTGAAAACGGCTCAGACGTATAGACAAGAGCGCCTTCGGCGTGGGCGTTCATATCAGGATATTGCATGGGACCACCGCCACCAGTGGCGTCATAGTAACGCGTTCTGCGACCGGTTGTAGAGCGATAGTCAACGTCGAAAGAAAGTTCAGACATATCCGTATCGGCATTAGGGCTTAGCTTTCCGGCCGTCTCACTTGATGCGTCTTTGGTTAGATAAAATGTAATGGGCTTGGTATCGGAAGGTGGCCAGTCGTTAGCGGTGCGCCATTCAAAACCCCCATAGACCGCATCGGCAGTTTCATTGGGGTCGGGGTTTTTCACGACAGCAAAATGAATCGGCTCTTCATCGACGATCCCATTTTCGATATCCTTCAACCAGTAATCAAACCAACGCCGTGTTTCAATGACGCGCAGGCGGGCGCTTTCGTAGTCGCGTGGGTCGACAAGTCCTCCATGGGTCCACGGACCAATTGTTAATCGGCGTGTTTGTGTGCCATTGATATACCAGCGGACCGATGACTGGGAGTAACTATCGCGGAACCCACCCCAGTGATAAATAGGAATATTGCTTTTGTTGATGCCATCGATAAGACTTGAAAGGTTAACATCAAGCCCAGGCTTCTCTTCGGCCGGCGAAAAGATTTCTCGAGGATATGTCAGCTCACTGAGTTTTTGAGAAAGTTCTGGTTTATCCTTCAGAATTTCGCTCAGTCTCGGGACGTCAGCGAGCAGGTTAATCATGTCCGTTGGCGACTTCACCCCTAGCGCTGGTGCGGCTTGCATAAGTGTAATGGCCATTTCAGGGGAAGTCGTCAGCAGTTGTTCAAACGGATTTGAACGACGCCCCTTTTTCCGTTCCTCCAAGGCTTGTTTAAGCATTGTGCGATCTTTATCGGCATCGACAGGAACAATTCGTAAGACAGGTGATTTTTCCGATTCGCTCTCCAAGCGACCGCCTGCTTTTGCTTCAGAAAGGATCCAACCCAAACCCGCCGTTTTAAAAACGCCAGTCCCGCCGGCCCATAAATCATAAGTGTCGAATTGTGCTACCGATGGTACCGTGGCCTTTAATGATGGCGGGGCTGCATGCATCACTGATAACAGCGATTGCCCATTATAAGAACCGCCAAACATCCCTACACGTCCGTTTGAATAATCTTGCTCGGCAAGCCACTCTACAAGATCGTAGCCGTCTTGCCGCTGCTTCTCAGTGTAAAGTCCGGGGTATTCTCCAAATGAAGCACCTGTTCCGCGAACACCAGCAATCGCAACGATATATCCGTGACGTAATAATTGAATGACTAGTCGCGTTTCGGTTCCATCGGTACCAAAATCCTCAATTCTGCTTTCTCCCGGTTTAAGAATACCGATTCCTGTTGCGATATTTCCGTCGTCTAGTTTCGTTGCCCGCCGATAGCCCGAATAGGTAAGCGCAACGGGCATTTTCTCGTTCGCACGAACACCGTTATCCAGAGGAAAGAAGATATCAACGGCAATCTTTGTTCCATCTCGTGTCGAGACATATATGGACTGACGCTCGCCGCCATTAAAACGTTCTTCGCTATAGCCTTCATAAACACCAAAGGATGACAATTTAGGGGCAGGTTTAATGTCATCAGTATATTGAGACTTATCTTCGGGGGTTTTGCCGCAGGCGTGGAGAAGTATCACTGCAAGGAGCGAGGCAAGAAAACGATAAACTTGGTTCACTTGGCATTCCTTTGTCATTGAGTCAGGCAGTGGGGCTTGGACATATCGACGACTGGCGGGATATTCAGATCCTCAATGCTTAAATCGCTCATTCGGTTTTTCAACATAAATCCTTTGATTTAAAGGCGTCAAGCCTACTACGTTGCTAGGCCGAATTGAAAACTCGTTCAATTATTGGCGGTCAAGGGCCTACGCCCTAGACAATGTCAGACCCGTAAATGGGGGCTTATTGCTAATGACTGTTTTCAAGGCCCATATTTCTTTGTATAGAGGTACTCTATAAACGAGTGCTTAGCGAAAAAGCTGCGTATCTCGACTTCGCAGCCCATCTAATCGCAGGTGATATGACTATGAGACTTTCGTCGCTGATCGCAGTTCTTTCTCTTTCGTGTAGTGTTTCAGCAATCGCCGCGCCACCTATCGTGCAGCCGGGCGCGCCGGGTGCTAAGACGCGCGATATCTCGGTAGAAGAGGCATCTAAGGTTGCTGAGACAAGTCATTCCCCTGACGATGTCGTCTTTTTGCAAGAAATGATTCCGCATCACTTCCAAGCTCTGGAAATGGCAAAGCTCGTCAAGGCACGCAGCAATCAGCGCGATATCGTCAAAATAGCGGCAAAGATTGACGCAACCCAGGCCGACGAAATAAAATTTATGCGTGATTGGCTGGTGGGCAACGGATATAGCGCGCCTGATCCTGCAAAGCACGGTATGAGCGGTGGAAGTAGCGCAAAGCACCATGCTGGTCACGAAGGCGTTTCGATGGAGCGCATGGTCGCCATGGGCATGGCGACACCACAGCAAATGAAGGCACTCGCCAATGCGGAAGGGCAGGCGTTCGACCGCCTGTTTATTGAACTTATGTCTCGTCACCATAAAGGTGCGATTGATATGGTCACTGCATTGCAAGAGAAGCCGGGATCACTTTTTGATCCAGTACTGTTGGATTTTGCCACAGATATTGTGAACGAACAGGCAGCTGAAATTGAATGGATGAATGGTATCTATTCAAGTCTGTCACCCGATCCACGTGCTGGCTTGAAAGCTGGTCTCAGGGATGCAGGTGAAGCAGTAAGCAATCTAAAACTTGTTGCATCTATTCCGAAACCACAAGGCTTTTTCGATCCAGACAATATTAAGGGGCTTCCACCGCTAAAAGCATCTGATGAATTAATGTCGGATGAAAAAATGGCGCGCGATAATGGTGCAGAGGTTGAAGAGCGATCTGCATTCTTGAGTTTTTCCAATACAGACATGGCTTTCTTTGATGATAAGCTTATTGTCGGAAACTATCACGGATTTAATATATATCAGTTATCGGACGAAAAGCCTGAACTTGTGTCGTCTGTGATTTGCCCCGGGGGGCAGGGTGATGTTTCCGTGGTCGGTAATATTCTGATCATGTCCGTTGAAGACACGCGCGGCCGTGTCGACTGCGGTGTTGAAGGCGTTCAACAAGCTGTGAGTAGCGAGCGCTTCATGGGAATCCGCATTTTTGATATCAGCGATTTGAAACGGCCTCGTCAGGTCGGTCAGGTGCAGACATGTCGCGGTTCGCACACTCATTCGGTTGTTGCCTCCGATGATCGCAGAATTGTCGTCTACAACTCTGGTATACGTGATGTTCGGGACAGCGAAGAATTGCCCGGCTGTATCGGCGATGTGCCTGGTGATCAGCGTACAGCTCTTTTTCGGATTGATGTTATCGAAATTCCGCTTGATAATCCATTGAAGTCGAGAATTGTCGACAGTCCCGCAGTCTTTGCTGATAAAGGTACGGGGTCAATCGCTGGGTTATGGTCAGGTGGCAACCATGGTGAGGGGACGCAAGAGACCCAACGGACTGATCAGTGTCATGACATCACTGTTTTTCCTGATCGTAAAATAGCAGCGGGTGCTTGCTCAGGGAATGGGATTATCCTTGATATTTCGAATCCACTAAAACCGAAACGGATCGATGATGTGGTCGATAACGGTTTTGCTTATTGGCATTCGGCGACATTCAGTAATGATGGAAAAAAAGTGCTGTTTACAGATGAATGGGGCGGGGGAAGCCGTCCACGATGCCGTGCTTCCGACCCCATGAATTGGGGCGCTAATGCGATTTACGATATTGTTGATGGCAAACTTGAATATCGTAGTCATTTCAAAATCGGCGTACCTCAATCTGATACGGAGAACTGTGTCGCCCATAATGGTTCCATTTTGCCAGTGCCGGGTCGCGATATTTTTGTCCAGGCTTGGTATCAAGGTGGTATGTCAATTATTGACTTTACTGATTCTAAGGCACCAAAGGAAATTGCCTTTTTTGACCGCGGGCCCGTTGACGAAGACCGTTTAACATTGGCGGGGTATTGGTCTGCGTACTATTTCAATGGGCGAATTTATGGAACGGAGATCATCCGGGGGCTTGATGTTTTCGAGCTGTCTTCCAGTGAATACCTAACAGAGAACGAGATCGCAGCGGCAGCGCTCGCTGACTTTGGTTCAACTTTTAATCCTCAACAGCAATTCCCTGTCACGTGGCCAGCGGTTCCCGTTGTTGCTTTGTCTTACCTTGATCAAATGGCTCGTGACGACAATGCACCAATGTCTATGATCGCAGATGTTCGTAAGTTATTGGCGCGTGCTGAAAAGGTAATAGCGTCGCGTGCAAATGATGCGGCCCTGGCAGAAGAAATAGAGGATATAGCGAAGTCTCTGTCTGGCGATGGTGGGAAGCGCGCTCAGGCGTTGCGTTCTACATTGATGGGTATTGCAAAGCGATTGATTTAGCAGCGCGTTCTTTGAACGAGCGTTTAATATGTCTTAGAGGACGACGGTAACGTCGTCCTTTTTTTGTTTGTGGCGGTCCTTATGATCCGACTTCTTTTAAAACAGTCGTAGCGGAAATGCACAAACGCAAAGACCTAAAGCATTTCCAAGCCAAGTGTGTGCGGTTGGCGTTAAGGAAATGCGAAAAATCAACAACTTAAAGCGCCGTTCTGATTCCATTTGAAACGGAAGCGCTTTAACAGGCTGCTGAAAAACTCTCCATGTTTTCATCAAATTGTGTTTCACTGATTTGTTCAGGAGGATCATGACATGCGAGGTGAAGACGGTGAGAACCCACAGCTTTTCAGCTATGTTTCTATTGAAGATCGCATTCATG
>JBCCOS010000033.1:0-13469 GCA_039025235.1 Pseudomonadota bacterium
ATAGTCCTGCCCTTATTTTTCAGTGCGATATCAAGCTTTGACGGCGGGCACCGAGTATATGACGCCGATGCAATTGGTTGCTCGAACGTATGTTGACACAATGCCACTCTGATGAGCAAACGGCTCTAGAATAATTTTATGGCCGCTCGCTCATCAGAGTGGCATTGTGTCAACATACTTTCGAGCAACCAATTGCATCGGCGTCATATACTCGGTGCCCGCCGTCAAAGCTTGATATCGCACTGAAAAATAAGGGCAGGAATATCATCGCATGCATTCCATTTCGTCTCGTTTCTTTTTTTGTACGGCCTTTTAAGTCGGCAACTTTGCTTTATGATGACGACATCAAGTATTACCTTTCATACTTTTGCGGAAAATTTGGGAAACCACTTTGATTGGTATAAAAACTTTATTTCCCTAGCGCCCTTATTACGGTATCAGAATATATTATGGTAAAATGTAAATTGGTAGATATTTTGGCCATATTTCTGCGATCACTCGTGTACGCATGAGAAATTTTTATAGCTTTGAAAAAAGAGGTCGGATGTCAAGGTAATAGGCGCTAAAGGAATTTGTCGATTTTATTGAGGGCGGTGCGGATCCCATATATTGCTGAGAAACTGACTTGTACCCCTTTTTTCGGCAACAAACCGCAAATTACGCTTATCAAAACCCTGCTGGAGCGACATCCGACACACCCATAAACCCGGGCAATCCTCCAGCCAGGCGGCCCCTAAACAGGGGGACTGGTCACAACAACATCTGATCGCGTCTCATCGATTCTATGTTTCCAATGACGTCTCGCGTTCCTCTTCATGACCATGAGGCTTCTAAAGCATTTCCAGGTCAAGTGTGTGCGGTTGGCGTTATGGAAATGCGAAAAATCAACAAGTTAAAGCGCCCTTCTGATTCCAATTGAAATGGAGGCGCTTTAGGCTCTAGAATTACCTCGATAGCATTCGTATGGAAATAAAGGTACTTCGCAGACTGACAAATAATCTTGAATATTTATAATTTTTAGCCCTTCTAAAAATGCAAAAGGCGACGCCGAACGCCGCCTCTCGTATGATGTGTATAGGGGAGGCTGGATATTATGCAGCCAGAGTCTCTTGTGCAGAGCCTTCCCATTTCAAGCCTGGTAAGTAACGACCAGTAACGCCGCCATCTTCTAAGGCGAACAAGTGTAACCAGCCATTATCAAACAGCGCGCGCACTTCCGGATGTTTCTCAAGCACAGCGGAAATGGCATGTTGCGGCGCCTCGATCATGACGGTGAGACGCAGCGGCTCATGCATAAGCTTGTCACCATCATGGATCGTCTGCCATGGGAGGCCAGGCCGCAAGATGCCGCCATTGCCTTGCACAACGCCGATACCGCCAACAACATTGTGAATCAGTTTGTTGCCACCGCCAAAAGCTTTTGGCGCCACGGCTGAACCGTAATATTGTAGGTTGATCCAGCTGGCGACGACCACCGGCGCAGTGAGGATCAGTTCTAGCGTTTCAAAGCCTTTGTCATCCTTCCAGTCGTAATTGTGTAGAAACGTACGGCCTTTAAGATCAGCGCCAGCGGTGACGCCACGCGGGGCAGCAACAAAGCCTGCGCAGCCCGCAAGGCCCCATTCAGGCCGAATTTCAGCCCAGTTAGCCGCGCGCTGCGAAATCGTCTTTTCCGTTGCGCCCGGCAGCCGCAGTGCACGCTCCGCGCGCGCGACAGCACCAGCGGCCTTTAGCCATGCTTGCGCTTGTGCGATGTCGTCCTTGTGGTTGCTGTCGTCGACCTCGCGGTAGAAGTTGACGTCATCGGTCACGGTATCGTGCAGGCCTGCGAGGAAAAGCGTGTCTTCCGGCAGGTCGATGCCGTGCGCTGGCAGTCCAGCGCGGGTTTCCGGGTCATTGAGGAGCTTGGCAAGCAATCGAGACGACACTTCCCCTGTTTGCCCCGCACAAGCCCCACAGTGATAGGCGCTTTCGTGCGGGTTGTTCGTAACTTGCGCACCATGGCCCAGAAGTAGAATGAGACGTGCATAGTTTTTCGTGAGGCTCATGGCGCGAAGTACCGCAACCGCCGTGTTGACTTTTTGCTCAGCTGTCAGTCCACCAACCACATGTGGCTCCGGTTCCGGCCGCAGACCTTTTGCGCCGAGGCCAAACGCATCTTTGATTAGTTTAATGCCATAGGCCGGTCCAGCGGATTCCACAAAGGCGAAGGACGAGACCGCCGCCTGCCGGAACCGGCCCCATGCTCGTTTGGCGCGCGCTGTAATGCGCACCGCCTGCTCTGTTTCGTCATCCTGTTCGCTGGACGTTGTAAACGCCGGGACGAGCAGTACCGGCATATGCGCTTGTTCGAGATCAGAGCCTTGGGATTTGTGCGCAATTGGCAAGCCAAAGAACCCAGCAAACCCGATGGTCTCGATCTCCGAACTTTGCGCTTCAAAAGCGCGGCGGAAGACTTCTGAGCGTACATCAATGCAAAATGATGCTTGAATCGCGGGGCGCGCATTGGCCCGCTTTGGTGCTGTCAACTGGCTAGAGAGTTGGCGCTGATAGGCACGCTCCGCAGCGTTCTGTAGGATTAAGTCCAGGGCTTGATCTTCGCTTGGTGCAACAGGTTGAGTATGCGCTTCAACGGCCTTGGTCCAAGCTTCGGCAACCTCTGGATAACGCTCGAGGAGCGCTTCTTCCCAGATCAAACGAATGGCTAGCAGATCGATCAGTGTATCGTCGTTTTGGCCAAGGAGTTCTGCCTTCCATAGAAGCCAGCGCGCGTGCTGGGACCAACCGCCAAGTTCCATCAGTAAGCGGTGAAATGCTGTTTCAGCTGCTTCTTCGGTGAGACCCAGTGCGTAGGAGACTTGTAGGATAGCGCGGTCAGCCGCATCTGGTGCAGCTGCTACATGGGCGCAAAAGCCTTTGAGTCCTCCGATTTCTGGTGTCACGTCATTGGACGCCCAGGCCCGCCAAGCTGCAAATGCGCCAAGGCCAGGCGCAGGGGTCCAGAAAGCTTGGCCCATATCGAAATGGCCAGACGCCCAGAGCCCGAACGTCCGCGCGATGATGGCTGGCCAATCGATACCGCTGTGTTCAGCGGCCAAGTCAGCGACAGTTGGGATGGCTTCTGGCGTTGCGCTTTGCTGGTCCAAAGCTGCTTTCAGCATTTTCAGATTCTTGGGCTTCACAGGCGACGTGCTGGCTGCTAGCGCAGCTTTTAGGTCAGCCTCGGTGATCTCGTCATCCTCGATTTGCTTCGTATACGCACTGCGATCTTGCGTGATTTTCACACCTGCGACCCGACCGAGGCGCACTGCTGCGCTGTTGACGTCTTCTTCGGACTGCCCGAGAAAAGAGTTCACAGCCACTGTGCTATCGAGCGGGAAAGCAGGCGGGATCGCACGAGCAGCGGCATCAGCGGATTTGAGAAACTTGGAAACAATGGTGAACTCGTCTTGTGACGGATTGATCGACATGGTCGTGATCCTTTCAATTCAGATTTGAGGAGCTTTGGAGGCTTTGAGACCGCCGATGGCGCGGTCAAGCAGCCCATTGAGATAAAGGCCGTTGGCGATGTGCACCCGAAGGCCAGCGGTTGCCGGGTGATGGGCCCATAATGGGAACAGTGCTTGGGCTACCGCGACGAATCCAAACGAGGTAACGGCTAGCGCGATGAGCGCCCATTCCAGCGGACCCAGATCAGGCGCCAGCGGCAGACTTGGCCCCCAGAGATGTTCAGCAATGGTGTGGAAGGTGAAATAGGCGATGGCGGCCCCAAAAGAGGCGCGAACCGTCCGCATAGTGAGCGCTTTGGGCGCTGTATCGGCCAATCCTTGTGCGACGAGATAGGCTACGCCAA
Organism: Pseudomonadota bacterium; assembly: GCA_039025235.1. GTDB lineage: Bacteria > Pseudomonadota > Alphaproteobacteria > Caulobacterales > Parvularculaceae > MED-G105. The sequence continues at coordinate 3,854 of JBCCOS010000033.1, forward strand.
AAATAAGGATAGCGCCAAGGGCCAAAGCTTGCGGCGATGCTGGACCGTCGATGATCCCGAAAGCGGTCGCGACACCAACATACATCACCAAAGCGAGGCCGAAGGAGCGGGCTACAGCAGCGAAGTTCGGAACTGCAATAGCGCCAGGTTTACGCGCTTCGAAGACCGCTGCAATCGCACCGCCAGATGCCAGGAACGCATGGGCTTTGTAAAGCGAATGCGCCACGATGTGGAGGAGCGCCAAGGGCCATAAGCCTAGTCCGCACTGCAGCAGCATGAAGCCCATTTGCGCTACAGTAGACCAGGCAAGCGACGTCTTGACCGTGCTTTGGGTGAGCATGACGATGCCGCCAAAAAGAGCTGTGAACCCGCCTAGCATAACCAAAGCGGCCATCATGCCGGTGCTGGCTTCGATGAGGCTTGCGTTGGCAATGAGCAATACGCCGCCAGAGTTGATGATGCCGGCATGGAGCAACGCCGACACGGGCGTTGGTGCCTCCATGACTTCTGTCAGCCAACCGTGCAGTGGGAAGGACGCAGTTTTCAATGCTGCAGTGATAACTAAGAGAGCAACTGCAATATGACCCTCAAGTGTTAAGCCGGATGCTACAGCAACCTTCAAACCGCTTAATTCCATTGTCCCGTACGTGAATGCTAAAAGGAGGCTAGCGCCGATGAGCGCAGCATCGCCAAGGCCCCAGACCAAAGCAAATTTCGTCGCTGCCCGGCGCGCTTCCGGTCGCTCAGCATAGAATAAAAGCAGCTGACGGATGGCGATCCCTATCGCGATGAAGCTGATCGCGATGACCGGCAACGTGGCCCCTTGAACCAGTACGAGGACAGAGCCAAGGGCGGTCAATAGCCAGCCGTGGAACGCGCCTTCGCGGTCTTCCCCGTCGAGATAAAACCGGGAATACCGAACGACGACCCAGCCAACAAAAGACACGAGAACACCCATAGTGGCGCTTATGGCGTCAAGACGAAGACCAATGAGCCCGTCAACTGCCATGAGCGTGATGGGGCCGGAAATAATCAGTTGAATGAGACCACCAATGGCAAGGAGCAGAGCAGTACCCGCGGCATATTCGGCGATCTGGGGAAGACGGCCAGGCCGGAGCCCGGTATTTGATGTTGAGAGTAAAGCCGCCAGTAGAACAGCCAGCGGAGAGCCTATCAGGAGAGAAGACATCGTCATGGGGGCAACCTCGTGCGTATTGGATGACACCCACGATTTACTGCTATTGCATCTTCAGAAAAAATATATTGTTTGAATTCTATCGTTCTATTTTTTAAAACGATAGCGTTGCTAACAATTGCGTCCGTGACTTAAAGAATCGGACATTAACGTCAATTGCTAATCCAACCGCGTTTTCAGTCCACGTGTGCGCGGTTGGCCGACCGTTTGGTTATTGACGGAGATACGTAAAATCAAAGACATAAAGCCGCTAAGCGATTCAGTTTGAAATGGAGTGGCTTCAGGCATGCGAGCGAAAGCAATTTAGTTTCTGCACAGCCCCACAAATTTCAAGCTCAATAAGGGGGGATTCTAGTCAGCGGCAGCTCAAAAGGCGGGGAAAGGGTCAAGGCAACAGCAACATATATCGGGATATGATCGTCTATCAGTTTAATAATTATTCCATAGACAGCATTTCAATTAATGCGCCTAAGGCTGGGTGCAAATGTTTTTGATTATGGAGCAAGCTGTGTTTTAGGACTGCTTGTTCAGCGAATGGTATGCGCGCCACGCCGTCTATTTTGGGAGGAACAGAAAATTCACTCGCTAGGGCTATTCCTCGCTGTTCTGCGACGAGGTGAGAAGCTAGTGTACTATTTGTCGTTATGTGAGTAATTCGAGGACTGATTCCAGATTTCTTAATTAGCTGGCGAGTTTCAATAGCTATCGGCAAGCTCGACCCTTCCGGAAAGTCGATTAATGACTCGTCGTGTAGATCGCAAATTGAAATCTTGTCTTGTTGTGCACGCCGGTGCGTAGTCGGTACCAATGCTAGGATACGGGAAGGCGGTAGACTCCGTTCTACGAAGTCGCCTTCAGGTCTCGTTACGCTTGGTACTGTCAAAATAAAATCTACAGTGTTTCCTTTCAAAAGTTTGATGAGGAACGGCGAGATATTAACATAGATTTCGACTGGCACTTCAGAACGAGCATCGTTGAATGAATTGATGCGCGATATATGAGGACTGTAGATAAAGTCGTTTGTAATCCCGACCCTGATCACACCTTTCAATCCGCGTCCAATGGCGCAAATCTCTTCCAGTGATGTATTCATCGTCTCCAGAATTGAATGTGCCGACACCAACAGTTTTTCGCCGGCAAGTGTTAACTCGATTTTTTTAGCGCTCCTATCAAACAACTCCACGCCCAATATTTGTTCCAGCGCCTTGATCTGTTGCGTGAGTGGGGGTTGCGACATATTCAAAATGTCGCTTGCTTTTCGAAAACTCTTTGCTTCGGCAACGGCAACGAAGTAACGGATCTGTTTTAGGCTAATTTCATGAAGTAATGTCATAGGGTTATCTATGTGAATGAATTCATTGGACGCAACGAGATTTCGCTTCTCGAAGTCTTTGCGGCCTAGAAGTAATGGGCCCATCAAAATTACTTGAAATCGAAATTAAAATCAAAACCCAATGAAAAATGTATTGGCACGCATGATAGGAAATGGGCCAATCTTAGCGAGCATAGTTGCATGTATTCAGAAGGCTTCGGCCGTATGGGTTGGCGGGTCTAACGCTATTTGCATATTCCTGCATGCAAAATAATGCGAATGTTTTTTCGTCTTTAGACGGAAATCTTATAGCGCGAGTGCTGGTATGAATATAAATTCGCTGACAACGTTTACGTCGCCTAAATACCCCCATTTGATGTGGGTTGAGGTTGAATCTTCTGACGGATTTAAAGGTGTGGGAGAGACCTATTATTGGCCTGAGGCGTCAAGCTCTTATGTGCATGAGGCGATTGCACCTATTCTTATGGATGGCTCATCCTTGTGCGTTGAAAAACTCGTTCAACTGTTTTTGCGAAATCGGCTTACATCAGGGCGCATGAGTTTAGAAACAAGAGCGTTTTCTGCCGTTGAATGCGCTCTCGTTGATATCGAGGCGCAGCGAGCCGGATCATGTCTCGGTGGTTTTCTCGGTGGCACTGTGCGCGATAAAATACGTGTTTATAATACCGGTGGATCGAGGCTTTCTTTTGCAGAGCTAGAAGCTTTTTTGTCTAACCTTAAATCACAAGGGGTGAATGCATTTAAAATTACACCTTATCATCAGTATGTAGAAGAAACATCAGGCGCTTACATCAGCCGACGAGACCTAGAGGAGGCGCGGTCGAGCTTGTTTGAGATACGCGATTCTTTGGGTCCTGATGCCGATTTGATGATTGAAATGGGATGCCGATGGCAGCCATATGCGGCCCGTCAAATTATGCAATCGATCAAGGATTTACAGGTTCTCTGGGTCGAAGACCCAATCGTCGTTGATTCTCCACAAACCCTTGGCGACCTGCGTCGCGAATGTGGCGTTCCGCTCGCCGTGAGCGAATATACTGCAACGATACACGGGCTGACGGAGTATTATCGTCAGGGTGCTGTTGACGTTGTAATGATTGATGTCGGGTGGGTTGGGGGCATCATGGAAGCTCGCAAGGTAGCGACCATTGCCGAACAGCATCGTCGACCCGTTACGTTCCATGACTTTACCGGACCTTTAGCCTATATTCTTGGGGCTCACATGTCATGCGTTACGCCTAATGCGTTTATTCAAGAAAGCGCGACGGATTTTTATTCGACATGGTATCTTGATGTCGTTGATACGCTCCCGGATTTATCTTCGGGTTACGTTTCTCCCCCGCGAGGAAAGGGGATCGGCGTTCAATTCACAGAAAAATTTAGATCGGATGCAAATACGCAGACAAGAACATCATCAGTAAAATCCACCGGTGGGTCGCGCTGGCAGACATTGGATGCTCTTGGATACATCTTTGCTGAATCGAATCTTCTACACTTGGACCGCCCAGCTAAGACGTGACCCGTGTTCAGTCAACGTCGTTCTTACGATCAATGATGTTTGAGAAACGGTCAACCGGAATGAATACGCTGGTCGTGATAATAACAGAATAAATATGAAAAGACTCTGAGCGTTGGCAAGTCTGAAACGAAATCTTGGGGTTTTGGGACTAACGGCAATTGGCATCAACATGACGGTTGGCGTCGGCGTTTTTGTTTTGCCGTCCGCTTTCATTGCAGGCTTTGGTACTTTTTGGGCGCCAATATTAGTATTGGCTGTCGGTGTTGGATTAATACCAATTGCCCTTTGCTTTGCAGAACTTGGCGGCCGCTATGACGAGTCTGGTGGCCCCTACCTGTACGTACGCTGCGCTTTCGGACCGATGGCAGGTTTTCTGGTTGGCTGGCTATCATGGGTTACACGTATTGTTTCGCATGCCTCAGTTCTAGTCGTTGGAATTGATGCTTTACAAGGAGTGACGGGTGATTTCTTAGACCCAACCCTGCTTGGCATCGCACTCGCGACAGGGATCACGGGTGTTTTATGCTTTATCAACGTGCGTGGATCATCACCGGGAATATCTTTGCTGTTTGGGTTATCCATCTTCAAGTTTGCACCGCTTTTTTTACTTATCGTTTTTGGTTTGCCATTTGTACTGGAAAGTGGGCATGAAACTACCATTCCAACAGGCATGAGCGATTGGGGGCAGACAATGATTCTTGCAGCCTTCGGCCTTGTGGGGTTTGAAATGCTGACGGTTGTCGGCGGGGAGACGCGCGATCCAAATCACTCCATGCCTCGAGCTTTGATTTTGGCTTTGGTTTTCGCAACAGTGTTTATGTCGGCACTGACGTTTCTAACAGCCAATATCCTGGATAATCCATCAATAAGCGAGCAGCCCTTAGTGGATGTCGCTGAAAGCGTTTTGGGCCCTTTGGGAACTATATTCGTAATCAGTGCACTAATATTTTCTGTGCTGGGTCATAATGCAAGTTCGCTTATAGCGTCGTCTCGAATTCTTTTCAGTCTCGGAGAAAAGCGAGATATTCCCAGCTTTTTTGCAACAATTCATAAACGGTTCAAGACGCCAGGCACCTCTCTGGTTGTTTGCGCGGCCGTTATAGTCGCACTAGCTGTTTCGGGGAGCTATATCTTTCTTGCGGTGTTGGGTGGTGTCACGCGCATATTAATATATTTTGCGATTGCCGCTACAACAATACGTTTGCGGACAGAAAGGTTTTCAGGCGCAGCGGGTTTGACAGGGTTTAAAGCTCCAGGGGGCATGCTAATGCCTGCGGTTTCGTTGGTGTTCTGTATTTTCCTTCTGACAGGCACAACGATACAGAGCATACTATCCGTAATGATTGCGCTTGCCATCGGTGTGGCCTTTTACTTTATCGCCAAGAGAGCATGAAATACCCAAATGCTATTTTTATATCAAAAAAATCTGATGATTTTACTTCAGCGTTGCGTGTGTAGGATGAGCTTGTTTAGGTAAAAATTGAGTTGGCGTATAAGGAATATTTCTATGCACGTTCGGGAGTATATTCGAGTATTAATTATCAGTATCGGAATAAACCTGTTAGTTTATGAAGGCTCGTTTGGCGCAAGCCGAACGACTGAAAGCGTCCAATGGGAGCAGGTTAAAGCAAGTGTCGACAGAATCTTTAAGGAGTTTGATCAACCAAATGGCCCTGGTGGTGGGGTTTCAATAATCCATCGAGGCAATCTAGTTTTGCAATCGGTATACGGTCAATCGGTCCCGGAGGAGGGAGTGCGATTTACTGCCGATGATGCGGTTCCGATCGCGTCAATCACTAAATCGATGGTCGCTGTGGCATTCCTTGAACTGGAGAAAAAAGGAAAGGTGCAGTTGGAGGCTCGTGTCGCGGAGTATCTTGAGGACCTCCCAGTCAGTCTCCAGGGTCTAACGCTCCGCCACTTGCTTCAACATACGTCTGGTCTTTGGCAAGACGAGGACGCCATCGATCTCGCTGGAGGCGCAGCGCGCGTGTGTGAGCGCGACGGCTGTACACACAGGATTGATCGCAATGCCCTTCTCCAATTCATCAAGCGTCAAAAAAAGTTACAATCAATACCTGGTTCGACGTTCTATTACACTGACACTGGTTATCGTTTGCTAGGACATGTTCTGGAACGTATTACGGGGGTGGACATTGGAACGGCTTTAAACAAACTTGTTTACAAGAGATACAATATGGACGGCGCTTCGTTTTCGCCTTGGTATTCCGACATCCGCCCCGGGGAAACGCCCACTTATTTTGGAGATCTTGATGACGGTTATTTATCGCGACGTATCATCAGCTATGAAGGCGTTGGTGATTCAGGCGCCAGAATCTCGCTAAACGGTCTTACGAATTGGCTTGCTGCTGTCGCATTTGAAAAGCATAAGGGCAGAGTCTCAATTGAGGATATGATCGGTCCGTATACGTCTTCTTTTGGTCATATAGCGCCTTTCGGGCTTGGTATCTATCTTAATTATGACAAGAAGCTGGACATCGTATCCTGGTGTCACGGCAGTGCAACGGGTTCGCTCTATTGTTTTGTTCCCGAATACGAGATCGGGTTCGTCTTTGTAACGAACTGGCGGGGGCAGGCACGCCGTATTTTTAGGGCGGTTATGCCCGCCGTTATATCAGCACTAGAGCAGCAGGGCATTTCGAAGGATTTGAGAGCCCCAACAACCTTAGCTGACATGAGGGAGAGAGAAAAGACCGTCACGAAGCTTCCTGACGACTTGCAGGGTTATTGGACAATGCCGAAAAAAGCCATTGTCATTCGATTGTTAAACGACGCCGACGGCCGGGCGACAATGAGATTTTTAGGAGAGAACATTTCCCTTGTGCAAATGTCTCCAAACAGTTGGTCAACGTCTAGTTTGCAGGCGAATAATGCTCGACATGCTGTGGTTCTTAAAAACATAGGAGGTCGCTTGGAATTTGAGTTTGGGGGCGAAGTTTTCACTCTGATAAGAGCTCAAAAAAGTTCTGTGGGCGATAAAGTATTTTTGCCCGGGTTATATTATAGCGATGACTTGCAATCGTTATTTCACGTTCACCGTGAAGGAAGACATACTTTTTTAAAAGTTGGCAGCGGTATCAATCCTTCACAGACCATCCAATTAGAGTACGATGACTATGGATGGGCGACGGCACTTAACGAGTCCATCCTAACTGAAACAGTAAGTGATCGCGAAATTATAATACGCACAAAAGCGACGGGTGCGTTATCATTAAGCCGGCTTTACCGAAACGATAATTAAGAGTAATATAGTTTAACTGTGTGTGACTATTCTGTTTTGCAAACTGTGATACTTATTCAGTGTAAAAATGAATTAACTTGCCGTGTCGAGAAATGAGCCGTGAGACGCAGTCGTGTGGCGACTGACTGGCTATCAAGCTTTGTAAAGGAACATTGTCTGTGATGATTAGTTTTAAACGATTGAAGCCCGAAGCATTTCCAGCCCTTGCTTTTGGCGCGGCATTAATAGTCTTGTTTGGAACGCTAACTGCCAACGCATCATCTCTTGAGTGGCAACGTCCGAAGCCTGTGAGCGATCGTCCCTATTTGCAGCCTCAACCACTTTATGATGTCCGTGTGGAGCATAGTCATATGGTGGAAATGAAGGACGGAATTCATCTGTCAACCGACATTTATTTCCCTGTCGGAGCCAGCGGGCCTCTTCCTACGGTATATATCGCCACCCCCTATGGTAAGCACGAATTGAATACACCGACATATTTAGGAAAGATGTTTGCCGAACAAGGCTATATTGTTGTCATGCAGGATATGCGCGGCAAATTAGAGTCCGAAGGTCAATTCATTGTCGAACATAACATAGCACCAGATCTCAACGACACCGTTAATTGGATAGCGAAGCAAAAGTGGTCGGACGGTAATGTTGGGATGTTCGGTTGTTCCTTTCTTGGCCAAGTTCAATACTATGTCGCACAGAAACGGAATCCGCACTTAAAAGCTTTTATCGTAGACGCTGGCGGCGCGGGCGGGGGGCATGTACGCTGGGGCGGTATGAACGGTTCACGGTTTGGAGGCGCCTTACTCCTAAGCGATATCTTGCGCTGGATGCGGGAAAGGATGACAACAGTTTCTCTACGTCCATCCCAGAAGTTAGAGCGAGAGGACTTATACCGCCTTTCGAAAGGCGCTAATTTTCTGGTGATCAAACAGCCAAAAATTGACTATCGCGAACTATATTGGCACCTGCCCATCAAAACGATGATGGAGAAATCTAAAGCAACGCCAAACGATTGGGTAGATTATACTGGTAAGCCTCCTGCCGATCAGTATTTTGAACAGATGGATCTTACGGGCCCCAAAGATCGGATCTCTACACCGACTTTACATATGAATTCGTGGTTTGATTTCTCAGTAACGGGAACGCTTTATTTTGCTGACCTGTTTGAAAAGATTGCCATCAATAAAAACGTCAAAGATCATCAATATCGATTGATGACGCCCTCGCGCCATTGCAGAGCGGAAAAGTTATCGAAAGATGATTCTATTGGCGATCTTGAATTGGGCGATCCACGATTTGATTATCAGTCGTTTTATCTAAAATGGTTTGACCGCTGGTTACGTGGAAATAAAACAGCGCTCGAAGGGCTTACAGCAAATACATATTACACAACGGGTGCAAATAAATGGCAGACAAGCGATGTTTGGCCGCCAGAGAATATTGTTAGAACCCCTTTTTTTCTATCGAGCAAAGGCGAAGAAACGACGCATTCAAGCAACGGTACGCTGACGACCAGCATTTCCAATACACGTCCACGGAAAGATATGTATGTATATGACCCAATGAAACCGGTGATGAGTAGCCAGGAGGTCATTTCGCTGGCATCTGTGCCAGATACGCACCTGCAGGCTGCGCGAGAAGCCCGTAAAGATGTTCTGGTGTACACCTCGGATGCACTCGATAAGCCATTAGAAGTAACTGGCCGAATTGGCTTAGAACTGTACATCTCATCCAGTGCGGCAGATACTGATTTTACAGCGTGGCTTGTTGACGTCGGTCCTGATGGTAAACCTTACAACCTTCAAACTGGGATTTTAAGGGTTCGGTATCGAGATGGTTGGGATAAAGAGGTTATGATGGAGCCAGGACAGATCTATAAGATCTTCATTGATCTAAACGCGATCAGTCATGTTTTTATGCCGGGACATAAGGTTCAATTGGCCGTCTCTAGTAGTAATTTTCCAAAATTTGATCGTAACTTGAATACCGGTGGTGATAATTTTACTGAAACGGAGGGAGTAATTGCAACAAACGCCGTTCACTATGGTGCTAACTATCCATCGAAGTTAATTCTGCCAATAGCAAATTAGCAAAAAGCGGCAAACCACGAGCTTGCTCGTGGTTATTTGTTATGATTATCCATAATCGCGCGCAGCTTATCTTCCGGCAATTCGAAAAGCGTAAGGCTATTTGCGCCAGTCATTGTTTCTGCGGCAACCATGGCATTGACGACTGCTTCTTCAGTTGCCTGCACTGTCGCATCAAAAATTGGTGTAAGCCGATTATTTGGGTACATTGATAAACTCGTGGAAA
>JBCCOS010000034.1:0-12362 GCA_039025235.1 Pseudomonadota bacterium
CACCTAAGAAAAGGCGCTCACAGAACAATCGATGCGCTATGGCGCGCCATCGGCGATATCTGCCAACTATACGAACCTGAAGAATGCCAAAATTACTTCAAAGCCGCTGGATATGCTTCAATGTGAGCGTCCGATACTCTAAAGCGCCGTTCTGGTCCCATTGCAACGGAGGCGCGTTAAGTCGCGACCGGTCCACGCGTCACGGTAGAACGTAAAGTTAAAGACCTAGAGAGCTTGTTCCGATTCTATCGGAATTTGCCAAATCCAGACTGTTCTATCTCCCGCGCAATAATCGTGTCACGGCCTCATCAAGGGTTGAGAGAAACCGCGATCGATCTTGCTTCCTGAATGGGGCCGGGCCGCCGATCTGCTCGCCGCCTGCGCGTAGGTCCGCCATAATTGCTCTCGTTGCCACGGCGGTACCGATCATATTCTCCGTAAAGAGCTTTCCATTAGGACTAATAACCGCTTGCGTGCCAGTCTTTAAGCAGCGTTCCGCGAGGAGAATATCAGCTGTGATAACGATATGCTCCGGCGTCGTCAGTTCGACGATATGGTCATCTGCGGCATCAAAAGCGTCGTTTACAACCTCGATGCTGATCAGAGTGTGCTGAGGGATTCGCATATACGCATTTGAGACGAGCTTTACGGCTACGCCATAACGAAAAGCCACTTTATATATTTCGTCCTTAACCGGACAAGCGTCGGCGTCTACGAGAATCATGGTCAGTTTTTCAAACTCATTCCAAGCTGCATTGCCATCCAATGACAAAATCAAGGACCGTGCTTACTCTTTAAAGGGCAGTCAGTATCAAAAACAGTTGAGACCGATACTGCCTTTGGTGCGGTAGCTTCGCTTACCGACGCCGTTCTTTTCGTAGACGCTTCCAATACTCTAACCGCTTCGCCACTTCACGCTCAAAGCCACGGTCCACGGGCTCATAAAACGTCTGCCGTGGCATATCATCCGGGAAATAGTTTTGGCCAGAGAACGCGTCCGGTGCATCGTGATCATATTCATAGCCTGTGCCGTACCCGATTTCTTTCATCAGCGTTGTAGGCGCGTTCAAAATATGCGCTGGCGGCATCAAGGAACCCGTTTCTTTAGCTGCGCGCATGGCCGCTTTTTGCGCTTTCTCCGCTGCATTCGATTTCGGCGCTGTGGCGAGATAGATGAGTGCGTTGGTGAGGGCGAGTTCGCCTTCCGGGCTGCCAAGGCGTTTATAGGCCTCCCACGCTGAAATGCACAAAGGCAGTGCTTGTGGATCCGCAAGACCGATATCCTCCACTGCAATACGGGTCATGCGGCGTGCCAGGTAATTCGGGTCTTCCCCGCCAACAAGCATACGCGCCATCCAGTAAAGTGCGGCGTCGGCATCTGAGCCGCGCACCGCTTTGTGCAGGGCACTGATGAGATTGTAATGAGCCTCGTCCGACTTGTCATAGAGGGGTGCACGGCGTTGCACGATTCGTATCAGGCCATCCGTATCTAGAATACCTTCAGCACGGTCGTAGATCTGCTCCGCCAAGACAAGAATATAACGCCCGTCGCCATCCGCCATTGCCTTTAGCACCTCGCGGGCTGGCTCTGTCAGGGGGAGGGGGCGCTCTGCATCAGCTTCAGCACGCGCCAGTAGGGTCTCTAAAGCATCGTCATCCATTCGTTTTAAGACGAATACCTGGCATCGGGACAATAGCGCTGCGTTCAATTCAAAGGACGGGTTTTCGGTCGTTGCGCCGATGAGCATAACCGTGCCATCTTCGACAACCGGCAGAAACGCATCCTGTTGGGATTTGTTAAAGCGATGAATCTCATCAACGAAGAGTAGTGTACCCTTGGCGTTGCCGCGCCTCATACGCGCGGCCTCAAAGACTTTTTTAAGTTCGCCAACGCCGGAGAAAATGGCCGAGAGCTGTTCGAAATGAAGGTCGGTGTGATCGGCGAGAATCCGGGCGAGCGTTGTCTTCCCACATCCTGGTGGCCCCCACAGGATCATCGAGGCAAGACGGCGCGTATCTGCCATTTTGCGAATAGCGCCGCCAACCCCCACAAGGTGGTCCTGCCCTGCAACAGCCTCCAGCGTTGTCGGGCGCAGTCGATCGGCTAAAGGGCGCATCGGATCATCGCTGCGCGGCGAGGGTGACATTTCTTCTAGATCGAACAAATCATTCATAACGTCGTCAATATGGGGCATCCACTCTTTGCATTTAAAGCAATGATTCTTGAACGTCGATTTTTTTGAAAAATTTTAACACCCATTCCTACAAATAACTCATCATATACGATATGTCGCTGTTGTACTTGTCGATTAAGGCCGCTCCGGTTCAATTGGAATCGCTTAACGGTTTTAGGCCATTGATTGTGTGCAATTCTCAACGCATTTCCAAGCGTATTTTCTGAGGGTGGGGCCGGAAGCCACTTGAGCTTGGAAAATTTTGAGATATCACGTTAAACGCGAACGGTGCCATTCTAAAAGGCTGGCCCGCAATCGCTGAACTCTGGACGGTGACACCGGGGTTTCATACACAAGCGCAAATTGGCAACCTGTCAGGTCCGGCTATTGTCAGCAGCCGCTTACGACGTGACAGCACAGTTTCTATGGGCAATCAATCTCGCTCAAAAAAGATGGTAGGACGACTGACGATATAGGACCGCTAAGAAGTCATCTGTTTCTTGAGTATAAGAGGGAGAAACTGCCGGCGCTTAAATTCGACTAAAAAGGGCAGACAACTCAGCAGGGAGAGCATGGACTTTGTGATCAAAGGGTCACCGGTTCGATCCCGACGGGCCCAAGCATTGCTTGGGGAGGAATAATCAGTTAAATTATCAGCGTAAAGCATTAGAAGGGGAGAAATTATGCGCGTTTCCGCTATTAACCCATTGTTGGGTCTTTTTGTTTGGTTCTCATTTACTGAGGGGGCTTTGGCGCAAGATGGCTTTTACTTGAAAGCTGGGGCGGGCGTGCAATTCACATCTGATTTAGATAATGAGTTCAGCCGCGATCTTGGGTTCGATTTTCTTACTTGCCAGGCCATTGGGTGTAACCCAGATCGTAGTGTATCTGATCCGGATGTTGGCGTCGGTGCAGCCTTTGCCATTGGTAATAGGTGGCTTGGAAATTTTCGATCGGAGATCGAATACCGATTTATACGAAATGTTGTTGATTTCCAGGTTTTTGAAGGCGATTTTTTCGTTAGCCGCGTTGATGCTCCTTTGAAATCCAACTCGCTCTCAGCGTTAGCCTTTTATGATTTTGTCAACTCGAGCTTGTTCACGCCATTCGTTGGTGGTGGCATCGGCGTTGCATTTGTTAATCAGACATTTGGCGACGGTACAACATACTCAGATACTGAGTTTGCCATCCAATTGCGTGGAGGGGTATCCGCTAAGGTTTCTGACGTCTGGTCCGTGGATCTGGAATATATTTATTTTGATACAAACGATTTGAATTTTGAGACGTCGTCTTTTAGCGACTTTTCATCTTTAAACGTATTATCTTTTGGTGGTGATGATTTCAGGTCATCTTCGGCGTTTATTTCTATTCGTCGCAGTTTTTAGTGGAAGCGATTGGCGCCGACTCACAACAGTTTCAAGGTTTAAGAAAAAAGTAAATTTCGACCTCGCGAAGGCTTCCGTGAGCGTCGTATTCATAAAAGTGAAAAAGGGGTTGCTTCATGCAGCCAAGCCATTTGGATGGTCTTTTGAGCGATGCGAGGGTCAAATGTCTAACGCTCATGCGTTAGCGATTAGCACGTCTTATTCAATTCACCCCGAATGATGCGTGCCGCATTGGATCGTTCTACTTCAACGCTTTCTGCAATTATTCTGCTAGGCTGGTGTTGCCTTCAAATTTAAGCCCTCCGATTGACTCAAGTGACTTGTTCAATCTTTAGCGGAGCCGCGATTTCGACGGGAACAAACGCCACCGGTCTTCAGGCGTCGCGCGGTTTCTTGTCCTAAGGCCACTATCGGCTTTATCGCGGTCATTTTAGACAAACCACTAACGATTTGAACCCTTGCTCAGGTCATAAGAGCCAAGGGCGCAGTCTGTGCCGTTCACCGGTGATCCGTCGTGCAAATCTCGAACGTGCTTGACAATGCTAGAACTATGATCATAGATGGGGTGGTGAAGTTGGTATAAGTGATATATTCATTATCAAGATTGTGATAACTGTTTGCTTGGATGGTCCTTATGAAGTCACGTAATTTCAAAAGCTTTGAAAATGCAACGGAAACGGATTTGGCGCTGATTGTAAGCGAAGCAGCTAATCATCCGCCGCAACAGGCGGATCGTATAATTTCGCTTTTAATGACGCTCGAGCAGTCTGATGCTCGCGGTCACCCGATTAATACATTCGAACATATGCTACAATCGGCGACGAGAGCACGTCGTCTTGGTGGGGACGATGAGGATGTTGTTGTTGCTCTGCTGCATGACATTGGTGACGAGATTGCGCCGCATAATCATGGCGAATTCGCAGCGAATCTTTTAGCGCCCTTTATTGACGAAAAGAACCATTGGCTCTTGGAATTTCATGCGCCATTTCAAGGATATTATTTTTGGCATGCTTTTGGCGGAGATCGTAATGCGCGTGAGAAATATCGGGGACACCCTTATTTTCAGCATACTTTAGAATTTATTGAACGGATTGATATGCCGTCCTTCGATGCCGACTACGATACCGCGCCGCTTTCTGAATTCATTCCGGCAATAAAGCGCGTTTTTGATCGAGAACCCAAGCGACGCGACCCAGTAATCACGTAAGTTTAAGAATTGATAGCAGCATGCCACCAGAACTAGTCTTGAACCCGTTCAGACAAAAAAATGCACAATATGGGGATGTGCAGAGAACGGCCTTTGACCCGGTTGCGGCGCGTTTGGCACGGGACGCTCAGAAAAAATGTCCGGTATATGCACCGACACCACTGGTATCAGCACCTGGCATCGCAGCGGCCTTTGGCGTCCAAGACCTTTGGATTAAAGACGAAAGTGTGAGGTCGCCCCTCAAGAGCTTTAAAGCGAGCGGAGCGACATATGCTCTTTGCGAAAGCATTCGTGATATCGTTGGACAGAAAACAGGCAATATGCCTACGCATACAGAGGTTTTCGAGCGTGCTGTTGAAATACCAAAAGACCTGGTAACTGTCGCGGCGACCGATGGCAATCACGGGCGGGCATTGGCTTGGGGCGCTCGTCAATTTGGTATAGCTTGCAAAATCTATCTGCCAAGAAATGTCTCGCGCACCCGTGCTCAGGCAATCGAAGACCTGGGGGCCGAACTCATTTTCTTTGATGCCAATTATGATGAGACACTTCAGCGATGTATCTCTGATGCAGTTGAAAATAACTGGTTACACCTTCAAGACACATCGCAAATGGGACTTGAGAAATCCCACAAGACGATAATGCATGGTTATAGCATTATTGCAGAGGAGATTGCCCGTCAGCTGCCCGATGAAACAAGACCAACTCATATGTTCTTGCAGGTTGGCTGTGGCGGCATGGCAGCGTCTCTCTCAGCTTTTTTTTGGAACGAGTGGGAGGCATGTCTTCCCAAAATCGTCTGTGTGCAGTCTACTGAAGCAGATCCTCTACTAAAGACTTTCGAAGAAGGGGAGAGGCAAGTCAATACAGGCCGTCACGAGACATTCATGGTGGGGATCGCTTGTGGGGAAATCGCTACGCTGTGTGAAAAAATATTGTACCCGAGCGCTTTTGCTGCGTTATCGATCGAAGACGATGCAGCTATTGAAGCGATGCGTATATGTGCTCTTAGTGGTTTCGGTGATCGACCGCTTTTGGCCGGTGAGACCGGCTGTTCAGGTCTTGCAGGTTTTATAACTGCAGCACGTTCTGCCGATATGCGCCAAATGCTTAACCTCGATGAAACATCTCGGATTCTGATTGTGAATACCGAGGGCGACACTGACCCAGCCGTTTTTCAAGAGGTTACCGGGTTGCGTTCATCAGATATTATCGGAACCGACAAACATTTGCCCCGGCATTAGAGCGTATCGCGTATCAACGGAAACCGGTTTTGACCAGAAGACGCATATAAAAAAGACGGTTTTCCCACAACCCGGTGCCTTGCTTGCTGGGCTTCGCCGTCCCTCGCTGAATTCAACAAGTCTTTGATAAAATTGCCTTTTAAGTTTTTGCGCTCGGCGCCGTTGTGAAAACAGGCGTCGGTTTTCTTCCACGCTGTAATTGAATATATAGTTTCTTTGTTCGATGAATGCCGCTGGACTAGGGGGCATAAAGCACTTTGCGCTAAAACGGCGGCCAGCCATTGCGTTAAGCCATGCGTCAAATCAAAGACCTAAAACTGCTGCGTGATTCCATTTAAAAGATATCGGCTTTGATATACCGAGGAGTAATTCTTGGGCATGCGACGTCGGCTTACAATGCCTCTCACAAAGCATTTCCAAGCCAAGTGTGTGCGGTTGGCGTTAAGGAAATGCGTAAAATCAACAACGTAAAGCGCCGTTCTGATTCCAATTGAAACGGAGGCGCTTTAAACGAAGAGGAGAAACGATCTAATGCTAAATTTGGAAGGTTTGACGGACCATCAAGATCGAAGTGAAGTTGAGGTTCGGCGTGCTTTGGCGGCCGTTCACCGTATTGCCCATATCGAAAACTTCCATGAAGCAACGTGGACGCATTATTCCGTACGCTTATTGGACGATAAGGGTTTTCTGGTGACCCCCGCGAACACCTATTTTTCTGAAGTAAAAGCGTCCAACCTTATTTTATATGGCGCTGATGGTGAAGTGTTGTCCGGCGATCAAGAAGCTAATCATGACGCGATACCAATTCATTTACCGATTTACGAAGCACGGCCTGACGTTCGATGTATCTTGCACATGCATCCGCCGTATGCGACGGCGCTTACTCTTTTGGAAGATGGAAGGCTTGATACGCTTGCGAGCCAACCGGCGGCTCAATTGTATGGAAAACTTGCATATTTAGATGTCTATTCTCTTCCACGAACAAGTACTGAAGAAGGGGTGATGATGGCGAACGCCCTTGAAGATAAAATGATTTTGGTAATGAAAAACCATGGAATACTCCTAGCCGCGTCTTCTATCGCCGAAGCGATCGTAAGCGCTTTTCTCTTAGAGCGCGCAGCTAAACTCCAAGTCTTGGCGTCTATGACAGGACAAAAACGCGTCCGCATACAGGAAAAATATGCACAATCGCTTTCATCCCAACCATGCTCTGGGGAGCCAGGCTATCTTTATGGTATGATGAAAATGTTAGATAATCGTCACCCAGATTATCGAGAGTAGCACTGTGCTTTATTCGATTTAATATCGCATGTGGCTTTGAGCAATGCATAAAATAAAAGATCTAAAACCGTTTAACAAGCTTAGCTGAAACGAATCGGTTTTAGGGGGCAAGGCCTATGTTCATGCGTTTGCTTCGTCGATTAGTTCACTCATTCGATCACCGTCCGATTGGCGCAAAACCATAAAGCTTTCAACATTGTCGACGGTTTCTAGGGCAATAAGTGAATCAATGATCTGCCCATATTCTTCTAAATTCCGTGCTATCGCCGTGGCAAGAAAGTCATAAGCACCTGTTATGATTCGTAACGATAGGATATTGCTGTGATTACAAATAGACGTCCAAGCTGTTTCTCGGTCTATCTGTGTGCACCGGGAAATCAATAATTCAGCTTGCACATCGTAGCCGAGTAAACGCCAATTCGGTTGCTGTCCCGATGCATCAAAAACGCCAATCTCAGCCAAACGATTAAGCCGGCGGGCCACGGATGAATGAGATAAATGTACCGTTTCACCGATTTGCACGGTGCTCATCCGTGTGTCTGTCATAAGTGTTTTTAAGATAGCAGCATCGAAAGCGTCGATCATACACTTTTGCACAAAATCACCCTCAAATACATGGTTTTCGTTCATATTGTGCGAAATGTATTCTGATTACAATAAATATTAAAGAACTTGCACTGCTCAAGAGGGATAAAACGGCAGAAAATAGCGTATGAATGAAACGGAATATTGTCGATGATGGATCGGGTTTCTTTCACTGAAATGCAAAAAGGCGTGGCCAACGACTATCGCCTCATTGCAGAAAACGACCAACGTTTGAGAGACGACTTAGCGGCTCGTATTCTAGACCATCTGGCTTTGTCAGCCGTTTATGATCGACCATTTAAGGTGAACCGACTCCAACACATGTTGCAAACGGCGGATCGCGCCCGCGCGATGGGAGCAGACGATGATTGGGTATTTGCTGCTCTCTTACATGACATCGGTGATATTCTTGCTACGGATAACCATGCAGCGATCGCTGCGGATATTCTAGCGCCGCTCGTTCGACCTGAAGTGACGGAAACTGTTCGCCGTCACGAGCTTTTCCAATTCTATTATTATAATGGCCGACCGGACATTGATCGAAACGCCCGGGAACGGTTTCGCGGCCAAACGTTTTTTGAATGCGCTGTCGTATTTTGTCATTTATGGGATCAAAAGTCATTTGATCCCGACTATCCGACGTCGACACTTCATGAGTACAAGGATCTCGTCATTAGGATCTGCCAGCGAGAATCCTATAAACAAAAGGAAACCTTTGGTTTGGAGCGTATGGGTCTAGGGCCAACGGAATTGGATGCGGTTCGTGGTGTTCTATGACATGTGGCTTCGTGAGCGCTATTTAACCCAGTAGTCCTTGTCCTGGCAATTGCCGCGAAACGTCAGTTTAAGGTAAGTCGATCGCGACACCATAAGATCTTTATAAAGAGAGACAAACAATCCATTTTGGCCATCCGTTTTAAGTGTTGTCAATAAAGATCGCATACGAATAGGTGACGCAGGACGCGAAGACCTATAGCTGACAGAGAGATCACTTGTAATTGGGTATCGTTTTTATTGAAATCAATAAGAATATCGTAATCGGAAAACAATTGACGTCCGATGGTTGTCAAAAGTCAGTTTAAAGCTGAAACGACGCTCCAGCTGTGAAATAAGAACAAAAGATGGTATTTCTGGATAGACAACAAAAGAGTTTCGACAAAGAGAATGGTTATCTAGCGCCAGTCCGCATCATGACGACAGGTGAAGCTGCTCGTTTTCAGATGCTTTACGAACAAACCTTCGCTGATTTGACAAATATTCCGGCAAATGCGTCTTGGAAGCAGGATAGAGACGTGGACTTAAGCAAGTTTTCTCCCCACCCTTAAGGCCTTTTTCGCGGAGGCAGGTGGGGGTGCCGATGGTGAATGGCGCTGGGGCGGTATGAATGGTCCACGCTTAGGCGGCGCGTTTTTACTAATTGACCTCATGCCGTGGATGGTTCGCAAGATGTCTACTGTATCGGTAAGGCCGTCACAAAAGTTGGAGCGCGAACAACTACATACAATTTCGAAGGGGGCGAATTATTTCACCATTGTTCCTCCGGATGTCGACTATAACAAAGTGTTTTGGACTTTACCGTTGAGTTCGATGATGGAGGTGACGCATTCATCACCGACGATTGGCAAAAATATGCTGCGGTAAGATGACCGATCGTTTTCCAAGAATATGGATGTCACGCGTGCGCATGATAAAATCAGTACACCAACGCTACACGTAAATTCCTGGTTCGACTTTCCCATACAAGGAACCTTATATTTCAATGACTTATTTGAAAAAAATCGTAAAGACGGCGGCAGCCCGTGCGCATCAGTATTTGATTGTATTGCCAGCATATCCCGATATCGATAATGACCTGTTCTTTCCACGTTTTCCTGCGCCAATGCATACGATCATAACACTTGTTGAAAACTCCATTCTCCTGAAAGTCCAGCGGTTGGACCGGTGAAGGTATATTGGGGTGGGTCGTGCTCCCACTTGCTTCTTTCTTTTCGGTCTCATTTGGTTATTCCACGGTCTTATAGTAACAATTATGGCGCTCGAGCGAGAAAGGCAGCAACATATTTCACGACTACACCAATGGGACTCTTTATTCTTGCATCCAATAAAAGTGGAAACAGAACATGCTAACAGAGAGACTTTTTAGAATATTTGTTGTTGCAATTACATTCACCATGCTGGGTTTTTTGCATGCTGCTGCAGCAGAATTTGATGCGAATGCCCACTATTTAAAGCGCGAATATAAGATCGAAATGCGTGACGGCATTAAATTACACACGGTCGTGTATTCGCCCAAAGATACGTCACGGCAATACCCGATACTTCTTCATCGTACACCTTATTCTGCTGGCCCTTATGGAGAAGAATTTGAAACACGGGATTTACGAGCGCCCGGTGAAAAATTTCTCGAAGACGGATTTATTTTCGTTAGACAAGATGCTCGTGGCACGCATTATTCAGAAGGTGAATGGGTTAATCTTAAACCCATTAGAGAGAATGAAAATGATGTTGATGAATCGACCGATGCTTACGATACCATCGAATGGCTCGTAAATAGTATTCCCAATAATAATGGCCGTGTCGGTCAGTGGGGGATCTCCCATCCTGGTTGGTATACGGTGCAAAGCATCATTAATCCTCATCCAGCCCTCAAAGCGGCATCTCCGCAAGCGACGACCTTTGATCCGTTTATTGGTGACGATGAGCGTCGCAACGGCGTGCTTCGGCTTATGAGTATTGAATGGTTCTATACCATGAGTCTAAAGGCGGGAGAAAATCGGCGAGAACTCAATGGCACATGGCCAAAGTTTACAGACTTTGGAACCCCGTGGCGTTATCAATTTTATTTGAATGCTGGGCCAACGGACAAACTTAATCAGCGGTATTTTGGTGGGAAACTTTCCCATTTATGGGATAATGTTCTCGAAAACCCTAATTATAATTCGTTCTGGGAAAAGATTAATGTTGGACGTCATCTGAACAATATTAAAATACCGGTATTGCATGTTGGTGGCTGGTTTGATGTGCCAGATCCCTATGGCGCTTTCAAAACTTACGAAGTGATTGAACAAAAGAATCCGAACAACAAAAGTTCGCTCGTGGTTGGCCCATGGGCTCACGGTGGATGGTTCAAATCCAGCGGGGCAAAATTGGCTGATATGGAGTTTGGTTCGAATACGGCTGAATATTATAGGGAGAATATTCTTTTCCCGTTCTTCAATTTTTACCTTAAGGAAAAAGGAAGCTGGGATCCAGCCGAAGCCATTGTCTTTGAAACAGGGGAAAACGAATGGCACACTTACGATTCCTGGCCACCGAAGGATGTCACAAAGACGATTATTTATTTCCACGAAAATAATTCGCTTACGTTCGACCGAAAGATGGTTAGCAATAGATCTGCCCATGATAGCTACATTAGCGATCCCAAACGGCCTGTCCCCTTTTCACCTGACATTGCCGAAGAGAGAAGCGGACCTCACAATGTCAAAGATCAGCGCTTTGCCTATTCACGTCCGGATGTTTTGTCATATGAGACCACCCCACTTGATCGCGACATCACAATCGCAGGTCCAATTCCAGCTAAATTATTTGTATCGACGAGTGGCACGGACTCTGATTGGTATGTGAAAATAATTGATGTATTTCCGGGTGATGCCACACCGAACAGTGCTGGAGTCCCCATGGCGGGATACCAAATGCTCGTTGGTATGGAAGTCATGCGCGGACGGTTCCGGAATAGCTTTTATGACCCTGAACCAATGGAACCGAATAAACCAACGCCGATCAACCTCGAAATTCGTGATAAATTTCATACCTTTAAAAAAGGCCATAAAATCATGGTCCAGATACAAAGTTCGTCTTTCCCTCTACACGAGCGCAATCCACAGACCTTCACCAACACATTTACGGCGACAGAAGCTAATTTCCATGTTGGCACACAGAAAGTCTATCGGTCAAAAAAGCATCGATCGCACTTGATTTTGCCGGTGGTGACGAATTGATATCTTTTACGATTTGATTATATGCGGCGAGCTCACGTTGACCACTGATTTGGGTAAAAATCACTATACGGCACGATATGACCAGCCGGGCAGCTTCTGTTATGATTATAAAGCATTTCCAAGCCAAGTGTGTGCGGTTTGCGTTAAGGAAGTGCGTAAAATCAAAAACCTTAAGCGCCGTTATGATTCCAATTGAAACGGAGGCGCTTTAGTGTGTTCTTCGCGAGAGCGCCGTTTTGAAGCTCTAGGTCTTTGATTTGTCTCGCTTCTTTTGCCGAGTTGATAGACGGGAACCATCAACCGATCACACTTTTCGGCGAAGCGCTCTAGGTGTGATGTTTCGATATGTTGTCCATTCAGTCCTGACCGAGGAGATTGGAGTTACCAAGCTTCAAATCTCTTAGGAGGGACCGAATGAACATTCACAAGAATGCCAAACAGACGCCGTTGGGTCGAGAGCAGATGGTACATCGAGTGCTGAGCGGGCA
>JBCCOS010000035.1:0-11589 GCA_039025235.1 Pseudomonadota bacterium
AGACAAAATCGCAGCTTGAAATACGAATTCAACAGCCGCCTGTAAATCCGATTTGGTTCATCACCACCGATTGTTGGTCTTCAACAACGAAACCGAACAATGAATCCAGGGATTGACCAACAAAAAACCCACAAAAAGTGCTGGCTGAAGGTGGACGTCAGAGGGCGACTACGGACAAGACAAGATACTAGGTATCTGGTTTCCATTCGTTACATTGAACTGCAACGGCTACACAACGACGGAGGGAAACAAAATTGGTGCCCAGGAGAGGCACTGCACTAATGTTCCCTTGCTTCTCATAGCTTCTAATTTTATTGATTTATATACAGGTATTTAGTCGACCACCTTCTCACGGCTGAACATAGCTGGTCCACCCTTTGCATATCAAAAGGGGGACCAAAGGGTGGACTAAAAAGGGTGGACCAGAAGGTGGACTGCGGTGATATACAACACACTTAATCCGATGAAAGCAAAGAGCCTGGCAGCTGGCAAATACGCTGATGGACAAGGCCTGTGGTTAGTAAAACGCAGCCAGCAGGCGGGCAAGTGGGTGTTGCGTCTGTCAGTGGCTGGGAAACGTCGCGAGATGGGCCTGGGGCCATGGCCTGAAGTCTCAATAGCGGATGCGAGAACGAAAGCCATGCAAGCCAGAGCGTCTCTCCGGGACGGCACTGATCCAGTGACCGCTCGGCAAAAAGAAAAAAAACACATAACCAAGCGCCTTACGCTCAAGGAGGCCTTGGAAGGCTGCTTCAGGGCACGACAAGCTGAGCTCAAGGGCGACGGCAGCGCTGGCCGCTGGATGTCACCGCTTAGCGTTCACATCATACCAAAGATAGGCTCCCTGCCCGTTGAGAAGATGGATCAGCACATTCTCAAGCGGACACTCGAACCAATCTGGCATGAAAAAGCTGACACGGCCCGCAAATGTCTAAATCGTATCAACCTCACACTTAAACATGCCGCAGCGCTAGGCCTAGATGTCGACCTACAATCCACCATGAAAGCCCGCGCCCTCCTTGGCAAGCAGCGCCATGTTGCCAAGCACGTCCCATCAATCCCATACCAAAAAGCCCCCTCATTCTACCAGTGGCTATGCACCCAACCGCACCAATCATGCTTCGTATTGCGGTTTTTGATGCTGACCGCTGCTAGAACTAGTGAAGTGCGTTTTTCCATGACAAGCGACATTGACGCGGATGTCTTGGTGATACCGCCAGAACGCACCAAGACTAAGCGAGAGCATAAGATACCACTGACTGACGAAGCCTGGTGCGTCATTGACCAAGCCCATCAGTTTGAAGGATCCAACCTGCTGTTTCCGTCAGGCAAAGGCAAACCTCTCTCTGATGCCACCATGAGCCGGTTTATGGAGCGTGAGGGATACGAGGCGCGGCCACACGGCTTTCGGGCTACCTTCCGGTCGTGGGCCGAAGAATGTACAGAAGCGCCGTTTGAGGTGAAGGAGGCATGCTTGGGGCATGCGGTGGATCAAGGTGTGGTGCAAGCATATCAGCGCAGCGACCGGCTCCCCCAACGCCGGGAGCTACTTTCCGCTTGGTCATCATTTTTGAGTGATTAGTAGACGATACAGAGCGCTAAATCACGACCCTGAAAGTGTAATACATTTGGCCGCATTTTTTAATGCTCTAGACCTTTAGGCGAGATCGGGTTTTTAACGAAAATTGCGGAGGAGATGGGAGACTATAGTCTTCGAATTCGTGTCGTAAGCGGATAACAATCTAGTTTCTCTGAAAATGTGTCTTACAAGAATTGTTAGTTGCAATAGATAACACTCAATGTCTAAACAATCGTAAAGGTTGCAAATTTTTCCTAAATTTATGCTGACTGGTAGCGGTCGAAGCTGGAGCGCCACCAAAGCGAAAGCCCGGAAGTAGATCCGGGCTCTTCCTTACGAACTCAGGCATCTTTCTGCGATCTCATTTGTAAGGGCAATATCCTCTGGGTAAAGAAATTGGTCTTTTTTTTCATTAAAGACCTCCAACGCCGCCTGATATGCCTCTTCGCTAGCTTCTCGAAGTTCGCTTATTATCTCATCGATTTCCATCAGCATCTCCTCTTCTACTTCTGTTCGAAATTATAACATGAACGATCGTCCTGGTTAGCGCCTTGGGTGAACGCCAATAGAATGGTGGCCTATAAAAAGGCGCTGGACCCGGTCGCTGATTTGCAAACATGAAGATTTCTGCCTTGCCTGAAGCAACCTGAAACAACTTTGAAAGAAACCAGTCTTTAGTCACGAAGTTTGGGATTACTTGGCCATTGTGGCTTTTTTCCGGCAAACACATCAGAAGGTGCGTTTCTGTTCCGGCTGATTCCACTACATTTTTGGCTATGCTGGCGTACAGCTCGGCGAGGTCTTGTAGGCTTTCTCCATCGGTGTTGAAGCCATAGGGTGGGTCCATTATTACGATATCTGGGTGATTTCCATCTAACGCATCGATCATTGCAGACCAAAACTGATTAAACTCTCCGTTCTTACCGCAAGTCAATTTACTGGCGTTGTCACCCACTCGTTTTAAAAGGTGCGGATAATTAAATGCGATCTGTTCGCCAAAACACGAATTTTCAAGTGTGATCACTGACGTGTCATCGTCGACAACACCCTTAAAAGCTTGGTATATCTCAAAGGTTGTTAAAAAGTCATTGAGATAGTCAAACAGTATGTTCGCTGGTGAAAGCCTTTCATCAATAATTGCTGATGTATTCTTACAGAAAGTCTTCCACGAAAAGTAAAACGCAATTCGTTTATGAAGCTCGTTTTCTGCAGGAGTGCGGGCAATAAAATCACTGAAATCAGTTTCGTTCAATATTCTGACTTTCCGATAAATGTCCGTACCTCGACCATCGACGTGCGATATCGCGCTGACCATAGCGTCTCTGGCGGAGACAATTCCTTCAGCCATCCAATTTTCAATCCTCTCATCTTCAAGAAACCTCTTGTCAAAATACTTGTCGTATTTTGCGATAAAGCGCGCCTTGTCGTTTTCATCGCCTGAAGCAACCTCTTTTTTTACTTTCTT
This sequence comes from Pseudomonadota bacterium, assembly GCA_039025235.1. Lineage (GTDB taxonomy): Bacteria > Pseudomonadota > Alphaproteobacteria > Caulobacterales > Parvularculaceae > MED-G105. The sequence continues at coordinate 3,045 of JBCCOS010000035.1, forward strand.
GTAAACGAGTTTTGACAGTCTCGCGTTGGCAAAGAAGGCTATGTTATCGTTTACAGCTTGTTCGGACGCTCCGTTAAGATCACCGCCCCAGAATTGGGCGCGAGGATATTTCTTGAAAGCCTCTATGAGAGAAGTGCCAGTCCCAACGAACGGATCAACTATCGTCAATTCTTGCTCAGAAGAAAACCTCTCTAGCGTTAGAGCTAACATCGCTGATGTTAGCGAGTGCGGCCATGTAACCGGGGCAATCCATGCAGGCTTATCTTCGTCAAAATGACAGATTGCATCGTCATTCTTAAATCGCTGACGATAAACGATGTAAATGTCTTCGTTTTCTTCCTCAGCTTCTCTCGAAAACAGTTTTCTATCTCTAATCAACCAAAAAACGCCGCTTCTACCGTCATTCTCGCTTAGTTGGTTTTGGTAATGTGAAGCCGAATCCACAAAATGAAACCTACCAGGAAATCGTTGCTCAATTTGGCTGCGAAAAGAAAAAAGCGGCACACCTCCAAAATAGTTTTTGTCTCCGGAGAACTTTAAGTTGTTAACGCCTCCTCTGATCTCTGATTTCACAAGAGAACTTTCCCACTTGTCAAAAATTCCGTTGGTGTAAAGGCAGAACGGGACTTTTACACCCACATCGTTTTGGATCGTTAGATAGCGCTCAATCTTCTCAGTGCACTCTGCAATACTCGACTTATCGGTATTGCGACTGTATATAAGATCACCGGAAGAGTGCACATAACCGGCGTTTATTGTGATGTTTTTCAAGCTTATGCTCAGCGTGCTCGGCAAAAAAACGGCAGCCGAGTTTTTGAAAAAGTCTACTACAATAGTCCGCGAAGCAATCTCAGCACAACTAAGTTTTATGGTCTTTGAGACCGATTTGAACGTTTCTTCATCCGCTACAAAATCCCTCACATGATCGATGTCCGGGACCATGGAATTCCATAAATTGGAGAGTATCGTCCTAACTTCGTTGGTCGAATGGAATTGTAAATTTCTAAGTCCAATCTCCAACTCCGGTTCATTTGCCTGTGTGAACGCATAACTAGAAAACCGCCCCAGCAACGCCGTCAGCTCTGCAAATTGGATATTTGTAACGTCTACACCTGCTCTGAATGTAAAAAAATAACCGCGATTGTGAAATATCTCTTGCGTCAGCTTAACGGAGAATTCTTCGCCTAACCGCCTAGTGTCAAACACGCGCTCGGACTCGGCTATTTTCGCCGATGAATTTCGTAGATTGTGTAATGCTTCGTTTATTAAAATAGATATAACAGAAAAAGCTTCGCGATCTACTACACCAGCCTCTAGCTGATCGTCAGGCATTCGTCCCCCATCAAATTGTGTAGTTGTTTACCCTAACGTGCAGGTCATGCAAGCAATTTACGTGTGCTACTTATCTAAAGGTTGTGGAAACCTATTTTTCAACTGCTTTTCTTGAACCCTAAGGACAACAGCTATACTTTGATATGAGTAAAAATATTTGGTTTGATGACCTGCGCGCGCAACAACAAGCGCTCTTTGAAACACTAAATATCAAGAGCTCTAGTGTCATAGAAAACCAAATTAATGTTGCGATTGATGCTGGTGAGCATGGCAACACGCTCGCGGCAATCTTAAACTTAAACCGGATCGGACTACTGCGTCGAGACTTGTCTATTTTGGAGACTAGCAACAACCATGCGTATCGAGCACTTAGACGTGATTTGAGAAATGCAAAGGATCAAGACGGTCATTTTCATGGAACCCGGTTTGAACTGAGTGTCGCCGCACAGCTTTGTCTTCGAGGCATAGGATTCACAAAACAAGAACGACCTGATTTTAGAGTTGGAGAACTCGGTATTGAATGCACCAGCTGCCGAAAAGCTGGCGGAAAGGCTGACGCCGAAACCAAATTTTTGGAAGCAATCGCAAAAAAGAACGCGAAGCCGTATGGTGAAAAATCCAGCATCCTAAAAATTGATGTAACCAATCTCTTTTTTCATGATGATCTGAAAGAATGGCAAAGCCTGCTGGATCAGCTTACAAATCTCGCTCGGGCAGAGGTTGAAAAAACTAAATACGGTGCAATTGGCATCTACTTATTTCGACAGTCGCAAATTCGAACGTATGAAATTGGATATGGCTTTAATATCGTCATAGCAAAGAATGCCCATACTGATGTCGTTGCGTTCCTTAACCAGCACTATCCAAACGTCGGTGTGACCATTCCTGGACCGGCTATTCCCAAAGAAAGCTAATGCTCTGTTACCATCGATATCAAATTTTGAAGTTAATTTTTAGAGAACGCTATGAATGAACTTAAAGAAAAAATTGAAAAAGCCGTTGCCTTCGAAATGATGACTACAAAGGACATGAACGGGGCTTTCGCGCTCATTGCATCTGGACACGAACTAGCCAAAACCTCGAAAAGACCCGACATCGCAGTCTTAAGCGCGCAATCGGGCCAGCTCCAATCTGGAGTACTCATCGTGTACTTATTTGCCATGTGGGATCAGTACTTTGATCATGCAGATGTTCCCACGTACTTCCGCCCCGAAGAGCAACGAACGTTCTATGCATACAAACACATTCGTCACGTATTTGCGCACAACATTCAGGGTAATCGGGCAGGCAATAGAAAGAACCAAGAAAGGATAGATCGCGCAAAGGAACTTGATGATGTTCAAACATCAGATAAGCCTCTTCAAGGGGTTACTACTAGCAAAGACAAAATTGAACTGCAGTTTCCGGACGCTTTTCTTGGTTGTCAAAATTTCTTGGTTGCGATGGCACAAAAATTAGCAGCGGGACGTTTCAGCGTAGGTGGACCAGAGGGAAAAATTAGATCATCCAATGGGCAAACTGATGTGATGTGATCTTTGTTTTGGTCATTTACAAAATAACAATTCAACCCGTCTAGCATCCAGTTCATAACGTAAATTGCTACTCAATTCTCACCCCGGCGTTGCTTTAACAGGTCAAGCAAAGGCTCAATTAGCGACCTATCACCCTCCGATATATCGTGACCGTTTCGGTCTCTATGTCGCTCGTGTGTACCACCTAGGAGGGTTGGATCAAAATCCACCCTCGAAACCCAAGAATATGGCTCAAACGCTGCCTCGTTTCGTGACGCGGTGCGGTTCGGCCACACGTTTTCGATGATCATGCGTTTTTCGGCCCGATTTGCCATTTCGTAAAGATATACAAGGTTATTTCGCAGTTCGGCCAACTTGCCTTGGTATGCCGCCAAAGCCTCTGTATCGGGCAGTTTCAGTAGTTCATCATTGAGTTCTACTAGGCGCAACTGAATGCCACCTTGCTTGCGTTTGAACACATCTCGATCAAGTGTCCCATCGAGCAATAAGTCTTCAAGTCGTTCTAAACGGCGCTCTTCATCCTTTATCTGAAGCGCGAGAGCTGACCGCTGCTCTTCCAGGTCAATAAGCGCTTCAGGTTTTTCTGTGTTTTCTGCCCGCACTGCTGCTTTTGCACTCAATTCCAGTTTGCCAAGTTCTTGCCGGATCGCATCATCAAGAACCTCTTCACGTATTGTCTTCGTTGCACATCCACGCCGCTTGCAGCGATAGTAGACGTGGCCCTTCTGCAATTCGGGGACCATTGGCTTGTCGCAGTGCCCACAACGAAACAGGCCCATAAACAGATGGTTGTGGCGGGTGTGTTTTGGTCCTGATCTTTCACTACGGATTGCCTGTACCCGTTTCCACGTTGCAACGGGTATAATCGGTTCGTGAATACCCTGATACGTCTTGCCCGAGCTCTTGACATGCATCAGGCCGATATAGAATGGGTTTTGGAGGATGTTGCCCAAGCCACAAAGCGTGAGCTTGCCACCGCGCGTGTTACGAAGACCTCGTTTGTGCATTTCATCGCGCAGCGTTTCGTATGAATACTGGCGTGAAGCATAAAGCTCAAAAGCAAGCTTGATTAGCGGCGCGGTCTTTGGGCATGGGGTTTTCGGTTTGCCGCCACCTTGATTGAGATATCCAGGCGGAGCGCCCCACGGAAATAGCCCCTGTTTAAGCCGTCCATTCATGCCCTTAATGCATTCTTCCCGCAGGTTGCGGATATAGTCAGCCGCTATGACGGCTTGGATGTCTGCGGTAAGGCGACCACCACGAGAGCGGAAGTCCAGGCTCTCAGTTGCAAAATAAATATCGACACCCGCATCCGACAGATCGCCGATATCGGCCCAGTCGCGATGATTCCGAGCGGAACGATCAATCTTGTGCATTACGAGACCCTTGGCTTCGCCCTTGTGAAGCCGTTTGAGCATATCCTTGAACACAGGACGGCCAGATTTAGCTGCCGTTTCTTTTTCTTCGAACCATCTGCTGACGGTCAGATCATTCCGACTCGCAAAGACAGTGATAGCGTCTTGCTGTGCTTCGAGTGATACACCCTCGCCTTGCTTCTGGGTGGATACTCGAACGTATCCAAAGCACGGTTTCATATGTCGGTTTTAGGGTCTTCGGACTCTATCACATCCTCAGATTTTGACGAATCTGGCCATAGCCATTTGCCTTCGGCCACCAGCCGTTCGTATACGCGTTGGCAGATTTCTAAATGCCGTTCAATGCGCTCGTCTTCGGTCATACTGAGTATGATATGCTGCAGGCTTGTGACGGATAGCACTCAAGATATAAAGCTGGTTTTAATGCAAGAGCCGTATTGCCTGGATACTTTTAAAGGCGCTTTAAACCGCCCAAAAACTTGAAATTTTCCTAACTTGACGTGACTTTATCATAAAGTCTGTCCAACTTTGCCTGGTAGCGTATCTGCATTCTTCGATTAAGCCTCTCGAGCCTTCCAAGGCTTAGGATATTTTTTAATTCATGATCCAATTGTGATTGGTACTTGAGTATGCTCGTTTCATGTACAAGATCAACATTTGCTGACATGAAACGGTTTGGGGTGTGACGATCGGAGTAACCCCAACCCCGACCTCGCTTCTGCCTGAGACAGTAGGTATCCAGCGTCTTGGTAGAGTAATGGTTTATTTGCGCCATCTCATGAGAAATATCTTTTCGCTCAAAATTTCTTAGCGATCTCCAAAGCGCTCCATAATTTTCCTTGGGAACATCAAGAGGTATTCCTGCCGCATTTATTGCGACCATGGGTCGATTTTCTTTAAAATTTACAGGGTGATGGTTTCCAATAGTACCAAAGGCTTCGGGTTTCAGGATTAAGGATTTCACACCTCTGTTCCCGCCACTTTCCGGAGACTTGGCCCACAAAAACTTTGAGGTGACGTTTTTGGTCGTCCAACGCTCTTGATCACCCGCACCGAAATTCATCCAGTTAAGACAAACAAGATCAACATTTTCGCCGATATGATTGAGCAAATCAGAAAGCAAACCGGCACCAACATGAATATTCAGAAACTCGTCAATATCGAGAACCATTATTACATCAGCATTTTTTCTTAACTTGAGCTGTTCGTACAGCCGGTAAGCCGATTGTTGCGGGTAAAGCCCGTTTGAAACGATATTTGTGTAATGTTCGCATAGGCCTTGCTTAGCCGCTTCATCCAGCAGCTTTGTCGTGCCATCTGTGCAATCATTTGAGAAAAAAATGATCTGATCGAAACCAATCACACGGTGATGGGCTATCCACTCTAGGATTGAAACAGCTTCGTCCTTAACGCAGCAAACGAGTTGGCTTTTAGCGTGCATCAAGTCTGCCCAACTGCGGGTTTTGGAAGTGATTTTGTTGATCGATCATGTCTTTTACACCATTGTTCAGACAAAGCTTAGCTACCGTCAAAATTTCATGGCATTGGAGTGATGCTACGCGACGCTGAATGTTACTTTGATGTGGCTTCGCTTGATATCTGCGGATTGGTGAAGGCATCGGATTCATCGCGTTCCGTAAAGCTTTTCACAGCATCCATTCGGCCCTTGTTCGCTCTAACTATAGCGTCTTAACACGGTAAACCCAAGTTCGCTGCATGGGAAAGCCAACCACTTTTAAATTCCAAAAAGTATTAATCCAGCTAGTTGGCACGAAATTCGTTCGCACTACCGATCCTTAGAAGGCGTGTGAGCCACGTCTAGCGGTTCATTGCGTGGCATCGCGGACAGAGTTGCGCCTTTTGCAGGTTGCACAGGGCCACCGTCCAAAACCATCGGGGCAGGCAGGCGTGGACCTCGGCTTTCCCATTCCGAAGCTTTGTAAATGTCCTCAAGCGTCGTACCGGAGCAAGCCAAGACAAAGTCTTCCGGTGCTGGCAGTGTATCTCCGAACTCCCAATAGAATGGCACGGGATCATCGTCACCAACATGGATCATCTCGTCATCTCCGATGACCCCACCTCCGGCTTCGATAAGATCAGCGACCGTCCAAGACTTGTGGCTTTCTCCGTCCTTGGCCAGAAAGCGCGTACCAAGGCGAACTCGACCGCGTTCTTTTATTTCGACGCTTCCGTCTGGCTTACGCGTTCCCGTGACAGCTTGAACAAAACCATCACGCGCACTGCCAACGGGAGCGTTAGTCGCGGCACGGATCTGCGTACCATCTTGCAGTTGCACCACCCCGTCGTCACGCAATATGTCAATCAGCGTCTCATATTTGTGCGATGTCTTGCTATCTGGGCGGAAATAGACGTGGCCTGGGGTCACTCGCGTGCCATAGAAGTCTAAGATGATCTTGGTGTCTTTCTCGAATGTACGCGCAACCTTGCCGGGTACAAGGTTACCGTTCTTGTCAAATGACACAACAGTTTCGCCTTCCTGGACAAGTTCAATTGGTTTCGTCCAAATTTTTGAGCTAACCTCATCTTGATTGTATATACCTTCAGCGTCTTGTTGAATGTCATTGTCCAATGGCCATAGGCTAACAGAAACACCCTTTTCAAAGCACTGATTAATCATTGGATTTTCGTGAACAGTTACACCTGCTTGTACGATAACATCGACGCCATTCACATTTTCAACTTCATAATGCCAAGTACGTATGGGCCAATTTATATTTGCTTGCCCGGTGGGCGTCACAGCGCCCCATTGAATTACATCGTACCCGTCTGCTGTGGGGATAACTTGGACGTGGTGAATTCCATCGAAAGCTTGTTCAAGTACAGCTCGATTTTCAGATTGATTTACCCATGTCCAACCTGCACCTGCCTCCACCTCGACTGCGGTTTCTAAGCCACCATAAGCGATAACCCCCCAATTTTCACCGCCGGTGAAAAGTGAAACACCTAAACCAGCCTGTACCGGTGAAGAGGTCTCGAAGCTCATGCTTAAGCCCTCAAATTGCTCTATCGACCCAGTGTAAGCGAATGTTCCCCCTTCTACTGAACCTGAGATCGGTCCGACACCGGGGCTGAAGCCTAAGCCTGCTGTTCCGCCAAGGTATGTAGCTTCAAACCATTTTCCTGTAGTACGGTCAAATCCAAAGTATTTAACTACATTGAGGCCACCACCCACTGTGCCGGCGCTAGGTCCTACTTCAAAACCGGCATATGTACCTACGATAGGAGCAGCACCATCATACACTTCGTAAGGATTTATCCCAACCCGGTTTAATTCTTCAATTGCAGCATCAATCTGGGCTGACGTTACAGTCATAATCGTTTCCTTTGCGTGAGTATAGCCAATGTGCAAAACTTGCTAATAACAAGAGCACAGATAAACCCGATGCGACGGGCAGATATAAGAGGTTTGCTACAATGTAGGGAACTATCGGTTGAGACGAGTACAACAACGCCTCGTTTGAAGAAGAGTTTAATTGCAATCTGTAACCTAAGAGATTTTTCTCAACTGAAACTGTTGATCCATTCGAGAGTCTTTTTTGGTCCTCAAGCTCATTACAAAGTGCCACAGTTTGCTCGCTAACCGCAATTTCAGAACGTTTCCCGTCTAGAGAGTAAACTTCATAAGCAGGACTTTGCTTGAGTTTAGGAGTACAATCCAACAGCGCTCCATTTTCCATAATTGCTATGCGAAACGCAGAAGAGCTTCCACGCAGTGAAAACCCAGAAATGAAGTTTGCATCTGGGCCGTATAGTTGGACTCTATTAAAATATTTTTGAGTATATACGATATGGTCTCCCGCTGCGGAGAAGGAGGTAAATGTGATAAGCGGGTAATTGATTTTAGCCAGTAAGTGTGAACTGCTAAAATAAGCGAGACCCTGGATGAGACCCAGCACAGCTAACGCAACAGCTACAGGCACAAGAACAAAAGGTTTGAACGGCCTAATTTTGTCAACTTTCAGCAAACCCATCACTTTTCTATGTCGTCACTGCTGTTTCTATGAAACGTTTGTATCACGGAGTGCCAAGCAGCAGCCTTCTTAATGTACAAAACAACGTCAAAAGACAAAGACTCGCAGCAAAGCACATCCAAAAACCGAGTTCGTGATTTTTTTTGCAGATTAGACAAAGATAAAGTCATCCTCTGTAAGTTGGGCCAATGCATCATCGATCGCGAGAGCATTTAAACGGATGGCATTGCCATTGTCATCCCGAACATAGGAATGAGTGCTGCCCCAGATCGTCAACTCGTCGAAGGAACTCACACCCCAAGCTAAGATGTCG
>JBCCOS010000036.1:0-11515 GCA_039025235.1 Pseudomonadota bacterium
AAGAGGCGGCGCAATCGAAATATTATTCGTTCTGATGCAGAACCAATCGGTTGCGAACAAGCTGTCCGTTTCTGCCTATCGACCGAGGGCACGACCGTAAAATTGAGTATTGTCATGCAGTCGACGAAACATGGTATGCTTTATCCCTTATGGAGTGGGATATGTACTACGGAACTTTATCTTTACGTGAATTTATTATTCTAATCAGCTATTCTCTCACGTCTATGCTCGAGCTAGGGAATGAAGATAAATCTCCACTTTATTGCGTTTAAGCCATAATAAAAAAGATTCTATTATCCCAACGGATAACGACGCGGGTCAATTTGATTGCCTGCTTCCCCAGTAGAATGATCCTTTGATAGCTTAACCTGGGATAGCAAACGATATCAACGACCACTTGCCCGTACTAAACGCTCAAATCGCACATTTCGTATATTTGATGTTGCCAGAACGAAACTGTTGACATCGCCGTTCGGGCTTATGTCGAACTTTACAGACGCAAATAATCCAACTGGCAATAAACCAGCAATCCACTGTTCGTCAGTGATACGCTTTAAAGGAAACTTACCCCTTACGGACCTGTCACCATTCCAAAGCATAAGCCGACCATTTTCATAAATGATTTCGTATTTGCTTCCCCACTCGGGGTTATAAAAAATCCCAGCGATGGCTTTTTTTTGAGCATCGCTGGCAGGCTTTGGTTTAACGCGTTTAAACATTTGGGGTTCATCGTATCCAGCGCCTTTAATCTGTATACCATTTTCAACAAAAATTGCTTTGACTCTTTCGGAACCACCTCCCACTGCGGTAAGTTCGCGATCGCCCAATTTTTCACGGAAGAAAGTCAGTTTTCCGCCGTTGTGAGAATGGCGAATGATACCTTCATTTGTTCGATAGGACGCAATAACATGACCAAACCTTTCGTTAACGAACACGCCCGTTAATGTCTCCAACATTGGTTCTTGAAATTGTTTTAAGTTTTTCAACAATGGCTTCCAGCCGGGATATTGACGTTCAGCCTCATTTTCGCTCGCTGGTTCCATGTTAAGCGCCTTCATAGCGGAATCAAGAATAGCCAGACATCGGCCTGAATAGGAATATCGTCCAACCTCGTTCGTTATCGTTACAGCAACAAGATCGAGGGCTGGCACCCAGAAATAATAGTTACCAAAGTAACCGCCATGACCAAAAACATCATAACCACGATGACTTTTTCTCGCTATGCCAAAACCATACTGTGTGTCATTGAGCCCTTCTAATTGGGGGGAATTAATCATCCGTTCAAACATCGGTTTTTCGCCGTTCACGCCATAGGCTGAGCGCTTCGCCCATTCGGCAAAGTCATCGGCAGTGAAATACATAATGCCGTTAGCATGGAGATAGGTGTAAGGCTTTTCTGTATCAATGTTTGGGACATCTTGACCTCTTTTAAACTTATAGGGCGTTGCGGATTTGTTACCCAATCCATAAAAGTGGTTTCGTTTGTAAGACCCTGTATTTTTGAGCCCCCAAGGGTCGGTGATGTATTTTTTTACAGCATCCGCATAGTGCGTCCCCGTTACATTCTCGATCAAGTGATCGATAACACTATAAGCCACATTTTCATAATGGGCCTTGGATCGACCTGGCGTGAAAATTGGTTCCGGCTGACTATAGATGAATTTGAGGATTTCCTTTTTTGTCATGCCAGGGCCATCCTCACTTGCAACGCTGTTTCCAGATATGGATTGACTGGAACTGTCTTCGTTAAGGCCGGACCGCATCGACAACAAATGCCAGACACGCACGGGGGTTTTATAATCCGGAAATTCGGGGATGTAATCGCGCACAGGGGCATTGAGATCGACAAGCCCCTCGTCCGATAAGCGCAATACAATCTGTGCAGCGTAAGACTTCGCCACGGACGCCGTCCAGAACGGTGTATCGGTCTCCCACGGAATATCCCATTCGCGATTGGCCGCGCCATAGGTCCCTTCAAAAACGCGCTTACCGCCGTGCATGACGATCACAACGCCGCCTGTGGAATGCGGTTTCTTGGTCGACTCAAAAAACTTATCGACCGCCTTTTGCATTGGCTCCCAGCCTTTGGCGACGGTACTAGCTTTCGCGCTTTGCGGAATTGTTGCAAACAACAAGAGACCTAAAAGTCCGCCAACAATGTAAGCGCCGCTCCATTTTTTTATTCCAGGTCCAGAAAAATTAATCGTATTCACAATGATCATCTCGCTTTGATGCAACTAACGATACGCTTACCGCTGACTGTTTTATACAAACAATGTCTGTTAGACAGTTTGCCTCTCTCTCTACAAAAGGCAAAGTTACGTCGTCAGTTTTATTAACGCAATATTATCTAACACTTGGTGTTCCTACTTGTTTCAATACCTTCGACTGACTTTAGGATCACCTTATTTTAATACGCGTGACCTGATGGGGTTGTCTAATCACAGTTCGCACGTCAAGTTTCTTTTCGCGTTGAAACGTGTTTGCCGGGTGCATGGTTGTCTTCGCGGTCGACATCGGTCGCCGCATGATAGAGCTTCGCGGGAAGAGCCTTCAATGTGGACGACGCACTTCGCTGGATCAGCGGTGCAACCCCATCAACGGAATGACCCGGCCCACGTCCCGCCAGGGACGTCGCAGACGCTCAAATCTTGAGCGCTATCTGTTAAAAGTCACCCCGCAACCCCTGCTTGGCGATCGAAAAACTCGCCATTTTTGAGCATCGTATGCATTGTGACCGCCAACTTACGCGCGACGGCTACGGCGGCTCGTTTGAAGCCGATCCGCTCTCGGAGTTTAAGGCCCCATGTACGAAGGGTACTTTCGGCCAGGCTTCGCGTAAGAATGACACTCGCCGCTTCATAGAGAAGCCCACGTAAATGGCGGTCTCCGCGCCGCGATATGCGACCGTCAAAATCAACTTCCCCAGACTGATATCGGCGTGGCGTCAAACCAATCCACGCACCAACCGATCGGGATTTCTTGAAGTTTGCCGGGTCTTCAATCGCGGCGACGAACGACGTCGCGGTAATCACCCCAACGCCTGGGACTGACATGAGGAGCTAACAGGATTCGTTTTTGCGCGCCGTTGCGGCAAGTTGGCGCCCAAGTTCGGCAGCGCGGATACGCATGCTGCTCCACGCCTCAAGCATTGGCAGTAAAATGGCTGCAAGCGTCTATTGACCAACAAGTAAGCGACGTACATTTGTTTCGAACCGTTTTCCCTTTCCGGCCGGGACAAGTAATCCGAATGTCTTCATCAGTCCTCGGATTTGGTTTGAGAGTTCAGTTGTGATTTTAACCAGCCGGTTACGGGCTGCAACAAGCGTTCGTGTCAGCATGCTGTCGAACCCTTTCACGCGCACCTCACGAAAGAAACCCGCTTCTGCAAGGTGCGCCAAACCATCGGCATCGTTAGCATCGGTCTTGTTTACGGTCATATCAAGTGCTGCCTTAGCATGGCGCGCATCAATGCAAATCGCCGACAATCGCTCGTCGCGCAGCGCATGATAAAACCAAACCGCCAAAGGGCCGGTTTCAAATATCACACGCTTTGCGGCAGACGCTCGTTTGCGAATAAGTTTGGCGATAACCTCTGGATCAGAGGCGCACTTTCCACGCCAAACGCGTTCGCCGTCACGTCGGATCGACACCGCCGTTTCTTTCATCGATACGTCAAGACCGATATATTCTTCCATGGCTGTTCTCCGTTGCTGATGCTTGGGCCCGACGAAATGTCGTGAACCCTTACTTCCATCCTATCGGGGAACGAACGCCAGTTTCATGCTTTGGATTTGAATTACAGGCGACTCGCTCCCGCGATTAACCCATGTGGACGGCCTCCGCCAGCGGCACCTTTGTGCCAAAGTGTGGTTGTTGTCATCACACTCAAACAGGGAGCCGTCCGTGAAAGAGATTAGGTGATCGAAAGAGATCAAAAAATCACTTTCATTTTTCGTGGGACTCAACAACTACTTTGTTGCGTCTTCCATGATTTTCTCAAATTTGTCTTCTGGCAACTCGGAGATCGTATAGGTATTGATCCCGGTCATTGTCTTTGCACCAATCATTGCATTGACAATTGCTTCTTCCGTTGCATCAACGGTTGCACCAAATAACGCAGTTAACTTATTATTGGGGAACATGTCGATATTGCGGGACACCTTGTTTTCATCGAATTGGTCTTCATTCGCTGTCGAGAAAGCGATGAAGATATCGCCAGAACCGCCGCTACTTACGCCTCCGAGGCGACCGATGGCGAGGGATGGACGTTTTGCGACACGGTTCAACTGTACTGGTAGGAGTGGCGCATCGGTCGCTACGACGATAATAATTGATCCGTCAACGATTGGTTTTGATGGTCTTTCTGGTTCGCCACATATAGGACGGGTTGAGCCTTCAGGTCGAAGCGCTGGATCTTGAAAGCAAGGCCTTGGCGCATCTTTTAATCCGTCCATTGGAACGCCGGCAACATGTAGAAGGCTCTCACGTGACCCATAATTACATTGAACAAGGACGCCTACGGTGTATTCTTTATTTATAACCTTTACAATTCGAGACGAAGTGCCGATTCCCCCTTTAAAATCGTTGCACTCCATCCCCGTACCGCCACCCACGGCCCCTTCCTCAACAGGCCCCGAGGTTGCATTTTCAAGCGCGGCACGAACATGACCGGGCTTTACGTGGAAACCATTAATGTCGCTCATCATGCCATCATAGGTTTCTGCAGCAACAGGAGCATGCCAAAGAGCTGGCCAACCCTTTTCGACCATCCATTCAACGGCGGTATCTCGGGCAACGCCAACGCTATGTGTATTTGTGATAAGAATTGGACCATCGACAAAGCCGCGTTCTTCTAGCCATGTGGTACCTGTCATTTCGCCGGAGGCGTTTAACGTAAACCAACCACCGAAGACAGCCGATATGGAATTTTTTCCACGCGGGTGAATCGCCGTTACGCCAGTTCTTATAGGACCTTTACCGCGGACAAGTTTCCCTTTTCCTTTTATGATCGTCGTGTGACCAACTTCGACACCGGCAACGTCAGTTATTGCGTTATATGGTCCGGGTGTGCCCGGGAACGGTGCGCCGAGGTCGCGCGCACGGCGTTGTTCTTCAGCAAGTGATGTGGACGAAAAGCCGATTGCCAACACAGACAAGAAAAAAGCAAGAGTTTTCTTTATAAAGCGCATTTTTTTGTTCCGGTTCCTTATTGAAGGTTAGACAGACGTCGCCGATACTATATGATTTGGTTTAAGAAGATGCTGAAAAGTCATTCATTCTTACCGACTTCACTACGCATATTATGACCGTCCTGATCAAACAATTGAATCACAATTGATGGAAACGTGGAGAGTTTTTCAGTATCCTGTTAAATCGCCGTGCCGCTTGCACCGATATGAGCGATCCAAGCCGACAGATATTCTGCAAGCGATCTATCCGCAATTAAACGAAAGGTATTATTCTCAATGCGTTCGATATAGCCGACGATCTCAGCAAAGCGCGTGCGAGTGCCGGTGCCGATCGGAAATGCGGCCTCTCTCAGATCAAGCCCGCAGGACTTTGAAACTAATGCTTTGGCGTTTTTTCCCGCCATATCGATGACGACGCGTCCATGGCTAATTGACGTTGCGTGAAATGGTGCTCCAATCGACGCAACCTCTGCCTTTAAGGCGAGTGCCTCCACACTATCAAATGGTCCACTGATCAAAAAATCTATAGGCCCCATACGACTTATTGTTAGCGGTGTAGAATGAACGATGTATTGGTCCGCCGGTGGCATTGCACCAAAAAGAGTTTTGAACGTTTCTAAAAAAGCACTGTTATCTGGCTTTCCACGAACAAGGATCATGCCTATGTCGCAGCGCTCATCTAATTGAAGGCCCGGTCCATTGGTTTGTGCAAGGTTGGCTGTGGTGCCTGTTGATAACGGAGAAGCGGGTGGCGGTATATCAGCTGGCAAGACGATCTCCATTCTGGTCGTAAAAAACGGGCGATACGATTTCCGCACTTCTAAAAGAACCGTCATCATAAATACGCACATGCTCGCCCATTCGATCGCGGCCGGACTTCACGAGCCCTAATGCGATGCCGTGTTGAAGGACGGGGCTCCAATAGCTAGATGTAATGTATCCGGCGCTTTTGCGGGTACCTTGTGTTTCTTCCACAATATGTCCTCCGATCGGCAGGGCTTGTGTGCCATCAATTGGTTTTAGTCCGACAAATTGTAGACGATCGGAACGCTTTGCATCTGGCCGCACCATTGAACGGCGTCCGATAAAATCGGACTTCTTCTTTTTTACGGGGCCGCCATAACCGATGTCTTGCGGAAGGGTTTGACCGTCGGTATCGGCACCAACGTGCAGATATCCCTTTTCCGCACGCATGAGCATTGTCGCCTCTAGCCCGTAAGGTGTGATGTCGAACTCGGCTCCAGCCTCCATGATTGCGCGCCAAACATGTTCGCCATACCCGGCTGGGACATTAACTTCGTACGCTAATTCTCCTGAGAAACTGATACGATTGATGCGTGTGCGAACACCGGCAACGGTCCCTGCCCGGCAAGCCATATGCGGAAAAGCATCATTGCCCAGTTCTACCCCTTCAGTAACTTTCAAAAGAACGTCCCGTGCATAGGGGCCAGCGACAGCGAACGTTGCCCATGAGGTGGTGACATTTGCTATGTAAACATCAAGATCGGTCCATTCGCATTGCAACCATTCCTCCATCCAAAGAAACATATGGTCTGCGCCAGCACTCGTTGTGCTACACAGAAATAGGTCGTCCGATAGACGAACGAATACACCGTCGTCAAAAACAACGCCGTTTTCGTCCGCCATTAATCCGTATCGCGCTTTTCCAGGCTTTAACGTGGATGCCGTGTTGACAAAGATACGGTCGAGAAAGACACCGGCATCAGCGCCTGTGACTTCGATCTTTCCGAGCGGCGATGCCTCAAATAAGCCGACCCCGGACCGTACCGCGCGAACTTCTCGGTAAACGGCGTCTTCTTTCTTTTCGCCGTCGCGGATATAGCAGTACGGGCGGGCCCAACCGCCGTAATCTTCAAATTGGGCGTTCAGTTCTCTTTGCAATTGATCTGTAGGGAGGCGACGGATCGGATGGTAAAAGTCACCGATGCGGCGACCGGCGATTGCACCGAAGGTCACAGGTTCGTAGGGCGGGCGAAACTTCGTCGTCCCCACATCACGGACACTAACGCCGCGTGTTTGCGCCATGATCGAAAAACCGTTGAGATTACTGATCTTGCCTTGGTCGCTCGCCATGCCAAGTGTGGTGTAGCGCTTTAAATGCTCAACGGAGACATAATTTTCACGCGCGGCCAGTTCAATGTCACTTGCCGTAACATCGTTTTGGAAATCGACCCATGCCTTTCGGCCTTTTGGCGATGGTGCTCGGAAATAGGGCGCTTGTGGCTGTGTCACCGGAGTTTCTGGACTGTAACCGAAAATTGGTGCCGTGACGCTTTTGCCTAGAATGGCACACGCTTCAATGGCTGCAGCGCTCCCTTCAACGAGGCAGTCGGCAACCCTTAAAGCGCCGTTGCATGCGCCCACGGATGTTTCTTTCTGTACAGAGATGTCTGGCCGGAAAGAGTGAATGGCTTCATCATAGCGAAGTTTACCGCCGGACTGGGCGAACAAATGGGCACGTGGTGACCACCCACCAGAACTCAGCACAAGATCGCAGGTGACGGTTTGTGTTACCTCAGGTGCTTCATCATTATCACTCGCTTTTCCAATCGTGACGGCGCGCACGCGCTTCTCCCCATGGACGTCACAGATGACGGCCCCTCGTTCGACGACGATCCCCATTTCCCTTGCTCGCTTCGGCCAGTACCCGTCAGGGTTCTGACGGGGATCGACAACAAGGGCAACATCAACGCCTACACTTTTCAGCGCTATGGCAGACTTATAGGCATGGTCATTGTTCGCAAAGAGCACGGCTCTGCGCCCCGCTGCAACGCCGTATTGCATGGCGTAGTTTTGCGCCGCGGCTGCTAGCATAACGCCCGGTCGGTCGTTATTGGCGAATACCAAAGGTCGCTCGATGGCGCCAGTCGCCAGGATGACATGCTCTGCACGGATCTTCCAAATACGCTCAGCGGTGTTGCCGCTGTTTGCGGTGCCGTTGGCTGACGCGCCGGGTGGTTTCCGATATTGTCGCGCTGTGAGAAAGTTATGGTCATAATAACCGTAGACGGATGTATCTGTTAGAACAGTAATACTGTCCGTGTCGCCAAGCTTTGTTACCGCCATTTTCGCAAAAGCGACACCGTCATCAGTCTGGTCTGCAAAATCCCATAAAAGTGAACCGCCAAGCCGGGGGCCGTCATCGGCGATGACAACGTCAAGACCGCCTTGTGCTGCAGTTAGCGCAGCGGCGATGCCAGCTGGGCCCCCGCCCACAATCAAAATATCGCAGTGGATATGGGCGTGGTCGTAACGATCCGCATCTGCTTCTATTGGTGCCTGTCCAAGGCCTGCGGCACGACGGATTAATGGTTCGAACAGATGCCAATCCGGCCACATAAATGTCTTATAATAAAAGCCCGCTGGGATGAACCGTTTCATTACATCATTTAGGGCGCCAATATCGAATTCGACGCTCGGCCACGCATTAACACTTGTTGCCGTTAAGCCCTCGTATAGAGCAATCGTTGTGGCTTTGATATTTGGCGTTGAGCGGGCGCCAGTACCAACTTGAACGAGACCATTGGGCTCCTCGACGCCAGCCCCAACAAACCCCCGTGGGCGATGGTATTTAAAGCTACGTCCGACAATGTCGACACCACTCGCAATGAGCGCAGACGCCAGCGTATCGCCCTCGAATCCTTGATAAAACTTTCCATTGAAAGTGAACGAAAGGGGACGGTTACGATCTATTGCGCCGCCTTTTGCTAACCGAAAACCACTCACTGGGCATCTATCGCCGGTTTAGGCGCCTCTATGTCGTATACCGCCTTAATTTCATGGGTAACCGTATCCCTGGTAACGTTAAACCATTGTCCGCACCCGTATGTATGGCGCCAACGCTCAACAATAATCCCCTTGGGGTTATCGCGAAAAAATAGGTATTCTCCCCAAACATCATCTGATGTATCCATCGATGGTTGTGGCCGCGCAATATGGGCTTCGCCGCCGCGATGAAACTCGTTCTCGTTTCGAGCGCCGCAGAAGGGACAAGTAATTTTCATCATGTTGAGAAAGCCTTCCTGATCATGCCAACCTAGTGCGCAATACCGGCTGCGCCAGCTTCGTCAATTAAGGCGCCAGATTTAAAGCGATCCAGTGTGAATGGTTTGGCGAGGGGATGGGGCGTGTCATGGGCTATGGCGTGGGCGAACGTATAACCGCCTGCCGGTATGGCTTTGAACCCACCGGTTCCCCATCCACAATTGATGTACATGCCCACAACCGGTGTATGGCCGATGATCGGTGACGAGTCATGAACAATGTCGCAAATACCGGCCCACTGGCGTAGCATCCGCACACGGCTGAAGCTTGGAAACAACGCCAATAGTCCAGCGACAGTATCCTCAAGAACCGGTACATTACCCCGTTGAGCATAAGACGTGTAGAGATCGAGTGCAGATCCGAAGACGAGTTCGCCTTTGTCAGACTGACTAACGTAAACGCCGGTTGCCGGTGACACGACAACCGTATCAAGCGCAGGTTTTAACGGCTCCGATACAAAAGCTTGCAGCGCATAACTCTGAACGGGAAGGCGAAAACCCGCCATTTCAGCGATTACGGACGAATGGCCAGCAACAGCAATGCCGACCTTATCGGTTTTTATGATCCCCCGTTTAGTCTCAACGGCTTTAATTCGGCCCCTATCGATTTGAAACCCAGTAACCGCACAGTTTTGGATAATATCAACGCCGAGCTTACTCGCTTGCCTTGCATAGCCCCAGGCGACAGCATCGTGCCGCGCAACACCAGCGCGCTCTTGCACAACTGCCCCCCATATCGGATGGCGCGCTTTTCGAGAAACATCAAGATTTGGGATGCGCAAAGCGATTTCGTCCGGCGTCAAAACGCTAGCGTCAACGCCGTTCAATTGCATCGCGTTACAGATGCGCCGGATCATTTCAAGGTCATGCTGAGAGTGGGCAAAGGTCATTTGCCCACGCTGGCTTAGCATGATGTTGTAATTTAAGTCGTTTGAAAGCCCCTCATAGAGTTTAAGTGAGAAATCATAAAATGCAGCGCTTTCGGGGTAGAAATAGTTTGACCGAACGATGGTCGTATTTCGTCCGGTATTGCCGCCGCCGATCCAGCCTTTTTCGAGAATGGCGACATTCGTCAAGTTGTGGTTCTTTGCGAGATAATAAGCTGTGGCAAGGCCGTGTCCCCCACCCCCAATAATGACGGCGTCATAGCTTTTCTTGAGCGCAGGCGTTGTCCACGCGGCAGGCCAATTTTTATGGCCAACGAATCCCTCTTTTATAAGATTGAATGTCGAATATTGCATAACAACCAGTAACATCCTGCAACTAAACTATACATATGTGTATAATCCATGTCTAGGGTGGGGTTATGCGCAAAAAGCTTTGGCGAGTCAGAAAAACTTGGAGACGCTGTGAAGCACGAAAGAGAAGACTGGATAAAGGCAGCGAAGCGTTTATTGCTAACCGATGGCATAGATGCTGTTCGCGTTGATAGGATCGCTAAGAAGCTTGGGGTCACGCGTGGGGGGTTCTATGGCTACTTCAAAAGCCGCAACGCCCTTTTGGATGAATTAGTCGCCTTGTGGCGCGCGGAAAACACCGACCCTATTTTAGATGCTATTGCGGCGAATGCGCCTGATGGAGAAGCTCAATATGTCGCTGTTACGGATGTTTGGGTGAGTGAGAAAGACTTCAGTCCCGCCTTTGACGCCGCAATGCGCGATTGGGCGCGGGTCGATGCAAAAATCGAAAAGCATGTCCGCGAGGTTGACGAAATTCGTATTGAAGCGCTTCGTTCGGCTTTCAAGAATTTAGGCTACCGCGGGAATGATGCAAAGATACGAGCGCGTGTCATGTATTATCACCAGGTCGGCTATTACACGCTTGGTGTCAAAGAGACTCTTAACGAACGAAACCGCCTTCAACCCTTTTACAAAAGGGCTTTGATTGGACGTTAAAGCAATGAAGCACGGGCACTCGATGTTTCAAAAATAAGCTATAGCCCTTCTGTCGATGACAAACGGTCGCCAAAGATCACGACCTTTTAATGCTACCGGCTTCTAATGTTACCGTGCGCAAAACATAGCTTTGATCTTGAAGACTGAAGCCACAAAGGTTTTTACCTATACGCAAATCCCATAAATTCTTCGTTCGTGCCCTGAAAGCGGAGTGAAGCATCTGACGACAGTGGAATGAAAATGTAACCTGTTATATTGCGCTAGCAAATAGTAATAGGAGACTGGTAGAAAGACAAAAAGCAGAGAAAGAGAGCTACCTATGGCCGGACCCGCGCCGGAGGCCGTTCACCAGAACTGGTCTTCT
>JBCCOS010000037.1:0-8309 GCA_039025235.1 Pseudomonadota bacterium
TGGGCGGAGGAGAATACCCGCGAGGCCATCTATGACGCGTTTCGCCGTAAGGAAACATTTGCGACGACTGGTCCTAGGATAAAGGTCCGCTTCTTCGCTGGCTATGATTGGACGGACGAGATGCTGCAGTCAGAGGATATGGTTTCCACAGCATACGCATCAGGTGTGCCCATGGGGGCAGACCTTTTAAGTAAAGCCGGCAAGTCGCCGAACTTCCTCGTATGGGCTGTTCGCGATAGCCTGGGCGCACCCCTGCAACGGGTGCAAATCATCAAAGGATATGTCCGTGATGGCGAACACAATGAGATCGTTTACGATGTGGCGTGCTCTGATGGGTTGAGCCCTGATCCGACCACACATCGGTGTACGGATAATGGCGCAACGGTCGATCTTACTGATTGTTCGATTAGCACTGACCGCGGCGCCGATGAGCTCATCACGCTATGGCAGGACCCTGAATTCGACAGCGCACAGGACGCCTTCTATTATGTGCGTGCCCTCGAAAACCCTACCTGCCGATGGTCTACGTGGGATGCCTTAAAAGTTGGTGTAGAACGTCGCCCAGACATCCCCGCTACCATTGAGGAACGGGCTTGGTCATCACCGATTTGGTACGTCGATGCCAGCGATACAGCGGCTCGTGCCCAGTGAATCGACGATTTAAAAAGTGCGTTTTGGCTGACGTAAAAGCGTTGCCATATTAAAGTGCCTCCGTTTCAATTAGAATTAGAGGGGCGCTTTAAGTTTTTGATTTTATGCTTTTCCTTAACGCCAACCGCAGACACTTGGCCGGAAAACGCTTTTATGTCGAGATTGTCGGCAACTCTCTGATGCTATAGCCGAAGCCAACGCCGTCCTGCGATTCCATGTGAAACGGAACGGCTTTAGTCCATCCTGAACCGGCGCTTTTGTGCTTCTTTCCGTATAGGTTGGTTCGACATCTAGATAAACCATCATTAAACGGATCATTGGCCCTCTTTAGAGCGAGAATTAACGCGACTTGGTCATGGCATGGCTAAACGCCCAACCAGATTAGTGCGCTTGGTGTGACGCGAAGACCTCAAAGCAAGCGCCATCCAAAGGCGCATAAAGCGTTACAAAAATGGTACACTGCCGACGTTTCACTCTTTGAACGGTTTAAAAGTAAGAAATTCCGTATAACTTACCCTCAATTAAATAATGTTCCCCTCAGGAAAATATGGGGGTGACCGTTGGTCAATTTTTTTGCCAGTTGTGCTCGATAAAGTTGCACTCGGAAAGGTGGAGGAATCGGAATTTGCCTCTTTCAGAAGTAAAAATGACAAAGCTCAACATGGCTCTCAGAGTTTAGAAGAACCGACGAATTGATCAGATAATCTGAATTAAACACAAAAGAACAGAGCGTTATCGCATAAGTGACTCGGGAGTGAATAAATGATGAGAGTCAAAGGGTTAAAGGCAGCGACATTGTCCGCTACATCGGTGCTTGCATTGACCGCGATGTCACAGACATCGTTTGCGCAGGACGTTGATTTGATCGACGATGATACGATCATCGTTACCGGCACGAAGCAGAATCTCACGACCCAAGAAGCTGAAGTGTCGGTCGACATCTTCGACGAAGCGCGTCTCGATGAAGAAAGTCTTTTCCGTCTGGATGACGTGTTAACGCGCGTTCCGAACGTAACCTCAACAGGCGGCGCAGGCATTACAATTAGAGGAATTGGGCGCGCTGGCGTCTCTGGCCAGGGTGTAACGTCAAACGTTTATCTTGATGGCGCGCCAATCTCATCAGCTGCTCTACAATCGGGCTTCGACAGTGTATGGGATATTGGCCAGATTGAAGTTTTACGGGGTCCTCAGTCAACGGTTCAGGGGCGTAACGCACTCGCCGGCGCAATTGTGTTGCGCGCAAATGACCCAACGTATGAATGGGAAACAAACCTCAGAGCGCGCTATGCAACATTTGATACGCAGCAATTTGCTGGATCGTTATCGGGACCAATCATAGAAGACGAATTGGCATTCCGTATTGCGGCGGATTATCAAGCAACAGACGGCTTTGTACGGAATGCGATTACGCTTGGCGATCAGAATTCAAGCGAGAATCTTCTCATCAGGGGTAAGCTTCTTGTGGAGCCCAAGTCGATCCCTGACTTGCGCGCCGAGTTCACCGTCGACTTCACGGATGTAACCACCGGCATATTATTTGGCACCGTCGAAGCACCAGGCGATATTGATACAGCCGCCTATTACGATTTCGATTTCACGAGTTTCAGTTCGTTTGCTGTGCCAGAACAAAGCGATGCAGAAACACTGCGTATACTTACCGATATTGAGTACGAACTTAATGAAAATATTTCTTTTCAATTTATTGGAACATACGAAGATTACTCGGTTGAGCTGAACGGCGGAAACATCAATGACCCATTGGAATTCCAAGCCTCTATAAGAAACGAGAATTTTTTCTTCACCGAGGAAACCGAAACCTATTCGGCTGAGTTACGCACGTATTATGAGTTCGGCCGCTGGTCAGGCTCTATTGGTGGTTATTATTTTGAGGACGCTTCCCGAAATAGAAACGCGTTTGCGACACAATTGAGCTTAGCGCTTCAAGGCACACCTGTCGTTCCAGGAGATTCGGTACTCACAAGTTTCGCGACAAACTCTTTCGCAACACAGAATTTTGCATTCTACGGTCAGACCCGCTTTGAACTAAACGATAAGTGGACGTTCGATTTCAGCATTCGATATGATAACGAGGACTTCGAAACCCCGGGCCAATTTACAGCCCCTGGAACTGTATCTCCTGCGAGCTGCATTATCCCGATATTTGATCAAACGGTGTTAGATGCTGTCTTGGACGGAGCGGGCGTTGCAAACAGTGGGCTTGTCGCTCCACCATCATGTGGCGACGCAGTATCTTTGTTTCTCATCGGCGAACAAGAATCACCGCAATCTGCAAGCTTCTCTGCAATCCTACCAAGAGGCGCAATCACCTATAATGTGAACGATGACGTCTCACTGTTCTTTTCAGGACAACGTGGTTATCGCGCCGGCGGTCCGTTCATTTTTATTGAGAACGCGGCCATACAAGTCGGACAGTTTGACCCCGAATTTCTCACCACGTACGAAGTGGGATTTCGTTCGCAATGGTTTGACGGTGATCTGACATTCAACGGAAACTTCTTTTACAGTCTTTATAATGATCAGCAGGTCAACATTATAGGGCCGACTGGTCTATCGGGCGACGTGAGGACTTTAAATGCAGGCGAGTCGCGGATTTACGGTGCCGAATTCACCGGTGACTACAGGGTATCTGACGACCTAGCGATATATGGCTCTATCGGCCTATTGGAAACAGAGTTTCTTGACTTCCCATTCCAAGAATTTGATCCTGATAATCCGTCTGACTTCGTAAACCTTGAAGGAAACGCGTTTCCCCAGGCTCCTAGATTATCATTCACGATTGGTGCGAACTACGAGCATCCATCGGGATTCTTTACCAATGCGAGCGTTGCCTATACGGGCGCGCGTGAATCGGATTTGTTTAATCTCGATGAAAACGATTTCGCGGCATACAGTGATTTTCTTGACACAATTCCAGGAAGAGATACTCCGGACCCCCGTCTCGACACATTCACAGAACGCCTTGACAGCCGCATTGTCTCAAATGCTCGAATTGGATACACGCAAGATACATTTTCGATCTATATTTACGGAACCAATTTGTTTAACGATCAAACACCTATTGGTATTGGTGGCGGTACCGTTGTTGGCGCCGGCACCGCACTAACTGGGACCATCGCTACTAACGGTGTTAATCTAACAAACAGCCCATCGCAGACATTTGCACCACCACGGATTGTCGGTCTTGGTCTCGACTTGAGTTTTTAGAATTGGCCGTCGTGAGCCGCTAGTCATAATTGGCAGGCTTAAAGCATTTCCAAGCCAAGTGTGTGCGGTTGGCGTTAGGGAAATGCGTTAAATCAAAAACTTAAAGCGCCCTTCTGATTCCAATTGAAACGGAGGCGCTTTAAACAAATGACTATAGCGGCGCTTCGGCGCCGTTCTGAACTGATCCCTGTGAATCCAGCTATTTGTTGCGATGTTGGTGGCTGCGTTCAAAGGGGTAAGGTTCGTTTCTTTGTAAATGCTTTCTTAAGTCAAGTGGGTGCGGATGGGCGCCCGTTCGGTTGTTGCCGCAAACGCGCAAAAACAAAGATTTACAGCGACGCTTTTATTCCATTTGAAGCTGCGCTGCTTTAAAGCGTCGCTTTGATTCCAATTGAAGTGATGACGCTGTAGGCATCGGCTCAAAAACTATTCAGAATTGGGAGTTCAATTAACGACGGTGATACCCCACCGATCACTATTTCCTGGGTCGGCGCTGGTGTTATTGGAATTAATAACGTTCCGTCTGCGTCAGCACCCGTAATAACAACCCGGATACGGTTGCCTTTTTCAAAACGATTAGCAATCGGTTTAAGTGCAAACGCCAAAGATGCGGTCTCAGTGTTTAGGGGGGCAGTCGCGGCGACAGCATCCGCCGTACCCTTAGACCACGGCAAATTTAAATAGTCATAAGGCGGATCGCCTAAGATTCTATAGGACGCTCGCATGAGACCGTCGCTGAGGAGGTGGACAGTGCCGTCGGCATCAACCTCCTCCAGATATACGATAAAATCACCGTCGGTTTCGGTTGAAGATGCTTGAAGACGAACAATTGGATGACCCGCTATCAGAAGATCTGTTTCAAGCGGCGCCGTAGTGTATGTCAATGCGGTAAAGGCATGGCTTACGAGGTCGGGCATGGCATATGGGAGCCCTATAGTGTTATAATATCGGTCTCCTTTACCAATTGTCGTCGCGTAGTCGACCACAAAAGCATCTTTAGACTTCTTCGTTGGTGCTGTGGTGGTTAGAGTTCCATCGTTTACTGATTGAATAGTATTCGATTGATTTGTACTGAAGTAAAATGGCTTGAGTGATGACTCCGGCACCGGCCATTCGGTGGCATTGCGCCATTCCCACTCTTTTTCAGAATGAGCTATTGCATAACTTACGGGAGATTCGTCCATCACACCGTTATCAATACCTTTGAGGAAATGATCGAACCAACGTAACTGTTCGATTGTCTTTAAAACGATATATGCATTGTTGCGAGGTGTATCTGTCGCAGGGTAATGCCCCCATGGACCGAGAGTGAGTTTTTTTTTATTTTTAATATTTACGTACCAAAGCGTTGTTGAATCGGTATACGCGTCGCGCCAACCGCCCCAATGATAAATAGGGACCTTAGATTTGTTAATGTTGGGCAAGTCACCAGCAAGATAAGTATCCCCTAGATAGTCTTCGCGATATCCCTCGAATGTTGCTTTTAAAAGACCATCTCTAAGCTTCGGATGTTTTTCCAGTGCCTCTGCAATGATATTGGTTGGTCCGTAGGCAAATCGAACTAAATCGACATTAGACTCGATTTTCAATGTTTCTCTAAGTGTGTTTAAAAAAAGCTTGGTTTCTGGACTCCACCTGAAATTCTCTTTCAGTATAGCATTGGGGCCGGCATCGGTACGTCGGTCTGAAATAGCGGCTGCTAGTATTGCCCCGTCTAAATCTTCATCGACGCGAGCAACCTTTTTCTTCTGTGTACTTGATGCTATCCCATCATTGATTAATTGGTCATTAACCCAATTAATGATGCTTTTTCTTAGAACACCAACGCCGGACGACCAACTTTGAAAATCATCAAAAAAAGCCACAGAGGCGAAGCATGCCTTAAGACTTGGCGGCGGCGTGTTTCCTAGAATTGCATATTGAATTTGTCCCGCGTAAGAAGGACCGAGCATGCCTACTTTGCCACTCGAAAAATTTTGCGCAGCCAGCCATTCGATGAGGTCGTAACCGTCACGAGCTTCCTGAGCGGACTGTCCGCCATCGTAATGTCCTTGAGATGCTCCTGTTCCTCTAGATTCAGCCCACGCAGTAATATATCCATGGCTTACAATATAAGAATCTCCATGAAAGCCGTCGCTTGAAAGATAAGTATCGCCATGTTTGCTTTCTTTGAACGACCAATTCAGTTTACCACCACTTTTACCGGGCGGAATCGTTCCCAATCGGCCTTGGATCGATCCGTCAGATAGCTCTTTAGCGCGCCAATAGCGGGAATATCTCAATAAAACGGGTAAAGGTGTTTCCACGGCAACGCCATCGATCGCAGGTCGATAGATATCGACAGCGATCTTTACTCCATCGCGCATTGGCACATACACAGATGATCTAATGTATTCATCGTATACTGGCTGGGAATACCCTTCATAGCGACCGAATTCAGAAACTCTGGTAGGCGCGTCCAGCGGTGTGTCCATCACTTTTGACGGGTCAGATTTTTTGTTTGGCGATTCCTCCTGTGTGGGGTCGCTCGAACACGCGAATCCCAAAGACATGAACATAGCGATAGTAGCAGTCTTTATAAGGTTCATATTTTCTTTTCATCGTATCTTTATCAACTGTTCGACAGTACAGCGACGATCGCTTGCGTAGTATATGACTGAGGCGCGTACCCTCTCATTTTGCAAGTTAAGTATCTTAAACTAGAGGCCACTGACCACTTAAATTGCTCCTACCTCGGGACACAATGAGGTTTGCTGACAGGCCGCTTCCAAATTTTAAAATCCGCGAGCCCGTTAACGACGTGAACAAGTGTTGGCAGCTGTTCCCCCGTCAACTGTTTAAACTCATTCGACGCATCTTCGAATTTGTAGGCTTGTCCGACGACCTCGTTAGAAATGTCGGCGACATTATCATCCGGTAATGCACGTCCGCTTCGCCTGGCATCTCTGTTCTCGGCATATATTTTAAGTGCATAATTTCGGTCTAGCGACGAAAAATCAGGGTCCTACTGGCTCTACTTTATTTTCTAAGAGCGTGAATGGACCATCAACATGTTGACAATTTTTGATGGAATGCCATGAGAATTGTGTGTTCAGTAGACCGAAAAAATAACACTAGGAAGTACTTTATTCTCACGTTTTCTCGATCGCATCAACAGTGTTTACGCGCAGATTGCCGCTTTCAAGAGAAGGGTATGACACCAAAAAGTGGCCTATCGCTCCAGTTAGAGTCATTGATCGATCAGACTCAATAAGGCAATCCATCCGCGTCGCCATCATAAGCGCACGATTGCTCTCAACCGTTCGATATCGAGAATATTTAGCTTACCATACTCTATTTGTATCAAGTCCTGCTGTGCCCATTTCTGAAGTATTTTATTAATGCTTTGTCTTGACACGCCAACGAGTGCTGCGAGATCTTGCTGATTAAATAGAACGGCGTTTTCACCTGCTGCATGAACGCAGAAATCGCAAAGACGCCAGGCAAGGCGCTGCTCAGGCGTCGTCGACAGGATCATATCTATTTCTTCAAAAGCATCCCGCATTGATAAACACAAATTATTGATCAATATGGGATAAAAGTCATCGCAGCAGTGTTTTAAGTCTTCAATATCGGCACTGCTTAACAATGCAATCCGTAATGCTCCTATTGCAAACCCATCATGCGATTTACCAAAGTCGGCGATTGAAGATAAATTACCCGCCCAGTCTCCAGATATTACAACAGCGAAGCTTGTTTCATAGCCTGACGCTGTGACGGCTGTATAACGAATCCCACCACTTATCACCCCCTGTAGGCCGTCACTTTTATCGCCTTTTTTATGTACTCTTTGCCCATGGGTATATTCAACGATTGAACAGCGCTTCAAGATTTCTTCGGACGTCGTCTTGGAGAACGATGACAACCATTCTGTACTGCGCAAAAATTCTAAATCATCCGGTGTCATAGAGTAATCCGCTTAATGAACGTTATATCGAAACGGTCTCAAAGGGCAGGGCATATCAGAGGAATCACACAGCCGCTGGCATTTTAATTATGCCTGTTATAGTAGTAAGCTGTATATCTGCACTTTGGAATAAACTCAGCCGAGTTCTCTGTTAAAACCTACTGAAAGTTTAATGGCGTTTAAACGGCTTTGTAAAGAAGTTGATAGTCTCTCGACAGCTTAGCCCTCTAATTGAAAGGGTAAAGTTGCGAAGAGGCGATAACATTTTGTCGTAAGCTGAGTTGCCGTTTTGGAATTGAACTTGGAATGATAGGTTAGTATTTATCCTTAGGGTGACCATCCGTTTATGAGACAAATGATGCGTTCAGTTGATGACATCCGTACGATTGGGGTTGTCGGTTGCGGCTTGATTGGTACGGGATGGATCATTCAGTTCCTCGCCAGTGGTTTAAATGTGGTTGCATTTGATGCAGCGTCAGATGTTGAA
>JBCCOS010000038.1:0-8258 GCA_039025235.1 Pseudomonadota bacterium
CCTTTAATGATGAGACAATATTCATAACATCAAAACCGGTGTTTTGTCTCAGCTTTAAAGACAACTCTCACCATTAAGAGCAAAGCACAAACCCAAGAAATCCGCCAAAAGCCACTCTCAACGTTAAGGACAACGTGACAACCGGTTTCTGTGCGGATGGGTGAGATCACGTTGACTCTAATTATGCGATTTTTTGCTAGGTTGATAACAAAAGTGCAATCAACAGGCTCAAATCACGCCAGTGTGGTGTTTTGTTAAAGCCTGATGACCGCACTCAAGTTATCGGTAAATTCATCAATGACGATGAGCAAGCAAAACTTGCCTCCGGTATGCGTATTCGACCACTTCGTCGAAAGGAGCGGATCAGTCCAGTGCAATCATCGGTTTTTAGACAAATTCAGTTGAACGAATGCAGCATTTCTCATTATTCGAATTAAAAAGGCTAAATCAAGAATACAACACTCAATAAAGCTGCTGAACAAACAACCGCCGCAATTACACGCCATGTTGGGGCGAATGTAATATTAGTATACCCATCAATTTGACTTAGCGGTTTTCGTCCTGAGAACATTGCTTGAATTATTGCCTGTCGCTTAACAAGATAGTAGAAAAACACTGCAACTAAATGGGTCCAAACGAGTAACAGCAACAAACTGAAATTTAGTCCATGGGCCCGTGTTGCTTGATCCGATGTATCTTTCATTACCTGGTCAGCAAGCGGTCCGGAAAATCCTAAATCGTTGTTTGCAATAAGGCCGGTCAGGACTTGAACTAAAAGAACGATAAAGAATAGGATGATCATCCAACCGCCAGCTGGGTTGTGTCCGGTATGGGACGTGTCATGGTTTTGTAGTGACGACCAAAGATATTTTACCGCACTCCAAGGTGATGTCAGGAAGTCACTTAATCGGGCGGTACGGCTGCCTACAAAAGCCCAAATTAAGCGAAAAATAAGTAAAAAGAGAAGGCTCAAACCGCTGATTTGGTGAGCCAACATCCAACGATTTTTTATCGTGACCCAACACGCTGTGACAGACACGACTAGAGCCCAATGAAAAACACGCGTCGAGATATCCCAGACCTTTATTTCCAATTCCTTAGAAGCCACTGCCTACTCCATACAGCTTGATTTCTCTTTCTTGTGCTGCATCGTAGACTTTGTCTGTAAGCAGATGAGTATCTAGCGACAAGCGCTTTAAATCTCGACAATCCTGTACTAACGCTACAAGGCGGCTTTCATTAAATTTGCTGCCGGTTATGTATATATCTTTTAACTTTGGCATATTCGACATGATCTTTAACGATTTGTCCGTGAGCGGTGCGTCTACTAAATAAATCGAAACGATTTCTGACGTGATTTTTTCAAGGGTTTGAAACACTTCGTCGGACAACACAGCTGGTAAAGAAACATTTGTCACCCTTAGCGATGCACTGCTGCGAGTGTCATAGAGAACAAGATGAGGATATTTGGCATTTACCGATAACACAGCTTCGCTCAACGGCTTTCGAAGTGCAAAAACAAGCTGATTGTCGATTGGCGGGACGGTTTTGAGGACCTTTGCGGGTTTCGGCGCGTCAGGAAAGTCAGCCTCAGTCAGAATGCCCGAAGCGTTCCGCAAGATCCAGAGTCGAATAACCTCGATCTCGCTTTTTGTAGGAGCTGGTAAACCGAGTGGAGGCATCGCCCTGCGATCTGATTTAGGTAGGGCCATTCGGATCAGCAGACCGCTTTCCTCTGGTGAATTTGCAACGACATTATTTGAATGTGACCCGGAATATCGACTATGTAAGAAATTATCGAGGCGTAAGTGTCCCTTATATTTTTTTATGTCATGACACTGAGTGCAATACTTACTTAGAATAGGTTGCACTCGTCGTAAATAAAATGAGTCTGTGCGGGCTGTGACGGGGTCGGATAAACCTGCAGCAGCAGTCATTTTGTGCAATAGAACAGGCTTATTCAATAGCAAAAAGATGCTAATACACGCCGTTAACAATCCGACCACAAAAAAATATCGCCTGGCGGACCACGGATAAATTAAAAAATTTAATTTCTGCTGCAGCATAAGGGCGAAGTTATGCCAGAACTTCTGGGACAACAGCGCAATGATGAACCCCTGTTAAACGTTGCTCCAATCCTTGGAAGGGATAGTTGAGTGTTGAGTGTTCAAATCCAAGGAGATAAAGAAGTGTTGCATGAAAATCATGAACTGATACCGGCATTTCCGCCGCCTCGTAACCTAACTCGTCCGTTGCACCGTGGGTATAGCCACCTTTGACACCGCCACCTGCCATCCACACAGTGTAGCCAGCCGGATTATGATCGCGCCCAACCCCTAGCCATTCTTCGCCTCCTTTACCTGTTTCTTGCATTGGGGTGCGCCCAAACTCACTCGCAAAGACAACCAAAGTATCCTCTAAAAGGCCGGATGCTTTCAGATCAGAAAGCAACGCGCCGATTGGCTGATCAATCTCTCTACACTTATTGGCAAAACCAATATCAAGCGATGTTTTGTCGGTATCACCATGACTATCCCAGCCCCAATCAAATAGTTGGATAAAACGGACGCCGCGTTCTGCTAGGCGCCGAGCAAGAAGACAATTGTTTGCAAAACCACCTTCGCCTTCTCGTACACCGTACCGGTCGCGAACAATTTCACTCTCATCCGCTAAATCGAAAGCTTCGGTCGCCTCTGTCTGCATTCTAAACGCCATTTCATACTGAGCTATGCGCGTGACCGTTTCAGGATCCGCGTACCGCTCATATGAGAGTTCGTTCAAACTATTCAACGCATCAAGCACATTGCGTCTCGACTGCTTATTCACGGCTTTGGGGTTGTCGAGGAAAAGCACTGGTTCACCTTCTGATCGACATTGCACACCTTGATAAACGCTTGGCAAATAACCTGGTCCCCAAAGAGCTTTACCAGCAGATGGATTGGGGCCGCCAGACGTAAGCACAATGTAACCAGGAAGGTTTTGGTTCTCAGACCCAAGACCGTAGGTCGCCCATGAACCAAAAGAGGCGTGTCCGAGTTGGGCATTCCCCGTATGCATTTTCAATTGTGCTGGCGCATGATTAAATTGATCAGTATAGAGTGATTTTATAAAACAAATATCATCTACATGCTGAGCTATATTTGGCAGCCGGTCCGATATATATGCACCGCATTCACCATGCTGTTTGAATGGGAAACGTGACCCTAGTAATTTGGGGATGCCCGAGAGGAAGGCAAAAGTCTTTCCCTCCATAAAGGAAGCTGGTGTATCTTTGCCGTCATATTTAATTAGCTCAGGTTTGTAATCAAACAACTCTAATTGGCTTGGCGCCCCAGCCATATGAAGAAAAATAACCCGTCGTGCCCGTGGCGTAAACTGAGCTGCTAAGGGGGCTAACGGACTAGAGGCAGAACGTGAGAAGTCGATTTTTGTAGAGCCTGCTGCCAACGTTTTCGATGGCGCACCCATTTGAGCCATGAACGCCATACCGCATAAGCCCGCTGTCCTTCCGAGAAAGGAACGACGCTTTATATCCAAAATGCTTTCAGCTGGTTCATGCCAAGAAAGTTTTTTCCTCTCATGTTTCATCGGTTCAAGCTCTCATCCAGGTTCAATAGTGTTGAAGCCAAGTCTGTCCATGCTCGTTGCGTCGCATCACTGTGCTGGGCATTTGCTTTCATAGCGCCATCATAGGTATTTTTTATGATGTTGAGTTCGTCACTTGTCGGTGAGCGCGCGAGAAGAGACTTAAAACCAAGGTTGATGCCTGCAGCAAAGTCATCTGTCTCTGCTGCTAATCGCATTTTTCGACCTAATCCCTCAGCGGCCTCATAG
Source organism: Pseudomonadota bacterium (assembly GCA_039025235.1). GTDB lineage: Bacteria > Pseudomonadota > Alphaproteobacteria > Caulobacterales > Parvularculaceae > MED-G105. The sequence continues at coordinate 3,835 of JBCCOS010000038.1, forward strand.
TAAGCAATATCATTCAATGTTACGAGTGCTTGCAGCGGCGTATTTGTCGTCATCCGGCGTGGTGCACTAACAGCATGGCCAGCGTCATCAAAAATTTCGAAACTTGGATAGGGCGTACTACGCTTCATGTAAGTGTAAACAGCACGTCTATACCGGTCATCGCCAGTCGCCTCATCCCATACCTTTCGGTCGTATATTGTCTTCCAAACACCATCGGGCTGTGGCGGCATAACCGGTTCCCCGCCGATATTATTAGATAACAATCCGCCTACAAATAATGCTTGATCTCGCACCATCTCCGCCGTCAAGCGCTGCCGTGGTCCACGAGAGAGCCATTTATTTTGAGGATCCGACTTGTAGTCAGCCGCTGTTCCCGCAGCCTGTTGCCGGTATGTGGACGACAGAACAATCTGTTTCAATATTGCTTTTATGTTCCAATCGAGCTTGTGCTGAAACTCAACAGCTAACCAGTCAAGCAAGTCAGGGTGGCTTGGCTTGGCGCCGATGCTGCCAAAATCCTCTAAGGTTTCGACAAGACCCAAGCCAAATAACTGTTCCCACAACCTATTCACGGCAACCCTTGCAGTGAGGGGATGCTTTTCAGACACGAACCATTTGGCGAGATCCAGTCGTGTGGGCCGTGTTTCAAGTGGTGATTGCTCAGTTTCGAAGAGAGAGGGGAATATTGCTGGCGTATTGGGTGGGATGTCATCACCCGTTTTTGCCAAAAAGTTTCCTCTTTCAAAAACTCTGGTAGATCGACGCTCAAAGGCTAATTGTTCTCTCATCACGGGGACGTAGGCTGCATCGATATTCCGTATGTCTCTGTCGGTAACAATGCTCCTGGTGAGCGTCATAAGGTAGTCGTTATTGCTGTCTAACAATGAAGCTAAATTGCTCCCGCTTATACCTTCTGGCCAAGCAGACAAATGTAGCCGCCGGAAGAAATAAGGTTTGCCGTCGCGTGGTTGAATTTTCTGAAGTTGGGCAAGTTTAAGAACAAGCTTATCGCCCGCCTCAAGCATGATCGGTTCTTTGAATACACCTATTGTCGTCACCGGACCAAATAGCCTATGGGATACGAACCCATGACGCCACTCTGTAGTCCGATCATCACCGTTGGTCTCGGTTCCTGAGGTTCGCGTTAAATGCTGAATTCCTTGAAGAGTGTCCGGGATAAATCCTTTAAACCCGACAGTTTCCGTATACCCCTTTTTCCGATGAATCTCCAAATGTATCCTATCAATTCCAAATCCGTCTTCAGCTGTATGCGCAGCCTTATCTGGATCCAAGGGTGAAGCCGTCAGCTTGAGGGCTTCAATTGTTTGGTTCGGCGAATTGTCGGGCACCGTTACGGAAAAGCTAAATTCTCCTACATCAGCCAAATCGGAACTGGGATTGATATATTCACCCTCTGTAACCGGTAAACTAGTTTTGGCCCTTTGCGTTGACGAGAACGCATCAACTTTTGAGCCAGCGTATTTTAAAGAAAGATAAGCTTGCTTTGCTCGGGCAATAGATGCTGCTTGGCAATCGGAAGCCTGATCGTTTAGGCCAAGTCCTAACCCAGGGTTATCCATTTCCGTAGAAATAGCGCACGATGTCGCCTTATCTTGTTGTTCTCTACTAAACGTATCCCATCGTTGCAACGCCTCTCGATACAAGTAGGCCCATCCAGCCTTTTCATCTATTGTTGCATTGCTAATGTTAAGTGAACGCCAATTTGATTCCGTTGCCAGCCCTCTTCCCGTCGCAGCCAATTTGGTCTGTAGGTTGATGTTTTCGTCCTCCTTTAAGTAAAGCGCAACGCGCTCGACCTCGTCCGTTGCAAAACTGAGTAGAGGACTATCATCATCCTTATCGGCATCCTGCGAAGTGTTGAAGAAGGCAAGAGACGCGTAATACTCCGTGTGCTCTAAGGGATCGTAAGGGTGAGAATGACACTGCACGCAGTTCATTGTCAGGCCATTGAGTGCACTCCATGCCGTCGCGACCCGATCCATCGCTGCTACAATTCGAAACTCCTCATCATCCGTACCGCCCTCATGGTTAACTTGCGTCAAGCGATTGAAAACTGTTGCAATATGGTCATTTAGGTCAGCATCAGGCAACAAATCACCAGCGAGCTGGGTAATTATAAATTCGTCATAGGGTAGATTATCGTTGAAAGCCTTTATCACCCAGTCTCTGTAAGGCCAAACTTCCCGGTGCGTGTCTTTTTCGTAGCCAGCTGAATCAGCGTAACGTGCGATGTCAAGCCATGTGCTGGCCCATCGTTCACCGAAGCGCGACGACGACAGCAGTCGATCGACGTGTCTCTCGTACGCCCTATCGTTTGTATCCGTTAAAAATGCATCCAATTCGCCGGGAGAGGGGGGTAAACCAACTAAGTCAAGGCTTACCCGGCGCAGCCATTCTTTTTTTGACGCTTCTGGGTTTGGCGCGAAACCGCTTTCTTCCATCTTTGCAGAAACGAAATGATCAATGGGTGATCGCGCCCAACCAACATCTTCAATGGGCGGTAGTTCAGGGCGCTCGGGAGCAACAAAGGCCCAATGTTTTTCCCACTCAGCACCCTCATCGATCCAGCGCTCCAGGAGGTCTATTTCCTCCTGCTTCAACGGCGGCTTTCCATATGGCATCCGTTGGACAGGGTCTTTTGACGTAATGCGCTGGAAAAGCTCAGAAGCCTTGGCGTTTCCAGGTACCACGTTGCGACGCCCCGATTTGCCTCGCCCAAGTGCTTGTTCTCTGATTATATACGATATCCCCCCCTGCTTACTCACTCCACCATGGCAGCCAGTACAGTTCTTGTTCAAGATTGGCCGAATATCGTCGTTGAAACTGACTTTTGACGTCGGAGACGGAGTTTTCGAGCTTGGAGCATTTGTATCGGTCGCGAACTGCTCGGCACAGCCTGCCACGATAAATATGAACAGAAGCGACAAAATAGTCGGAAATACTAATCGATAGCACATCTCTACCAATTCCTCAGCACCCGCATAAACGCTGAGAATTGCGAGAAAGGACAAACCACAATTTGTCATATGAAAAAGGCACGATCTCTACAACCATTGGCTCTTTGGGATTATCACGGTCGGTCGACTGAGTTGAACACATTAGCTCCTTGATACCGACTCAGAAAACAAAATTTCTTACAATTCGAGCTCTTGTTTTCTTGCCCTAGTGCTTGATACTATTGTCTTTCTTCGCGCAAAAGTTACCTGTATGTTTCAGCGCAAGGTCGACAGTCGGCGTGACTATTTTTACTATTTTAAAAAATAGAAGTTCGGTCAAATGGGCAGTTCTGAACGATACTTAGGATATGAAAAACGGGCTGCTAGTGGCGTTTCGCCCGAAAACAAATTTTGAAATGCAGAAAAATAATATAACGCAGGCAGAGCGGAGTTTTCTGGCAACAACTGATTGGTTGTCTCATTTTGCCTCTCCAGTTATAAAGGCTATTCTCGACGCGAGTATTGCACGTGATTATGCTGCTGGGGCGACGATATACAAAAAAAACGCAAAGCCGGACGGTATTTTTGGTGTAATCTCCGGTGAGATACGCTTTAGCGAGATCAATGAAGCAGGCCAATTGTTTATCATGGGTATTTGCCGTCCCGGCGAATGGACGGGAGACATCTCGTCATTGGATGGCGGCGGCCGCATGTCAGACGCACACGCCGCAGTAGGCACACGAGTAGCGTATATTAAACCAGTAGATATAGAAACAATTGCAGAGCGCTTTCCAACTTTTCGTCGCTCGCTTGTTACTTTATTTTGTGCTAACGCGCGGTCGGTATTTGAACAGTTCTCGCAACTGCTAATGTTATCGCCCGAACGTTTTTTAGCGTGGCGGCTATACCATCTCTATGGAAAAAGTCCTGTAACGGAAGATATTTTACTACGGCAAGAGGATTTGGCCGGACTCGCAGGGGTTTCACGGCAAAGCATCTATTTGATTTTAAAGAATTGGAAGAGCCAAGAAATTGCTGAGTCAAGGTACGGTAAAATACGGATTATCGATTTAAATCGGTTAGAAAAGATTTTCCTATCTGGTGATTAATCAATATTCATGGTTACTGAAGTGCCACTGTCTGGCGTGTGATAGGCTTTCGAAACGGTGACGGTGAACACACTGTTCTTTCAAAGAACGGATCAAGTGCTTCATCATTCTATTTTGCTGTGGGCAGTGCGGCGTGATGAACTAGAGTATCGGACGCTCACATTGAAGCATATCCAGCGGCTTTGAAGTAATTTTGGCATTCTTCAGGTTCGTATAGCTGGCAGATATCGCCGATGGCGCGCCATAGCGCATCGATTGTTCTGTGAGCGCCTTTTCTTAGGTGCGCCTTGAGTTTTGAGAACGCCATTTCAATGGGGTTCAGATCTGGACTGTAAGGCGGAAGGAGTGAAGCGCATAC
>JBCCOS010000039.1:0-8224 GCA_039025235.1 Pseudomonadota bacterium
AGCATCAAGGTAACCGATATCACCGGTGCGGAGCCATCCGTCAAAGAATGCATTTTTGTTTAAGTCTTCTGCATTGAAATACCCGTTCATTACCTGAGGGCCTTTGACGACAATTTCTCCGGTTTCTCCCGTTTGGGCCCATGTACTATCATCCTTCAGAATACGTACAGTTGTGCCGGGTATAGGAAATCCTACACTCCCTGTGCGCATATTCTCACCGGGTGGGTTCCAGGTCACGGCAGCTGTAGCCTCGGTCATACCGTACGTTTCGTAGATTTTTGATCCTGTCAGCCGTTCCCATTCTTCAGCCACTGACGAATTTAACGCCGTTGCTCCGGAAAACGTTAAGCCGATTTTGGGAGGGTTGGTGACGAACCAATCTTCTTTCATCAACCCTGCGAACAAGGTATTCACGCCTAAAAAAGCATTAATGGTGTATTTTTCGAAAGCCTGCTTGAGGTTCGAAAGAGGCCGGGGGCTTGGCACTAATACAACATGACCATGCATTAGAAGACCTGCCATGAGAACCGTGAAGCCAGCCATGTGATAAAGTGGCATGACCAAAATCGTTGTCAGGTTCTTATTTTTAAATTCATCGGGTGCGACCGATCGCACCTGCATGTGATTATGGACGATGCTTGCCAAAGAGAGTTTTACCCCTTTTGACTTACCGGTGGTTCCTCCGGAGTATTGAAGAAAATTTGTATCATCTGTAGACTGTTCGTTCGTGTACTGTAAGGGTTTTGACCCATTCGTAATGTCGATTTTAACGATGTCCGTAAAGGTCGTGTACGGTGTTGACATCTTTGGCACCATCCGACGCACATATTTCAATGCGAAATTCAGCATTGCCGCGCGGAGTGGTGGGAAAAAGTCGGTGATCGAGACTTTTATCAGCTTAAAATCATTGAGTCCTAATACAGCCTCATCGATTTTATCGCCAAACAGATCGATAAAGACCAATGCTTTGGCTTTACAATCGCCAAGCTGCCTACGTGTTTCAAATGGCGTATAAAGCGGATTGACGTTTGATACGATAAGACCGGCACGAACAATGCCAAGCATTGCAACTGCATAAGACGTACAATTTGGTATTTGAAGGGCAACAACATCGCCAGCCTGCAGTTTCAAATCTTCGCGCAGGTACCGTGCAAACGCATATGACGCGGCAGCCATCTCTTTATAGGATAGCGTTTTTTCAGAACCGTTCGGCAGTATTGTTGTCACTAACGGCCGGTCACCGTCTGTTTTCACGCCGTCGGCTAAAATGTTTTCAATTGAGACCGTGGGCGACCTGTCAATCGAATCTAATTCCACTGCTTCGTCTTGATAAAGAACTGACCAAGGTCTGCTTTCTCCATCAGCCATTAATCTTCCTCCCACCATTCTGGTTTTGGTGGGGGTCCCTTAACACCTTCGCGCGGAATTACAAATTGCCTAATCATCTTTGTCCATTTTGCTAAAAAACTCCGCAAAACTTTCGTGTTACCACTACCAATCGGGCGCTCCAGCAACATACCACGCATCAGCCATTGATTGAGAAAAAGGATATCGGCTGGACTAATATCCGAGTCTGGTCTTGATTCGAGAAAATGATCCGCTGCAATAATAAACATTTCGCGTGAACGCGGAGAAAGTTTGCGAAGCTTCATCGAAAGTTCTTTGTCGCTTTGCGCTGCAATTAAAATTTCTGTAGTAGCCTTTCCGTATGGAGAAAGAAATATTTTTGCCCATAAAGCCTGTATCAGCGTCTCGAGATAGTCAGACCCTGGCTCTGGTTCAGGTACAGTGGTGCCGATGCTGAGATACACTCTCTTTATGAGTGCTTCCGTAGTAGCAACGAGCAGTGCAGCCTTGGATTCAAAGTGATAGAGATGTGCACCGCGCGATACACCTGCTTCATCTACAATCATAGATATCGTGGTGCCCGCGTACCCATATTTATTAAGGCACTCAATTGTTGCTTCGATAAGACGGCTTCGCATTTCGCGCGTTCGTTCTTCTTGTTTACGCTTTGGTACTGTCATTGAAGTTGAAGCCATTCCAGTTCCATTTTAAAAAAGTTTTTTTGCACGGCGTGTTATCTTATTGACTTTAACAGTATTTTGCCGTACGTCCAGCTTAATAAAACATTGATATCCACTCTGATATCAGAGGGGTATCAGACGATCGCTTGTATACAGACAGAATGGTTCGGCACTTTATTCGTGTTACAGACATGAATAGCTTAGCTAGACAATTCGCCGAAGATGGATTTTTGAGAATTGGCCGGAGACATTTCCAAGAAGGATCTTTTAATCTGTCCAATGATTTGGGAGTAGCGTTTTGGAGCGTCTCAAGGGAAAAAAAGCCCTTATAACCGGTGCGGCTCAGGGGTTGGGCGCGTGTTTCGCGCGGATGTTTGCCGACGAGGGAGCAAAGGTCGCGGTTACAGATATAAACGCTGAGGGCGCTGAGGCAACAGCCGCCTCTATTAACGAAAAACATCCGGGTACTGCTATTTCTTTTGCTCACGATGTTAGGAATAAATTACAGTGGAAACACGCGCTGGCTGGAGCTGTGGACACGTTTGGTGGTTTGAATATATTGGTGAATAATGCCGGGGTTGCAACCAAAGGCAGTATCGAGACGGAGAATCTTGAAAGTTATCAGAAAGTTCAAGACGTCGACACTGCTTCGGTTTTCGTTGGCACTCAGCTTAGTCTTCCATATCTCAAAAAAGGTATGCCTAGTTCAATCGTAAACATAGCCTCTGTTGCAAGTTTCTTGGCGAACAGAGACTCCCTTTCTTATAATGTTGCCAAAGCCGGCTTGGTCATGATGTCAAAGTCGATTGCCCTTCACTGCACAAAATACAAGTTGGATATTAGATGTAATTCTATTTGCCCTTCATTTACGAGAACTCCGATCCTTGAGGCTGCGCTTGCTTGGGCAGGCGAGGGTGGAGATTGGGAGCAAAAGATGATCAAAGCGTCACCAATGGGGCGATTAGCCGAACCAGAGGATATAGGTTACGCCGCCATTTATTTGGCATCTGATGAGTCTCGTTTCGTCACCGGCACTGAAATTACAGTGGATGGTGGAATGACAGCAAGATGATTTTAGAAGGCTAATACGCGATTATGATCTGTGAAATACTGGGTAAAACCTGTGATTCAATTACTATTTTTTCGATGTTGCACGTCACCTATCACCGATGAGGCTGTTTGATTATTGTTTCAAGTGGTTGGTAATTGGTCCACTATTCGTGCTTACAAGAGTTGCTAATTGCTTAGGCTTAGTTCTACCGTCGAAAATTTCTTCATACTGATCCGTACTTATGTAATTAGTTAAACTTCAAACCTTTCATGCCCGTTAATTGTTGCCTTTAATCTAATTTGTATAAAGAAAATTTGTATAACCATATGGAATCCGAGACAATTCAGTTTGAGACTTGCGGTAGCGTTTCTGTTGTAACCCTAAATAGACCTAAAACACTTAATTCGCTTTTTGAACAACTGCGACTTGACTTTATTGCCGGGTTAAGGAAGCTCCGACGGGAGCGAAAGACCAGAGCTCTTGTGATTACTGGAAAAGGTGGTGCTTTCTGCGCCGGAGCAGACCTTAAAGAAGGCATCGTTTCATCTCCTAGCGGTCTCGACATAGAGCAGGTACTCAACGAGCAATATAATATCATTATCCGAGAGTTAAGGGACGCTCCATTCCCTGTTGTAGCGGCCGTCGATGGCGTTGCCGCGGGCGCCGGATGCAGTATCGCTCTTGCTAGTGATTTCATTCTCGCTACAAAAAGGGCTAAGTTCATTCAAATCTTTTCACGAATCGGTCTTGTCCCAGACCTGGGCAGCTCGTTTTTTCTTCCTAGGGTTGTCGGCCGACAACGCGCACTGGGCATGATGCTGACGAACGATCCGCTTTCTGCTGAACAAGCATTTGAATGGGGAATCGTTTGGAAGATCCTAGAGCAAGACAACTTCTTCAATAACGTAACGGAATTTGCAGAGAAGTTAGCACATGGTCCGACGCGTGCATTCATTACAGCACGTAAACTCGTTGACGATGGAGCGACAAACAGCCTTGATGCTCAGATGACCCTTGAAGCGTTAGCCCAAGGAATCATGGCAACTACCGAGGATGCTACTGGAGCCTGCGCAGCGTTCTTGGAGAAACGGCAGCCGATATTCAAAGGTAATTAGCATGTCGGCCAACACTGTACGGATGAGTATGCCGACCATCGTTTATGGCCAATAATTCACGCTCGCGCCACGATTAAGTCGAGTGAGCTGTTATCGCCTTAATTGAGTGTTATGCGGGCCTTTGGACAAGTGAGCGATAGGGCCTATTGGTATGAATGACTAACAACAAAATGATAATAGCGTTCTTTAAAAAACGTCGGGGAGCGGAATAGATAATGAAAAAAGATGTCACCCGCTGGGAGCGGGTGGTCGTTTAAGCGATCAGCCTGATCGCCGCCAGGCCCTACATCGAGTTTGCAATTAATCTCAGTAAAACGCAGAAGCCACATAGCCATGGCGATTCCTCCGCAGAGGTACCAAGCCAGATCACGGAAATCGGCGACGAAACCTTTGAATTCCCTGCGCCTGCAAAAGTTGCTACTTACCTTACTAAGCGAGACCTAGACCGTAATGCCTACTCCGGCGACTTACATGTTCACACCGCACTTTCATTCGATGCCTACGCGTTTGGAACAACAGCCTCTCTTGATCAGGCCTATCGATTAGCACAAGGAGAGAGTATCAAGCATCCCGTGGGCTTTGATATGCAACTTAAACGTCTACTGGATTTCTATGGCGTTACCGATCACGCTATGTTCTTAGGGGTCTATCAAGAAGCGGCAGACACTTCGACAGAGTTTTCGAAATACGAACTAGCTTCTTATAAGCGAGGCATTAACAGCGACATCATCAAAGGGAGTGACCTGCGCCCCGAAGGACCCGCACTCTTTAGGTGAGTTCTGTTGCTGAATAACTTATACTTTCGCATTTTGGTTTTTCATCGTTGACACTATATAATGACAGACTAAATTTCGCTATATGGTCTTGCTGCTATATTATTTACATTATGACGATCCAAACACGAATGATAAAATGAAGAGCAAAACCGTACAGGTTTACGTTGCAATACGATAAGCCAAGCTTTTCGCAGTCTGCTTTCAGACTTTGTGTTATCTTAATGTTAGAACGTAGGCCAATTTTTTCAACAACAACATTTAACTTCTGGCTTCCGACCAAAGACTAAATTTATATTAAAATATCATTAGAAACAAGAATATGGTCCTATCCATATATTGATCCGTATTGAGACAACTGAAGTCAACGGTTAACATAAAAATATTCATTGTGCGGTGTATTCAAATAGAATATTAAATTTACCACCTGTTCGTGGATCATCAGGCAGTCATTCCACCATCCACTCGAATTTCAGTACCCGTTACAAAGCGGGATTCGTCTGAAGCGAGATAAATAGCAGCGTAACCTACATCCTCTGGCTCAGCCAAGCGCCCAATAGGAGCTGCTTTAACCATTTTCTGTTCCCAATGTTCAGCATTACCTGTCCACTCCAACATAGCCTCCAGAATTGGTGTTCTCGTGAATGCGGGGCAAATGGAGTTAGATCTAATATCGAGTTTGTGTTTTGTGCAATGAAGAGCAATAGACTTTGACATCATCACGACCCCAGCTTTCGATACATTGTAAGAAAGGGAATCTCTGTTCGCTACAAAACTTGCAACAGAGGCAATGTTTATAATCGAGCTTGGCATACTTTCGGTAAGATATGGAAGACTTAGTTGAGTGCCAGTGAATATTGATGCCGTATTTATATCTTGTACCTTCTGGTAGTTCGCTATGGTCTCAGTCCCAATGCTCCCAGCAGTACCAACACCAGCATTATTTACCAAAATGTTCATTCCCCCAAAAGCGTCTTTAGTTCCGGTCAATGCTTCCTTCCACTGACCTTCACTTGTTACGTCATGGGAGAAAGAAATAGCAGCGCCAGGGTGTTTTTCATTTATCAATTCGGCAGTTGTCTTTGCGCCCTCTCCATTTATGTCAGTAACAGCAACACTGGCGCCCTCGTCTGCGAACATTCGTGCGAAACATGCGCCCATGCCTTGCGCCCCGCCCGTGATAAATGCTTTCTTTCCTTTGAGTCGTCCCATTAAATATGCCTCTTTCTTGAAAGAACAATCGGGTTTGCCATTGAAATCGAATTAAACTGGCATCGCCCTTAAAGAAATTAAACTTGTAAGCTCGTACCTTAATCCCGACATACCCCAACAACGTTCTTTTTACCGACGGATGATTGAAGTAGACTAAGAACTTGCGCCTGGGTGTCGTTAAAGAGACCGAGATATTATTTCTTTCATTATTTCAGTTGTGCCCGCATAAATCCTCTGAACACGGGCATCGGCATAAGCTCGACCAACCAAGTATTCCCACATGTATCCATATCCCCCATGCAATTGAACTGCTTCATCTACTACCCTGCAAACAAGCTCTGAGGTCCAATATTTTGCCATCGCGGCCGTGTCGACGGAGAGTTTCTTCTCCGCCTCTAATTGCATACACTTATCAATGAAGACACGTGCGATAGTAGTTTCGGTTTTCATTTCAGCAAGCTTGAACTTTGTATTTTGAAACTTGCTTATCGGTCGACCAAATGCTTCTCGCTCATTTGTATACTTGATGGTCTCTTCAAGGACAGTTTCGGCACCGGCTACGCATCCGATAGCCAACATAAGACGCTCCCAAGCAAGCTCAGTCATCAGCATCATGAAGGCACCACCCGATGCGCCTAATAAGTTTGATTTTGGGACGCGGACATCGGAAAAGTGGAGAACGGCGGTATCCTGAGCTTTCATCCCGACCTTTTTCAAAGGCTTCTCTTTGGCGAAGCCTTTCCGGTTTGCTTCTACCAATAAGAGTGACATTTGATCGGCGCCGCCCTTTACATCACCAGTCTTAGCAACCACTATTGCGAAGTCGGCCATATATCCGTTTGAGATGAATATTTTTGAACCGTTAATCACAAACTCATCGCCATCCTCGACGGCTGTCGTTTTGATCGCTTGCAAATCAGAACCAGTCCCCGGTTCAGTCATCGCAATGGCACCGATCATCTCGCCGCGGGCCATTGCTGGAAGAAATGCATTCTTTTGATCTTCATTGCCATAGTTAAAAATATAAGGTGCGACGATATCGGAGTGTAAAGTAAATCCGGGACCACTCGCTCCAACACGAGCGAGTTCTTCAATAATTATAGCACTGACGTAACGATCGGCACCCGCCCCACCATATTGGTCTGGTATTTCCGTACAAAGAAAGCCTTGCTCACCTGCTTTTTGCCATAGTGATCTATCGACGTGTTGCTGCTCTTCCCAGCGTGCATGATGCGGAACAATTTCCTTTTCTACAAATTTGCGGAAATTATCACGGAACATAAGATGTTCATCGGAAAAGATTGTTCTGTGTATCATTGATTTTTTCCAAACTATGGCTTGCAAGGTAACTTAATTTGCAGTACGTATAGCAATATTGAAAATGCAAGCTCTGACGCAAGCGCCGGGATACGAAAGACACAAGTCTTGAGAGAGTTCGGCTTCGTGAAGCACCGCAAAGCGCACGCAAAAAGGCAGGACGCGCGAAAAGCGAAGCTGCCTCATTGATGCGACAATTCAGTGCCCAAATAAGTACGGATACGCGGGGACGACGATATCTACGATCGTGAACGAAGCCGGCCTATCACGCGGCGCTCACCTTCATCAATTTGAAACAAAAGCAGTGCCGATGATGGCTGCTTATCAGGTTTTAATTAATAGTGACCCAACCCCTTTGAACGCAGCCATTTTGAGGTGGTGTAAATTGGCAAAGGAGCCATCCATGTTACAGCTTAGCACAGTCGGCGTCGATCTTGCCAAAAATGTCGTTCAAATCCACGGTGTCGATGGGGACGGGGAAAATCCGAAGGGCAGTTCCTGGTTTTCGGAAACGAACGCCGTGACGGATATGGTTTTATTGACTGGATCATAAAGCAGCCATGGTCGACCGACCGCGTTGGGTCTTATGGTTGTTCCTATCTTGGCGAAAACCAAATTCTCTTGGCGGCTGAAAAGCACCCCAACCACAAGGCTATGATTGCCCAGGCCGCTGGCGGTGCCATTGGTTCACTTGACGACAGTTATAAGTATTTCGCCGCCTACAATGGC
>JBCCOS010000040.1:0-7164 GCA_039025235.1 Pseudomonadota bacterium
AGACGCAATGAAAGAGTTACGCAACATTCGGCAGCAACGCTTTGCCGTTAATGCTGTGACAAAACAGCAATTGTCTCAGCATTAAGAGCAAAATTGACGTCAAAAACGTGTTTATCTCAACGTTAAGGGCAATGTGACAACGCTCAAAGAGGCCATGAAAGAACTACGCAACATTCGGCAAAAGCGATTTGCCGCTAATGGTGAGACAAAACTAGAATTGTCTCAATAATAAGAGCAAAGCTTGCGCCAAAAACATATTTGTCTCGGCAATTAGGGCAGCGCGCCATTCGGTGTGTCCTCTATACCTCGGCTGGATTAGAATGTTCTCTTCCTGCAGTTCGCAGAGGACATCCGTCTTGTCGAGTTATTAAAAATATATTCTTTGTTCTGTCGGAATTCCTCCAAGATCGAAGTCAACGTGATCTCACCCATCCGCACAGGAACCGGTTGAGTACTTTTATTCGTCAAAGAAGGCTAGCGGCTTAATCTAATAGAGTAACAGCTTTGCCCGTTCGCTCATCTTCCGCCTGATAATAATTGCTCGCGACCTGATAGGAGCGATGTTTTGAATGCCGCATTGCATCTTCAAGAGGCACTCCTTGATTCCGCGCCTCTGTCAAAAATCCCGAACGAAGTCCGTGGGCTGAATACTCGTCTGGATCAAGGCCCGCGTTTTTGATTGCCGATTTGATCACAACATTAATAGCTCCAGGCGAAATCCCATACGGACCGATTGTGCCCCAACGGTTGATGCGTCGGAAAATTGCACCCTTGGTGTTGTCGCCGAATTCGCGCCTAATGTCTTTGAGCCAATTCTCAAGGGCGCGCGCGGCCCGACCTGAAACGATGATCTTCTCGCCGTCATCGGCGGCAATGCGTTTGCCCGTGCGCAAGTAAATCTCAAAAACGGGCGTGCGCCCATCTTCGGCGACGTCTTTGACGTCTTCAATGCGCAGCGTACTAAGCTCAGAACGTCGGCGCCCACCAGACGAAAATCCCACATAAATGAGTGCTTTATCACGCCTGCCGCGCATACGGTATTCGTCAAAGGTTGCCGCCATTTTTTCGATAATGGACCGCGTGATCGGCTTCGACGACTTTTTTTCGACTTTGTGCTCCGACGCTTTACAAGCGGCTTTAAGGGCTGCACGAATTTGCGGATCATCGAACGCATGGTCCAAGCCTTTCGCAACATGGAGGCGTTTCCAATGGGAAAGGCGACGGCGGACTGTCGATGGCGCATGAGGCAGCACGCCCGATAGCCGGCCGCTCGCTGTCATAGCCACATAAATCGATTGCGGCATGCCGTGGCGCTCATTCACTTTGCGTTCGGTCGGATCGTACAGATGATGAGCGAGGAATTTCAAGATGCTGTCCTCGCTGGCGGGCCATCCGAGGTGCGTTTTGGTGGCCGCCAAATGCCATTCCTCAAGATAAGCAAGATCCGTCGCAATCGCACGCAGTGTGTTGTCTGGGATCGCTTTCTTATGGAGGAAGCGTAGCGTCTCAACATCGTCATAGGTGAGCACCGGCGATAACGTTTCCGCAGTCGCAACAGGCAAGAAGGTAATCAACTCATTCACTATGCCTTGTGTCATGACAAATTGTATCTATCAAAAGCGTTCGGAAGCAGCCTGAAGCCGATAATATTGTCTTTGGTGGTCGATCTGCCATTCAATCGGGGCATTATCGGCAATCCAGTACTGCATCTATGCGCTCTTCTTTTTCACTTTGCTTAAAGCCTGAGATATTAGCATGGTATCTGTATGCGGATATTATCTTTTTTACTTTTCATGAGCATCAACCAAGCGCTGATCCATTTTAGGACCGCCACAATTGGAAAGCACCGGCCTCGCCTGCTGCTATTAACTTCTTGTCGAGGGTTGCAAGGGGCGTTTTTTCCTTCGCAGCGAGAACAGCGTAGGCCGCATCATAGCTCGACAGATTGTGGGCCCGAGCCATCGCGAGAGTCTCAAGGTCGCCCGCTTCCGGCGCTATCGCGATCCCGGCCAGACGTAGGGCCTTGATTTGCTCATCGGCGTTGTCTCGTTCGACGCGGCCGCGACGCTCGCCGATCAAAAGCATGTTACGAATTTCATACCAGAAAATCCCCGGTACGATGGCGCCGCGCTCACTGGCTTCTTCGAGAACAGCATTGGCGTAAGCCGGATCTTCATCTTCGAATAGCGTTCCGGCTATGGCGGACGCATCAACAACGAACGGCCCCATTAAGCGCGTCCCTCGTCGATCCAATCGCGGATTTCCTCGCGGGTTACGGGCTTGTTCTTGGCGCGCATAGCTTTGAGCCGCGTAACGGCTTCACGTGCCACAGCGCGATCATGATCAATAAGGCGCACTTCATACATTGGCACATTACCGCGCGCGATAATCAGAGCCTCACCCTCATCCACCTTAGCGAGAAGTTCTGACAACCTGGTTTTAGCCTCACCAATATTAACCTGAATGCTCATGATAGGCCCTTTCGCCGCTCAACGACCTCAAACGGGAATATATGGAATCTTTCTAGCTTGGTCAAGTCTTGACCATATAACTACCGATAATAGATGATTATCGATAGTTATATGATGATTCTCAAACTTGACGGCCCAAGTTACCCTTCGAGTGTGAACGGTGACCTGCTCACTTTCCACCAAAGTCAATTGTGGACTGTCGTCGTTCTTTGCACTGAGGTTTACCATCTTTGCACGCTGACGCTTTACGAATGGACCGTGTGTCCTGCAACGCCTTATTTAACGGCTCGTTTACCAGTGTTGGACGCTGTTAAGAACGCGCTTGAAACAATAAATGCATCCATCTCACAGCCTTCTAAAGCTGTTCTTTCAATGCAAAATCGAAGGGAGTGGCAATCGCCGGCTACTTTAACAGGATCACTAGCGTTCAAGATCGTTAAGTTGGTATTGCGAATGCCCTCAACCGGTTCAATGCCGTCTTTGCGGTTTACGCCCGTCACTCAAGGTCTTTCATCTCAAAGCCATTAAGGGATAATTCTTTCGCGGCGGCATTCAATTGCCTGGCGAACCGTTTATTGATCTCGTCTCGTGCGAAGCCGTTAGCGTGCTCAATAATCATCTTGTCTGTTTTAACGACAAACCGAATGCTTTGAGGATTGAACCAGGAGTTATAGGCCGGAACGCCAATCCTATCGGCAATCGCTTGTCCGATTTCGTTCTCAAAAGCGCCGCCTGGAAGCTTTGGCGCCGTTTCTTGGAGGTCAACGGGCT
The DNA here is from genome assembly GCA_039025235.1 of Pseudomonadota bacterium. Classification (GTDB taxonomy): domain Bacteria; phylum Pseudomonadota; class Alphaproteobacteria; order Caulobacterales; family Parvularculaceae; genus MED-G105. Next base: position 3,243 of record JBCCOS010000040.1, read on the forward strand.
TTGGCTTGTGCTTAATGCGCTCGAGATTGCGGCTCAGGTCGATATCTTCAGTGTGGGTGGCAAACCATCCGAACATCTTCCGAGGATCCTTTATGGTTGGATCCTCTAGCGCGACAGCAAGATACAAAAATGCCTTGGCCCCATGGCGTTTAGCGCACCAAAGGAAAGTATGGCTAAGCGAATGGGCCCCATCATTTGGGAATAGTTTCGGTAGTGCCTCCCAAATGCATTCTGCGGCTTTAGCTGGCGAAACCCCCTTCCCTTTTGGGTCGATTTCGTTCTTCAAGCGTTTTGATAGATCAAGGGCTTGGTTGATGGCTTGTTGGTCTAGTATCAATTGTTTCGCCTCAACAATAACCCTAGTATTTGTCGATGGTTTGCCCTCTTGGACTTTTTCCAAATCCAATAGTTCCAAACAGGAATCTGATAATTTACGGGTACTGTTTTGCCGCGCAGATTTAGGCGGCTCCCCGCTTGAAATTGAAACGACCATTGGTGACGAAGGTTTGCGAGCGTCGGCCCAGGCTTGTTTTCGTGCGGCGCTTTTAGCTTCTATCTCGTGAAGGATGGCCGGTGCTGCCGTTAAAAAGGGCGACAGGTCGATGGCGCCCCCCTCAAGGGGCCGATTGCGACAATCGTATTGTCGGACAATGTAGCCAGCTTTTTCGAGATCGCCCTTGAGACGCCTAATGGTTGAATCCGTCTTCCCGATCGCTTGACCGACAGATTCATTGCCAGGCCAAACGCAGGTCAGTCCTTCACCTAAACGGCGGGTGTCTAAATGGCAGAGATAGACGATCAGGAGGCTTCTGGCAGCATCGGAAAGCTCGCCCGTGCCGATTGCTGCTGCGCGCATGAGGTCAAGGCGCGATAACGGATATCCCTGATATTCCGCGCCGTTTTGGGTGACTTCTTCGAAATTGTCAGCACGTTTGGCAACGCCTTTGAGGGAGTTTTCGTGCCCTCCCCTCCCCGGCTCTCTTATTTGTTGTTTAAGACATACCTGTCTCATGATCGCGATCCTCTCAATGGATGCGAGGCAAAAAAAGCGTGCAAAAAACCACTGCGCAAACGCGCAGGACTCTTGCGTCAATTGTCAGGATCAGGTACGAATCAATAGTGATTATGAGTCGGTTAAACCAGTTGGCGCTGGTTTGATCCTTCTAAAAGCCCCGCCCTTGGCGGGGTTTTTTATTTTGCTCGCATCATTCCTTTTCTTATTACTTTCGTCTGAACACCGGTCCCCATCCAAAATTAAGAGACAGCGTTGGTAAGAAAGGGCAACGATTCTTGTGAGCAAGCAAGATGGTGTGAAAGTGCCCGCAAATGTAAGAACAATTGTCCTATCTGACGAAAAGATCTAACAAGTGTGGTTAATGACTGGTTAACTAAAGATAACCATAGCATTAACACAATTAACTGTGGAGACGATTATGTCAGATGCTCACCGTATTACCTCGATTCACGAAAGGGCGAACGCAACCCTTGAACGAGCGTTCGAAATGTTGGGTGAGTTTGAAAGTCGTGAACTCGACCTCAAATTCTCCCTAAAGAAAGCCGCCGACATGGTGGGCCGGTCGGAAATGACGATCCGTCGTGCTGAGGAAGATGGCAGCCTCCCTCCCCCAACAAAGAGCCCAATATCTGGCAAGCGGACCGGTTATACCTTGGAAGACGTCAATAAGATGCGGATCCATTTTGGAACGGCTCCACGCAGAAATGATGATGAAGACCCTATTGTTATTGGCGTTCAGAATTTCAAAGGGGGGGTCGCTAAAACGACGGTTTCTGTTCATGCTTCCCAGTACTTTGCGATGGCTGGCTACCGCACGTTGCTTATTGACGCGGACCCTCAAGCTTCGGCGACGTCGATGATGGGTTTGTATCCAGATCGAGACGTATCACCGGACGATACTCTGCGCGCCTTTCTAGAGGGGTATGATGAATCTCTTGGCTATGCCATCAAGGCAACGCATTGGGATGGTCTTGATTTAATCCCATCTGATCTCAGCCTTTACAACGCGGAATATGTCATCAGTGATAATGATGACGTCGCAAACAAAATCGACCGATTTGAGTATCTAAGACCTGGCGTAACGGAAATCGCCAAAGCCTATGACGTTGTGATCATCGATCCTCCGCCGGCACTGGGGATGATATCGCTGAACGTGTTAAGAGCAATCAATGCATTACTGATACCGGTGCCGCCATCGACCATAGATTATGCGTCAACAGTGTCTTTTTTGTTCATGCTTCGCGACATCATAACTGTTTTAGAGGCGAGGGGGCGATCAAGCGATTACAAGTTCATTAGAATGGTCGCAACAAAGTTGGATGAAAATCAAACGGTACACCGTGAAATGCGAGAAATGATGGAGCAGAACTTTGGTGCTGAGATGTTGCCGAACGCGTTGATTACGTCAAGTGTCTATAACCGGGCAAACGCGAACATGTGCTCCGTTTATGAACTCGATCTTGGTGCTGACAAGACCTACAAACGTTGCCGGGTCAATTTGGACCGCGTCCTCCAAGATCTAGAGCTTGAAGTTCGGAAGCAATGGAAGAGCCAAAAAAATCCGCTCCGAGCAGCTGGGATGGCGTGACTGTTCACGCGTGAACACATCACTTAAGTTGTTGAATATATTAGATAAATAGCATTTTAGAGGTTTTGATGGGACGTAGGAAATCGCTCTTTGCGGAGGCAAATAAAGAAGCAACGTTGCCGGCTTTAAAAGTAAATGAAAACGGCCGAGCCGAGGGGGCCGTCGCCAAGAAAACACCACTTGAGGAGCGCTCAGAGGGACTTGCAGATGTGTCACCGACACGACGGGTGCCAGCCACGACTCAATTGGTTCTCCCGGAAAAATGTCGGATGTGGCGTCGTCATAATCGTCGTTATGATCTTCTGACCACCGAGGATTGTTCTGACCTTATCGAACGCATTGGGGCGAAAGGGCAGATTATCCCTGCCATTGTTCGGTGGATTCCACAGCAGGACGGGGACGTTGAGTTTGAAGTGATTGCTGGTGCGCGCCGACATTTCGCCGTGTCGCATCTTAGAAATGAAATGGGGCGAGAGGATATTTTTTACAAAATCGAAGTGAAAAAGCTCACCGATGAGGAGGCATTTGAGCTTTCCGACTTGGAGAATCGTGACCGCCAAGACGTCTCTGAAATAGAACGTGCCGCAGATTATGCGTCCGCATTGGACGAGTTTTATAGTGGCAACCAGTCAATGATGGCGGATAAAATAAAGCTGAACCGTTCGACGCTTGTAAACTATTTAATGCTCGCGCGCGTGCCCGATAATGTTCTCGCCGCTTATGGTGATCCCCGGCGCATTTCAATTAGGCATGGAAAGGTTCTGATGGCGGCGCTTAACAATCCGAAGGAAAATAAGGCACTGATGGCGGCTGCTGAATCTCTTGCTGCCGAGCAAGAAAAAGCCTTCTCTCTCGGTGCTGCATATCCCTATGATGGCCCAACGGTTTTTAAGCGTCTTAAAGCGGCGGCAGCTTCTGAAGCGAAAAAACCATCAACACGGTCGTCAAAACTTACATTTAGACTTGCTGGGCGAGGGCAGGGGACCGTAAAAATTGGTCGCCAAAAACTGACGATCGAAATTCCAACGACAAAGGGTGAGGATGTTGAGGCACTGATCAATACGCTCTCAACTGCTTTGCAACGTAAATAGCAGAATTTGCTAAAGCACTTTCAGCTTAAAGCAATTCCGAGAAAAGTGTGTGCGGTTGGCGTTTAGGAAATGCGTAAAATTGTTGACTTAGAGCAACGGACGCTCTGTTTGAATCATAATTTTGACAATTGAGCGAAGCGTGATTCCTTCTGGTTGGAGGTGATCATGCAGGCATTATCAGAAGATATCCGGTCTCGCGTTGTGACTTTTGTTGAGGAAGGCGGCTCG
>JBCCOS010000041.1:0-6371 GCA_039025235.1 Pseudomonadota bacterium
ATAACAACCAGAAACGCTATTGCCTGATCACCAACATCCTAATGACAACGCATAAATCGAAAATAACGCAAACCAAAACCACGTGGCCAACCCTAGAAAACCATACCGTATTTAGGTATTTCAGCAGCCTGTTAAAGCATTCCCAAGCCAAGTGTGTGCGGTTGGCGTTAAGGAAATGCGTCGAATCAACAACTTAAAGCGCCGTTCTGACTCCAATTGAAACGGAGGCGCTTTAGGCATGCCGAGCGGGCGGGGCGTTCGGAGCACCGTCTGGTAACCACTCTGGCTGGATTTGCGGTTTACCGATGAGAAAGCCCTGCAGGAAGTCGACGCCGAGCCCCTTCAACACCATGGCATCTGCTTCGTTGTCCACCCACTCCGCAACGGTCTTCATCCGGAAGTTGCGCGCAAGATCAAGAAGCGTTCTTACAAAAAGCTGGTTTTCACGCGAAGACGAAACGCCCGTGACGAAAGATCCATCAATTTTCAGGATATCGAAATCCAAAGCCTTCAAGTTCCGGAAGGACGTGTAACCAGCACCAAAATCATCCATAGCAAAGGTGGCGCCTAGGGATTTCAGTTCAGAAACGAACTCGATAGATGCGTCAACGGCATCGATTATTTTCGTTTCAGTCAATTCAACCGTTATCCGTGGCGCTAGTGCAGCATTTGCCCGCATTAATGCCATATATCCTTCGGCCCATACGGGATCTTTGACTGTATCCATGGAAATGTTGACGTTGAGGTGGACATTTGGATTTGCGGCAAGCGTATTGATCGCCAGTTCCAGAACACGACGATCCAACATATGAACAAGCCCAAGATGCTCAGCCACTGGTATAAACTGAGGCGCTGGAACTTCTTTTCCATTTTCGTCCCGCATCCGCACGAGACATTCAAATTTCATTGGGATTTCGGCAAGGTCGCTGACGATGGGTTGAAACGCAATATGGATCCGGCGCTCGTTAAGCGCGGTAAGGATCACGTCTGACATGTCAGAATTGCGTTTACGCTGACTAACAACGTCTGTTTTTTCAGTGAAAGATGACCAGCTCGAGCGGCCTTGCCGCTTTGCCTCATCAAGGGCCGCTTCAGCGCGGGCCATGATTAGATTGGCATTTTGATCATTTGGACAAAGATCAATAGCACCGAGACAAATCGATGCTGCAACAGGGCCTTGTGACGTTTCAATGATGCTCTCACGAACAGAATTGAGCAAACGAATACATATCTGTCGAAGTTCTTCGGCGCTCGCTTCAGGCACCAAGATACCAAATTTAGTGCCAGCGACACGGCCAATGCGTTCTGGTTCCCCAATGACGCCGCGTACTCTTTCCGCAATGGTCTGGATCACCTCGTCCGCAACAACAAACCCAAAGTCTGAGTTAATGCCGCCTACATCATCGACGCCTGCAATGAGGTATGCGCCTCGCTTGTCTGAATTTGAAAGATCCTCAAGCGCTTGCTCTAACTTTTGTCTGATTTGCGTTCTATTCAAGACGCCCGTTAGGTCGTCATAGTCAGCACGCCGGTTCAATTCTTCCGCCTGCTGTTTTTCAGCGTCTATGGATCGGACAACACCGATAAGTCTTTTCTCACCAAATGCTGAGATCCACCCACCGCGTTCTTCAAACCATGCGAGCGAACCCTCGCCGGTTTTCATTTTATATTCGCAAGAATAGTTTCCGTTGCCATCTGTAATCGCAGCTTCGCGAGCTTTCGGCACCGAGCCCGATATTCTCTTATTGACCAAGCTTAATGGCGTGGACGTTCCGTTAAAATCCTCGCCAAACATGCGTTTGGCTAATGACGCATCGGACCATACAAACGAGTCGCTTTGCGGACTATACTCAAAAAGCGCCTGCCCGGAATTAATTTGGGTTAAAGCAATCGTTGTCGCTTCATTTTCGACGCTCGATGATGAGACATCATTTGACATACCTTCAACGCGCTGCTCCTCAAATGAAGGATCGGCCGCGATAGGTGACTCTTTGCGAGTTGATGTTGGATTCGAGGTCATGACGCCCACTCAAAGCTCTACTGGAGGAGTATAGCCATCGAGACGTAAAGAAACCCAAAACAAATGAATAACCGAAAAGCACATCAAAAGGTCTAAGAGTGCGAGTGCGGGTTAACGCTCTAGCAACCAAGCGGCAAGCTTCTTGAAACTATCTTTTTCATGATCGGAACAAAGCATCAAAATGGTACAGCCCGTCGCACAACTAATCCTGGTGGGACAGGACATAACGCAAAACGAGACGGCTCTCGTAGAGATCGGTTAAGGGTTAACAAAAACCTTCAGTCTCGTTATGGCGACGCTCAGATCATTGATGTGGAGGTTCTGTCGGTCGATACAGACGAAGTTAATCAAACTTATACCATGAATGACGCAGACCGCGTTGCATCACTAGCGGCCACACGAGGATACGACAGCTCGCTGAAGACAGCGCGTCGTCACATGCAAGCAAACGAAAACGCTTGGCCGCCAACCAACTGTACGGCTTTCGACCTCGTTGCATAGGTTTCTTTTTACTTGATAGAAACATTACAGTTTTGAGCCCTAAAGCGCCGCCACGTCAATTGGGATCGCGCCAGAGGCTGCGCTTTGATCAACGAAGGGCTGAACTTTCCGTGACGCTAAGATCCCGGCGCGCCGTAACCGTCGTGACCACCATACCAGCCATGGCATCGAGAAATGTCATCGAAAGGTAGATGAAAAATGTCGAGTTCCCAAATCCTTTAACAAAAATAAATGCGAGCAAGCCAGCCAAAAACAACAGGAATGACAAGCCATGATTGGCAATCGCTGATGTATTGGTCTGTGTTGCACGAACCAACTCAACAAATAAAAGCCCCATGCTGACTACCAGAAATACATCCCCCCCTGTAATTGCCCATTGCTCATTCGATGCCAATGGTAGAGCGACGAGTTGAATGTCGACCCATGGCGCTCCACCAGCGGCTGCGAGCGCAAATGTGAGGCCTGTATAAACAATTAAGCTGACCGCTAATAACGGAAACATCTGCAACATAAAAACTTTCCCTCACGAACAAAGCACAACAACGGCGCTTTTACTAAATAAGTTTTGTTTTGGCCCCGCAAACGTAGTTTGACCCTCGGTCACCGCCGATCACCGGAAAGCCGTGCCACCTGAAGGTTTTCTGCCGAACAGCAAGCCTAGTCGCGCGCGTTGCTTTTCGGTGAATTCCCGGCGGTCTCGTCCTCACGCATGTCACGAGGGGCGGTATGTTCACCAGTCCTCTGGTCTACATTAGCACAGCCTTCATCAATTGCATAAATCTTTGATACCTCGCTGATTTCCCCAGGGAATTTGGATCGAGCATTAAGCCACATCACGCCCAATATATCTCTAAATGCGACCGCAAGACGACTGAAATTCGTGTATTTGGAGACACCGTGAACCCGTGCTCGGTGGCTCACAGGGAGGTATTCAATCCGATACCCTTCCCGCGTCATCAAAGCAGGTAAGTAACGATGCGAGTGATCAAAATAAGGAAGCCGTAGATAGGCCTCTCGCTTAAAGGCTTTCAAACCGCACCCCGTATCAGCTGATCCATCGTTTAACAGTCGCGCCCGTACCTTATTGGCAATCCTCGACGCAATTTTTTTTGATGCAGTGTCCTGTCGATGAACCCGTTCACCTGCCACCATAGCCAATAAGGGATCTTCATTTTCTGAAATTAGTCGTTTGAGAAGCGTTGGGATATCGCGCGGATGATTCTGGCCATCCCCATCAAGCGTCGCAACAAATGGCGCTCGCGCAGCCAGCACACCGGACCGAAGAGCCCGGCTTTGACCGGCATTTCGGCTATGTTGGATGATCCGAAGGTTATCTATCCCACAATCGAGGAGTGATTTTACTGTTTCGTCCGTTGAGCAATCATCCACGACGACGACCTCAAAAGCCCAATCCTTTAGATTGTCCGCTACTTCTTTGAGTAAACTCGCTGCTGCGCCCTCTTCGTTATACATTGGAATGACAACGCTAACGGTGGGACGTGTCTGTTCTTCATTATTCACCGTCATTTTGTCGTTCTTTGTACTATTATTCACATCCGGCGCGCCATTGATTGATGAGCGAGCCACCATTGCACCGAGGGGGACTAAGACATCAGCGACCACTATGCCACGGAATAATGATCCCGGGAATAATGGCTATAGTAAGCCCTTAAACAGATCGACGTTTTGAGACACGCGAGACTTATCAGCAATTATCAAGACTATATTTCATAATGTAATCAAACTGGAATGAATTATCCTAATTGGAAAAGGTTTTAGCTCAATTGTGTGTTGGTTGCTGAAAATTTAAAGTGTCGAAGCGTTCTTTGGCGAGTTGTTTGCCCAATTTTTTTGGCTTTTAGAAGCCCTTCAGCGTAGTTGTCGTGCATCACGAAAAAAACTGTAAAAAAAAGCAATAACATATACATTCAAGTGCGCTGTTGAACAATCTACGAACAATTGTGAAGCATAGAAATGATTAGCGTGAGGATCCTGAACGGTCCTGTGCGCGCTCCGAATGGCAATTAAGTTGAACGACCAAGAACAACACAAATCCCCGTCAACTGTATTTGCTGACCTTTCAGCGAACGACACACGTTGGCAAAGCTGGTTTCTGATCATTCTTTTGAGCGTGTTCTCGGTGAGAATCGCCGTTCTTATTTTTGCAAAGCATGACCTAGGGCCGGATGAAAGCCAATACTGGTTCTGGAGCCAAACGCCGGCATTTGGCTATTTTTCTAAGCCACCAATGATTGCATGGGTGATTGGCACCACGACGTCAATTCTGGGAGAGGGAGAGGCCGCGATACGCCTATCGGCACCGACATTTCACTGTGTCACCGCGTTTTTGCTTTTTCTTCTCGGCCGCAGTCTATTTACAGCGGAAACGGGGTTTTGGTCAGGCGTTTCTTGGCTTATGCTACCAGGCGTTTCTGTCTCGAGCGCAATCATCAGTACAGACGCGCTTTTGCTTTGTTTCTGGACATTAGCTCTTCTCTTTACGTCTCGAATTAGCGCCGGTCTTGATCAGACGGACACCAATGAGTTTCCACTTCGAGATTGCCTTTTACTGGGAGGAGCCATTGGATTTGGGCTCTTATCGAAATACGCGATGGTGTATTTCGTCTTAGGCCTGGTGCTATTAATATTGACCCAACCCCGGTTCCGACAAAAAGCCTTTGTCCTCCCCATAGTATGGTCAATGGCGCTTGGCGTTTTATTGTTGTCACCAAACATTCTTTGGAACGCAAGGAACGATTTTCAAACACTCAGTCACACAGCGGCCAATGCGAATTGGACGTCAAACCCATTTCACCCTTTGGAGCTTTTGGAATTTCTCGGTGCTCAGTTTGGCGTTATCGGTCCATTGATGATGCTTATCGTTCTTTCTAGTATTCCTTTCGCGATCCGCATTTTGAGAGAAAAAGTGAATGCTAATCGGGATTGGCGGTATGCTTTTCTTTTAGCGTTCACCCTACCGCCGATAACGATCGTGAGTGCTCAGGCATTGCTTTCAAGAGCGCATGCAAATTGGGCAGCTACCAGTTATCCTTCTGCAGTTGTATTAGCGATCGCTGTTCTTTTGATGATACGACGGCGCCAGGCAGACGCATCTTCAACACAAACACCGGTCGTACCTTTCTCAAAAAATATACTTCCCGCCTCGACGGGATTAAACGTCGCTATCTTTGCGCTGTTTTCTCTTATGCTGATAGTGCCAAACCTTGCCGATACCCTTCACCTTGGCGGGGTGTTCAAAACGGTACGAGGCTGGAAAACCCATGCTGAGGCAATCAGTGCCTTAGCAGAGGATTATGATGCAATTGCCTGTGACGACCGCGATTGTATGGGCGCACTCCTATACTATGGGTATACGGATAAACCGGTCTTTGCTCTCGAAACGAACCTGAAGATCGAGAACCATTATGAGGCTTTCCTCCCGTTGGAAGATCGTTCCGAGGATCGGCTTTTATTTGCCTCTTTCTTTTCAAATGGTGAAACAGCGCAAGCACGGTTTTCTGAAATTACGCGCGTCGGTCAGAGCAAAGTTCAGATCGCACCGAATGTTTCGCGAACCCTCTATTTATTCGAGATAGATGAATGAGCTCCAATTAAAGCATTTCCAAGCCAAGTGTGTGCGGTTGGCGTTAAGGAAATGCGTTAAATCAACAACTTAAAGCGCCGTTCTGATTCCAATTGAAACAGAGGCGCTTTAGCAGGCTGCTGAAAAACTCTCCATGTTTTCATCAAATTGTGTTTCACTGATTTGTTCAGGAGGATCATGACATGCGAGGTGAAGACGGTGAGAACCCACAGCTTTTCAGCTATGTTTCTATTGAAGATCGCATTC
>JBCCOS010000042.1:0-5888 GCA_039025235.1 Pseudomonadota bacterium
GCAAAGCCAGCGACTTGAGTATTGAAACACGTTTATTCATTGATGGTGAGTATAAAGACGCTCAGTCACAAGACCGTTTTGAAACGCTGAACCCTGCAAACGGAGACGTTATTGCGTCCGTGGTGTCGGGTGATGCATCGGTCTGGACAAGCGATGTGTCCCGCATACACAAGTTTGCCTGCGATATGGAAGTGGGGTCATTTGGGTGAATTGCTGTGATGAGGCCGACACGATGAAACCATTTGGTGGATTTAAACAGTGTAGAGACGGACGTGATGGTTGTGCAGAAACCATGCTTGAAGACACATAAACAACATCCGTCTGGATAGAAATCCATGAATAAAATAAATGGTCGCTGCGCACAGGAGTGTAAGGTGAGCCATTAGCTGAGGAATGTGGATGACCACAGAAGTCGAAAAAACAAATGACACGCAGGCAAACCCGTCGCTATCATTCACCACATCATCTTTGTACCGATACTATGTTCTAATCATCCTAACGTTGGTCTATGCGTCCAATTATGCGGACCGTTGCTTGGTAGCGCTAGTTTCCCCAGTCTTAAAGGAAGATCTTGGGTTATCCGATACGCAACTCGGACTATTGAAGGGCCTTGCTTTCGCTCTATTCTATTCGGCTTTTTCGATACCAATTGCATGGTTGGCGGCGCGCTGGAACCGCGTGAATATCGTGGCAATTTCTTTGGCTATCTGGAGCGGGTTCACAGCTCTCGCAGCTTTTAGTGGGAATTATGTCCAACTCTTCCTTACCCGACTTGGCGTCGGCATCGGTGAGGCCGGGGGCATACCGCCTTCGCAGTCGATAATCTCAGATTATTTTCCGGAAAACGAGCGGGCACGTGCATTTGGCATCTTCATGTTGGCGGTTTGTATAGGTGATTGTATTTCACTGTTAATCGGAGGATGGGTTTTAGAAGAATTTGGCTGGCGAAAGGTGTTCTTTATTGTCGGAATCCCGGGAATACTCTTAGCTGCAATCTTGAAATTGACGGTGCGTGAACCGATACGCGGTGCATCTGAAAAAAACTCCGATATACGAGCGTCTTTGTCCGACGAACAGAACACAGGTGACCATGCTCAAAGCTTTGTGACGTCTTTCAAAGAATTAATACGTATACCAATTTATCGAACATTTGTAATCGCGTTTACGGCAGCCCAAATAACAACGACGACACTTGGAAATTGGGACATTGATTATTTCTCGCGTTCATTCGATTTGGAAATTATGCAAATAACGGTTCCAATGGCGATTATCACTATTTTTTGTTTTGGGGTTGGCGTGTATTCGGGGGGATATATTTCGGATAAGATGCTCGCGAAAACGAGAGCATCTTATGGGTTTGTACCTGCAGCTGGTATGTTTATCTATATCCCTCTGTATGCTGGTTTCTTATTTGCCCCGACCGCGTTTTGGGCCTTTTTCTTCTATGGGGCAGGGGCTTTGGCAATCGGAACCCTTTTTGGTCCATCATATGCTGCTGTTCAGTCCATGGTACCTATCCATTTACGCGCGTTGGCAGCATCAATCATGATTGCTGTTGGTCATTTCATGGCGATTGGCGTTGGTCCGTTAGTAATCGGTATAGTTTCTGATCTCATCTCACCGTCATTTGGAGAAATCAAAAGCCTTCAATATGCCTTATGCTTATTGATCGTCACGGCACTCGCCTCGGCCTTCTTTTTCTTTAGGGCCGGCAAAATGGTCGCTGCTGAAGCGATAAAGCCTGCAAGTACATCAACGACATGACTGCGACTATGATACATTTATAGTCGGCATGGTCCTCGCGCTTGACGAACGCTTCGATATTGCTTGCGGAAGTGTGGTTGTCGTCAAAGATGAAGAAAGCACATTGCTTTTTGCCTGACGGATTAGTCCCGTACCGCAGCAAAAACTGCCGACGCTTGTCCGTATTGAAGATCAAACTCTAGGCTTGCTTCGGGCAATTGGACACCGTTTCCACAAATAACTAAACCTTCGGCCAACCGCGCGCTCTTGGCCTGGAAACGCTTTACTGTTGTTCGTTATTGAATAGGCTGGAAACCAATATCCTTTCTCGTCAACTCAAGTGGGTCGAAAGTCGATGTTTTCCCCATCAGTGCCGGAATCAGGCGTTTACGGATAAGTTGTTCGGCATCCTTACCCTGTTTAAAATAATCACCAGAAAAGTATTTGTTTGCTGTCGTGACAATCACCGCATCAAGCGCGGGGATCATATAAATATATTGGCCGCCATGTCCTCTACCGCTAAACACCCAAACTGACGCCTCGCCGTCTGAAAGCTTCTGAAGCCAAATTTGATATCCGTATCCTTCGTTAGAATACCCGTCGCCTTTTTTGGTATTACGCATGAGAGAGTGAAGCGTCGTTGACTCGACGACCCAGTCGTAGGGCACAATTTGTTTGTCTTTCCAGCGGCCTCCGTTCAATAGCATCTGTCCAAATTTCACCATGTCACGCGATCGGATATGTAACGTACTACCGGCAAGTGGAAGAGCATCCTTTTCGTCAATTTTTTTAATTCCAAAAGCACCCCAATAAGAACGGCGAATATTCATTGGTGAGAAAATCTGTTCATCAATGTAATCCCCCAGGTGCTGCCCGGATTGACGGGTAAGCGCGAGTCCGAGCGTATAACTCATAATTGTATTGTAATAGGACGGTCGATTGGTATCTTTGGGAAGTAGCGGCTTGTTAAACAAATACTGAAACATGCCGTCGACCTTGCCTGACGCATAAGCTGCTTCAAAAGCGTCATTCAGATCATTACCTTTATTCAAAAAGCTGTTGAGACGTTCATTCCAAGGAACAACTGATTTCATCCCAAGGAGGTCACGTAAACTTATATCGAAACCTTCCTTGGCCCATTTGGTATCCTTGAACTCAGGCAATACATTCATTACGGGATCGTCAATATTCGTGAAAATACCGTCGCGTATCGCAGGGCCATAAAGAATACTAATATAGCTTTTCGTAACGGACGCCTGATAATTGAGATAATCGGCATCAACACCATTGAAATATTCTTCAAATACCAATTTGCCATTTTTCATGACAAGCACACTTGTGATGTGCGGATATTTTTCAGTTAGTACATCTTCAACGATGGCGTTTTCAAACAGTGATGAATCGAGACCTACATCCGAAAGGTGTGCTACACTTATATCATCATCGACACGCTTGGGCGGCTTTGAATAAATATAATCAGTTGCGGGTTCGCCATTCGGATCAAGGCGCGGCGCATCAAAACGGGCAAATTTAGGTCCATCGCGTTCGAAGACCAAATTTGTATTGATATTATGATTGTCAAATTGGACGTCTAAAAGGTCACGCCTTTGATCGAAGTTTGCGATCAGTTCCATTGGTCCCGAAACGAAACCAACGATATCGTACATATCATAAGAGACATCAACATTATCAGCACGCAAAGTGGTCGCATTCGCATCCCGCATTCGCCATTTGTAACGATCAAGACCTCTGTTTTGACCGTCGACATAGATTTGTGTTGCGCCATCACTGTCTTTTACAATGTCGATTGTGACAATTCCGGTACCGATTGGGCCTTGTGTAAGGGAACGCCAGCGGCCAAAGATGGAACCGCTTTTAATGGCATTCTGATCAACTATCTGGCCAGTCTTCTTTGAAGCGGGGCTAAGCGAAGCATCTCGTCGTTCAGCACCAAAAGCATTGGAAGAAAATGCGATAATGGCGAGTGCTGCAATTGCCGGAAATTTGCCTATGCTTATTGTCCGGATAACAGTTTTTTCTGTAAACGTTTTGACGAAAGATGCGGAACAACGTAAGTCCAACATAATTCATAACTCCAATTTCAGGGAACGCTCCCAGCGATCGCATTCGTAAAGGTGTTTCGACGCAACTTGTGCGTCGGTTATTGGTAACGCACCCTAGTAGATAAGAATGATGGTGATTATGGATATTAGCCAATTTCATATGCGAGCGAATTCATATGTATGAGTTATCGATGTGCGGTTTTTGGGCTATAGAATATCAACAAGTTTACTTTGTTGACCGTCAGGAAATTGGCATATGAAGCGACGGGCAATGCACACCGGAATGTTGCGTATTATCAGAGCACGTTGAAGGTGAATCGACACGCGATGTCCTCACCTGCCTTAGCCCGCACCCGTAAGGCTTCGCTCAATAGCTGGCATTTATCGTTCGTCATAATGGTTTCTAAACCTCAGCGTTTTTGCTTGGTGCAAAATGTTTATGGGTGTTCGCCATTAGACTGCGCGCAGGCAGACGCTTCGGCTGTTCTATCCGTGAAGTTGCTGTCTGGGGGTTTTTGGAGGCTGCTTTACCTATAGCCTTTAATACTTATAGGTCTTCAGATCTATTTCGCGAAAGCAAAATAATGATTAATTGAGAGTGTAAAGTATTATTCAGCATACTTATCTTCTACAATACGAATGAATTCATGAACGTATGTCATGTCATGAATGCTCCCGTTCCATACGACACACCGATTTATCGATGCGCCGCTATCTTTTAACCGGAGCAGAGCAATGTCAGGTCGTATCGGACGCGATTTGGGACATGTAAGCAGCGTAACACCTGCCCCGCTACCCACTAAATCGAGTTGAAATTCCTTTGGCCATATGTTGCTCATAAATTTTGGTGATATCTTTGCCCGTCGTAGAAGTGTAATCGCCTGCAGATAAAACGCGTTATGCGGAACAATATTACCAGTAATGAATACGGAGTCTCGGAACTCTGAGAGTGATGCCGTTTTTCTACGAGCGAGAGGATGCTTGATCGACACAGCTATATAAAGGGGGGCACTTGGAAGCATATTTGATGCAAGTTCTGGTGCATTTGCCGGGAGGGGATAATTCAAAAGCCCTATTTGCAATTTGCCAAGACGGAGGGATTCAATAACTTCATGGCTGTTAGCGAGGTTTGCTGAGACAACCACGTTCGGATATTCCTGCTTAAACTGATTAATGGCGCTACCCAATTCGCTAAACATGAAGTCATCGCTAAAACCAATATCGACAATTCCCGCGACACCATTGGCTGTTTTTGACACTTTCTCTTCGGCAAGCCAGCAGCTTTCGAGAATCCGGTATGCGTCCGATAGCAACTCTTTTCCTGACAGGGTTAAGGTCATTCCTGTTTGAGATCGAGTGAACAAGGTTGCGCCGAGGATTGCTTCCATTTGACGAATTTGGCGACCCAGGGGCGACTTTGCCATGTTGAGGCGCTCAGATGCTTTTGCGAGGTTACCCTCTTCGGCGACAACGATGAAATAATGAAGTTGTCGTATTTGTATATTCCAACGACGCGCGGTCTGAAAGTCGTTGTCTTTTTTGTTATTCCTGGTCATGAGTTGGCGCTTTTCAGGTTACTGGGCGAGTTCATCCAAGCGTAGTATTCATTGTTGTATACGATCAATGCCGTGAGCTAAAATGACAGCTCTTAGGAGATCACTACTCAGGATACTTTGAATTATTTTTTAAAAGGTCACCGGAAAGCCTTATTATCACAAGTTTAAACGACGCCTGGCCATCGGAATCCGCAAACCATTTTTGGTGTTCATCCGTTGGCTCATTATAGACTATTGCTAATAGGTTATATCTGTCGCTCAACAACCTATTGCACGCTGCAAAACCAATGCTGCCGATACTTCCGGCACGATCACCCATTCTTGTTTTTGTATCGTCAAGATTTCTTCGCGCAACATTATATATAAATCGCAATTCTACATACAGCATTTAAACTTGAACGCATAGTCAATGCCGCAGGTGTGACCGTTTCGGTACACACCTATGATCCAACTAGCGATTGTGCCGAAGGGGGTGCGCGTGCAGTGTTATTGGAGTTTTTTATGAAGGAATATCGATGATTGATAA
>JBCCOS010000043.1:0-5383 GCA_039025235.1 Pseudomonadota bacterium
CATGAATGCGATCTTCAATAGAAACATAGCTGAAAAGCTGTGGGTTCTCACCGTCTTCACCTCGCATGTCATGATCCTCCTGAACAAATCAGTGAAACACAATTTGATGAAAACATGGAGAGTTTTTCAGCAGCCTGTTAATACAGTCAGCCGAATAAACGTTGGCTTATTCGTTGCTTTTGTTGGCCATTGCCTTTTTTAAATTTGCAATCTCTGCTCGAAGCGCTTCGATTTCATCCGTTTTATCGGCATCTCCTGCCATGTGTTCGGGTGACCCGTCCTTGGCGCCATCGCCCATGGAAACGCCGCCGCCGGCCATCGGAGTGAACATTTGCATGGTGCGTTCGAAAAGCGCCATATTTTGTCGAGCGGTTTCCTCGAACATGTTGTAGCCCGGCGTTGCTCCGAATGTCTCGCGCATTTGCGCGCGAATTTTTTCTTGATTGTTGGCAAAGGCATTCATGCTCATCTCCAAATATGTGGGCACAAACGACTGCATATTATCGCCATAAAACTGGATCAGCTGCCTCAGAAATTGGATCGGCAGCAAGTTTTGGCCTTTGTTTTCCTCCTCAAAAATTATCTGTGTCAGAACTGATCGCGTAATATCATCGCCGGTCTTTGCATCCTTGACCGCAAATTCTTCACCGCGTTTGACCATTTCAGAGAGATAATCGAGCGTCACATATGAACTTGTCCCCGTATTATAAAGGCGTCGGTTCGCATATTTTTTTATGATGATAATGTCATCGGGGTTTTTATTTTTCGCTTTGCCCCTCTGGCCTGACGTCGCGCTTGAAGTTGCGCCGGATGGTGTTTCTGATGGTGTGTCCGATCGTTTGGCCGAGTTGTTCGGATCTGCAGATTTATCTTCCACGCTACTGCCTCCTAAATTTCGGCATTTGCCATTAGCGGCGTTATCATGTTCAGCAGGCTCAGCACTGTTGACCATTTCCTTCACTTCCGACAGGGCCCCGCCCTCTTTACTGTCCCAATGCGCGCGACTGCTTCTGAAACGCATTTGCGCGCAAGTTTTCCAACCAGCGGGACGATCAATATGCGGTGGCTGTACTGATGTCTTCTTTCGTCTTCCAAGCCTCAATGCAGCAATTTTTTCCCGCCAATGGCCAAAAGTTTACCACTAACGGTAAAATGCCGAGAGAGCCTACTCCACGCATAAGGCCCAAGCATCGCGCGCTAAGCGCTAGAAACCCTTTTTGTATTGTGAGCATAATCCAAAAAGCAGCATCGCCAAACACCGACTGTGCTAAAAAGCTGAGATTTTTCAGAAAGTTGTTATGATTTGGCTGTTTGGCGCGGCGTTCGCTGACATTGGGGCCTAGCGACGTTTTCCATCAAGAGATTATTTTTGGCTTTGGTTGGCGAGAAATCACGGTTCACTTCTAATCTCCACGGTATTCGACTTTGGTTTTGCTTGTCGACTTAAGTTGTCTTCTATGGAAACGTCTGAAGATAATGTTGATGAGCCTCAATCACCGCGACTCGTGCGTGCAATAAAGGCCGCTAACGGCTATAGGCGTTTGAAACTCAGCAATAACCCTGAATAGTTATTTTTTAAGGAGGCGGTATGGGCGAGGTAGTCATTGCATCTGCGGCGCGCACAGGTGTCGGCACATTTGGAGGGGCATTATCAACTGTTCCTGCAGCAAATTTAGGGGAAACCGCTATTGCCGCGGCCCTAGAACGCGCTGGCATCGATGGGACGTCGGTGGACGAAGTTATAATGGGGCATGTCCTGCAGGCGGGCCAAGGTCAAAATACGGCCCGCCAAGCCGCTATGGGCGCCGGTATTCCTAAAGAACGCCCAGCCATGTCCATCAACCAGGTTTGCGGTTCTGGATTGCGTGCCGTGGCGCTGGCAGCCCAGGCCATTAAAACAGGCGAAGCCAAGACGGTTGTCGCTGGTGGACATGAAAATATGTCACTTGCTCCCCATGCAGCGATGCTTCGTACGGGAACCAAAATGGGCGATGTTTCGCAAAAGGATACGATGATTGTCGATGGTCTATGGGATGCGTTTAACGACTACCATATGGGACGAACGGCTGAGAATTTAGCTGAAAAATATCAGATAAGCCGCGAAGAGCAGGATGCATTTGCGGTTGCCAGCCAAAACAAAGCGGAAGCCGCCAAGAAGGCGGGTAAATTCGCTGATGAGATTGCGCCTGTAACCATTAAGACCCGAAAAGGCGAAGTTGTCTTTAATCAGGACGAGTACATCCGAGAAGGCGTAACAATTGATACGATCTCTGGTCTTCGGCCAGCCTTTGCAAAAGATGGTTCTGTCACTGCCGCCAATGCATCCGGCATTAATGATGGGAGTGCCGCCGTTGTTGTCATGTCCGAGGAAGAGGCTTCCCGCCGCGGTGTTGCGCCTTTGGCCCGGATTGCCTCTGCTGCCCATTGCGGTGTTGACCCGTCAATTATGGGGATCGGCCCAGCTCCGGCATCACGCCTTGCTCTTCAAAAAGCCGGTTGGATGCTTAATGATGTCGACTTGATTGAAGCCAATGAGGCCTTTGCTGCGCAGGCTTTGGCCGTTGGAAAGGAGCTTGGTTGGGATGCTGAGAAAGTCAATGTCAATGGTGGTGCGATTGCCATTGGTCACCCAATTGGTGCTTCTGGGGCGAGGATCCTGACGACTCTCTTACATGAGATGAAACGTTCAGGCGCGAAAAAAGGGCTTGCAACATTGTGTGTTGGAGGCGGCATGGGCGTTGCCATGTGCCTTGAGAGTATGGTGTAGTAGTTTATCGATCAGTATAGAAAATAAATGGTGAGGAAACCTCGAAAGGGAGATAAACATGTCGGAACGATCTGCAATCGTCACGGGCGGAACCCGTGGCATTGGACTCGCTATCTCTGAGGGACTGAAATCAAATGGCTTTAAGGTTGCCGCGACCTATGCCGGCAATGACGAGGCCGCGACGGCATTTTCCGATAAGACCGGCATCCCGGCGTTTAAATGGGATGTCGGCGATTATGCCGCTTGCAAGGAGGGCGTTGAGAAGATCGAATCAGAACATGGGCCGACCGACATTCTCGTTAATAACGCCGGCATAACCCGTGACGCCATGTTCCATAAGCTATCGCCGGAACAATGGAACGAGGTTATTCGTGCGGACCTCGACAGTGTCTTCAATATGAGCCACCAGGTTTTTCCGGGGATGCGGTCCAGAGGGTTCGGTCGGATCGTTAATATCTCTTCGATCAACGGTCAAAAAGGTCAAATGGGCCAGACAAATTATTCCGCAGCCAAAGCCGGCATGATCGGTTTCACCCGCGCATTAGCGCAAGAAGGCGCGTTCAAAGGGGTGACCGTTAATGCGATCGCACCCGGATATATCGCAACAGACATGGTGGCAAAAATTGATGATAAAGTGAAAGAGAGCATCGTCTCCCAAATACCTGTGGGTCGCTTGGGCGAAGCCGATGAGATCGCCAGGTGCGTTGCTTTTCTTGCGGACGACGCTGCTGGCTTTATCACTGGGTCTGTCCTGACGGCAAACGGTGGTCAATATATTGCGGCCTAAAGCGCCTCCGTTTCAATTGGAATCAGAAGGGCGCTTTAAGTTTTTGATTTTGCGCACTTCCTTAACGCCAACCGCACACACTTGGCTTGGAAATGCTTTAAACAACAAACACGGGTTTACTGATCGATCGACAATCATAAAGAGATGAGATCAAGATCGTTGGTCTAGAGCCTGTTGCAGCAAAAGTGGATCACCGGTTTTGCGGTTCGCAACAGGCTCCAACGAGACTCTAGAGCTGTTTTCTGAATCAGCTTGAATGCAGACGGCTCTAGAGCCTCTATGAAGAGACTTTGGGAGACGACGCGGGAATTTTTTTGGCGAAGGTCTGGTATTTGCCCGGATTTCGCCAAAAATTGATTGTATGCTTACGCATGATCATCGGTTTCGCGCTCTAAGATCGGCGAACAAAAACGTTGGGTCATTTTTCTTAAGCTCTTTTGTTACCGGGTAGCGTCAAAAGTGGGCAGGAAACACCGATACAAATCCCTTTTTTTGCCAAATAAATGGGCACTCATTGCGTCGGCCTTGTGTTTTTTTTCACTATCGAACGCCTGGGTGCTTGCTGAGCAAGATTCTAGAGCTTTTTGCGTTCCGATTGAATCGGAACGCCGCTCTAAGTCCTTGTTTGGTCGCGCTTCTTTTACCGATAACCGATCACACTTATCGGCGAAGCGCTCTAAGGATCCATTTTCGAGCCTTGTTAGAAGGTCTGGCCAAAACCAAAAGACCGAGACGAGTGACGTGCATCGCTTTGAGACGGCTTCCAAAAATCGGGTTTTCTTGTTCGAGCAAAGAGGTAATCAGGGCCTCATTCGGTTTTTATGCTCGCCGGACGATCCCCGTCTTGTTTGTGCATTGGACGATGATTATCCGGCGGAAGAAATCATCACACTAACAGCAACGCGGGCAACGCGCGGCGATATTCTCTATAAGAATGAATTGGGCCAGGCTGTGCTCCGCGTCACGCCCTATGGTAATGCTACCGTTTATTGGCCTGGCGAAAAAATTGGCTCTGCCGCCACAAAGACATTTAGCGCGGATCCGCCGTTAAGACTGCTGCCCATGGGGCAACATGCATATCTCAAGAGATCTCAAAAAGCGACAGCCCTTGTTAGTGCAATTGTTGGCAAGCCTATCATTTTTGAAACGGCTTCATATGTTGACGACATGCAAGACAAACCCCTTCTTAGGCCACAGCCGAACCGTTCAAATAGTCCTCCGCTTCCCGATGGACTTAGCGATCCAGAGCAAGCCTCCGCTGATGACTCGGGCTTAGTTGCCAATCCCGTTACAGCGGATTTTGCTGTTCAAGCGGCGGCTTTGGCACGCGCTGCAGAAGCAATCGCTCATCTTGCCAATGATCCATTGATACGCAAAAAGCTCGCGAAACGTATAAGCACTGTCCGTATTAAAACGGGATCAACGCCCGATATTGCTCTGGATAATGATTGTCTCACCATCACCGTAACCCCCGATAATGATATCAATGGACGACCATCTTCCATTACCATTCAAGGGTTTTTGACGAATGGTTCGTAACGGTTGTTAAAGCGTCGTCGCGATTCCAACAAAAGTGACAACATTATAAAGCGCCTTTGTTTCAATAGTAATCAGAACGGCGCTTTAAGTTGTTGATTTAAGGCATTTCCTTAACGCCAACCGCACACACTTGGCTTTGAAATGCTTTAGCAGGCTGCTGAAATACCTAAATACGGTATGGTTTTCTAGGGTTGGCCACGTGGTTTTGGTTTGCGTTATTTTCGATTTATGCGTTGTCATTAGGATGTTGGTGATCAGGCAATAGCGTTTCTGGTTGTTATTTTTCCACG
>JBCCOS010000044.1:0-4529 GCA_039025235.1 Pseudomonadota bacterium
AGTGTTGATCCAGGTGCCCTTTGTTTTGCAGGGCTTGGGTCAGAAAAAGCTAGGCGTCATCGCAGCATCGTCAACATCGATGAATGAGCGTCTCTATGAAGCCTGCGATATTCACAATCCTGAACAACTCATCATCAGGGAGATGCAATCAAGCGATGAGTTCAAGCGAATGATTGCATGTGACGGATCTCTTGATCCGAACCAGCTTTGCGATGATGTATGTTCAGTTGCGATGACCCGCGAAAAGACGGAGCCAGATATAGGTGGGATTTTACTACAATGCAGTGGCTTGCCGCCCTCTTTAGGACAAGTGCACGGAGCAGACTTTTGTGCGAATCGTTAGGATTATGATTGCTTTTGTAAGAGCGGTCGCAACCGTTGGAGATACATCTAGTGTTTCGATCAATATTTTCTATTTGTACACTTGTTCTTTTAAGTGCTTGTTCAAAAGAACCGGAACGCCCCCTTGCGACGCGAACTGCAAATCCTGAACCTGTCGTCTACGGAATATTTGCACCTGGCCAGGGCGAAAACATACTTGACGACGGCGCAATAAACGCAAAAAGCTTCACAAGCCAGCGAGAGAAATATGCTGCGCTTCCGAATGCCGTCGATAACTTTGACGCCAAAGATATCGAAACCTATTTCCGAAAATTGAGCTTCGATCCGATCCCCTCCGACGAAATCAGATCAGAAATAAAATTAAGAGAAGATGTTCGCATTGTTCGCGATAAGACTCATAACATTCCGCGAGTATATGGTGATACCAGAGCTGCAGCGATGTTCGGTGTTGGATATGCTCGTGCACAGGATCGACTTTGGCAAATGGAGGTGATGCGTTACCGCGCAGACGCTTCTTTAGCGACGTTGCTTGGGCCTGGAGAGGAAAACAAAAATCTGAAGAGCGACGCGAAAATATTTACGCTGATAGATTACTCACAAGAAGAGTGGGAAGAAATGTGGGATCAGATCGGCATTGATTACGGGGACGCAGGCAAGACCGCTCAATCTGATTTAGAAAACTATATTCAGGGGATAAATGCCTATATCGCGGCAACACGTTCGGATGAGAACCTCCTTCCAATAGAATTTAGGCGACGCGACCTTACCCCAGCGGACTGGTCAGTGTATGATGAATTAAAGATAGCAGCCTATTCTATGACGGCTGCTTTTTCACCTTTTAGTGTCGCTAACGCCGGTCGTGGCCCAACGCGGCTTTACCGACAGCTAACGGATCGATTTGGTATCGAAGAAGGAGAAAAAGTCTACGCAGACCTCCGATCAGTCGCTGATCCACAAACGCCGTATTATGCCCCACCTTCGAATATACCGCCGCGCGGGGCGCGTCCCCTCGACGGAAATGCTCTCCCCGATTTGGACTCATTCGTAGCCCGTTCGGCGCTTCAAATAGGGGATGTCAAAATTGGAAGCGACGGGAAGGTGCCGCCAACACCCACAAAGTCAAACGCATTTTTGATTGCACCCTACGCAACAACAACTGGCTTTTCCTTAGCTTCGCAAGGCCCCCAAGACCCTCCAGCAACACCCCATCCCGTGGATCATGAAATACAGATCATCGCACCGGACTTTATAGCGCACGGGGTTTTGGAGTTTGTCGGACCATATCCCTATAATGGCGCGCGCAGCCGAGACTATGCTTTCTCACTTACCGTTCAACCTAACGACCTGGTTGATATATTTGTTGAACAGCTGTGTGAGCCAAATGGTGAAGCACCAACGCTTGAAAGTAATCACTACACTTATCAAGGTGAATGTAGGAAGTTCACGACACGCACGGAAACAAGGGACTTACCAACTGGAAGAACTTTTACCTTACATTCAATGAGGAGTGTGCATGGTCCAGTCTTAGGCTATGCAACAGTTGACGGCGCTCCGGTTGCGTTAGTCCAGGCACGGTCATCTTACAAGCGTGAGGGTATGAATTACCCTGCCTACTCTCAATTATTTTCCCCATCGAAAATTACCTCAGCTAACGATCTTATCAAAACGGTTGCTGGAAAAGTGGGACTATACGCTGCATTCTACTATGTCAGTGCCGATGAAATTGCTGCAGTAGATCCGGCGATCACTCCAGTTCGTGCCGAGAGCGTAAATAATGATTTTCCGATTTGGGGTACAGGCGAATGGGATTGGGCTGATTTCAATCCAGACACATATGAATATCGTCCCTACCCTCCAGAAGATCACCCGCACGTCATAAACCCGGAAAGTGGCATAATAGTCGGTTGGAATGCTCAATCGTCACTGAATTGGCCCTCAACGGCATTTGTATGGAGCAATGGGCCAGCGCATCGAACGCGTTTGTTGCGTGATCCAGCAAAAAAAATGCTCGAACAGCGTAAACTTTCGCTAGAGGATGTAATTCGAATTTACACTCACGCCGCAGTGACTGACCGACCCAGTTTACTCCTGTATCCTACCATTCGCCGTATTATCGGTATCGCTCAGGATGACGAGATTGAAAATCTACTGACACGTGTGGATGCATGGGTTCAAGATGGGGCGTTGAGAAGAGATATGGATAATGATGGGTTCTATGAGCATGCCGCAGCAATTGCGCTCATGGATGCCACATGGCGTCATCTTTATCCTGATGTATTTTTACCAGTATTGGGGCAGGAGATCATGAATGACGTTAAAAAGCGCGAGTCAGTACTTGGCGGGCTTGATGGCTTCAGAAGCGATTGGTTCCTTCATACAAAATGGGTTCAATATCTATACAAAGATTTGGAAACACAGTTTGGTAGCGGCCAACAACAACCAATGTCTCGTCCCTATTGCGGAGAAGGAGATAAGGGAAAATGCGCTTTTATGATCGAGAACGCACTAAAAAAGGGCCTGACCGAAGTCAAAAGTAAATTGGGGCCGGACCCTGATAAATGGCGCTACGCCGCAGTCGGTGATGAAGCTGTTGTTAAACAGAATTATCCGAGTACAGGGGCAGCTACTCCCGCGAAACCTACGTTATGGCAGGACCGTTCTACGTACCATTTAGTCACAACGTTCGAAGAACCAGATTCGCAGTAATTTCGTTCTTGAAAAGAAGTAGGCGATGCGAAAAGTAGCATGTATTGGGGTTGGCAACATTGGCCGTGCATGGGCAATCTGTTTCGCCCGTGGCGGTGTTGAAACCATTTTGTACGATGAGAAACCCGGCGCCGCCGAAAACGCCGTTAGCCTTATCGAAAATAGTGTTGAGGACTTGTTCGAAAATGAATCTATTAAAGATGTAGCAGAGATACGTGAAAAAATCAGTATATCCACCTCCTTATGACGAGACCCCATCGACGCAGCCACCTTTTATGGAACTATGATCTTGCTTTCGATGGAAGGCCGATCTGGTGGGAGCCCCCACATAGCAGGAGCCAGATCGGCCGCGCGGACTGTTTCGGGCGCTGGCGGTTTGTAGCCCAATGATGTGTGTGGACGGATTGTGTTGTATTCGATGCGCCATCGCTCGATGATGATTTTCGCCTCCATCAAATTATTAAAGAGTTCCACGTTCAAGCATTCGTCCCGCAGCCGGCCATTGAAAGATTCGTTGTATCCGTTTTCCCAAGGGCTCCCCGGTTCGATGTAGAGCGTCTTTGGGCCAATTTTGCCTAACCATTCACGGTAGTGTGCAGTGTCGGGGTTAATCCGCTTTTCATGCAGAAAGTGACGATAAGGGGGCATTGATTTTATTGAGTTTTCGGCGTCAATTTTTATTAGATCGTTGATTTTCCTGTATAATCAGGTTTTGCGGTATTTGGACAAAGAATCGGCTGAGGTTTGACCGTGATTTTGATGGGGTGAATCATGGATCAATACGAATATCGTTTTCTTGGGGCGCGAGATATTCCCGCTGACTTATCGGCGTTCGATATCGAGTTTTGTTTTTCCCTTTCCGATTATGATCTGTCAGCGCTGGCCAGTCGACGCGGCGCCCTGAACCGACTGGGCGCTGCTCTTCAACTATGTTTCATACGGACGGCGGGTCGTTTTCTGAATTCGTCGAAACTGGTTTCTCCTGAAATTCTTCACCACCTTTCGGCGCAGCTCGGCATTTCATCGCCGGATCTCGCCTCCATCAGGTCATTATACCATCGACGACGGACGTTGCATGATCATCAACGTTGGGCATGCGAATATTCCGGCTTTCAAACACTGACGAACGTCTGCGTTAGAGGGTTGACGGCTCACCTTCGCAAGGAAGCGGTCGGCACTGCTGATAATTCAGCGCTTTACCGCAATGGCATGATCTGGCTTTTTCATCATCATTATATATTGCCGCCGCGACGCACTTTGTTCACGCATGTTCGTGACGCAAGGCGGTTTCAAGAGAACGTCCTTATTCGAGAAATTGAAGCGGCTGTGTCGCGCGAAGCCATTGATGCGGTGACGGCTCACATAGAAAAATGCAACAAGCGATCGGCGCTAATATTGCTGGATACTGTCGGTAAGAAATGGCGCGAAGGTCTGACGTCAGATGATGAAGGACGTGTTATTAAAACGGCAAGCGCTGCTGG
>JBCCOS010000045.1:0-3506 GCA_039025235.1 Pseudomonadota bacterium
CGAGCCGCCTTCCTCAACAAAAGTCACAACGCGAGACCGGATATCTTCTGATAATGCCTGCATGATCACCTCCAACCAGAAGGAATCACGCTTCGCTCAATTGTCAAAATTATGATTCAAACAGAGCGTCCGTTGCTCTAATGTTTTAGGCCATAGCTCTTCACTAGAGCTTTTCGCGCTCCGATGGAATCGGAACGCGGCTCTAAGTCTTAATTTCGTCGCTCTTCTTTTGCCGATGTCCGCACACACTTATCAGCGAAGCGCTCTAGCGCCGTGTAGTGCCGAGAGGTAAAAACCAGTCTATTGTCAGTACGCCGCAAGAACGGTGTTCCGACCCGACCCAAAGTCCCGAACCGCGCGATCAAAGCATGTTCCAGGGCTGACGCGGCTGTCGTCGCTTTGCTATAGTGTGACAAATGCTGGTCAAGCATCTCACGTGTGTGGCAATCCATTACCAATGCGATGGTGCCCCAACCGTCCTTTCCTGCCCAGACGCGGGCCCAGACACAAGTAATATCCGTAGACTATCTTTCATTCGGCGCCCTTTCATTAGACGCTAAAGCAACTGAGGTAATGCCTGAATACGCGGACGCGCCCGAATGGATCGTTTGTGCACGTGCCAGCCCTTAAGTTGGAACATGCGTTGCACAGTATTCTTATCGAACCCCAGGAGCCATGCCGCCGCGCGATACCCTAGGGATGGGTTTTCTTCGATCAGGGCTTTGATCGGCATCTCAAACGTGGGATCGATCTTCGGTGTGGCATTGGTCGGCTTGTAATAAACCGTCCGCTTTCGAACCTCGAACCAGCGACAGAGCTTTGTAACGGACTTAGGCGTCTCATCGGCACGAAGGCCCTCATGGCGCATCCGGATCATTTGTCGTCCTCCTGCTCCATGAGAGTCTGCTGCTTTTTTCCCGCCAGCAACCCCAACATAGCCTCGTCATACGCTTCTTGCAGATCGCTAAGTTACTTCTCGTAGTGCGGCGCCACATTCAGCAGGTTCGCCCGTAGAGGTTTCTCCATGCCTCGACGGCGATCATCGACCCATTCCTCAATCTCTGAGGGTATCAGGTCGTCCGTCCGGAACGCCTCGGCAACCGTCGTCTTTCCCTAAATAATATCAAAACAAGCGCCGTCGTACGCTTCGCCGTCCAGCGTTTGATCTCGTCCGTCAATATCTCGTTCATCGCCACTTATTCGTTCTCTTCGCATGAGGAGAAATCAACTGGGTCGATACACGGCTGGTCAATTCAATGTCAGAAGGGAAGCACAGTTTGCGACATTTCGAACCTAAAGCTGTGCTTTCTTTTAGACCGATAACGTTACAAACAATGGCTAATCCAGGAAAATCATAACGATAGTCATTTTTCAGGGGGCCTATCTATATTGGTGTGGACCCTAGTTTTAACGTCCAGCGGTCGTGGTCTGCGAGACGCGACGGCCATCGTCGATACCAGCACTCGCAGTTGCCTTGCCCAGATTCTTAGGCTGTGTATTTGTCTTCCGCAATGCGAATAAATTCACCTATGTAATTTGTACTCTGTTTGCTTTCATTCTAAACAATACACCGTTTTATCGATGCACCACTGTCTTTTAGTCGAAGTAGAGCGATGTCAGGTCTCATCGGGCGTGATTTTGGACATGTAAGCAGCGTAACACCTGCGCCGCTGCTCACTAAGTCAAGTTGAAATTCCTTTGGCCATATGTTGCTCATGAATTCCGGTGATATCTTTGCCCTGCGTAGAAGCGTCACAGCTTGAAGATAAAAAGCATTATGCGGAACAATATTACCAGTAATAAATACAGAATCCTTGAATTCTGAGAGAGATGCTGTTTTTCTTCGGGCAAGAGGATGCTTCATCGATACCGCTATATAGAGGGGGGCACTTGGAAGCATATTCGATGCTAGTTCCGGTGCATTTGCCGGGAGGGGATAATTCAAAAGCCCTACTTGCAATTTGCCAAGACGGAGAGATTCAATAACTTCATGGCTGTTAGCGAGGTTTGCTGAGACAACCACGTTTGGGTATTCCCGTTTGAATTGATTAATAGCACTACCCAATTCGCTAAACATGAAGTCATCACTGAAACCGATATCGACGATTCCTGAAACACCATTGGCTGTTTTCGCCACTTTCTCTTCGGCGAGCCAGCAGCTTTCAAGAATGCGGTAAGCGTCCGATAGCAACTCTTGTCCAGATAAAGTTAATGTCATTCCTGTTTGCGATCGGGTGAACAAGGTTGCGCCGAGGATTGCTTCCATTTGCCGGATTTGGCGGCCAAGAGGCGACTTTGCCATGTTGAGACGTTCAGACGCTTTTGCGAGATTCCCTTCTTCGGCGACGACGATGAAATAATGGAGTTGTCGTATTTGTATGTTCCAACGGCGCGCGGTTTGAAAGCCGTCGTTCTTTGGGGCATCCCTGGTCATGGGTTCGCATTCTTTAAGTTACTAGGCGGTGTTTATCTAAGCGTAGTATTCCTTGTTGCTTGCAATCAATGCCGACGTGCCGGTATTCGTTGCTAGTTTCGCGCATTTTCAATGTGTAAGGTTTTGGGCCGTTCGTCCGCCGTCCGTGAAAATAGTTTGACCCGTAACGTAGCTTGCATCGTTGCTTATCAGGAATGAAATTACAGATGCAATCTCCTCCGGTTGTGCCAGTCGTTGCATCGGTGTGCGCATTAGAACCGTGTCAAGGGCCGACGGGTCTTCGACAAGTAATTCATCCATCATTGGTGTGTTGGTCGCCCCTGGGCCAACGGCATTCACTCGAATACCTTTAGGTGCCAATTCGACTGCCATCGCACGCGTCATCTGTTCAACAGCGCCTTTGCTCGATCCGTAAGCGGTGTGGTTTGGCGATGCGATAACGCCATTAACCGATGAGACATGAACAATCGAGCGAGAATTGCTCTGGCCATCTGTTTCAAGCCAGCGACGAACGACTGCCTGTGAAAGAAGCATAGAGCCAACTACATTTACGTCCATAACCTGACGGAAATCATCTTCTGTTAGGTCTTCAAGTGCGGCGCGCGTTTCTATGCCATGGGCTAGAACGACAGCTCTGAGATGGTCGTTAGTCGGGATGCTCTGAATTATTGCTGAAATGTCATTGGAAGACCTTATATCGCAATGCTTGAATGACGCTCGATCGCCGGACTCCGCAAAGAATTTTTGTTGTTCATCGGTTGGCTGATTATAGTCTATCGCCAATGGGGTATATCCATCGTTTAGCAACCTGTTGCATGTTGCAAACCCAATGCCGCCGACACCCCCGGCAACAATCACCCATTCTTTTTTTGAATCGCGCACAAATTCCTCCAACCAAAAAATTACAAGTGCCCTAGCTTTTCAAACAACTCATTTAAACTTGAACGCATAGTCAATGCCGCAGGTGTGACCGTTTCGGTACACACCTATGATCCAACTAGCGATTGTGCCGAAGGGGGTGCGCGTGCAGTGTTATTGGAGTTTTTTATGAAGGAATATCGATGATTGATAA
>JBCCOS010000046.1:0-2606 GCA_039025235.1 Pseudomonadota bacterium
AGTGGAAGCTCGACCCGCTGACCATCGATGCGGTGATGATCTATGCGCAACAAGGGCATGGGCGGCGGGCCACTCTCTTTACCGATTTCACCTTTGCGGTACGCGACGGCAATGAGCTTGTGCCCTTTACCAAGGCCTATTCTGGCCTGACGGACGCCGAATTCCGCCAAATCACCGCATGGGTGCGCAAGAACACATTGCAACGCTTCGGCCCAGTGCGGCAGGTGCGCGCCGAACATGTTTTTGAGATTGCCTTTGAAGGTATCGCGAAATCGACACGGCACAAATCCGGCGTCTCCCTACGCTTTCCCCGCATGAAACGCTGGCGTCATGACAAACCCTTGAAAGAGGCCAACACGCTTGACGACCTCAAGGACATGCTGGCCCAGTATGGCTAGACTTTCTTAAGTCGTACTAGACGACCATTTCTAACCGGTCGTCTTCGAGCAATAGGGCAGCCTCAGCTGCTTCCTTGCCTTTGACAACAAAATGCTCCCGAAAGATCTTTGTGTGGTGCTCCGTTTCCTGAAAATGATGCGGTGTGAGGGATACCGATAGGATGGGAACGCCGGTGTCCAGACCCGCGCGCATCAAACCATCGACAACAGCCTGAGCAACAAAATCGTGACGATAGATGCCGCCATCCACGACAAAAGCAGCCGCAACCACAGCGGCGTAATTTCCAGTCTCGGCAAGATCGCGCGCTTTCAATGGAAGCTCAAAAGCGCCGGGTACGACAAAGCTATCAACGCGCGTCTTGTCGATGATAGCAGTGAACCCAAAAAGCGCCTGGCTTACAATATCGAAATGCCAATTGGCCTGAACGAATGCATAGCGGGTGTGTGTCATTTTGATCTCCTTTCGTAACAACACGTCACCCAAGGCGATCACACGCAGTCGCGCCCGCCGAAGCGGGGTGGTGCGCGTTCTCTCTCATCCGGACTGTAACCGTCGGCTCAGGCCTCTCACCTGATCTGCTAGACCCTTCAAAAAGAAGGCGCTCGCGGGCTTACAAACCTGAATTTGCATACCGCCGGTAGGGAATTCCACCCCGCCCTGAGAACGATGACAAATTACCACTTAAAATCAAGACCACAAGGCTCGAGCTACAGCCTCCTATGTCACAAAATTCGTCGTAAAAAATTGAAAAGCAGGTGCGAATCGTTTCGCTAAGACTTTGCCTTATAAAAATTAGAACGCTAGTAGGGCTCTGCCTTCGCCTAGCCACAATCGCTCAATAAACTCAAAAAACGCAAAAAACCTCAAGAATTTCAAAATGGCTGAAAATGTATTCGATATTCGTGAAGCGTCTTTAATAGATTTTGAGGCCTTTGTATTCGATCACGACGTTCACCCAGTTGGCAGCGAAAACGTCTGGTATCATCAGTTTGAAACAGTGATTTTGTTTGATGCGAAACATAACGCCCTCCGATTTACTGAGTTACTCGAGAACTCAGAAACTCTTTTTCGCAAGTATGATCTTCCTCGACTTGAGCAAGGTTGCTGGGCAATGTTTGGTTCTGGCTTCCAGGGAAATCTGTCAGATCTTATTTGGGAACAAGACATACCAATCGAGATTAAAGTGTCATTAATTGAGGCGATGTTTTTCGTTTATCGCGATGTATTCGCCAAAGATACATTGGGGCATGCTTGTGAAATGTGGTGGGACGGATTGGCCTACGACATTCACCCGATGCAGATAGCCGATCCAAAAAACAACCTCGAACACAAGCGGTTCCAAGATGCGATGTTCACAACGTTACGTAAAATTCTTCAACTTGATAACCTCGACTGTCAATTTGCGGCTTTGCATGGATTAAATCACGTTGCGCATCCAGAAACCGAGACAGTAATCAAGCAATATGTGGCAACCCACAGTGAACTCAGTGAGGAGGAAGTAGAATACGCGATTTTGTGTGCCAATGGTGGCGCTATATAGACGACACCAGATTAAAATAAGGTTCGTGACTTTAAGGCAAACTACCTCGCCCAAGAAGCGCGCCGGAATTCGTGCCTAGCACTAGATAACGCTCGAAGGCCCCCTCACCTGTTTCTGCTTGTTCGATCAACCCTTTCAGCACGGAAATAGCGGCGGGCGATGTGGTAGCCACGGAATGATCGAGGTTCTCGCCATCTGAGAGCGCCGTAAAATCGATCACGCTCACGTCCAGATCAGCGACCTCTTGCGGTGAATTCAGCACGCCCAGACGCGCCTTTTGCCCAGTCAGAAATCCAGAAGCCTCAAGCGCGCGGTCGCCTTGGGACACAAAAATCAGAAAAGGATTGGGCAACTTGCCAATCGCGCGCGCCTGGCGGCGAAAAACGTCAGGATCAATATCCGGCGACATGAGGACAACACCGTTGATCCTGTTAAGCATCGCACGATTACCACGCAACGCCGCCTGGCGCATCGCCTCCATTACCAGCTGCGCGCCCATGGAGTGTGCGACGAGCACAACGCGATCATTGCTGTTTTGCGTGAATTGGTTGATCAGCTGTTCCAGGTCATCGCGTGCGTAAAGCACGCTGTCTCGGTCATAGACGTAACCGCGCGGATCCCCGGCAGAGGCCCATGAGAACAAAACCATCGGTGCTTTGCCGCCGAA
>JBCCOS010000047.1:0-2534 GCA_039025235.1 Pseudomonadota bacterium
CTTTTTAGTTCAAACGAAAGCTGTATGTGCCTGGAAGGAAGGTCATATCCGTTAATAAGCGCTAACAACTGCTCCACAGCGGCTGGCCCAAAGCCTTCAGAGGGCTGACTAACAGTTGTGAGGCTTGGCTCCATAATCCGCGAATATGGAAGATCATCGAAGCCGACTAGAGCAATATCATCTGGGATCCGCAATCCGACCGCCTTTATCTGCTGCATGGCTCCGTATGCCATTTCATCGTTGAAACAGAAAACGGCTGTCGGGCGTGTGAGCAGTCTAAGCAGCTCTTTCATCGCAAGAGCACCAGATTCGATCGAATAATCGCCATCGACACAACAATCCTCGCGAACCGAGACGCCAGATTCATCAAGACGCGATAGAAAACCGGACAAACGAGATTTTGTTAAGGGGCTATCTGGCGGCCCTGAAATAATCCCTATACTTGTGTGATCGAGAGAAATGAGATGGTCTGCGACGGCCCGGGCCGCACCTACATTGTCAAGTGAAACCGTAGGCATGCTGTCAGTTTCAACACATTCACAACAATTGACGATTGGCAGAATTCTTCCGCCCGAAGCGTTCAGGTCTTCAAATGGAAACCGGGCGCTCAACTGAATGATTCCATCGGCGAGATTGCTCAGCAATAAACTCGCCATTTCCTCTTCGATGTCTTCATGATTTTGTGTATCTCCCAGCAGTATGTTATATCCATACGATCTAGCTGTCGTTTGAATACCTCGTATGACCTTTGAGAAAAATGGGTTCGAGAAATCAGGTACTAGAACCAAAATGTTGAAGGACTTTTTGCGGCGGAAGTTTCGCGCCATCATATTTGGTTGGTAGCCTAATTCGCGGACGGCAGCGGCCACTTTCGCGCGCGTTTTTTCCGTTACCAGTTCAGGTTTTTGTAAAGCCCTCGAGACGGTCGCCACGGACACTCCGGCAACTTTGGAAACATCTCTAATGTTGGACATTTTTAACCTGATGAAACCTTTTCCAACGCTTCGCTTTCGTCTTTAAATGCTAAGGTGAAGAAAAATGCAACCAACGCCGCCAGGATACAGGGGGTCCACCATATCGCGGGCCAGTCCTTAACGCCGTCAATTGTCAGTATATCTACGGTGCGTCCAGCAGCGATTGAGCCGATGGCTAGTCCAACACCATAGGTTAGAAGCGCAATTAAGCTTTGAGCGCTTGCTCGGATAGCTGGATCGGCTTTCTTGTCGACGTAGATCTGGCCCGTGACAAAGAAAAAATCATAACATATTCCATGCAGAAGTATCCCAGAGTATAGCATCCAAGCGCCTGTCGACAAATCACCAGATGCAAAGAATGCATATCTGATCACCCAAGCGAACATTCCGGTTAGCAACATCCACTTGACGCCAAATCTGCGAAATAGAAACGGCATTGCAACCATGAAAAGAACCTCAGATACTTGGCCAAGGCTCATTGTTGCCGCCACGCCGCTCATGCCTTGTTCATTCAAGAATAGGTTTGTGAATGCGTAGTAATAAGCGAGTGGGATTGATATAAGGAGCGAGCTGACGGCAAAAGCCGAAAAGGACCTGTCCTTGAATAGCACTAATGCGTTTAGCCCGATAATATCGCGGAGTTGAACACGCTTGCCTGCGGCTGGGGCGGGGGTGTGTGGCAGAGTAAAGCTGAACAAGCCAAACAGGATGGAGACGCCCGCTGCAAGCTTCATCGGCAGCGACGAAGCTTCGATGTCCGCCAACTGGGCGCCCAATACAAAAGTGATCATCAGGCCAGACGCAACCCAACCAAGCGTTCCCCATACACGAATGCGGGGAAAGTGCTGATCGGGCTTCTCTACCTGCGTTAAGGTGATTGTATTAGTGAGCGCCAGTGTCGGCATATAAAGCGCATTATAAATCAACAGGCTCAGAATGATTGCTGAGGCGGACACAAAATCTGCCATAAAGAATAAAATCGCTCCGCCCGCTAAATGCAAGACTGCCAAGACCTTCTCTGATGCAAAGAACCGGTCGGCAATGAAGCCAATGATCAAAGGTGAAATAATAGCTCCAATATTGTTCATCAGATAAGCATAACCAATGTCTGTACCAGTAAAACCGATGCCCGCTAGGTAGGTTCCTAAAGTCACAAACCAGGCACCCCAAATAAAGTATTGGAAGAACATCATAAGGCTGAGCTGACTATAATTGTGTATACTCATTTTTTTCTCCCTGCCGGTCTATTTGTTCAAGTGTCGTATTCATTTTTCCAGAAGGGTATGATTGCTTCTGGTTCGCCAATCATTGCGAGGCGAATTTTTTCAAGTAGTTGACAGTGATTATGTAACCGGTTACATTCTTAAAAAGTATTAAAGGACTGATGTCAATAGGCCGCGCATGGCCAGCCAGATATCGGCATAGGGAGGAGGTAAATATGACCCGCGCAGCGGCCATCGTTGGCACTGGATTTATGGGCATGACTCATGCTGAAGCCCTTCACAGGATTGGCGTGCCTGTCCAGGGCGTGTTGGGGCGTTGCCAGGCAAGTTCAGATGC
>JBCCOS010000048.1:0-2011 GCA_039025235.1 Pseudomonadota bacterium
ACTTCGCCAGGCAGCACCCGAATGTTGCGCTCGACATCGATAAATTGATCGTCGACGACGGCGATGTTATCACAGCCGGTGGTTTGATGGCCTGGGTCGACCTTGGCCTTCGGTTGGTAGAGCGTGTGATGGGGCCGTCTATTATGCTTGAGACTGCTAGATTTTTCCTTGTCGACCCGAACGGACGTGAACAACGCTATTACAGTAATTTCTCACCCCGTCTCAATCACGGCGATGCTGCTGTTCTAAAGACCCAACACTGGTTGCAGACGCAATATGAAAAGCAAATCAGTATCGCCGACATGGCCATATATTCAGGGCTGGGCAAACGGACATTTAGCCGCCGTTTTCTCAAAGCGACGGGATTGAACGCCTCGGAATACCTTCAGGCAATGCGCATCGGCAAAGCGCGAGAGATGATGGAATTCACACCCGAAACCATTGACACGATCGCCTACAAAGTGGGCTACGAAGACACCTCTGCCTTTCGCAAGGTATTCTTTAAACTGATTGGCCTGACCCCGAGAGAGTATCGCAAACGTTTTGCTACCAACCAGAAAGTCGATCAGGTTTAAGTGAGCAAATCCTGCGTCAATGCTGACGCAAATCAACGCCCATCTTAATCGCTTTTACATATTTACCGTTTTTCATCAGTTGCCCCAGGAAATGCCGGATTGAGCTTTCCGGCAATCCGTTTTTCACTGCTGTCTTCATATTTGCGTCAGCCACTTCGAAATTGCCCTCTTCAAGCGAGAGTAACGACTGATAAAAATACGGATAAGATGCATCCGGATTGAGTTCTAATGCGACATCGATATGCGTTTGAGCCAATACCTTGTCGTCGGTTTCCAATCCCAGAAGCGCCATGAATAGATGATCGTGATAGTCCGGCTCACCCTCTTTCATGGTTCTCGCCAGGACCCTAGCAGCAGCTTCATACCGTTCGTCGTTAAAAAGTAAATCCGCCAGCCAATAGGCCTGAAAATCATTGTGCTTTGCGGCCTGACGCGCCTGCAATTCCGAGATCGCTTCCGCACGACGACCCAAACCTTCAAGTGCACGAGCGCGCCTGACATATCCGGTCGAATTCTTCGGCCACGCCTCTATAACCCGAGCTGCATCATTTAGCGCCACCTTCAAATATCCTCGTTTGAAAGCTGCAAGTGACCTTTCTGAGTAAACAGCCGTGAATGCGTCACCGATTTGCACCGCTTTGTTGAGATAAAAATACGCTTCCTCCCAAGCCTCGCGTTCATTCAGCAGATACCCAAGCACATACAATGAGTATGGGTCATCTTCGAACTTTTGAACGGCAAGACGGGCAGCAATTTCTGCCTCTTCGGCTCGACCGTTATCAAAGAGCAGCCAAGCCTTTTCCCGCAAAACCCATGCATAATCTGGCGACATAACAAGAGCTGCGTCCATTCTTGTGACAAAGTCGTCCACAGTTATCTGGTTCAATCGTAACCGAGCGGATGCTTCGCCCGCCAAAGCTTGGGCAGATATCCGAACAGCCCCTGCCTTAGCAAAGTAATCCGCCGCCAATGACCAATTCTCGTGATCATGTGCAAGCCAGCCAAGGCCATTCAATGCGCCCGTGTGCTCCTGGTCTTCTTTCAAGATGTTTTTGTAGGCCACAGCAGCACGTTCGTTCTCATCGATATCATAAAGCGCCTCTGCCAACTGAAATTGTAAGTCGACACGCTCTTTCTCGGTCAAATGGGCGTCAGAAAGTGCGGTCGAGCAAATCTCAACCATGCGATATGGCACTTGCTCATCCGCCAAACAGGCGGATGCAAAGCTTTGTTGGCTGTCAGCTAAAACCGGGCCTGCTTGGGCGTTTGTGAAAGGCCAAACCAGAAAAAGGACTGACAAAAAAGAAATGCGATTCAGCATGTTATGAACCCGCTCGCCGGAGAAGCACGTTTATTAAGCAAGAAAAAAACAATAAAAAAGGGCCGAATTAAGGCCCCTTTTCCATCTATTCACTTGTGTCGCCGCGGTGTCGAGC
>JBCCOS010000049.1:0-1952 GCA_039025235.1 Pseudomonadota bacterium
AGGCCTCGCCGTTCTGCGCGGTGTAATCGATGCGCACGGTGTTGGCCTTGATGGTAATGCCGCGTTCGCGCTCGATATCCATGCTGTCGAGCAACTGCTCCTTCATATCGCGCTCAGCCACCGTATTGGTGGACTGAATAAGGCGGTCGGCCAGAGTGGATTTCCCATGGTCGATATGGGCCACGATGGAGAAATTGCGGATATGGCTGAGCGGTGTCATGGTGGGGATATGTAGGGGTTTTGGGGGGTGGTCAAGCGTGGAAGAAACAGACCCGGGATCAGTCTTTCTAACAAAGGCCGATATAGAAAAATTAAAGGTTGAGTTTTCCAATGCGTCGGTAACAGAACAAAACTCTTTAATTCTGCACCTCGCGTTGCTGCAGGTGGTAAGAGTACACGACTCTATCATACATGCTGGTGACCGTGCAGTAAGAGCGACTTTGCTCGCTTTTAGAATTACTTTTGCAATATATGCGACAGACGCAAGTAGGCCCGACTTTGAAACTCTTCTGCGAATCTGTGCTCACGCGAAAAAACACAGTCGAGCAAAGCACATTCGAAACATAGAACAAATGGTCAAATTCTTGGCCAATGGAAAACCTGAAGCAGCGCTAGAGCAATACTTCGACGGCAGTAAACTAGTTAGCACCCTTCCCAGCCGCACCATATGGAAAACAATAGGGCATCGCAGCAAGATAGGAGACGAAACCAAAATTCCTGACGAAGAACGATGTCTCTTTATATTATCGGTGATCGGTCTTCATCTCGTCAGAAATAGCACTTGGAGATTTTGGGAAGACTGGCTTAGGTCTTTCTCAAACCGCAGAGCCAAAGCTCCGGCGATAAGAGCGGAAGTAATCGCGATAGATGATAGTTTTTGGGATTTAGGTCCCGAAGCCGTCGCGGCAGAAATTGAACGCATTGAAGCGGAGTTTCTTGAGAAAAGAACACCACAAGCAGAGGGTTTGGAGTTTAACGCTGAGACAGGCAAATTCTTAATCAATCCCATTGAAGTGGTGAAACCAGACCTTTTGGCGGCAACTGTGTCTCAGGCGCAAGATGCGCTGGATGACGTTTTGGCTAGCCCGAGCAATGGACTGCACGAACGCTCTAGAGAGGCGCGGGTCTTGCGGCGTGCCTTTGGGCGATACGGAAATGATCCGCAACAGATTGAGATGGGATTTGTCAGTGTTCACAAGGGTCTGACGCGGCAGATCGTTGTTGCCGAAGAACTTCCCGCTAGTGAAGAAAATCTGGCGCTTATGGATGCGCTTGAGGAGGGCGCTCGGGCGATCAGAGCGACGCATCCAAAAGTGGAAGAGAACCGCAAGATCATCAATGAGCAGTCCATCAAGGAACTGCCGGAAGGCGCGAAGGCAACATTGGAAAAAGCGCTGCCAGTATTGGTTGCAATTTCTGATGATAATCTGGCTAACGATTGGCGAACGGACATTCCACAATTGATCAATGACGCCACAGAACCTTTGGTAAGTGGAGCACCTCCATTGCCGGGCGTAGATGAGACGATGCGGATATTTAGCAGGGCCGCGAAGATCGGGTTGCGCATGCGTGTAAAAGGTGTTGTTGATAAGATAAAAGCAACGCCTGAATATAGTGTAGTAGAGATTACAACTAGAATAGCAGCGCTTATTTCGCTGGGTATACTTTTGATTTCGTTCATTTTTTAAATCATAACTTGGGTTTTCACCCACCCTACCGATTTATTTGGCGTTTGGGCTTTGATCCCGCGCGGTATCGAGTCGGAGCCGCCACGCGAGCGGTCATGCCAGTGGCATGCTTCCAGCATGACCCTCCCTGATGGCTCGGCGATTTGTTGCGGTGGTTCGGCGGTCACAGGTTTTGCGGTTTGGCGGGGATAAAGTGCTTTGAAACTTTGACCTGATCGCCGATCCGAGGCCCGGCGCTCGCGCGGCTGGGGTGATGCTTTTTTG
>JBCCOS010000050.1:0-1908 GCA_039025235.1 Pseudomonadota bacterium
CATATCCTCTGACTGCAGCATCTCGTCCGTCCAATCATAGCCAGCGAAGAAGCGGACCTTTATCCTAGGACCAGTCGTCGCAAATGTTTCCTTACGGCGAAACGCGTCATAGATGGCCTCGCGGGTATTCTCCTCCGCCCAGACTCCTGCAAGGCCTGAAGCCCCCCATCTTTGTCTTCCACGGCCTTCATAGATTCGGCCTTCAACCTCTACTGTAAGAGGTGGCAAAAAAGTGTTCTGAAGAAAGCGCCGCATACCGGTAATGGGAACAGATTCACGGCCCTCGGGTTTTCCGTCGATAATTCCAACCTTACCGTGAAAGTTAGTCTCATCGATCGACGACGCAGCCACGTGAGTATCCGAAGATCCGATGAGTCCAAATTTATAAGGGTTAAGAACACCGCCAGCCTCAATGGAAAGCCCACGTAAATAAGCGCTTCGTACATAACTGCCGATGTTCTCGGGTGAATCAATTTCGAAAAAAGCCCACTCGTCATTTTTCGACAAAAGAGGATGCGTATCCGAGGTGCCTTTTACTTGAGTAATTTCGACAAGAGGCTCATTCCTTAGTCTTTGCTCCGTATAGTCATCATCCAGCGGATCACCAGCCCAGTCCTCCAATTCGAACATTTGCCCGTCCGACCGATTTGAATTGTGGGGAATCGCAAGTGTCTCAATGTTTTTATCCCGCAATCCATCCATCCAGTCCCATAAACCCTCTGGGTTTTGTGAATGGTATCTTGAAAAAGGTTCCTTTGGGAGCCTATCGGAAGATCTAAAAATAACATTTCGATGTAGCTGAACAGCGTATCCAATCCCCGTCGTATACTCAAACGCAACAAATGTCGTTAATGTACCGGGATCGTAATAGGCATCAGCCGCTCTTATCGTATCTAACCACGCATTTTGGGTAATTCTTGCGACGTCACTTTGATCAATGTTGCCATCTGCAACGCGTTTTGGCACTTCGATACCGGTGCGGGCAAAGGTAAGCAATCGCCTAGAGTTTTTTGTCCAGTGGTCATTGCCCTCGGCGTTCAGGTTATTGACAAGCGCTGAAATCTCTTTTCCCAGTATCGCTGTGGACCCTTCTGCCGCCTCTTTATTTAATCCGAGAACCATTGCATGGTCAGTAACCGCATAGAAATCAAGCGGCCGGTCAAGTTGCATCGAAAAACCGGACGGATGATCGATTGCTTCTCCTTTAGCATAGCGATAAGCATCCGACGGCGACGCCGTTGCTCCAAAAGCATAGGCATCGAAAGATAGCGCGGTGTGTACATGCAAATCACCGAAATACGCGTTTCGATTACTATTGGGTGTACCCTTGTAGTTGGAAAAGGAAGCGGGTTTCTCAGCGATTATTATCTCTTCGTTGACCTCGAGTACTTGTTCAGGAAGCTGATATAGGTAATCTGGGTCATCCAAAATTGATCTAATTTGTAGGAATTCCCGCACCATGGTTATGTAGGGCAAACTGACCACGAGCGCTATTGAAAACGCGGCAAGTCCGGCGCCAAGGAACATATGTCTTTTGTTCAAAAGTAAGTACGTTCCCAGACGTTTGGTTTCGTGAATTGCTTTTTTCAATTTATTTTCAGTGATCATTCTTATAGCGTAATGGGTTCAAGTGTCCAAAGCGAGGCGTTTGAAAGGATTACTGGATGTTGGCGTCAGGTGTATCAGCATTGACATACCAAATCGGTGATGACCAGGCGCGTTCTTCAATGGTTGCTGGGAGATCTG
Organism: Pseudomonadota bacterium; assembly: GCA_039025235.1. GTDB lineage: Bacteria > Pseudomonadota > Alphaproteobacteria > Caulobacterales > Parvularculaceae > MED-G105. The sequence continues at coordinate 1,747 of JBCCOS010000050.1, forward strand.
GTCGGCGCTCCACACCAACTTTTAAGGCATCCCACGTAGACCATCGGCAGGTTGGGTTTTCGAGGGCACGCACATAATAGAAGGCGTCCTGTGCGCTGTCGAATTCAGGGTCCTGCCATAGCGTGATGAGCTCATCGGCGCCGCGGTCAGTGCTAATCGAAC
>JBCCOS010000051.1:0-1698 GCA_039025235.1 Pseudomonadota bacterium
ATTCTGAACCCACCGCAATCGGGCATCTTGGGCATGCACAAAATCCAGCAACGCCCGATGGTGGTAAACGGAGAGATCGTGGCGCGGCCCATGATGTATCTGGCGCTCAGCTATGACCACCGGATCGTCGACGGAAAAGGAGCTGTGACCTTCCTTGTGAGGGTCAAGGAAGCGCTCGAGGATCCGCGTCGGTTGTTAATGGATTTGTGAAGAACCGGCGTTCCCATTCGGATCAGTGATAAATGAGTGATAGAAACGAAGAAGTGCCAATTCCAGGATTTTTTCTAAGTCTTGCTGCTTCGCTCTTACTTGCAAGTGGCGCTGTCAAAATGTTCCAGTTCCCGACGATCACATCCAATCCAAGTTTCATCAATTGTTTCAGTTTCATTGATCCCGAAACAAGCAACGCGATGTTTTGGGCAGCGCTCGTTTTGGCTGCCGCGACCGCTTTTTCGTCTCTCAAAAAACTTCGTATCACCATCGCTTTGATTGAAGCGATGGTGATATGGACAGTTGCCTACTTTGTATTGGTGGCTGGAACCTCTGCGCCGCACGCTTTGAATGCGCCCAGGGTTTTGAAAAATCTAATTCTTCTTTGCATTTTCTTTGTCGCCATTCTTGCGGTGGTAAGGTGGTTTGTCATCAAATCTTGCGAGGAGATAAAATGACCCCCGAACTCACCGCCCTCACTCTCGCCGCGCTGCTACAGGTCGTTCAATTCTTCCTGATGGCGATACCGACTAATTTGGAACTGGGTACGGGTAAGACCGCTTCGCCCCGCGATCCCGATAGGCTTGGCAAACCGATTGTCGAGCAAGTCTCAACGCGCACGGGCCGTCTGATCCGGGCGATGAACAACCATTTTGAAGCGCTGATCCTCTTCGCGATTGCCGTCGTCGTCGTCACCCTGTCGGAGCAATCCAGCCCGCTGACCGCCACCTGCGCCTGGGTCTATCTTGGCGCGCGCATCCTCTACATTCCTGCCTATGCCTTCGGCTGGGTCCCTTGGCGATCCGCCTTTTTCGGCGCTGGTTTTATCGCAACCATTGTGATGCTTGTGGCCGCACTTCTATGACCATAACTCTTCATAAAACACATCTTGAAACAACCTCTGCCCTAGGAGACAAACATGGCCGCATATGACGTAATCGTAATCGGGTCCGGACCAGGCGGATATGTTGCCGCCATTCGCTGTGCGCAGCTGGGGCTGAAGACTGCCTGCGTCGAGGGCCGTGAGACGCTCGGCGGCACCTGTCTCAATATCGGCTGCATCCCCTCCAAGGCGCTTTTGCACGCCTCGCACATGTTGCATGAGGCCGAGCATAACTTTGCCACCATGGGGCTTAAGGGCAAAACGCCTTCGGTCGATTGGAAGCAAATGCAGGCCTACAAAACCGACACAATTGGCCAGAACACCAAAGGCATCGAGTTTTTGTTCAAAAAGAACAAAATTGACTGGCTCAAGGGCTGGGGATCGATCCCGGGAGCCGGAAAAGTAAAGGTTGGCGATGACGTGCATGAAACAAAGAACATCATCGTTGCATCCGGATCAGAGCCCTCGACGCTGCCCGGTATCGAGGTTGACGAGAAGGTTGTCGTCTCCTCCACCGGCGCGCTTGAGCTTGCCAAGATACCCAAGAACCTCGTGGTTATCGGTGCAGGCGTGATCGGGTTGGAGCTCGGCTCTGTCTATGCGCG
>JBCCOS010000052.1:0-1594 GCA_039025235.1 Pseudomonadota bacterium
ATCGGCAGACGCATAGCCTGCAAAGCCGCCATATCGCGGTAAATCGTGCGCGGGGTAACTTCTAACACCTCGGCAATTTTCTGCGCCGTGATCGGCTTGTCCGCTCCGCGAAGCAACTGGATGATTTCAAAAAGTCTGGTCGATCTAGGCATGTCGATCTCTATCACAAACATTCCTGACAATATGCTGTCAGTAGCGATTGGTTATTCCAAACAAAAAGGAGAAACCAATGCTGGAAAGCTACAAAGCGAAATCAGGAACACTTATCCCAGTATGGCGCGTCGAGATACAAACGCGCCCAGATGATGCGGATCGATTGCTTGATGCGATCATGGAGGTCTATCCCCTCGAATACAGGAGATATCGCCGGAACGCGACCGTGTCCGGGGTCGGAGCAGAGACCAACCAACCGGAAGAAAACTCGACGACCACAAACCATTTTGAAGGTTTCGTTGCTGGCGGCTCTCAGACGTACCCAATGGTTCAGCTTTTCATTTCCATGGAACGCAATGCGACGATTTTGGAGAAGGTTATGGATGCCGTCATCAACGCGCATCAATATGAGGAACCCATCATATATGTGCGCGATGAATGGGCAAGCCGTACAGACTATGACCCGAACAACGACAACCCGAATAGATGGTGGAACGACGGTCGCGGATTACCCGAGCAAGTCCCATTTGGTTTTGAAATTAAATGAACATCCGAAAGGCTTATGATGATCAAATACTACTATCCGAACGGCGACCACTGCTATCGCGCGCTGCATACCACGCATGCGGTTTATCAGTCAGAAGATGGCAAACTTATCGCACGAGCCATGCGGCCTGATAACAGCGAGCTGTATGAGTTCGAGATAACGGGTTTTGAGATTGTAGCGCCGGGGGTTCACTCTACCTGACGTATTAATTGTCTCGCTCTAATCGTGCGCGCAACTCACGCATAACTGGCAGGGTCCCACGCACTTTATCCTCTCCCAGATCGTTCACCACTTCGGTAACAAGCGGCAGAACGGCCGAAAGTGCCGCGTCACGGGCACGAACCCCGGCCGGGCTAATCGATACCTTCTTGCGTCGCGCATCATCCCAATCTGGTCGAATGTGGACGTAGCCGGCCACTTCAAGCTTTCCCAGCGTATTTGTCATTGCACCGCGCGTGACGTGAAAACTCTTGGCAAGCTGGGCCGGGCTCCGTTCACCGCCCGAATGTGCCAGATGGTTCAGCACTGAAAAGTGGGAAATTTCCATACCTTTGGGCAAAACACGGCCAAGGGCGCTGCGGATCAGTTGTTCATTGGTCAAGATTTCGCTGAAGAGCGTAACAGCAAGGGAATTGAGCTGTTTCTCAGTCATAAAGGCTTTGCAAAATCTCTTTCAGAATGCAGCGATGGAATACGTGACCGAGCTTGAATCACTTTCTGCCTGTCGATGTCAATAAATACCATTCCTGAGGTGTCGCCTGCTTCACCTTCAATCTCACCCCAAGGGTTGATGGCCATCGTATGTCCATAGGTCGTCCGCTGCCGGCCTGATTGCGCTGCATGCGTGCCGGTTTGCGCAGGTGCTAAAACGTAGCAACCCGTCTCAATTGCGCG
>JBCCOS010000053.1:0-1562 GCA_039025235.1 Pseudomonadota bacterium
ACTCTGATATTCATCTTGGCAATCGCCTTCATTGGGGGTTGGCTTGTTTTGGTGCCGTTGATCAGTATCGTCGCCGTATTAGCATTCACTGCAATTTTGACGGCGGCGCAAAAACCCATCTTCGAACAACGTAAAGCGTTGGATTCGCAGCGATATGCCTTTTTGGAAAGCGTGTTTCGACAGATTGCAACCGTAAAGGCCAACACTATGGAGCGCCAGCTCCTTCGCCGCTTTGAGCTTTTACAGGATCAATCGGTTCAAACCAGCCACCGCATGATCATGTTTTCGGGGTTTTCACAAAGCTATGGCGCAGTTTTTGGCCAGTTTGCTGTCGCTGCCATGGGAATCTTCGGTGCATATCTTGTTATCATTGAGCAAATCGGGATCGCTGAATTGGCGGCTTGCATGCTTCTAAACGGACGCACGATTCAACCGTTGCTGAAATTGATGGGTGTTTGGGTTCAATCCGAAAGCGCTGCTTCGGCGCGGGGTAAGCTAAATGAAATTGTTGACTTGCCAAAAAGCTACGGGGAAGGGGCGCAGGCAAAACCATTACAAGGTACGATTGAAGCCAATGACATTGGGTTTGATCATCCGCAGCATCAAAAACCCCTGTTCGAGAATGTGAGCTTTTCAGCAGAAAAGGGCGAGTTCATTTTGCTGGATGCGGAAGACGGTTGGTCCGTTAAGGCTCTCCAGGACATGGTTCTGGGCCAGGTAGAGCCAAGTTCTGGCACTTTTCTGATCGATGGTCATCCGGCGCAAGAATTCACGCTCAATCGTGGTTTTGAAGGGATTGTGGCGGTAGAGGCTGAACCCGCACTGTTCAGCGGCACTCTCCTTGACAACATTAGCGCATTTGGTGGGGCAGAGCAGGTTCAACGCGCTTTGGATTTTTCAATAAAACTTGGACTTGAGGCGCGGGTGCATCGGCTACCGCGCGGCTACAATATGGTGCTTGGTAGTAATTCTATTTTTGAGCAAGATCCGGTTAACCGTCAGCTTATTGCACTGGTTCGTGCGCTGGCTCTACAGCCAAAGGTGCTTATCCTCGATGAGCCGACAGCGGTGCTTGATAACAACGAACGAGAGGCTTTTGCGGCGACACTTGCCGCGCTTGATCCACGCCCGACTGTATTTGTCTCCAGTCCTGATCCACGCCTGCGGAAGCTAGCGAATTCCACCGTTACGCTCACCAATAGCGATTTGGTCTCATGGGACGAGGATCGGGCGCTTGAGCGTCTAGAAGCGAAGCAATTACGGGCAGGTGCAGCATGAGTGATATTTCAGTCGTCAAGGCCACGTCATTGTTGGAGCGTCTGTTTTTCGCCTGCGGCTGGCGGAATGACCATGATACGATCTTTGAGGCCATGCCGCATATGTCGGACAGGCTTCGGGCCAAAGAGGTCTTTAAGACACTCGAGAACCTGAATATTCCATTTTCCTCTGCCGAGTGTCGTGAGGTTCAGATCACAAATGACGAGTGCCCAGCCTTGGTTATACCAAAGGACGGCGAGCCTTATGTGGCGCTTGAAGTGCGAGGGCGCGAACTAATCGTCATC
>JBCCOS010000054.1:0-1556 GCA_039025235.1 Pseudomonadota bacterium
AATTGGTTTATCGAGGAAAAGTATGATGCCGCCGATCAGGTTCTCAAGCGTTGGGCGCACGGCCAAGGCAACGGCAACACCCCCGATACCGAGACCTGCCAGAACACTAAGGATAGGAACGCCAATAGTCTGCGCCCCAAACGCCAAAATGATCACGCAGCCCACGATACCGAAAACGCCAGAACTCAGTCTTATCATATTTGCGTCGACGGTGCCTTCAGCTACGTTCTGTCTTTCCAGAATAAATTCGGAAATCGCGCTCGTAACTCTCCAGAAACCCCAAGCAAAAATAATCCAATACACAGCTGACACCATGATGTCGGTGATCAACGAAAACATGCCCGTCAACGCGAGTTGATAACTCACCCAAGAATAAATCGTATAAACTAGGAAATTCGCCCCAATAGGCCCGAGAACCCTAAAGAAGTATGCTCTGGAACCAGCATCCTCTGATGATAAATCTGGTAGCATCCTGAGCCAAAAATTTACCAAGAAAAACAGAATAACAAATGACAAGACGACCGCGATCGCTTTCCAGATGGGCAGCCCCAAGAAAGGTTGTTTTAGAACCGTTGGGATTGCAGCTACAAATCTCTGAGAAATGGCAGGCCCAGTGATTTGTTGTAGTACATCGGACCAGTTTTGAATTCCCTGGTCTGACTTTAACGGCAAGGTGGAAATACCTTCTAGAAAGGCTACTGAGGCGGTGACAGTGCGTGCCTCAAAAATCCATTCGCCGGTTCGAGGTCCGTCCGCTTGCAAGACAATTCGAAATGGCGTTTCCGGAATGGAATATGCGGCGCTATTGTACGAACCTAAATCGGCTGCACTAGGGGCGAGCGATGGGTCTGGTTTTCCGATACGGTTGAACACATCGAGCATCGCCGCCGTCGTGATATGCGCGGTGTGCGCCTGCGAAACTTTTGAGACTTCTGAGAGGTCATAAAGAGACCCGATTTGGCCCGCCACCAAATAAATCTTGGACCTGTTTTCCGGTGTTTTTTCGACTTCATACTGTAGCAGGGCTTTTTCCAGGTGCTCGGTTAAGCGATTGAAAGACCGGATTGTACTAGCCGGGCTATTTGTAAGCGCAGTCCAATCCACGATTGCGTCCAGAAGAACCGGGTCAGACCCATCGGATGTTTCGGATTGAGCGTTCGCTTTCGAAAGCGGGCTCGCAAGTAGGAACAGAGTGGCGAATACAGCGAGCATTCCGACACCGGCTGAAAAAAGTCTTGTGTAGATCAACGTATAACCCTCTTGCACCGCCAAAGACGTTTTTTGTTTTTTACGATTATTCAGTGCGTTTCTTTTGCATTGGTCAAGAGCGTTTCAGATAAGTCGGCCATGACTTAGCAATCTTTGCGGCGCGAACCACTGAGGGTTATCAAAATCACTGAATTGCGCGTTTGGCCTCGCGGCCCACAAAAACCAAAGACAGCACGCCAGAGCAGAAGATCAGCACAAGTCCAACAAATGCAATCAGATCGGGCAGATCGCCGAAGAAAACGAAGCCCGCGATAATTGCCGAGATAAGCTGTGTGTAAATCAAAGGT